>NZ_JAESDK010000032.1 GCF_019249245.1 Alteromonas lipotrueiana | reverse complement strand
GGCGCAATTCGAGATCATGTACCAAGATCGGATTTAACAGTGCAATCAGCCATTTACACAAAATATTTTACAGTCTCTTGGCTGAATACATACAATGCCATATCGCTTTTTTAATAGAAAAAAATAGCTTGCTTTAAATTTTCTATTTTCAGTTTTTCAAGTGTTGTGTTACTCAGGCTATAGCTATCAATCTCTGTCAATCAGCCCACAGCTTATATTTGCCTTCGTTGTGCATTCATCCCCCTTAAACAAAAATACCCGCAGATTGCGGGTATTCTTAATGCCAGAACTAAAAAGCTTACGCTTCTTTATCTTTCACATTTACATCTTTGACAGTTTTTTCGGCTTTGTCCGCTTTATCGGCTTTAGCAGCATCGGTCTCTTTACTTACTTTCGGCATCAACAACTCTTCACGAATTTTCTTCTCAATTTCATTCGCTATTTCAGGGTGACCTTTTAAGAAATTAATAACATTCGCTTTACCCTGACCAATACGATCGCCTTTGTAGCTGTACCAGGCACCGGCTTTATCAACCAGTTTTTGTTTAACACCCAGGTCAATCAGCTCAGCTTCTTTGCTAATACCCTCACCATAACGAATCATAAATTCAGCCTGGCGGAACGGCGGTGCTACTTTGTTTTTCACCACTTTAACACGGGTTTCGTTACCAACCACTTCGTCGCCTTCTTTTACCGCGCCAATACGACGAATATCAAGACGTACTGAAGAGTAAAACTTAAGCGCGTTACCCCCGGTGGTGGTTTCTGGGTTACCAAACATCACCCCAATTTTCATACGAATCTGGTTGATGAAAATAACCAGCGTATTTGAACGCTTGATGTTGGCCGTCAGTTTACGCAAAGCCTGAGACATTAAACGCGCCTGCAGACCCACGTGAGAGTCGCCCATGTCGCCTTCAATTTCGGCTTTAGGGGTTAATGCAGCAACCGAGTCGACAATGACCACGTCTACCGCATTAGATCGCACCAGCATGTCGCAAATTTCAAGGGCCTGCTCACCGGTGTCAGGCTGTGATACCAACAGTTCGTCAATGTTAACGCCCAGTTTTTCTGCATAGATAGGATCTAGCGCGTGCTCAGCATCAACAAACGCACAGGTTTTGCCTGTTTTCTGCGCTTCAGCAATAACCTGCAAGGTTAATGTCGTTTTACCTGATGATTCAGGACCATAGATTTCTACTACCCGCCCGCATGGCAGGCCACCTATACCTAAAGCAATATCAATACTTAATGACCCGGTAGAAATAGACTCTATGTCCATGCCCTGGTTGTCACCCAAACGCATAATAGCGCCTTTACCAAACTGCTTTTCTATCTGGCCAAGCGCGGCAGTAAGCGCCTTTGATTTATTGTCGTCCACAAATACTTCCTCTAGAAGTGAAGCGGTGGGTTATTACAGCGCCCCTGCGCTGACCACGCTTGATAACTTTAATTTCAATGCCTGCATTTTATACTGTATAAGCATACAGTTTCAAGTGTTCTGTTGGTTTTTCTTAACCTACAAAGCTTGCGAGTTTATTTCAACTAGTCTGTGGTGCAGTAATTCGAGTGCATATCCAATAGCTTGCTGGCGTACTTGCGCACGATCGCCGTCAAAGCAATGACTAACCGACCGTGTTTGCGTGGCATCGGCAACCGCAAACCATACTGTTCCTACCGGTTTTTGAACGCTGCCCCCACCCGGGCCGGCAATGCCACTGGTACTTAACCCTACCGCTGCCTGACTGCGCTCACGCACCCCGCGCGCCATTTCTTCGACACATTGTGCCGACACCGCGCCGTGTTGTTCAAGTGTGTACTGCGACACGCCCAGCAAAGACTGTTTTGCTGAATTTGAATAGGTAGTAAAACTCTGCTCAAACCAGTCTGAACTTCCCGCCACCGAGGTAAGTGCATAGGCTAACCCGCCACCGGTGCACGACTCGGCGCAGGCCACTGTCGCGTTTTGCGCTCTTAAGTACGCCCCTATTTGTGATATCATTTCAAGCTGCTCAGCATCGTTGCCGGTGGTTGCAAAAACCTGGCTCATAGTAATAATACTCCGCTGATAAAGAATTGTTCGAAGTGTACCATTTCATTCTCTGATGCACATCTATGGTACCCATGTAATACACAATACCGAGGCTCTTTTGGAACAACATACTCCCATGATGCGTCAATACCTTACTATTAAGGCGCAGCACCCCAATATTTTGCTTTTTTACCGTATGGGCGATTTTTACGAATTGTTTTACGAAGACGCCAAACGTGCGGCTCAGTTACTGGATATTTCTTTAACTGCCCGGGGAAAGTCAGGCGGTAATCCAATTCCTATGGCCGGGGTGCCCTACCACGCGGTCGAAGGTTATCTGGCACGTTTGGTAAAAGCGGGTGAATCGGTGGCTATTTGCGAACAGGTAGGCGATCCCGCTACCAGCAAAGGCCCGGTCGAACGCCAGGTTCAGCGTATTATTACCCCTGGCACGGTAACCGATGAAGCCTTGTTAGAAGAACGGCAGGACAACGTGCTGGCGGCGGTGTGTGGCAGTAATGAGCTTTACGGTCTGGCCACGTTAGATATTACCAATGGTCGTTTTTTGGTCCTTGAATGTAAAGGCGATGAAGCCTTGCTGGCCGAACTGCAGCGCTTAAACCCAGCCGAGCTATTATATCCCGACGACTTTGCCTCTATGCCGCTAATTGAGCGGCGCAAAGGGATACGCCGGCGTCCAGAGTGGGAATTTGATCAAAGCTCAGCATTTGGTCAGCTTACCAAGCAGTTTAACACCAAAGATTTAAACGGCTTTGGAGTACAAGATCTTACCTTTGGGCTAGGTTGTGCCGGATGTATTTTGCAATATGTAAAAGATACCCAGCGCGCCTCATTACCGCATCTCAACTCACTTCAAAAAGAGGTGCAGGAACATCGGGTACAATTGGATGCGGCCACCCGCCGCAATTTAGAAATTACCCAAAATATGGGCGGTAATCACGAACACACTCTGTTTAGTATTCTGGATACCACCGCCACAGCCATGGGCAGCCGGTTGTTGCAACGTTATCTGCACGCGCCAATTACTGATCGGCACGAACTAATAAGCCGCCAGAATGCTATTTCGGTGCTAATCGACCAACCCGATCATCCTATTACCGACCTGCTTAAACAAATTGGTGATATTGAGCGCATTATGGCGCGCCTGGCTTTGCGCTCTGCCCGTCCCCGCGACTTTGCCCGCTTGCGCAGCGCTTTTAATATTTTGCCCGAGCTGCAAGATGTTCTGGCAACCTTTGACAATGCGTTGTTAAACACCCTGCGCGAAGACATTGGCCAATTTCCTGAATTACAGGATTTGCTCAACCGCGCAATTATCGACAACCCGCCAGTGGTATTGCGTGATGGGGGTGTAATTGCGCCGGGGTTTGATAGCGAGCTTGATGAGCTACGCGCATTGTCACAAGGTGCCACCGACTATCTTGACCAGCTTGAGCTACGCGAACGCGAGCGCAGCGGTATTGCCACCTTAAAAGTAGGTTATAATCGGGTACACGGCTTTTTTATTGAGATTAGCCGTGCGCAAAGTCAGCATGCGCCTGCAGATTATATTCGCCGGCAAACCCTGAAAAACACCGAGCGCTTTATTACCCCCGAACTTAAAGAGCATGAAGACAAAGTACTGACCAGCCAAAGTCGTGCGTTGGCACTAGAAAAACAGCTATACGAACAATTATTCGAGACCTTTTTGCCCCAATTAACCCGGCTTATCGACAGCGCCGCTGCGCTGGCAAAACTGGATGTTATTCAATGTCTGGCCGAGCGTGCCGAAGTGCTGCAGTTGCATCGCCCTGAATTAAGTGACGATACTAAAATTTGTTATCAGGAAGGTCGTCACCCTATTGTTGAAAGCGTGATGGATGCGCCTTTTATTGCAAATCCGCTTACACTGGATAATGACCACCGAATGCTGATTATTACCGGACCTAATATGGGCGGTAAATCCACGTACATGCGTCAGACTGCACTTATTGTATTGATGGCTTACATTGGTAGCTTTGTACCGGCACAAGACGCCTGCATCGGCAAAATTGACCGCATTTTCACCCGCATAGGGGCGTCTGATGACCTGGCTTCAGGCCGCTCTACCTTTATGGTCGAGATGACTGAGACCGCCAATATTTTGCACAATGCCACTGAAAACTCACTGGTGCTGATGGATGAAATTGGTCGGGGTACCAGTACGTACGACGGGTTGTCTCTGGCCTGGGCGTGTGCGCATCATCTGGCCACCAAAGTTAAAGCCTATACTTTGTTCGCTACCCACTATTTTGAGCTGACGCAGTTGCCTGACCATTACGACAATGTGGTAAATGTGCATCTTGATGCCATCGAACATGATGAAACCATTAGATTTATGCACAGTGTTGAAACCGGCGCGGCCAGCAAAAGTTACGGCCTGCAGGTGGCGTCACTAGCGGGTGTACCGCAAAGTGTTATTGCTGCTGCCCGCCGTAAACTAACCGAACTGGAAGCCAGTCGTGACGAATCTGACAATTCTGTGTGTGTCAGTACACCCAAATCTGCTGATGCGCAGGCACAGCTGCCTTTTGAGCCTGTGTCCAGTGCTTTAGATGATGCCTTGGAAAACCTCAATCCTGACGATTTATCACCTCGTCAGGCCTTGGATTTCCTGTATACCCTCAAACGGCTGAGTCGGTCATAAATAAACCCTGGAAAGCCTGTACCGCCGGCGCATTGGTAAAATGACCGGCCTAAAACCCGGGCAAACCGATTGTTTGCGCTAAGGTCTTTCGGTATACTATTGCGCCGTCTAAGTGTTGCAGGCACCTCTTTCGTCTGTCAGCACACATTACCCATACATTCCAACGCCTTAGGTTTCGCATGACAAACTATATTTTCGTCACAGGTGGTGTTGTATCATCGCTCGGTAAAGGTATTGCTGCTGCTTCATTAGCTGCAATTCTTGAAGCGCGTGGTCTTACCGTCACAATGCTAAAGCTGGACCCTTACATCAATGTAGATCCAGGAACAATGAGCCCCATTCAGCACGGTGAGGTTTTTGTCACCGACGACGGTGCCGAAACCGATTTGGATTTGGGTCACTACGAACGTTTTATTCGTACCCGCATGAGCAAACGCAACAACTTTACCACTGGACGGGTTTATGAAGAGGTGCTTAAACGTGAACGCCGGGGCGATTATCTGGGGGCCACTATTCAGGTTATTCCCCATATCACCAACGAGATAAAACGGCGGGTAATTGAAGGCGCCGAAGGACACGAGGTGGCGATTGTTGAGGTGGGCGGTACCGTTGGCGATATCGAATCGCAACCATTCTTAGAAGCGATTCGACAGCTGGGTACCGAAGTAGGACGCGAACGGGCAATGTATATGCACTTGACGTTAGTGCCTTACATGCCCGCGTCGGGCGAGGTAAAAACCAAACCAACACAGCATTCGGTAAAAGAATTACGTTCTATTGGTATTCAGCCTGATATTTTGGTGTGTCGCTCTGTTGGCGCACTGCCTGCCACCGAGCGTTCTAAAATTGCGCTGTTCACCAATGTTATCGACAAAGCGGTTATTTCACTTAAAGATGTCGACAGTATTTATCGAATTCCGGCGGCACTAAAGGCCCAGGGTATGGACCAGTTAGTCGTTGACCGTTTTGGTTTTGACTGTAAAGAGGCCGACCTGACCGAATGGGAACAGGTGCTTTATGCCGAGTCTAACCCAACGGCCGAAATTAACATTGGTATGGTGGGTAAGTATGTAGAATTAGCCGATGCCTACAAGTCAGTCAATGAAGCCTTAAAACATGCGGGCCTTAAAAACCGTCTGGCAGTCAATATTCATCACGTTGATTCCCAGGACGTTGAATCTAAAGGCACACAAATTCTTGAGCGGCTTGATGCTATCTTGGTACCTGGCGGCTTTGGGGAACGCGGCGTTGAAGGTAAAATTGCAGCCGTGCGCTATGCCCGGGAAAATAATGTTCCGTTTTTAGGTATTTGTTTGGGGATGCAGGTTGCGCTGATTGAATTTGCCCGCAATGTGGCCGGTATGGAAAACGCCAACAGTACCGAGTTTGATCCAAACAGCCCGTTTCCGGTGGTGGGCCTTATTACCGAGTGGCTGGATGCCGATGGCAGTACCGAGGTGCGCACCGAAGCTTCAGATTTAGGGGGTACTATGCGTCTGGGTAGCCAGCTGTGTCATTTGATTCCTGACACCAAGGTCCATACGATGTATGGCTCTGACACTATCTACGAACGTCACCGTCATCGTTATGAAGTTAACAACAATCTGCGTGACCAAATTGAACACGCTGGTTTGAAGGTAAGTGGTTTGTCCACTGATAAACGCCTTGTAGAAGTTATCGAAATACCCGAACATCCTTGGTTTGTCGCGAGTCAGTTTCACCCCGAATTCACTTCTACGCCGCGTGATGGTCACCCTTTATTTACCGGTTTTGTAGCCGCGGCGGGCCAGTATCAAAAAGAAAATCACTAGTTTCTAATAATAGGGGCATTTTACTCTCCCGTTGGTGCCCCATAAACGTTGAGGAAAAAACATGGCGAAAATTAGTCGCATAGTTGGACGCGAAATTCTGGATTCTCGTGGTAATCCTACGGTAGAAGCAGATGTTTATCTGGACAATGGTGACATGGGTCGTGCTGCTGCGCCTTCAGGTGCATCAACCGGTTCTCGTGAAGCACTTGAGTTGCGCGATGGCGATACCAGTCGCTACCTGGGCAAGGGTGTGACCAAAGCGGTTGCAGCCATTAATGATGTTATTGCTCCGGCACTGGTAGACAAAGATCCTACCGCCCAAAGTGATATCGATGACATTATGCTGCAGCTTGATGGAACCGAGAACAAAGAAACTCTAGGGGCCAATGCTATTCTGGCGGTTTCTCTGGCCGTGGCCAAAGCCGCCGCTGCTTATAAAAAAGTAGCCCTTTACGAGCACATCGCCGACTTAAATGGGACCTCAGGTCAGTATTCTATGCCAGTTCCGATGATGAACATCATCAATGGTGGTGAGCACGCTGACAACAATGTAGATATTCAGGAGTTTATGGTACAGCCTGTCGGTGCTGCCAGCTTCAAAGAAGCCTTGCGTATGGGCGCTGAAATATTTCATGCACTGAAAAAAGTACTATCTGCCAAAGGCCTGAGCACTGCCGTAGGCGATGAAGGTGGTTTTGCACCAAACCTGAGCTCTAATGCTGAAGCTCTGGCTGTCATTGTAGAGGCGGTTGAAAATGCTGGCTACAAAATGAATGAAGACATCACTTTAGCCTTAGATTGCGCCGCTTCTGAGTTTTACAAAGACGGCAGCTATGTGCTTTCTGGTGAAGACAAGCGCTTCAATTCTGAAGAATTTGGTGACTATCTGGCCGATCTTGCCAATCAATATCCAATTGTGTCAATTGAAGACGGTTTGGACGAAAGTGATTGGGACGGCTGGGCCAGTCTGACCAACAAGATTGGTGACAAAGTACAGCTGGTCGGCGACGACTTGTTTGTAACCAACACCAAAATTCTTAAGCGGGGTATCGATAACAACATCGGTAACTCAATTTTGATCAAGTTTAATCAAATCGGTTCGTTAACCGAAACATTGAACGCTATCAAAATGGCCAAAGAAGCCGGCTTTACTGCGGTAATTTCGCACCGCTCAGGTGAAACCGAAGACGCTACTATCGCGGATTTGGCGGTAGGCACCGCAGCCGGTCAGATTAAAACGGGTTCATTATGCCGTTCTGACCGCGTAGCGAAGTACAATCAACTGCTGCGTATTGAAGAAGCGCTGGGCAGCGCCGCAACGTATCGTGGTCGCTCAGAAATCAAAGGTCAGTAAGACTTTTTATGCCGGTAGTATAGCTACCGGCCTCGCTTCCTGTTAGGTTAAGCCTATCTGTGGTCAACCCGTTACAGGCTATGGCATCTGGCTTAGACTCTAATCAAACCAATTTTTTTGTTGCTCAACATCAATTAGATACCGCCCCCGCTTATTACACCGAGCTTTGCACGGCATTGTACGAACGTGAGCTGTTTTCCTTAGCTAATACGCAGCAAAGTAATATTGCCCGCTTACAGCAACGGCTCAAAGGCTTGTCTTATCACATTCGCCGGGCCGCCTATTTTATGGCATCAAATATTACGCCGCTGGCATTAGACACTCACAATGCCACCTGGACCGCCAATCAGCGAAAAAAGAATCCAGCATTAAATGTAAATCTGGCCGCCAATCAGCAATGGCTTAGTCGCTACTCAGCCCACGGTCTGGTGGTTTGTGTTTGGGTACAAGAACTGTCACAAGGACATATTGAACTGGACTCAATAGACCGGGTGCTGCCTGAAAAATCGTTGCTGCATACTAATAAGCACGGGTGGTTTACCCTAGAAGGTAAAGCCGCAGAGCCAGAATCTGATACCTATTCACAGCGCCAACTTTGTCGTCCCAATAAAACCTTTGTCACCGCCGCGTGTTGCGGCCATCAATGGAACCATAAAGGCCCTGTGCCGCCCCGCCCGCTCACACTACGGGAAATTTTGCTGGCTTCTACCATCAACTGGACCCATTTTCGTACCCCTTACAAACAGTTAAACGTAACTAAGTAACTGGTCAAACCATTGTTATACGAAAGATGCAAGAGAACTTGTTAAATTAAATTTCGCAACTATGTAAAGAAAGGTTGACCTGCATACCATAGATAGTTACATTGAAAGCCACAAACTGGTTAGCAACACAAGATTGAATGTAATGTTTCGCGTAAAAAGCCGCCATCTTCTTCTACTCCTTCTTATGACAGGTGCACTGTACGGGTAGATTGCAACCAGCAACAAATTTCACCAAAAACCCGTGCTTAGCACGGGTTTTTTTTGCCTATTAACCACGAGACAACGCCATGACGAATCAAGTCAAAATCTTTGATACCACACTCCGAGACGGTGAGCAGGCATTGTCTGCCAGCCTAAGTGCCAAAGACAAGCTTCAGATCGCGCTGGCTTTGGAGCGCTTAGGTGTCGATATTATTGAAGCGGGGTTTCCGGTGTCTTCGCCCGGCGATTTCGCCTCGGTTCAGATGATTGCCCGACAGATCAAAAACGCCACGGTGTGTGGTTTGGCCCGGGCTGTAAAAGCCGATATTGACGCCTGTGGTCAGGCACTTAAGGTGGCCGAGCAGTTTCGTATTCACACGTTTATTGCTACCTCGGCTATACATGTAGACGCCAAACTGCGTAAGTCACAGGATGAGGTGGTTGATATGGCGGTGGCTGCGGTAAAACATGCCCGCCGCTATACCGACGATGTTGAATTTTCTTGTGAAGATGCGGGGCGTACGCATATTGACTATTTGTGCCGCATGGTGGAAGCCGCTATTACCGCCGGCGCCGGCACCATTAATATTCCCGATACTGTAGGCTATACCACGCCTACCGAGTTTGGGGGAATTATTACGCAGCTGTTTAACCGGGTACCCAATATTGATCAGGCGATAATTTCAGTGCACTGTCACAACGATTTAGGCTTGGCAGTGGCTAACTCACTGGCCGCTGTGGAAGCCGGAGCCCGGCAGGTTGAAAGCACCATCAATGGAATTGGCGAGCGCGCCGGAAACTGTGCTTTAGAAGAAATTGCGATGATTCTACAAACCCGGGAGTCAATGCTGGGGTTAACCACCAATATCAAGTCTAACGAAATTTCACGTACCTCAAAACTCGTCAGTCAGTTGTGCAGTATGCCGGTGCAAGCCAACAAAGCTATTGTGGGCGCAAATGCGTTTAGTCACTCTTCAGGTATACACCAGGACGGGGTGCTTAAAGCGCAGAACACCTACGAAATCATGACCCCCGAAAGCGTAGGAATTAACAAAAACAATCTGAATCTAACCTCTCGTTCGGGGCGCCATGTTATTCGACACCGCCTGCAAGAGCTGGGCTACAGCGAATCTGACTACGATTTAGAAGCTGTTTACGCCGACTTTTTGCAGCTAGCCGATACCAAGGGAACCGTATACGATTACGATTTAGAAGCATTGTTGTTCTTTGATAAACAAAAACATGAGTCAGCGTTTTACAAATTGTCGTACCTACAGGCCACCAGCGGCCATGAAATCATTCCCAGCGCGACAGTACGGTTGCAGGTGGGTGACACTCTGGTTACCCGCAGCGCCACGGGCAATGGTCCGGTGAACGCCGCCTATGAAGCTATTATGGATATTCTGGGCCACCAGGATATCGAAATTGTCGATTTTACTCTGGATTCAAAAGGTGAAGGGGCCGATGCTCTGGCGCAGGTCAGTGTTATTGCTCAATATAACAACCGGCGTTTTCACGGGCGCGGACTGGCCACCGACATTGTAGAAGCTGGCGTTAATGCGCTGATTTATGTTCTCAATAACACTTATGTGGCTGATCAGATTGACCAGCATCGACAGCAACACGACACTGTAGCAGGTATAAAATGAAGTCATTTAACATAGCCGTTTTGGCGGGCGACGGAATTGGCCCGGAAGTAATGCAGCAAGCCCACAGAGTGTTGCAAGCTGTTAGTGCGCGCTTCAATATTACCTTTGAGCTTAACGAGCATCCCGTGGGTGGCTATGCCATCGATACCGCAGGCGAAGCTTTGCCTACAGCAACATTGCAAGGGTGTGAGCAGGCAGATGCTATCCTGTTTGGTTCTATTGGAGGACCAAAATGGGATTCATTACCTATTGAGCAGCGTCCAGAGCGGGCAGCACTGCTAACATTGCGCCAACATTTTGATTTGTTCAGTAATTTGCGGCCAGCGCGTATTTATCCTGGCTTAGAGCATTTAAGTCCTTTGCGCGCAGATATAGCGGCAAGTGGCGTCGATATTCTGGTGGTCAGAGAGCTGACCAGCGGTATTTATTTTGGTCAGCCTAAGGGCCGGGAAGGCGAAGGTGAACATGAGTACGCCTTTGACACCATGCGTTACAGTAAAAAAGAGATTCGCCGGATTGCCGTCGCCGCATTTGAAGCCGCCCGGTTACGTGGCAAAAAAGTAGCATCGGTCGACAAAGCGAATGTGCTGCAAACCAGCCGGCTATGGCGCGAGGTCACCGAAGAGGTCGCCGCGCAATACCCGGACGTCACTTTGGAACATATTTATATAGATAATGCGACCATGCAGGTAATGAAAAACCCGGCACAGTTTGATGTCATGCTGTGTTCAAACTTGTTCGGCGATATTATCTCTGATGAGTGCGCCATGATGACCGGGTCGATGGGTTTGCTGCCTTCTGCGAGCATTAATGAACAAGGCTTTGGTTTGTATGAGCCCGCGGGTGGCTCGGCGCCAGATATTGCCGGAAAAAACATCGCCAACCCTATTGCTCAGATTTTATCCGCAGCCATGATGCTACGCTTTAGTTTGGGACAGAACGAAGCCGCCGATGCTATTGAGCAAGCCGTAGTAAAAACCCTGGAAGCCGGTGTACTTACCCGCGAATTATTAACCGAAGATAAGCAGCAAAGCGCCGCCACGACCGTCGAAGTGGGTAACGCTGTGGTGCAGTTCATTTCATCACAGGAGCAATAGTCAATATGGCTAAAACACTGTATGACAAAGTCTACGATGCCCATATTATTAAGGCGCCGGGGGACGATAACCTGTTGTATATCGACCGTCACCTAATTCACGAAGTCACCTCGCCCCAGGCCTTTGCCGGATTAAAGGAAAAAAATCGTAAAGTTCGCCGGCCCGATCGCACTATTGCGACGATGGATCATAGTATCTCCACACGCTCACTGGCACTGGATGCCTGTGGTCCGCAAAATGCCCTGCAGTTACAGACGCTGGCCAATAATTGCGCCGAACATGGTATTGAACTGTTTGCCGTAGGTCATCAAAAGCAAGGTATCGTGCATGTTATGGGGCCAGAGCTGGGGTTAATTCAGCCCGGAATGACCGTAGTATGCGGCGATTCACACACTGCTACCCATGGCGCTTTTGGAGCGCTGGCCTTTGGTATTGGTACGTCGCAGGTCGAACATGTACTGGCAACCCAAACCCTGAAACAAAGCAAAGCCAAAAGCATGTTAATTCAGGTTGATGGACAACTGGCCGCGGGTACTACGGCCAAAGATATTGTACTGGCAATTATTGGCCGTATCGGACATGCTGGCGCTACAGGCTATGTTATTGAATATGCTGGTGATGCAATACGCGCATTGTCGATGGAAGAACGCATGACTGTTTGCAATATGAGTATTGAGGCGGGCGCTAAGGCCGGTCTGATTGCGCCTGACGAGACAACCTTTGCTTATTTGCAAGGCCGTGATTACGCACCTACCGAATCCCACTGGCAGGACGCCAAAACATATTGGCAGACATTGTACAGCGATGCTGAGGCTCAGTTTGACAAAGTTGTTACGCTAAAAGCAGGTGATATTGCGCCGCAGGTAACCTGGGGCACAAATCCGGGCCAGGTAATTGGCGTTAACACTCCCATTCCTGCTCCGAATGACTTTACCGACGCCAGCGAACGCGAAAGCGCAGCCAAAGCATTGGATTACATGGGATTACAGGCAGGGACAAAATTATCTGACGTTGCTATTAATCAGGTCTTTATTGGCTCGTGCACCAATGGCCGTATTGAAGATTTGCGTTCAGCGGCCAGTATTGCCCAACAAGGCAAAGTTGCCGATAACGTAACGGCTATTGTGGTACCGGGTTCAGCCGCAGTAAAGCGGCAGGCTGAAGCTGAAGGCTTAGACCAGATATTTTTACAGGCGGGCTTTGAGTGGCGGCTACCGGGTTGCTCAATGTGCCTGGGTATGAACGATGATGTTTTGCAAAAGCACGATCGCTGCGCCTCCACCAGTAACCGTAATTTTGAAGGCCGTCAGGGCCGTGGCGCCCGTACCCATTTGGTTAGCCCGGCCATGGCTGCTGCCGCTGCACTACGCGGTCATTTTGCCGATGTCAGAGATTTTCAGGAGTAACGCATGACAACCACCACTGGAATCAGTACCCATACTGGTCGCGCTGCCCCGCTCAACCAGGCAAATGTAGATACCGACCAAATTATTCCGAAGCAATTTTTAACCGGTGTTACTCGCGCGGGTTATGGCAAACATTTGTTTCATGACTGGCGATATCTTGATCTGAACGAGCAAGAACTAAATCCTGATTTTGCGCTAAATATGCCCGAGTATCAGCACGCCAGTATTTTGCTATGCCGCGAAAACTTTGGCTGCGGTTCTAGCCGTGAACACGCTCCCTGGGCGCTGGCCGACTATGGGTTTAAGGTTATTATTGCCACCAGTTTTGCCGATATTTTTTATGGCAACTGCATTAATAATCAGTTATTACCGGTGGCCCTTGGCAATGAACAAATGGACACTTTATTTGACCACGTTAACGCTCAGCCAGAGGCCGAAATTCATGTCGACTTACCCAATCAGACGGTTAGCGTAGCTGACCATCAGTTTAGTTTTGACATCGCTGGGCAGCACAAACAAAACTTACTGAAGGGGCTTGATGCCATAGGCCAGACGCTTGAGCATGAGGGTCAGATTGAAAAGTATGAAGATAACGAACCTGTTTGGTTATAAATCCTCTATAATTGCCAATAAATATTGATAGTACAGCGGTCGCGGTCTCGTTTTATCTTAGTTTTCGGTAGATGATTAACCCACTACGGTTCATCAGATAAATAGATTCAGCGACGGTTTTCAAAAGGATTTTTAATGCTCAAAGACATTTCTATTGATGAATTAATACCAGGAATGTATGTCAGTCAGGTTGTTGAGCAAACAGGTACGATGCGGGTGCGTTCTGGTGGTCTGGTAAAAACTCAGAACGTTATTGAACAGTTACGCAAAAAAGGCATTGTGCGTGTTGAGGTAGATTACGCACGCAGCCGTTTGGGTGGCAGTAACAGCAAATCTGCAAAACCTGTCACCAGCGCCGGGCTGGCAAAGGCCAATACTCTGTACACCGAAGCGATCTCTATCCAAAGAGGGGTCCTTGAACAGTTAAAAAGCCGTTCAGCAGATGACATCGCCGGGACGGAACAACTGGCTCAGCATATTATTGATGGCGTATTTGAAAATCAGGATGCGTTGGCATGTCTGACTATGATTAAAAACACTGACGAATATATGCTCGAACATTCAATAAACTGCAGTATTTTGATGGCTATATTTGCTCGCCACCAGGGCTATGACCGCGCTACCATCGATACATTGTGCACGGGTGCGTTACTTATGGATGTAGGAATGTCGATGATTCCTGAACATTTTCGGCACAAGGATGCCGTGTTGTCTGAAAAAGACTGGCAAACCATACAGTCTCACGTACCAAAAGGTCTGGCGCTGGTCAGTCATTTTTCAGACCTTGATGCCAGTGTCACCGATATTATCGCGCAACATCATGAACGGGTAGACGGCAGTGGATACCCCAATAAGCTTCAAAATGATGCGATTTCAATATTTGCCAGAATGGCCGCAATCGTCGACTCTTACGATGCCATGATATCAAATCGCACGCATCAACGGGGCGTAACTGCTGCGGTAGCGATGAAACGGTTAACGGCAAATGAGGGGTTAGATCAGAATCTGGTGCGTCAGTTTATCCGAAGCCTGGGGGTACATCCGGTGGGGTCGTTGGTCAAGCTTAACAGCGGACGCCTGGCGATGGTCGTGCAATCTAACTCTGATGAAATGCACAAGCCGGTAGTAATGACGTTTTATAGTATGCACAGCAATAATTACAGCGAAGTCAAGCGAGTAGATTTGGCAAAGGCCAACGACCGGATTGAAGCCGCGGTTCGTCCCGACGATTTTGGTATTAACTTACCAAAATTTTTTCGGGACGTATTTATTCACCAGCTGCCCGGTTAATGATCACCAGTCGGTCAGGGCGGCCATACTAAACTGTTCGCCCTGAAACGACAAAATCACCCGTCGGCCCTCAATTTTTATTACCTGCACATTATCGGCGATCCAGTCACCTTCGCCGCGCTGTGAACCATTAACTCTTACCCACCTGTCCACCGGATTACTGGCATACATATGAGCTGAAAACTTCATGGCGGGCAAACGAGTCAATAGCCGGGCCGGAAGTTCATCTACTCTTGGAATGGTGTCTGAAACTTCAATGGACTCACGCGATGTAGTGGTATCTGCCGGCGAACTGTCTAACTCATCAATGGCTTTATTAAATTTTTCGAGCAGTTCTTGCGACACATTTGAATTATTACTTTGCGCCGGTTTATTAAGCACTTTACCGGCATAGTCGTCAGTCTCGCTTGTTTGCGCCTTTACCGTTGACTCAGCGTCAGCTTGAGCCCGTTGCTTCGGGGTGTCTGTTTGTTGCTGGTTTTGTTGGTCAAAAGCGGTATCTGAATCAGCTGTACCCTGGCCACCAGAAACAGATTCTGTCGGAACTTGAGCAGATTCGGGGCCCGGTGTTAACAAGGCGGCTGCCTCGCGGGTTACCTGTGCTATATCGGGTGCGGGGCGTACCGGCTTTTGTTGCGCCACCGGTAATGGTTTATCAGCCTGAGCGATTAATGTCTGCGTTGACCATAATGCTGGCCACCACCCTGATGCGCTACCACCGGCAAACCCCAGCAGCAAGCCTAGTGCCGCAATAGCAACAAACTGCCCCGCCCGTTTCACGGTGCGACGCCATGGCGACTGCAGCCCTTGTAAGGTGGGTAAAAACAAACTGCGGTTAAATTGGTCTGACAACTGTGTGTCCTGGGTGCGGCGGGTATCGTGATCGCCACGCAACAGTTGCTGCGTTTGGGTTCGGCTTGCTACTGGCTGTTCAACTTCAACCGTTTGCGATGGGTCAATTTGTACCTCTTGCACGCCCATCTCGGCTAACCCGTGTACCATACTCTGACTGGTTACCAAGCCTGATTTGCGAATTTTTACCGGCCCATTTTGCTGGGTTATCTGGACAATCACCATGCCCGGCTCTAGTTCTTCAATACGGCGTAGTTCAGACATAGGTGCTTCCTAGTACAAATCCGGCCACCAACGCGCTGACAAACGTAATAACCAGCCAGGCTTTGCTGCGCCCCTCGAAACGCTGTTCAACAACATCTTCACCAAGAATCTGACGGGCCGCCGCTAGAAACAAATGCTTTTGAACCACCGTTTGTTGCGCGGTGTAAGCCAGGGTTAAAGCGCGATCGCATAATAAATTAATGACCCTGGGAATCCCCGCGGTAATACGATGAACAGTGCGTACCGTGGCTGAGCTAAATAAGTTAATATCGCCCCCCGCCACATTGAGACGATGACCCATATATGCACTGACCTCAGGGGCGCTTAGCGGCAACAAGTGATAGCGCGCGGTAATGCGCTGTGCCAGTTGTCGTAATTCGTTGCGCTTTAACAGTTGCTGTAATTCAGGCTGGCCAATCAAAACCACTTTGAGCAACTTTTGCCGGTTGGTTTCTAAGTTGGTCAGCAGTCGTAACTGTTCTAATACCTCGGGCATCAGATGCTGCGCTTCATCAATTAACAGTACCGTATTAAAACCGGCCTGATGATTATTGGCCAGCTTTGTCAAAATATGGTCGGTGAAGTATTTCAGGCTACCCTGCCCCGGCTCATAATCAATGCCTAATTCATCACACACCGTGGCTAACAACTCAAGTGCTGAGAGCGTAGGGTTAAGAATCATTGCCACCTGAGTGTTATCCGGAAGTTGCTGTAACAACTTACGAGATACCGTGGTTTTGCCGGTACCCACCTCGCCGGTCAGCATAACGAACCCGCCGCTTTCACGCAGACCAAAGGTTAAGTGCGCCAACGCCTCTTTGTGCCGGGGGCTCATGTACAGGTAGTCGGGGTTGGGAGCAATAGAGAACGGGTTATCATTGAGCCCGAAATAATTCAGATACATGCATCAACTTCAAAAGTGTGAAAATACGCCAGTAAAACTACCCAGTGACTGAACATATGTCAAAACATCCGCGCCATTACAGGCATTTTTTTTGTGCATCAGGCATAATTTGCCTCTACATTCTGATAACCAAAAAATACGGTAATCTATGAAAACCTATTTGGTAGGTGGCGCGGTACGCGATGAACTGCTTAATCGCCCGGTCACTGAAAAAGACTGGGTGGTCACCGGTGCCACCGAACAAATGATGCTAAAGCGCGGTTTTACCCGGGTTGGCAAAGATTTTCCGGTATTTTTACATCCGCAAACCAAAGATGAACATGCCCTGGCCCGGTTAGAAAAAAAAGACGGCAAGGGCTATACCGGTTTTGTGTGCGACGCAGGCCCGAAAGTAACCTTAGAAGAAGACTTGTTGCGTCGTGATTTAACCATCAACGCCATGGCCAAAGACGCCGACGGACAAATCATTGACCCTTACAATGGTCAGCAAGATTTGGCCGCACGCAATTTACGCCATGTTTCGGCGGCGTTTAGTGAAGATCCGCTGCGTGTGTTTCGGGTTGCCCGCTTTGCGGCGCGTTATCATAAGATAGGCTTTGCGGTTGCCCCAGAAACACAAACTCTGATGCAACAAATGGTCAAATCGGGCATGTTAAGCGAACTCACCGCTGAAAGGGTTTGGCAAGAAACTCGCCGCGCAGTAATGGAAGACCACGCGCCGGTATTTTTTGAGGTGTTAAACAGCGCAGGTGGTTTAAACGACTGGTTTGGCGAGCTAACGCCCTTTACCTGCGAGCAAGTAAAGCCACTTAAGCTGGCCTGTAAAAGCCATGCTGAGTTGCCGGTGCGTATGGCATGTATAACAGCGCTGATCACCCCTGCACAAACACAGGCATTGATTGGACGTTTAAAGTGTCCGAATTCGGTTAGCGAATTGGCGCTACTGGCCGCTCAGTATTGCCAGGTTTTGCTCAGCGCACCCAACGCACAAACGTTGTTGGACACCTTCAACCGATGCGATGTCTGGCGTCGCCCTGAGCGCTTTGGAATGCTGCTGGACGTGACCCGGTTTGTGGGCAAAGCGCAGCTTGTTAACTGGCCAGTCATTGACATCTATAACGCTATGACTGCTGCGGGTGCAGTCAATGTGCAGCAAATTATTGCGGCGGGGCATCAGGGGGCTCAAATTAAAACCGCCCTGGCTAATGCCCGCTTACATGCTATTGAAAAAATACTCAGTAATTAACTAACGAATCCTGCTTCACCCTGACCGGTACAGTGTTACAATATCGTTTTTGTATTGAGTATTAGCACAACTATGACATTTCAGGAACTTGATCTTGACGATACCCTTTGCCATGCTGTGGCGGACATGGGCTTCGACAAGCCTACCTCTATCCAGTCTATGGTTATTCCACAGGCCATGGATGGGCGGGACATTATGGCCAGCGCGCCCACCGGTACGGGCAAAACCGCGGCGTTCCTGTTACCTGCTTGTCAGTTTTTACTTGATTACCCACGTAAAGAGCCCGGCTCCACGCGTGTTTTAATTCTTACACCCACCCGTGAGCTTGCCATCCAGGTGTTTGAACAGGCCAAGGCCATTACCGCGCATACCGACTTGGTGTGCGGCGTTATCACTGGCGGCATTAACTACGGCACCGACCGCGAAACCTTGAATCAGAACCTGGATATTCTGGTGGCCACCCCGGGTCGGTTGCACGAACATATTCGTTTAGAGTCCGCCGATTGTCGCAACATTGAGTGTCTGATTTTAGACGAAGCTGATCGTATGCTTGATATGGGCTTTGCCAACATTGTTAACCAAATTGCGGCAGAAGCTCGGTGGCGCAAACAAAACATGCTGTTTTCAGCGACGCTGGAAGGCAAAGGGGTAAAAACCTTTGCCACTGAAATTTTAAACGACCCGGCGGTATTTGAAGCCTCACCTTCACGTAAAGAAAAAGCTAAAATTTTACAGTGGTTTCACCATGCCGATACGCTTAAGCATAAACAAGAGCTGCTGGTACATATTCTTAAAAACGACATCTCTAATGCTGTGGTGTTTGTAAAAACCCGCGAACGTTTACAGTCGCTCAAAGACTACCTGGCCAGCCAGGATATTATGGTTTGCTGGTTGCAGGGCGAGATGCCACAAGATAAACGAAATGCGGCATTGGCGCGCTTCAAATCGGGCGAAGTGCCGGTACTGCTGGCCACCGATGTAGCGGCCCGAGGTCTTGATGTACCCGATGTCTCACATGTTATTAACTATGACATGCCGCGCAAAGCCGACACCTATGTACACCGTATAGGCCGTACCGGGCGCGCTGGCGCTAAAGGTATCGCTATTTCGCTGGTAGAAGCCCACGATTTAGCTGTAGTAGGTCGTATTAGTCGCTATACCGAAGAGCCTTTGAAAGCCCGGGTGGTGGATGCATTGCGCCCGCAAAATAAAACGCCAAAAGTGGCGCCAAAAAAGAAAAAAGTAAAGAAAAGCACAGTCAAAAAGTCGGTCTCGAAAAAGTCGGGTGCGAAAAAAACTGGCAAGAAAAAGTCCACCAAAAAGAAATCGTAACAAGGATATTATATGGCCTTTCCAGATAAAATTGTGCTTGCTACCGGTAATAGTGGCAAACTCAAAGAATTTACAAACCTGTTTAGTGAGCAGCAGGTAAGTATAGTGGGACAAGCCGACCTGGGCGTTAAAGAAGTGCCTGAAACCGGCACTACTTTTGTTGAAAATGCCATTATTAAAGCCCGGCATGCAGCCCGACAAACCGGCTTACCTGCCATTGCCGATGACTCGGGCATTGTGGTTAATGCCTTGGGTGGCGCGCCGGGCATCTATTCTTCGCGTTTTGCCGGCGAAAATGCGACCGATATTGATAATGTCGAATTGCTGCTTAACCGGATGAACGGTGAAGCTGATCGGCGGGCGCATTTTATGTGCACGCTGGTGTACTTACGTCATGCTGACGATCCGGTCCCCCTGATAAGCCAGGGGCACTGGCACGGTCTTATCAGCAATCAAATAAATGGTCACGGCGGCTTTGGCTATGACCCTATATTTTATGTTCCGGCCCAGGAATGCACCGCCGCAGAGCTTGACAGTAAAACCAAAAATAGCCTGAGCCATCGCGGTCAGGCCATGACCTTTTTGCTGCAGCAAATGAGGCAGGCTTTTGCTTAATCCACCGCTGAGTCTGTACATCCACATTCCCTGGTGTGTGCAAAAATGCCCATATTGCGATTTTAACTCGCATGGCTTAAAAGACACCCTGCCCGAAAGCGAGTACGTGGCGCACCTGCTTAATGATTTGACCGCCGATGCAGCGCTTATCGGGCAGCGTGAAGTGACTACCATTTTTATTGGCGGCGGCACGCCGAGCTTGTTCAGCGAGCACGCGATTAGTCAGTTATTAAACGGGGTGAAAGCCCGGGTTAATTTAGCCCATAATGCCGAAATAACCTTAGAAGCTAATCCGGGCACCCTGGAAGCCGACCGGTTTAAAGGCTACGTTAATGCGGGTATCAATCGTATTTCGGTGGGTATACAAAGCTTTAAAGCGCGGCATTTGTCGGTATTAGGACGCATTCATGATACCGCACAGGCCAAACAGGCGATTCATCAGGCCCATCATGCGGGTTTGAATAGTTTTAATTTAGACTTAATGCACGGCTTGCCTGACCAAAGCCTCGACGATGCCATGAGCGATTTGGATGAAGCCATTTTCGCCGACCCGGCGCATTTATCATGGTATCAACTGACCATTGAGCCCAACACGCCGTTTTACTCGCGTCCGCCTGAATTGCCCAACGACGATATATTGTGGGACATTCAGCATGCTGGCCACCAGCGCCTTACTCAGGCTGGATATCGTCAGTACGAAATATCAGGCTATAGCAAACCCGGAAATGAATGCCAGCATAATTTAAACTACTGGCGTTTTGGCGATTACCTGGGAATTGGGTGTGGTGCCCACGGAAAAATTACCGACCCGCAAAACGGCACTATTACCCGTACGGTAAAAGTTAAACATCCGCGGGGCTACATGGAATTAACCCGGCCTTATCTAGATACACAGACGATGGTAGAGAAAGACGATCTGGCGTTTGAGTTTTTTATGAATCGCTTCAGGCTGGTTGAGCCCTGTCCCAAAAAAGACTTTACCGATTTTACCGGAGTGTCGCTTAACGATATGCAACAGCAAAGTCTGGCAGAAGCTGAACAAAAGGGGCTATTGGTTACCAACGCCACGCATTGGCAGGTAACCGACCAGGGCCGGCGTTATTTAAACACCCTATTGGCGTCTTTTGTTTAGTTATTTGAGGTGATCACATTGAAGGGTTCAAGTCCCTTCACAGAAGCTCGAAGTTTTTCTTCTGTTTCATCCAGCTGCTTTAATTTATTACAAAACCAGTGGGCTTTGTTTTTCAGCGTTAGAGCTTTGGGCCCGACATCAGGTTCAAGCTGTTCACCTACCGCCTCTAACTGGCGGGTTAGTTCGGCCAGTTTGATACTATCGACATCCTGATTGGCAGCATTAATGCCACTAATGGCTGAAAGAATACCACCAATTGACGTAGAAATAGTGCTTTCAAGCTGAGCCTCTATTTCGGTATCAACAAATTCGTCCACACTTTCAAGCGACCCCGGTCCAATAAAATAGTGGTCACTCGCGTGCCGAAATTTTTCTTTAACCCGGCTTTTTACCCGAGTCATTGATTCTTGCAGACGTTCGTAGCTGTCGTGATCGCTGCCTACCAGCCCCAGGTAAACATGGTCGATGGTATCAACGGCCAAATCTACCCCTTCGGTAGCCAGAATAATCATTTTAGGCACCACGTAATGAAGCCCCTGGGCATAGTCGGTCAGCCAGGCTTGCTGTTGTTCGTCAAGCTGTTGCCAGCGGCCCTGAACAAACAGTTGCGACTGCTGATTAATCTGAACCAGGGTACGCGACTTGTCCATTACCCGAAGTTGGTTGTCGTTAACCACCAGCCCGTAGGCAAAATCTATATCGCAGGTAAATTCGGTCGCTTCAGCTGAAGTACTGAAAATAACTGTACATAGTGCTGTACATATACAAGAAAAAAGCTTTGGCATTGTCATACTATGTAGTTTGAACCGCCGCAGGATAAATAAAAAGGCAGAATGAGTCCAGTCTGCCAATATTCAGGTTAAAGCTGGTACCATTTAAACAGTCAGTCACACTATGGCTGAATATAGGTTTTTACCAGCCGGACATACACAAATCGATCTTTTTGTTTAATTGAATGACTGGAGTTAAAAAAAGCCACCACCCACGCGCGCTGGGTGTCGGTTAACGACGGGGTTGATGTCCAGAAGTCATCCGGTGGGGTGTTGGGAAAAAAGGTTTCATTAATCGCGGGTCTGACACAAAGACGATCGGTAACCGACGCCAACTCTTTTACATTGGGTAACCGCCATCCGGCCTGGGACTCATCATTTGCCTGGTGCGCAAGTTGTAATGCTTCTTGCCAGGTATATTTTTTTGCCTGGCCGGTACAGGTTGTACCATCCCACTGCTGGCCCTGGGCGCAACGTTGCCATACCAGTTGTGTTGTGGTGTGTAACACCTGCGCGTCGTCTAACGCGGTAAAGTTAGCATCTGGCGTGGTTTCTTCACCCGTGGTCAGACAATACTGAGCTACACAAACGGGGCTGACAGCCAGTAATAAACCAGTAAGAAGTGCTTTCATTGTGTTCTCCCTGCGCGAACCAGACGAACGCGGGCTACGTTCCCTTTATCTAAAAAGTTATCGACCCCGGAAGTAAAATCGATGGCCCAGGCATTTTGTGCAGCGTCGCTAATCACGCCATCTGCGCCCGGTTGAGACGTCCAGTACCAAACCGGCGCCTCGTTAATCTTACCGGTGTTAGGAAAGTAATCGGTATCAATCATGGCGGTAGTGGTCTGGCCAAAGTGTACCAGGCTCATCAATTCAAAATGATTAGGCAGGCGCCAGTCATAAAAACCGCACAGCCCTTCAGCGCGTACCGCGGCTATAAAGTTACGGGTGTTACATCCTGTAATTGAACAACTTGCGGCTACACTGCTTTCAACGCCCTCATTGCCGCCGTTGTTTTCGCCCTGATACCAGGTATAAGTATGCGCGCCATCGTGCAAGGCGCCATCCGCCGTTTTCACTTCCCATACCAGACCGGTGGTATTGTCGCGCACACAGCTAAATTGCGACTCGGCAGCGTCTTGTTCATCGCCATTTTGATTTAGCTTGGTAAAATCGAAACCTGCGGCGCCACGTCCTGCTTTTTCAAGCAGCCCTTGCGCTGCAGCTACATCCGCGCCGCGCTGCCCATCCTGACCCGGAAAACTATTCTGCTGGTCGTTATTAACGGCTGACGCTGAGGCCTGAGCAATAACACCGGTATCGTTAACATACGCCACAGGCATTGGACGAACAGTGACCATAATATTATCAGACACCCTGTTACCGTTAGCATCAGTAACATTGAGAGTAAACGAAACGGTTTGCTCCCGGGTGACTTCTGGCGCAATAACATGGGTCGATAGTTTGTCAGACTCTTCTATGCGAAACTGCTGATTGTTTGAGGTTTCCCACTCATAATGTAAAGGCAAAGCCGAAGCCACACTTGAGCTCGCGGTGCCGTTTAATATAATGGGTTCACCGCTAAAGACGCCCTGCCCTGATCCCGCATCAACAGTAGGTTTGGTATCAGAATCGGGTTGTATAATTAACGTAATGGTATCACTGTCGCTGGCTTCTTCGTCATCTTCTACGGTTAACCGAAAACGCAGGGTTTGCTCTGTACTGGCTACCGGGGTGGTGAACGAAATGGTAGGACCATCAAGCGCAACATCGGTAGTGACATCGACACCTTCTAATTGTTCCCACTGCCAGGTGGTAATGGGGGCCGATTCATCGCTGGCATCGTCATCGGTGCTGGCGCTGCCATCCAGGGTTATATCGATACCGGCTGCATACCGACCGGCTTCATCGTCAGTGGGAGGCGCGGTAATTTTTGCCCGGGGCGGTTCGTTAACCGAACGCGCTGTAATCACCAACGAGTCAGTCACCTTTTTACCGCTTGAGTTAGATACCGTAACCGACACTGTATAGGTTTCAGGCGCATTAAGCTGGGGAAGGGCTATGGTTGCTTCAGGCAAACTGACATCTTGTTGTTCGATGGTTAGCTCAGGTTCACTTTGCCAGCGGTAAGTAAGCGCACCAGTGGCGCCTGAAACCTGCGCTGAAAGAAACACGGTGGTTTGTTCACTGGCCTGAACATCGGCTCCGGCATTCACTGCAAATACCGGCGACACTGTCTCTGCGCCGGTTTCACTGTCGCCACCGCCGCCACATGCGCTTACTGCCATGACCAATAACATTAAAAATACTCCGCGAACGGGCATTTTCAAAAGGTTGCTTAATTTTTCCATACGCACACCGCTATATCATCGAAAATCACTATCTGATAGCGTGAACCTACCACGCCGAAAGTAGAGTCAGTTTGTGCGCTGTTGTCGCTCCAGCATTTCGGTTTGGGTAACCTGAAGCGACTCTAATTGCTTTTTGCCTGCAGCAATGTCGGTCACGTCGTAAATCATCATACTGATATTTTCTACGGACCCATTCGCTGAGGTTAGCGCTGACAAAGTAATGTTTTGATACATGTACTGCTCATTACCTGTAATCGGCCGGTAATTAGGAAACTTAAATAAATAAGGCCGCTGCTCCCAGGTCATAAATGCCCGCGTTTTGAGCTCAAATACTGGCCGCGCTTTTTTTTCAAACCAGTCGGGGCGAATATCGGGAAATAAGCTAAACAAAGACCTCTCACGAACCTGTGCAGGCAGTAGCCCGCTGTGGCTTTCCATAAATGCGTTCCAAATTTTGACCTTAAACTGGCGGTCAAGAACAACAATGCCCACGTCGACCGTTTGCAGCATATCCATCATCCAATGGAATTCCTGTAGATCATTTAACGAATCATTCATTTAAAGATCCTCCAGCAAATGGGCCAGTTTTTCATTCATCGTAACCATAGAGTCTTCGGTGAACAGCAAAATCAGATCGCAACGTACATCATACCCTTCCAAGCCATAGCTAAGCTCGATGGCCAGGGTACGACGCCAGAAACTACGATTAGTGGCGATAAGTTCAGTAATAACACGGTGCTGGCCCAACACGACTGGATGTCCCTGACTAAATACCACATCCAGTTGCTCGGCCAGACCGGTCAGACAGGTGCCTATCAAAATACTGGCGGCATCCATAAGCAGCTCTAGCTGAATCCGATCATCTACCTGCTCTTTCACATCTAATATTTTGGCGACATCTTCAAAACTGGAATCACTTAGAATACATAACGCTTCACCGCGAATACCCTGACCAATAAAGCCCTGACACACAGCGGTAACTTCTTCATGACTTTCGATATCCGATAGCATCATATGCAATTCAGACATCTCGATTAAATTTACATTGGGAATAGGCAAGTGCACAAACACGTTCATAATTCGGGCGAGGTGATCCCCTGCCCGGCCCATAGCAATATTGGTGATCTCTTGATAACAATCGCGAATATTGGGATCTAATTCAGAATCGTCTGGCACATTTTCGCTATGCGCGGCAAGCAAACCATGCTTTGTTAAAGTAGCCGTAAGAGTAGCCACACCTACCGGTTTTTGAATAAAGTCGCAGGCCCCTAAGGCCATCACCCGCTCGTGAGCTTCGGGCTGAATATCGCCCGAAATCACCACTGTTTTTACCGGCATGTTGGCATCTTGTATGGCTTTTAATGTGGCATAGCCGTCCATCACCGGCATATTCAAATCCAGTAACAATAAGTCGCCCTTACCTTGCTTTAGTAAACTCATGGCTTCTTCGCCATGCCTGGCGAAGTGTACTGCTACCTGCCAGTCTTGCGGCAGGCTTTTGGCAACCTGCTTACGCGCTACCATTGAATCGTCACACACTAAGACTGAAAACATTGTATTGACTACCATCCTGTTGTGGCTGTGCTACAAAACCGACAAACGCTGCAAAATTTGCTGCCTGGTTCTCGGTAATCATAAAGCTATAATTAGATTTTTAGCACTTATCGGCCGAATGTCTATAGAACATAAGGTGAATATGCTTAGAGCATATGAATGATGAGCGGCAACACGATTGCCGTCATAATTCCATTCAAACACAGTCCCAGACTGGCCATGGCCGCCTGCGCCTCACCCATACGTATGGCCCTGGCCGTACCAATAGCATGCGCCACACTTCCTAAGGCGATACCTTGGGCTTGTGGATGTGTTATGTGAAGAACACGAAAAGTAAACGGACCGGCTATAGCCCCTACAATTCCGGTAGTAATAACAAATACCGCAGCCAACGCCGGTATGCCACCAATTATACGACTGGTCTCCATGGCCAACGGGGTCGTGATGGATTTAGCCAGCACCGTCATCTGTAGTGCCAACGGGGTGCTGGTTAAATATAAACATAACCAGGCCAGTAACGGCGCAATAACGCCGGCTACGGTAACGGCAACCACAATTCGCCAACCCAATTCTCGAACCTTCTGCCACTGCGCATACATTGGTAATGCCAGAGCTACCGTTGCCGGGCCCAGCAGCCAGTGGATAAGCGCTGTATATTGCTGATAGTTCGTCACGCTATGATGCAAGATAAACACTGCGCTCAACACCAGACAGGTGGTAATAATGAGCGGATGTAATAGCGGGTGCCCGTTGGCTTTGTGACTAAGCTTCAGAGCACCGATGTAGCAAATCAATGTTATGCCTATCCAGGCTATTGCGGTGAGGGAGCTGGTCTGGACCAATACATTTGCAGCCTCATGCAGTACAGTGTTTACCGCTTGTTCAAACGTCATCATTGCCGCCTGCTTTCAGGGCAAATACACGCTGTGCGACCCAGGCCGATAATGCCAGAGCTACAATGGTCGACAGCCCAATGGCCAAACTTAATGCCAGCCAGTGAGTTTTAATATCGCCGGCAAAAAGAACAATGCCGGCAACTGCGGGAACAAATAACACAATCATATGGTTAAGTAAGGGCTTGGCTCCCGCGTTTATTGCAGTAGGTACCTGCCTATTGACCAGCAAAAAGAACAAGAGCAACAACATTCCCGCTAGCGCACCAGGAAAAGGCAAATTGAAGGTCAGTACAAAAACCTCGCCCACCAGATAACACAAAATTAAAGCAAACATTCCACCAATGGTAAGCAGCAAAGTACGCATAAACATTAATATAAATATAACTCAGTGATATCGCGATGGTACTTTAGGTACGTGGTCATCACCAGTCGTGATGGGGAAATTAGTGACTATACAGTCCAAAGAAATAACATAGAAAGGGCGATTAATTTTAATCAGGGAAGGGGTACTCAATACGAGCCAGTTAAAGGTGATAGGCCACATAACCTGCCAAGCGTATTGCAAATTAACGAGGGTTGAGCAATTTATATGGGTTGTTCAAAGGCCGCTTTTTTTATATTGCCCCGGTAAAGAAGTTTGGACGATAGAGTCGTTATCGTGTGTATACCCACCCAGGTAAAAAGCCCGACTGAATCCACCCTGAGAGCAACCCGCGAATTCAACCCCGAAGTGCACCACTCGCTAAATTAAGCCGCGTCTCGTAACTGCTTGAAGACTACAGCAGGTTG
>NZ_JAESDK010000031.1 GCF_019249245.1 Alteromonas lipotrueiana | reverse complement strand
GCAATATTTAACCGCCTGGTAATGATATCAATATCGAAAGTAATGAGGGAAGCAAGGAGTGACTGTCCTAGTCTGTAACTTTCTAGTCTGTAACTGTTAGGAGTGACTGTCCTAGCAATAGGGACGCTAGCAATAGGGTAACTAGTCGAATCAGGCAATGCAGGGAATTCAGAGAAAACGGCATCAGGATGGGCAACGCATCCGCCTGATGCCGCTCTACAATTATGGGCAGGTACCTGTGTACCAGGCTTCCCCGTCTAGAGATGACAAGGTCGTGGTGCCCCAAGTTGAGCCACTCATGGGAGCATCGGAGCCAACGGTAAAATAGTCCGGCGTATAGTAATTACCGGTGCTATAAGCTCTGCCTGCAACCTTATGATAGTAGTTCGCCGTCGTATAGCTGGCGCATTCATCGCTATCACCATCCCCGCCGCCATTACCCGGGGCGGTGGGCGTGCTGCCACTGCAATTCTGCACTGGCCCCGCGCAACTGTTGTCATCATCCTGCCACTGACACTGGCCGCCCGAAACCTCAATCTCATTCAGCTTGAAGGTATTGGTACTATATTCCAGATAGCAATTGGCGTAATTCGTGTAGTCGAGTCGACCCGCTGCAATATGCCCATCAAGAGTCGCTATCTGACCCGCGTCGATTGCAAATGTGAGTGACTCGGCTGACGACAGCGCTGTGGTATCGGTAGCCGTTACGGTTACGCTTTGTTCACCGCCCGGCAGGTCACACGCTTGCACAGTAAAAAGGGTTCCGTTTACTCCGGCGGTGACAGGCCCTGTGCTGAAGGCAGCCACTACTGACGCCAGATTCTGGTTTATATCCACCACTTCACCGGTCACCTCGGCACATTGTCCACTCACGGTAACCTGAATATTCGATAACGCCGGGGCAGTATCTGGCGGTTGCGGGCCCACTCTAACTGAATCGGTAACCGTATCGGATAGCGCACCGTTGTTGTCAGATGCATTCACGCTGACAAAGTAAAGCGCATCAGCAAGACTTGCCGAAGTCACCGAGAACGAGCCAGATGAAACCGTATTGTCGGTATATTGAAAAACGTTATCGGCATCGTCCCGTAATTGCACAAACACTTTCTCGACGGTGCCGTCGCTATCAGAAATATTTCCACTCACGGTTATCTGACTGCCGTCCACAGTAGCCATAACCGCTGACACCACCGGGGCCTCGTTGCGATCAACTCTAGAGTTGTTTTCTAAAAAGTACTGTCCCAGATACATGGCGTAATTAATACCGTTACCATTAACGTAAGAGCCTGACGCTCCCTGGCCGCCGGACCAGGCATGGTCAACTCCATTAAGCCAGAGCATGGATACGCGGCCTTCTTCCCACAAGAACTCCTGAGCAGTGCGGGAGCCACTGCCAATAGCAGTCGAGCCGGGTAACTCAATAACGCCGTATACATCCCCCATGCCCTCGGCGTTCTGCCGGTTATAGCACTGGTCGACCGTGGTGTCGGCATCACCATGAGCAATTGAGGCAATCTGGCTATCAAAATAACTGCCGTAACTGCCGGCATATTGCTCACATCGCTGAGCCACATTGGCATACTCGCAGGTACCAATAGCACCGTTGGAGCTGGTGCCTATACTGGGACCAGCGCTAATGCCCATGCCTGCAAAGACGTCAGGGGCGATACAGGCTGTGGTATTGGCAAACGCGGCGCCAGACGATAAGCCGGCGATATAGACCTGGTCACTGTCGATATTGTAAGTGGTACTGGCACTTAAGGTATTGGCCAGTGAAATTAGGTTTTTATAATCGCCTGCGGTGCGGGATTTTGTTCCCTGCCAGTACGACCAGCAATTGAAACCGGCCTTGTTCATGGCATCAGGCACCGCGATAACCATACCATAGGTCTCAGCGGCATCTTCGAGGTTGGCTGTGAGGTACGCATCCACCGACTGAGTACAGCCATGTAGCACCACCAGTAGTGCCCTGCCATTACCCACAGATGACTGAGTATCAGGCGTGTAGATATGCACTTTGTTAAATCCGCCTACAGATTGGTTGTTCTGCCAACTACCGGCATTGGCAGTCAGCGCCGTTGCACTCAGGCAAATGAGGGAGAGAATGGATTTTATATTTATCACTACACGCCTCCTTATGTTTAATTGACGTTAACCTATTGTTTATTTTTTGAGCTCATTTGGCTGTAGTACTTTCGTACGGCCGTGCTATTTGTCAATAAATGGAGGGCGGCAGATCTAGTCTTGCAGTCAGTGGCTTCCAATAAGGTACAGCGAAATGAGGAATAGTTGCCAAACTTGGAATGAATGTAATGAGTGACTGTCCTGAATGCTCCTCTGAATGCTCCTTGATGAGTGACTGTGTTGAGGGCTCATTGCCAAACATGGAATGGATATAATGAGTGACTGTCCTGAATGCTCCCTCTGAATGCTCCTTGATGAGTGACTGTCCTGAATGCTCGTAATGAGTGACTGTCTTGAGTACTCTCAACTGTCCTGAACGTTCTGAATGCTCCTGTTGAACGCTACTCTAAAACTACTCATCAGTTCAGTATCAAGTCTCACATAATTTGAATAGTCTGTATTGGTCCTTTGTTAAAGGGACCAAATATTATTATATGGAGATTATTATCTTGCATGAGATAACCCTAGAAGAACTTAATAGTGTAAATGGTGCCGGTTTAGACGAAAGTGTTTGCGTAGCTAGTTTTGGCGCACTGGGTGCATTAGGCGGTTTTATCGGTGGAGGTATTGCTACAACAGGCATAGGTATGGGGCTGGCGCAGTTTGGGGCTTTGGATTTGGAACGCAGATTGGCGCAGCAGTTTGCATACCTTAAGGATAGCGATATGAATGAATTAAATCTTGACGAGATCTCACAAATTTCTGGCGGTGATTGTATGTCTAACTGGGCGGTTGGTGGGGGTATCACCGGTGGCGTTATTGGTGGTGTCGCAGGCTTTGTGGGAGGTTTTGGTTTCGGAGCGGGACCTGGCATCACAGGTGGTAGCTCTTTAGGCTCAGCAATTGGCACAATTGGTGGCGCATACTTCTGTTACCCATAATCAAGAGAGGCATCTGCCTGCCTTTCTGGAAAGTAAAATGACGGTACTATTTTTATTAAATTACACGACGACATTGTTTCTTGTTTTTATACTCACGGGTGTGTTCACACCCGACAATCTATCCATGCGTTTTGTTTTTTATACAACTATTGTTTTAATTGTGACGATGGTTTGCTGGAGGTGGGGCAGATTTTCAGTAATTAAGCGCGGCAACTATATCTATATCCAAACATTCCCAACTTTTACAAAAATTAGCGCCGAAGAAGTCGAGAATCTTACCATTATCGAGAAGCATGTATTGGTTAATAGAAAAGATGGAAGTCAGAATAAACATCATTTTATGTTTGGCCCGTCTGGAGGTATTCATGCCTCTGTAACTCCATTAATCATTAATCAGATTAAAAGACTATAACCAACACTTCCACAACATCGCTATGAGTATCAAAACCGCTAAACCTACCCATGCCGCCATTAAAATGGTAAGGCTTCGGAGCCGGGCAGAAGAGTAGAGAACTAAACGCAAGTGCCCGGACCACCGTCCAATGACTCACTGTCTGTTGCCGACTAAATGGGAGACGACTAATGGCTATGCAAATTCATACACCTTGGAATAAAGACCGCATAATCGGGCAGAAAATGCCTCTTCAGATATCCTGCCTATGGGGTATCCGAATTCGTTTAGAGCTTGCGGGACAAGCGCGTGACCTCGCTAAACTCAAAGTGTGAGATGTCGTTTGCGGACGTTCAGTTTTGAGTCGAACGCATGTTGTTCAGCAAAATACAGGCAGTTCTGTTTAATTTGAGATAACGCCGGATACTTAAGATCTGATCCTGGTATAATTAAAGAAAACTGGACTCAAAGAGTCTGAGTATCTTTTTAAATCACGTATCAATAGCTCTGAGCACATATCTACCAGACAATACAATCGCATTTTCATGGCTGGATTTAAAAGCTCAATCTCGATACATCACTCTATAACACCCACTCGATACGCAGAACCAAACCATACCTGACTTATAACAAAACGAAAAATCTGTGAGTTGTGCAACTTTTGCCTGGTCATAAGAAGTTAGAGAGCACAGTTCGCTACCCAGGCATTGAGGTGAACAATGCTTTAGAAATAGTAGAACCTATTGAGGTTTAAACTGTTCTAGGCTGCTCGTGCAGCCCTTTTGTACGTGTAGCACACACTAAAATGACCATTAGCAAAGTCAGTGGAAGCCCTATCGCGTTGACGAGCAGTTCAGGAAACTCTGTTATTTAGCTATTATATACCGCGTCGATGCTCTAATATTTTAGGTGAGCTTTTCAAAAGAGTCGTATATGAGTCACAGTAGCGAAACATTACAAGCGCAAATTAATAGATTAGAAGCTGAGCTTGCTACACAGCAGGCTGAGAACATCATGTACAAGGAGTTATTTGATGTTTCTGGGGACGCGCTTTCTATTATCGACCTTAGCACGGGTAAGTTCATTAGGTGCAATCAAGCTGCAATTAAGCTTCACGGCGTGAAAAGTGCCGATAACTTTCTCAATTTAAAGCCTTCTGACCTCTCACCGGAATATCAACCCTGCGGAAGAACATCCGAGGAAATGGCCTCAGAATATATTCAAAAAGCTTTCTGTGAAGGGCCGCAGCTTTTCCAATGGCTTCATTCACGAATAGATGGGTCAGTGTTTCTGTGTTTAGTCTCTCTTTCTGCATTAAAAGTTGGCAGTCAGAATCTGATTTTAGCCATAGGTAGAGACATAACAGAACTGGTTGAAGCGAAGAGTCGACTACACTCAGCCAATGAAGCGGTGGAGCGTGCTAGTGCTGCGTATTTAGAAGAAAAAGAAAAGTTCGAGAAGTTGGTCAATTTAGCGCCTGTTGGTATTGCGATAAACAGGATAAGTGACGGAGGATTTGACTACGTAAATAAAGAGTTGAGCCGTTTCTCTGGTTACCGTCTTGATGAACTAAATAACATGGACTATTGGCAGTTGACGCCTCAAAAATACGAGCAACAGGAGCAAGCTCAACTGTCATCTTTGTCTGAGACGGGTCGATACGGGCCTTATTATAAAGAGTATATCCACAAGGATGGGCATACTTATCCAGTTCAACTCAATGGCGTAAAAATTACCAGCGCAAGGGGCGAGGAACTTATTTGCTCTATTATACAGGACATTTCTGAACAAAAACTTGTTGAGCAACAGCTTCAAACCTCCAGGCAAAGGGCAGAAGAAGCCAGTAAAATGAAAAGCGAATTCCTGGCGAACATGAGCCACGAAATTCGAACTCCGATGAATGCTATTCTCGGTGGCCTGCAAATGATAAATACTGATGCTCTCAATGCTAAATCAGAGCTTATGCTAAGCAATGCCTTATCCTCTGCCAGGTCACTACTAACAATCATCAACGATATTCTTGACTACTCGAAGATAGAAGACAAAAAGCTGCAATTGGAAAAACAACCTTTCTTGATTATTGAGGTATTACGGTCCGTCAAGTTTGATGTAGATGGAATCGTCAGTAATAAAGGCATTCAACTTATCAGTCACATTGAGCCGGGTTTTTCAGATGGTTGGCTGGGGGATATTGTCAGAGTTAAACAAATATTACTTAATCTCGTGAGTAACGCTGTCAAGTTTACTGACAAAGGTAGTGTAACAGTCAACATTTACGAAACTCAGCATAATGCCGAAAAGGCACTTGGTTTCGATGTTATTGATACGGGGATTGGTATGAGCGCAGAGGCCAAAAGCCGCGTATTTGAACGTTTCTCTCAAGCGGACAGCTCAACAACTCGTAGGTTTGGTGGAAGTGGACTGGGCATGTCGATAACACTAAACCTTATTGAGATGATGGACGGCATAATAGAGGTTAAAAGCGAACCGGGATGCGGAACAGCAATAAGCGTTATCCTGCCATTAGCGAAAACCGACAAAGAGACTTATAAAACCGAGTATAAAGCATTGGTGGCCCCGCGCTTAACCGACAAAAAAATACTCATTGCCGAAGATAACGAAATTAATCAGGTTGTCATCGAAGCGTTACTTGAAAGCACTGAGGCAACCTTAACAATTGTAGAAAATGGCAAACTAGCGGTCGAAGCCGCAAGAAAAGACGCGTTTGATTTAATTTTAATGGACATACAAATGCCTGAGATGGATGGTATTGAAGCCATGAAGCATATTCGCCGTTTTCGCAGTCAGGTGCCAATCATCGCGCTAACGGCTAATGCGATGGTTGAGGATGTAGCCAGCTATTTAAATCTGGGCTTTACAGCTCATGTCGCAAAACCCGTTGATAAAAATCATCTTTATGGGCTGTTGGCTTCAGTCTTAAAGTAGTTCTTTTTCAACTGTAAAAGACTTCGAGAAGACAGCGTCGGTCCTGGGGTTAAAACGTTTAATGTTAAAAAGCATATCCTGGCAACTGCTCTCGCTCTTAGCCCAATTTTCGGCCAGCCTTAACAGCAAATTGACTGTGAAACTACAGCCCGAGCCCGCGGAATTGCTTCTTCATCATGTTAGTGTTCACTCTTGTGATGCGCTCTGTGTTCAAAAAGGCACCTGAGAACGGACTGTCAACGCTGCTTTGTCATTGTTTATTTGGTTTGACACTCATACGTAACTTGCCGTTACCTGGACATGCAATCTCATTTTGCCGCAAAATCCTAACTTAAGAAGCAAATACCACGCGCTTTACGCGCAATTGTTTGTGAATTTCAAGATTCGTCTGGTACAATCAGTTGATATTATAAGAAAAGATTTTCAGGCGAAAATACTATGATCTACAAGGCCCAGAGTCCCGCTGGATTTGCCGAAGAATATATTGTTGAATCAATTTGGAGTGGTCGTTTTCCGCCCGGAACCATCTTGCCCGCAGAACGCGAGTTATCGGAGTTAATTGGCGTTACCCGCACAACACTTCGAGAAGTACTCCAACGATTAGCGCGTGACGGATGGCTTACCATTCAACATGGCAAGCCAACCAAGGTTAACAACTTCTGGGAAACCTGCGGTCTTAATATTCTTGAAACGCTGGCCCGGTTAGATCAGGAAGGCATTCCTGAACTGGTAGACAATTTGCTAGCAGCGCGCACTAATTTAAGTGCGGTGTTTATTCGTGGAGCTATTCGCCATAATCCTGAAGAAGCGATTAAAATAATTTCTCGCTATAAAGATCTTGAAGCAGACGGTACGGCGTTTGCGCACTACGACTATCAAATGAATCACGATTTAGCCCTGGCCTCAGGTAACAATGTATTTGTCTTGATGATGAACGGGTTTCGGGGTTTGTATTCTCGGATAGGAGGTTACTTCTTTTCTCATGACAGTGCACAGCAAGTTGCACGTAACTTTTATCAGAAACTATTAGAAGTGGCAGAGCAGGGCAACTATGATGAAGTACCCGTGGTGGTGCGTAATTATGGCATTGAGTCTGGAAAAGTCTGGTTGCAGATAAGAGAAAATATGCCTAAAGATCTGGTCGACTAGCGAGTTAGGTCTCTGGCTATAAAAAAGACGCAATTAAGCGTCTTTTTTTTGTTCGAAACGACGTCCGGAAATCTAAATAAGGCCGTCTAAAGTACTTTTGCAGATGACTTTTACTTTTCGGTGATATGGGTTTGTATCGGGCTAATAAGTTAAAGCCTTCATAAGAAGAGCAAGCTTACGGTACATCTCGCTTCCATAGGTTCTGATGCTTGCGGTTAGCAAAGTAATCTGAAGGCTCCCACAGTTGTGGAGCCAGTTCGTCGATTGACTCTGAATTAAAATTACTTTGTAACTGACTCATGATTTCAGCTATTCGGTCGCGACCTATACTCATCAATTTTTTCTGATTGGCCGGAAAGAAAAGGTTGCGGCTTCGCTCGATGACTTCATCCCCGCCTGAAATCACAAAATTCAGATTGCGCGATACAATACGACAATGAGGCTCAGCGGGATTTTTAGGGTTAAGCTGGTTCACAATGGCGTATTCAAACTGTTTCTTTTCTTCGCCGCGCTCGTTTTTAGGGATAAACGTAACGCCAAATCCTTGGGGAAAAAAGCCTACAATCTGCATAAACGCCTCGGCAAGCTTTGCATTTAAGCCCCCTTTTTTGGCCAGTTGCTCAATAAGAAGATAGCCTTTTGCTAATTCCTTACGATTGTAATCATGTTTTGTTGAGAGAATTATCGACACATATATCTGCGGGATTTTGAGTAACTCACCTAATCCTGACTTTGATACAAAAGCATCTTGCATTAGTCTTTCCCGAAACTGATTTGCTGCTGCATGGATCTGCGTGAAGCGATGTTTTTCTTCGGTACTGCTACCAGAAAATGCAGGCATGCCCAGACCTCGTTTAAGGTACGACATAGTATGCACATAATTTAGCTTTAACAGCTGCTTACGATGGTTTTCATCAAGCAATCTGAACTCGTTCAGTTCGCGATTTTCGCCTAGTAAGATAGTTTGAGCGTCATTGTGTAACAACCCTATGTCTTGCAATAATGCACAGGATATAAGGGGGATTGCTAATTCTTTTTCCCATTTGTCCTGCCAGTATTTATCGCCATTCATTCTTGAAAGTGAAGGGCGGTATAACACCAGGTAAGGATGGGACGTGGCTTCGTCTTTCATAAGTTTGTCGACTAAGCGCAAGAGGAGTACCGCTTTATACAAGGGTTTGAACCGTTGATGTAAGCGGGCAAAACCCGTCACGGGGCCTTGCGTTAATAACATCAAAGTACCTAAAAACCGGGCGCTTTGATGTTGCGTTTCTTCGTATGTATTACCTTCGCAAAGTGCTATCACCTCACGACAAACCTGATTCACCCTGGCAATTCTTGCCAGACGTTCTTCTTCCAGCTTTTGTTTACTTTGTTCTATCTGACGTTGTAGTTCAGAAACATCGGCGGCAGCTGCTTCACGCTCTAAGGCGCTGTCTAGCTGAAGTTTGAGCTCGCGTATATGACCCAAGAGTGAGGGTGTCAGTGAATAAAAGTTTTTTGCATCGGTATACAAAGACGCTGCCCGGCTATCTGAAGGGGCTACCTGCTCAATCAGCTTTTTTACTTGCTGTGTATACATATTGTCCGGGCTTTCTATTTTTTTATTCACATAGGTCCTTTTGTTGCCAGCTGGCATAGACAACAGATAAGTCATCGCCTAATGGGATTCAGGCGTCATCATATTCACAATATAGTGAAGGTCAACACGAAACGGAAAGTATGAATGAAAATAACGCTCTATAACCGCAATACGTTATAATAATGTTAAAATATCTGTAGGCGGCTATTCGCTGCCATGTTACCGGAAAAATATGAGCACCTCACCATCAAATGAATTTGACTATATTATTGTAGGCGGGGGCTCTGCCGGATGCGTACTGGCCTCCAGACTAAGTGAAGACCCTGCCATTAGTGTTTGTTTGTTAGAAGCGGGCGGTAAAGATACGCATCCGTTAATTCATATTCCTTTCGGTTTATCGTTATTAAGCAGGGTTAAGTCAGTTAACTGGGGTTACGAAACCACGCCCCAGGCAGGTTTGAACCATCGAAAACTATACTGGCCTCGTGGCAAAACGCTCGGTGGTAGCAGCTCAATTAATGCCATGTGTTATATCCGTGGTCAATACAGCGATTATGATGACTGGGCGGCAGCAGGTGCTACCGGCTGGTCGGCAGCCGAGGTATTGCCGTGGTTTAAAAAAGCGGAGCATTATTTTGCCGGAGAAGATACGTTTCACGGGCGTGGCGGGCCATTACAGGTAAACCAGCTTCGCCATGTGGACGAACTATCAAAAACCTTTATAAAAGCGGGCGTTCAATACGGTCTTTCGAAGTGTGAAGACTTTAACCGCGACAGTCGGGTGGGCGTGGGTTTGTACCATGTTACTCAGCACAATGGTCAGCGCTGGTCTGCAGCGCAGGCTTATTTGAGCGATACTCACAAACGTGCAAATTTGCACATAAAAACTCAGATTCAGGTTAACCATATACAGTTTTGTGGCACTGCAGCTAAGCGGGTAGAGGTACTTTGCAAAGGCGAGCTGAAATTATTGCACGCCCGCCACGAAATTATATTAAGTGCGGGCGCAATAAATTCTCCGCAACTTTTATTGTTATCGGGAATTGGCCCTGAAAAAGAGCTGGACCTTCATAATATTAAAACACGTGTAAACCTTCCCGGGGTTGGCAAAAATCTTCAGGATCACCTTGATGCTATAGTGCAATATAAGTCTAAAAGCCGACACGGATATGCGGTAGCGGCTTCGGCTTTACCTGGTTACTTTAACGCTGCTATACGATACCTTTTAAAGCGAGAGGGCATGCTGTCGTCTAATATTGCCGAGGCGGGGGGCTTTGCCTGTTCATCAAAAGCCCAGCCTGACAAACCCGATTTACAGTTTCACTTTTTGCCTGCCCGGCTTAATGATCATGGTCGAAAAACGGCTTTTGGTTACGGATTTGGCCTGCATGTGTGTAACTTGTATCCCCGTAGTCGTGGGGAGGTCACATTGCAAAGCCCCGATCCTGCAATCGCGCCCAAAATCGACCCTAATTATCTGAGTCACAACGATGACATAGAGATTCTGGTCGGAGGCATTAAACTCGCCCGGAAAATTTTAACCATGCCCGCTTTTGACGAATTTCATGCTACCGAGTGGTTACCCGGCCCCGATATTACCGACGAGGCCGGGCTCATCCGATTTATCCGGGAAAAAGCCGAAACCATTTATCATCCGGTGGGCACCTGCAAAATGGGCGAACCTGATGATGAAACCTGTGTGGTAGATAATCAATTGCGGGTTATAGGAATAACCAATTTGCGCGTGGTCGATGCCTCAGTGATTCCGACTATTACCGGAGGCAACACGCACGCGCCAGTCGTCATGATTGCTGAACGAGCCGCGGCGCTTATTTTGCAACGTTATCGACAAAGTCACAGCGTTGCATAAACAAATCGGCCGCGGTATCGCAGATATCTTCAATGTGCGCGCTATTCGCATAAACTCCATCAATGACCAGGCGGGCGATACCATGTAATGTTCCCCACGTTACCTGCGCCAGACGAAGAGCTTCGGTACTGGCTGGAAGCAATCCTTGTTGCTGCCAGTAGCGGGTCATTTCAACCTGATACTGAAAGGTCGGAAATGCTACATCTTTGAGCCCCTGACTGGCTTCATTGTGTTGCCAAAGGGTACGGCCAAACATAAGATCGTAAAGCTGAGGATGTTTAGCTGCATAACCAATATAAGCATGAATAAAGGCACGTAAGCGCACTGGGGCAGGATCTGTCGAATGTTCAAAAATGTTCGTGGCAATGGCTTTCCACTCTTCAAAGCCGCTGGCAGCGATGGCGCTAAGTAAAGCATTTTTATCTTTAAAATGATGATAAGGCGCCGTACGCGACACCCCCAAATCTTCAGCCAGTTTTCTTAACGAAAGTTCTTCTATACCCAGATTTTCGAGGCGATGGGTTGCAGCGATAATTAATGCGCTGCGTAAATCTCCGTGATGATATGACTCTTTAATACGCACTGGTTTGTTCACTAAATGTAAATAAAAAGAAAATTTGAATCTTGACAGTATCAATATTGCAGATTATCTTGACGCTGTCTAGTTTAGCGTTTGGCGGCTTTCATAGCTACGCTGATAGTGCGTTATTCAATTTGCATAACTTACAGGTCTCATCATGGAAAATACATCTTCACACCCGGTTTATCCCACCTTGTTCCAGCCTTTGGATCTTGGCTTTACTCAACTAAAGAATCGGGTATTGATGGGCTCCATGCATACCGGGCTTGAAGAAATGCCGAACGGCCACAAGCATATGGCAGCATTTTATGCAGAGCGCGCGAAAGGCGGCGTGGGGCTGATTGTCACCGGGGGCATCGGACCCAATGAAGAGGGCGCAACGCATCCTATTACCCGTCGCCTTGATTCAGATAAAGCTGTGGCCCATCATCAGGAAGTTACCCAGGCAGTACATGACGCGGGTGGCAAAATTTGTATGCAAATTTTGCATACCGGCCGTTATGCCTACAGCGAAAAGCTGGTTGCACCTTCAGCTATTCAGGCGCCTATAAATCCTTTTAAGCCTAAAGCGCTCACCGATGAAGAAATTCACCAGCAAATTGATGATTTTGTTTTTACAGCGAAGCAAGCGCAACGTGCCGGCTATGACGGTGTTGAGATTATGGGTTCAGAAGGATATTTTTTGAATCAGTTTATTGCTAAGCGCACCAACCATCGTGACGATAAATGGGGGGGAGAATACGAAAACCGAATTCGCTTACCTATTGAGGTGGTCAAGCGTGTACGCGAAGCAGTGGGCGAACAGTTTATTATTATCTACCGGTTATCGATGTTAGATTTGGTAGAAGATGGCTCTGATTACGATGAGGTTGTTCAGCTAGGTAAAGAGATTGAAAGGGCCGGCGCTACCATTATAAATACCGGTATAGGCTGGCACGAGGCACGTATTCCGACTATCTCGACACGGGTCCCCCGTGCCGCCTTTACCTGGGTCACCGCTAAGTTCAGACAGGCGTTATCTATTCCGGTGATTACGTCAAACCGCATAAATACCCCCGAGGTCGCCGAACAGGTTCTTGCCCGGGGCGACGCTGATATGGTGTCTATGGCCCGGCCATTTCTTGCAGATGCCGAATTTGTGGTGAAAGCACAGCAAAACAAGTCAGATGAAATCAACACCTGTATTGGCTGTAATCAGGCCTGTCTTGATCATGTGTTTAACGGCAAACTCACCAGTTGTCTGGTTAACCCGCGCGCCTGTCACGAATTAGAGCTTGTCATCACGCCTGCGCAAACAATTAAAAAAATAGCTGTTGTAGGCGCCGGGCCTGCGGGGCTGGCTGCTGCAGTGACTGCGGCCTCGCGGGGGCATGCCGTTACCCTGTACGACAAAGACAGTCAGGTGGGTGGCCAGTTTAATATCGCCCGACAAATTCCGGGTAAAGAAGAGTTCAACGAAACCTTAAGATACTTTTCTCGCCAGCTTGAGATTCATGGCGTTGAGTGCAAACTCAATACCCATATAAACGCATCGCAATTAAACGAACAAGGCTTTGATGACGTGATTCTTGCGACGGGTATTTCGCCCCGTATTCCTGATATTGAGGGCATCGAACATGTCAGTGTCATGTCTTATATCGAGGTAATAAAACAGCACAAACCGGTAGGACAGAAAGTAGCTATTATTGGTGCGGGTGGAATTGGTTTTGATACTGCAGAGTTTTTGTCCCATGGAAAAAGCCAGCCAAGTCTGGACGTTGCCGAATTTATGCACGAGTGGGGCATTGACATGACTTTTACCGCCCGTGGCGGAGTTAAAGGAATGCGACCACAGCCTGAGCCTTCATCTCGTGAAATAGTATTGTTGCAGCGAAAATCAACCAAAATGGGCGCAGATTTGGGTAAAACCACGGGCTGGGCACACCGTGCAAGCTTGAAAATGAAGGGGGTCAAAATGATACCCGGAGTGCAATATCATAAAATCGATGATGAGGGGTTGCACATTACCATTGACGGCGAACCTAAAACTTTTGCGGTAGACAACATTATTATATGTGCTGGGCAAGAACCCTTGCGTGAATTAGTAGAAGGCTTAAAGGCGCCGTATCACTTAATTGGCGGAGCTGACGAAGCATTGGAGCTTGATGCGAAACGCGCCATTGATCAGGGAACCCGGTTAGCGGCAAGTTTGTAAAACAAAAACGTCGGGACGAAAGTCCCGACACTGCGTAACTCTAATTATTTATCATCCATAAATGGATAATCAATATAGCCTTCTTTATCGCCACCATAGAATGTGTCCTGGTCTGGCTCGTTAAACGTTGCGCCTACCTCAAATCGCTCAACCAGGTCAGGGTTGGCAATATACAAACGGCCAAACGTAATAGCATCAGCGTAGCCTGACTCAACCGCGGTTTTCGCTGTTAAGTAATCGTAATCACCATTGGCAATATAAAAACCGTTCCAGACATCTCGCAAAGTCTCTTGGATTTTAAGATCCTTATTGTCTGTAGGCATGCCGGGAAAACGCTCAACCATATGCAGGTAGGCCAGGTTGTACCGATTAAGACTATCAATAATATAAGTGAATGTTTTTAGCGGATCGCTATCACCGATATCATTGAAATTACCAGTGGGCGATAACCGTACACCCACCCGAGAACTGTCCCAGGTTTCAAGCACAGCATCGACAACCTCATTTAAAATACGCATACGATTTTCCAGCGAACCGCCGTATTCATCGTCGCGTTTATTGGTACTGTCGCGCAAAAACTGATCTAACAAATAGCCATTGGCTGAGTGAATTTCAATTCCATCAAAACCTGCATCGTAAGCATTTTTGGCCGCCTTGCCATAATCTTCAACTGTTTGCGCGATATCTTCAGTGGTCATAGCACGCGGCTCAGAAGCGGGTTGTTTTTTATCGTCAAAAAAAACATCCACGTCTGGTTTTATAGCAGAAGGAGCCAATGGCGCATCACCATCCGGCTGAAAGTGGGTGTGACTGATACGACCCACATGCCACAGTTGCAAGACTATTTTGCCGCCTTTAGCATGTACCGCATCAGTGATTTCACGCCACTTATCCACCTGATCTTTAGAATAAATTCCAGGTGTTTTTATATAGCCTTTACCCTGTTTGTTGATTTGGGTAGCTTCGGAGATAATCAGCCCCGACGATGCGCGTTGTTCATAATAAGTAACCGCCATGTCAGAGGGAACGTCGGTTTCATCATGGGCGCGGCTACGGGTTAGCGGCGCCATAAAAATACGGTTTCGAAGTTCAATATTGCCGGTATTTCCGGCCGAAAATAAGTCTGTCATCAGGACTCCTGGTCTATTCGAAGAAAAAAGCCGGGCAATAAAGCCCGGCCTAGTACTATGTGCCGTAGGTTTCGTTATACGGTCTGCTTTTCGTGCTTTCCTTCGCGTAGCTCTTCAATCACTTTTTTACAGAATGCTTCTAAGTCGTTCGGGTCCCGGCTGGTGGTCAGCCCTTGGTCCACCACAACTTCCTGGTCGACCCATTTTGCACCGGCATTAATTACGTCGGTCTTAATTGATGGGAACGAGGTAATTGTGCGATCTTTCAATACATCGGCTTCAACCAGTAGCCAGGGGCCATGACAAATCGCTGATACCGGCTTATGTTGAGAAAAGAAATCACGTACTAACTGCACGGCTTTTTTGTTGGTGCGCAAAGTATCGGGGTTCAATACGCCACCTGGCAGAATTAAACCGTTGTAGTCATCGGCAGATACTTCATCTACTGTTTTATCAACAGAAAATTTATCGCCCTTTTCATCATGATTCATGCCCTGAATCTGACCTGATTCTAAAGAGACAATGTGCACCTCAGCGCCAGCATCTTTAACCTGCTTCATTGGCTCAGTTAATTCAACCTGTTCAAAACCATCAGTTGCAAGAATCGCAACGGTTTTACCTGTTAATACACCCATTGAAGTTTCCTCCATCGTTGTCAATGTGTGTCTTCCTACGCACAAAAAACCAAAGTCGGATCGTTTATCAACATTAAATCTGCATCAGATTTAATGTTGATTGAGCTTCCCTAAAACAATGTGGAGATAAAAATGAGCGCTCGTTTGCTTGAATAATCAGGTTGTACAGGCACCCCCGTAGACCTCAATAAATTTTGCAGGCAGACGTTTTGGCTTGCCTGTAGACAATGCAGTACATACAAATTCTGTTTTGGCGCTAAATACTGTTTTTAAGCGGCGTTCACAAATAAACTGAAATTCACGGGTCAGCGAAAGACGTTTATCGCAGGCGGTTATCCAGGTAGCGCAATGTAAGGTATCACCGTGATGACACGCCAGATGGTAATCTAACTCATGGCGTCTTATTACCATTGCCCTATCAAGCTGCTGATAATCTGAAAAACTCAATCCCAACGCATTGGTATGAGCCCAGGCTAAACTCTCCAGCCGAGCAAGGTAGGCCTGGTTATTTACATGGCCATAATGATCAATATTGTGAGTTTCGATGTTCCACCGTTCGTAAAATGGGTCACGGTAGCGCCAGGGTAATGCTTCGCTCATAGTCAGACTAGTCTCGTTTTTAGATTGTGGTTTTGTATCATCTTGTGGGCATGAGTGGCAACTGCATAACATAAGGTGCATATGGCCTAAATAAATGCGGTTTGTTAAACTCGGTGCCATCAAAATAAAGCTGTGTAAAGTAACCATAAAGGTGCCACCCCAGATGCCCCAAAACGATGAAGTACAGGATGAACAGGTAAACGCTCTGATCGACGTTTTTGATGCTACGTTTGCTCACTCGTTCAATACGCGGCTGGTAAAGGGCACCGATGAACCCGTCTATTTACCTGCAAACGAACAGTGCTCTTATCATCAAATTGTGTTTGCTAATGGTTTTTTTGCCAGTGCTTTACATGAAATTGCGCACTGGTGTATTGCGGGGTCGCAGCGCCGTTTGTTAGTGGATTATGGTTACTGGTACTGCCCAGATGGACGCAACCACGAACAACAATCTGAATTTGAACAGGTTGAAATTAAACCTCAGGCCATTGAGTGGGCATTTACGCTTGCCACTGGGCGTAAATTTTCGGTAAGTACCGATAACTTAAACGGCGCAGAACCTGATCGTGACGCTTTCAGCAAAGCTGTAAAAGCACAGTTACAGGTTTATTTTTCGAGCCGGTTTCCTCCGCGCGCCGAAACATTTATCACGGTTTTGCAAAAACATTTTTTAGGCACCACTGCGCCATTAAAAAAACTTATGAGTGAGGCAGCATGACGCAGTCACGTATTTTCCGGTTAGGGGTTCTGGTTAATCCGTTTGCCGGAATTGGCGGAGCCTTGGCATTAAAAGGCAGTGATGGGGCGCAAATTCGCCGTCAAGCGCTGTCTGAAGGCGCTAAAATTGAAGCGCCCGATAAAATGACCAAAGCCTTGAATCAGCTTCAGCAACACGCCTCGCAAATTAAAATCTTTACCGCTTCAGGCGCAATGGGCGAAGACAGTTGTAAAGCCGCAGGTTTAGACTATGACATTGTCTATCAATGCGAGGATGAACAAAGTGAGTCCCAGCATAGCGAGGAAGCCGCCGCAGCTTTAGTTGAGCATAATTTAGACCTGTTACTTTTTGCCGGAGGCGACGGTACCGCCCGAAACTTATTTAGCCAGATAAGCGATTCGGTAGTGGTGTTGGGGGTCCCGGCGGGGTGTAAAATTCACTCTGGGGTTTATGCGGTTACGCCTTCAGCGGCGGGTAAAGTGGCAGGCATGATGGTGTCGGGCGCCCTGGTGAGTGAAATCAATGCCGAAGTGCGCGACATTGACGAAGATGCCTTCAGAGAGGGCAAAGTACTGGCCCGTCATTTTGGTGAAATGCGAGTCCCCCGGCAGCTTGAATACATCCAGGCTGTGAAGATGGGAGGCAAAGAGCACGAAGAACTGGTACTTGATGATATTGCCGAGTACGTGGGTGACCTGGTTTGTGAAGACACCGACACATATTTTGTAATGGGGTCGGGCTCAACCGTAGCAGCAATCATGCAACACCTGCAGCTTTCAAACACGTTGCTGGGGGTGGACGTGGTGAAAAACAACAACGTCATCGCCAGTGATGTTACCGCTCAAAAGTTACTTGAAATAACCCGTGATCAACCGGTTAAACTTATTGTGACCGTTATCGGCGGCCAGGGGCATCTGTTTGGCCGTGGTAATCAGCAGCTCAGCGCCGAATTTTTACGCGCCCTGGGCAAAAGTAATATGTTGATTGTGGCCACCAAGCAAAAACTGCAAGAGCTGGATGGACGTCCGCTTCGTCTTGATACGGGCGATGAGTCGCTCGATAGTAGTTTAGCTGGCAGTGTCACCGTCATTACCGGCTATGAAGATAAAGTTATATACCCCGCTCAATAATAGGATTAAACAAATAATGCATAATAACGCTGTGGCAAACGCCTCTTTTTTAACCGCGTCCAGACAAATAGAAGAAAATTTAGACAGTGTGGTAGATCATGGCAATGACGACGAATTATTTATCGCCAGCTACTTGCAAGGACACTTTGCGGTTATCTCAAAACCTCTTGAAGTTGACCCTGAAGCCAGCGTGGCTAAGCTTGATGCCGAAGTTACCCAAAGTTTAAAATCTGCATTTTCTAACCGCGAGTTAGAAGCGGAGGATCAGGATAAAGTCTGGTCGATGTGGTCACAGCAAATTCAACAGGTTTCGGCATAGGTATACCGGCAATGGCAGCGCTACTAACAACGGCAACGTATTTCCCTGTTAAACGGCAAGGGTTGGTATCCGGTGGTACTATTTTTTATTAAGCCTGGCTTAAAAACACCCGTTAATAGTCTGGCAGACCGTCGTTAGGTTCATCTTTGCTTTTATGGTGCGCTTTTTGCCTCTACCCCGTAAAGAGTAAATTTTTTGGCGCAGATTATGGCTTGGCGACAGCACAACGGGTGTTTTGGCACTTTACAATTATATGTATCTCACGCAGCGCTGCTGATAGTGCTAGGCCTTGTGGCGGCGTGTTCTACGGTAACCCAACCCGTGGCTTATCAACAAAGAGCGCCTGCCCAGGCTTTGGGAAATGCAGAATATGAAATTTTTTTGCTGGCCAACGAACTGTTCGCAGACCTGGCCCCCGCACGTCATTCGCGCTATGCCGTAGCGGGCTTTGTCTCTGCTGACAGCCTTTCATTTAATAGCAAAGACCAAAAGCCTTTAATGCAGCTGGGTGTGCAACTTGAGCAAGGTCTGGTGACCGAAGCAACCAAGCGCGGATTTACCGCTCAAGAGTTTCGGCTTACGAACGATATAATAATAAGTAAAGACAGTGATCGGGTATTGTCCCGTGACGTGACCCACCTTTCAGGGCTTGATCGTGTCGACTACTACATAACCGGAACATTGGTACATCAACAAGACGGAGCCATGGTAAACGCTAAAGTTATTGATGTACGCAGTAAAGATGTAGTGGCCGCGGCCACACGTTTTTTTCCGGCAGGCCTGTTCTGGGATAAAGAGCAGGTGACCACCCGAAACGGGCGTCTGTACCGAACCGAAACAAAGGGGTAAAACCATGAATAAGCCGTGCTGGCTGGCTGTTTCAGCAATGCTGTTGTCTGGCTGTAGTATGTTGTCTGATGATAAAACAGAACATAACCCCGAGACCGGCGCTGATAATTTGATGAATGTGGTCGATATAAGCGCCGCTGATCGTCAAAGCTATAATAACAAAGCGATAAGTCGGGACCGTTTTGGAGCTGTAGATGAACCGCGTATTTATTCGTCGGTTCAGGGGGCTTACAAAGGGCGCCCGTTGACCAAACATGTTGGTGACTATGTCAAAAATCTGACACAAGATTTGATATCTAACATGGAATATATATCGGCCAAAACGCCGGTTGCGGTTACTCATTTTGCTTTATTGGATTCTGACTTGCAGCAGACCAGCTTGCTGGGTCAACAAATGGCTGAGTCGTTTATGCACGAGCTCCACAAATTCAGAATTCCAGTTCTTGATCATAAAGCAACCGATTACATTCGTATTACCGATGCCGGCGACTTTTTGCTGTCGCGAGATTATCTTGACCTGAACAGCAGTTTGCCTATTGAATATATACTTACCGGTACTATGGCAAAACATCAGGGCGGGGTGTTGGTGAATGCTCGCATATTAGGTCTTGAGTCACGTGCCGTGGTGGCCAGCGCCCAAATGCTAATCCCTTTTTATGTGGTCGATGCTTTAATACCCAGCGACGGCGTGCCACAAGAAGGCATTAAAGACGGTGTAAAACTCAGTCAGGGATAATCAAATGAAGTTTACCCGTATAATCTCCTTATTACCGCTATTGGTCGTTTCGGGTTGCGGATTGCTGTATAGCGCTGACAATACGCAGTTGCATCATCAGGACTCAGCGAAGCGCAATACCAGCGATACCCCTGATGCGGCAGAAGATTCAGGTTTGCAGTATCGGCCGGACAGCCGTGATAATAGCCAGATTAGTAATATGCGGGTGGCTACCCGGTATCAGGACCCGTTGGTCACAGGGTTTTATGCCAGCCAGACCCACAAACCTTTGTATGATTATGCCGACCAGCTAGCTATGAAATTAATGGCTAGCGCATCGGGTCTGAAAACGGCAAAAATCGGCATCACCAGCTTTGTTCGGCTAAATGCATCTTTACAGCAAACCACGGTGCTAGGCAATCAGTTGGCCGAGTATCTTATGGTAGGGCTACAGGATTACGGCGTGTCGGTGATTGAATATAAACTTGCGCCGTCATTGGCTGTTACCCCTTACGGCGATATAGCCTTGACCCGTGATGCGCGCATGCTAAAAACCTCTGCTTCAATTGACCATATACTGACCGGTACCCTGGTCGAAATGCCTCGGGGAGTTCAGGTAAATGCACGAATTGTGGCCATTGAAACAGGCCAGTTAGTAGCCGCAACAAGTTTGCAGATTCCGGCCTTTATGGTGACGAGCTTAAACCAGCCACAGCCCTGATTGTTAGCCTTCGTCACTTTCAACCTGACTGCGTATACACTGTCGAATTATAAACCGCTGCGGATTAACGGTTTTTAGCAGAGTATCAGACAGCGGCAACGGCTCGCCGGTCATCTGGCTGATTAATACTTCAGCCATAAGGGGCGCGGTGGTTAATCCTCGCGAGCCAAATCCCAGTAACACATTGACACGTTGTGGCTCAGGCGGAGGCACCTGCGACAACTTGATTCCTTTTCCTAACGCAAGCCATGGCTTACAACTTTCAGCGGTTACAGGCAGGCTGCCGGAGGCCGGTTGATGGTCGGGCAGGGTCTGGCGTATTGCCGCGCGCGCATTCCCAGTAACTTTCAGGTGCCGGGCCCATTCAGTTTCACCCAGAATACGCTGGTGTAATGACTGATTCTGTTCACTTTCCTCACCACGAGTCTGTGTATCGGTCTCATTTTTTATATACGTAGAACCCATTGCGTGTTGGCCCTGAAATGCCGGGGTCAGGTATCCTTTATGGCATAATACGGTTTTAAGGTGACTCAGTTCGCCTTGCGATGCTATGGCTTCAACCTGACCTCGTACTAAACGCAGTGGCAGATATTGCTCAAGATTTAAGGCCGAACTTTCTCCGGTGGCAAAGATCGCTTGTGAGAAAACCTTGTTACCTTGGTTGGTAACAAGGGTGACCTGATGCGAAGTCTGCGAGAAACCTGTCACCTGGGTATTTGTTTGCAAGGTCAGCAAACCCGTGCTTTCGGCTTGTTTAATTAATGCATCAACTAATTCTGGCGGGCTTATCCACCCCCCGTCAGCACAAAAATGTGCCGGGTAGGGCACCTCAATGTTCGCCAGTTCGCTGGCTTGATTTGCATCCACGTCAGTCAGCAGTGCGTCAGGCCAGGTTTGTTGTTGCCGCATTATTTTATGCCGGGCCGCCACTTTTTCGTTAAATTCGAGAAGTAGAACACCACACCACTGATGAGCAAACGTTGCGCCTTGCTTAAGCAATGTATCGTAAAAGCGTTTTGAATAAATAAAGCTGTGTGCTTGTAATTCGCTGGCGGGACTACGTTGAGCATGTAACTGCGGATAGAAGCCACCCTGGGGGTTGCCTGAGGCGCCGTCAGCCGGTTGCGTGGCTTTGGTTATCAAGGTTACCTGCATACCTCGCCGGGTAAGTGCTAATGCGGCCATGGCGCCTGAAATGCCCGCGCCTACCACCGCCACATGGTCGCCCGATTTAAGCGCGTTCTGACTATAGCGATAATAGGGACCATCGCTATAACTTACCGCCTTTTTGGTAGCAGTGACGTCTTGTGAGCGCGGGCCCGCTGGCCAGGTGCCGGCCAGCATATCGCGCTTGCGTCCGAAGCCACGACACTTTTTCACTTCAAAGCCATGTTCTGCCAATCCGCGTTTTACCAGTCCCGCCGCGGTAAAAGTGGCAAAAGTTGCGCCGGGCTTACTTAAACGTGCCATTTGTTTATACAAAGACGAAGTCCACATTTGCGGGTTTTTGCTAGGTGCAAAACCGTCTAAAAACCAGGCATCAACAAGCCCGTTTACCGGATTATGCCACTCGGGTAAAATACCGTGAACATCGCCAATCCAGATATCCAGTGTGGTACTGAATGCTGAAAAATCGAGGCGGTGACAACCTTCCAGGTTAACAGGATATTGCCTCAATAGCGCAGCGGTGGCCTCGGCCAAAGCAGGAAAATGCGCCAGGGCACGGCCGGCGTCTTCCTGCTTTAATAAAAAGCATTCGGTAGTGAGTATAAAAAGACGCTTTAGCGGATGATCAGGATGCTGGCGCCGAAAGCGGGCAAAAGCCTGCATAGCAACCAGACAATTCAGGCCAGTGCCAAACCCGGTTTCAGCCACCACAAAATGCGCTGTGGTGTGCTCTAGCCAACGTTCAGGAAGCTCATTTCCGGCTAAAAATACATGAAGCGTTTCATCTATGCCGCTATCATTTGAAAAATAAACATCATCAAACTCATCGGCCACTGGCGTGCCCTGCTGATTAAAATGAACGGTGGCATGACGGGTTTTCACGCGATTTTTCCTGCCTGGTTGGTTTTGACTGCAAGATCATAGCGCGCATGTTACAGTGTGAATAGTTGTTTACGATAGTATTGTAAAAATACTCAACAACTATTCAAAGAGCAGACCACTTTGTTTGCCAGAATCGTTACCATATGCCCCAGCAAAGTTAAGGGTAGATTATGAGAAGAGCAGTTATCACCGGTCTTGGAATTACTTCAAGTATTGGTATCAATAAAGACGATGTACTTGCTTCATTAAAAGCAGGTAAGTCCGGCATTACATTTTCTGAACAGTTCGCCGAAATGGGTTTACGTAGCCAGGTTTGGGGCAATGTTGACATTGACCTGAAAGAGCATATCGATCGTAAAGCTATGCGCTTCATGGGCGATGCAGCGGCTTATGCGTATGTCGCAATGCAACAGGCTATCACCGACTCTGGGTTGGAAGAAAAAGACATCTCTAATGAGCGTACGGGTATTATTGCCGGCTCAGGTGGGGCTTCATCTGAAAACCAGGTATTGTCAGCCGATATACTTCGCCAAAAAGGCGTTAAGCGGGTGGGGCCTTATATGGTTCCGCGTTGTATGTCGTCTACCGTATCAGCGTGCCTGGCGACCCCGTTTAAAATTCGCGGTGTGAATTACTCTATCGCCTCAGCCTGTGCAAGTAGTGCACACGCTATAGGTAATGCGTTGGAGCTTATTCAGCTGGGCAAACAAGATGTAGTATTTGCAGGGGGCGGCGAAGAGCTGCACTGGTCACTGTCTAGCCAGTTTGATGCTATGGGTGCACTGTCAACCAAATACAATGACAATCCGTCAGTAGCGTCACGTACCTATGATGCAGGTCGCGATGGGTTTGTCAGCTCTGGCGGTGGCGGCATGGTCGTTGTTGAAGAGCTTGAACATGCGTTAGCACGCGGCGCCACTATTTATGGCGAGATAGTGGGTTATGGCGCGACTTCTGATGGATTCGATATGGTTGCGCCTTCAGGCGAAGGTGCGGCGCGTTGTATGCGCATGGCCATGGAAAATGTTGAAGGTCCTATAGATTATCTTAATACCCATGGCACCTCTACACCAGTAGGGGATGTAAAAGAGCTGGGTGCAATTCGTGAAGTCTTTGGTGACACAGGCGTGCCTATCAGTGCGACAAAATCACTCACGGGTCATGCCCTTGGCGCTGCAGGCGTAAACGAAGCGATTTACAGCTTGTTAATGATGCAAAACAACTTCATTTCACCGTCTATCAATATCGATCAGCTTGATGAGCAGGCGCAGGGTTTAGATGTTGTAACGCAAATGCGTAATGCGGAACTAAACACAGTGATGTCGAACAGCTTCGGCTTCGGTGGCACCAATGCAACCCTGGTATTGCAACGCTATAATAAATAGCAAGTAACCGCCGTGTATTGAGCAATTCAAAACAGCGCCTCTTTGGCGCTGTTTTTTTTAGGTGGCAGCGATACGATGCTATTGCAGCGTGATTATTTATCAAAACCTATTGGTAAAACATTCCCATGAATATTCTTTATGAAAGCAGTATACCCAACGGAGCCGATTACTTTACTTCACTGGGAAATGCAAAATCGTTTGATACCGGCGCATTACAGCCAGGCGATCTCACTGATTGCGACTACCTGGCGGTTCGCTCAACCACCCCGGTAACCGCCAGCTTACTGGCTCAGGCCAAACAATTAAAAATGGTGGGTACAGCCACTGCCGGTATTAATCATATCGATACAGACTATCTAGACAACCAAGGGATTAACTGGAGCAGTGCTGGTGGTTGCAACGCTATAGCGGTAGCCGAATATGTAGTAAGTATTCTATTAAAGGCTTATCAGAGCAATAAAATTCAACCTGATCGCATTACCGTGGGTATTATAGGCGCGGGGCATGTAGGAACCGCGCTATCACGGTTGTTGCAGTCATTAAATATTAGCTATGTACTGAACGACCCGCCCCGGCAAGAGGCCGGTGACAATCGCAGTTTTGTTTCTTTAGAAGAGGCGTTGTCCTGTGAGGTAATAAGTTTGCACATTCCTTATATTAAAGATGGCAAATATCCGACAGCCAATCTTATTCATGCCGAACATCTGGCAAGCCTTTTACCTCATCAGTTGTTTATTAACGCATGTCGGGGCGAGGTTGTTGATGAAGCAGCGCTGAAAGCGCGATTACAGAAAGATAACGCACCAACAGCGGTACTGGATGTATTTTGGCACGAGCCAGATATAGATACCGATTTACTTAATTCGCTTTGGTTTGCTACCGGTCATATTGCCGGCCACAGTATTGAAGGGAAACTAAGAGGCACCCAGCTTATTTACGAGGCATTTTGTCAGGCTCGAAAGCAACCTACGTTATTACAGATGGACGATTTTCTGGCAATGCCTATGCCCATCGATTTTATGCCCCGCGACCCCTCGGTAGAAGCGTTAAGCTATAATGAGCTGACCCAACTGCTATTAAGCATCTATGATATAGCCGAGGATGATAGGATTTTTCGTCAGATAATGGCAGAATCAAATAAGTTCGCTGCATACCGTAAAGCCTATCGGGTACGGCGCGAATTCAATGCTTACACCTTGCGGTTGTCTGGTGTGGTATCGGAAGGTATTTTGCGCCAACTCACTGGGTTAGGATTTACCTTAGAAACACTTTAACTTTTCCCCACATTAAGTGTGGTTATCAGTAGGAGACTTTATATCTATGTCACAAGCTTTTGATGTTGCGGTGTTAGGCGCTACCGGTTTGGTAGGGCAAGCCATGATTGAGATACTGGAAGAGCGGAAATTTCCAATTAACAAACTTTACCCGCTGGCCAGTGAGCGTTCAGCGGGCGGAACCATAAGCTTCAAAGGTGAAGAAGTAGAAGTCCTGAATGCTGATGGCTTCGATTTTAGTCAGGTGCAGTTCGGCTTTTTCTCAGCAGGCGGCAGTGTCTCTGCAAAATTTGCCCCGATTGCCGCTGAAGCAGGGTGTATTGTTATCGACAATACTTCTCATTTTCGCTACGAACCCGATATTCCCCTGGTCATTCCAGAGGTAAACGCCCATGCACTGGCTGATTTTCGAAACCGGAATATCATTGCTAACCCAAACTGCTCGACTATCCAGATGCTGGTGGCATTGAAGCCTATTCATGATGAAGTGGGCATTGAACGTATCAATGTTGCAACTTATCAGTCGGTATCGGGCGCAGGTAAGAGCGCAATGGAAGCACTGGCAAAGCAAACCGCCAGTCTGTTAAATGCAAAAGAGCTCGAGTCTGACGCATTTAGTCGCCAAATTGCCTTTAATGTTATTCCGCAAATCGATGAATTCATGGATAACGACTATACCAAAGAAGAAATGAAGATGGCCTGGGAAACCCAAAAGATTATGGGCGACAACAGCGTTTTAGTAAATGCCACCGCGGTGCGGGTGCCTGTATTTTATGGTCATGGTGAAGCCGTACATATTGAAACCCGTATGCCGATTGAAGCGGAACGCGCGAAAGCGCTGTTAGAACAGGGCGCCGGAATCAAGCTTTATGACAGCCCCGAATCTTTCCCAACTCAGGTCTCCAGTGCCAGCGGCAATGACTGGGTGCATGTAGGCAGAGTGCGTAATGATATCTCTCATCCTAACGGGTTGAATATGTGGGTGGTGTCAGACAACATCCGTAAAGGCGCCGCCACCAATAGTGTGCAGATTGCCGAAACATTAATCAGCGACTATTTATAATTCGGTGATAAAGCCGTAAGTAAACATTTTTTGCTTACGGCCGATACCTTTAAATAAGCGCATCAACTATAGGTTTTGCTAATCGCTAGCGCAGCGAACCGCTCTGGTTTATAGTTTGTACATGGTAATAACGTTGCCTGGGTAAATTAATATCGCGCGGCATTTGCCGGTGTCAGGGCCAATGCGCATTCGCAGGTGGTCGTTTTAAAGGCACTGTATTTACCCTTAGGCATGATAAAATAACTGAAAACCTCGGCCAAAACACAGCGGGGTTGTTCTGTATAATAAGAATAACAAAGCTCAGAATAAACCGGATGAGGTTAGCACGTGAAATGCGTGTATTCTGATTGATTATGTAGTCTTTTTTAGCGGCTACATTTGATAGCATATAGGAACGCTATGAAATTGCATTTATCGGGCTTGTTCTTGCTTTTGTGTTTAAGTGTATTTATCGCGCCCGACACTAACGCACAAGAACGCCAGACTCAGCTGCGCGGTCCTAAAAATGCGACCAGCCAATTCTCTGGTGCGGTCTATGGGCCAATAGATGAACAAGATACCTTGTGGCGTATTGCAAAACAGTATCGCCAGGATGACAGTCTGTCTATGTACCAGGTTATGCAGGCTATCTATGAATTAAATCCTAATGCTTTTGAACAACAAAATAGAAATTTATTAGTAGAGGGCGCGACATTACGCCTTCCGTCTCGTCGCTATATCTCGCGTATCAATACCGATCAGGCTCGCGGTAATGCTGAGACCGACAACACACGTTATAGCCAGCTTATTGACCAACCCTCCACCCCGGGCAACAATATTAAGTCACCAGAACCTCTGGCAAAACAATCTGAGCTTTCTGATACGCGTACCGCGATTGAACAAAAAATTACCAAACTGGATGAACAACAAATTCAGCAATTCGATGAATTGCGTCAACAATTTGCAGCTTCATTAGACAATGTTCAGCAAATGCTGAATGAAAATCGTAAATTGTATGAACGGGTAGAGCAGGTAAATACAGATCTTTTGAGCCTCAAACAGCAGGTTGAGGGTGATGTTCAAAGCCAGATGGACGAGCAGCTTGCGTTACAGCGAGAGTTGCTGGCAATGGTAAAGCAAGATCAGTCAGCCCGGGAAGCTGAGCAACAAAGTAGCTTCGGGTCTGCCTTAACTCAACCTATCAGCCTTATCATAGGGTCAGGAATTCTTACCTTATTATTGGCTGGCGGTTTGGCCGCCTGGTTATTGCGCGCACGTAATAATGGGCAGACTGACAGCCCTTCAGCACCACAGGCAGAGGCTCCGCTATCAAGCTCGGACAATATGTCTTCATCCGTAAGCCATGATTTTGACGATGACACACCTGAGCTCACCGACAGCGAACTTTTTGACGATGATGAATTGCTGGACGATGTTTTATCGAGCGAACTTGAAGATACGCTGGATGCAGAACTGGACAGCTTTGCTGATGATATGCTGGTACCGGATGACAACGACCACATTTTTGATGAAGGTGACACAGAATTAGGTCAGGACGATCTCGATAGTTTATTTGACGATGAAATTATGGACACCGTTGAGTTGACTGAAGACGCAGACAACATTGCTGTATCTGGCGTTGAAGATACCGATTTGGAAGATACGGGTCTTGAAGAGCTTGATCCTGAAAAAACTGATCATGAAGAAGCAGAGTTTGACAGCGAGTCCGATACGTTGCCTGAAGAATCTCCTGTATCTGAAGAAGACTTTGCCGTAAATACGAAAGATGCCGGGGCGTTAAATGACCCTGCGCCCGATGAAACAGATAACCCTGTTTCAATTGCTCCAGCTGCACACAATGGTGATGAGCAACCTGAAATCAGCATTGATGAACTTCTCGAGGCTGAGCAGGCAAAGACCCAGAATAGTTTCGTGACTAACAACGATGTAGTTGACGATGAAATGCTGGGTAAGCTCGACAGCGAAATTAATCAGCAAAATGCGGAGCTTGATCGCCTGGCAGATGGAATACTTCAAGAGATAGACCAGATTGAGCAAATGGGCGGGTTGCCCACCGCTGAAGAAATTGAGCAAGAAAAATTTGAAAGCCGCTCAGGTTCTGCTCAGGGAATTCAGAACCTCGATTCATTTGCCGAAGAACTTGATGACATTGAACTAAACGATATTGATAACGCAGACAACTTTGCCGATCCACTTTCAGACGAGTTGATTGCACAGTTACAAGCCGAAAATGAGGACGACGAAGATAGTTCGTATTTATCAGAGCCTGAAGATACTTCGGTAGCCGGCTTTGATGATCCTCTTAGCAACGAACTACTGGCCGAATTAAGCGCCGACCAAGGCGACAGTGAAGAGCAGCTAGATACTTTATCGGACGAGCTTCTGGCTGAACTTGAAGGTAATCCCACGTCTCAGGAACCTGGTGATATAGAAGCGTTACCTGCTCAAGACACTGACCCACTAGAGAGTGATGAATTAACCGATGACCTATTAGCTGAATTAGAAGCCGGTATCAGTGCGGAGTCAGATTTTGCCGATAGCGACGACGTCAGTAATACAGACAACACTGCTTCAGACACCGGTAAAGATACAAACGATATTGACGCTTTACTGGACAGCGTTGCTGAGGCAAACGACGACGAAGATAAGTCGGTACCACAAAGCGATAACGATTTAGCACCTGACATTGAGCCCCCAAACGTCGATGCCAATAGCGATGTTGAGAATGCAGAGAGCGATGTCGAAAATACTGAGAAAGATGCCGATAGCGATGCCAATGTT
>NZ_JAESDK010000030.1 GCF_019249245.1 Alteromonas lipotrueiana | reverse complement strand
GCAGGGCAATTCGGTTATGAGTTATGGGTGTCTAACGTGTTTCCTATCGTATTTTCGAGTTGATAGCGTAAAGAAAAAAGTGGGTGTCCAATAGCCAGGGTGAAGCCAGTAGCTTTGAAAATTTGCTTAGCAATCACTAACTAATCCGCGTTCATCTTATTTGGTTTGTTTGCCCCGCGCTGAAGACCTGCTAGGATACTCTCAATTTTATAATTGAATTAAGTGTCATGCATCAGGATTCCCCCAATGATTCGTGGGCTATACGTATAGCTCAGTTCGTTAAGCGGTTTGGCACGCTTAAACTTAGTATTGTGTTTGTCACAGCCACGTTAGTGTTCACGTTAGTTGCTTCTTACTTAGTGCGTATCAGTTTGGGCAAAAGTATTCAGCCTGATGATTTTATTATCGCTATTATTATCACTTTGTTATCAGCACCCTGGGTTTTGTATTTTTTCAGCGAGTTGGTCAAGCAGTTGGAAAATTCACGAACCAACCTGAAAGAAGTGGTAAGCCAGCTTGAGCGGCTACGTGAAGAAGATGTATTTTTGAATCGGGAGCTGCAAAATAATGTACGCCAGCTTAACCATGAAATAGAGCAGCGCAAACGGGCACAAGAAGAACGAGAGGCGGTTTTTAAGGAACTTGAGCGCGAGATTGACGATAAGTCGTCTTCAGAAGAACAAGCCCGGCATTTATCCACCTTGTTGCGCTCTATTATTGATGCGTCGCCTGACCTTATCTATTATCGCAACGAAGAAGGGCGCTTTGCTGGCTGCAATCGCATTGCTGAATTGCTTACCGGTAAAACAGAACAAGAATTGGTCGGCCTTACCTTGCACGATGTATTTGAAAAAGATTTGGCCGTGCAAATAGTTGCCAGCGATCAAGAAGTACTTGAAACCAATGCCAGCATGACCGAAGAGCTGTGGTTACGGTTTGCGGATGGGCGTCGTCGTTACTTTGAGATGAAACGCGTTCCATTTTTCGATAAAGCCGGTAACCGATTAGGACTGTTAGCGTTTGGCCGTGATATGACCGAGCGCAAGCAAGCAGAAAGCGCAGCCGAAAAAGCCAGCACCGACAAAACCCGCTTTATTGCAACTATTAGTCATGAATTGCGCACCCCGTTAAATGGCATCGTAGGATTAAGCCGTATGTTGCGCGACACCGATTTGTCTGACGAACAATACGGTTGGGTGAGCACCATTTATGCAAGTGCCATTACGTTGGGTAATATTTTCAACGATATTATTGATCTGGATAAACTGGATCGCGACAAGCTTGAGCTGAGCCTTAAAACAGTCTCATTACGTGACTTTACCGAAGAGCTATCCAGCATTGTCAGATTGTTGGCAGCCGATAAAAATCTGGAATTAGATACAACGATTCATCAACCACTGCCTCAGCTGGTTGAGGTTGATGGCACCCGTTTGCGCCAGGTTTTGTGGAATATATTGTTTAATGCGGTCAAGTTTACGCAAAAAGGAGGAGTAAGCTTAACTGTTTCAGCCAGCGCCCCGGTGAAAGAGGCCTGCGTTGTCAGCTTTGTTATCGAAGACACCGGTGTAGGCATACCTGAATCCGATTTAGATAAGATTTTTGCTATGTATTATCAGGTAGACCACCCTGATCATCAGTCGGCTACCGGCACCGGTATAGGTCTGGCGATTTGTAAGCAAATGGTGGAACTTATGCATGGTGAAATTCGGGTTACCAGCGAGGTTAACAAAGGGACACGTTTTGAAATAGATCTGCCGGTACAAATTTCAACAAAACCCATGCAGGTTTCAAAGCTACTGGTTACCGATTTAAAAATCTTACTGGTTGAAGACATTGAGCTGAATGTGATGGTAGCCAAGGCGCTATTAGAAAAACTTGGCCAGCATGTTGATGTGGCGATGACCGGTCAGGAAGCGATTGATAAGGTGCGCGCCGAGCAATACGATTTGATTTTATTGGATATCCAGTTGCCCGATATGACCGGCTTTGATGTAGCCAATGTATTGATTGAAGAAGACCTGGTCATGCAAACACCAATGGTAGCGTTAACCGCCAATGTGATTAAAAAGCGCGAAGAATACCTTGAGAATGGCATGGACGATATTATCGCCAAACCCATCAAGAAAAGCCGTGTTATTGAAGTATTTAACTCGCTATTTGCAGAACCCGCGGCGCCGACTCAGCACGAAGTTGAACAGCGTAAGCCGAAGGCTGATGTCAGCAAGTCTTTGAACAACATCCTGGATATGGATCTGTTACAAATGCTGGTCGACACGATTGGTGAAGACATGGTACGCGCCAGCGTTAAAGTTTTTCAGGACAAAATGCCTGAATATATGGAGATTCTGCAGCTTAATCTAAGTGCTGATGAGAAACCTGAAGTTTGTTCTCAAGCTCATAAAATTAAAGGAGCAGCAGGCTCTGTAGGCTTGGCGAGAGTTCAGCGTATTGCTAATCAAATTCAACAGGGGGACCATCCGGCCTGGTGGCAAAACGTGCATGACTGGGTTGAAGAATTGCAAATGGCTGTGACTCACGACATGACCGCTTTACAAGAGTGGTTAAGCAGCCAACCCGTTGATGACTAACAAAGGCGCAATTGTGACTCCTATAGCAGATGATCCATCGTTTAGTAATGCCCCGGTAGCTACTGAGTCGCTACCGGACATATGGTCTTTAGAAACATCCCCGGTTTCGCCGCGTTATCGATGGCTTAATCTGGCCACAGTTGCTGGGGTGTTTGTACTGCTTCTCACTCTAATCAGTATATTTCGTTTTCAGCCGTGGATTGCCGTACCGGCCGATATGCAAGCTGCTTATCCGCGCATATGCCTGGGGCTATCGGTCATTGCGATTGTGTGGTTTGGCTATCATGTGTTTGCTGACTTGTGCGTGCGATACGCTCTTCGCGAACAAGATATTGTTTTACACAAGGGCCTTATTTTCAAAAGCATTAGCTGTCAGCCAATTTTGCGCGTTCAGCATATTGAGCTAAAACGTGGGCCACTGGAGCGTCTGGCCGGTTTGGCACGATTACAGGTTTACTCAGCCGGAGGGGCAGGTCATACATTCGAAATTCCTGGTTTACCGGTCACCCGGGCACAGCAACTCAGGCAGTTCATCCTTAACCACAAAGAGCTGGATGCGAAATAATCTGGCCCGCCTTTTTTAAGCAAGGACATTGCTATGCAAGAACCTGCGGTTGCGCTGGATACCGGTAAACACTGGCGCCGTTTGTCGCCGGTTGCTATGTTGTACTTTATTGCCAGCGGACTGAAAACGCTGGTGCAAAATGGTCTTTATGCTATTCCGGCACTGGCTATTGGCTCGCAAACGTCCAATATTACCGCAGCCAGTTGGTTTATACCTGCCTTGTGGGGTATTGCCGTGGTGATGCTGGGTTCTGCGGTGCTGAACTACTTCTTTTATCATTTCCGGGTGCGTGAAAATCATGTAGAAATTCGCAGCGGTATGTTTAGTCGTCGGCATATCAACCTGCCTTTCTGGCGTATTCAAAACGTCAAAGTTGAACGGCCGTTTTATTATCGCTTTACCCGTTTTGCCGTCGTGATTCTTGATACCGCCGGATCGGCAAAAGAAGAAGCGAATCTGGTAGCGGTAACCCATGAATATGCCCAAACCCTGCGCACCCAAATTTTAGCGTCGCGCAGCGAGTACCTTAACCAACAGCAAAACCCGGATGCAGAATCCCAAACCAACCCCGATACCTCATCTACTCATACCAATGAGCAAATCATCAATACTCGTTCAGTAAAAGATTTGGTTATTCATGGTATTACTAACAATCGGGTGTGGATATTACTGGGGGCACTGGCGCCCTTTTTTGATGAAATGGCCAGCGCAGTAAACGGGTATTTAAGTCAGTATGGCCTGCAATTAGAGCAATTAGCGGGCTCACAAGCCATAGCATGGTGGCAGTGGGGACTTTATCTGACCACGGTGACCCTGATTATTATGACAATAATGGGATTACTATCTATAGGCGGGGCGCTGTTAACCTATTATGGTTACACGCTGTCTAAAGACAAAGACCGTTATATTCGGCGTAGTGGGTTGTTAACACAGCAAGAAGTCAGTATGCGCGAAAGCCGTATTCAGTTGGTGTCTATCAAACAAGACTGGCTCGATAAACTGCTGAAACGAGCAAATGTTTTTTTTGAACAAAATAAAAGTGGACAACAACGCGATCAGGAATTGATGGCAGCCAACAAGCTGGTAGTCCCGTCGGTAACCACAGCCCAGGCTGATGAACTTGCCGGGCACGCGTTTAGTCACTGCACACCTTCGAATCAGCCGTATAAAAGGTTACCGCTTTTCTACATGTTGCATCATGCGCTGGTCAGACTGTTACCCTTGAGTATTTTGTTGATGGTACTGGCCTACACGTTGCAGCAGGTTTTGGGTGTGACCCTCGTAGTCATTGGATTTGTGCTGGCCGTGGTCAACCTGGCCTTACGTTACTGGCGCTGGGGTCATACCACCGACTCACAGTATTTGTATGTGCGCAGTGGTTGTATAGGCATTGATTACCGCACATGTCCGCTGCATAAGGTTCAGCAAGTTAAGTACCTGCAAAGTGTGATGATGCGACGTCGCAAAGTGGCAAGCGTTAAAGTGGTATTGGCCAGTGGCTCGTTAACGATCCCGTTTATGGCTGAAGCTGATGCAAAAACGTTAATAAATACGCTGTTGTTTGAAACCGAAAGCACCCGGCGCTCCTGGATGTAGCAGCTATCACGGGTGCTTTTAAACTGATTTATTCTACGGGCGGAACGCGCACGTGTCCTTCCATTAACACTCGTGAGCTACGGCTCATTATTGCTTTTTCGACCTGCCAGAAATCGCCATTAAAGCTTGCTTTGGCACCGACCTCCAGTGTGCCTGAAGGATGCCCGAAGGTAACCGACTCGCGCTCACTTCCACCCGCGGCGTCATTCACCAATGTACCTTTTATAGCCGCAGCAGTAGCAATAGCCACGGCCGCAGTACCCATCATAGCATGATGCAGTTTGCCCATTGATAGCGCGCGTACTAATACATCGGTGTGCTCTGCGGCAATTGGTTTCCCGCTCGATGCCGTGTAAGGGGCAGGCTCTGCTACAAAGGCTACCTTGGGGGTGTGCTGACGTTGGGCGGCTTCTCCAATGTCTTTAATTAAACCCATTTTGACTGCGCCATGAGCCCGGATAGACTCAAACATGGCTAATGCAGAGGTATCGCCATTGATATCATCCTGCAGTTCGGTACCGGTATAACCAAGGTCAGCAGCCCGTACAAATATAGTCGGTATGCCAGCATTAATCATCGTAACATCAAGCTTACCTATATCGGGCACCTCCAGAACATCTTGCTTGTTGCCCGTAGGAAACAACGGCTCGCTGGCATCGGCGGGATCCATAAACTCAATTTTTACTTCAGCGGCAGGAAAGGTGACCCCATCCAGCTCAAAATCGCCGGTCTCCTGCACAAGTCCGTCAGTTATAGGAATGTGCGCAACTATGGCTTTTTGAATATTTACCTGCCAGATACGTACTACCGCAATACCATTATCAGGAATGCGTGATGCATCGACCAAATTGTTGTTAATGGCAAAGGCGCCTACCGCGGCGGTAAGATTACCGCAGTTGCCGCTCCAGTCGATGTGTGGCTTATCGATAGCGACTTGTCCGAATAAGTAGTCAACATCGTAACCGGCACGTTCGCTGGCCGACAAAATGACGGTTTTGCTGGTGCTGGAAGTAGCGCCGCCCATACCATCGGTATGTTTTTGGTAGGGATCGGGGCTGCCAATGACCCGCAATAACAATGCATCACGATACGAGCCCGGCTTTTGTGCCGCTTCGGGCAAATCGTTAAGCGCAAAAAAAACACCTTTACTGGTGCCCCCACGCATGTAGGTTGCGGGTATTTTAAGTTGCGAAGGATGCGACATAAAGTTCTCCTGAATCAGGGCCACCTGGTGTTACAGATGGCCCGGTTTGCGTTAGTTTTGTTTCGCGTCTTCAGCTTGCAAAAAATCCTGTGCAAAACGTTGTAGTACACCACCAGCTTCGTAAATTGACAGCTCTTCAAAGGTGTCTAACCGGCAGGTTACCGGTACCTCAACAACCTGAGTGTCTTTGCGGTTAATACACAGCGTTAAGTCAGTACCGGGGTGCGGCGTCCCTTTTACATCATAGGTTTCACTGCCATCCAGCTTCAGTGTATGACGGGTAGTGCCGGGTTTTAATTCCAGCGGTAAAACACCCATACCGATTAAGTTGGTGCGGTGAATACGCTCAAAACCTTCTGCAACAATAACCTCTACACCGGCCAGGCGTACCCCTTTGGCGGCCCAGTCACGCGAAGAACCTTGACCGTAATTGTCACCGGCAACAATAATAAGCGGCTGTTTACGCTTCATATAGACTTCGATAGCGTCCCACATACGCATAACTTCGCCTTCTGGCTGCAGCCGGGTTAGCGAGCCCTGAACCACCTCGCCATTCTCCATAACCATTTCGTTGAAGATCTTTGGGTTGGCTAATGTGGCACGTTGCGCGGTTAAATGGTCTCCACGGTGGGTCGCATAAGAATTATAGTCTTCTTCAGGAACCCCCATGCTGGTCAAATACTCACCGGCAGCGCTGCTTGGTAAAATAGCATTAGATGGCGACAGATGATCGGTAGTGATGTTGTCTGGCAATATTGCTAACGGTCTCATCCCCGTCATGGTGCGCTCAGCGGCCAACGCGCCTTCCCAGTAAGGCGGGCGACGAATGTAGGTACTTTGTTCACGCCAGTTGTACAACGGATTTAAGTCTTTTCCGTATTCAACTTTTAAATCAAACATCGGCTCGTACACTTTTTTGAAATGCTCGGGCTTAACATACTGTTCAACCATGGCATCAATGTCTTCATCGGTTGGCCATAGGTCACTTAAGGTAACGGGGTTGCCATCTTTATCGGTGCCCAGCGCATCTTTTTCGATGTCAAAGCGGATGGTTCCGGCAATGGCGTAAGCCACTACCAATGCTGGTGAGGCTAAAAAGGATTGTTTAGCAAAAGGATGAATACGACCATCGAAGTTACGATTACCTGACAATACTGCCACCGAGTACAAGTCACGCTCTTCAAGCTCCTGTTGAATTACAGGATCTAACGCACCGCTCATACCGTTACAGGTGGTACAGGCGAACGCGACCACACCGAAGCCAAGCTGTTCCAGCTCGTTCATCAGATCAGCTTCTTCAAGATACAGTTTGACCGCTTTTGAACCAGGCGCTAGGGAGGTTTTAACCCAGGGCTTACGGGTTAAACCCAACGCGTTGGCTTTTTTAGCCAGCAAACCGGCGGCTATTACATTACGCGGATTACTGGTATTGGTACAGCTGGTAATGGCTGCAATAATAACTGCGCCATCTGGCATTTTTCCGGCCTCAGCGTGTACTTCGCCAAGTAAACCATGTTCTTTTAATTTTGATGTCGGTAAACGAGAATGAGGATTAGACGGGCCTGCCATATTGCGGCCAACACTGGATAAGTCAAACGTCAGAACACGCTCATAATGCGCGCTTTGCATTTCATCGGCCCATAAGCCGGTTTGTTTGGCGTAATTTTCTACCAGCGCTACCTGCTTGTCTTCACGGCCGGTGAGGGTCAAGTATTTGATGGTTTGTTCATCAATATAGAACATGGCCGCGGTGGCACCGTATTCAGGCGTCATATTGGAAATTGTCGCGCGGTCGCCCAGGGTAAGGTGCTTTGCCCCCTCCCCATAGAACTCCAGATACGCAGATACCACTTTTTCTTTACGTAAAAATTCAGTCAACGCCAGTACAATATCGGTGGCTGTGATATTAGGCTGCGGTTTGCCGGTAAGTTCAACCCCTACCACATCAGGCAGGCGCAACATAGAAGCGCGACCTAACATAACACTTTCGGCTTCAAGGCCACCCACGCCAATAGCAATAACACCCAGCGCATCTACATGAGGCGTATGGCTGTCGGTACCCACTAATGTATCTGGAAATGCCACCCCATTGGTTGAATGAACCACCGGTGACATACGCTCAAGGTTAATCTGATGCATAATGCCGTTACCCGGGCCAATAACATCAACATTTTTAAACGCGGTCTTGGTCCAGTCGATAAAATGAAAACGGTCATCATTACGACGGTCTTCTATTGCCCGGTTTTTCTCAAACGCATCTTTTTCAAAACCGGCGTGCTCTACGGCCAGCGAGTGATCAACAATCAGCTGAGTGGGAACGACGGGGTTTACTTTTGACGGATCGCCACCTTTTTGTGCGATGGCATCACGCAGGCCAGCCAAATCAACAAAGGCCGTCTGGCCTAATATATCGTGGCATACCACCCGTGAAGGATACCAGGGAAAGTCGTGGTCTTTTTTTCCATATATTATTTGTTCTAAAGACTGCTGCAAAATGTCCGGTGGACATTTACGCACCAGGTTTTCAGCATAGACTTTAAGGGTGTAAGGAAGTTTTTCATAGGTTCCCGGACTAATATTATTGACCGCTTCGCGGGTATCAAAATAATCCAGATTTGAATTGGGTAGGGGTTTGCGATAGTCAGTATTCATGCCTGCCTCGTGCAATAGAAAAAACCGGACAGCCGCATAAAAGGATGCCCGGTTATTATTAAAAAAGGATTATCGTGCTTCGATAGCAGGAACGTCGCGTGGCTCTTCGCCTGTGTATTCAGCTGAAGGGCGGATAATTCGGTTGTCGGCACGCTGTTCCATAACGTGGGCAGCCCAGCCGGTAAGACGCGACATTACGAAAATAGGGGTAAACAACTTAGTGGGAATACCCATAAAGTTATAAGCTGAAGCGTGGAAAAAGTCTGCGTTACAGAACAGTTTCTTTTCACGCCACATTACCTCTTCGCAACGCTCTGAGATAGCGTACAAATTCTTATCGCCAACCTGCTCAGACAGCTTCTTAGACCACTGTTTAATAATATCGTTACGTGGATCGCTGTCTGAATAAACCGCGTGACCAAAGCCCATGATTTTTTCTTTACGTTCCAGTTTACCCATCATTTGCTTTTCAGCATCTTCAGGTGAACTGAACTGTTCAATCATATCCATGGCAGCTTCATTCGCTCCGCCATGCAATGGACCACGTAGTGAACCAATTGCACCGGTAACACACGAATGCATATCCGATAAGGTAGAGGCGCAAACCCGGGCGGTGAACGTTGAAGCATTAAATTCATGTTCAGCGTACAAAATCAATGAAACATGCATCACCTGTTCATGCAGGTTTTCTGGTTTTTTACCATGCAGCATATGCAGAAAATGACCGCCGATGGAATCATCATCGGTTTCTACGTCAATACGCTCGCCATCATGACTAAAACGATACCAATAGCAAATAATGCTAGGAAAACATGCCAGCATACGGTCGGTTACGGTGTGCTGTGCATCAAAGCTTTCTTCGGTTTCCAGATTACCAAGCACCGAACAACCGGTACGCAGAACATCCATAGGATGCGCATCTTTAGGAATACGCTCAAGCACCTCTTTTAAAGCCTGAGGCAGCCCGCGTTGTCCCTTTAGCAATGTTTTGTAATCGGCCAGTTCAGTCTTATTGGGTAAATGACCCTTTAAAATCAGATGAGCCACTTCTTCAAACTGACACTTGTTGGCTAAATCTTTGATATCGTAACCACGGTAGGTTAAACCTGAACCAGATATGCCTACTGTCGATAATGCTGTTTTACCGGCTACCTGGCCGCGAAGGCCTGCGCCACTAAGTTGTTTTGCCATGAAATATCTCCGCTTATAGTGTGTAGGATACTTGTTAGAAATACGGGTTAAGCTGCTAAAAACAGACTACTTGTTTTTACCTTGTTCGAATAAATTGTCGAGTTTCTTTTCGTACTCGTGATAACCAAGATAATCGTACAAATCCATTCTGGTTTGCATATCATCAACCACGGCTTTTTGGTCACCGTCTTTCAGAATATGCTGGTAGACACGTTCTGCAGCTTTGTTCATTGCTCTGAAAGCACTTAATGGATATAAAACCATAGCGGCGCCCCATTGCCCAAGGTCACTGGCATTCCACAATTCTGTTTTACCAAATTCGGTAATATTAGCCAAAACAGGAACATCTAATGCGTCAGCAAAAGCACGATAATGTTCTTCTGTTTGAATGGCTTCGGCAAAAATTCCATCGGCGCCTGCTGCTACATATGCTTTAGCGCGCTCTATGGCCGCCTCTAAACCTTCCTGAGCAAAAGCATCGGTTCGCGCCATGATGAAAAAATCAGGGTCGGTACGAGCATCAACTGCTGCGGTAATACGGTCGACCATTTCTTTGGTAGAGACAATTTCCTTATTAGGACGATGACCACATCGTTTCTGCGCTACCTGGTCTTCCATATGCACAGCCGCAGCGCCGGCTTTTTCCATATCGCGAATGGTTTTGGCAATATTAAAAGCTCCGCCCCAGCCCGTATCGATATCGACCAACAAAGGTAAGTCACAAGCACTGGTAATACGCTGTACATCAACCAGCACATCGTTAAGAGAGGTCATGCCCAGGTCGGGAAGACCATAAGAGGCATTCGCTACGCCACCACCAGAAAGATAAATTGCCTGATGGCCAATTTTTTTGGCCATAATCGCACTGTAGGCATTAATAGTGCCTACGATTTGAAGGGGATGATTGGCGCTTAGCGCTTCACGAAACTTTTTACCTGCAGATTGCATAAAAACCTCTTTGAGTTTTAAAGTATAGAAAATTCAGACGGTTAACTTGCTTTCAATGTTGCGCTGAGAATAAAGAATATGACGGCGCATCAACATCTCAGCCAATTCTTCATCACGATTGGCAATAGCCAGAGCAATATTTTTGTGTTCTATAAATGCGGTGGTCACTCGGGGGCCTGCCATACCTAGCTGTACACGATACATACGAACTAAATGATATAGGCCGTCAATCAGTACATTGATAAGGTGAGTGTTTTTGCTGCCCTGAACAATGCGGTAATGAAAATCCACATCGCCGGCCTCCTGGTAATAAGATTGGTCCTCTTTTACCTGGGCACTGTGCTCGTCAAGCAGGTGTTGTAAATCCTGAATTTCCCCATCGCTCATATTTCGGGCAGCCAGTCGTGCCGCCATACCTTCTAATGACTCTCTGACCTGATACAGCTCTTTAAGCCCCGCGGCCGAAAGCGTTACTACTTTTGCGCCAATATTGGCTTTTCGTTCAACCAGATGACAGCTCATCAACCGGCTAATGGCTTCACGAATAACTGCGCGGCTTACGGCGTAGCGACCAGAAAGCTCAGTTTCGCTAAGTTTCGCGCCGGCCACAATGACGCCTTCGACAATATCCTTTCGTAGCTGAAAAAAAGTTTTTTCAGCGCTGGTTATTGCAACTTCGATGGGCAATGTCATGGTCTGGATAATGTTAAGAAGATGTATTGTGTCGACAATGTAGAGGTTTTATCTGTGGTTGTCAAAGTTTGAAGGAGAGATTGTCGACAAAATCGACTCAGCGCAAAGCGGTAAGCGTAACCCCGGTCTATACTACAGAGCCCATCGCTTACCCTTCACCTACTTCCTTGGAATACTTAATAGAAATACCTAAAATGGACAGATAACTGCGCTATGTTCACGGTTAGTATTTTTTCAAAATACTGCTACCTGCATGGGCGGGTAAACGTAAACTGTCGACAATCGAAAGCAGTGCAATAATCGCCATCATACCCATGGTTAACTGAAAATCTATCAGTTCGGGCTGTTCGGCCGAACCGGCTAAAAGCAGTGTTGCAAGCGTTAACGCAAGCGCGCCAATAGTAATGCCCAGTCCTCTGGTCATTTGCATAATGACCGCGCTTAGCGTGTTGGCATCGCGAATTTTGTGTTGAGGGATGTCAGCAAAGCCTAACGTATTGAGCACCGTCAAATGCATAGAGCGGGTCATGCCACTGGTAAACAAAATCAGACCTAATAGCCAACCCGGAGTTTGCAGGGTACAAAACGCTAACGCTATAAAGCCGGCTGCGATGAGTATCGTGTTGTACGTCAACACCTGTTTAAAACCAAAGCGGTTCATTATCCAGGTGGTGGCAGGTTTGATGGCCAGATTACCGGCAAATAACCACAGCAGCACCGTGCCGGCCTGAATAGGTGAGTAGCCCATTCCCAATTGCAGCATAAGCGGAATAAGAAAGGGAGCGCTGGACAGTGCAATACGAATAACCGAACCGCCAAAAATGGTGGCCCGAAATGTTCGGTAACGAATGGCGTTTAGCGAAAAAAGCGGCTGGTCAGCGCGTAGCATATGGCGAATATTTAAACCAATGACCAGGGCGCCTGCGGTTATCAGAATTACCGGCCACAAAGGCTCGCCTGGGTGACTGCTTAATAGTTCTAGTCCAGCCATTAACGTACCAAAGCCAGCGCCACTTAGCACAAACCCTTTTAAGTCGAAGCGCTGGTGCTCGCCTTTTTCGTTATCAAGCAATAAATAAGTAAAAACCAGCGCCACAGCCCCTAATGGAATATTGATAAAGAAAATCCATGACCAGTGCCAGGTTTGTGCTATCCAGCCACCTAAAACCGGCCCAATCAAAGGCGCTCCCAGGGCCGGCCAGGTTAAAATAGCCATGGCTTTAACAATTTTATCTTTGGGTAAATGCCGTAAAACCACCAGCCGGCCCACCGGCACCATCATGGCTCCGCCTACGCCCTGTAAAATTCGCGCAGCGGTAAATTCCTGCAAACTGGTACTTAACCCACACAGCACAGAGGCACTTACAAACAATATGATTGCCAGCGAAAAAATACGTCGGGCCCCAAAGCGGTCAGCGGCCCAGCCACTGATAGGAATAAAAATAGTCACCGCTACCAAATAAGCACTTACGCCAACCGAAAGATGCGCTGCCGGCACGTTAAAATCCTGAGCCATAATGGGCAGGGCAGTGGTAATAATGGTGGCATCCAGTATTTCCATAAACAGGGCAGCTGCCACCAGCAGGGCGGTAGCGGTTTTATTTTCAGTTCCAGACATGACTTTGAGTACTTATTTTTTCAGGTGCCCGACATATTGAAGTAAATGGCTAGGCAAAGGCTGGCAGCGTAGAAGTGCAGCTTAGGTCTGTTCAAAAAGATACAATGATTATTGAATTTTGGGTTGAATAGATCAGTCGGTAGCAAACCACCAGGTTTACCCCCGACCGCTTTTAAATATACTTATAAAATTTCAAAGGCCCGTACTACCCGGGTTACGCCATCTACATTACGTGCAATATCCACCGCATAGGTCGCTTCCTGATTGTTTACTCTGCCCATTAAAAATACTTCAGCATTTTGTACAACCACGCGGATTTGCATAGCCGGCACATTTTCGCTGGTCAGTAACTTCGCGCGAACCTTGTTAGCCAGCCAAATATCATACGCCTGGGACGAAGCGCCTAGCGGTTCACCCACCCGTACCTGATTATGAATTTTTCGCACATGTTCGACTTCTTTAACCTGGGCAATAGCCTGACTTATTAACCCGCTATCAGGGGCCTGGCCAGTAACTAACGCCACGCCGTTATATATATCGACCTGCAGATTCGTTTCCTCTTTTAAACGCTGATTTTCGGCCCAGCGAAATGAAACCTTACCTTCTGCGTTTTTGTCATCTAACTGAGTTCCTACTGTACGGCGGTCATGGGCCACTTTTGCCGCCGCGGCGCCAGCCCCTACCGCAATTACCGCGCAGCCCTGAATACTGCTTAAGGTTACAATAAGCGCAAGCGAACATGCGCTAAGCCATTGTCTGGTCATATTACACAGATTCCGGATGTTCAGCAGGAAACAAGCTGTCATCAATGCATTCACACAAATTGTGAATAACCAGCAAATGAACTTCCTGAATACGGGCGGTACGATTTGACGGCACCCGAATTTCGACATCGTGGTCGTTCAAAAAGCCGGCCATCTCACCGCCATCTTTTCCGGTTAAAGCAACAATAGTCATATCACGGGATAAGGCGGCCTCCATTGCGGCAATAACATTTCTTGAGTTACCACTGGTTGAGATAGCCAGCAAAATATCTCCAGATTGACCTAGTGCACGAACTTGCTTAGCAAAAATTTCGTCATAGCTGTAATCATTGGCAATTGAGGTAATAGTAGAGGTGTCGGTACTTAATGCAATCGCCGGCAGGCTGGGTCGATCGCGCTCATAGCGATTAAGCATCTCAGAGGAGAAGTGCTGAGCATCACCGGCAGAACCGCCGTTTCCGCAGCTCAAGATTTTATTACCTCGAATAAGCGCTTCTACCATCATATGGGCTGCTTTTTCGATAGAGTCGGGCAGGGTTTCTGAGGCTGCAATTTTAGTTTGAATACTTTCTGTAAAATTGGCTTTTATTTGTTCAATCATAGTGATGACTACCTGAGATAAATAACTTAACCAGCAATGTTTTTAAACCATTGCAGATGATCATTGTTAAAGGTTACCACATCAAAGCGCTGTGGTGTGTGGTTTGGGTTATGCCCCTGATCAATCAAAAACCGGACAAAGGTTTTGGTCATTTTTGTGAGCTTGGCCGCCGTTACAAACTCGGCCGGATGACCATGATGATGACTGGCCCGGGCTTTTACTTCAACACATACCCAGTACGCGCCATCACGCATAACAATATCAAGCTCACCAAAACGGCTATGTACATTACACGCCACTAACGTCAGACCCTGTTGCTGTAAAAAGGTTACCGCACGTTGTTCAGCCTGCTGTCCCAGGCGCCGCGACATAGTTACCGGGCCATATTAAGTTGTTCAATACGCTGATTGTCAATCATAGCCTGGGGTAACAACCGCTTTAACTCGCCGGTATTGTTACCCGATAGTGTCCCGGTCAAACCCTGATATTTGATTTGAGGTAACAAACTTAATGTTTCGACATAAGGCAGCATTTGGTAGGCATCAACACCAAAAGCAAAAAAGCGCGATTGTGAAGTGCTTTGGCGTGGCCATATTGCTGATGTTTCCTGTTTTAATGTCGTCCAGCGATTTTCAGGCATTAGCCAGGGCATATCGATAAATCGAACATTTTGCAGATCACGCCATTGATTATTACTGCTGTCGTACTCCATTGAGCGTGAGGTGGCATAGACTGGCACGCTTTGGCCATCAAACGGGCTCAAGCTGGCTTCTATCATCGGGTTTAACAACTCAGTTTGTTCTGCAGACGCAAACACCACAATCGCGTCAATATCGCGCCGGTTACGAGTTACATTGTAGAGTTTTTCGTTCACCATATAACGTATTTGATCGATACGCTCTTTGCTTTGAGCGACACCTAAAGATGCCGTAATACCTTCTTTCAACGATTTGCTGTCGGTATACCGTACAATGTCCAGTTCTCGTGTTTGATTAACTTGTTTATCATCGCTTAGTTGTTTCCAGCGAGTCGAAAAGGCGTCAAGCAAACGCTGGTAAATCGCCCCTTGAGCGGCAACCACAATAGGTGCTCGATGACCTTGTTTGAAAATTTGCTCGGCAAGCTGGTACGCTTCATCTTCAGGCGCCAGCGCAAAAAATGCAGCATGGCGTGGCAGTAAGTTGTTTACCTGTAACGCTTCGGGAATTAAAGACAACGCTGAGTCAGACAGCGCGCGGTGTGTAGGCAGCCCGATACGATTTAACGCCAGTAAGCGGGTTTGTGTATCAAGTCGTGGGGCAATCGCTTCAATGGTTTCTTTTAGCAAGGGGCCGATAACCCATTTGATATTGCTCAGCTCGTTAATAATTTGTTCGGCAGTTTTATCGTTGGTATCAATAAAAGTAAGCTGTCTGGCGTGGCGACGAGACTCGTTTGCTGACTCAAGATAATACCCGGCCAAAATACCCTGCTTAATGAGCTCACCGGTTGCAGCGAAACGACCCGTCAGCGGTAATAAAACTGCTACATCGTCTATGTTATTAACCGACAAGCTTGCGGCATGTTCAATTGCAGGGGGTAAATGCTGCACCAACGGCTGACCCCGATAAACTTGTTTGAATTGCTGTAGTTGGGATGCCAAAGCCTGATGATTTAACCCATACGTTACCACCAAATCGCGTAAGGCCAGGTAGGGTTGTAACGCCGGATAGGTGCTGGCAGCCGTATCAGACACCTCGGCTTTGTTCACCCATTGCCATAACAGGGCAACCGTATTCGCGTCAGGTTGTTTATACTGCACCATGGCATTGGCAGCGGCCAAATAATCCCCCTGACGCTCATACAAAGCGGTCAATGTGCGTAACTGGCGTGTTTTGAGGCCGGTTTCTGTGTCTAACGGTAATAATAAGTCAATAAGCCGGGCAGGTTCGGCTTTTGGAGCTCCTATGTAGCTTTGAGCAATGAGCGTATTGGCGCGAACTTGCTGTTTACGCTCTAACTGGTCATTGTTAAGCATCAGCAGAATTTGTCTGGCTTGTTGCGGCCGGTCCTGTTGCAAATATGCCGTGGCGGCGTCTAATAAAAGGGTATCTCGCTGCGCCTTGTCGCTTTGCTGCTGCCAAATCTGACGTGCGTTTGCAATAAGCGCTTCGGGAGACAATGTTACCGGCGGTTCTTTGCTTACGGTGTCAGGCGTTGATACAGGCGCAGGCCGCTGTTTTGATGGGCCACTACTACACGCTGTCAGGCTAAGAACAGCACTAAAGAGAATACATTTTAAAACCAGATGAGATGAGCTTGCCAGATGCACGCTGAATCCTTTTTTGACCAGATTAACCCGTTTGGTGTCAAGTTTATCTGAACGCACAGGAAAATCTATGGTTAGCGTGATAAACCGGTCTTTAGGCGTGTTACACTTTTAACTTTACAAACAACACTTCAGGTAAGCATGAGCGAACACGCCACCCTTTATATTGTACCCACGCCAATAGGCAATCTTGATGATATTACCGCTAGGGCATTACATACACTGGAAAGCGTAGATTGGATTGCTGCTGAAGATACCCGTCACACCCAACGTTTGCTGCAACATTTTGGCATCAAGACCCGCACTATGTCGTTGCACGAACACAATGAAGACAAACGTGCAACCTTGTTGGTGCAGCGGCTACAAGGGGGCGAGTCGGTTGCCCTGGTCAGTGACGCGGGCACGCCGCTTATTAGCGACCCCGGCTTTGTGTTTGTACGTAAATGTCGTGAACATCACATTAACGTGGTGGCTTTACCCGGACCCTGCGCGGCTATTACCGCTTTAAGTGGTTCGGGGTTACCTACCGATCGGTTTATCTTTGAAGGTTTTTTACCGCCCAAAAGCCAGGCGCGCAGCGTGGTATTAAAGCAATTGAGCGATCGGACCTGCACCACTGTGTTTTACGAAGCGCCCCGGCGTATTCGCGATACCTTAACCGACATAAAAACGGTGCTGGGCGATGAGCGCCAGCTGGTTATGGCTAAAGAGTTATCTAAATCTTACGAGGCATTTGTTAGCGGTAATGCTCAGGATATTATTGATTGGCTCGATGGTGAAGCGGGGCGCCAGAAAGGCGAATTTGTACTGATGATCGCCGGCGTACAAAAAGTGGATGCTGATTTGCCCGCTCAGGCCCTGGAATTGCTTGTGCAGCTGACCGCAGAACTGCCCCTGAAAAAAGCGGCAGCGATTGTAGCGGCGCATTATAAGCTTAAAAAGAATGCGTTGTATCAGGCAGGGTTGGCGCTAAATAATTCAAATAGCTAATCAATTTGTGTTGCTGCGCCGTACCCATCCTAAATTATTAACAGGAGATGCACTATGGTTGCCCGTAAGTTAAAACTGGAAATTCAGGACGGTAACTGGATGGTTAACGTGATTGAAGAGAACAATGATGACGGCAAGTATGAGTTGCTGCACCCCAATAAAGAAACTGAAATTCAGGTTGATGAAGATAAAATGCAGGGGCTGGAATACAACATTGTAGCGAAAGCCGGCACGCGCTATAAGCTAACACTTGATGAAATTGTATTAGCCGAGGGCGAAGTGGACGATACGGGCGTAGCCAATGGAAAAGGCGTTATTTAAACCATTGCCCGTATAAACCAAAAAGCCACATTTCAAAATGTGGCTTTTTCAATTAACACGCAACAAAAATAATACGACTCAGGACAAACGACCTTTAAAATCCTCGTATGAAAATTCGCGAACCAGCTCAAATTTTCCACAAGTGCGTAATATTCCGATAGCCGGATGTTCAACACCGTTAAAAAACGTCGTTTTTACCATAGTGTAATGCATCATATCTTCAAACTGGATACGGTCGCCTGGTTGCAAAGGCGCATCGAATGAGTATGTATCAATGACGTCACCCGCCAGACAGGAGTTACCACCTAGTTTAATGTCGAACGCTTTTTCACCGCGCTCACCAGCTTGGGCGATATCCGGTCGATAAGGCATTTCTAACACATCAGGCATGTGGGCGGTGGCTGAAATATCTAAAATAGCGATATCACCCTGGTTGTTTACTACATCGACCACTTCGGCAATCAAAGGGCCGGTTTGCCAGGCAACGGCCGAACCGGGCTCCAAAATAACATCTAAATGTGGATACCGCTGTTTGAAGTCTTTTAACACTCCAATTAAGTGCTCGACGTCGTATCCTTTTTTAGTCATTAAATGACCACCGCCTAAATTAAGCCATTTCAGCTTATCCAGCCATGGCCCGAACCGTGCTTCAATGGCATTAAGTGTGCGCTCAGTAGCGAAAGAGTCACATTCACACAAATTATGACAATGAAAGCCATCGATACCACTTAGGTTTTGGCCATCAAGTTGATCTGCACGAATTCCCAAGCGTGAGCCCGGCGCTGCCGGATCGTAAAGGGGCGTATTCGCTTCCTGATGTTCAGGGTTAATACGCAAACCTAGCGACACACCTGGTAACGCTTCCTTATAAGTCTGCCACTGGGACAGACTGTTAAACGAAAGGTGATTAACCAAATTGGCCAGCTGGGTGATGTCGGCTTGTTTGTAAGCCGGGGCATAGGCGTGCACCTCTTTACCCATTTCACTGGCAAGTCTTGCTTCCCATACCGAGCTGGCAGTCGCACCATGTAGATAAGGTTTTATGATGTCGAAGCTCGACCACATAGAAAAACCTTTAAGCGCCAGAATAATTCTGGCGCCGGACGCTTTTTGAACTCGCTCCATAAGTTCAAGGTTTTCTATTAGTCGCGCTTCTTCAAGCACATAGCAAGGTGATGGAATATCACGGCGCTGGGTCAGATTGGTCAAAGGACTCTCCTGAATTAGCGGCTAAACGGGCTGGTTTCACATTCCAGAACGTGCCATGGCAGGCCATGCTGGTTTAGCTCTTCCATAAATGGGTCTGGGTCAAATTGTTCCATGTTCCATACGCCCGGTTTTTTCCAAACCTTGTTTAGCATCAGCTTAGCACCAATCATCGCTGGAACACCGGTAGTGTAAGACACGGCCTGCGCACCCACTTCTTCATTGGTTTTGGCGTGATCGCAATTGTTATAGATGAAAATAGTTTTTTCCTGACCGTCTTTCATACCTGTAATATAGGTGCCGATACAGGTCATTCCCGTATAACCTTCAGCCAGCGAACCTGGGTTTGGAAGTACGGCTTTTAAAAACTCAAGCGGCACAATTTGCTGGCCTTGGTGCTCAACCGGCTTAATGCTGGTCATACCGATACCTTCAAGTACGCGCAGGTGGTTCAGATACGCATCGCCAAAGGTCATCCAAAACCGCGCGCGCTTGATAGTCGGAAAATGCTTTACGATAGACTCAAGCTCTTCGTGATACATCAAATAAGAAGGTCTGACCCCGATATTTTGATAGTCGAGATCTTCACGAACACTTAGAGGGTCGGTTTCTTTCCATTCGCCATTTTCAAAAAACTTACCACGCTGGGTGATTTCACGAATATTGATTTCAGGATTAAAATTAGTAGCAAAAGCCTGGCCGTGATCACCGCCATTACAATCGACAATATCTAAGTAATGGATTTCGTCAAAGTAGTGCTTGGCTGCGTAAGCAGTAAAAACATTAGTAACACCGGGATCAAAACCAGAACCTAATAACGCCATGATGCCAGCGTCTTTGAATTTATCCTGGTATGCCCATTGCCAGTGATATTCAAACTTGGCTTCGTCTTTAGGTTCGTAGTTTGCAGTATCAAGGTAATCTACACCCGTTGCCAGACACGCATCCATAATGGGCAAATCCTGATAGGGCAGGGCAAGATTAATAACCAAATCAGGTTTGGTTTGATTGATCAGTTTTTCAACTTCGCTGGCATTGTCCGCATCCACTGCAAAAACCGCTTTCACGCGATCTTCGCCCACTTCTTTTTGTAGGGCTTCGCATTTTGAAACGGTGCGGCTGGCCAGGTAAATTTCATCAAATTGTTCGGGCAAACGGGCACATTTTTTAACAGTTACACTTGCGACGCCACCGGCGCCAATAATTAATACTCGAGACATAGGGTCAGTTCCAAGGCCGTTGAAATTTGCGCTGAATCCTAGCAGACATCATTAAATTGGCAAGCAAAGTTGATGCAGCTGGTACCTTAAAAGGGTTATGTAGTGTTAACCAAATCTAACAAGATTAGCAAACACAAACGCCCCGTCTATACTGAAAATATTGACGAGGCGTACTATTTTATAAATACGAATCTTGCCGTTTAGCTGGCAATAGGCGGAGAAACGACTATTTTTTTGCCAACCCGAAAATAAGGATAAAGCAACAGGTTTTCTTCACCGTCAGGACGGGTAGTGGTAATGGCAATAGCGTCAAGTTTTTCATGAAACTCGGTTTGCACACTAGCGGCATACACCAGCACACTGTAGCTATTTGAATCAGTAGTCGTATCGATGATACGCCACTGAAGCTGCTCGATGAGATAACTTTCATTTTGATATTTAACTTGCTCATCGGAAAATAAGCAGCCCACCTTGCCATCTTCGTAAATAGCCGCGAAGGGATAGATAGCCTCACAGTGAGGCAGCATTATTTCACACAGCGTTAAAGCGCGTGTGACTAAAGCCTGTAGGGGCTGAGAAAGTTGGGTTGGACCATTTATCATGGGAAAAACCTCCTGTGCCTTCACCGGCAGCCGATGACACAATAAAAACGGTTATAAATTGAGAAAAACGCAAAGATGCTTAAACATCTTGCCTGCCGTAATAATTTAACGAAAAAAACGATCGCTCAGATCAGTTTCTGTTGCCTTGTAACCCGCCGGTGTGAAGTAGCACCAGCTTGCTGCCAGGGGCAAAGTCGCCTGCAGCGATTTTTTTCTTCATTGCTAAAAACAACTTGCCTGAATAAACCGGCTCTATGGGGATATCGTACTGATGATGCATTTGGGTACATAATTCCAGCACTTCAGCATCGGCTTTTGCATAACCGCGGCCGCAATATTGATGTTCTATATGCCAGTTTTCTAACGTGTGCGTTAATAAATTGCTCACCAGCGACTCAAGATAGTCAACGCCCTTTAAAACGGCAATACCAATAACCTGAGTGCGCTCAAAAGACGGCTGTATCGCACAATACTGGGCAAGTCCTGCCAATGTTGCTCCACTGGCCACGGGCGCAATAATCGCGTCAATGTTTTCTGTCTGAGTGCGCAGTTCCTTGATAATTTGCCCTACACCGTGAAGCGCGGTTTGGTTGCTGCCACCTTCAGGAATTATAATGCTGTCAGGGTAGCGTTGACCAAGCTGGTGCAGATAATCAGGATGGTTACGTTGTTGATATTCAATGCGACTTACATAGCAAACTTTGCTTTGCCAGCGCTGTAAGTCGTGCAACATAGGCGTGAGATTCTGACTATAGTCGCCTCGCACAATAGCGGTAAATAAAATACCCAGCTGCCCGCACAGATAACCTAAAGCATGCAAATGATTCGAGTATCCGCCGCCAAAGCTTACGATATGGGTGGGTAATGAGGAGCATTGGACTAACTGCTCACTCAATTTACGCCATTTATTGCCTGATATGATCGAGTGCAGTGTGTCGTCACGCTTAATAAACAACCTTAGATGCTGCGCACCAGGCCAGTCTGGTGTAAAAGGTTGTAAAGGGCTGGGTCGTTGAATACTTAGCCTGCTTTCTAACGTAGACGAGGTGAGCAATTGCGTAAATCCGGTTTATACAAATTTGTAATGCATGATCATAAAGTTTGCCAGACCGGTATTCAATTTAAACCTGTTTATAAGGATTCGGCCATGCGTTTTTGTCTGCTGATAATGTGTTTATTTGCATTTAGCGTTAGTGCAGAGGTTTCTAACCCGATAAAAAAGGCAATGGAAGCCCCTGCTAAAGTGGGCGAAGCTCGCTTTTCCCGATATTTTTGGGATATTTATGATGCCACGTTGTATGCGCCTGACGGAAAATGGCAAAACAAGCCGCCCTTTGCTTTAAGGCTGGTTTATCTGCGCGATATTGAAGGAAAACAGATTGCGAAGCACAGTATCAAAGAGATGAAAAAGCAAGGCCTGGACAATGAACAAAAATCTCAGCTTTGGCAAACGCAGATGCAGGATATTTTCCCGGATATCAGCAACACCGATGTACTGACAGGCATTGCCACAAACAATAATAGCACCCAATTTTTCTACAACGGGGAAGCTATTGGAACAATAGAGGATGCTGACTTCACCCAGCGGTTTTTTGATATTTGGTTAGGTGAAAATACTTCTGAACCCGAATTTCGTGAACAACTTCTGAAAAAGGCAAAATCATGAAAAAAACATTTCAGGCATTATCATTTGCAGGGAGTCTGGTGCTACTGGCAGGGTGTGCAGGGGCCCCAGAGGGTCAGACATATCAACAGATACAGCCTAAGTTAAACATAGAACAATTTTTTAACGGTAACGTAAAGGCCTGGGGCATAGCGCAAAACTGGAGCGGTGAAGTCGTACAGCGTTTCAAGGTCGACATAAACGGCCGAATCGAAGGCGATACGCTGATTATGGATGAAACCTTTGACTACGGCGTAGGAGATGGGCCCAAACAAAGAACCTGGAAAATTACCTCAGATGGTACAGATTCATTTATTGGCCGAGCCGCAGATATAGATGGTCCGGCGCAAGGTACCAGTTATGGCAATGCGTTTAATTTTACGTATGAGATGGATTTGCCAGTGGATGACACAACCTACCATGTAAATTTTGACGACTGGTTTTTTGCTTTTGATGATTCAACCTTGATGAACAAGTCGTACATCAAAAAATATGGTGTAGTGGTGGCCGAAGTTACTATTTTTATGCAAAAACAATAGCCCTGTTTTGTGTATTCACGTCAGCAAAGAGCAGTAGTTGCTGGCGCAATACACCATGGACTCTTTGTTTTAGCGATAGACGTTCATCTCACAATATAGTCTGGTTTTGATGGATATAATGTTAATCGGGTGGACTCTTGAATAGGCAAAAACCAGTTTAGGCTGAGCTCGATTAACGGCCTATTGTTCGGCTCCGTTATTTATGAGGACGTGGTGACCAAGTGTCAGGCCCGATGGCTCTAGCCACAAAGCGTATCATCTTTTGCAAAAGTAATAAAAACACCGAATCCAGAGCCGGCCAAAAGCGGGTCGGGCGTATAGTAAATGGTACCATGGTGAAGCTCGGCAACGGCTTTAACCATGGACAAACCCAGCCCATTGCCCGCGGTAGTTCTGCTTGCCTGAGCCCGGTAAAACCGTCGGTCAAGCTGAGCAAAATGTTTTTCGTTAAGACCCGCTCCGTTATCAGATACGCCTAACACAATACGCTGGCCTACAATAGCCAATTTTATTTCCACATAGGCCCCTGTACCAGCATATTTGACCGCATTGTCCAGCAAGTTTGCCATCATCTGAAACAACTGATTCGGATCGCCATGCAGCATTACCGAATCAATATGCTTGACCAATGTCATTTGATGTTCTTCAAAATAAGGCTCGTAAAGGTCCACCACATCGCGCAATACTTCGGTCAGGCTGATGATGGTAAATCCCTGACGTTGTCGTTTGCTTTCTATTTCAGCGATGCGCAACAAGCCACTGAACATACCTAATAAGTTGTCAGCTTCAGCCTGCGCCTGGGTTTTAATTTCCCCTTCAGGCAGTCGATCTAATTTTGAGCGCAAACGGCTTAATGGTGTGCGCAAATCGTGTGCAATATTGTCAGAGACCGATTTGATGTTTTCTACGGAAACTTCAATTTTATCCAGCATACGGTTAAACACCACAGCCAGTTTGCTTAAGTCGTCCCAGTTACTGTCTATGGCAAGGCGTTCGGTAAGGTTGCCGGTTTGCATAATCGAATCGGCAGTTTGCGACATTCGGTTAATACGGTTTACTACATACATAGCCACACCAAAACTCAGGCCCGAAATACAGCCTAGAACGGCGACAAATACCCAGCTGAAAGATTGGCCTATCCATTGTGCGGTGTACAAATCTTCAATGTCCCGGGCAACAAACAGCCGACTGTTATCCGGTAGCGTAATATCTTTGAATAAAACCGCCCGCTGGGCCTCATCAAGGCGTGCTCCTGATAGCATTTCGGCGCTAAATACAAACTGAAAAAAGTCGGTATCCTCAGGCACGGTTAAACGGTCTAGAGAGGTTAGATTTCCGGCCAAAAACCGGCCTTCAGCACTTTGCAGACTTACCAGAGTGGACGAGGTAGAAAATGGATTGTTGTTGATAGCCTCAATAAGCCCGGCGCGACCCTCGGCGCGATACCAGGCCTGGTATCCCCACACCTGCGCATCAACCGCTGCGCGCGCCTCGTGCAATAGCGTTTCTTCATTTGAAAGCGACCATACATAAATGACAAAAGTCATAGCGGCGCTTGATAGCAGAGTAAGCAGAGCACCTAACCGGAAGCTGGAGCTTCGGGTAAAGGTGCGAATTGCTATCACGGTTGATTTTCCGCGATACGATAGCCTGTGCCGCGCACAGTTTCGATTAACGGCACATTAAATGTTTTATCAACCTTTTGGCGTAGCCGGCTGATGTGAACATCGATAACATTGGTCTGTGGATCAAAATGATAATTCCAGACATGTTCAAGCAGCATCGAACGGGTTACTACCTTGCCCCGATTACGCATCAGGCACTCCAGCAGTTGAAATTCTTTTGACTGAAGATCAATTTCGGTGTCCCCGCGCGTCACCTTACGGTTTAACAGGTCAAGGGTCAGGTCGCCTACTTTTAAGGCGGTAGTGGTGTCCTGAACCCGCCCGGCAAGTCCCTCTACACGGGCCAGCAGCTCTTCAACGGCAAAGGGTTTTGTCAGGTAGTCATTAGCTCCGGTGCGAAGGCCTTGTACTTTATCTTCAACCTGACTTTTTGCACTTAATAGCAGTACGGGAGTTTGATTGTCGTCTTCACGCAGCGAGCGCAATACCGACATACCGTCCTCTCCGGGCAACATAATGTCCAGGATAATAATATCCCACTGACTTTGGCGAGCCGTTTCCAGCCCGCGGGTTCCATCACTGACCACCGTTGTGTCATGACCAGCGGCATCAAGCCCTTGCTGAACATGTTCGGCAACCGTTACATCATCTTCTATTATCAACGCTTTCATGATACGCAAATCTTCCCGTAGGCAACTATCCGTTTGGATGCATCGTCGTTAGTTTTACAGGTCCAACTACATAAACCGATCACTTTACCTACTGTTATAGGGGCGAATTTTTGATTCACCTGGTGTTTCTCTGGGAAAACACATCTGCGAATTATACGGCGTAAAATTTTGCACTTCGCCACGTTGAGCGATACGTTGCATTTCGCGCCAATAGCTGGCGGTCAGTAAGTTTCCGTGCAAGGTTTTTAGCAGGGTTTTTAAGTGGCGTTTGCCCACAATAAAATGTTCAAATTGTTCGGGAAACACATCATCAGGGGCCACCGACAATGTGTCGATGGCATAAGGATCATCACTTTTGGGTAGCGCCCGGAAATTACGATTCTTCATTAAACAAATCTCGTCGTAATCGTAAAATATAACGCGGCCATGGCGGGTAATACCAAAGTTTTTCGAGAGCATATCGCCTGGAAATATATTAGCCAATGCAATTTGCTTGATACACAAACCCAACTCGTTAATAGTATGACGTAGCTTTTCGGGGTCGGTTTCCTGCTCCAGATATAAATTAAGCGGGGTCATTTTTCGCTCTATGTACATATGGCGTATAATTAACTCGCTTTCGGTCAGCTCAATACTTGACGCGCAGGTGCGTTGCAGTTCTTCTAACAATTCATTACTGACCCGGTCTCGGGGAAGTTTGAAATTAACATATTCGTGGGTGTCAGCCATGCGTCCTACCCGATCAGACATCTTCACCAATTTGTAGCAGTCTTTTACGTGCTGACGGGTAATGTTTTTACTTTCGGCAAATTCATCTTTAATGATTTTAAACACCACGCCATAAGATGGCAGATGAAATACCATCATAACCAGGCCGCGGGTACCCGGGGCTGCTTCAAAACAGTCGTGGCTACGTTGCAGGTGGGCAAGAAAGTCGCGGTAGAATACGGTTTTACCGTGTTTAAAATGACCCAAAGCCATGTACAGTTCAAAGTGTTTTTTGTTTGGCAATAACTCTTGTAAAAAAGCAGTAACTTCTGCCGGATACAAAGTGTCAGCCATAAAATACGAGCGCGCAAATCCAAAAATAACGCTTAAATCTTTGCGGTCAGTTAGTAGAGCATCGACAAATATGGCCTGGTTAGCATTGGTTTGTAATGCAATTACAAAGGGTAATGTGTGTGAAGGCATACATATCCGGCCAATGACATAAGCGGCCTTCGAGCGATAAAACACAGGCTGTAACATTTCTACTGCGGTAACACTTGCCAGTTGTTTTCTGGTAAGCCGCTCTCTTAATGCCTGTTCAAGATGACAAAAGTCACGTTCTTTGTCTTCAAACGGTACATTAAACCGGTACACCTTAAACAACGTCTGGTACATTTTTCGAACCGTCGTCGACGGGTCAAAACTATTAATAACTTTGTGGCGATGGTGGCCGGGTAGATAACATTGACTGGGTTGTAAGAACATCACTTTGTTGTCAATTTTTTGATGCTGAAACAAGCGCCCGATAACAGAGTTATAGAAGGTTTCGGCCAACTCGAACTGTGGGTGTCCAGAAAGTAAGCTTTCAAAATGCTGTTTTAATATTTGCCAAAACAACTCGTTTTGCTGATGTACAGTGACATCGTGATAAATATCGGCTACTGCTTCAGCCAGACTGGTTTCATAAATAGTAATGCGTTCTTTTACACACGATTGGGTTGCCTGCCATTGACCTTTTTCGAAGCGTTCCTGCGCCCCGCGGGTAATACGGGAAAACCATCGAAAGCTTTTATCAAAATGCTGCAAAATGCGGTAGGCGATACGCCCGGCTACTTGCTGCTCATTCACATCAGACCCCACAATAATCAGGTTTACGCATTGGTGTAAACGCTTCAAAAGACCTAATGTAGCCTGACTATCGACAAAAGAACATGGGTAAAAAAAGACAAACGCGGGGCCGGCCTGTCAGATACAGGCCGGCTTACACCTGATGAAATGTTAGTTAGTAGGCATCAGATAAATCTCGCGTACACTATTGCGTTGGTTAGCATCAATAGCGAACACCACCGCGTCGGCCACATCTTGAGGTTGTAGCTTGTCATCTTTTGCTTCATCAAAAAATGGGGTATTGACTACTCCAGGACAAATGGTCGTGCATCGGCCTCCCCATTCTTTCATTTCTTGCGCCAGGTTTTGACCAAACCCGTAAGCAAACCATTTTGATGCCCCATAAATGGAGCCTTGTATAGGTCGACGGCCTGCCCCTGAACTGGTCAGAATAAAATGTCCTTTGGTTTGGCGCAAATGGGGAAGGGTAAGATGTGCGCTCCATAATAACGCTTTTACATTAATATCGATTAACGCATCCCAATCTTTTGGGTCGCCGTTTTCGGTACCCGCCTGTGACACGCCTTTTCCCGCGTTGGCAAACACAACGTCAATACGCCCGTAGTGTTCTGCTGTTTGCTCGACCACCTTTTGCTGTTCTTCATAAGAGGTCGCATCGGCCGCAAAAGCCACCGCATTGTCTTTTCCAAGTTCATCGACTAATGTTTTCAGTTTGGTTTCACGACGCGCTGTCAGAGCCACTTTGTGGCCAGCCTTAACGGCAGCTTGCGCAGTGGCTTTGCCAATACCGCTGGAGGCGCCGGTGATCAATATAATTTTAGACATAAGATTCCTTAGATTTGCTAAATATTAACCTGCGCGCGTACTGCCGCCCAGTAAAGTAATAACCTGACCGGTTAAGTAACCAGAGTCAGCGTTTGAAGCCAGGTATACGTAGGTAGGAGCCATCTCTTCAGGTTGCGCCGGACGTCCATAGGGTGTCTTTTCACCAAAATGCTTTGCACTTTCACGACTGCGTTCCGCCGGATTTAATGGCGTCCAGACCGGCCCCGGTGCTACGCAGTTCACCCTGATTTCACGATCGACCAATTCTTGAGCCAGGGTCTTAGTGAACGCATGAATCGCACCTTTAGTTGACGAGTAATCCAGCAAGCCTGCAGAGCCTTCCAACCCGGTAATTGAGCCGGTATTGATGATCGCTGCCCCTTTTTGTAAGTGCGGCAAACTGGCCTTCACCATCCTAAAGTAACCGTAAATATTGGTTTGAAAGGTTTTATCCCACTGTTCAAACGACAAGGAATCAACATCATCCACATGATTTTGAAACGCAGCATTGTTTACCAGAATATCCAGCTGACCAAACTGCTCCAGCGTTTTGGAAACCACGTTTTCGCAATTATCGGGTTTGGTCACGTCACAACAAACCATCAGCGCTTCGCCGCCGGCTTCTTCTACGTATTTGACGGTTGTCTTGGCGTCCTGTTCCTCCTCGGGAAGATAAGTCAGTGTAATTTTTGCGCCTTCACGAGCAAACAGTACAGCCACAGAACGGCCTATGCCTGAATCGCCGCCAGTGATCAGCGCTACCTTTCCGGAAAGTTTGTCGGCACTTTTATATTGCGAGGCGGTAAATTGTGGCTCAGGGTCCATAGAATGCTCCTGGCCCGGTAAGTCGCCAGTATCTTGCTTTGAAAATGGGGGGGTGGGGTATTGATGTTCAGACATAGACACACTCCTTAGCATTGAAAGACGATGAAGATAAATGCAGGAGTTGTTCCAGATGAAAAGGGTAGTGCGCAGTGAAAAATAAAAAAGGCGAAAAGGTAGTAATAAGGTCGTATGAAACTAAAGTTTCATTATTGGAAATAGTTTAAGAAGCGGTTCACAAGCCGGTTTAGAACGATAAACACAATTGTTAAGCCGTTTCATATTGCTAATATAACGTCACTTAATTTTTATAAATGTGTGGGCAGGTAAGAAGGAGAGTGTAAAAATATCTGTGTAAATGGCATTCTTATCAACTCCTTAGAAGGATATCGGAATGCCAATATCAGACAAACTCATCGACCAACTGCTTGACGACTGTGATTCACCAGAAGACATTTTAGGCGAAGCTGGCCTGCTCAAGCAGCTTACCAAGAAGGTTGCTGAACGAGCGTTAGAAGCCGAAATGGAAGCCCATCTGGGCTACGCGCCCAACGATGCGACGGGTAACAATAGCGGCAACTCCCGCAACGGCAAAACGAAGAAGCGTGTTCGCAGCACCAACGGTGATGTTGAGCTCAATATTCCCCGCGATCGCAATGGCAGTTTCGACCCCAAATTAGTACGCAAAGGCGAACGTCAACTAAACGGCTTTGATGAGCGCATTGTCGCACTCTATGCCCGCGGCATGACCACGCGCGATATTCAGGC
>NZ_JAESDK010000002.1 GCF_019249245.1 Alteromonas lipotrueiana | reverse complement strand
AAACTTTTTATGAATCTTCGGTTGACACTCTTAACGAGTGCCCACACAGATTGTCTTGTTACAAATTGTTAAAGAACTATCGTGCAAAACAATAAAGCGAAGCTTTTTTCGTTTTGCGCAAGGAGGACCTACATTACATATTGTAGTGTGGCACTTCCTGCTTCACCCGATTGGCCATTGCCTTTTGGTGACTGCTTCGTTTCTCCCCGAAGCGGGATGCGCATTCTACGCGTTTCGTTTTCTGCGTCAACATCTTTTTGAAAGTTTTTTCTAAAAGTGTTTGAAGCTAAAAACCGTTACCTGTGCTGCTCTGTAGCGTGACTGATAACCCTTCTTCAGTGTTGCCGTTTGGCCTGTCCCGTCGAAGTGGAGCGCATTCTACAAACCTCAGAATTATTGGCAAGCTTTTTTTGAAAAAAACATAAAAAAAGCGACCTTGTGGTCGCTTTTTGAACGAAACGTCTATATTAAGTACTTTTACGTGATGTTTCAGACTCCTCTGACTCGGATTCACTTGAATCATTAGATTCCTCGTCATCACGAAAATCAGCATCGTTTTCTTCATGGTCGCCTACAACATCATCTAAAGTCATCTTGTCCACACTACGAAATGTATTGACCGGTCCGGCAAGCGCGTACAAGGCAAACACTAGGAATAATACAAGTGCTGGCTCTGTTGCTACTATTACAAAAACAAGAAGTATAATAAGCAAAGCCACAAAGGGAACCTTGCCATGCCAGTTTACTTCTTTAAACGAGTTGTATTTGAAATTACTTACCATCAGTAATCCGGCGGCCGAGGTGATAATAGCAACCAACCAGCCGTAGTCATCACCATCAGCACCGTACTCTACACCTACCCAAACCAGGCCCGCCACCAGCGCGGCAGCTGAAGGGCTGGCTAACCCTTGAAAAAAGCGTTTATCGGCGGTACCAATTTGTGTATTAAAGCGTGCTAAGCGTAAAGCCGAACCTGCAACATATATAAAGGCAGCTAACCAACCGAGTTTACCTAGTTCGGTCAACCCCCAGTTGTAAGCAACCAAAGCGGGCGCCATACCAAATGAAACCATGTCGGCCATAGAATCATATTCTGCTCCAAAATCACTTTGAGTATTGGTCATTCGAGCCACACGGCCATCAAGGCCGTCAAATACCATAGCCACAAAGATCGCAATTGCAGCCGCTTCAAACCGGCCGTTCATAGATGATACTACGGCAAAGAAGCCTGAAAACAGACCTGCCGTGGTTAGCAAGTTAGGTAAAAGATAAATACCTTTGCGTTTACTTTTAGACATAATTCCTCAATGGTCAGATACGCTTATAAAGCTAGTATTTCACAGATTCTTACTGTCAGGGTAGAAAAAGCGATCCAAATACTTATATATCGGGGTATGAAGTGCCATACACCCCCACCCCTACTTGCCTGCTATCATATTCATACTAAAGTTCAAGAACTTAGGCGTGTCGGTATTTTTTACACTCACCATAAAAATTATTGTGAAAATTTTACAAGATCATGATTATAAAGAATTATATTTTATGGCACAGAATATGTATAGATATACTTTGACTTAGCTTGGGTATTTAGGAATATAATTATGAAAGCAATTTTAAGAACATTAAGTGTAGTAGGCTTTTTAGCAACAGGGATTACTGGCGTTCAAGCGGCAGATACCACCTGGAAATTTGATGGTAATAACATGACCTCTGCAAGCTCGCCTTTTGGAGGTACTTCTTTAATCAAAACGGTAGGCGACTCGACTGTAACGATTGATTCTTTTTCTGATAGTCGCCACGGTTTGGGCGGTTCGGTAGGTGTTGCAAGCACGCAAAGATATGGCGGTGGTTTAGGTGTATACGGAGCAAATGATAGCGAACATACTATCGATAATAAAAACGGTATTGATATGTTGCTGTTCGACTTTAATAAGGCTGTAAGCTTAACGGGTTTGACCTTAGGTTGGGCAAACGGCGATACCGATATTACTATCGCCGCCTTTAATAGTCTTGAGTCTATCGACAATTCTTCGTGGTCTTCAGTAGCTAACTCGGCCATAACAGGTTCTATTAAAAGTTTCTACGATGTGGGCGTTAACAACCCGCTAGACCTGTCAGGCAACGAAACTACTGCTCAATATTGGTTAATTGGCGCATATAACCAGTTGTTTGATCATAGAGGTTGGACTGAAGGCAACGATAGTTTCAAATTATTAGCTTTGAATACTCAGGATTTACCGGAAGTAGATGTACCTGCCCCGGCCACAGCATTGTTAATGTTGTTCAGTCTGGGTCTGATTGGTTTACGCCGCCGTCAGAAGTAAGTCTGTACAAACATACCTAAAGCCTCGCTCTGTGCGGGGCTTTTTTGTGTAAACTGATTTTATAGCAGGATGAACCAGGAGAGCACACTGTGCGAAGTCAATTAAAAGGATGCTTGTTAGGATTACTAATAACAGGCAGTAGCATGGTAGTTGCGGATGAAGCGCAATTTTATGATGAGGCGCTCACCGCCTATACACAGGGCGAATATCAAAATTCCTACTTGCTGTTAAAACAAGTTTTAAACACCAACCCTGACCACCTGCCCTCAAAATTACTTATGGGTAGGGTGTTGCTGCTTGATGGTTATGTACGAGAAGCCATAGACGAGTTTGAAGAGGTGTTACTTGCTGGAGGTGATGAAAACTTAATCCTTCCCTATCTTTCAAGAGCCTACCTGTATACCGGCAAATTTAATAAAATATTTGCCATGCTCAATCAGTATGAGCTTGAGGATGAAGCCAGACTGACAGTCACGCTTATGGCAGGTAATGCCCACATCAGGCAAAATCAACGCTCAGAAGCCGCTCGTTTGTACCAGCGCTCATTGCAAGACCTTCCAAATTCGGCTGCATTACTCATTGCTCAAACAAATTTGCTGATAGACTTAGATCGATTAAATGAAGCGCAAAAGTTATTAGATAGGGCTATTGAACTGCATGGTCAGGCGCCGTATACACTTCTGGCCACAGGAAAGTTGACCGAAGCCCGCGATGAACCGAGTCTGGCCTATTATGAGCAAGCGTATCAAATGGCCCCGGAAAATCCAGCTACTATGCGTGCTTATGCTGCTGCATTAGCTGAAAATGAAGCCTTTTCGAAAGCTGAAGAGTTGGTCAAAGCCATAGAGCGACAATCGCCCGGTGATGTACAAAATCAGTTGCTAAAAGCCCGTATCTTAGCAATGACCAAAAATCAGTTGGAAGCGGATAAAATTTTACGTGAACTTACCGAGCGCCTTAGTCTGCTGTCAGACGAACAGCTGAATGAACAAATTGAGCTTAGCCTGATAGCCGGTATTGTTGCCTATCTCAATAATAATTACGATATGGCCAGTTCTGAACTTAGCCGCTACCTGAGTAAGCGTGATGCAACGCCTGAGCAACTGGGCATGTTAGCAGACTCGTTATTGCGAATTGGTTCTTACAAAGATGCCGCAAAGCTTTTGGAAAAAAACGATGCTCTGGTGGTCCAGAACCTGAACCTGGCGAAGCTTAATTGCGAATTGTTCATTATTCTGAAACGTTCTTTCAAGTGTGAACAATTGCTCCCGGAACTTACCAGACGCTATGAAGGGGATCTTCAGTTTACGGTGTTAAAAGCCAAACTGTATATGAATACCCGAAAGCTTGACAGAGCTAAAGCATTGCTCAATACCCAGCTACGCAATTCTAAAGATGAAGAGGTCATTAAGCTGAAAATTGCGTTATTAAGTGATGAAGACAATTTCAGTGACGCCCTTACTTTGGCGCGGCAGCTACTTGGTACTAATGAAACAAATATTGATTATCAGGCACTTGTGGCAGATCTGCTTATTCGAACCAGTCAACTTGAACAAGCGAGTGAAATGGTCGATAAGCTGCTGCACAACGATGCGCAGTCAGTCGCCGGACTGGTTGCCAAATCTCGCATTGAGTACTATCAGAAAAGCTACAGTGAAGCCCGCAGTGCTATAGACGAAGCACTAAAATATGACAAAACCAGTGTGGCAGCCCGAATTCTGGCCGCACAGATTTATTTAGCTGATGGTAGGAACGAAAGTGCGATAGAGCACCTTGTATCGGCTAAAACACTTGATAAAACCAACACGCTTTCACGCGAATTATTGATGAAAGTGTACCGCGAAGAAGGCGACAATAAAGCCGCTTTAAGTGAAGTTAATGCCTTGCTGGGTTTGAACCGGCTTTCGGCGAATTATCATATTCAAAAATCGGCTATTTTGTATGAGTTGCAGGACCTGAAAGGGGCAAAGACTCAATTGAACATGGTGTATGGACTTTGGGCGAATGATGCGCAAAAGCTCCTGTCTCTTGCCGCGTTGCAAGACAACGTGGAAGATAGTCAGGGTGCCGAAAGGTCTTATCGGGCAGCAATCAAACTGGCTCCTGAAAGTCCTCTTCCGTATTTAGAGCTTACTTCGTTTTTGATAAACAAAAAGCAACTTGATGCCGCGGCTCAGACCATTGAAACCGTTTATCTACGTTTTGGTACATCTTCCAACGTAACTATGTTACGAGGCGATTTAGCGGTGGCCAAAAGCGATAAACAACAAGGTTTTAAGTTGTATCTTGAAGCTTTAGAGAGCGATCCTGACTTTGGCGCGCCGTTATTCAAGGCGTTCGAATTGGCGCGTCAGAATACTCAGCGACCCGCTATGATTGCCTACCTGCAAAACATAAGGCGTGCGAACCCGAACGATACGCTTCGACAACATTTACTGGCAGACCTGTATTACCTGAACAATAACTATACACAGGCGGCCACGCTGTATCAGGCACTACTTAAAAATCCAACGCTTGCGCGGCGTGCTTTTGTACTTAACAACCTGGCTAACATTTATGCTCATACCGATAGCGACAAGGCAATGGCTTTCGTAGAAGAAGCCTTAATTTTGGACCCTCGCTCGGCCGCGCTGTTAGACACCAAAGGCTGGATTCTGGCATTAAACCAAGACTACCAGGCCGGTCTTGGGGTATTGCGTCAGGCTTATACTCTGGATGCCTCCGATCCTTCGGTTCAGTTTCATATCGCCTATACGCTTGCACAATTACAACGTGGTTCTGAAGCTAAAGCGTTATTGAATAAACACGGTACGCTAGCCAAACAGTTTCGCGAAAAACCTAACGCTGAAGCGCTCGCCGCATCACTATAAAAAAAGGAGGCAAACGCCTCCTTTTTTATTGCTTTAACCTTCGCACCAAGTGCATTAACGAATGACTATTTTATCGTTTTCTGCATCAATACGAATGGTAGAGTCAGGCACTATATTGCCAGCCAATAATTGCTGGGCCAGTGAATTTTCTATTTGTGTTTGAATAGCCCGCTTTAAAGGGCGCGCCCCAAACACGGGATCAAATCCTGCTTCAGCCAACTTATCTAAAGCCGCGCCTGATAACTCTAACTTAAAGCCTTTATCGGCCAGCCGTGACCTAAGCGAAGCAAGCTGAATTTTTGCAATTGATTTAATTTGCTCTCTGCCCAGTGGATGAAATACCACAATGTCGTCGACACGGTTGATAAACTCGGGTCGAAAGTGTTGGCCCACGACCCCCATCACTCTGGCTTTCATCTCTTCATATTGGCTCTGCTGATGCTGATCCTGAATAATGTCTGAGCCAAGGTTTGAAGTCATGATCACTACCGTATTTTTAAAATCAACCGTGCGACCTTGCCCGTCTGTTAACCGCCCATCATCTAACACCTGCAATAAAATATTAAACACATCAGGATGCGCTTTTTCTACTTCATCAAGCAGTATGACTGAATAGGGTTTTCTACGAACCGCTTCGGTAAGATACCCGCCTTCTTCGTAGCCTACATACCCTGGAGGCGCTCCCACCAACCGCGCAACTGAGTGTTTTTCCATAAACTCCGACATATCAATGCGTATCATCGCGTCTTCGGTATCAAACATAAAGCCGGCCAGGGTTTTACACAGCTCGGTTTTACCTACCCCCGTGGGTCCTAAAAATAAAAAAGAACCAATCGGTCGGTTAGGGTCGCCCAAACCGGCGCGCGACCGGCGAATTGCATTTGACACGGCCGTAACCGCTTCAGATTGCCCTACCATCCGCTTGTGCAAAACGTCTTCCATACGCAATAACTTATCGCGCTCGCCTTCTAGCATCTTGTTAACAGGGATACCGGTCCAACGGGACAGCACTTCGGCAATTTCAGCTTCGGTAACTTTGTTTTTCAACAAAACAGTTTCGCGCATTTCATTTTCGGCCGCTTTTTCAAGCTTCATTTCAAGCTCGGGTATGCGACCATATTGCAACTCTGACATACGATTGAGATCTGATGCACGCCGGGCGATATCTAAATCAAGTTTGGCCTGCTCTAATTCAGACTTTACAGTTTGCGTGCCCTGCATGGCTTCTTTTTCGTCGCGCCATACTGTTTCCAGCTCGTTATATTTCTGCTCAGCCTGTTCTCTTTCCAGCTCAATCATTTCAAGACGTTTGTGACTGGCTTCGTCGGTTTCTTTAGCTAATGCCTGCTCTTCTAGCTTCAACTGAATAATACGTCGCTCAAGCCGGTCCATGTCTTCCGGCTTTGAATCGATTTGGATACGAATACTGGATGCAGCTTCATCAATCAGATCGATAGCTTTATCAGGCAGTTGCCGATCGCTTATATACCGGTGCGACAAACTTGCTGCCGCAACAATTGCAGGGTCGGTAATATCCACCGAATGGTGCAGTTCATAGCGCTCTTTAAGACCCCGTAAAATAGCGATAGTGTCTTCAACGCTAGGCTCTTCTACCAGCACTTTTTGGAAGCGGCGCTCCAGTGCTGCGTCTTTTTCAATGTATTGCCGATACTCATCTAATGTGGTGGCACCCACACAGTGTAGTTCTCCCCGAGCCAAAGCGGGTTTAAGCATATTGCCGGCGTCCATGGCGCCATCCCCTTTACCGGCACCTACCATGGTATGCAATTCGTCAATAAACAGAATAACCCGGCCTTCTTCTTTAGACAGTTCGTTCAACACCGCTTTTAGCCGTTCTTCAAACTCGCCCCGATACTTAGCCCCGGCAATAAGTGCGCCCATGTCTAAAGACAGAACCCGTTTATTCTTTAACCCTTCAGGCACTTCGGCGTTAACAATGCGTTGGGCAAGCCCTTCGACAATTGCAGTTTTACCTACCCCTGGTTCGCCAATAAGCACCGGATTGTTTTTGGTACGCCGTTGCAATACCTGCACTGCCCGGCGAATTTCATCGTCCCGGCCAATGACGGGATCTAACTTACCCTGCTCGGCGCGTTCGGTTAAATCGGTGGTGTACTTTTCTAATGCCTGACGCACATCTTCAGCATTTGGGTCGGTCACTTTCTGGCCACCGCGCATTTTATCTATCGCGCTTTCTACTGCCTGACGAGTAATATTAAGCTCGCGCAGTATCTCTCCCAGCCTGCCCTTGTCTTCAAACGCGGCCAACAGAAATATTTCAGAGGTAATATATTCATCTTTACGTTGTTGCGTTATTTTGTCGCACAGGTTTAGTAGCACACTACTGGCTTTGCTAAGCTGAACGTCACCGCCGATTCCTTCAACCTGAGGAAGGCGCTCTATTGCCTGACTTAGTGCAGAGCGCAGCGCATTGACATTGATTCCGGCTTGGTCCAGCACCGGACGTATCGAGCCGCCCTGCTGGTTTAGCAGTGCAGTCATTAAATGAACCGGCTCAATAAACTGGTGATCGCGGCCAAGGGCCAACGACTGCGCATCTGAAATTGCAATTTGAAACTTACTGGTAAATCTGTCTAATCGCATTGTCTTGTCCTCACCTAACTTATGCCTAGTTTATGGGTGCATTAATAAGCAGATTCAAGTTACGAAAATTGCAAAGGGGTTAATTATTGAATTATTTATGCCAGCCCTATAACCGACACCATTCGACCGGTGGGTGCGTTTTGATGATGCTGAGCGTAGCGATGTGAATAAAATCGGTCAGGGTCTGAATAGGTGCACAATTGACTATGGTATATCTTAGTAACACCAGCATTCAATAATTGCATTTGCGCTATTTTTGGAAGATCCAAACAAAACTTTCCTGCGACCGTATCCGGCCTGACCGCATTTTCGAGATGTTCAAACCGTGCAGCCAGACTGGCATCAACCTGATAATGCTGCAGACAAATAGCAGGACCTATCCAGGCCATAATATCAACGGGCTTTGCCACCAGACTGGTTACAGTACTGGCGATAATTTGTTGTTCGAGGCCTTTCCAGCCTGCATGTATAGCAGCTACTTCTGTACCCTGTTTGTCGCACAATAATATAGGAACGCAGTCGGCGGTCATCACTGCACACCAGTGCAGACGGTTTCGGCTGACGCTGGCGTCTGCCTGCAGAGATTTAGCAGGCAAGCGAACACAACCATTTTTGTGTACCTGATCTAGCCAGGTTATACGCTGTGCCATTGGCAGCAAAGCACGGTTTGCCGCAACCGCCTGTGGATTGTCGCCCACATGCATACCCACGTTCAAGCCGGCATAACGCCCTTCACTAACCCCGGCCTGACGCGTGGTGGTGTAGGCCACCACCGAAGGTGGTGCAGGCCAGTCTGGTGTAATTAACTGAGCATCAAAGCTCGTCAAAGCCATGTTCCTGAGTATCTTTACGAACGATATCAATAAGCTGTTGCATATCCTGGGGCAATGGCGCCTGCCAGCTCATCCACTCTTCAGTATCGGGATGAAACAAAGATAGCTGCACCGCGTGTAACGCCTGACGGCGAAAGTTACGTAAAATATGAACAAACTCATCACTGGCGCCTTTGGGCAAACGTGGACGGCCGCCATAAACCGGGTCCCCGGCCAATGGGTGCTTAATATGTGTCATGTGTACCCGAATTTGATGAGTACGACCCGACTCCAGCTTTAAACGAATATAGGTATGCGCCCTGAACTTTTCTTTCACACGAAAGTGCGTGGTTGCCGGCTTACCATTTTCGCGCACCGCCATAAGTGTACGCTTAGTGGCATGACGGCCAATACGTTCATCTACCATGCCCCCGCCTACCATGGTGCCAATGGCTAAGGCCTCGTACTCGCGGCTCATGGTGCGTTCTTGCAGCTGTGCCACTAAGTGCGTTTGCGCCGGTAAGGTTTTGGCTACTACCATTAAACCCGTGGTGTCTTTGTCAAGCCGATGAACAATGCCGGCCCGGGGCACTTTATCAATGTCTGGTACATGCGCTAATAAGGCGTTTAACAAAGTACCATCACTGTTGCCTGCACCGGGATGTACCACCATGTCGGCCGGTTTGTTGATAAGCAGAATATGTTCGTCTTCATAAACAATATCCAGCTTGATATCTTGCGGCTGACTACGGGTTTGTACCTCCATTTCAGCATTCACACATACATGCTCATCAAGCTGCATTTTATGTCGTGGGGTGGTATTTACTTCACCGTTCACGGTCACGCTGCCATCTACAATCCAGCTTTTTAACTTAGAGCGTGAATATTCAGGGAACAAATCGGCCAGAACCTGATCTAACCGCTGACCAAAATGCTGTGATTCTGTTACCGCCTCAAGTTTCACGGTATTGGATGATTGGGTCATGATTACTATTTTATTGTCTTAAAACCATCATTATAACAAGCTTTGTCACTTGGTTCGGTCAAACTTTGAGGATTTCTATGGTGTTTGTCTGAATGAGTACGTTAGAATGCGATGTTATACAATGCATAGACACAACACCAAAGACGAATTTGGGAATGAGTAAAGTATTATGAAGTCATTTCGTTATATGGCGCCGCTGGTAGTTGGCGCTATGATCTCTGTGGCAGGTTGCAGTTCATCTGAAGATTCAGAAGAAAAAGCAGCGCTGGCCAATATGGGTGCTCAACAGATGTATGAGCGTGCTAAAGAAAATATGGAAAGCGGAAATTTTTCGGCTGCGGCGAATACGCTCAGTGCCTTAGACTCCCGTTATCCATTTGGTCCATTATCGCATCAGGTACAGCTTGATCTTATCTACAGCTATTATAAAGCGGGTAAAATTGATGAGACTGTTGCGACTATCGACCGATTCATCCGGTTAAACCCTAACCATTCAGACATTGATTACGCGTTCTATATGCGTGGTTTGGTTAATATGGAAGCCGATAACAACCTGTTTCAGGAGCTTATGAGTATTGACCGGGCTGATCGAGACCCGGCGAAATCTCGTCAGGCGTTTGATGATTTTCGACGTTTAATACAACAGTATCCTGATAGCAAGTATGCCGCAGATGCGCGCAAGCGAATGGTTTATATCAAGAATCGTTTAGCACGCTATGAAATCGCTATTGCCAGGTTTTACATGCGTCGCGAAGCTTATGTGGCAGCGGCGAACCGAGGCCGTTATGTTATTGAGCATTACCCCGACTCTGATCAGGTTCAGCATGCATTAGAAATCATGGTGTCGAGTTATGAACAACTTGGCCTGAATGAATTGCGCGATAATGCCATGAAAACGTTAAAGCTGAATTATCCAGACAGCGAATATATTGGTTAAGACAGAATTTACTGAAGTTTATTGATACAAAAGCCTGAATCCTGGATTCGGGTTTTTTTGTCTTAACACTTACTTACAATATAATTTCAGTAACGAAAAAAGAGATGACTAAAGGGATTTAGCAGTCTGGCGATACCTGCCGTAAAATGCAGGGGCTGGTCTAAAATACTGAAAATAAGACAACCACTGATATCGTCTGAATACGGCGCATGAATATCAGATTCATTCATTTTAATGAAATCACCTTTGCGGTAATGATTCAGACCATCGCTGAATTCGCCGTTGATTACGAGCGTGTACTCTGTTCCGCGGTGAGTATGTTCAGGAATGCTTCCGCCCTGTCCAATATAGATAAAATTGGCAACGCCAGACACACCTACATCTACCGGTGCTTGCCAGAGTTTACCCACCAGACTTGACCAGTTTCCCATAAAGGGGACGTATTTTCGTAATGTTCTTGGAATAGTAAAAACTCGTCCATCCAGCTCTATTATTTTACGAGAACCGGAACGACTTGTTTTTGAAGGTGTCGCGCGAGGTAACTGGGTAATAGATTCGAGCATCGAATCTAATTTCGAATCATCTTGAAAGTCATGAGTCTTTGTAGCTGGGTCATCTTGCGTGTCCATCAACGCATGCTCGGCTTGTAACACCGTTTGTTGTGCCACAACCTGCTGGCATCTGGCGCACATATCACAGTGTGCTGAAATCATAAGCGATTCCACAGACGCCAATGCACCTTGAGCAAACTCTGAAAGTTGCTCAGGTGCAGGATGGAACTTAGTCATGATCGTTTAGCATGCCCTTTAATCGTTGTAGTGCCAAGCGAGTACGAGACTTCACGGTTCCCAAAGGAATGCTCAGTTCGTCTGCAACTTCTTGCTGAGACTTACCATCAATGTAAATAGCTTCAATGACTGCTTTTTGCTTTACGGGTAAAGATTCAAACATGAAACCAATTTGTTCCAGCGTAATTTGTTCATCTAAAGATGTTTCATTGGCATCGGCGGTTTGTTCACATAATACCGGCCACAAATCATCAGAACACACGTCTTCTTTTCTGTTCTGCAATTTACGCAGCATATCAAAACGGATGTTTCGGGCGATGGTGAAGATCCAGGTAGAAGGGCTACCTTTCTCTGAGTTGAATAAATGCGCTTTTTGCCAAACATTGGACATGGTGTCTTGCACCAGTTCCATAGCAAGAGCTTCGTTACCCATTTGTTTCAGAGCGTACGAGCGTAAGCGTGGTGCAAAATAACTAAAGACTCTGGCGAAGGATCGTTTGCAACGCTCTTCTGCAACGGCCACGATGTATTCTGACATCTCTGAGGCACAATCTTTGGGCTTGATTACACTATTGCTTTGTTCCAATGGAATTCCAACTAACATAAGCTTCGTCCGCGGTCCTATTTATTAATAATTATCTATAGGAAAAAGGTTGGCGAGTGTCAAAAAACAAACAAAATGATCTTAAATACCAGTTCTCATGTAAACTTTACATCGCGAACTATACCAGCGCACTTAAATAGCTAAATAATACAGTACAATCTTGCTGGTTTAGAAAATATTGTTTTTGACGTGCATCCACCGGAAGTAATTCAAGCCAGCGCATTAATACCCAATTGGGATTATCGAATTCTGGCACTTCATATAAAGACTGCAACTCCGGGTAACGCTCAAATATCTCGTGTAACCTTTCCACCATAGGTGAAATTTGCTTGGTTGGGATATCGCACTGCCACGGCTCCATGGTGTGGCATTTACCAATCCTTAATCCATCGGACTCGGTGATAATATCCTTAACCTTTACACTAGATAAACCAGCAACCTTTATGCCAAGCAAGCCATCTTCTAATAATTCAAAGTCTATTACTTCAGCATATGTGCCAATTTCATGAATATGTTGGTTCTCTTTTTTGTCCCCCTGTGCATTTAACATACAGACTACAAATCCTGAATTGTTAGCACATACTTCCTTCACCATCCTTATATAGCGCGGCTCAAAGATGCGCAGCGACATTTTTCCGCCTGGCAGTAAATGAGCGGATAAGGGAAATAGGGGATATTGGTGAACAGGCATTACACATAAAAAGTTGACAAAGTAGTGTCGGTGGTTACGCCGGCTAATAGCAATTGGATCGTAGTTCAACATTAAGTTGAACTGGGTAAATTTTCGGCAACTCTGATCTTATGTGTGAAAAATTGGGTAACGCTTTTATATATTTTACAAAAAGCCGCGTATGTTACTTATTGAAAAGTTTTGCCTGAAATATCGAGACCTTACAAAAGTTTCATCTGAAGATTTATCACAGATCTATTCAGATGATGTAGAGTTTGTTGATCCTATTGAGCACCATAAGGGCCTGGCGGCGGTACAGACCTATTTTGCAAAGCTAACGAAGCATGCAAAAGCCTGTAAATTTGATATTCATCATGCGGTTCCGTGCAAAGATAACGCAGATAATATTAGTTATGTACTGACCTGGACCATGACCCTGACGCTAAAGAAGACCGATAGGATCATCACAACTCAAGGCTCTACCTTACTAAAACAAAACGATAATGGCTTTTATTATCATCGTGACTATTATGACTTAGGTGAGATGGTATATGAACATATACCGGTTCTAGGCTGGCTTATTGGTAAGATAAAAAGGAAACTTCGTTCATGACTACCATGCTTATTACCGGGGCAACTTCAGGTATTGGTAACGCACTTGCCCAGCGAGCGGTAGATGAGGGCTATAAGGTTATCGCCTGTGGCCGGAATCAGGAAAAACTCAGCGAGCTAGGTCGCCATGCTAATATAGAGACACTGAAGTTTGATGTTTCAGATACTCAGGCTACTGCAAACGCTTTAAAAGACGCAGATTATGATATTGCAGTTTTAAACGCCGGAACCTGCGAATATGTCGATATGGATGACTTTGAGCCTGACATGTTTCGGCGGGTATTTGAAGCTAACTTCTTTGGCGTAGTCAATTGCGTAAACGGGCTGTTGCCAACCCTTACTAAAGGAAAAAAACTGGTGGTGGTCGACAGCATGGCCAGACTCTTCCCCTTTACCCGCAGTGAAGCTTATGGCTCAAGTAAGGCGGCGCTTCACTATTTTACCAAGTCGCTTGAAGTCGATCTTTGGCATAAAGGTGTAAAAGTACAAAGTGTATCACCTGGTTTTGTAGAAACACCTTTAACTGAGCAAAACGATTTCGACATGCCTATGCTAATAAAGGTAGAAAAAGCCGCTGAAGAACTTTTGCACGGAATTAAAAAAAATCGGCAAAGCATTTTCTTCCCTACCCGCTTTGGATTAATTATGCGGTTTTTGCACATCCTGCCCGTTCCGCTGCAAAGAAAGCTTTCAATAATAATGCGAGATAAGCAGTAAGAGATAACTGAATGAAAAAACAGAAGGTTGCCATTATCGGAACAGGTATTTCCGGTCTAACCTGTGCACATTTGCTGCACCCTCATCATGCTATTACAGTTTTTGAAGCTAATGACTATATAGGTGGCCATACGGCAACAAAAAAAGTCACTATAGAGAGCACTCAGTATAATATTGATACGGGGTTCATTGTGTTCAACGACTGGACTTACCCCAACTTTATCAAGCTGATGGACAAACTACAGGTCGCACGTCAGCCTTGCGAAATGAGTTTTTCGGTTCATGCTAAACAATCTGATATTGAGTATAACGGGAACACCCTCAATACATTATTTGCGCAGCGTCGTAATCTTTTCAGACCCCGATTCTGGCGTATTGTTAAAGATATTCTAACCTTTAATAAGTCGTGTAAAAAACTGGTAGCCAGCAATGCGGATGTGGCCGATAAAACATTATACGGGTATATTCAGGAACTGAAATTAAGCGGTGACTTTGCTAATTTCTATATTTTACCTATGTGCGCCGCTATCTGGTCAGCCAGCATTGAACAAACCCGTCAGTTTCCGTTACAGTTTTTTCTGACTTTTTTTAATAACCATGGTTTGTTGAATGTGAACAACCGACCGCAATGGTACACATTAAAGGGGGGCTCATCTTCTTATATTTCGTCTCTGATTAAAGGTTTTGAAGCACGTATCCATACCCAAACGCCGGTCAAAAATGTCGTGCGGATTAATTCGGGTTGGCTTATTACCTCAAAGCGCGGTGAAGAACAGTTCGACGCTGTTATTTTTGCGTGTCACAGCGACCAGGCTTTACAACTGCTCGAATCTGCGACCAGCGCTCAGCAAGAAATCTTATCGGCCATTCCTTATGCACAAAATGAGGTGGTCATGCATACCGACACTAATCAGCTACCGCAACGAAAACGTGCCTGGGCCAGTTGGAATTATCAACTTACCGAACAACATGATGAGGCTGCTGCGCCGGCTGCAGTTACCTACAATATGAATATATTGCAGTGTATTGAAAACGCACCGGTCACTTTTTGTGTCAGTTTAAACAATACTGCTAATATCGATAAATCCAGTATTTTGGGAGAGTATCGCTATGCTCACCCGCAGTTCAGCCATAACATGGTCAGAGCTCAACAGCGTCGAGGCGAGATATGTGGGGTTAATAATCTGCATTTTTGCGGTGCTTACTGGTACAACGGTTTTCACGAAGATGGTGTAAACAGCGCGATGGATGTCGCTCGTCGATTTGGAATTGAACTTTGACTAGCAGTGCTATTTACCATGGAACCGTGTACCACGAACGGTTTCGTCCGACCCGCCATGCATTTCAATATCAAATTTATCTATTTTGGCTAAATTTAGACGAACTTACTGATCTAGATGATAAAATTAAACATTTTTCATCCACCCATCGTTCGCTTGTAGAGTTTCGCAGAAGCGATTACATTGGTGATAAATCAGTTAGTTTAAAAGACGCTGTCCTTACAAAAATTAAAGAGTTAGAAGGAATTACTGTTGCCGGGGCTGAGGTTTTTTTGCTCAGTCAATTACGAACGATGGGCCTTCATTTTAACCCGGTTAATTTTTATTTTGTAAGACCAGACAAAACCTCTTCATTTACTTATATGTTGGCAGAGGTATCCAATACACCCTGGAATGAACGTCACTATTATGCGGTTGATTTGACGTTACAGTCAGATACCAATAAAGCATTTCATGTTTCACCTTTTAACCCAATGGACATGGTATATAAATGGCGTATACAGCAGCCGGGCAATACTTTATCTTTAGCTATGGAATGTTACCAACAAAAGAAAGATTTTACTGCTGGCCTACAGTTGACTCGCGCACCGCTAACTAATAAAGAGGTCCGGCGCGCGCTGATAAAAATACCCAGCATGACGGTTAAAACGGTAAGTGGAATATATTGGCAGGCAGTGAAGTTATGGCTGAAACGTACACCTATATATCCACATCCGAATAGTTAGGAAAACATTATGTCTCACGGTGAAACATTGGCTTCGGTTATCTCAACAGGTTCTGTGGTAGATAAAAGCTGTCGTACTGCTTTTTTAAAATTAATGTCATTACTTCCCCAGGGCGCAATGGAGATTCGGGAAAACGGAAGCCGCGTGGCGACATTCGGCGACCCTGACGATACATTACACGCAATTATTGATATTCAGGATATTAAAGCTTACCGACAGTTACTTTTAGGTGGCAGTATCGCAGCAGGCGAAACTTATATGGCATGTATGTGGACAACGCCTGATCTCACGTCTGTTATACGAATTTTCGCCCGAAATTTAAGCTTTCTGGATACGTGGGAAGACAAATTTAAATGGATTAGCTTACCGGTACACAAAATTCAGCATTTTTTGCGTCGAAATACTTCGGATCAGGCGAAAAAGAATATTGAAGCGCATTATGACCTTGGTAATCGTTTGTATACCCGATTTTTAGACCAAAGCATGATGTATTCTTCGGCTATTTATCCTGACCCCACTATGTCGCTGACTCAGGCCCAAGAATACAAATTACGGACCCTTTGCAACAAACTCCAGTTAAAAGAACATGACCACCTAATTGAAATTGGCACAGGCTGGGGCGGACTGGCTGTGTTTGCCGCTAAACATTATGGCTGTAAAGTTACTACCACCACCATATCTGAAGAACAATATGCCTACGCTCAGCAATGGGTAACCCAGGAGAATCTTCAGGATAAAGTCACCTTGCTGAAAAAAGATTACCGGGACCTTACGGGCCGATACGACAAGCTGGTTTCAGTTGAGATGATAGAAGCTGTAGGCAAGCGTTACCTGGGTAACTTTTTTCAAAAATGCAGCAGTTTGTTGAAAGACGATGGCATAATGGTATTACAGTCGATTACAATTGATGATCGGCGGTATCAGGGTTATGCCAACAGCGTAGACTTCATCCAGAAATATATTTTCCCAGGCGGATTTTTACCTTCCCAGCTTGTGATAAATCAGCAGTTAAAACAGCATAGTGACTTGTCTATCCGCGATAGTCAGGACATCGGGTTAGATTACGCCAAAACGCTGGATGATTGGTACAAGGCGTTTATGCTGGCCAAAGACGATTTATTAAATGACGGCTATGATGAACGGTTTGTGCGGATGTGGACTTATTATCTGAAATATTGTGAGGGAGGCTTTTTGGAGCGCGCTATCAGCACGGTACAATTGGTCATGACCAAGCCTGCTTGTCTGGCACCCATTGCGAGAAACTAGTCATTTAAATAGCGGGTGTTCGTCCCCGTTGAATTAAACCATTATTATAGTGAAACACCTCTCTTTACGTATAAACGCCACCCATGCGGCGTTTACGGTTCGTAAAAAATTAATTATCGATGACTGAAATGGGCTTTGATAACATCGGTTTTCCCTGATTAATATTTATCTCTACCCGTCTGTTCTTGGCTCTTTCGGCGGACGTTGCAGGCTTTTTCACCATGGGATCGGTATCGGCCTTACCCACCACCAGCATTCGGCTTTCATCAAACCCAGGTGCTTTTCTTATTTCTTCTGCAACAGCTACCGCCCGCTGCGACGAAAGATCCCAGTTAGACCGATAGAGCTCATTCGCAATATGTTGTCCGTCGCTGTGTCCTGAAATTTCAATTTCACCCGGCATATCGGCCAGTAACTTACCGATTTTTCTGACAATAGGTTTAAATTGCGGCTGCAAAAATGCCGAACCTGCTGAAAAAGATCCGTTTTCGCGTATACGAATAGTCAGTTGTTGCCCCAGACTTTCCATCTCTACCGAACCATCCAAAATTTGTTTTTGCAGTTGTTCAGCCACCTTTTTCATCATTTCCTGCATTTGCTCGCTATCCGCACTTTGCGCCGCAGACGATTGATCGGTTGAGGTTTGCTGCCCCTGACCTCCGCGTTGTTCACCGCGCTGCTTCTGGCGCCCCCCCGCATCGTCTTCATCACCTGCCTGAAACTCAAGCATTTGCTGGGTCATATCTATGGTTTGCTGCTGAATTGTTTCAATAGGCGTAGGATCGGGTTTGCCCGGCCTGAACTCCATCGCAATAACACTGGTGCCTTTAGGTATATCTTTAACTTCTATTTTATTTTGCACACCAAAAGCAAATTTCATTGAACCGGCAATTTGCTTGAATTTCAGTACGTCCATTTCTGAAAACGCCAATAACAACACAAAAAAGCACATCAGCAATGACATTAAGTCAGCAAAGGTGCCCATCCAGGCGGGCAAGCCTTCAGGTGGGCATTTGGGGCATTCATCCTGTTGCGCCATAATGAGCTACTCCTCGTCAGCGCTGCCGCGCTTACTGTAGGCCAGATAATTTTTCAGTATGCCTTCAATAACACGAGGGTTCTGGCCATCTGCAATACCCACAATACCGTCTAAAATAAGTTTTTGGTTTAGTTTTTCTTCTTCGACCCGATTGCTTAACTTTGAGGCAATAGGCAAACAAATTACGTTGGCTAAAAATGCCCCGTATAAGGTAGTTAACAAGGCGACTGCCATAGCCGGCCCGATGGCTTTAGGGTCATCCATATTCGAGAGCATGGCGACCAAACCTATCAGGGTGCCTATCATTCCCATGGCCGGAGCCACATCGCCCATTCCCTTAAAGATAGAAGCACCGAACACATGGCGTTCGGTAGTCATCGAGATGTCTTTGGCTAAGGTATCACGCACCACATCAATATCGTGCCCATCGACCAGCATATCCACGCCTTTTTGCATAAATGGATTTTCGATTTCGGCTTCTTCAAGAGCCAAAAAGCCCCCTTTACGCGCTGCATCGGCCATTTCAACAATTTTTTCAATTAGTTCGTCAGGGGTGTCTATCTTAAACATAAAGGCTTTTCCGGCGATCTTCCCGGCGCCAAAAAACTGCCCTAGCGTGTATTGTGATAACACGACAAATAAAGTACCGCCCAATACAATAAGAACCGACGGGACGTCGAAGAACATGCCAAGTTCACCACCCAGTATCATAGCCATCACTATGAAACCGATTCCTCCTACCATGCCTATGACGGTTGCTAAATCCACACGTAAATCCTCGCTATACGAAATCGTTGCTGGTGTTCAGTCTTGATTATTATTACTTGAAAATGAGCTGCACTTACGGCAACTTCTTTGACGACACCTATACTATCGGCTTCGTAATAGAATTCTATAACCTAATCGCCCCAGCGCCAGTCTGTTTTTATATAGTCACGTATTTTTCGCTAAACTTTTCCATTGGTATCGCTCAGATACCGTTGCTGAACTGGACAAACCATTTGACCGGGTCAGACCTGTCAGTTAATGTGCGCCTATCCGAAACAACCGTGGAATAACGATTGTGACCGACACCAAATCTGAACCTTCGTTTGAAGAAAGCTTGTCAGAACTTGAAGCCATTGTAACGCAAATGGAAACCGGTGACTTGCCGTTAGCACAGGCACTGCAAAAATTTGAACGTGGGGTAGCACTTTCGCGCCAAAGTCAGCAGGCACTAGAGCATGCTGAGCAAAAAGTAAAAGTGTTGCTTAGCGAACAAGGCAACGAGCAACTGGTCGATCTTGCTCAGACTCAATCTGAATAAACCGGGCTATTTGGTCTGACCGACTTTTCACCGGCTACAGTGACATTTGATACAGGCATGGTTATGAACTTTGACGCACTTCGTCAGCAAATAAAACAACAAACTGATGAACACCTGTTAGGGCTTATTTCACAATTGCCTGAACACGCTGAGAATCTGAAAGCCGCGATGCAGCATGCATTATTGGTAGGTGGCAAGCGGATGCGCCCCGTGTTAACGCATTTAGTGGGCAATAGCCTGGACATTCCTCAGCAAGATCAGCTAACCATTAGCATGGCCATTGAGTGTATTCATGCTTATTCGCTGGTTCACGATGACTTGCCGGCTATGGACGACGACGCTCTGCGTCGCGGTCAGCCTACCTGCCATGTGGCATTTGATGAAGCAACCGCCATATTAGCCGGGGACGCTTTGCAGACTATGGCGTTTACCATTTTAACCGACCAACCCATGTCAGATTACGCTAATACAAAGCGCGCGCAATTGGTCTCTGTTCTGGCTAATGCTTCAGGGTATAATGGCATGTGTGGTGGTCAGGCGATTGACTTACAAAGTACCGGCGAGACCATAAGTATTGACACACTGACCCAATTGCATCAACTTAAAACAGGCGCATTGCTAAGTGCCTGCGTAGAAATGGTCACGTTAGTAAGCAGTGCCATAGACAAGGATGATCGTGAACAGTTTATTCGCTTCGCCCGTATTGTTGGACTGGCGTTTCAGGTTCAGGATGACATTTTAGATGTCGAAGGCGACGCCCGTCTTATTGGTAAACCCCAAGGCTCTGATGCGGCTTTAGGTAAAAATACTTTTCCGGCGTTACTGGGCATGGCTGCGGCAAAATCGGAGCTGACCCGCTTGCATGAAGAAGCGCTTCAGGCGCTGGCTTCTTTACCTTACAATACTGACTATCTGGTGGCGTACACCGACCTGATGGTTAACCGCAATCACTAGTATTGCCGTTTTTTAAAAGACATAGAATAATAATCAATGAGTTTAGATTTAACCCATTACCCATTATTGGCGACAGCCCAGACCCCTGAACAGTTGCGTAAACTGCCTCAGGATAAGCTTAAGTCTCTGGCTGACGAGCTTCGCCAGTACTTACTTACCTGCGTAAGTCAAAGCAGCGGACACTTTGCTTCAGGCCTGGGTACCGTCGAGCTGACCGTGGCACTTCATTATGTTTACAATACTCCCTTTGACCGTCTGGTCTGGGATGTGGGTCATCAGGCTTATCCGCACAAAATTATTACCGGGCGTGCCGAGCGTATGTCTACCATTCGTCAGAAAAACGGCTTGCACCCGTTCCCCTGGCCCGGCGAAAGTGAATACGACACTTTTGCAGTAGGACACTCCTCTACCAGCATTAGTGCTGGTCTGGGTATGGCCGTGGCTGCAGAAAAAGAAGGCAAGGGTCGAAAAGTTGTTTCTGTGATTGGTGATGGCGCATTAACTGCCGGAATGGCGTTTGAGGCCATGAACCATGCCGGGGATATCAAAAAAGACATGGTGGTTGTTCTGAATGACAATGAAATGTCGATATCTGAGAACGTAGGGGCGCTAAATTCGCACCTTGCCCGTCTGCTCACCGGCAACTTTTTTAATAAAATTCGTGATGGCGGTAAAAAGCTGCTTAGCAACATGCCCCCTATCAAGGAATTTGCCAGTCGTGCTGAAGAACATCTCAAAGGTATGGTGGTGCCCGGCACTATTTTTGAAGAGCTGGGCTTTAACTATATTGGTCCAATAGACGGCCATGATGTTGATACGGTAGTAGATACATTACGCAATATGCGTAGCTTTGATGGTCCGCAGCTTTTGCACGTGGTGACCCGAAAAGGCAAAGGATACCCACAGGCTGAGAAAGATCCGATAAAGTTTCATGCGGTACCAAAATTTAACCCGGACGATAATGCCTTACCGGCATCTAAAGCCAGCGCTCCCTCGTTCTCTGCGATTTTTGGCCACTGGTTGTGCGATATGGCAGCGCAAGATCCAAAGCTGATGGCAATCACCCCTGCCATGCGCGAAGGCTCAGGCATGGTTGCCTTTTCACAAAAATACCCTGAACAGTACTGTGATGTTGCGATTGCTGAGCAGCACGCGGTGACCTTTGCTGCCGGTTTAGCAAAAGATGGGTTGAACGCGGTGGTGGCTATCTATTCCACCTTTTTACAACGTGGGTACGACCAACTGATTCACGATGTTGTATTACAGGAACTTCCTGTGCTGTTTGCTATCGACCGGGCCGGTATTGTCGGCGCCGACGGCCAGACTCATCAGGGAGCCTTTGATCTTGCTTATTTACGCTGCTTACCCAACCTTATAATTATGGCGCCTGCTGATGAAAATGAATGTCGTCAGATGCTTTATACTGGCCATATCAGCGATAAGCCTGCCGCGGTTCGCTATCCAAGAGGCGCAGGGAAAGGCATAGCGCCTGATGCGACTATGAGCGCCCTTGAAATAGGCAAAGCCCGCCTACTGCGCGAAGGGACCAAAATTGCCATACTGAATTTTGGTACACTGTTGCCCTTTGCCGAAGAAGCAGCTGAAAAACTTAATGCGACGCTGGTCGACATGCGGTTTGTCAAACCTCTTGATGCTGTGGCACTAAAACAGGTCAGCGGCGACCATGAGCTACTGGTTACCCTTGAAGATGGTTGTATTGCCGGAGGCGCTGGTGCTGGTGTGGTTGAGTTTTTACAGCAGCAAAAGATACTGGTGCATGTATTACAGCTGGGCCTGCCCGACCGCTTTATCGAGCAAGGTACGCAGCAAGAAATGTATACCGAATTACAATTGGATGCTCCTGGCATTGTTGCTCAGATAAATGCTTACTTAGACCAATAGATTGCTTTTGAGTCATCTATTACAAAAAAGCCTGTCAACATCGACAGGCTTTTTTTATAGCGCGTGGTTCGAGCATATCTAACTACCCCACCATAATGCCGTAAGGGGCTTTAGAAAGGCCATAGTAGCAATATGGCATGTAAGCTTACACATGCCATTAGCCCGGCGACTAAATCGTCTAGCATAATGCCTGTACCGCCGTGCCAACGTTTATCGATAATGAATATAGGCCAGGGTTTTAATATATCGAAAAATCGAAACAGTATAAATCCGGCAACCAGGTGCGCAAGGGTCAGCGGAACCAGCAAGAATGTACAGAACATGCCGGCTACTTCATCCCACACTATCGAGCCGTGATCATGCACTTGCATATCTTTTGCTGTTTTACCGCAAAAATAAATACCGGTTAGCGCTACCAGTACAGTAACACTGGCGTACATCCAAAAGGGGGCCGACCAGGTAAGCAGCAACAGCGGTATTGCCGCTAACGAGCCGAACGTACCGGGCATAACCGGTACCAAACCGCTACCAAAGCCCAGCGCACAAAAATGTACCGGATTTTTAAGCGAGACGCGTTCGCGATACTGACGCTGCATTAAAATTGATGCTCATAGCCATAGCCATCGAATTCAAAAGGCTTATTGTGGCATTTTAAATCAAGCTTATTTGAGTGCCCGGTCACCTGCCCAACACAGGTTACTTTCACACCGGTACTGGCCAATGCAGTGTCCAGGTTCCCTTTTTGTTCTTCGTTGATGGTAAAAATAAGTTCGTAATCGTCACCACCACCCAGGGCGTAGTGATAAGCCTGTTGTAAACTCACTGCATCGGTAAGCTGACTTGACAAAGGCAATCGATCAACCTGAATGTTAGCGCCACACCCCGAACCTTTTAAAATATGACTCAGATCTGAAATAAAACCATCTGAAACATCAATACACGCGCTCGCCAGCCGACGTAATGCGGTACCGGTTGCAACACGTGGGGTGGGATACCAATGACGGTTTACCAGATAATCGCGTACGCCATCGGCGACCTTTAACTCATTTTTTAAAATGTCCAGGCCAGCTGCAGCATCGCCCAACGAGCCGGTAACAAATATCCAATCGCCGGGTTTGGCAGTGCTACGTTTAAGTTCATTGCGGGCAGGAATAAAACCCTGGGCAGTGATAGTTAAAGAAAGGGGGCCTTTAACCGTATCTCCACCTATCAGTTGTACCGAATAATATCGTGTCAGGTCATACATGCCTTCGGCAAAATCCGCCATCCAGGCTTCATTAACTTCCGACATAGAAAGCGACAGACTAATCCACGCCGGCTCAGCGCCCATGGCCGCCAGGTCGCTTAAATTAACCGCAACGGCTTTGTACGCTACCGAGCGTGCCGGCGCATCTTTTAAAAAATGAACGCCGCCCACCAGTGTGTCTGTCGTGACGGCCAGCTGCTGATTAGAAGGTACCGTGGTCACGGCACAATCATCGCCGATTCCTACCACAACATCCTTGCGTTGGTAACCGCCATCCTGAAAATAACGGCCTATCAAATCAAACTCTTTCACAATAAGTCTACAATATGGAGATAATATCGGACAGCCTATATCAGGCTGCCACGCGGCTTTAACGTTCGCTTTCGCGGAACTTACGTACGGCTTTATCTAGTGCACCATTAACAAACTTATGGCTGTCTTCAGCACCGAACACTTTTGCCAGTTCAATGGCTTCATTGATAATTACCCGATACGGCACATCCATTCGCTCTACCATTTCATAAGTAGCCACACGAATAATGGCTTTTTCGATAGGATCAAGCTCTTCGGGTAAACGGCCTAAGTAGGGTTTAATTGCGGCATCCAGCCTTGAAGCATCATGGGCAACACCACGCAACAGCGCCTGAAAATAAACCATATCGACCTGATGCATATTGTTACTGGTGGCCAGTGTAAGCTCTACCTGAGCAATATCATTTTTGCTCATCTGCCAGGAATATATTCCTTGCACGGCGAGTTCACGGGCTTTGCGTCTTGCTGAAACTTTCACAAAAAATCCTTAATTAAAGGCTATCCAGAGCACTAACTACATTAACCATTTCAAGCGCACCAAGGGCAGCTTCTGCACCTTTATTTCCGGCTTTGGTTCCTGAACGCTCGATGGCTTGTTCGATTGAATCGGTAGTGATTACACCAAATGCCACAGGGATATTAAACTCTAATGAGACCTGGGCCAGACCCTTGTTGCATTCGCCTGCAACAAAATCAAAATGTGGCGTGCCGCCACGAATCACCGCACCTAAAGCGATAATTGCATCGAACTGACCTTTCTCAGCGATTTTTTTCGCCGCTACCGGAAGCTCATAGGCACCTGGAACACGAACCAACGTAATATCGCTGTCGCTCACTTCGCCGTGACGCTCCAAAGTATCCAGCGCCCCTTCAAGTAAGCTTTCAACAACAAAGCTATTGAATCGAGAAACAACTATTGCAAACTTTTTACCTGTGGCGCGGATATTACCTTCAATAACCTGCATGGTGTTCAACCCCTGAGAAAAAACGGCGCGTAGTATATCACAACTGCACGCAAACTAAATGGAATGATTGTACGGTTTGTGTTCGGGCGAAATGCTGCTGCGCTCTTTACGAATGAACGTATTCAACAACTTCCAGGCCATAACCTGACAACGCATGGTACTTAATGGGTTTACTTAACAGTCGCATTTTTTGTACACCCATCGATGCCAGTATTTGCGAACCCACACCGATGGTACGAGAAGAACCCTGCCACTCTTTGCCGGCTGGTTGTTGCCCCGCATCTTCTGCCTCAAAGCGTTTTATTTGACTGATAAGATCTTCTTCTTTACCCAATATCACCAACACACCGCCATGTTCGGCTATCTCCTGCATGCCTTCGGGAAGGGTTAAAGACCGGTTGATAGAGCGGGTAGAGCCCAGTAAGTCACTTAACGTATTGTGCAGATGTACTCGCACCAGCGTTGCAGAATCGTGTGATATCTCACCTTTTTTAAGTGCAAAATGTACCTGGTTGTCTATCACATCTTTAAATGTATGCAGCTCAAAGTCGCCATATTCGGTGGGCAAATGACACTGAGCTACTTTTTCTATGGTGGTTTCGTTTAGATTACGATATTCAATTAAATCGGCTATCGTGCCAATTTTCAAATTATGCTTTTCGGCGAACTTTTCTAACTGCGGACGACGCGCCATGGTGCCATCTTCGTTAAGAATTTCGACGATAACCGCCGCGGGCTCGCACCCGGCCAGCCTGGCTAAGTCAACGCCTGCTTCGGTATGACCCGCGCGGTTTAAGACCCCACCCTCTTTGGCAATAAGAGGAAAAATATGACCGGGCTGAACAATGTCCTCAGCACGGGCATTGGGGTTTGATGCAGCACGTACGGTAGCAGCCCTATCGGCCGCCGATATTCCGGTAGTCACACCTTCAGCGGCTTCAATTGACACGGTAAAATTAGTCGTAAATTGCGCCCCGTTTTTATCTACCATTAACGGCAGATTCAGGCGCTGACACCGCGCCTGAGTCATTGGCAAACACACCAGACCCCGGGCATGCGTCACCATGAAATTTATTGCTTCGGGCGTAATGTGTTCGGCGGCCATAATAATGTCGCCTTCATTCTCTCGATCTTCATCGTCCATCAGAATTACCATCTTGCCCTGACGGATATCTTCGATGATGTCTTTTGTATTGTTTAAGGCCATAAATATTCTTTTATAGGGTAAGTTATTTTCGTAAAAAGCCGTTTTCGGCCAAAAAGGCCATATCAATATTGCCGGCTTTAGGTTCTGCCGCCTGGTCGCCCAGCATTAACCGTTCAAGATAACGGGCTACCACATCAACTTCCAGATTTACCTGGGTGCCATTTTGATAAGTACCAATAACGGTTTCCTGAAGTGTGTGAGGAATAATCCACAGCATAAATTCGGCGCCGTTAACCTTATTTACGGTAAGGCTTACACCATCTACGGTAATACTGCCTTTATGGGCAATATAACGGGCAAGTTCAGCTGGGGCTTTTATCCAAATTTCCACATAATCTGCATGCTTATTTATTGCCGAAACCGCACCCACACCGTCAACGTGGCCTGAGACAATGTGGCCACCAAATCGATCGGTGGGACGCATGGCTTTTTCAAGATTAACAGATGAGCCATTGCCGTAATGTGCAAATCCGCTATAACGAATGGTTTCTGCCGATACATCGGCGCAGTAATAATCAGTGCCAAACTCGACCACCGTTAAACACACACCATTGGTAGAAATGCTATCGCCTAGCGCTACATCAGACATGTCTAACCGGCCTGCATCAACACGCAGGCGAATGTCTTCACCGCGCCGGTCTAGCTGACTTATCGTACCCAATGCCTGTACAATACCTGTAAACATAGTCTTGTTTTTTCCGTATTTAGAAAGCTTTAATCTGAAAGGTCTGCTTAAGATCCTGCCCCAGTTGGGTCTGTTCTACAAGCACCAGATCAATTGCCTGCGACAAATCACTAAAGTTCGGCAGAGAAACCATGCTTTTGCCGGTATTGCCTAAAAGCTTAGGTGCCTGATACACAATAAGTTCATCAACCTCGCCACTCATTAACAGCGCGCCAGCAAGATCTGGCCCCGCTTCCACCCAAACCTCGTTAAGATTGCGTGCGCCCAAAACCAGCATGAGCTCGTTCAGGTCGATGTGATTGTCTTTCGTGGCCACGGGTAACTGGCCCGGCTGAATGGGTAAACTATCGCCCACCACTTTTATGGTAGGGTGGCCGTCAGTAAACAGCTGTAAAGAGTGTGCAAGGGTGTTGTTGCGATCGATGACAACTCTCAGAGGCTGGCGTATATGAGGTAAAGGATACTGATCAATTTGGGCTTCTTCGGCCCGTACCAGCAAGCTGGGGTCGTCGGCTTGTGCTGTGCCCCAACCTGTTAAAACTGCACAGCTGGATGCACGATGACGCTGTACATCTTTTCGGGCCTGAGGCCCCGTAATCCATTTACTTGCACCATTGGCTAAAGCAATTTTACCATCCAGGCTTATCGCCAGCTTTACCGTGACATAAGGTTTTTGTACAACCATACGTTTGATAAAGCCACGATTAAGTTTGGCAGCTTCAGCCGCCAGAATATCGCAGCTCACCTCAATACCTGCTTGTTGCAATTTTGCAATACCGCGGCCACTTACCTGAGGGTTTGGGTCGGTCATCGCCACCACCACTCGCCGTACCCCTGCTTTGATTAGTGCATCTGCACACGGTGGAGTACGCCCATAATGACTGCAAGGTTCCAGGGTGACATAGGCTGTACTGTTTTTAGCCTTGGTTCCGGCCATTGCTAATGCATGGACTTCGGCGTGTTCGGTGCCAGCCTGAACATGATAGCCTTCGCCCACTTTATGGCGGTTTTCGTCCACCACAATACAGCCTACCCGGGGATTAGGCGAGGTTGTATATAATCCACGTCTGGCCAGGGCAATTGCCTGCGCCATCCAGTGATAGTCGTCAGCCAGTGATTCGGTAAAAGAGGTACAGGTATTCATATCAGGTCAGTCGCCCAGCCTCGCAATTTCTTCACCAAACTCGCGTATATCTTCAAATGAACGATATACCGAGGCAAAACGAACATAAGCGACTTTATCTAATTCTTTGAGCGCATTCATGATCAAGTTGCCCAGAAACTGACTGGACACCTCACGTTCACCCGTAGCTCGAAGCTGAGATTTGAGCGATAAAATGCATTGTTCAATTTTTTCAGTACTGACCGGGCGTTTTTCCAGCGCACGCTGCAGCCCGGCTCGTAGTTTGTCTTCATTGAAGGGTTCGCGTGAGCCATCACGCTTAATCACCCTTGGCATCACCAGTTCAGCACTTTCAAAGGTAGTAAAGCGTTCGTGGCAAACCAGACACTCACGGCGTCGCCGCACCTGTTGCCCTTCTGTGACCAGGCGAGAATCGATAACTTTGGTTTCCTGCTCTGAACAAAACGGGCAAAACATAGGTGGTCCTTATCATTGGTAGCGCTGCCCCAATGATAAGGAGTACAACGCCAGTAAAGCGATTACGCGTAAACCGGAAATTGTTTACACAATTCGGTAACTTCCTGCTTAACCCGCGCCGAAACACTCTCATCGGTCAGGTTATCCAGAATGTCACACATCCAGGTGGCTACCTGACGCGCTTGTTCCTCTTTAAAACCGCGGCGAGTAATAGCCGGACTTCCAATACGCAAACCACTGGTTACAAAGGGTGAACGCGGGTCGTTGGGAACCGAGTTTTTGTTTACGGTAATATTGGCGTTGCCCAAGGCCGCGTCAGCTTCTTTACCCGTGATATCTTTGTCGATAAGATCAAGCAAAAACAGATGGTTGTCAGTACCATTTGATACTATCTTGTAACCGCGGTCTTGCATAACCGAAACCATTGCTTTGGCGTTGGTCACAACCTGTTGCTGATATTCTTTAAATTCAGGCTGCAAGGCTTCTTTGAACGCCACCGCTTTAGCTGCAATGACATGACATAGCGGGCCGCCCTGCATCCCAGGAAATACCGCGCTGTTCAATTTCTTATAAATCGTTTCGTCGCCACAAGAAGACAAAATCAACCCACTACGCGGACCCGCCAGCGTTTTGTGAGTTGTGGTGGTCACCACATGGGCATGTGGCAGTGGATTAGGATAAACTCCGGCGGCAACCAAACCCGCTACGTGAGCCATATCCACTAGCAAGTAAGCGCCTACTTTATCGGCGATTTCGCGAAAACGTGCCCAGTCTACAATTCCTGAATAAGCAGAAAATCCACCAATGATCATTTTGGGTTTGTGCTCTTCAGCCAGTGCTTCAACCTGTGCATAATCAATCTCACCGGTTTCGTCACTTAATCCGTATTGCACAGCATTGTAGGTTTTTCCTGAAAAGTTAACATGGGAACCGTGGGTCAAATGGCCTCCATCAGACAGGCTCATGCCAAGTACGGTATCGCCCGCATCAATTAACGCCATAAATGCAGCCGCGTTAGCCTGCGAACCTGAGTGTGGTTGCACATTTGCAAAGTCAGCGCCAAACAGCTCTTTAGCACGATCGATGGCTAATTGCTCAACAACATCAACATATTCACAGCCACCGTAATAGCGCTTGCCCGGGTAGCCTTCTGCGTATTTGTTGGTCAGCTGCGAGCCTTGTGCTTCCATTACACGCGGGCTGCAATAATTTTCAGAAGCAATCAGTTCAATATGGTGCTCCTGTCGGGTGGTTTCGTTAGCAATGGCTTCTGCCAGCTCTGGATCGAAATCCGCAATCGTCATCTCGCGAGGTAACATTAAGGCTCCTTAACAGCGTTAGAAATGGCAATAAAGTGAACGCATATTCTAGTCAATTTGTGCAGCATGTATACTGCTTTGTCTGAGATTCCTGAGAATCTCGTGTGGTACGATGTGTTGCTTATTTTTCGGCACTTTCCAGGGCGGCTTTTTCCAGCTTTTTAACCCGCTCAAACAAATTGCCAATTTGATTCAGACGCACTGTATTTTTGCGCCATACCAGATTTTTCATTGCAGGCTGACCCGACGAGTACAGCCCGGGTTCGGTAATATCCTGTACAATCATGGTATATCCGGTTACCTGGACATTATCGCAAATAGTGATGTGACCATTTATACCCACGCCTCCGCCTATCACCACATACTTACCAATATTCACTGACCCGGCTATGCCTGTGGCCCCACAAATACAAGAATGGTCGTCAATAATACAATTGTGTCCAACCTGAACCTGGTTATCAATAATGACATTTTTACCAATGACCGTATCTTCCATAGCGCCGCGATCAATACTACTGGAAGCACCAATTTGGCTATCATCGCCAATTTGCACTGACCCGGTTTGGGGAATAGGCAGCCACGTCCCTTTATCATTGGCATAGCCAAAGCCCGATGCCCCGATAACGCTCTGGCTGTGTATTGTAATACGCTCGCCAATAGCCACTTCATGATAAATGGTGACGTTAGGATACAAGGTGGTGTTGGCACCAATACGCGCATTTTTGCCGATAAAAGTATTGGCCCCCACCACTACGTTATCCCCTAACACTGCGCCAGCTTCAATAACAACATGATGTCCCAGACTTACATTGTCCCCCAACTGCGCGTCGTCAGCGATTTGCGCAGTGCTGGCAATGCCACTAGCTAACGTCGGAGTAGAATCAAACAATTGCGCGATACGGGCAAAGGCAGCATGAGGGTTGTCGTGAATCAGCGCCGGGCCTGGCGCATCGGCACTGGCTTTGGGATGCACAATTACCGCACCGGCGCGGGTGTCGGTCATTTGAGGCTTGTATTTAATATTGGTTAAAAATGAAATCTGGTTTTGAGTTGCTTTGGCCAGAGTACCTACCCCACTGATACGGACGGTATCGTCACCCTGAACAGTGGCGCCGGCATGACTGGCCAGTTCGGCCAGAGTGTATTGAGTTTGGTGGGTGGTCGTGGTCATACAATCCTCGGTTATTTAATCTCGCTCTATGGTTATTATGCTACTGCATAATTCACCTTACGTCGTCACTCGCTCCTAACTATTTGTAATTAATCATTGACACCTGTTGGTTTTTTACTCAGGAACAAACAAACACACCGACTTTACTAGTGAAAACTCTGCTAAAAGCTTTACAATAACCTCCTTTTTTCTGGGTAAGGACTTAGCATGGCACAGTACGTTTATTCTATGCATCGGGTGGGTAAGATTGTTCCTCCTAACCGATACATTCTTAAAGATATTTCATTGAGTTTTTTTCCCGGCGCCAAAATTGGTGTGCTGGGTTTAAATGGTGCGGGTAAATCCACTCTGTTACGTATTATGGCAGGCCTTGATACCGATATTGAAGGTGAAGCGCGTCCGCAGCCGGGCATCAATATTGGGTACTTACCGCAAGAGCCACAACTGGATGAAACCAAGGATGTTCGTGGCAATATCGAAGAAGCCGTAGCAGATGTTTCTCATGCGCTTACCCGGCTTGACGAAGTTTATGCTGCCTATGCTGAAGCCGACGCTGATTTTGATGCTCTGGCTAAAGAACAGGGTGAACTTGAAGCAATTATTCAGGCTAAAGACGGACACAATTTAGAAAACACCTTAGAGCGTGCCGCCGATGCGTTGCGTCTGCCGGCGTGGGATGCCGATGTAACAAAGCTATCAGGTGGTGAACGTCGCCGGGTAGCGCTATGTCGTTTACTTCTTGAAAAGCCTGACATGCTGTTATTAGACGAGCCAACCAACCACCTGGATGCCGAGTCTGTAGCCTGGCTAGAGCGCTTTTTGCATGACTACGAAGGAACGGTTGTCGCTATTACCCACGACAGATACTTTTTAGATAACGTGGCCGGCTGGATTCTGGAGCTGGATCGAGGCGAAGGTATTCCTTGGGAAGGGAACTATTCGTCATGGCTTGAGCAAAAAGAGCAGCGTCTTGACCAGGAAGAACGTACAGAAAATGCCCGTCAAAAATCAATCAGGCAAGAGCTTGAGTGGGTACGTTCAAATCCAAAAGGTCGCCATGCCAAGTCAAAAGCGCGAATGAACCGCTTCGAAGAGTTATCTACCAGCGATTATCAAAAACGTAACGAAACAAACGAACTGTTCATTCCACCAGGTGAACGTTTAGGCGATAAGGTTATTGACGTAGAGCACCTGCACAAAGCCTATGGCGAACGTGTATTGATTGATGATTTGACCTTTTCGGTGCCTAAAGGTGCCATAGTGGGTATTGTAGGGCCTAACGGTGCCGGTAAATCCACCCTGTTCAAAATGTTGACCGGGGCAGAACAGCCCGATGGCGGCAACATCGATTTAGGTGAAACCGTGCAACTTGCCAGTGTTGATCAGTTTCGTGATCATATGGATGAAAACAATACGGTGTACAAAGAAATTTCAGATGACCAGGATATAATCCGTATTGGTAACTTTGAAATTAACAGTCGGGCCTATTGCAGTCGCTTCAATTTTAAAGGCAATACTCAACAAAAGTTCATTAAGGACTTGTCGGGCGGTGAGCGCAACCGCGTACATTTGGCCAAGCTGCTAAAAGCCGGCGGAAACGTACTGTTGCTCGATGAGCCTACCAACGATTTAGATGTTGAAACCTTGCGGGCTCTTGAAAATGCCTTACTGGAATTTCCGGGTTGTGCCCTGGTTATCTCGCACGATCGCTGGTTTCTTGACCGCGTAGCCACCCATATTCTTGATTATCGCGATGAAGGCAGTATTAACTTCTTTGAAGGTAATTACACCGATTACGATACTTGGATGAAAGAAACCTATGGTCAGGATGCAGTTGAACCGCATCGCTTGAAATACAAGCGTATGACCAAAAAATAGTTGATGATAATACACATTACCCCCGAAATACCGGGGGTAATTTTTTGTGTTGTTACTATACTAAATACAAAAGTGCCGTCGGCCGTTGCCATTTATTTAGTTACTTGGCATGGTCGTAACACTATGAGCTAACTAAACCTGCGTTCGGGAGTAATCAATGTCAGACAAACGACAATATCAGCGTGTAAAGCTCAACATCCCTGGCATTTTGTCCCATGGTCACACTAATATTGGCGTGATGATTGAAGATGTCTCAATTCAGGGGTTACGGGTAAGCGCAGAAGAAGAAGCTCTAGCTACGTTGCCCTTTGACTCTCATCAGCCCTACCGAATTGCTTTTTTAACCGATGACAAAGCGCCGCTTATAGAAGCCTGGGTTGAACAGCTCTACCGACATACCGATCGACGTAAAACAGCCGTAGCAGTGGGATGTAAAGTTGATCATATTGATGTTGAGAGCCTAGCTGCCTTACGACAGCTCATTTTGCTCAACAGTGGCGACCCATCGATGTCTCAATACGACATTGATACGTTAACCAATGCTATTTATGGCAAGGCCTCCAACGCTTCACAAAGCTGACCTGCCGGCACTATCTCTATACCCTTAAGCTTATTTTTGGGTGCGTTTGCTTTTGGTACGATGGCACGTGTAAAGCCGTGTTTAGCGGCTTCGGCAATACGCTCAGAACCATTGGGAACGGGTCGTATCTCGCCTGCAAGTCCTACTTCACCAAAGACAATAAGATCGCGCGGTAATGCCCGGTTGCGAAAACTTGATACCATGGCCAGCAACAGCGCCAAATCGGCTGCGGTTTCACTCACCTTAACCCCGCCTACTACGTTTACAAATACGTCCTGGTCGTTCATTTGTACATTGCCGTGCCTATGCAATACCGCCAAAAGCATCGCCAGACGGTTTTGTTCTAAACCCACCGCAACTCGCCGCGGGTTCGCCATTTGTGAATAGTCCACCAGCGCCTGAATTTCTACCAGCAAAGGCCTTGTGCCCTCCCAGATAACCATAACCGAGGATCCTGGCGCCTGGTTTTCACCGCGGCTTAAAAAGATAGCAGAAGGGTTGTTTACCTCTTTAAGACCTTTTTCAGTCATGCCAAAAACCCCTAGCTCATTCACAGCGCCAAAACGGTTTTTATGACTACGCAAGGTGCGAAAACGCCCGTCGCTTTCTCCTTCAAGCATCATCGAGCAATCAATACAGTGCTCAAGCACTTTAGGCCCGGCCAGGTTGCCGTCTTTGGTAACATGACCTACCACAAACATAGCAATATGGTGCTGTTTGGCAAAGCGGGTTAAGTAAGCTGCACTTTCTCGTACCTGCGACACACTGCCGGGCGCCGACTGTACATCGGCCACATGCATCACCTGGATTGAATCAATAACCATAATTCGCGGAAGCTGAGTTAACGCTAGCTCACAGATGGTTTCTACGTTTGTTTCAGCAAGCATCATCAGTTTGTCATCGGGCAACGCCAGGCGATGGGCTCGCATGGCCACCTGTTGTAATGATTCTTCGCCGGTTACGTACAGCGCATTCTGTGTTTTCGCCATATTGCACATAACCTGCAACAGCAAGGTCGACTTGCCCGCTCCCGGTGAGCCGCCAATAAGCATCGCAGCCCCGGGAACTATCCCGCCTCCCAGAACGCGGTCTAACTCTTTAAAGCCTGAAGAAAAGCGGGGCAAGGCTTCCAAATCAATCGCGTTGAGCGTTTCTATTTTAGCCTGGGTTTGTCCGGCATAGCCGCTGGTAGCCTGCTTAACAGGGCTAGCCGCACTCACCACAAATTCAGTGATGCTGTTCCATTCTTTACATTCGGTGCACTGGCCTTGCCAGCGCGGAAACTGAGCACCACACTCAGCGCATACGTAGGCGGTTTTTCGTTTTGCCATAAACTATTTTCACTTCTGACATTTCAGGGTATTCTACACCGTTACCACCATGCCTGCATGCTGAACTCAGGTATCATAATAACAACTAATTTCAGAGTCTGGACGTGCTGCCGATAACCTTAATAGCCTGTCTGCTCAATATTATAATTATAATTGCCTATGAATGATGATTTGCGCCAGTACGCTGAGATAATTGATCAGCTAAAGCCCTACGTGGCCCGGCAAGATTTTAACCAAAAGCTCAACAGACTCACCGCGGGTCTTGCTAATGAACGTCGATTTTTGATTAAAATGGAGGTAAAACGTCTGGCCCGGCCGTGCTTGCGTTCAATTGATCTTCGTGGACATGTTAAGGGCAAATGTCAGTTGTATGAGTATGCTGGGACAAAACACTATCTTGACGATACGGCGATAAAAGAATTTAAAAAACAAATCGCGGTTTATGGCAACTTTACCTTTGGTGTTTACGAGTCGGTGATGGAAACCGAAAACAACTTTCGGGTAATGCGTGAAAAAGCCAGTGATTCCGCGAAAGGGAAAGTGCCGGCGTATCAGACGATGCCTATGGAACGCTACAATGTTCCGGTAGTAAACTTGCTTTCCTACGCCCAGCGCCAGCACGAGCGTATGAATTTTGCCGTCGCCGTAGAAGTGATGAACGACGCCGGATATCAATGGCGCGGCAACAGTATTGACATCTCGGCCGAAGGCTTGCAGGTCAAGCTTTCTCATGCCGCTAACATAACTACAGGCCAGACTATTGAGGTTTTCTTTCGGGGACTTGAAGAAGAATTCTCTCTGGACAAAAATCACGGTATTGCTTACAACGTTTTAAAAATCATTCATAAAAATGAATTTTTGTATCTAATGCTCAAGCGCAGCACTGATACGCCAAACACTCCTTTTGATGAGTTTTTAGAAAACTTTATTCACGGCAATAAGCGCCGTTATAAAGTCAATATGAACAACACCATCGAGGCGATTTTCAATAAAACGGTTGAGCAGTTTTTGTCGCCCCGAAGCCCTTCGCTGCCCATTTTCATTGCCTATGAAGACGGCAAACTTAGCCCTCGTTATGCAATGACCAATGAAGTTAACACAGACATACTGGAATATTGGTCAAACGAAGAAGACACCTTACAAGTCGGCTATCTGGTAAACTTTGCCCGGTTAGCAAAACTGGTTAAACTGCCCAAAAACGAACGTGAACTTTACGTTTTTGCATTTACTCATCTGCAAAATGAAAAAGTTTATTTTTACTCTGCCTCCATGCAGGAGCTGGATAAAAACGCTGCCCTGAAGTCCGTCTATCTGGGATTTGGGTCGCGCAAAGCAAGCTGGCGGGTATTCAAACTGACTATGACCGATATGTCACCGGGACAGGCGCATGCACCTTTGTCTATTCCTGATAATATCAGCAGTAAAGTAAAGCAGCAAAATCAGGCGCCCTCACCACGCCTGATGGCTCGGCTAAAAAGCTTACGCTTTATCGTACACATTACCGATATTACATCTGGAAGTGGTCAGCGTCATTACAGTGAATACAAGTTCAATCGCAGCAGCCTTTCGCATTTAAAAGTATTTGCACACCCCCGTAACCGCATACCCGCCCCCATAACCACTTACCGGTATCGTTATCATGATAAACGCATGGAAAAACGATACCTTATGCGCTCGCACCTGCTGTTATCGCTGTCGCAAACCGAAGCGCAGTGGCAAGGTGTCAGTGAGGATATTTCCGTTCGCGGTCTGCGAATTGAGCTCACCCATGAGTTTAGCGGTGAAATAGACTCCGTGGTTGAAGTAGGCTTTCCAGCCCTGCAGGCGTTAACCGAAAGCTATGATGTTATGCAGCTACGCTATAAAGTGATTAACATCAATGACGACAAAAATATCTTGCATCTAAAAGCTTTAGAAGGTGAGTTGGGCACATCGGCCAGAAACTTTTTTGAAAACCTCATTAAGAAGAACAAAGCCGCATTAAAAACGTATCCGGAAGAAGAAGACATTCCCGGTATGGGGCACGCTTTACGATGCATTAATGCGAAAAATATTCCTTCACTGGCCTTTGTTATGGCAAAAGACGGGGCTCGATATCTTCCTCAGTCGGCCATAATTAGTCGTCGGGATGAAAATGTAAATCGGATTGCAGCGCATTTTGCGGCCGACCGTGAATTAAATTTTGAGTTTATGTTTCGGGACCGCAATTTAGAAGCCCCATTTATTCAGCACGGTATAAAACAAATCAAAGTAGAGCAGCTGCCATTACGACAAGAGCTTTATATTTCCTTTGATCCCACCCGTAAAGAAAACAAACTCGCCATTATACCCCGCTTTGATACACGGTTTGTGCACGACGAAACCCGTATTAATTTTATTAACGATGCTATGGCCAGAGGTCAGTTTATTGCATTACATGTTTTGCTTACCACAACCGGCAAGCCAGATCGCGATATGTTACAGGCTGAAATGAATTACGTGAGTATGTACGCCATTCACAAAGCCCGCGAACTAGAAGACAAAATCTGGAACATAGCAGCCTGTGTTCACTTGGTAGACATTACCGATGAAGTGTTGGGACGTTATAATATTGAACCAGAACGTATTCGCCAAAACCGACTGTTTAATCAACAAAACGGAGCTAATTACAAGACGCTGACCCCGGCAGAATAGCTGCCGGTTATACCTCTAAAAAATACAGCAACGCATGTAAACCACTGTGCCGTATACTGACATCAGCGTGTTCTGTGACCGTAGGTTTTGCATGGCAAGCTACGCCTAATGAAGCGACCTGCATCATTGGGAGATCGTTAGCACCGTCTCCTGCTGCTACGGTCTGGCTAAGAGGAATATCGTAAGCGCTCGCAAGTCTGGCGATGGTTTGCGCTTTTGTTTCACCATTCACAATAGAGCCCGTCACCTGCCCGGTTAGCTTACCTTTATTGACCTCAAGAATATTTGCCAGGGTCTCATCTAAACCCAGGCGTTCACCCAAATAATCGGCAAAATAAGTAAACCCACCTGAAGCAATTGCCAGTCTCCAATTGCGCATTTTCAACTCTTTAATCAGTATCTGAATGCCTTGGGTTAGCGGTAAGCTATCGCGAATTTTTTCAAGCGCCGCTACTTCAACTCCTTTTAAACACGCCACCCGCTTAATAAGACTCGCGTCAAAATCAAGTTTGCCCTGCATCGCCTGAAGGGTAACTTCAGAAACTTCATCTTTACACCCTGCCAGGGCGGCAATCTCATCAATACATTCAATCTGTATAACCGTACTGTCCATATCCATGACCAGCAACCCTGCTTCTTTTAGTTTGGGTTGCTGCAACTGAATACCGGCTTCTAGTGCAAACTGCTCACAAGCCTGCGCTAAACGTACCCTCGCCTGCGCTTCATCGTTTAAGGTGACATTAGCGCGCAACACAGTTTCACCATATACATTACACAGCGAATGCCGCTGAATGCGGTGCAACGTTATACTCGTGCCTAACTGCATGAGTAAACCTTCAAGCTGATGGAAGTTGATTGCCTGGCCAAATACAGTCAGCACGGTATTGCCACCCTCATCAGCAGGCGTGAGGTGTTTTTTCCACTCCCCGTCACTGTAGTTCAGATAAGACCGGGTTTGAAAACTTTCTAAAAGAAACTGATGCGCATAGCGTTGATAGTCGGATATCGGTAGCACAGCCACACTCTTACCTGTTACTGTCAGCAAAAAAGTGCATACATCCTACCTTATGCTGATGTTTAGCGAAATAAACGTAATCGATAATTTTTACCGATAGCCTCACGAACTTGATACTATAACTTTATGATATTTATCTTTATCACCGTAGGTACCGATGAGACTTGAGGAGAGTCGGCGTAAGCAACATGAAATGCCAGAACGATTTTTTGCTGCACGTCGTTTGATTCATACCACAATAATGCTGCTGACCGCAGCCCTTGCGGTAATGGCGTGGCATAAATATCAGGAACAACAAACAGCTTGGCTGGCCCATGAGGTCAATCAACCCTCGGCCGTACTTGCTCGTCACTATGCCCGCTTATTAACCCAGCCTATGCAAACTGGTGATACGCAGACCATTGAGCAATCCATGGCTTTTATTACTCAGGAACCCGGGGTAATCAGCGCAAAAATATTTGATGCACAAGGTAAAGTGCTCTTTAGTAAACAACGTGAAACCGAGATTAGTTCACCGTATGACTGGCCTCCGGTGGTGCATGTTGCCGACATTGTTAACCGGGCAAAAAGTGTTGTTGGGTATGTACAAATTAACAATGATGCAGCACGTCAGTTAAAACGACCTTACGAATTAGCAGCCATGCGCTTTGAAAGCGCCATTATGCTGGCCATAATTGTTTTTATTGGCGGCGCTTACTGTGCGCGTATTTATTATCAGCTTCGGCCATGGTTGAGTAAAAAGCTGCATCAGCGCTCATCTTCTGACAAATAACCGATGATAATTATCGGTGGTTTGCTGGATAATTTGCTCAGGGCCGGTATCTAACAAAGACGCTAATGCGTTGGTAATATCAAGAAGTCGCTCGGGGGTATTGCGCTGACCCTGATAGCCTGCTACTGGCATGTCGGGTGAGTCGGTTTCTAAAACCAGGCTGCTTAATGGGACTGAGGCTAGGGCGCCGCGAGTTTTCGTGGCCCGGTCATAGGTGATTGTGCCACCGACCCCCAGTAAAAAACCTCGCTCAATGTATTTCTCTGCTTGTTGCTGGCTGCCTGAAAATGCATGGATAATACCGCCGCCTTCAAAGTTTTCCTGCTTAAGCGACGCGTGTAACAAATGATGCGTTTTGCGGTGGTGGAGAATCACCGGTAACTGATATTCTTTAGCCAGCTGTAGTTGCTGCGCAAAGATATATTGCTGCGTTTTCACAGGCGTAGACACCGTTGCATCCAGGCCAATCTCACCTATGGCCACTGCATCTTCATGCGCATCGTACAACCATGCATTGAGCGCATCCAGACTTTTGGTTTGCATTGATGTATCAAAGTACGGATGCAAACCAAAAGCGATATCAACCTGCGGGTAACGTTGCCGTAATACACTTTGGCGTTGCCAACCCTTTGGGGTAGTTCCCGGAACCAGAAACCGAACAACACCGGCTTTTTCGCTGCGCGCGATTACGTCGTCAACGTCATTCTTAAACGCGGGTAAGTCAAGATGACAATGACTGTCAATCATCACGGCATCAAACGTTGGGCGTCCCAGCTTTCGCCTGAACCGCGGGTATACTCAAACCGGTCATGCAGGCGATCTACTCCACCCTGCCAAAATTCAATCTGCGAAGGCTTAATCAAAAAACCGCCCCAAAAATCCGGGGCCGGCAGGGTATTATCGCTGTATTGCTCTTTTAATTGGGCAAAGCGCGTTAATAGTGTCTTTTTATCATCAATAGGCTGGCTTTGACGCGAAGCATAAGCAGCAAGTTGACTGTCGATGGGCCTGGAAAAAAAGTAAGCGGCGTTGTGCGTAGCCGATAACTTTTCTGCTACGCCGCGAACACTGACCTGACGTTCCATAAAAAACCAGGGGAAATGCAAAGAAACCCGCGCATTGCCACTCAGTTCGCGCGCTTTACGGCTACCGAAATTCGTGTAAAAGACAAACCCCTCGCGGGTAACCTCTTTTAACAGAACAATGCGCTGGGAAGGCTGACCCTGCTCGTTAACCGTAGCAACAGTCATTGCGGTAGGATCGGGTATCTTTGCTTCAATAGCATCATTAAGCCACGTATCGAACAATACCATGGGGTCGAGGGGTAATGCTTCTTTGGTGAGAGTCCCCATAGAGTATTGTCGACGCATATTTGAAATAGCCATTATTGTGCCCTTCTGCATACATTAATCGGCGACCACTACGTCGGATTATTAGTCCTCGCCGTAGCCTAATGAACGAAGCGCCCGCTCGTCATCGGCCCAGCCTTGTTTTACCTTAACCCACAGTTCTAAAAATACTTTGGTATCAAACAGGTTTTCCATGTCCATACGTGCCTGCTCACCAATGGTTTTAATATGTTTGCCACCTTTACCAATAACCATTCGCTTCTGAGTTTCACGCTCTACCAGAATAAGACCATTAATTCGGTAAACACCGTTGTCAGTCATCTTAAATTGTTCAATTTCTACCGTGGTAGAGTAAGGCAGCTCATCACCTGTATAACGCATCAGTTTTTCACGAATTATTTCAGCAGCCATAAAGCGACTGGAACGGTCGGTAATATAATCTTCGGGAAAGAAAAATTCGCTTTCGGGCAAGCTTTTTTGCACAAGCTCTCGCAAGGCGTCGACCTGTTTGCCTTGTTTAGCACTAACCGGAACAATATGTTCAAAATCAAATTGCGAAGATAGTTTTTGCAGATGCTCCATCAGGGCTTTTTTGTCCTGAACTTTATCTATTTTGTTCACTATCAAATAGACCGGCAACCCGGTTTGACGAACCTTGGTAAGTACCATTTCGTCATCATCGCTCCAGCGTGTGCCTTCTACCACCATCAAAATCAAGCCTACTTCGGCAAGTGAAGAAGATGCCGCGCGGTTCATGTAGCGATTAATCGCTCGTTTTTCTTCTTTGTGTAACCCGGGAGTATCGACGTAAATGGTTTGCGACTGCGCTTCGGTATCAATGCCTAGAATACGGTGGCGCGTGGTTTGCGGTTTACGCGACGTAATACTGACTTTTTGCCCTAAAAGACAATTAAGCAAGGTCGATTTCCCAACGTTGGGCCGGCCGACTATGGCAACTAGCCCGCAGCGGGTTTGTATATCATCGAGCTGCATTTTCTAACCTCTCAAGCATTAATTTAGCGGCCTTTTGTTCAGCTTTACGGCGGCTGTTTCCCGAGGCCGTTACCGGCTCACCTTCCTGAGAAATTTTACAGCTTATCTCAAAAGTTTGGTCATGATCTTTACCCGAGATATTAACAACTTCATAAATAGGTAAAGGTTGACGGCGTGATTGTAAAAACTCCTGTAACTGAGTTTTATTATCTTTAGGGTGCTCATGAGGATTCAACGCTTCAATACGCTGTGCCCATAGTTTCAGAATCACGTTACGTGTGGGCTCTAAACCCGCTTCCAGATAAATCGCCCCTAAAATAGCTTCAACGGCGTCGGCTAAAATAGAGCTACGACGATGACCGCCACTTTTGAGTTCGCCCTGCCCCAATCTCAGCAGTTCTCCCAGCTTTGCTTCTTTGGCAATCTCAGCCAATGTCTCACCCTTGACCAGGGTCGAACGCATTCGGGTTAGCTTGCCTTCTGGCACACTTTCAAACGTATTATACAAGGCCTCGGCAATCACCATCCCCAGTACCGCGTCTCCCAAAAACTCTAATCGTTCATTGTGAAGCTTAGCGGCGCTTCGATGGGTCAAAGCTTGCTCAAGTAAGGTTAAGTCTTCAAAACGATAGTTTAGTATGCGAGATAAATGCGCAAATTTATCAATACCCTGCATCAGTCAATGCCACCAATACGGTTAAAACGAATGCCGGTAGGAACCCACGCGGGGATCCAATCTTCCGGATTGCGCTCAAATTCAAAGCTTACCCATATTGCCACTGCTTTACCCACCAGATTGGCATCGGGTACAAAGCCCCAAAACCGACTATCGCGGCTATTGTCGCGATTGTCGCCCATCACAAAATACTCATTTTCGGGTACTAACCACTGCCCTGCCCGGCTACCTGGCTGAGCGTAATACCGGTGGGTCATATCTGCACGCATGGGGTGTCGAAGAATATCATGCCCCGTGGCATTGAGATCTTCGGTAAAGCGTAGCAACGGAGCCATGTTTTGAACAAACTCGCCACGGTTTTTAAATTCCAACGGAACCGGTTGCAACTTTGCACACCGCTGCGCATTGTCACCGGTACACTTGGGCTTAATAAATAACTGCTTGTCCTGATAAACGACAGTATCGCCCGGTAAACCCACTACCCGCTTGATATAATCAATATTCGGGTCTTCTGGATACTTAAAGACCACAATATCGCCACGCTCTGGTGCGCCTGTTTCTAAAAATTTGTGACGCACCACCGGATCTTTCAAACCGTAGGTGTATTTTTCGACCAGAATAAAGTCGCCCACTAATAATGTAGGCATCATAGAGCCCGACGGAATTTGAAACGGTTCATACAAAAACGAGCGTAATACCAGCACAAAAGCGATGACAGGAAATAACTGCTGTGAGGTATCGACCCAGTATGGCAGCTCTGAAGATTGTCCTTTTGCCGCCGCATCTTTGCGCTTAGGCGCCCAAAATAAAGCATCCAGCAACCATACCAGTCCTGTTACAACGGTAAGGATAACCAGCAATATAGAAAAGTAATTTGCCATTATTTACCTACCTTTAACACCGCCAAAAACGCATCCTGAGGTAGCTCTACATTGCCCACCTGCTTCATGCGTTTTTTTCCTTCTTTTTGTTTTTGAAGAAGCTTTTTCTTACGGCTGACATCGCCGCCATAACATTTAGCAATAACATTCTTACGCAATTGTTTAACGGTGCTTCGGGCAATAACGTGGTTGCCGATAGCGGCCTGAATGGCGATATCAAACATTTGTCTTGGAATCAGTTCACGCAGCTTATCGACTAATTCGCGGCCCCGGCTTTGACTGTTTTCTTTGTGCGTGATCACCGCCAGCGCATCAACCCGCTCGCCGTTGATCATAATGTCTACGCGGGCCATATCTGAGGCCACAAACTTTTTAAAGTTGTAATCAAGCGAGGCAAAACCGCGACTGGTTGATTTAAGACGGTCGAAGAAATCTAATACAACTTCAGCCATCGGAATTTCATAGGTCAATGCCACCTGGTTACCGTGGTATGCCATATTGGTCTGCATTCCGCGCTTTTCTACACACAGGGTTATAACATTACCCAGGTATTCCTGCGGAACCAGAATGTTGGCTTCGACAATAGGCTCGCGAATTTCTTCAATGTCATTAATAGGAGGAAGTTTAGCCGGGCTGTCTACTACTACCAGCTCACCTTTGGTATTGAGTACTTCATATATTACCGTTGGCGCGGTGGTGATAAGGTCCAGATCGTACTCACGTTCAAGACGCTCCTGAACAATCTCCATATGCAGCATACCCAGAAAACCAATTCTGAAACCAAAGCCCAGTGCCGCGGAACTTTCTGGCTCAAAAAATAATGAAGCGTCATTAAGACTCAATTTGGTCAGTGCATCCCGAAAGTCTTCGTAGTCATCAGAACTGACAGGGAAGACCCCTGCGTAAACCTGGGGTTTTACTTTCTTGAAGCCTTCGAGCATCTCTGTGGCCGGATTTTTAGCAGTGGTAATGGTATCGCCAACCGGCGCGCCCAAAATATCTTTGATGCCGGCAATGACATAACCTACTTCACCTGCGCGCAACACGCCGGTGTCTTTTTGCTTAGGCGTAAAAATACCAACTTTGTCAGCCTGATGCACCTGACCGTTAGACATAATCTGCAACTTATCTTTTACATGCATTTCGCCTTCAATAATTCTAACCAGCGAAACCACGCCCTGGTAGTTATCAAACCAGGAGTCTACGATTAATGCCTTTAGTGGCTTGTTACGGTCGCCTACCGGCGGCGGAATACGTTTTACTATCTCTTCAAGAACATCCTCGACACCAATACCGGTTTTCGCTGAACAACGAACGGCTTCTACAGCATCAATTCCTACTATATCTTCGATTTCTTCTGCCACACGATCAGGTTCAGCTTGGGGCAAATCGATTTTATTCAGAATCGGTACGACTTCTAAATCCATCTCAATGGCGGTATAACAATTTGCCAGGGTTTGTGCTTCAACACCCTGACCGGCATCTACCACCAGCAAGGCCCCTTCGCAGGCCTTTAACGAGCGTGAAACTTCATAAGAGAAATCGACGTGTCCTGGGGTGTCGATGAAGTTCAGCTGATAAGTTTCACCGTTTTTCGCAGTGTAATTTAATGTCACACTCTGAGCCTTGATAGTGATCCCGCGCTCACGCTCAAGGTCCATGGAATCCAGTACCTGCTCGGCCATCTCACGTTCGGTTAACCCCCCGCAAACCTGAATTAACCGATCTGAAAGCGTGGATTTACCATGGTCGATATGAGCAATAATACTAAAGTTACGAATGTGCGAATGTTGCATAATGCTGGAGGTTACCTGCAATAAGTCAAAACGTTATAAATACTTTGCCGTAGCAAAGACACAGAGGCGCTGTCATTTCATTGTATAAAACAAAGTCGGATAACAGCGTAAAGAGTGCGGATTTTACCTATTTCTGAACATAAAAGCGAATTAGTTCATCTGCAATGAATCAATGATTGATTCGGGTAGATTATTGCGCGGAAGGCTTTGCTACAGGGGCAGGTAAAATCGAAAGAATGACTGGACGAAAACGGCTTTTGTCTGCTTTTTTAAGGTGCCCGGAAATGCCCACAAATGCGGCCAGCGTAATAAGCATAGCACCTGCAACAACCAAAAGTTCGTGACTAAAGTTTACCCAGACCAAAAACTGAGTTAATCCCACCGAGGCAAAAATAAAAACCAGCAAAGGTACTAAATATAGCCATACCGAAGCGCTTAACAGACCTGTTTCAGGTATACCTACTTTAACGGTATCACCAATACGAACCGACATGGGGCTTTCAATAACTAAATGCTGTACCTTCGGGGCCATAGCTCGCGAAATAACCCCCGAACCACAATCAGACTGGGCCTGGCAGGTTGAACAAGTAGACTTAATGGCCGCCTCTACGGTTATACAATCGTCTTTTATGGCAACCACCCGTGCAGTCTCGGTGATCATTGTTTTTTATCCGTTAGCGAGATAGATTTTGCCATGGCGGTGGCGGTCTGCAGAGGAATTTCGCCCAATACGGTAATTTGTGCTGCGCCTCTGGTGAAGGTAAGAAATGTGCTTAAATCATGACGCAAGGCAAGATCGCTACCAATCGCTTGTTTCGCTGATTGCACATATATAGAAACATCCACCAGACCATCACTAAATAGCTTATGTTCTACTGCCTGCCCGGTGAGGGCTAATCGACGCACATTACCGCTTATCTCAACCATGCCCTGGGGCAGATAGCTGACTTGCCATTTGTGTTTATCAGAACGACTAAGATTGCCCGTGACCGATTGCGGTAAAGAAGACTGATTCACTTTAGAAAAATAGTCATGAGGGCCTTGAGTAATGTCCAGCGACGTTACCTGAATTTGCTCCAGAACATTACCCTGCAAATCTAACGTATTGAATTTAAGTAGCATACCGCTCGTCTCGTCAAGCCAAAGCTGATAAGAAAAACGGGTGTTATCGCGGCTGATAATGCGTAATTGTTGCGCAGTACGCCCCGATACCCGGGCCCGCCCCACAGCCACAAACTTATAGGCATCTTCGAGTTTTTTTGGCTGCTGCAACAACATAGCCGGAATTGGACCATGAATAGCACCGGAACGAACACTGTACGGCGGCACATCAGGCTCAAACACGCTAACCACGTCGTTAACCCTGATTTGCTCCTGTCCAGGACCATTTTGCAAATTTAGCTGCTCCATTTCAGTACCATCTTCCAGTACCGCATGGCGCCATAACCACGGAATGGTCTCCTGTCCCAGTTTTGACTGAACAAACGAAACCTGAAAGTTGGCAGAAGCCACCACGTGCGCCAGTTTGCTCAACCAGTCTGCTACATTTGAGGATGCCTTGATGTCTACAGCAGGGTCGCCCGGCGACGCACTGGCCTGACTATCTTTTGCCTGGGCGTCTTTTGCCTGGTTCGTGATGGGTTCAGAGACGGCCTGAGCCGCTTCAGCCTGGCTGGTAATCGAGGCAGCAGATACCACAATACTGCCCAATAGCCCCGCTGTACTGACTTGTCTGAAAATCGCATGGCTGCGACGATAAAAATTTATTTTAATAGCCGGTACATCCAGAGTTGTTAAATTCACACTGCTTACTCATCGGTACTTTACTCCACTGAAAACTATTGTTCAGGGTGATTTTCTTGATGCTTAAGATCTTCTTTAGTCGTTTGTTTTAGTTTTATCTGCTGATTATGGTCAGCAATTAACGCATTAATTTTACGTTTCTTTTCTACCATACCGGCCATATCGTTGCGTGGTAACGAACGAGTTTGCTCTAAGCTCACCGGCGCTAAACCACCAGGGGTTCCAATTAAAGGTACGGCTGACCCGGAAGGGGTATTTACCGGCGCAGGCTGATTCATTTGCTGAACGCCTAAAATTACCGCCAAAGCCACTGAAGCGGCTACCGCCAGCTGGCCAGTATGCTTCGCAAACGGGGTAACCTTACCCGAGCCAGACCAACGCTTCCACATAGACTGCTTTGGCGCGATAACTACCGGTTCATCGGCTAATGCTGCGGCCACCTGAGCAGTAATATCAAACGTCGGCGCCACTGTGGCCTCTTTACGCAGGCCACTGCGGATAACATGGTAGCGGTGCCATTTTGCCTGAAGTTCTGCATCTTGCTTAATTTCTGACAAGATTTCACTACTATCAAGCTCGCCATCCATAAAGGCTGACAATTTTTCTTGCTGTTGCGTCATATAAACATCCTGATCAGTTCTGATCGCACTACACCCTATAACATCTGTTTAGTGCGACGCATTACAGAAAAGTTCAATTTTCTAACAAAGGCTGCAAAACTTTATCAATTGCTTCCCTTGCCCGAAAAATACGAGAGCGTACCGTACCAACCGGACACTCCATTACATTCGCTATTTCTTCGTAGCTCATTCCTTCAATTTCGCGAAGGGTTATGGCCATACGTAAATCTTCAGGCAGTTTCTCAACAGCCCGAAATAAGGTGGATTCAATTTCATCTGACAATAAAGTACGTTCAGGCGTCGAATGCTCTCTGAGCGCATCGCTTCCTTCGTAATAATCTGCATCTTCAGCGTCAACGTCGCTTGCAGGCGGCTTTCGGCCCTGCGAAACTAAATAATTCTTCGCACTGTTTACCGCAATGCGGTAAAGCCAGGTATAAAACGCGCTGTCTCCACGAAAATTAGGTAAGGCCCTATATGCTTTTATAAACGCATCCTGGGTCACATCGGCCACATCTCCGGTGTTTTTGACATAGCGAGATACCAAATGCATAACTTTATGCTGATACCGTGTTACTAGCAGATTAAACGCGTTTTTGTCACCGCTTTGTACTTTTTCAACAAGTTGTTGATCGGTTATCTGCTCGCTCATTCGAGCCATTACTCCTATACTTCTACTACTTAATAGCTCTCTTAAGCATCAAAGTAGACTGACACAAACTCATAAAGTTCGTATTATAATTAATAAATATCGTAAATTCCGCGCCCCATTACACATAAGGCCATTGAGTTTTGCAGCTTATCCATTAGACTTGCCAAACCTTAGCTTAATGATTACCCGCTAAAATACATGAATTCAGCGTCCTCTTCACTATCTTCTGCTTCACCCCACTCTATCGAACACCGATGTGATGTTCTTATAATCGGTAGCGGTGCGGCAGGTCTCAGCCTGGCACTGAAACTTGCTGATCATTGTAAAGTTATTGTGCTTAGCAAAAGCGATCGTAACGAAGGTTCTACTCGCTATGCACAGGGCGGAATCGCAGCCGTATTTGACGAAACAGACTCTATTGAAGCACATGTTCAGGACACCTTACAGGCCGGAGCCGGATTGTGCGACGAAAACGCAGTTCGTTACACTGCCCAGCGGGCAAAAGAAGCACTAACCTGGCTCATAGGCTATGGTGTGCCGTTTGATAAAGAGCAAAACGAACAGGGTGAAGAGCGTTATCATCTTACCCGCGAAGGCGGGCATAGCCACCGCCGTATATTACATGCCGCCGATGCCACCGGCGAAGCGTTACAAATCACTTTGAACGATGCAGTAGCGAAACACCCCAACATTCATTTTTTTGAACGTTACAATGCTATTGACCTGATTCAGTCAAAACAGCATCCGGGTAGCTGCTCAGGGGTCTATGTATGGAGCCGGAAACGCGAGCATGTTGAAGTTATCCGCTCAGGCTTTATTGCCCTGGCCACGGGGGGTGGCAGTAAGGTGTATCAGTATACCTCCAACCCTGATGTATCCAGCGGAGACGGTATTGCGATGGCATGGCGTGCCGGCTGTCGGGTAGCCAATATGGAATTCAATCAGTTTCATCCCACGTGTTTGTATCATCCAGACGCACGAAACTTTTTGATCTCTGAAGCGCTTCGGGGCGAAGGGGCTCAGCTTTGTCATGCTGATGGCACCCGATTTATGCACAATTTTGATAAACGGGGCGATTTAGCGCCAAGGGATATTGTCGCCAGAGCAATTGATTACGAAATGAAGCGCCTGGGCGCTGATTGTATGTATTTGGATATCAGTCATAAGCCGGCCGAATTTATCGAAAAGCATTTTCCGAATATACAAAAACGTTGCCTGGATTTAGGTATTGATATCACCCGCCAGCCAATACCAGTGGTACCCGCTGCTCATTATAGTTGCGGAGGGGTGATTACCGACACCCACGCCCTTACCGACCTTGATAATGTTTATGCGATAGGAGAAGTGGCGTATACCGGCTTGCATGGTGCCAATCGAATGGCGTCAAACTCACTGCTAGAGTGTGTGGTCTATGCAACCTCGGCAGCGGAACACATTCTGAGTCGCTTGGATACTCCCGTCAGCAATGAAGATATTGCCCCGTGGGACGAAAGCCAGGTTACCAATTCTGATGAAGAGGTAATTATTCAACATAATTGGCACGAACTCCGTCTGTTTATGTGGGATTACGTAGGAATTGTACGCACAAACAAACGCTTAGAGCGCGCTTTGCGACGTATTAATTTATTAGAGCAGGAAATTCAGGAATACTATGCCCATTTTCGGGTGTCAAATAACCTTTTAGAGCTGCGCAATCTGGTCACGGTGGCCGAATTAATTGTTCGGTGCGCTATGCAGCGTAAAGAAAGCCGTGGCTTGCATTTTAACCTTGATTATCCTGACACTTTAGAGAGTTCAGAGCCTTCTACGCTAATGCCGTCAGCCAGTCGCACAAAAAACACACCGGGCGTGCTTGGGCCGTAGCTTCAAACTTGTTACGGTTCACTCCTGCCTATTCAATTCTGCCTATTCAATTCTGCCTATCCAATCTTGCCTATAATATGTGGTGAAGTGAGCGAATTATTGGCTAACCAAAAATCTGTGGTGGATGCTTCATTGCTATAAAAACACCGGGCTGTACCGGGCAATGGCACAGGCTTGATAAATTCACACTTTATATTCGCAGACCCTGAATTGCCGGGGCTATTTACTTCAGGCAGGCTGCTCCATGTATGGGCCAGTGTCCACATACCATGTGCAATGGCCTGTTTAAAACCAAATAGCATTGCACTGCTTCGACTAAGATGGATAGGATTGTAGTCATTAGATACGCGGGCATATTTTCGACCGATATCTTTACGTGCGATTAATGCACTAAGCTCTTGGGCGGTTTCGGGTAATATAAACGGCAGGGGCGAGCGCCGGCGAGCATTGAGATCGACATGCGGTGCTTTTGCCTTTACCAGATATGAACCTACGGCTCGATAAACCGTTTGTTGTCGTTGCTGGGCGGTCACTTCAATATCTATCACCCAACCCTTCGAATGCGCTCGCGCAGCATGATACCGGGCATAAAGGACAAAAGGCGCTTTTGTGTCTACGCGATCATGCTGAATAATCTGGTTGGCTTTATGAATTAATCCCATCACCGGAAACGGGCTATTCACCGTGGTTAAACACTGAAGTTGCAGTGGTAAGCTGAGCATTTGCAGATAACATGGATGCAAAGAGTCAGCAGGCGACCATTTTACTAAATCACAGTATTGGTGATAATGGCCTGCATCAATATCAACCACACGTGAATACTGACAACTGGGTAACGCCGGCGGCTTAAATTGTATAAGCCGTTGTTTGTCGCTACGCCGGGTTAACGCATTAAAAAAAAGATTCAGTGATTTCATAAGCAATTAATGAGTTGGTAATGAAGCTTGTTGAAGATGAAGAATAGCCCGTGACAGTCGCCGATAGTGTTTTTGTGAACATTCGGTACGCCCTACCCAATGGTAATGATCTTGCTGTCCTGAGCAACAGAAGTGTAAATACAACCCTAAAGGCGTGTGACGAGATTGCCGTGACAATAACCACACCGGGGCTTCAGCTAACTCGTCGGCTACGGTAGCCTGTTGCCACCGTGAAACCCCATCAAAGATAACCAGCCGCCGGGTGGGCTGCAAAGCATAGTCTTTAGTTTTATACGTAATCACCGCCAGCAAAACAAGACAAACAAAAACCGCGGGTTTGCCAATATAACTGTAAACTTGTTCGGGCATGCATACCGTTGCTATTGCAGCAGCGCACACTGGCAGTAACCTTTGCCATCGACGAATAGGATGAGAATATAAGCTAAATTTATACTTTAACACGACTTAAAATATGTTGAACCATACCGGCCAGCTCTGTGTCTTCGCATTTTTGATGGCCCATAAACCAGGCGAATAAATCGGGATCGTCACTGGTAAGAAGTCGTTCAAAAGTTTCCTGCTGTTCAAAACTCATTTCATTAAAGCCAGTTTCAACAAAAGGCAAAAACAGGACATCAAGTTCTAGCATGCCTCTACGACACGCCCACTTAAGACGTGCATATCTTTTGGGTGAAAACATAAACCATATAACCTGTCATTAAAGTAGGCGTATCATACCACGTTGAAACAAAGCGAATCACTGCCCTTTTTGCCGTTTTTCAATCTCTTTCCCTTGCTTCTGTTTGGTTCATCCCAACACTATTGCTATCGATGTATATAAAGGTACGTGTTGTTTATGAATTTGCCAGCCAGACTCAGTGAACTTTCTGAAGATTTTATTATTCCGCTTTCCCATTATGGCCTTTTAACGGTGGGTGGTGAAGACAGAATTAAATATTTGCAGGGTCAGCTTACGATAGATATAAACGCGTTAAGTGAAACTCAGGCAAGACATTCTGCTCATTGTGATTTTAAAGGAAAAACCTGGTCTTTGCAGATTGTTACCCGTTTTCAAGACGAGATTTTGTTAAGTATTGAAAAAAGTGCACTGGCAATGACTCACGCACAGTTGAATAAATACGGTGTATTTTCTAAAGTAAATATTGAAGATGCCAGCGACCAATATTCTCAGGTCGCGGTGGGCGGGCATAAAGTTTTAAACTGGCTTAAAGAACAAGGCCTCACCCCGCCTGAGTCTTCTATGCAGGCACAAAGCTTTGACCATGGTGTGGTAATCAAACTGGATTATGCACAAGAGGTGTTTTTAGTGATCGCTGAGCAGAGTTTTTGTCAGCAATTGGTTGAATTTTCAAATACCACCCCTATAACGCAGTACAGCCATGAAGTTTTTGAAGCTTTATCTGTGCAAAATGCGGTGCCTCATGTTACCGCTGATCACAGCAATGAGTATGTTCCTCAAATGATGAATGTTCAGGCTTTAGCAGGTATCGATTTTAGCAAAGGCTGCTATATGGGTCAGGAAGTCGTGGCTCGTACCCGGTATCTGGGTCGCAACAAGCGCGCTGCGTTTGCGTTTAAAACACAGACAGCCTTAACGGTAAGTACCGATGCGGTTATTGAAAAGCAGCTCGGCGAAAACTGGCGGCGCGGCGGCGCGGTTATCCGGCATGCTGTACTGGGTAATGAAACCTGGTTGTTGGCAGTGATCAATAACGATACGACTTCTGATGATGTTTTCAGACTGGCTAAAACAGAGCAGCCTACATTTTCAATAGAGCCTTTACCTTACTCAATTGAAGATAGCAAAAAGTAACGAGCGTCTTTGCAATAGTTTATTGTGAAGATGCAAAATTCACGGCAGTAAGACTGCCATGCAAAACTCAGGATTTTTTATGACAATCACATCAGACAGTGTCGTCACCCTTCACTATACCGTATCTGCACAAGATGGCACTCAGCTTGATTCTTCTGTAGATAAAGAGCCCCTGACGGTATTGTTAGGTAAGCGCTTTTTAATAGAAGGGCTTGAGGACGCACTAGAAGGCAAAGAAAAAGGCGAACAGTTTTCTGTATCAGTAGAACCCGATAAAGCCTATGGCCAGCGCGCTGATGAACTGGTTCAACAGGTACCCCGCAATATGTTTGAGGGTATGGATGTCGAAGTTGGTATGTCTTTTCGTGCCACTACCGACCAGGGTGAACAATCGGTAATGGTCATCGATACCTCAGAAGAGCATGTGGTTATCGATGGTAACCATCCTTTAGCAGGTGTGCCATTGTCTTTTGACGTTGAAGTGGTAGATGTTCGCGAACCTACTGCCGAAGAACTTGAGCATGGCCATGCCCATGGTCCGGGTTCAGGTAACGACCACTAAGTTTAGCGGTCAACACAATACCTTTGTAACGCTATTTAAAAAGGGGCCAATATTATGGCCCCTTTTTTAATACCTGTGATGCGTTGATTTTACCTACAGGGCTTCTTCGTTAGTCTCGCCGGTTCGAATACGCAACGCGCTTTCAACATTGTAGACAAATATCTTTCCATCTCCGATTTTGCCGGTGTTCGCGGCTTCCTGAATGGCTTCAACAGCTTGCTCTACCAGTTCACTGCCTATAATAATTTCCAGCTTAATCTTAGGTAAAAAATCGACCTGATATTCAGCGCCTCGGTACAGTTCAGTATGTCCTTTTTGACGCCCAAATCCTTTTACTTCGGTAACGGTCATACCAGAAATTCCGACATCGGCGAGGGCCTCGCGCACGTCGTCCATTTTGAAGGGTTTGATTATTGCTTCGATCTTCTTCATGTCACCATTACTCTTTATCGTAGATAGTCGGTATTGAAACGCGTTTGTGCTGCGTTCGGGTGTAAATAGCCAGTAGCTTTTCATCTACCTCGGCATCGGTGTTTTTTCCTTCCAAAAAATCATCGATTTGATCGTAGGTCAGACCTAACGCTTCTTCATCGGCTTTTTGAGGGGTTAATGACTCTAAGTCGGCTGTGGGCGCTTTGTTAATAACCTCAGCCGGAGCGCCAAGATACGTCGCTAGCTGGCGAACCTGACGTTTATTAAGCCCGAACAACGGCGCCAGATCACAGGCCCCATCGCCATATTTGGTATAAAAACCGGTGATATTTTCGGCTGAATGATCGCTACCCAGAACTAAGCCATCCAGCATGCCGGCAATTTCATACTGCACAATCATTCGAGCCCGCGCTTTAACGTTGCCTTTCACAAAATCTTGTTTGGCTGGGTCCTCTGGCAATAGGTCTGCCTGACTAAGCGCCGCAGCGGTAGTTTCGTGTAAACCGTCTGTACCTGGCTGAATATTCACGCTGAGGCTTTTGCTGGGTTGAATGAATTCAATCGATTTTACTGCATCGTGTTCATCGGCCTGCGTGTTGTAAGGCAACCGCACCGCTACAAATTGATACGACTTATCCGGGTATTGTTGGTTAAGTTCGTTAACAGCTAATTGGGCAAGGCGACCTAAGGTACACGAGTCGATACCACCTGAAATTCCGAGCACCACTGCAGTCAATCCTGAAGATGTCAGCTGATGCTTAATGAACTCAACCCGACGTGAAACTTCATGCTCACAATCTATCTCACCAAGCACCTTCATTTCATCAATAATGGCTTGTTTTTGCATGTTGTCTTCCACGTAGTCTAATGATTTATCGCCCGATAAGTTTACTGTACCAAGAAAAAACTGTCAGTAGTTGTTACGGTCTTTTAAAAGCTCTTTAGCCAATACGGCTGGGTTCGCCGCAAGATTACTTTTGTAAAGAAGTCTTTGGGGTATTAATTCTCACAGAGGGGCTAATAAAAGTATACCCAACTTTTCTTTAATTTGGTTAGGCTGTAACCACGGTAATCTAACAACGCTGCTTTTATGTTAAAACAACGCGGTCTAACCTTAGTCGAGCTTATGATAACAGTTGCTATTGTAGCGATTCTTATGACTGTAGGCGCACCGGGCATTTCATCTATGTTACAGCAAAATCAGGTTATCGCCGATATTAATAATATTAGCTCAGTGGCCCGGGCGGCTCGCTTTACCGCTGTAGATGAAGGCACCGAGGTGATTTTATGTCCGACCAAAGACTACAAAAAATGTAAAAACAACTGGAAAGAAGCCAAAATGGCTTTTATTGACGAAAATGGCAATGGCGAACTGGATGAGAACGATATTCTGATTGCCGCCACCGAACCATTGTCCGACTCTAACAAAGTTAAGGGTATTTCCGGTTCTTTAGTTTTCGGGCCTGACGGGTCGGTGAGTAAGCAAGCAACCATTGAAATCTGTCCTTCATCAAAAGACAATAAGTCAGCCTCAGCGTTGCTTATTTCGCTTTATGGGCGTCTTGCTGTTGCTACTGACAGCGACAATAATGGCATTAAAGAAGACGCTGACGGAGCCGATCTGAGCTGTTAACACCAACCAGAAACAAGCCCTACCAGCACGCGGCCGGTTTTTTCTCAAGAGCTTGATTCAGGCTTATCTCTTTGCACTTACTTCGCGGTGTTGTACTACGTGCAATTAGCTGATAGTGGTTGTTGTCGGCCACCACCACATCAAAAGAAAAGAATTCAGAGCCTGAAATTCTAAGCTGTGCTGCGTTTGCATAAGAGTCATGCTTAAGATAATAAAGTTCTTGTGACGAATGCAGAGTAAGTAACTTCACTCTGGCTTGTTGCAGCTGACTTTGTTCAATAATATGACGATAGCCCGGCATTGCTACGGCCGCCAGAATGGCGCTTATAACTAACGCTATCATTAACTCTACCAAAGTAAATCCGTTACTATTTCCCATGACGCGCTAATCCTTACCTTCTGTACAGCTTTTTAAGCTGGCGTTTTTTTATACTATAGGTATTCAGATTATCGCTTATAGGTGAACAAAACACTGTGCAGAAGATCAGAACTTTACCAGTAAACGGATTTAGTCTTTTTGAACTACTGATTACCCTTACAATAGTGACCATAGTAGCGCAGCTGGTGTTGCCGCCACTTACCTTGTGGCAGCAGGAAAATGCGATACGCCATCAGGCCCAAAGACTGGTTCTGTTTTTAAAACACGCCCAACAACTGGCTATCAGCAGCAATAAAAGCGTGTATGTGCCTACCTATATTGAAGTAAACAACCGTTGTGCCCTGATAAGCTATCGGCCCGATTGTCAGTGTGCGAACCAACATGGATGCGTGGTGTTGAGCGGTAACAAAACCCAACTTTTCAAGCCCGGACCTATGCTGATAAGCACTACGTATACGCACAACAAACCGGCGGCATTCCAGGCATTAACCGGGCTTAGTTTTGGTCATGCCGGTTCATTCGTATTGAAAAACGGGGCGTTCCAGATAAAGGTGGTGCTGAATAATCTGGGCCGCATAAGATTATGCTCATTACAACAGCCCGTGGTGGCAATAAAATCATGTTAAAGGCTTCTGGGTATACTCTGATTAGTCTTATGATAGGTTTGGCCGTCGCTTCAGCTTTATTAAGCGCAGCATTGCTTTGGGCAAGAACCTCCCTCACCACCCACCAGCTGGTACTAAAAACAACCGCAATGGAAGATGAACTTAGCCGGCTTATACAACTTATGCGCTCGCAAATTCGCCGCGCCGGTTACGACGGATTAACCGCTACACGCCTGCTTAGTCAAAAGCCCCGTTCAGATAGCCCTTTTTATCCGGCCTTTACCATCAATGCTCACCCCGAAGAAATGACCGATAGTTGTATTTTGTTTCATTACGACAAAAATCATAACGGAGTAAAAAACGCGCAGCACCCTTCAGAGCAGATGGGCTTTCGGTTACGCCAGCAGGCTATTGAGTATCGTATGAGCAATCGTTTGTGCCATAGTTCTGGTTGGCACGACCTTACCTCTGTCACCGTTTTGGTGATCACTCATTTGGAATTTAAATTTATACCTATGCCTGACCAAAGTAATGGGGCGTTTGTGTTGATTACCCTGCGCGCGGCTTTAAAACACAGCCCTGATATTCAGCGAACCCTTACCACTACAGTCACGGTAAGGAATTTCTAAAGATGCAGCATAGCGCCGGTTTTACCGTAATTGTTCCGTTATTTATGATATTGCTTATGGTCACAGGTGCAGCGATGCTAATGGTTGATACCGTGACCCAGCAATCCCGTTTCAGTACACAGATAAAAGAACAACAAAAAGCAGTGGATGACACAGCTCATGAGTTAACAATGGCAATCCACGGTAGTCATATTGCACTACGTCAACCTACGCTGCCTGACTTTCATAGTTCACGAATTCAGCTAGTTAACCAGCAATCTGCTTTAATAAACCAGGTGCCGGTTGGCGTGTTCCAACTTAAGGTCGCTTCTGACAACAAATGGAACCTCAGTGCGCAGCAGCAGCTTATCCGCTACCCACTATTGCAGGCTGTTCCCCAGGCTGCAATTATGCTGAGCTACACTTTGCCGCGCCCCACTCGGCTAAATGTTCACCTTACTCAGTCTATTGGTCAGCCTTTAGCGGCAACATTGTGGAGTCGTGAAACGGTGACATTAGCTCCGGGGCGACAACGTTGTATTTCTTTGCTGGTGGGAAACACAACAATTTGCGAATCTATGCTGCTAAACTTGCCGTCCTTGTCAGGTGTCTATGCTGACGACTCTGGCTATCCAGCGCATATACTACCCTCTTTGTTTGGTCCGGAAATCAACTCGTTGTCGCATCTGAGCGATTTTGCCCAACCGGCTGAAAACTGCCAATCCTTGTCTTCGGCTTCAACAGGGCTGTTTGTCGTATCGGGAAACTGTGTTCTTTCGGTGGGTCAAAAAATTGGTAGTGAGACACAACCTGTACTGCTCATTTTAACTGGCGAAATGCTGAACTTCGCGCCCCATAGCCAGATATACGGGTTGGTGTTAGCGGTACATTCCACATCGACCTCTGCAATACAAATAACCGGAGATTCAGAATCAGCCACCGTTGCGGGCGCTTTAATTGTCGACCGTGATCTTGATCCGTCTTCACAGCTGACCGTGCATTACCGCAAAGATATCTTACTGGTTTTACAAAAAAGTATTGAGCTTCAACGTGTACAGCCGCTAAAGGGCAGTTGGAGAGATTTTTGAGCCGTAACAAAAGGTATAAACAATGAGCTTATCGGAATGTCTCATAGCAGGGTTCATATTAACTATGTCAGCAACTGCAATAGCCCGGCTTCAACTTCAATGGCAGCAGCAACTCACTTATTTAAAGCAGTCTCACGAAATTCGTTGCCAGCATCATAAAACAATATGGTCAATCTACACCACGGCGCTGGCTCTAAGCGACCCTCATTATGAAAATATATTAGCAACCGTTAACCACGAAACATGGCTGGATGACGCACTGGTGGCTTCGAATAATAGCGTATCCAGAGTGCGTACCCAGTTGGACCATTCAGCGTTCAGTGTTGAGACACAGCGGCTGACCAGCAAGTCTACATCAGCGGCTGATAGCGACGCGACTTACATTACTTTATTGTCTGTAATTCCCGATGAAATTGGTGAGGTACAGCACAAAACCGTTTATTTAATTACGCGCTCGTCACCGGCGCCCTACCCTGAAAAGTTAAGCTTTAAGCCACTTCAGCCCGGTTTGTAACTTATCATCAGCACGACCAACACCACTCGCCTTTATCTACTTCGCCGTTATCATTTTGGTCCCAGCCTTTGCGGCCATCACTATAGTAATAAAGGTTACCGTCTGAGGCTTGTGTAGAGCCGGAGACCGGCGTAGCCTTTAAAACAAAGCTTTGGCCATCGGCTTCATCAATAACTAAATCGTAGCGTTTGTTCTGAGAACCTTCGGCAGCGGGCGAGAAACTGGCGAATACGGCAGGCGCACCTGTATCGGCTCCTTCGCTGGCAGCCCCCTCATACGTAAACCCGCCGCTATGATGACGCTCCATACTGGCGGCGAAGGCCATTAAGTCAGCCTGAGCCGTGCCCCGATGACTGCTTACTAATACATTTTGATACGCCGGATACCCTATTGCGGCTATAATTCCGACTATGGCCACCGTGATCATTAATTCTATGAGGGTGAACCCCCGAGACTTAGAGCCCCTTGCTATTGATTGAATTCTCATATTATTCTCGTTCAAATTCGGACTGCCAGCTTTCGTGCATGACACGCTCAAAGCGACCATAAATATTTTGCATTAAACAGGTGAAAGTAGACGAACACGCTTTTTCAGAGCCATCTTCGTTGGTCTCTATGACCGCAGAGGCGCACTCGGTACCCAAACAAACCACGGGGGTCGTAATCTCTTCTATAAGCACTTTGGTTTCAGGTGCGATACCACTTTGACTTAAATCGGTATAGCGGTCGGAGTGGTCCAGCTCTTCGTTTTGGTTCAAATCGTCTACAGCATTCCCATTAACCAGATTAACAAGATAAGCGCGACTGCTTCCTGTAGGGGGGGCACATGCACTTTGCGAGCTGGCGGCAGGAATATAGCTGGTAAATAATACTTTGTAGTCAATGATAAGTGGAGAAGCGAGTATTTTTTCGCCTGCAGTGGTCATCTCAAGATACCACCCCGACTTACCGGCGAATGCACTGGCCGCCAGGTCGCGGGTAGCACTGTCACTGCTGGCTAAGGCATGCGAAGTAGCATTAAATAAATCAGCTTGTGTCGTATTTTTAGAAAATGTGTACAGACCATTTTCGTCGGTAATAAACACGCCTTTGTCTTTAAGCATATAAAAACGGTCATCGACTTCGACATTCAAAGGCGCTGCACGCCAGCCACTGCCAATTGCTACCGCATAATAAATCTCATCGTCTAAGGCAATTTCAGAAATATCAGGTCCATAATAGAAATGACGATTGTTTGCGCTGCCTGTACCGCCGAAGTCTGCAAGCCTGCCTCCTTTAACCAAATCGGTTCCCGATTTTCCATTGTATATATCCAGCCTGAAGATCTGCCCCCCCATATCGGCTACATACATATGATCGGCCAGTCCGTCGCGATCGCGATCTATCACTGAAATACGTCCGGGTATACTGTATTGCATTTCACTAATGTTTAAATCGGCCCCCGTATTACTGGCGCTCCATAGCAATGTGCCGGTGTCTGCATCAAAAATAAACACCCCATTACCCACCGAATCCGGGCTGCGTTCGGCTCTGTCATCCTGTTGTTCATCGTAACCACCGCCCACAATCATTACGTTCTTAACAGTATCGCCAATTTTCATTTTGGTGATGGTAGGTCGAGACCAGGTTTGACCGAGTTTTTCTAAACCGGTTTCGCCGCCTTTTATACTGTAGACCAGCTTAGGTGACGTTTTGCTGGTAACGTCAAAGACATAATAGTTTCTTCCGCCCCGGCGCATGCCCACATACAAATACTGTTTATTATCTACCTTGCGATAAACAATATCGCCATCAAGCCCATAAATATGATTAAGGGTTGAATTATCTTCATAAAAAACATGCAGGTTTTGCAACAAGTCTTTGGGTATTATCGCAAAGTTTTCTTCCCCGGACTCGGCGTCAAACGAATGCAAAAAGCCCTGATTTGTGGCCACAAATATGGCCGAGTCAGTAGGTGAGTAATTCACTATCACCGGCTGCGAATGAATAGGGTCTCCCATTTGCAACCGCACGTCATCAATATCTCCATCGCCATCGGCATCTTTGATATCTACACCCCTGGACCACTTTAAAACCGTGTCGCGTAGAAGTAAGCGGTCAGACCGGCCGCCCAGACCCATATCGTCAATCGTAATATTACTGTTCATTTCGTGTAGCCAGTTACCGGCTTTTTTTATTGTGCCATTACCTTCAAAAAAGAACATATTCCGGCTTGAGTCAAATAGACTAATGGCTCCCCCTTTATTAACATCGTTACCGTCGTTAAGCACAGACCAAAAGCTATGTGAGGATTCGGTAAAGTAGCCGGTAACACTGTCTACTGCGTTAATACCGTCCTTATCGACAATAGTGTTGCCGTCTAATCTGTACTTTTTAAGGTTACCGGGCCACAAAGCCCCTTCAGCCGGTTTAAATAGCGCAAAATAAAGTTCGTCGCGGTGAGTAAGACGATTAAGCTGATTTACCGCAACGCCGGGGGATACAAAGGTTGCATTAACATCTTTTACCGAACGTAAGATTGAATCAAAAGCCTCTAATAGCTCGGTGCTGTCGTCTGCTTTGTAAAACCCCCCGCCCCCTTGCAACGCCAATTTGTTCAAAAAATTATTGGCGGTGGCATTTGCTGCAAAACCAATAGTATGGGTCATGATACGGCGATCTATTTTTGACGTGTCTTTGTCACGAACATTGCGAACTAAATCTAAACCGCAGGCTTCCCCGCCACTGCCTGAACAAGTAGCTCCTAGCAAACTTTGTATTTTATCCACGCTATGATTGAAATTAGCCTCACCATCAGACAGCAATACAATGTGATTGTTGGTCTGACACTGTAAATCGGAGATGGGCGAATCGTATACCGCACCAGCCGGGATGTACTCGGTAACACAATCGCCAGCGCTAAGATTGGCATCGGTACAGGCTACAGAGCGGACCGGGTCACTGCCAATATATGAACTTCTGTGACTAACCCGGGTACTTCGGCGAATACTGCTGTGAGTGTCATTTCGACCCCGGCTTCTGCCATAATCTACTGCCCGGCCGCCGTAATAATTAACGGCTTCATATAAGGTATCCACTATAGGAGTATAGCCATTGGCCGACAGCTCGTTGACTTTGCTTATCAGATGTTCTCTGACCGTGGCCACCTGACCTGGTTGGGCATCCCCTTTGTATTTTATGTAAAGCCGTGGGGCATAACCTGCATGGCCTTTGTACGAAAATACGCCTTTATCATTACCTTGAAAGTCATCCAGAACAAAGCCCATGTTATTTCCGGATTGCCAATCGCTTCGCCCTACTATTGCTTTAACAATGTCCCGAATATTAGGGCTGATGAATCCCTGATAGTTACTTGTGCCAGGCATTCTCCAGCTTATACCTGCTGTTTTACTGTAATTTCGAAGCTGTCTTTTTTTACCATCATCAAATGGACTTACATCGGCCACATTAATACCGCGAACCCGGGCATAGGATTCTGAATTAAAATTACCATTTGAATAAAGAATAAGGTATGCCGCTTCAATTTCTGAACCTGGGGCGACTTTTACATCGGTAAAGCGCAAACCGATAGAGTCATTCTGATCTTCAGCAATATCTAGACGACTTCCGGTATTGCCTTTACCCGAAGAGCTTTCTTCGCGGTTGTTGCTTTGATCATTTATTTGAAAAAAGCTTTCACCTGACATACAACCCGATGCGGTTGACTGATCGTAGGTAACCACCAACTGCGCGCCTTTGTCTGTACCTGCATCGTAGGCATGAACTTTTCGGGCGCTGGCAGAATCTGAGCTATCAGCATCAAACAAGATATTCATAGCCTGGCCACCACACCATGCATTACTGTCGACAACCTCTTGAACCACACTGGAAATATCCGGCGTCACCAGCGTTTCGTCGTTCACCGGAAACCCGTTATCTTGCCAGTCAACAAAGTTGCTGGTTACATTACGGTTCGATATATTTCTATACGACTGACTAAAAGTTTGTGCATCGCCAGTGTCTTCGGCCATTATTTTTATGTCAGTCGAAGCCACATTTAACTGGGCTGAGGTAAAGCGAATGTAGGCATTTTCAATCACCGCGCCCTGAGGAATTTTCAGATTGGAAAACCTGACTCCCGAAATGACACGTTGCGTACCATTACTTAAATCCAAAGTATCACGGTATATGCGGGGATAGTTCCCGGCCTGAGAACCGTCGTCGGTATCGGTGTTTACTGACGTTACAATTTCAGGGTAAACCGTACCGTCTATATCTCGCACCGGATACAAAACGGGTCCGCCATAATCAGAAAAACGCATTAAGCCAGCATTAATATCGGTCGCCGAGCTAAGCGCTTCTGACAACGCTTCTTTTACCCGCAACATTCGCGACTTTTCAGTATCATCCTGATTCTGCATGCTCCCCGATGTATCCATAATGAACATAACATTGGGTTTATAAGTCGTCGCAGAGTCTGCTGTGCCTAGATAAATATCCAAATCATCGCCTATTGCTGCGGCGCCGATACCTAACCACAATGTAGAAAATAATGTAAATCTTGCCAGCGTTTTCATGCTTTCTCCTGAATTAATTCGTTGCAGGTGCGAGCACCGCCGCAGAGACACTGTTAGCTACAATGGTTGAGCGTCCATCTAACTGACCACAACCGCGTACTACAAATACATGGCAGTTAATATTACTGCCGCCGATGACGTTACTTGAGCCACGACAAGCCTGTTCACGAACAAATGCCGTACGCGACCAGCTACGGCTTTTAACTTCTTTTTGATAGTCGCCTACCGCAGTATGTATAGAGTTGATAGTCAGACCGGCATCTGTCATTTGTCGGTTGGTCCATTTTTCATCCTCTTTACAGCTAAGCTTTTCGATATCCGGATTGTATTGAGCGCCCTGGCGTGCTTCAGATAAGGGGTCAAGTAGTGCAGAGTTTGTCAGCAAAATCTCGTCTTCTGACTCAAAGAAGACCCCGGCTAAAGCGGCTTCGGCCGCATCAAATGCCAACCCTGACTGTTGCATTGAAGACGCCATTTTGTTTTGGTTCAGGCTGCTGGAAACGGCGCTGACTCCCAATATGGTTAATGACAATAGCACCAGTAATGCTAATACCAGTACAACGCCCTGTTGACGTTTCATTTGGCGCTCCTTACAAAGTTTTTCATATTTCTCAAGGTCAGGGTTTGGCTAAACACCTGATAGTAATAGTTAGCGTCGGTTTTTTGCTTGGCTTCATTGAGTACCGCGATATCCGTGGACGGTATCCCACCAGTGAGACCTTTATCGCCTCGTAACAACACACCTATGCGCAGGGCCACCACCTGCTGCGTGTTCGCCCGCGCAAGTGCAAGCTCGTCAGCCGTAACATATCTGACCACCTGGCCCTGAGAAATATCACGCTGATTGGTAATACCGTATTGCACCTGGAAGCTTTGAACATTGTCCATCAATACCTGCTGAGTATCATTCACCGAACCGGCATCTACACCACGCAGAACCCGGCCATCGTAGCCTGTGCAAATTAGCTGAGAGCCTACAACCTCGTAGACATTGACGACATGAAACTCTTCATCGGCGGGATGGCTGTGGCTGGCCCCGGTGCAATCGGCTTCTGCCAGTAAGTTAACCACCAGTTTGTCGTTGTCAGTGCTTTGCAGGCTGCCCAACGCGGGTTTAGCACTAAAATCACCGGGTAAACCAATGGGTCTGTTTTGAATAAATGCTGACTCAACTAATGTATCGACACTGGTGTCTATACGTGCACCTATCTGGTCATAACGTCCGGTTTCGTGTAACTCGCGGGTTAAACGGGTCATAATGAAGCGCCCCGACTCCTGCACCTGGCTAATCGCCTGGTTAAGGCTATTGGTAACCCGGCTACTGACCATAACCTGAATCACACCTGCGGTAATCACCAGCCCTAACACCAGCGATATCATGAGCTCTACCAGTGAAAAACCCTGCTGCCGTTTCATAATGTGATGTCCTTGAACACACATTCGTTAGTATTACTATCAAGAGGATTGCAACGGGCAATCAGGTTGTAACTGCGGTTGGCCGATACCGCTACCGGCCAGGTGAGTGTTATTTGAATTCGTGAACCCGCACTACAAGCATCAGTGTCGGCGCTATTGCTGTCCTGACAACCTAAACTTATACGGGTACTGGGGTTGGTCTGAACGGCTGCACAAGACAACGCCCAGCCTTCATAGCGCGCCATTTGTGACTCAGAGCATTGGGCTCCTTCGCAGTCGGGGATGCTGGCGGGACGTTCTAAACAATGACACAGGTAAGGGTCTGAACCCTCACAGGAAAGACCGTTGAAGTTGTACGTTGTATTTTTAAAATAGTCGTTATGGGCAACCATACCATCGCCCGCTATCGCGGGACGCGCTGCAGAGCGCAGACTTTCGGCTACCTGCTCGGCCACAAATTCAGCCTGGGTGCGGCTAATGGCGTCACGATTTTGAAAAGAACCCACAAATTGCAGTGAAGCAACACCCAGCAAACCAATTGCCAGAACAAACAGGGTGACCAAAATTTCGATCATCCCTACGCCTTGCTGATGGTGGGGCGTCTGATTGCCCATACGCTGCATCTACCTGAGTGACTATTAACAATCTTATGCTATATCAGCTTCAATGAATGTTAAGTATCAGTAGATGCGTTAGCGTATCGAATCTAATTCGCGTGGGTTTAACTAACCTCTTTAATCCGCAGCTCTTTTGGTACCGCAAATTCAACGTTTTCTTCTCTTCCCTGACGTTCAGAGGCTTTTTCTGCGCCCCAGGATTTAAGGCGCTCAATCACCCCTTTAACCAGTACTTCGGGCGCCGATGCTCCCGCGGTAACGCCCACGTGTTCGATATTATCCAGCCAACTTTGTTTAATGCAGTCTGCATCGGCAATAAGATAAGCACGGGCCCCTACTTTCTCAGCTAGTTCGCGCAATCTGTTCGAATTTGAGCTGTTTTGCGCCCCGACCACCAGCAACACTTCACAGTCGCTGGCAAGTTCTCGCACTGCATCCTGACGATTTTGCGTTGCATAACAAATGTCGTCTTTACGCGGCCCCTGAATAGCGGGAAAGCGTTCGCGTAGCGCATCAATAACATCGGCAGTGTCATCTACCGATAACGTTGTCTGACTGCAATAGTACAAGGCGTTAGAATCTTTAACGGTTAACTTAGCAACATCAGCGCTCGACTCCACCAGGTATATCCCACCTTCGGGATTACTGTATTGACCCATGGTGCCTTCTACTTCCGGGTGTCCGGCGTGGCCAATTAAAACACATTCGGTTCCGGTTTTGCTGGCCCGGGTGACTTCCATATGTACTTTGGTCACCAACGGACAGGTGGCGTCAAAAACTTTTAATCCCCGGCGATCTGCTTCGGTGCGTACGGCCTTGGAGACCCCATGCGCTGAAAAAATAACAATGCTGTTATCAGGTACTTCGCTAAGTTCATCGACAAATACCGCCCCGTTTTCACGCAACCCGTCTACCACAAATTTGTTGTGCACAACTTCGTGACGCACATAAATGGGAGGCTTGAACATTTCCAGCGCCCGCTCCACTATAGTGATGGCTCGATCTACGCCGGCGCAAAAGCCCCGTGGGTTTGCCAAGTGAATTTGCATACAAAGCTCCTTTAAGCCGACGGCTCGTTAACCTCTAAAATTTCGACATCAAAGATGACTGTTTGTCCGGCCAGTGGATGATTGAAATCTACCGTTACCGAGTCGCCTGCAACACTACGAATAATGCCTGGAATTTCCTGACCATCTGGCTGCCCAAAGCCCATAATCATCCCTTCACTGATCTCCATATCACTGGAAAATCGGTTGCGATCCATATGATGGATGTTATCCGGATTAGAATGGCCAAATGCATCTTCCGGGGCTAGGGTGAACGACTTTTTGTCGCCCTGCTTCAGTCCTAGCAAACAGTCTTCAAAATTTGCTGTTAAGCTGCCATCGCCCATGACCAGCTTGGCGGGCTTTTTGTTAACCCGGGTGCTGTCAGCGGCTGAACCGTCTTCCAGCTTCAAATCAAAATGCATCAACACTTCGCTATGCGAACCAATTACAGCATCAGACATTTCGCCCCCTTCAATTACTGCTTTTACGATGAGGTTGTATTGTCGCCGGCCGATTTTTTTGCGGTCAGCATATCAATAATAAGTAAAACGGCGCCCATAAATATAGCGCTGTCAGCCAGATTAAACGCCGGCCAATGCCATTGGCCGACGTAAAAATCTAAAAAGTCAATGACATAGCCGTGAACCAGACGATCGTATACATTACCCAAGGCGCCTCCCAAGACTAAGGTATAGGCAACCGGGAGCAGCGTTTGTTCACGTGGAGTATTTTTTAGCCACCATAAAATCAAAGCACTGACCAATGCCGCAATGCCGGTGAAAAACCAACGTTGCCAACCGCCGGCGTCGTGCAAAAAGCTAAATGCAGCACCATAGTTGTGAACATAGGTCAGGTTAAAAAACGGCGCAATCTGCACTGACTGATACAAATCCATAGCACCTAGTACTGCATATTTGCTCCATTGGTCTAAAGCAAATACCACTACGCTAACCCACAAAAAACGCAAGCCGCTGGCTTTTACAGAGTTAAGCATACTGACGCGTTTCTCCATCGCCTTCAACATTAGTCACACAACGCTGACAAAGCTCTGGGTGTGAACTGTCCTGACCTACGTCTTCGCGTACATGCCAACAGCGTACGCATTTTTCTCCATCGCTTTTGGTTACTTCAATACGTAATCCGTCGAGCTCTGTTGAGCTGGCGGTGTCGGGCGCATCGGCGATGTTATGTAGCTGAACTTTTGACGTGATCAGTACAAAGCGCAATTCATCATCAAGCTGGCTTAATAAACTGACCAGCGCTTCGTTGGCGTACAAATGTACCTCTGCTTCTAACGAACCTCCTAACTTACCTTCTTTACGGGCTTGCTCCATGGTCTGGTTCGCGGCATCTTTCACCTGCATAATTTGTTGCCAAAAGTCAGTACCAAGTTCGCCATCACCGGTAAACGAAGACAACCCCTCGTACCAGCTTTGCGTGAAAACAAACTCTTCGCGCTCACCGGGCAGCGTTTCCCACAGCTCCTGAGCGGTAAAACTGGTAATGGGAGCCATCCAGCGAACCAATGCTTCAACAATATGATACAGCGCGGTTTGACACGAACGACGGGCGTTGCTGTCTGCTTTGGCGGTGTACTGCCGGTCTTTAATAATATCCAGGTAAAAGCTGCCCAACTCAATTGAGCAAAAATGCATAAGCTTTTGACTGACAAACAGTAAGTCATACTGCTCGTACGCTTTGGTAAGCTCTTGCTGTAACGCATTAGTACGAGCGACAATCCAGCGGTCCAGTGCCACCATGTTTTCAGGCGCAACCACGTCTGTTTTGGGGTCAAAACCGTTCAGGTTGGCCAGCAAAAAGCGTGCAGTGTTACGTAATCGGCGGTACGAGTCTGCAGCACGTTTTAAAATCTCATCCGACACGGCAATTTCGCCGCGATAATCGGTTGAAGCCACCCAAAGCCTTAAAATATCAGCGCCCAGCTTACCCGTTACTTCCTGTGGTGCGACTACGTTACCTACCGACTTCGACATTTTTTTGCCATGAGCATCTACCGTAAAGCCATGTGTCAGCACCTGTTTATAAGGAGCGTGTTCATGCATAGCAGTAGAGGTCATCAACGATGACATAAACCAGCCGCGGTGTTGGTCTGAACCTTCAAGATAAAGATCGGCTTTGGCCGGAATATCATCACGACGGTCAACCACAAAATAATGAGTTACGCCAGAGTCAAACCACACATCCAGCGTATCAGTAACTTTATCATATTGCTGCGCATCATCGCCCAACAGCTCGGCATCGTTTAATGTCCACCAGGCTTCAATACCCTGCGTTTCTACTTTGCCCGCAACCTGCTCAATTAGTTGGTTGCTGTTTGGATGAATATCGCCGGTCGTTTTATGCACATACAGCGGAATAGGAACGCCCCAGGTACGCTGACGTGAAATACACCAGTCTGGACGGCCTTCAACCATTTTCTGAATACGGCTTTCGCCCCACTCAGGAATCCACTGAGTTTGTTTAATCTGTTCTAACGACGCGTCACGTAACCCTTTTTTGTCCATGCTGATAAACCATTGTGGCGTGGCACGGAAAATAATCGGGGTTTTATGACGCCAGCAATGGGGGTAGCTGTGTTCATATTTTACTTCTAAAACCAGATTACCTTTAGCTTTCACTGTTTCGATAATGGCATCGTTAGCTTTAAAGACGAACTGGTTCGCAAACAAGGGGGTATTTTCTAAAAATACGCCATTACTGCCTACCGGATTGTAGACTTCAATCCCGTACTCTTTACCTACATTAAAATCGTCTACACCATGCGCCGGGGCGGTATGTACACAGCCTGTACCCGAGTCAGTCGTAACATGATGACCCATAATCAGTGGCGTTTGCTGCGCCTCAATAAATGGATGAGCAACCGTTGCCTTATCTAAAGCCTGTCCTAAGCAACTGGCTTTTTCTGAGTAAGCCTGAATACCATAGCGCTGCATACAGCTTTCAATTAAGTCGTGCGCCACTACCAGCCATTCGCCGGTTTCAGTGAGCTCTACCAACGAGTAGGTAAACTCAGGATGCAGCGTAATTGCGCGGTTAGCCGGTAATGTCCAGGGTGTGGTTGTCCAGATGACCACGCCGGTATTGTGAGCAGCTAAATCTTCTTCACTTACCCCAAAAGCATTGGCTATCGCCGAAAATTCGGTTACCGGAAATTTTACGTCAATGGCAGGAGAAACTTTATCTTTGTACTCCACTTCTGCTTCAGCCAAAGCTGAACCACAATCTGTACACCAGTGAACCGGCTTGAAACCTTTTTCCAGATGGCCTGAGTCCACTATTTTACCCAAGGCCCGGATAATATCGGCCTCTGAGGTGAAATCCATGGTTTTGTATGGGTTATCCCATTCGCCAAAAATCCCCAAACGAATGAAGTCGGCTTTTTGTCCATCGATTTGTTTATCGGCATAATCACGACATTTTTGTCGAAATTCTGCTGCTGATACTTTTTTACCCGGTTTCCCCACCTTCTTTTCAACCATCAACTCAATAGGAAGACCGTGGCAATCCCAGCCAGGGACATAAGGTGCGTCAAAACCAGACAGAGTTTTTGACTTAACAATAATATCTTTGAGAATTTTATTTACCGCGTGACCAATATGAATATTACCATTGGCGTACGGAGGGCCATCATGCAAAACAAAAGGGGTATTGCCTGATCTGGCTTCACGAATTTTTTTGTAAATGCCTTTTTCATACCAGGTTTTTAGCATTTTTGGTTCGCGCTGCGCCAGATTACCGCGCATTGGAAACGGTGTTTCCGGAAGGTTTAGTGTGGCCTTGTAATCGCTCATAAAATTGTTTTTTCCATCCACCTGAAGTGTACGTGACAACGACGTACCCTAAATTTTACTGCCCCGGGGGCAGCTTACGAATCAGTCACTTTAAAATAGCGTCGTGCATGCTCAGCATCGACCTGAATTTGTTGTTTAAGTGCATCAAAAGACTCAAACTTATGTTCATCACGCAGTTTTTTGCGTGGTATTACGTTAATGGGGCGCCCATATAAGTCGCCATTAAAATCGAACAAATGTACTTCTAACTGCGTGCGCTGCCCGCCAAGGGTAGGCCGTCGTCCCACATTTGCTACGCCATTAAACGTGGTATTATTTAAGGTTACCGAAACAGCAAAGACCCCTTTAATGGGTGTGCGAAAGCGTTTTAGCAATACATTAGCCGTAGGAAAACCTATGGTCCGCCCTTTTTTCTCTCCGTGCACAACCCGGCCCTGAACACTAAATGGGCGTCCTAACATCGATTCGGCTTTTTCAAAATCTCCGGTTTCCAGAGCTTCACGCACCGCAGTCGAGCTGATACGGTTATCATCAAGCCGGAAGCTTTGAGTACTTACAACCTCAAAACCATATTGTTTTCCAGCTTGCTGCAACATAGCAAAATCACCATGTCGATTCTGGCCAAACCGAAAATCATCGCCGACGACTAAAAATCGCACGCCCAGTTTATCGACTAATAAATCGTGGATGAACGTATCAGCACTTTGGCTGGCAAACTCCTGGTTAAATCGCACACACAAAAGACGGTCGATATCGGCCTGAACAAGCAAACGGTACTTTTCAGATAATGTGCTAAGTCGTGCTGGTGCTTTAGCCGGAGCGAAAACTTCTTCAGGCTGAGGCTCAAAAACCATAACGGTTGCAGGAAGATCCAATTCGCGGGCTTTTTTAAGTACATTCGACAACACTGCCTTATGCCCTTTATGAACGCCGTCAAATTTTCCTATTGTTAATACACAGCCCTGATGCCGGGGACGCAGGTTATGTAACCCTCTGATCAATTCCACAACTTGCCTGTACCTTTTCCTGCGATAAATAATACAAAAGCCGCGATTATAAACGACCCAACACGTAATACCAATCGTTGTTCTATGGGTTTAGCCCCCTGAAGCTTTAAAATGTGCTGGTTTTGTGCCGCTTAACAGTAAAACGGTCATAAATGTAGCCACGGCAGCACCAATGGTTTTAGCAACATGTAAAATTTGTTCGCTCAAATTTAATAGATAGAACGCATCATGCAGCGCAAATTGTGCGATAACCCAGGCCATTGCAATACAGGCCAAAGCCACTTTTATCAAAAACACAATAGTAAGACGCGACAGCGCAAAAACACCATCGCGATGCAACTGTTGATACAACAAAATAGCATTTAATGCTGCTGATAAACTGGTGGCAATAGCCAGCCCCACATAGCCATAAGGAATCGCGAAAATCAGGTTAAACACCATGTTGGCTACCATACAGTAAATGCCAAACTTAACCGGTGTTTTGGTATCCTGGCGCGAGTAAAAACCGGGAGCCAATACCTTGACCAGCATAAAGAACCACAGTCCGAACGAATAGGCGATTAAAGAGTAAGAAGCCATTTTGGCGGTTTCCGCGGTAAACTCACCGCGCTGGAAAATAACCGTCAAAATAGGTTCGGCCATAAACGCAAGCCCCACCGCTGCGGGTAAACCCAGAACCGAAACCATCCGAACCGACCAATCCATATTGCCAGCAAACGAAACCGCATCTTTACCCACATGATTGCGCGACAGTGTTGGCAAAATTACCGTTGCTATGGCAATGCCGAACAAACCCAGCGGAAACTCAAGTAATCGATCAGAATAATAAAGCCAGCTAATTGAGCCGGTGACCAGAAAGCTGGCGATAAGTGTGTCAAATAACAGATTGAGCTGGCCCACTGAGACACCAAATAGTGCCGGTATCATTAATGTACGAACCTTGACCACATGAGGGTCGTGCCAGCCCCATTTTGGCTTAACTAACACCCCCGCCCGATACAAAAACGGCAATTGAAACAAAAGCTGTACGATACCTCCTATAAATACTCCCCAGGCCAGCGCATAGGCGGGTTGTTGCATTTGGGGCGCAAGCCACACCGCACTGCTAATAATACAAACATTGAGCAACACGGGAGTGAAGGCGGCTACCGCAAATTTATTCAGGGTATTGAGAATAGCGCCTGACAATCCGGTTAAAGAAATAAACGCTAAATAAGGAAAAGTAATTTTAAGCATCGCAGAGGCCAGCGTAAATTTATCGCCACCAGGTTCGTCGTTGAGATACTCTATAAACCAACCCATTCCAAATAGTGCCGCCAATACAGGTGAGGCTATCACCCCAATAATCGTTACCACAAAAACGATGGCGCCTAACGTACCGGATATCTTTGCAACAAAGGCTTTTAGCTTAGCCTCGTCCTCTACATGATGAACTTCGGTCAAAACCGGAATGAATGCCTGAGCAAAGGCACCTTCTGAAAACAAGCGACGTAAAAAGTTAGGAATCTTGTTAGCGAAGAAAAACACATCGGCGCCCGCCCCATCACCCATCAGTCGCGCTACAACAACATCCCGGGCTAAACCCAAAATGCGTGACAGCAACGTCATTGTGCTTACTATCAGCCCCGACCTGATTAATTTTCCCGACACAAAGCCTCTTGTTTTTTACGTAGCAAAAAAGGATTCACACTATAGCTGAATGCCTATATCTAGAAAACGTTCGGGGATAATAAAAACTGACAAAGCTGAATAAAATGTTCAATTTAATTAGTAATTCTTCTTAAAGGAGGATGAACTTTATATTGTTGCCTGCTATAATCCGCGCCCTGGTTGGGTCGGACCTGATTAGTACTTCTTTTATTTGTTATTAAATAGTTTGACAAGTAATCGATTGCTAGGCACAATCCGCACCCTCGTTTTTGATATGAATTTATTTGGGAGTTACACCTTGGCTAACATTAAGTCTGCTAAGAAACGTGCAATTCAAGCCGAAAAGCGTCGTCAGCATAATGCCAGCCGTCGCTCCATGACTCGTACAAGCATCAAGAAAGTTGTAGCAGCTATCGCCAATGGCGATAAAGAAGGTGCTCAATCAGCACTGGCCGCAGCGACCCCTGTTCTTGACAGAATGGCTACCAAAGGTTTGATTCACAAGAATAAAGCTGCTCGTCATAAGAGCCGTCTTGCTGCGCAAATTAAAGCGCTTTAAGATTCTCTTGAATTGCAGTTAAAAAAGCGCCTCACGGCGCTTTTTTTATGTGTCTTTTTTAAGCAACATGAATTTGTCCACCCCCCCCCCCCCGCGTCTTTTGCGTGCCCATTACCTCTATCGCTGACGTAGTTAAGTTTCTTTTTCTATTGGTACTTACACCTGTGCGCTTTTGCTAGCCTCTAATACGCTGCCTTCTAATATTCAGGTGATTGAATTTGAAAGGAAATAAATCATATAGTAAGTGGCTTCCGTTTTATGACAAAACAAGAAGTCGGAAAGCTGCGGTGGTGAAATAACGAAAGGCTAACAAGAGCAACTGAAGATGTAGCGTGTGATGCCCATTGGCGACACTATGGCTTTAACTATGTCGCGTGTGAGGTCTTTTACATTAAGCTACGGCCAGCATGATACTGCCCGTTATACGATAGACGTTTACAGTGTATCCAGAATATCAACAATCTCACGGGTATCTTCAATCATGCGTACCACTTTGTTCTCTAAACGAAGTGCCACCATACCCTGGGTAACATCGCGATAGACTACCCGGCCCTTTTGAAACAAGTCATAATCTAATACAGAGCCTTTATTCAGCTTACTTTCCAGATCTTCAGATAGTTCACTGTACGAGACATCGATATCATTTAAATTCTGAGGATTATAATGACCACGGTCGGCAGCAAATGCAGCCGAGGCAAAACAGCTTAGAAGAACGGTTGAGAAAGCAATCTTACAAAAATTCATGAAAACACCGTAATAAATACTACCAGAGACTTAGTAAGAGCAATTCCCATTCCCTTTTTTAATACTAAAGTCTAAATTTAACTATACTATTGTTTTTTGGTAGTATTTTATTGATTTTCAGCCTTGACGCGTAAATCGTCATGAAAATATGGGTCATTTCCAGCCAAAATTGCTACAGTTATGTGAAATATGTTCCCATTTAGTCACAGTGTAAAAATGTGTCCGGCTTACTGGACGTACCGGCGAAAATTTCGCATCATCAGCTTATGTCGAACGTCATTAAGAGTGCTTGTGCTAAAAATTATTGTTTTAATTCCGCTGCTTCTCAGCGCATTGTGGATGGTTTATCTAAAGTTGAATCGGTATTCAATTGCTCAGGGCAAACAAGGTTTTGTGTATATTTTTGTAATATCCGTTGTTATTGCATTGTTTTATACATTTATGATGTTTATTACGCACCTATAGATACTGTCTGGTAAGTCGAGCACTGGTGTTAAACAGAGATAAAAAACCCGGCAAATAAAGCCGGGTTTTTCTATTAGACGTTATTACGGCTGTAATATTTCGACTTCTGCTTCACTGCGTAAGGCGTCGATATAGCTTTGGAAAAGCGTTTGTCCGTAAGCTGAACCTAATTGCTGTCGCAACGAGGCGGCAAGCTGTTCGTCGGGCGCTTCAGGTTGTTGGACATCAGTAAGCTCTACTATCCCGACATCGCCATTTGCCAGCTTGGTCGCCTGGGCGCTATTTCCTTCCTGGCCCGATAACGTAAACAACGTCTCGACCATTGAACGAGGTAAGTCGCCCGGGCCTCGATTTATCCCGTTAGCCTGCTGCCACGCTAAATCGTGTTCACTAAGTAATGCGTCGACGTCTTCGCCAGCAGTGTATTTTTGTACTAATGACTGCGCCCAGTTTAATGCAGCCTGTTGCGCTTTTTGTACTTGCAGTTGCTTCGAGATACTCTGTGAGACTTCAGCAAGTGGACGCGTACGTTGTGGTTCATGCTCTTTAACACGCATCACCATCACGGTACTGTCATCAAGCTCAATCACCTCGCTATTCATACGATCTTCAACCAGCTCAGGGCTGAATGCACGTGACGCTGCGTTAGGATTGTCTATTGGTGCGGGAACTTTCTGCTCAGTGAACATCCCGGTTTCCTCAATAGGCTGGTCTGCCACTCCCGCAACATCTTCCAACGACTCAGGGACTTCAAAAGCAACTTCTTCCATACGGCTGCGAATTTCGTAAAAACGTTCGGTAGCACGTGCTGTTTGCAAACGATCGCGAATATCGTCTTTCACTTCAGCTAATGACGTTACCTGCTCTGGTTTGATATCAGTTAACTTAATAATATGAAAGCCAAACTCGGTTTCTACGACATCAGATACCGCACCGTTTTGCTCCAAAGCAAAAGCCGCTTCATCAAAAGCCGGGTCCATCATATCGCGATTAATAAAATCTAAATCGCCACCATTTTCTGCTGAAAAGGTATCGTCAGAGCGTGACTCGGCAAGCTCAGCAAAGTCTGCGCCTTCCGTTAATTCTGCTTTAATACTTTGAGCTTTTTGACGCGCTGCGTCTTTGTCGTCGCCAAATTCAATAAGAATATGAGAAACACGACGCTCTTCTTCTTCGCGATAGCTGTCTTTGTTTTCCTGGTAATACTGCTCAATGTCCTGTTCTGACACGTTCACTTCGTCTGTCAGATCATCGATACTTAACGTAACAAACGCTATGTTAACTTCTTCCTGAGTATCAAATGCCGTGATATTAGACTCGTAGTAATTTTTAATGTCTTGTTCGGTTATCTCGACCGACTCAGCAAATTTAGCTGACGGTACCACCACATAACGACCATCACGGGTTTGCGACTGAAGCTGCCAGGCTCGCTCAACTTCACCGGGTAAGGCAAAAGAAGCAGCACCCAAGGCCTGCGCTAACTGGGTACGTGTCATCTCTGTACGAAGATAGTCTCTGAAGTCTGAAGGCTGAAAGCCACTTTGGCGTAAAATAGCAAGATAACGCTCATTATCGAACTGTCCGGCAGTTTGAAATTCTTGCATATCGCGAATCGTTTCTCTGATTTGCTTATCGCCTACCCGCAAACCTAACTCTAAAGCTTCTTGCTCAATCAGCTTGTCGTTAATGAGTCGCTCGAGAACATTGCGGCGAAAATCTTTCAGGTAATTTTCGTCGGCAAACATGGCAGATACGCTTTCACCGTATTCTGACTCCATACGAGCTCGTTGATTTTGATAAGCGCGTTCAAGCGTGCTTTGATCTATTTCATCACCATTAACTGTGGCGACCGCGGTAGGCCCTGAAGAGTTCAGGTAGCTGCCGACGCCGGCGAAGACGAAACTCAGCACTACAAGGCCGATTACGATCATGGCCCATGGGCCCTGAGAACCTTCTCTGATTCTTTCTAGCATGATTGTTCTTTCAACTCCGTTGCTTACTTCTGCATGTCAGTATTTGCATTTTGTAGAGTAGATAACTGAATATCTGAGCGTTTGACTGACAAAAATTTGGCAAGATTATAACGCGATTACCTATACAAACGCGACGGTTTTATAACCCGTTGGCACGTTGAACTACAATGAATTACGTACATAGGTGATTTTTATAATGCAGCCGTAAAAAACCTATTGGCCTGTTGGTTTACGGTTTTATTAAGGCTATGTATTCGTTGCTCGCCAGGCATGATATTAAAGTGCGTACAAATAAAAAAGGCGATGGGGTTACCATCGCCTTTTTATAAATGAATATAGATTAGTTGCACGCGTCTTTTAAAGCTTTACCTGCTTTGAAAGAAGGTACTTTTGCCGCTGCAATCTGAATGGTTTCACCAGTTTGAGGATTACGGCCGCTGCGAGCAGAGCGCTCACGAACTGCGAAAGTACCAAAGCCTACCAATGCTACTTGGTCACCTTCTTTAAGCGCTGCGGTTACAGCATCAGTGAATGCGTCTAGAGCTCGGCCAGCAGCCGCTTTAGAGATGTCCGCACCAGCTGCCATTTGGTCGATGAGTTGAGACTTGTTCACAATTATGATCCCCTTCGTTTGTTATTATACTGTTTGTCCGAAACAATTATCGAATTATCGCCGGACTTTATAACAAGCTTGAACATTAACTTCAAGCACTCTGTTACAATTAATTAACTTTTAGTGACTCGCTGCAATCCCTTTAAAGACAAGGCTTCAAGCGATAACCCAGTAAAGGTAACACAACTTTTGCGACTTGAAAGCCCTATTTTCGAAAAAACCAGCAAATCGATGCATTAGTGGTTATTTTTTAAGCTTTTTTACCTAAAAAAAAGCTGCAACCCATATATGACAGGAGTTACAGCCTTACTTAGTCGACTATTTTTTATCCTCGACTTTGAAAGATTCAACCGGCTCCTGAAGCGCGATATCTAATACATCATCAATCCACTTAACCGGATGAATCGACAATGCTTCTTTAACATTGTCGGGAATTTCTTCAAGATCGCGTTCGTTCTCTTTGGGAATAACGACTGTTTTTATTCCGCCGCGGTGGGCCGCTAATAGTTTCTCTTTTAACCCGCCAATTGCCAGAACTTCACCGCGCAATGTAATCTCGCCTGTCATGGCTACTTCACATTTTACCGGGTTTCCTGTTAACGACGATACCAATGCTGTACACATTGCGATACCTGCACTTGGACCATCTTTAGGCGTCGCACCTTCAGGAACATGCACGTGGATATCACGTTTTTCGTAAAAATCACTGTTAATACGAAGTTTATCAGCGCGGCTGCGTACTACGGTCATTGCCGCCTTGATAGACTCTTGCATAACATCGCCCAGTGAACCGGTGGTGGTCATTTTACCCTTACCCGGCACGGTACTGGTTTCAATCGTAAGTAAGTCGCCGCCTACCTGAGTCCAGGCAAGCCCAGTGACCTGGCCTATCTGATTATCCTTGTCAGCTTTGCCATAATCAAAGCGTTGAACACCCAAATAATCTTTTAAATTATCTTGTGTTACCACTACTTTGTCTTTGCTTTTAGACAACAACACATCTTTAACGGCTTTTCGACAAACCTTGGATATTTCGCGTTCAAGATTTCGAACCCCCGCTTCTCGGGTGTAATAGCGAATAATCCCTATAATTGCCGAGTCGGTAATTTCCAGTTCATTCTTTTTAAGCCCGTTGCGCTCCATTTGTTTAGACAACAAATGACGCATAGCGATGTTCAGTTTCTCATCTTCGGTATACCCTGATAAACGAATCACTTCCATTCTATCTAATAGCGGGCCTGGGATGTTCATGCTGTTCGATGTTGCCACAAACATGACATCCGATAAGTCATAGTCGACTTCAAGATAATGGTCACTAAAACTATTATTTTGTTCGGGGTCTAAAACCTCCAACAAAGCTGAGGCCGGATCGCCACGCATATCGGCAGACATCTTGTCGATTTCATCTAACAGGAACAGCGGGTTTTTAACGCCTACCTTGGTCATGTTTTGTATCAACTTGCCCGGTAACGAACCTATGTAGGTACGACGATGACCACGAATTTCAGCTTCATCACGTACGCCACCTAATGCCATGCGCACATACTTACGGCCTGTGGCCTTAGCCACTGACTGACCTAACGAGGTTTTGCCCACGCCAGGAGGGCCCACTAAGCATAAAATCGGCCCTTTTAGCTTCTTCACCCTTTGCTGTACTGCCAGATATTCGACAATACGCTCTTTAACTTTTTCAAGCCCGTAATGATCGGCATCTAAAACCGTTTCGGCTTTGGCCAAATCTTTTTTCACGGGACTCCGTTTTTGCCAGGGAACCCCAGTAAGCCAATCTATATAGCTTCTAACTACTGTTGCTTCTGCTGACATTGGCGACATCATTTTCAGCTTCTGCAGCTCTGCACGGGCCTTTTCTTCGGCTTCTTTCGGCATCTTAGCTTCAGTAATTTTATTACTTAACGCTTCAAATTCGTCAGGCGCATCGTCCATCTCGCCTAATTCTTTTTGAATCGCCTTCATTTGTTCATTCAAATAATATTCGCGCTGGCTTTTTTCCATTTGTTTTTTAACCCGGGTGCGAATTTTTTTCTCGACCTGGAGTAAATCTATTTCGCCTTCCATGAGCGCCATCAAATATTCAAGACGCTCATTGACGCCTTTCATTTCTAATACTTTTTGTTTTTCAGTGAGCTTTAACGGCATATGCGCCGCCATGGTATCCGCCAACCGGGCGGCATCATCAATCCCATTTAATGAGGTTAATACCTCGGGCGGAATTTTTTTATTTAACTTAACATAACCTTCAAATTGCGAGACTGCCGAGCGAATCAACACTTCCTGCTCGTTTTCGGCAATGGCGCCGTCAACAATCTTTTCGATTGTAGCGCAGTAGAAAGGTTCTGATTGGGTGTATTCGCTAATTTCACCTCTTACATTACCTTCAACCAGCACTTTTACCGTGCCATCGGGTAATTTCAGCAGTTGGAGAATGGTGGCAATTGTACCCACCCGATAGATATCATCGGTTTCAGGCTCATCGACGCTGGCATCTTTCTGAGCAACTAAGAAGATCTGTTTGTCGTTTTCCATTGCGGCTTCAAGGCAACGGATCGATTTCTCTCTACCAACAAACAGGGGTATGACCATATGTGGGTAAACCACCACATCCCGAAGGGCTAATACGGGTATTTCTATGCGATTTTCACGCTCGTCTGTCATACTTGCACTCTATTGATTACTGATTTCGATTTATATGGGGATAATCAGGCAAAGTTCAAATAGTTAGTTACAGCCAAGGGTTAATTTTACTTCACCTGGCAGCCTGTTCTCCCCTGTGAGAAAAACTTTTATTCACCTTCAGTTATTTACCAGTTTATGGCAACTATTCTTTAGGTTATATCTAAACAGCGTTGTTTAAATAAACGGAAGATACCTATCAGTGGACAATCTATAAAAACAAAAAAGACCTCATAGGAGGCCTCTTCAAGAAAATCCACAACGCCTATTCAGACGCTGCTTTTTTTTCTTCATTTGCATAAATCAATATCGGACTTGACTCGCCACGAATCACCGTTTCATCAATAACTACTTTCTTCACATCTTCAAGTGAAGGTAAGTCATACATGGTATCCAGTAATATCGCTTCGACAATTGAACGAAGGCCTCGCGCACCAGTTTTACGATGCATCGCTTTTTTCGCTATTGCCTGAAGTGCGTCTTCACGAAATTCAAGCTCGACATCTTCTATTGCGAACAAAGCGCCGTATTGTTTGGTAATGGCGTTTTTAGGCTCGCGCAATATCTGAATCAATGCATCTTCGTTTAGCTCTTCTAAACTGGTTACTACAGGTAACCGGCCGATGAACTCAGGAATCAAACCATATTTGACCAAATCTTCAGGCTCGACCTTTTTGAACAGTTCACTGGCTTTGTGAAGGCTGTCTTTGGTCTTAACCTTAGCGCCAAAACCAATACCGCTACCGGTTTGTGCCCGCTGCTCAATAACTTTATCAAGTCCAGAAAAAGCGCCACCACAAATAAACAAAATTTTCGAGGTATCTACCTGCAAAAACTCCTGTTGCGGATGTTTACGGCCACCTTGGGGCGGCACCGACGCTACGGTTCCTTCAATCAGCTTCAACAACGCCTGCTGAACACCTTCACCCGACACGTCCCGCGTAATCGAAGGATTATCAGATTTGCGTGAAATTTTATCAATTTCGTCAATGTAGACAATACCGCGCTGGGCCTTTTCTACATCGTAGTCACATTTTTGCAGTAACTTTTGAATAATATTTTCAACATCTTCGCCCACATAGCCCGCTTCGGTCAGTGTGGTAGCGTCAGCCATGGTAAATGGCACATCAAGTAGTCGAGCAAGGGTTTCGGCCAATAGCGTTTTACCGCTACCCGTGGGCCCGATAAGCAAAATATTACTTTTACCCAGCTCTACGCCTTCATGCACGTCTCCGTGACGAAGTCGCTTGTAGTGATTATAAACCGCCACCGACAGAACTTTTTTCGCATGCTTCTGACCAATAACATAGTCATCCAGATGAACGTGAATTTCATGTGGTTTGGGCAGTGCGTCCTGCTTTTGCTTAGGTGCGATTTCTTTGATTTCTTCGCGAATAATGTCGTTACATAATTCAACACATTCATCACAGATAAAAACGGACGGACCAGCAATTAATTTTCTCACTTCGTGTTGGCTTTTGCCACAGAAGGAGCAATACAATAATTTGTTGTCGCCGTCTGAGTTCTGTTTATCACTCATTGCGTAATGCCTCTGCCTTAGCCGGACCCAAATTCAATACAGGATGTCCGGACTGTCTTTATAACTATACTACTTCGTCGCGGCCGCGTCAGATCGATTTGTCAGTACTTGATCGATTAGACCGTACTCTTTGGCTTCGGTTGCACTTAAGAAATTGTCACGATCGGTATCATGAGCAACTTTCTCATAATCCTGACCTGTGTGCTGTGCCATCAAACGATTCAACTTTTCTTTAATAGACAGAATTTCTTTTGCATGAATTTCAAAATCTGACGCCTGACCCTGGAAGCCACCTAGCGGCTGATGGATCATGACACGAGAATTAGGCAAACAATAGCGTTTACCTTTAGTACCACCTGATAGCAGGAAAGCACCCATGCTAGCAGCCTGGCCTACACAGACCGTGCTCACGTCAGGCTTAATAAAGTTCATGGTATCGTAGATAGCCATACCTGCTGTAACCGAACCGCCTGGCGAATTGATGTACAGGTAAATGTCTTTTTCTGGATTTTCTGCTTCCAAAAACAGCATCTGGGCCACAATCAGGTTAGCCATATGATCTTCAACCTGACCAACTAAGAAAATGACGTTTTCTTTTAATAAACGTGAGTAAATGTCGTAAGAACGTTCACCCTTAGCTGTCTGTTCGACAACCATAGGTACCAGTGCATTTTGCGGCTCTAATGGGTTAATCATATCTACCTTGATTCGTTAGCGTTAAAAACAAAAATGCTCGGAAGGCTCCGAGCATTTAAGCAGTTGCTGACAGGTTAAGTCAAACAAGCGGTTAAAATTAAGCTTGTTTGTTCATAACCTCATCAAAATCTTTGGTCACTTCCTGAGTTTTGGCGTTATCCAATACCCATTCAATGGCCTGCTCTTCTAATGCCACATTTTTCATTTGCTGCATCAGTTCTTCATTATTTTTGTAATACTCGATCACTTCTTGCGGATCTTCATAAGCCGACGCTGAAGTCTCGATCAATGCATCAACTTTGCTCTCATCAGCCTGCAATTCGTTTTGCTTGATGATTTCACCCAGCAACAGACCAATTGAAACGCGACGCTTGGCATTGTCAGTAAACAATTCAGCAGGCAGTTCTGGCATATTCTGGCCACCGCCTTGTTGGCTGAAACGCTGCTTTGCCTGTTCGCGCAATGCTTCGATTTCCTGATCTACGAGTGCCTGAGGCACATCTAGTTCATTCTTTTCAAGCAACTTAGCAATAACATCTTCTTTTACTTTTGCTTTAAGCGTTTGGTCTAGTTCGCGCTGCATATTTTTACGCACTTCGTCTTTAAGTGCGTCGATGCCGCCTTCTTCAATACCAAACAGTTTAGCAAATTCTTCGTTTACTTCTGGTAATTCCTGACCTTCCACTTTTTTCACGTGAACGTCAAATACAGCATCTTTACCTTTTAAGGCTTCAGCGTGATAATCTTCTGGAAAGGTTACTTCAACAGTAACATCCTGACCAGCCTTGGCGCCAACTAATGGCTTTTCAAAACCCGGAATCATACGCCCTTTGCCAAGTTCTAATGTAAAGTCTTCGGCTTTTCCGCCATCAAACTCTTCACCATCAATCTTGCCAACAAAGTCAATAACCACTCGGTCTTCTTCAGCTGCTTCACGTTCAACTTCTACCCAGTTTGCGTGTTGCTTTTGAAGCGTTTCCATCATGTTATCGAGGTCTTCGTCCTTGATTTCAACCTTAGGTTGATCAATTTCGATTTCGTCAACGCCCTGAACCTTAACTTCTGGATAAACTTCAAATGAAGCTACGAATTCCAGATCCTGACCTTGCTGATCCTTAGTCAGTTCAAATTTTGGCATTCCGGCAGGGGTAATTTCTTCCTGCATTACCGCCTGATAGAAGTTCTGCTGCATGACATCGCCAGCCACTTCCTGACGAACCGCTTGACCATAGCGCTTTTGAATCACACTTACTGGTACCTTGCCTTGACGAAAACCATTGATACGCTGAGTTTTCGCTAATTGCTGAAGACGTGATTTTACAGCAGAATCGATAGAATCGGCTGGCACTGTGATCGTAAGACGGCGTTCTAAACCTTGGGTCGTCTCGACTGAAACTTGCATTATGTTACCTCAACTTGACGTCTGGTGACGTGTTGTTTTCATGCCCCCGCCCCCTCACCAAAGCAAAGTGTTGCCCTAGGATTTAGAGGTCGTTGACTAACGATTATTTTAAACCGCTGATTAAACACATTGGTTAAAAAAAGACGCCGTAGTATACAGCTACAGCATTTGAGAGTCGAGAGGCAAACAGGAACAATTGCGCATTATTGAAGAGTTTATCCACAAAAGCTGCAGCACAAGAAAAGAAAAAAGGATATTTTGAGAAATGAACTGTGCAAAGATGGTCGGTGAGACAGGATTTGAACCTGCGACCCCTTGGACCCAAACCAAGTGCGCTACCAAACTGCGCCACTCACCGAACGATGCTTTTTGAATATCTTAGATATGGTGCGGAAGGAGAGACTTGAACTCTCACGCCGTGAAGCACTGGAACCTAAATCCAGCGTGTCTACCAATTCCACCACTCCCGCAAAAAAGTGGGGTGGACGATGGGACTTGAACCCACGACAACCGGAATCACAATCCGGGGCTCTACCAACTGAGCTACGCCCACCACTGATGTTGCTTTTTTCACTATCGAAAGCGGCTTAGCAAGTTTACATCAAATTTTTCTCTATGTCAGTGAAAAATTTAACTTTTCTTGCTTAACTACCTGACCCGCAATAGATGGCGCGCCCGGCAGGATTCGAACCTGCGACCCACGGCTTAGAAGGCCGTTGCTCTATCCAGCTGAGCTACGGGCGCCTGGCGAATCTTCGCTAGCAAAAATGGTCGGTGAGACAGGATTTGAACCTGCGACCCCTTGGACCCAAACCAAGTGCGCTACCAAACTGCGCCACTCACCGAACCTGTGTAACAACGCGTTTTTCTTCCTCGTCGTTACGGGAAGCGCATATTACTGACTTGCCCCTACCCCGTCAAACACTTTTTGAAAGAAAAACATCAACCGTTCACAAACCATGCAATTGCGTTTTAATTTTATACATTCTGGTGTTTTCTTGCGCTATTTTAAGTTTTTTTACTGCCGTTTTTCATTTTAGCGATAAGCCATAACACCCATAATTATTTTGCTGCTTATTAAAACTTTTTTACGGTAATGTGTCTGACAATGAAGCACTGGCAGGCTGATAGGGTTTTATGGAACAATATAGCCGACGTTTTTTTCATCTATAAAGAGTTTCCTTAGTTATGACTGCGCACCTTATTGATGGCAAATTAATTGCCAAACAAGTTCGTCAACATGTGGCCTCTTATGTGGAGTCTCTTAAGTCTTCAGGTAAACGCGCACCCGGACTCGCGGTAGTTTTGGTTGGCAGCGATTCCGCTTCACAAGTTTATGTGTCCAATAAAAGAAAGGCCTGCGAAGAAGTGGGGTTTGTTTCTCGCTCGTACGATTTGCCCGCTGACACCGACCAAAGTGCTTTGTTATCTTTGGTCGACGAATTAAACGAAGACGGTGAAATAGATGGCATTTTAGTGCAGTTACCGTTACCTGCGGGTTTAAACGCAGAAGAAGTGTTAGAGCGAATCGACCCTCACAAAGATGTTGACGGTTTTCACCCGTACAATATTGGTCGCCTGGCCCAGCGTATCCCAGCGCTGCGACCGTGCACGCCGAAGGGCATTATGACTATGATTGAGTCGACTAAGCGCCCGGTAAAAGGCTTAGATGCTGTTATTGTAGGTGCTTCTAATATTGTGGGACGGCCAATGAGTTTGGAGCTGCTTCTGGCAGGCTGTACCGTCACTACGTGTCATAAATTCACCAAAGGATTAAAAGATCACGTTAGCCGCGCTGACTTGCTGGTTGTCGCGGTAGGTAAATCTAATTTTATACCCGGGGACTGGATTAAGCCTAACGCGATTGTTATCGATGTGGGAATTAATCGTATGGCAGATGGCTCATTAGTGGGCGATATCGACTTTGAAAAGGCCAAAGAGCGGGCAGGATGGATCACCCCGGTACCTGGCGGAGTAGGCCCATTAACGGTAGCCAGTTTAATTGAAAATACCCTTGAAGCCTACGTGAAGTACCATTCGTGAACACATCGTCAATCAACCCTGAGGCGCTAATCACAGCGACCCGAGAATGGATTGACCGGGTGGTTATCGGACACAACTTTTGTCCGTTTGCACGCTTTGTGCGCACCCCCGAAACCATTCACTATGTGGTCAGTCAGTCTTATAAACCTGATGACCTTATGCTGGAGCTGTATCAAGAGTGCCAACGGTTAGATGCTAACGATGCTATCTCTACGACCCTGCTGATTACACCTGCGCTCAAGCAGTTTGAACGCTATCTTGATATATTGGAGTTAGCGCAGGTTATGTTAGAGCAATGGAACTATGAAGGTATTTACCAGCTGGCCAGTTTTCATCCTCAATATCAGTTTGAAGGCGAGGCGGCTAATGCGCCTTCTAATTATACGAACCGCTCGCCCTACCCGGTTTTACATATTTTAAGAGAGGCCGATATTACCCGGGTTATGGACGATTACGCCGACCCCCATAGTATCTTTGAAAATAACATGGCAGAAACCGACAAGCAGGGTTGTGGTCATTTTGAAAATCTTTTAAAGCAGTGTAGAACACGTTGATTGCAGCGCTGGTTATTTTAACTAAATTATCCAGACTTGGTTAAATCATCCAGGGTCAGCATTAATGCGCGGCCCTGATATCCTGACACTTCAAACACCCAGCCCGATAACCAGGGTGAGGTGTTTTGATCGTCAAACCAAACCTGATACTGATTAAGCTCATTGGTTTGCACCAGATAAGCGGTAATCTGCTGTTGGTCAGCCAGCGTAAAAGTAACCTGACCCACCGGTTCTTGTTGTTGCCACTGCTCTGGGAAATACGCCGATACCCCCAGAAATCGAAAGTCGGTAATATCTTGCACTGCTTGTTCGATGACTCCGGGATATGCCAGCCCTTGCGGCTCTACCTCAATGCGTCGGTTATCAACCTGAACCACTTCCCACTTGGCATTCTGCTCAGGACGCATTAACAGTAACGAGGTAGTGTTGTTCTGGGTAAAACGAATACTGAGTAGCTCAGAAGCATCAAAAGGCAATACCTTCTGGGCAAGCCAATCGGTTTCAGACTCAGGCATAAGCACCCGCTCGTTAATAAGCAGACTGGCTTTGTCATCAGGCCTTCTTACAAACGTACCGTGTCGGCTTTGCGCCATCTTACCAATAATTACCTGTCTGCTTTGTTCTTTGCTTGTTAGGGTTAATCGGGCAGAGCTATGCGAATCATCGGTAATACCGGCTACTCCTAGCCGAGGGTAGTATTCAGCTTTACTGGTTTTTTGTTCTATCACATTGGCTTTTAATACACGATTTATCATCGTGGTCATACGCTGCTTATTTACCGGAAAACTTTGTTCCTGATCCAAATGTGTTGCCAGCCACTGGTTTTTATTTCGTTGAGCTTTAAACACCTCTCCGTTTTGATTTTCGATCAGAATGCTATCTAGCTGGCCTGCTTCGCTAGCAAATTTCTTAAACAACGGCTGCGACTTACTTCTAACCCCCTGCTCGTTGGCAGAATTGAGATACCAGGCCACACCACCTGCAACCACAACGGCTATACTTAGTAGTACTACTCTAATATTCATCGCCTAGCCTTTTAGATACGCTTTACCGGGGCGCAGTCGTAATGCACATGCCAGCAAATAAAGAAAAAATATCAGCACTAAGGGCGCCAGAGCAATATTGATGAACTTAATCCAGCCGCCCAACTGGTCGATATCCCGGTCCAGCTCATAACGTACTTCGCGTAGCTGTTTGCGAATGGCAACGCGTTTTTCAACAAACTGGTCTACCGTACTTTGCTGCTCGTCGGTATACATAACCGAGCTACTTCGGCCTTGCTGGCTTTGTAATTGTGCCAACTTAGCCTCGGTGACAGCCAGTTCATCCTGAAGCTTTTGTTCGTGCTCAGTAAAACGCTGTTGCGCTGTATTTTGTAAGGCTTCGACCCGGGTAAATGGCCGGCTGCTTTGCCCCCGGCCGCGAATACTGATAAGTGCATTGCCCCCCGCTAAGTTTTCAATGGCGTTGATAACAAAATCGCCGTTATTGGCAAAGGGAGTAAACACCACGTCCCCAAAAAAGGGGCTTTGCTGTACCCAGAAGCGATCAGTCAGCATGTCAGCATCGGCCACCACCAACACGTTGAGATGATCCGTGGTGGCTTTGAAGTCGCTTTCACTCGCCGTATTAATAGCCTTTGAAAACGCTGAGATAGTGGTCCCGCTCACATGGCCGGCAACAGTATATTTTTTTGCGATACTGCCTGTCTCGGGTTTCAGTGCGCTACTGCCCGCTTGGGTCGCGTAGTTACTGGCATTGTATAAATACCCCTGCGCCGACGACTGCAATAATGGCGTTATATCCAGCGTTGAAGAAGGTAACAATGAAACGGTGCCTGCCGAAGCCAGATTAATTGACTCCAAATTTGCAGTGATCACATCTTCACTGTTCATTTGTTCATGCCCCAGCCCTATAAACCCGGGGTGCTGCGTAATGTCGCCCTGCTCAGAGCGAATATCAAGCCCCAAAGTACTATCCAGTAATACTTCATCGCCGTTTACCTCAATACCCCATGCACGCAATAAACTGGTGTCAGAACTGTTTGCGTCGGCATTGCCCATAATCGCTAACATGTCTGATTCGTAATGCGGGTCGACAAAGGCAATAACCCGTCCGCGCTTCATGGCAAACTGGTCAACCGCATACTTCAAAGACTCACTCATTTGTTTAGGGTGAGCCAGCATCACAACACTGGTATTCGCCGGTAGGCTTTCGGCCGCAGCCGGGACCCGTACCACATTAAATAGTTGAGTAAGTTGTTCGTAAAAAACCATAGAGCGGTCAAATTGGGCTGACATAGGGTTTTGCCCCCCGGCTACAGGCAGGTCGCTCACCAAAGCCACTACCGGCTTATCGACCTTGCTGAGCTGATGCAGCAACTTACTTAGTTCATACTCCAGAAACGACTCTTTTTGCGGGTCGAAAAAGCGAATCGCAAACTGATCGTCAAGCATATTGGTGGCGGCCAGCCCAAAATATACGGTTTCATGGGCGCCGTTTAGTGTCGCGCCGGTCAGGCCGAACTGGGTGGCGCGATCTTCTTCTTCAGAAAATGGCTCAGGGTCAACAATATTTAACCGGATTTTGCCGTTGGCAGCCTTTTCATATTCGCGTAACACGCTTTCAACCCGCGCCGCGTAATTACGCAGGCTGGTCATGCCCTTGGTCGCATCATCTGAAAAAAAGAAGTGCAATGTTACCGGCTCATCAATGTCATCGATAACCTCACGACTGCCTTTTGATAAGGTGTAAATTTTTGATTCGGTTAAATCAAGTCTGACGTGATCAAGTACCTTATGGTTAATCATAACCAGTGCGATAAATAACAAAGCCACCAGCAATAAAGTAAACAGAGTCGTTATCTTGCGCATTGTTCAGGCCGCCTTTTTTTGTTCAATGATAATTTGGCACGCATATAACCAGAATCCTGTGGAGAGCAAAAAATACACAACATCATTTAGCGCAATTACCCCTTTTGACAGGGCATCGAATCGCTGCAAAAAGCTAAACGAGGCAACAGTATCGACCACACTGTTATCAGCCCATAAGGTAAAGGCGTCTAACACCAGATCGGAACCTGCCACCACAAACAAAAAACAGAGTGCTATTGCCAGTACAAACGCAATGACCTGATTTTTTGTCAGCGCTGACATACACAAACTAATGGCTAAAAAGGCGCCCGCCATTAACCAGCTACCCAAATATCCTGTCAATATTATTCCGTTATCGGGCTGCCCCAAATAATTAACGGTCAGCCACACCGGAAACGTTAAAAGCAACGCCAACAACAGCACCAGCCACGCTGCAATAAACTTACCTATTACCGCCTGCGTTACCGTAATTGGAAGTGTCATCAACAACTCAATGGTGCCCGAACGCCTTTCTTCGGCCCAGCCGCGCATGGCAATGGCCGGTACCAGAAATAAATAGAGCCAGGGATGAAACGAGAAAAAAGGTTGCAAGTCGGCCTGACCGCGTTCGTACAAATCTCCCATAAAAAAGGTAAAAATACCGCTGAGTATCAAAAATATGGCAATAAATACATAGGCGATGGGCGTGGCAAAAAACGAAGCAAACTCGCGACGAGCAAGAACAAAAATAGCATTCATCGGTTAAGCGTCCTCTTGAGTCAGGTTGGCAAACACATCTTCTAACCGGCCATCATCAACATGTAGCCGGTCAATAGGTAACCGGTAATGCTGAACGTGCTCTGTAATAGGGCCGAGAATATGTTTCCCCGGCTCCGGGAACAAGGTGACTTCGCCAGTTTGTTTATCGACCTCCATATCGGCCACACCATCAATTTCTAACAGACCGGTGATATCAGCGGCATAGCTGAGCTTTATTGTTACTGCCTGGTGGTACTTAGACTGCTGCTGAAGCTCGGCCGGCGTTCCGTCAAAACGCATCGCGCCATTGGCAATAATAATAACCCGATTACACACCGCGGTGACTTCTTCCAAAATATGTGTAGAAATAATAACCAGCTTATCTTTAGACAAATTCTTTATAAGCTGGCGAACATGTTGTTTTTGGTTAGGGTCAAGCCCGTCCGTCGGCTCGTCTAAGATAAGAATTTGCGGATTATGGACTAACGCCTGAGCCAGCCCCAACCTGCGCCTGAAGCCTTTTGACAGCGTATCGACGGTTTTATCCAGCACCTGGTGCAGCTCTACCTGGTCTATCACCTCTTTTAAACGGTCACGCTTCTCGTGTTTATCCAGCCCCCGAATATCTGCGATAAAATTCAGGAACTGGAAGGTGGTCATATCAGAGTAAGCCGGTGCCCCTTCCGGAAGATACCCAATATCGCGCTGTAATCGGTTGGCATTTTTACTCATGCGGCGGCCATTCACTTTTACCTCACCTTGGGTAGGCGTGTGAAACCCGGTCAGCATTTTCATGGTGGTAGATTTGCCTGCCCCGTTAGGGCCTAAAAAACCGACAATGTCTCCCGCCTTTACTTCAAAAGATAAATCATTAACTGCAGTGAACTCACCAAATGACTTACTTAAATTTTTTACTGATATCATGAAATTCCTGCTACAAGCGCATTTTTTTCAAAATTTTTTGCGATTGTTGTGGTGTCTGAAAAGTAATTTTACAGCGACTTCTTTATTGGGATTTTACCCCAAAAATCAATATTAGTAAGACCCGCTCCGGGTAGTTTTTAGCGCCAAGTGTACACTTGTTGTATTTCAGCAACGAAATTATACGTGATGCTTTTTCCATCTGCCGGTAACCAGCCCGCCGGTTATTCGTTCGGGTAGGCGAATACCAGTATAGAAAACTCGGACATTTTCAATATTGCTATTACAATGCTGGGCTTATTTGCTCCCGGAGTATCGCGCCCATGTCCTATGAATCGTACGCACTGTCACCAATAGGCCATATTGTCAGTCCATTTAAACAAAAATTCGCTATACCCCGCCAGCCTAATCTGGCTGACGCCGAAGGTGAAATATTTTTTAATGACGATATTTACGATGCCAGTGCCTTCAGGGGTATAGACGGTTACAGCCATCTTTGGTTGCTGTTTGTATTTCATGAAACTTTAGAACGAGGGTGGAAACCGTTGGTTAAAGCTCCTCGTTTAGGTGGCAATGCCACCCTGGGCGTGTTTGCCAGTCGCAGCACTCACCGTCCCAATGGTATTGGCATGTCAGTGGTTAAGAATCAGGGTTTGGTGGTTCGTAACAACCGTCCGGTACTCAAAGTCAGCGGTGTTGATCTGGTGACCCATACACCCATTGTCGATATCAAACCTTATCTGCCCTACGCTGACAGCATTAACCAGGCCACTGACTCGCTGGCGCAATATCACAATATTCCAATGCGAACCGTTGAGTTTACCCCGCCCGTAACGAAGCAGCTGACAGCGCCCGACTCACCCTACCCTCAGCAGTTAAAAGAATTAATTAAAAGCGTACTTTCACAGGACCCCCGCCCGGCCTATCGCCAGCAAAATGACGACGACCCAAAAGTGTATAAAGTGAAGCTGTATAACGCTGATGTAAGCTGGCAGGTAAGGGGCAAGCGCGTGATAGTGTGTGATTTGTCTTTATGTAATGAATAACAACTGACATTTTTCTTTTTAGACCATTTCTATACTGCTAAACTACTGCCGATTTTAAATTCCCTAAGGATGAGACGCGAATAATGCGCACTAGCCAATATTTACTTTCCACTCAAAAAGAAACGCCAGCAGATGCAGAAGTTATCAGTCACCAGCTTATGCTGCGGGCCGGTATGATTAGAAAACTGGCGTCAGGACTGTATACCTGGCTTCCTTCGGGTCTTCGTGTTTTAAATAAAGTTGCCAATGTAGTGCGTGACGAGATGAACCGTGCCGGTGGCGTTGAAGTGTTGATGCCCGTGGTTCAGCCAGCCGATTTGTGGGAAGAGTCTGGCCGTTGGGACGAATATGGTCCAGAACTGTTGAGGGTTAAAGACCGCCATCAACGCGACTTTGTATTGGGCCCGACTCATGAAGAGGTGATCACTGCACTGGTGCGCAACGAAGTAAGCAGCTACAAACAGCTACCGCTGAATTTGTATCAGATTCAAACTAAATTCCGTGACGAAGTTCGACCACGCTTCGGCATTATGCGGGGCCGTGAGTTTACCATGAAAGATGCCTACAGCTTTCATTTAGACGACGACTGCTTAGATACTACTTATCAAAAAATGTATCAGGCTTATTGTGCTATATTTGAACGTTTAGGGCTGGACTATCGCGCGGTAATTGCCGACTCAGGCTCTATTGGCGGTAGCGTGTCTCACGAATTTCATGTATTGGCTGAATCTGGCGAAGATGCTATCGCGTTTTCAAGTTCCGGTGATTATGCGGCAAATGTTGAAATGACCCCGGCTCAAAAGCCTACAGAGGCTCAGCAAGCCTCCGGTAAATCGGTTAAGGTCGTCGAAAAACCTGAAAACCAGCCTATGGACGAGTTTTATAGTAAAGCAGACAGTAGTGCCAGCCAGGCGCTGCAGGTTTTGGTTGTTAAAGCGGCCGAACCTGAAGATAGCACCGAGACTTCCGAACAGTGGGTCGCGTTGGTATTACGAGCTGACCACGTGCTGAACACAGTAAAAGCTGAAAAACTGCCAATGGTAGCTACTCCACTGGTGTTCGCCAGTGAAGAAAAAGCCACCAGCTTACTGGGATGCAGCCCCCTGTTTGCTGATGCCTCCAACCTGAAGATTTCAACGGTTGCTGATCATAGCGCTGCAGCTTTGGCCGACTTTATCTGCGGAGCGGGCAAAACCAATCACATGCAGTTAAATGCAAACTGGTCGGACAAACCTGAGATTGCAGATATACGCAATGTGATGGCAGGCGATGCTTCACCTGATGATAACGGCCAGTTAGAGATAAAGCGTGGCATTGAAGTGGGTCATATATTTCAGTTGGGCGACAAATACTCTAAAGCAATGAATTGCGGTGTACTGAGCGAGACTGGTAAACACCAAACCCTGACGATGGGATGCTACGGTATTGGGGTGTCACGAATAGTAGCGGCGGCTATCGAGCAGAATCATGATAAATACGGCATCATCTGGCCTGACGCGATTGCGCCATTTAAAGTCGCATTGATTCCGATGAACATGCATAAATCTCAGCGTATCAAAGAAACCGCTGAAGCCCTGTATCAAAAGCTCACCGACCTCAATATTGAGGTACTGTTTGATGATCGTAAAGAGCGCCCAGGTGTTATGTTTAATGACATGGAATTAATTGGCATACCTCACAGTATTGTTATTGGCGAGAGAAACCTAGACAATCAGCAGGTTGAATACAAGCATCGCCGAACAGGTGAAAAACAATTGCTCGATATCGACTCGGTCAGCGATTTTGTTCATGCGCTGTAATGTTTAAAAGTCGGTCGGGCCTGCAGGAGGAACCATGCGGCTAACGTTTTACGGTGTACGCGGTTCTATTCCCACTCCGGGAAAGGATTTTGTACGCTATGGGGGTAATACTGCGTGTGTGCATGTGGCCACCGATGATGGCACTGATATTATTTTTGATGCGGGTACAGGAATTCGCCAACTCGGCAATGTTCTGATCAAAAAAACGACACCTATTCATCTATTATTAACCCACAATCACTGGGATCATATTCAGGGATTTCCCTTTTTTGCGCCCATTTATCAAAAAGATCGTGAAATTAAAATCACGCCTGGGCAAACCACCTTACCCGAGCATGACCAAATATTACGTCAAATGCAGGGGTCGGTATTTCCGGTTCCTTCAAGTGCCCTGCTGTCTGATATTCAAATAACACCATTGCCGGATGAAACCGAAAATTGGACAATTGGTTCAGCAGCAATCTCGCGCCTGCCGATGAATCATCCGGGTAAAGGCAGTGCTTATGCCATTGTTGCCGATAACATAAAAGTGGTGTATATGACTGATAACGAGTTATATCCTCCCTATCAAAAAGAAACTGACTTTTTGTCTTTTGTTGACTTTGCCCGTGATGCTGATCTTATTATACATGATGCGCAGTATATGCTAACCGACATGCCCGCCAAGTCTGGCTGGGGTCATTCGGTGGCCGAAGAAGCAGTTAAGCTGGCAATGGCCTGTAACGCAAAACGCTTAGCTTTATACAGCCACGATCCGGAACGTACTGATGACGATATTGATGCAGTGGTTGCACATTGTCATCGATTTATCGATGCCGCTGAATCGCCGTTGGACATGATGGCGGCTTCTGAAGGACTGTCACTTAATTTCGCCTAACAGGAGAAACGTGGGTGAAACGTGTTTTTTTAACCCTTGTTATACTGACTTCGCTAAGCAGCCCTGACGGGGCTGCTCAGCAGCAGCCTGATCCTGAACCGGTAGCCGAAAGCCCTCAGGAAACAGATAAAATAAAACAAGCGCCAGGTATCCTCAGCTCACGCTTTGAAGCTGACCGACAAGCCCTGGATAATCTGTTCGTTATCTCGCAGCATCATCCCAATTTTATTTTGCCCATGACCTACGTGACCAACCCAAATTCGGTAGGTAACGAAGAACTTACTGCGCTAAATGTCGATAATAAAGAAGCTAAATTTCAGCTTAGTGTAAAGTTGCCTATGTATTTGCCCAATGAGTCTACCGACGGGGTGTATCTGGGTTTTACGCTCACATCGTTCTGGCAACTGTATAATTCAGAGGTCTCGAAACCTTTTCGCGAAACTAACTACGAACCTGAAGTTTTTTACATGAAAGAAGCTGACATCACATTTTTAGGCTATGACTTTAGTGCGTTTCAGGTAGGCTTTAATCATATGTCAAATGGACAGTCGGGTCTGCGCTCGCGAAGCTGGAACCGGTTGTTTGCCACGGTATTGTTTTCTGACTTTGATGACCTTTATTACCTTAAAACCTGGTATCGTATTCCTGAAGATGACAAAAGCTCGCCTACCGACCCTACGGGTGATGACAACCCGAACATACAGGATTATTACGGTCGTATAGAGTTAGGTTACGGTACCCGAATGGGTAATTTCAAATTGCTGGCCCGGCTGCGCAATAATTTGAATTTTGGCACTAATCGGGGCAGCATCGAGATGAACCTGAGTTATCCCCTATCTGACCGTTATGAAGTTTTGTTGCAGTACTTTAACGGTTATGGCGACTCACTGATTGACTATGACCGTTCGCAGGAACGAGTGGGATTAGGCTTTCAGCTAATGTTTTTATAGCCCATATTCAATGACTAACCCCTGGCAATAGCCCCCTTTTTTGGTAACCCCAGCAGCATGAAATAGCTGCATATGTACCTCGACCAGCGCCTCAATGTTGCGTTGGTAACCGCCTCCGATAACACAGGCTACCGGTAAGCTATGCTTTTTACACCAGTTAAGCACCATTGTGTCGCGTTGGCGTACCCCGGCGGTACTGATATCAAGTAAACCCAGGTCATCATCAACATGAATATCGACACCGGCATCATAAATCACAGCGTCAGGCTGATAAAAGCGTTCAATTAAGTGCAAAGTGGTGTCCAGAGCGTCCAGATATTCTGCGTCGGTACAATGTTTAGGCAAGCCCATATCAAGATTTGAATGCTGTTTGCGATGTGGAAAGTTTTTTTCGCCATGCAACGACACAGTGTAAACCGACTTGTCGTTTTCGGCTAAATGCGCCGTACCATCGCCCTGATGCACATCACAGTCAATAATCAGCACGTTATCAATACCTGGTTGCTGCTGTATAGATTTAGCCGCCAGATACAAGTCGTTAAACAAACAAAAGCCGGAGCCATAGCTGGCAAATGCGTGGTGATAGCCGCCAGTTAAATTTAGCGCTATGCCATCACGCAAGGCATTATGTGCGGTCAGGCAGGTGCCACCGATGGCGGTGAGTGAACGTTTTATTAATTGCGGCGACCATTCAAAGCCAATCCGCCGCATGGCTTTAGCCTCTAACTTACCTTGTGTCAGCGCATGTACGTAACCTACATCGTAATACTGACAAAGCGTATCTTCTGTCACCGGTTCGGGGTGTTCAAATGCATTGTGAGGAACCCCCTGCCGACGTAAGGCATCATAAATCCCCTGATACTTTTGAATAGGAAACCGATGACGTGCCGACAGGTTTAACTGGCTGTAAATTGGAGCAAAGGTCAAGGGAATCATGAATTACAAATTACCCGGCAGCAAAAAAATCAAGATTGCCAACCTGACAGAAAGCGCTCAGCGGGTCAAGGATCCCACAACTTTCTCTACATTCGCTGCCATGGCTTTCATCGCTGCCGAGATATCATCACGTTGAGACAGCTGTTCATAATGCGCGGCCGAGCTTACCACCTGCCCGATGACATCTTCGACCTCTTTAAGAACCTGCTCCTGTTCGTCGGCGGTAGTATGTAAAGAGTGCACCACTGTTGCGGTTTGCTCAATATTTGCAACCACCTGACTAAGGGTGGATAACGCCGAGCTGGCTTCCTGGGCATTACTGTCAGACAGGGCTTTACCCTGCGTCATCGCCGCCACCGCTGAGTGAGCTTCAGCTTCAAACGAGGATAAAATATTATTTATTTCACGGGTTGATTGCTGGGTTTTTGCTGCCAACGCCCTGACCTCGTCAGCCACCACCGCAAAGCCACGCCCATGCTCACCCGCCCGGGCGGCTTCAATTGCAGCATTCAGGGCCAGCAAATTGGTTTGATCGGCAATCTCGTTAATTACATTGACTACTTTCAGAATATTCACACTACGACTTTGTAACTCATTCACCGTACCGGCGGTGGCATTAACGGTTTGCGCCAGCTGATGAAATCCTGCATTGGCTTTTTCAAAGGTGGCATAACAGCTGGCAACCTGGGCCTGGGAGCTCCCCGTGGCTTGTGCCACCTGCTCAGAAATATGGGTTAGATTATGTACCATGGAAGTCAGCCGCGTAGTGCTATGCTCTAATGACTGACTGGCCTGCTGCTGTTGGGTGGCTCCACCCTGAATTGACTGACTGACCTGTGCCAGTGAGTCGATGGCGGTGCTCATTTTTTGCTCGGCGCTTTGTAACATATCGACCGAGTTGAGCAGCTTGCTTTGCAGGGCTCGGGTAGCCTGTGCCAGTATTCCCAGTTCATGCGCACTGGTGTAGCTCAGCTCATCCCGGTAATCGCTTTTCGACAGCGCATCCAGACAATGTGCAATTTGTCTGACCGGTTTTATCACACCGGTACGTAAGCGCATCACCACATAAAGAAGACCGCCTGCTGACAATAGCAGCGCTGCGCCCAGTATCAGCCACAAGGTAGTGCGCGTGGTACTACGTAGCTGGGCAAACGCCTGATGAGAGGCCTGTGCAATATTCTCTCCCGCCGAAGCCAGTAACCGGGCCGGCTCTCGGTCGATTCCCCGCACCTTCTCATCAGCCATCGCAGGGTCAAAACCCGAATCAATAAATGCCTGATAGCCGTCGCGATATTTTTTCGCCATCAGCGCATGGGGGCGGGTAAAACTTTCGATATCACGCTGAGTTGCTTCGCTTAGGTAGGTGTTTTGCCCCAGGGCCGCAATGAGATCGCCTATCTGAGCTTCGCGTTGTAAAAAACGCTGCCAGTATTTGTTCCGGGCGTCCTCATCCTGTCCTCGCAGCAAGACATTTTTCCACTCCTGAACCTGAGTTTTAAAGGTGGATAAAACCACATTTATTTCGCGCTCTGCCTGCAGCTGATTATTTTCCAGGCGTTCATAATGGTTCAGTAAAGAAAAAGACTGATAAAGCGACGCAGCATTAAGTGCCACCAGAATTATCAGAGTAATTAAAACGGGGGTCATTACCAGTCGGTTAATACTGGTGTACTTCATAATGGCGGATCCTAAGGTGAACTTTGCGGACGCCATTACACGCAGACTTTGTTACCGTTTGATGACAAAGCCTGCCCGCTCGGGTATGCCAGGAAAAAGTTTGGTTTTCCCGGCGATACCTTTGTAGGTCTGTTGGTGATAGTTCAGCGCTGACAGCGCTTAATCACTGTCGTAATTTTCGGCGTCGGCGTCAAAACCCTCAAGCACTAGCTTACCGCACGCTTTGTTAGATTCGAGTATCTGGTGAGCCTTAAGGATATTTTCGGCGGTAATTTTGCCCAAATGCTCACCCAGGGTGGTTCGCAAAGTGTTATTGTCAATCAGGCGGCTAATCTGATTAAGAATATTGTGCTGCTCGTGTAAATCGGGGGTGTTGAACAGCGAGCGGGTGTACATAAACTCCCAGTGCAGCGAAATACTTTTACGCTTTAACGCTAATATATTTAGCTGTTGCGGATCATCAATCAGACCAAATTTCCCCTGCGCTTTAAGAACATTCACACAGGCATCAAAATGGGTGTCGGTGTGGGTCAGGCTGGCGACATAATCGACGGTTTCAATACCGGTTTTTTTCAACTCCTGGTCCAGGGGCTGACTATGGTCAATAACATGATCAGCCCCCAGATTACGCACCCACTCCTGGCTTTTCGCTCTGGAGGCGGTGGCGATGACAGTAAGCCCGGTAAGCTGTTTTGCCAACTGAATCATTATTGAACCAACGCCGCCGGCGCCGCCTACAATTAGCAGGCTTTGTTGCTTTCCGGCTTCATCGGTAGGTACCTGCAAACGCGAAAATAGCAACTCCCAGGCGGTCAGTGAAGTCAGGGGTAAGGCCGCGGCTTCACAGTTGCTGATTGATGAAGGAGCGTGCCCGACAATGCGCTCATCCACTAATTGAAATTGAGCATTGCTGCCCTGACGCGAAATATCCCCCGCATAAAAAACTTTGTCGCCCGGCTTAAACAAACTGCATTTACTTCCGACGTCTTTCACGGTACCTACCGCATCCCAGCCTAAAACCTTAAATTCGTCAGCCTCGGGAGCGACACTTTTTCTTATTTTAGTGTCTACCGGATTAACGGATATCGCTTCAATGGCAACAAGCAGATCATGACCCGCGGGGGTCGGCTTGGCTGTGTTAAAGGCACTGAGAGCTTCAGCGTGTGGGGTCTCACTGGTTTGTTTGTATCCAAATGCGAGCATGGCTTTAAATCTCGGGTTTGATAGAAAGTAAGTCAAGGCTAACATGCTCTGTGGCTTGATGGGTAGACGTCAATCGGTAGCAAATAGCAGATGCGGATTATAAAGCAACGAGTCGAAGATCATTAGTAATGAACAGGTGAAGACCTTACCTTGCCGGAAAGCCGGTATTAAGCACTCCGCGTTCTTAATCTCCCCCGTAGTGCTCTTTTGACTCGTCCTAGAATAAGTTGACACTTATTTCACTTAAAAAGCCCGGATTTATTCATCCGGGCTTTTAACGGTAAGGCTTAGTAGTAAATGGTTAGTCTATTCCCATTCAATAGTAGCCGGGGGCTTGCCTGAGATATCGTAAACCACCCGCGAAATTCCGTCGATTTCGTTAATGATACGATTTGAAACCCGCCCTAAAAAATCGTAAGGCAAATGCGCCCAGTGGGCGGTCATAAAGTCGATGGTTTCGACCGCTCGTAACGACACTACCCAATCGTATTTACGCGCATCACCCATCACCCCGACCGAACGTACCGGCAAAAATACAGTAAACGCCTGGCTAACTTTATTGTATAAATCAGCGGCGTGCAGCTCTTCGATAAAAATCGCATCCGCTTTACGCAGTAAGTCGCAGTACTCTTTTTTAATCTCGCCCAGCACCCGTACGCCCAAACCTGGCCCCGGAAATGGATGGCGATACAACATATCGTAAGGCAGACCCAGCTCAAGACCGATTTTACGCACCTCGTCTTTAAACAATTCGCGCAATGGTTCAACCAGACCCATTTTCATATCTTTTGGTAACCCGCCCACATTATGGTGCGACTTGATAACGTGCGCTTTGCCCGTAGCAGAACCTGCAGATTCAATAACATCAGGATAAATTGTTCCCTGAGCCAGCCACTTGGCATTAGTCAGTTTGGCGGCTTGTTCATCAAACACGCGTACAAACTCATTACCAATAATCTTACGTTTGGCTTCAGGCTCGTCTTCACCTTGAAGTGCGTTTAAAAAACGTTCTTCCGCATCTACTTTAATAATGTTCAGACCAAAATGATCGCCAAACATATCCATAACCTGCTGGCCTTCATTAAGGCGTAGCAAGCCGTTATCAACAAACACACACGTAAGCTGACTGCCGATGGCCTGATGCACCAGCATCGCCACGACCGACGAATCTACACCGCCTGAAAGCCCCAGCACCACATGGTCATCGCCTACTTTTTCTTTAATACGTGCAATAGCATAGTCAATAATCGCTTCAGCGGTCCAAAGCTTTTCACACTTACAGATGTCCATCACAAAATGGGTCAAAACACGCATGCCTTGACGCGTATGGGTAACCTCAGGATGAAACTGCACCCCAAAAAACTGTTTTTCAAGGTTGTGCATTGCCGCATGCGGGCAAGAAGGTGTTTGCGCGGTCGTCACAAAGCCGTCAGGAATTGTCTGTACCTTATCGCCGTGGCTCATCCACACATCCATTAGTGCGTTGCCGTTATCACCGATATGGTCTTCAATTTTGCTCAACAGCGGACACGACTCGGTGACCTCAACCTGGGCATAACCAAATTCGCGCTTGTTCGAACCAAATACCCCACCACCGAGTTGCTCGGCCATGGTCTGCATGCCATAACATACGCCAAGTACCGGAACACCGGCATCAAATACATACTGAGGCGCCCGGGGCGAATCAAGTTGGGTGACCGACTCTGGCCCGCCAGATAAAATAATACCCTGAGGGTTAAATTCACGAATTTGAGCTTCGGTGACATCCCATGCCCAAAGTTCGCAGTACACGCCAATTTCTCGTACCCGCCGCGCTATTAGCTGACTATACTGAGAGCCGAAATCCAATATCAGTATGCGTTGATCATGAATATTAGTGGTCATTATGATTACCCGTATATATAAAACTAATCAGGCTGGTCGAAACCAGCCTGATGAAAAGCAATGTCGTGGCTTAGCCTAAACGATAGTTAGGCGCTTCTTTGGTGATGCTGACGTCATGCACATGCGACTCACCCATTCCGGCCGAGGTCACTTTTACAAACTTCGCTTCGTTGCGCAAAATATCAATAGTTGCACAGCCTGTCAGGCCCATCGCCGAGCGTAATCCGCCCATTTGCTGATGAATAATATTAGAGATTGGTCCTTTGTATGCCACTCGGCCTTCGATACCTTCAGGGACCAGTTTTTCAGCACTGTTAGGATCTTGAAAATAGCGGTCAGAAGAACCATGGCTCTGGTCCATCGCACCCAGCGAGCCCATACCACGATAAGATTTGAAATACCGGCCTTGATAAAGCTCTACTTCACCCGGAGCTTCTTCTGTTCCAGCTAACATACTGCCCACCATTACGCAGCTTGCCCCGGCCGCTAAGGCTTTGGCAATATCACCAGAAAAACGGATGCCACCGTCGGCAATTACTGGAACCCCGGTGCCTTCAATCGCGTCCACCGCATCAGAAACCGCGCTGATTTGCGGAACACCACAGCCCGTGACAATACGCGTAGTACAAATAGAACCTGGACCTATGCCTACTTTCACCGCATCCACACCGGCTTCAACCAGCGCTTTTGCGCCTGCGGCTGTGGCTACGTTGCCTGCAATAATTTCAAGGTTGGGGTAATTCTGGCGAACTTTCGCAACCCGATCGATAACGCCTTGCGAATGCCCGTGAGAAGTATCGATAAGCAATACATCCACGCCGGCTTCTACCAATAGTTCAATACGCTCGTCGGTTCCCGGACCTACGCCAACCGCAGCACCAACTCTTAACCGACCCAACGAATCTTTACAGGCATTAGGTTTGCTTTCAGCTTTTTGAAAGTCTTTAACCGTTATTAAACCTGTTAGTTTGAAATTATCGTCAACGACCAGAATTTTTTCAATACGATTGGCGTGCATCAGTTCAAGCACTTGTTCAGAACTGGCACCTTCTTTAACGGTAACCAGCTTGTCTTTGCCGGTCATTACCTTATGAACAGGTAGCTCAAGCCGGTTTTCAAATCGCATATCGCGACCGGTAACAATACCAATTAAGTTGTTGTCATCATCGGTCACCGGAAAACCTGAATAGCCCAGTTTCTTACTCAGCGCCAGTACCTCGCCCAGAGCGGTATCTTTAGAAACCGTAACCGGGTCAGAAACCACGCCACTTTCGTATTTTTTGACTTCGCGTACATGACGAGCCTGTTCGGTAGGCTGCATGTTCTTATGAACAAATCCTAAACCACCTTCCTGCGCCAAAGCGATAGCCAGACGCGCTTCGGTAACAGTATCCATAGCCGCCGAGACCATCGGAATGTTCAGCGTTATATTGCGCGTGAGTTTAGTCTGCAGGTTCGCAGTATGAGGGAGGACTGATGAGTGGCCGGGTACCAGCAAAACATCATCAAATGTTAGGGCTTCCTGAACGATTCGGAGCATGCAACAACACCTTTTGAGTCGAGGGTTAATTGCGGCGCAATTGTAGTGTTTTTTAAGTTTGAGGTAAACTGTATTTGAATTTTATCAATAAGAAATTTTTTAATGTTATTTAACAGCCCCTCTTCTAGTCGCCAAATTTTGTCTGTAACCAAGCTTAATCGCCTGGCCCGAAACGTTTTAGAAGGCGAGATTGGTCTTGTCTGGCTTTCTGCTGAAATCTCAAATTTTGTTTGTGCCGCTTCCGGGCATTGGTACTTTACTTTAAAAGACAATAAAGCACAGGTTCGTGCGGCTATGTTTAAAAATACCAATCGTAGTGTGCGTCAGCGCCCTAAAGAAGGCGATAAGGTATTAGTACGGGCCTCGGTAGGTCTGTACGAACCACGGGGCGATTATCAGCTTGTTGTTGAACATCTCGAGCCAGACGGGGCGGGTCAGCTAAAACAAGCTTTTGAAGCATTAAAAGCTAAGTTGCATCAGGCGGGTTTGTTTGCCCCTGAAAAAAAACAGCCATTGCCCCATACCATCCGCCGAATTGGTATTATTACCTCGCTATCAGGTGCGGCATTACATGATGCATTAACGGTGTTGCAACGTCGTAGCCCTACCACCCAAGTGGTGGTGTATCCCAGCATGGTTCAGGGAGACAGCGCCCATACTCAGCTTATCGATGCGTTGCAAACCGCCAACCAGCGTAACGAGGTAGATGTTATTCTGCTTACCCGCGGAGGCGGTTCACTGGAAGATTTATGGTGTTTTAACCACGAAAATCTGGCACATGCTATAGCAAAGAGTCAGCTACCGGTAGTGAGCGCGGTAGGCCATGAAATTGATGTGACCATTGCCGATTTTGTCGCTGACTTGCGAGCCCCTACCCCGTCGGCCGGAGCTGAGCTGTTAAGTCAGGACCAGGTGGCACTGCGTCAGCACCTTGCTCAGGCGACCAGCGCACTCCATAAAGCCTGGTCACAAAAAAATAGTCAGCGTCAGCATTCACTGTCATTACTTATTCAGCGATTAAAAGCCTGCCACCCAGCAAATCAGTTGAAAACACAGTGGCAACACGTCGATCAATTACAAATGACACTGGTTCATCAAACCAACACCCGTTTAACACAATTACAGCGCCGGCTTGACCAGCTCACCGGCCGTTTAAATCAGCAAAACCCCGCCATGCAGCTAGCGCGCCTTAAAGCACGGCATTCCGCCTTGGATTATCGATTAAGCCAGACGATAGAAAAGCAAGTTAATAACTCCCGACAACGCCTTGGCAACACAGTGCAACTTCTACAATCTGTCAGCCCGTTAGCCACTTTAGCACGCGGCTACAGTATTACTTTTGCCGAACAAAATGCGGTCACCTCTATTGAGCAGATTAATGAAGGACAGACTATTGAAACCCGCGTGGCAGACGGCGTTATTTTAAGCTCAGTAACAAAGAAAAGCCCTGTTTAAGCCAGAACTGTGATTTTTTCAGTCCTCAGAGGCGTATAGGTATATGAATAGTGAATAGTGACTCGCTGATACATCTACAGATTTATTAAGATAATCCCTGCTGACACACCCAAATCACCCACCACTACGCCGGGCTGCCGGCAGCAGCTAAAGGGTGCTTTTCATTCTGCGTTGCAAAGCCGATTAAGGAGGTGATACATCCTAGCCTCATTACCGCCCATAGAAGCGTATTTTTGCAGGGCACAGATAAGCAAACCGAAAGCCAAGACAGGAAGCCGCAGGCAAGGGTAACCGGCACAGGACGTGCCGTTTGCCCTGGTTCGGGTTGTCTGGGCAATGCAAAAATGGCTTACGCTTCGTAAGGGCTAGCGGGGGTGTCCAGAGGGGCGACGCCCGTCCCTCTGGTTGCTGTCGCCAACGCGACAAAGACCGTTATATTTCCTGAAATATCATTAGGGATAAGCAGAGAAAAACTGTCCATTGCTCTGAAAGTATCCCTGATGGAAAAAGTGGAAGTTCAGAAGAGCGAAGCTCCGTCCCTATGATTGCTGTCTCCAACGCGACAAAGGGGGTTATATTTCCTGAAATATGTGTAGGGATAAACTAGATAAAACTGTCGATAGTTTTGAAAGTACCCCTCCTGGGCACAGCACAGCAAAACACAATCAAAAAAGGGGCTTTCGCCCCTTTTCACATTTACTTACTTTTTTTATGAAACGTCATTAAACGCTTACGTTTACGCTCCTGCGCCAGGGTCAGCTTATTCTTTTTGCCTTCAAACGGGTTTGCGCCTTCTCTGAACTCAATACGAATTGGCGTACCCATAATTTTCAAAGACTTTCTGAAATAATTCATTAAGAAACGTTTATAAGCGCCAGAAAGGCGATCTACCTGATTACCATGAATCACAATAACCGGAGGGTTGTAGCCCCCTGCGTGGGCGTATTTCATTTTGACCCGGCGTCCCTGAACCAACGGTGGCTGATGTTCATCCTGAGCCATTTCCATAATTTGCGTCAAAATGGAGGTATTAATACGGCGGGTAGCGCTATCGTACGCTTCGACTACCGAATCAAACAAGTTGCCTACACCCGACCCATGCAACGCTGAAATAAAATGCAAACGCGCAAAATCGATAAAACCTAAACGACGGTCTATCTCACGTTTAATTTCGTCTTTAACATCGGTATCCAGGCCATCCCATTTATTTACCGCAAGAACCAGCGAACGCCCCGAGTTAAGTACAAAACCTAACAAACTTAAGTCCTGATCAGAAAGACCTTCACGAGCATCGATGACCAGCAAAACAACATTAGACTCTTCAATTGCCTGCAGTGTCTTAACAATCGAAAATTTCTCTACCGCTTCGGTTATTTTCCGACGTTTTCTTACCCCCGCGGTGTCTATCAAAATATATTCGCGTTCATCGCGCTCAAGCGGAATATATACGCTGTCTCGGGTAGTACCCGGCATGTCGTACACCACCACTCTGTCTTCACCCAGAATTCGGTTGGTCAGTGTTGACTTACCCACATTGGGTTTACCCACTATCGCCAATTTTATCGGAAGATTTTTTAAACGTTCCAGCTGTTCATCTGAAGTAAGCTCTTCATGGGTTGGCTTAGCCACCACTTCCATTTCAGGAAATTGCTCAGCTAAAGGATTAAGCCCTTTATCTAATAGCTGAGAAACCCCGCGGCCGTGGGCGGCAGCTATTTGATAGACATGACCTAGACCCAGCGCGAAAAAGTCAGCGCTTTCGCTATCGCCGTCTATACCATCAACCTTATTGGCGACCACATACACTTTTTTGTCAACCTTACGCAGATGCTCTGCAATACCCTGGTCAGCGGGCATCAGGCCTGCACGGGCGTCGACTAAAAACAGCACCACATCGGCTTCGTCAATGGCCAGTAAAGACTGCTGGGCCATGTGAGCATCGATGCCGGCTTCGTCTCCGGTAATGCCGCCGGTATCTACCACAATAAATTGTTTGCTATCAAAAGTAGCCTGTCCGTATTTTCGATCACGGGTGAGCCCCGGAAAATCAGCCACAAGGGCATCCCGGGTATTGGTTAGTCGATTAAATAACGTGGATTTTCCGACATTAGGCCGGCCCACCAGTGCAACTACAGGCAACATTAATGTATTCCTACATGAGATATAAACAAAAACGAACAAGCCGCGTTAGCACGCGGCTTGTTCTTATATAGCTATAGTGTAACGGTAAACGACAGTTTCGTCAGCCATCTACCATAGCTTTGTACCAAGTTCGATAGCTACTGCCCGATAGTCAGTGCCGCTACCGTACCGTCGCGGGTGATCGCTACAATTTTATCATCAACAACAATTGGCGATACGTAGACAGACTCGTCTTCATCGTCTCCACCCAGGTCATAACGGGCAACTATTTTGCCGTCTTCCTGGTTTATCCAATGTAAAAAGCCCCATTTGTCGCCTACCACTACGTGATCACCTACCGGTAAGGCTTCGGTTAGATTACGCTGTTTAAGTGAACTTTGTGACCATAGCTCCACCCCGTTTCGACGATCCAAACCGTAAACAATGGATTTATTATCAACCACAAACAAGGTGTTGTCGCTTAACGTAACGTCACGATACGACCCGTATTCACGTTTCCAGATAACGCGGCCGCTACGAAGCTCAATGGCGGCTAATGTGCCATTGTAAGAAATTGCATAAATAATACCGCCATACATAAGCGGGGTGACATCTACGTCGACAATACGTTCAAGCTCAGTCGCGCCCGCCGGTTTGGTGATGGCGGTTTCCCAGGCAACCAACCCCGAGTCGATAATATTAACCTGTATCTTACCCGTGGGGGTGCCTACAATCGTGCCACCGTTAGCGGCTATTGGCGCAGAAATACCACGAAGGGTCAGTGGCGGAACATCGCTTTCGTTTAACCACAGCTGTTCGCCCGAATCGGCATCAATACCAAACAGCGTGCCTGCCCCTGTATTTACAACCAACACGCCTTCAGAAACCACCGGAGCGGATAGTATTTCGCCTTCTACAGAGTGCGACCAACGGGTTTCACCGGTGGCTGAATCCATTGCTATGATGGCGCCATTTTCGGTACCTACATACACGGTTTGTTCGTTAAAGGCCAAACCGCCTATACGGGCAGACTCGCCTGAACGCCACAACTGGCTAACCGCGCTGAACATACCGTCGTCGGCAAACGTGGCTAAATTACGCTGCCAGTGTTTCTCTCCGGTTTCTGGGTCCAAAGCAGCAACTTCGCCATGACGGCTGGCCGCAAATACTTTGTTATCACCATAAACCGGACGTAAGCGCGAAAAATAGTCATCTATACCATCGCCAACATCGGTATCCCAGATTACTTCAGGTTCAAACTCTGCATCAATAGGCTTAAGAGTGCGTATTGCTATCTCTTCTTCTTCAGCAAACCAATTTGAAACCGTTGTACAACCGGTCAATGAGATACTCATCACCAGCGCTAAACCCATGGTGCGTGAAATTCGGCCCTTCTGACCACACGTTAATCGTGACAAACTAGCTACCTCTTGAATTCTTATGAGCCAGTGACAACTGACAGGTTATCAAGCTTCATTTTAACCAACTGGTTACTGGCGTTATTTTCCAGCGCTTTGGTATAGGCCATACGAGCATCGTCAGGTTTACCCTGAGCTGCCAGAACATCGCCCTTTATTTCTGCAATTAAGCTGCTAAATGCATCGTTGTTCAAACCACCCAAGGTGGCCAAAGCCTGATCAAAATTATTCTGTTCAAGCTGAATTCGCGCTAACTGAATTCCTGCCAATGCTTTTAAGTTGTTGTCATCAGTAGTACTTATTACTTCTTCCAACGTATTTGCCGCCTGATCAAGCTCATTGTTTTCTACCAACTTGCTTACTTTCATAAACCGGGCAATGCTGGCATATCCAGAATCGTTGTGGCTACTGATAAACTTGTCTACATTATCTAGCCCGGCTTGTGAAGGTAGTGTTTCAACCGCCTGCTGATACTCAACGGAAGCCTGAGCTTTATTTTCAAGCTGTGTTTCGCTGTAATAGCGCCATCCCCACAGGCCGCCCAAGCCTACTACTGCGCCCAAAACGATGGCCATGCCATTATCTTTCCAGAATCGCTTTATCGCTTCTACTTGTTGTTCTTCTGTAGCGAACTGTTCCATCTCTGACCTCTGTATTGTACGTCCGGCAAGCCGCCTTTCTGCGACCTGTGTATTTTAGTTAACTAATTAATGATTCTAATTCTGCACTTAACGAATCTAAGGAAACGGTACTCTGATTTTGTCCATCGCGCAGTGGCTTAATAGTAACCTGGTGGTTATCGGCTTCTTCGCTGCCCAGTAACAAAGCAACTTTAGCGCCGGTTTTATCAGCACGTTTTAGCTGCTTTTTAAGATTACCACCACCGCAATGCATCATTACCCGAACCCCTGGCAGCGTGTTACGCAGTTGTTCGGCAACGCTGACTGCATAATCTGTAACGTCGTCACCCAAAGCGGTTATAAACACATCTGCACTGCTGGTATCTTGCTCTTCAGCCTTTAAGGTGGTGAGCATCAATACCAGTCGCTCGATACCCATCGCAAAGCCAACTGCAGGGGTTGATTTTCCGCCTAATTGCTCTACCAGACCATCGTAACGACCGCCCGCACACACCGTACCCTGTGATCCCAGGCTATCGGTAACCCATTCAAATACAGTGCGGTTATAATAGTCTAATCCGCGCACCAACCGTGGATTAATCTCATATTCGATACCTGCTGAACGTAATCGTTCACATAACTGTGAAAAATGTTCTTTTGATTCGGCGTCAAGATGATCCAGTAGCGAAGGCGCGCCTTCTAACGCGGCCTGTACTTCTGGATTTTTGCTATCCAATACACGTAGAGGATTGGTGGTCATGCGTCGACGTGAGTCTTCATCAAGCTGGTCAGCGCGGGCGGTTAAAAATTCAATCAATGCCTCGCGGTAAGCCTGGCGCGCTTCATTAGAGCCTAATGAGTTGATCTGCAAGGTAACATGCTCGGCAATACCGCATGCCTTCCAAAACCGGGCGCTAAGCAGTATCACTTCTAAGTCAATATCAGGACCGGCCAGACCGTAAGCTTCTACGCCAAACTGATGAAACTGCCGGTAACGCCCCTTTTGAGGTCGTTCATGGCGAAACATCGGGCCCATGTACCAAAGCCGCTGTTGCTGATTGTACAACAGACCATGCTCGTTACCGGCCCGTACACAACTTGCGGTCCCTTCAGGACGCAACGTCAGGCTATCGCCATTTCGGTCATCAAAAGTGTACATTTCTTTTTCAACAATATCGGTAACTTCACCAATAGAGCGTTTGAATAAGTCGGTACTCTCAACTATCGGAGTACGTATCTCCTGATAACCATAACTGGCTACCACTGATCGTAAGGTTGATTCTACCTGTTGCCAGATACCGGATACTTCCGGCAGGCAGTCGTTCATTCCGCGTATAGCCTGTATTGTTTTAGCCACCTGAATATCTCATACTGCTGATAAATAAAAGCCCCGCATTATAGGGGCTTTGTAGGGAAACAACAACGTTTGCCACATCGGACATCCGTGGGTTATTCGTCTTTTATTGCTACCGCAATTTTTCGGCTTTCATCTAACTGGTTCGCTTTTGCTCTGATACGCTTTTCCAGCTGATCAACCAGCTCATCGTTTTTCAGGCGTACTTTTTGACGCTTACCATCTTCATAATAGCCACTCATATTACGCGCGCCGGTAAGGCCCAGGTCAGATATTTCTGCCTCACCCGGACCGTTAACTACACAGCCAATAATCGACACATCCATTGGCGTGAGAATATCTTCTACACGCTGTTCAAGGGCGTTAACGGTGCCGATGACATCAAATTCCTGACGCGAACAGCTTGGACATGCGATAAAATTGATGCCACGTGAGCGTATGCGTAATGACTTTAGAATATCAAAACCTACTTTAATTTCTTCCACCGGGTCAGCGGCCAAAGAAACCCGTAGCGTATCGCCGATGCCTTCGGCCAGCAGCATCCCTAAACCTACCGAGCTTTTAACTGCGCCTGCGCGCTGACCGCCGGCTTCAGTAATTCCCAGATGCAAGGGCTGGTCGATACGTTTAGCCAATTCACGATACGCCCCGACCGCTAAAAAAACATCGGAAGCTTTCACGCTTACTTTAAACTGATTAAAATTAAGCTTATCGAGTATATCCACGTGGCGCATAGCCGACTCGACCAAAGCCTCAGGGGTGGGTTCTCCGTATTTTTCCTGCAAATCTTTTTCCAGTGAACCGCCGTTCACTCCAATTCGAATAGGAATGTTTTTGTCTTTGGCGCAATCGACTACCGAACGCACGCGATCCATATTACCAATATTGCCGGGGTTGATACGCAAACAATCAACGCCGTATTCGGCGACCTTCAGAGCGATACGATAATCAAAATGAATATCGGCGATTAAAGGCACACTCACCTGTTTGCGAATTTCTTTGAAGGCTTCAGCCGCGTCCATTGTAGGTACTGACACACGAACTATTTCACCGCCCACACCCACAATTCGATTAATTTGTGCCACCGTTGCCGCTACGTCAGTGGTTGGCGTGTTGGTCATCGACTGCACCGCAATTGGCGCTCCATCACCAATGGGCACATTGCCTACATTAATACGAATTGATTTTCTGCGTTTAATCGGACTTTCACCAAACATGTTTATCCCCGCAAAGGTAGTGAGAAGCGTGCGGTACGACCATTCTGAAACCCAGAAATATCGACATTTTCACCCGCATAAACAATAGCTACATCATCAGGCGCGCCCAACGTAACACTGATGGGGGGCTGACCGGAGATTTCCATTACCCGCCCCGCCTTTTTAATACCTGTTGCCAGTACTTCGCCGCTGGCATCAACAATATTTACCCAGCATTCATCATTAAATGTGAATTTTGCAGATTGTGGCGCGCTATCACTTGGTGTGGTTAACTCTTCACTTTGCGTTTGTGCTGATGAAGGCTCCGTTGCAGCCAGTTGAGCATCCGCGTCGGGCGGTGTGCTCAATGAGGAGGTCGTATCGTTTTCTGGCTGCGAATCGACAGCGGGTTCACTGTTCGTTCGCGGAACCGCTTTTAACTGAGGTTGTTGCTGAGTTTGCTGGCGATCAGCCGGTTGACGTTGCGGAACAACCCCTTCGGTTCGCTCGCTGGCTGTCACTTTACTGGTTGGTGCATCTACCGCCATCGTCTGTTCATTGGCGTTATCATCTTGCTGGTACCACCAGATAACAACCGCAGCAACCAGCAACAACAATATGGCCCAGGTCACCATCATCCAGCGATCATCATGCGCTTGTTTAGCGACACGCTGCGAAAAACTTTGTAATGCTGCCGGAGGCTTTGTGGCCGTGTGTAACTGATTAAATCGCTCGATAACCAGTTCGTGATCAATGCCTAAAAACTTTGCATAGTTGCGCACATACCCTTTGGTAAAGGTAACTGACATTGAGTCGTCAATTTCATCAGACTCGATATGTTCAATGGTATGTGCTTTTAAAAAAAGTTTGTTAGCCACATCTTGCTGCGATAACCCTTGCTGAACACGAGCTTCGCGTAACATTTTACCCGGCGTCTGCTGATGTTGCATAGACGTCTCATCAGCGCTTTTTTCAGTGGTTTCTTCTAAATTCATTCAACTACCTGGTTTGTTTGTTGCTCAGGGGGGACCAGCCATAATCTGGAGCCTACTTCCAGCACATTCGCCTGTGCCAGATTATTCCAAGAACGTAGGGAAGACATTTTAATGTTGTATTTAACAGAAAGACGGTACAGGTTCTCATTGCTTTGAACAACATGAACCTGCGGATTTTCAGCTAAGCTTACCAATTTTGTGGATTGCGTAGCTGGCATACCCGGTGTACCGGGCTTGTTTTTCAATGCGACGGAATCATCAGACCCAGCGGGCGCCGCCGTTTTATCATTTATCAGAGCTTGCTTGTTGCGGCTACCCGATTGGCTTTCCAGCGTCTGAAACTGCTTAAACTGGGCGCTTTGAGGGTACAAAGCGCGAAGCATTTCACCATAACTTTGCACTGCTTTAGCATCATTTTGGGCATCAGCAACCTGTACCGACAACCACAGCGACTGGGCGGTAACTCGCGCCATCTTTTGGTACCGCCTTAAACTGTTTTCAGCCTCTGCATACTGGCCCGTCTCAAGGTATTCCTGAGTTAACAACATCAGTGTTTTACCTCGGGAGGGTTGATGATTCAACGCCGTTTTGAAGTACTTAATAGCATTTTGATGCTGATTTTGCTCGCGTGCGCACAGCCCCATGTTTTCATACGTTTGCGCGGTATTGGCGTAGTGTTTATTGTCTACCGCTTTGGAAAAGTATTTATTCGCTTTATCGTACTGCCGCTGCTGACACAAAAATGCACCATAACTGTTGGCAATATCGGCATTACGTGGGGCCAAATCTAATGCATTCTCATAATACTCTACCGCTCGTGGGGTTTCTTCAACGGTTTGGTAGTAATAGGCCAAAGCATAATGTACGTCGGCCAGCCTGGGACCAAACTCCAGGGCCCGGTCGAGGTTTTTCTTAGCCTGGGTGTAGTCACCGTTTTTAAGATAGGTCAGACCCAAAGACATTCGGGTACGCGCTGCTTCAGACTGATCAAAGTTGTCGCTAAGCATGCCCGGTTGAGACTGACTAACACATCCTGATAAAACAAAAACGCAAGCAATTAGGCTTTTGCGCATAGGGCGACTACCTCCGTATCAATTAGATTACTGCGCCATTTTCACCGAAATCTGCTCGCCCTTCATCTGTTTTTTCAACATTCTTTTAGTGCGATCAACCACATCACCCACCAGTTGGCCGCAGGCGGCATCTATATCATCCCCGCGGGTTTTGCGGACCATCACGGTATAACCGTGTTCCATCAGCACTTTAGAAAACCGATCAATTCGCGAATTAGATGAACAGGTGTATGGCGACCCGGGATACGGATTGAACGGGATCAGGTTTATTTTGCATGGCGTATCTTTCAATACTTTAGCCAACTCGTGTGCCTGATCGGTGCTGTCATTAATATGTGAAAGCATCACATATTCAATGGTAACTCTGCCTTGGTTGGCTTTCGACTTTTCAAGATAGCGTCTAACGCCCGCCAAAAATGTCTCTATATTGTACTTCTTATTAATAGGTACAATTTCGTTACGCAGCTCATCGTTAGGCGCATGTAAAGAAATGGCCAAAGCCACATCAATGGTATCGCCCAGCTTATCTAAAGCAGGCACTACGCCCGAAGTACTTAAGGTAACCCGGCGCTTAGACAATCCAAAACCAAAGTCGTCCATCATCAAATCCATGGACGGGATCACGTGTTTAAGATTAAGCAAAGGTTCGCCCATACCCATCATGACTACGTTAGTTACCGGACGCTTGCCGGTGTCATTAGACAATCCTAAGAAGGTAGCAACCCGCCATACCTGACCAATAATTTCACTGACTGACAGATTGCGATTAAAGCCCTGCTGCGCGGTTGAACAAAAGGTACATTCTAATGCACACCCTACCTGAGAGGATACACACAAAGTAGCGCGGTCGGTTTCAGGAATCCAGACACTTTCTACTTCTTGTCCGCCTTCCAATGTTAAGGCAAACTTGATGGTACCGTCACTGGCTTCCTGGAAATACGCAATCTCAGGGGCTTTAATTTCGCAGTTTTCTTCAAGCTTTTGACGCAGGCTTTTGTTCAGATTCGACATCTCGGCAAAGTCACTGACACCCTGATGGTATATCCATTTCATCACCTGATCGGCCCGAAATGGTTTTTCGCCAATCTCCTTGAAGTACGCACGCAGGCCTTCGCGATTGAGATTTAACAAATTTGTTTTTGCCATAAAATGACTGACCTTACCTTAAACTATATAAATCAATAGGTTGCTTATTTAAAAGCAGCACAAACCGATACGTCTAAGAAAACCGGACGTATCGTACAAAAATTAGGCGCGAATTTTACCATAGCCGCGTAGTCGGTAAAAGCACAGGCCTGCGATAGGACAAAGAATATCCTTTAACAAACTATCCCTTAACAAAATAAGCCCTAACAAAAAAGGAGAGCCTGAGCTCTCCTTTTCGCAATCCAGCTTCGTAATTAACGAGTGCGTGGGCAAATTTCTTCTTCTGAAAAGAAGTAAGCAATTTCGCGAGCTGCAGATTCAGGAGCATCAGAACCGTGTACCGCATTTTCATCAATAGAAGCAGCATAATCGGCACGTAATGTACCGGCAGCCGCATCAGCTGGGTTAGTTGCACCCATGATTTCGCGGTTTTTAACTACGGCGTTTTCGCCTTCAAGAACCTGAACCATTACCGGACCAGAGGTCATGAAGTTTACCAGAGCGCCAAAGAAAGGACGTTCTTTATGCTCAGCATAAAAGCCTTCAGCTTGCTCTTTGCTCAGGTGCACCATTTTAGATGCAACAATGCGCAGGCCCGCTGATTCAAAACGGTTGTAAATTGCACCGATGACATTTTTTGCTACTGCATCAGGCTTGATAATCGAAAAAGTACGCTCTAGAGCCATTTTTCTTTTCTCCGAAAAGTCGAATAATATTTTGGCCGCAAATTATAGGCAATTCTTAGCAACTTGACCAGAGGCGATGTTCATTGCCTTAAGGTTAATTGCATATTAATTGTTGTAAGCCCCTCTAATTTGCAGATTATCGGGTCGCTGATTTCGCCAGTGCCTGAATTTTACCCACTATGGCACGTAAGCCGTTGCCGCGTGTGGGGCTGATATGACGTTCAAGATCCAGCTCAGTAAAATAGCCATCAATATCAAACGCCAAAATTTGTGCCGGTGTTTTATCGTTGTATGCTGCCAGTACCAATGCTAACAGTCCCTGAACAATAACCGCATCGCTGTCGACATCAAACTGTATGCGCCCTTCATCAATGCGCGAAGTCATCCACACCGAACTCTGGCAACCTTTAACCAGGCGGTCACTGGTTTTTTGCTCATCACTTAAACCCGGAATGGCTTTACCTAAATCAATAATGTACTGATAGCGTTGTTCCCAGTCATCGAAAAACGCAATATCGTCAATAATTTCCTGACTATCAGGCAATCGCATAATGTTGCTTATCCCAAGAAGTAATTAAAAGAACAGACCTGCTTCAAGCTGAGCTTCTTCGCTCATCATCTCTCGTGACCAGGGCGGATCGAATACCAGCTCTACATCAACGCTGTCGACGTTTGGAACCATCCCTACCCGGTATTCAACATCACCTACTAACACCGGTCCCATACCACAGCCTGGGGCAGTAAGGGTCATCTGAACACTCACTTTGTGACTGTCCTGATCAATAGTCACTTTGTATATCAAGCCTAAAGACACAAGATTAATGGGAATTTCCGGATCGTAAATGGTTTCCATCGCATCCCAAACCTGCTGTTCACTGATAGAACCATCGGTCGGGGCTTCAAAATCCAGTACCTGAGGCTTACGGCCTATGGCGTCGGCATCCGTACCATCAATCCGGTACATATTGCCATGCCAGGTAATGGTGTAGTTACCACCCAGCTCCTGGGTGATGTTAACAAACTCACCTTCACGAATAACCGTTTTGTCGCCGGCCGGAACCAACCTTGCGGTGCAGTCACGTTCAGTGACGACCATCTTTTGTGCTGCCATTTATATTGCCTTAGCCTATATTAAAGCTTTCGCCGCAACCGCATTCGTCTACTACATTGGGGTTGTAATACTTAATTACACCGTTCACCCCTTCCATCACATAGTCGATTTCAGTGCCTTGTAATAAGGTCACAGCATTGCTGGCGATAGCAACGTTGACACCGTTGCCGGCATCAATTGTCTCGTCGTCGGCTTCAGGGCTATCTGCATAATCAAGTACATAGGCATAGCCGGTGCAGCCGCTTACCCGGGTTGACAACCGAATCCATTGTTTATCGGCTTTAGCCAGCTTAGCTGAAAAATGTTTTGTTGCTGCATCAGTTAGCGACACAACAGTGGTACTTGGTACAAAGGTTTCAACACTCATATCGTCTCCTGTTAAGCCAACATCGTTCTGGCTTTACCCAGCGCCGAGAACAAAGCATCTACTTCGTCCATCGTATTGTAAATTGAAAACGACGCTCTCGCTGTACCGGGTATTCCCAGTTTATTCATCAGCGGTTGAGCGCAGTTATCTCCGGTGCGAATAGCGATGCCTTGCCGATCCAGAATAAATCCCACATCCGCTGGATGCGCGCCATCAAGCATAAAGCTCATTACACCAATTTTGTTTCTGGCGGTGCCAATTATCTGCAAACCGTCAAATTCTTCGGCCTGAGCATGCGCACTGGCCAACAGGGCTTTTTCATGGGTTTGAATGGCCTGTTTATCAAGGCTATCAAACCAGTCAATCGCGGCCGCTAAGCCAATTGCACCAGCAATATCCGGAGTTCCGGCTTCAAGGCGATTGGGCAGCTCGCCCCAGGTAGCATCCTGATAGGTAACTTCCTGAATCATTTCGCCACCTACCAGCCACACGGGCCAGTCGGCCAAAACCGAACGTTTACCCCATAACGCGCCAATACCGGTAGGCCCAAACATTTTATGTCCTGAAAAGGCGTAAAAATCGCATCCTATAGCCTGTACATCCACATCGCCGTGGGCAATACCCTGCGCGCCGTCAATTAATACCCACGCGCCCACTTCTTTAGCTTTGGCCGTTAAGGTTTTAACCGGATTTACTGTTCCTAATGCGTTGGACACATGAGGCATAGCAACCAGGCGGGTTGCCGGGCCTAACAAGTTCGCAAATTCGACTTCATCTAACTCGCCGCGCGCATTAATAGGCACCACTTTTAAGGTGGCGCCTGCACGTTTACAGGCTTGTTGCCAGGTAACCAGATTGGCATGATGTTCCATCTCGGTCACCATAACCTCGTCGCCGTGCTGTAATCGCTGAGCTAACCCATTGGCGACTAAATTTATAGCTTCGGTGGTGCCCCGGGTCCAAATAACTTCTTCGCGGACACTGGCGTTTATAAACCGAGCCACGGTGTCGCGAGCCTGCTCATAACGTCGGGTTGCTTCATCAGACAACTGATGCGCACCCCGATGTACATTGGCATTACACGTTGTGTAATAATCTATAATGGCATCTAAAACCGCTTGCGGCTTTTGCGTTGTCGCCGCATTATCAAGATAAATCAGCGGTTTGCCGTCTATCTGACGAGACAAAATAGGAAATTGTTGACGTAGCGCAGCGACATCTAAGCTCATTTTACCTCCATCCGGGTAAAGCGCTCGCTTAATTTAGGCAGTAGCCATTCACGTATTGCATCGTCAGGCACCTGATTTACCAGCTCCTGAATAAACCCAAAATTAAGGATCACCAACGCCTTGCTACGAGAAATTCCGCGAGTTAGCAGATAATACAATGCTTCTTCATCAATCTCGGCCACGGTGGCGCCGTGAGCACATTTCACATCGTCTGCGTAAATCTCTAGCTCAGGCTTGGTATTAATAAGCCCTTTGCGTGACAACAGCAAATTACGATTATTCAGCTCGGCCAGCGTTTTTTGTGCATCGCGATGAATATGTATACGACCATTGAACACGGCTCTGGCGTTATCGCCGATAATACCGCGCGCATTTTCTTCGGTAGTGCCATTAGGTTGCGTATGCTCAATATTTGAATGCAGATCGAACAGCTCGCCCTGGGCCAGCAAATAGACCGCATTCATTTTGGCATCAGCATGTTCACCGCGGTGAATAATATCCACATCCAGACGCGACAACTCGCTACCATAGCCCACAATTGTACTGTTTAATGTCGAGCCGTTATGCAACGCAAAATGACTGCCACCAATTTGTTTAGCCTGTCCGGCCATCAGTGCAAACCGATAGTGTTCAAGATGTGCATTGTCGCCAATCATGTACTCAACAAACGCCGTAGTCATGCTGGGTGTATCACCTTGCGCATGCTCGACGATACGGGCACTGGCATTCTCGCCAATGTTCACCGCTACCCGGGTGTGAGCGTCTACATCCTGGCTGACCAGATTTGTGATACGTATAACTTTTTCAAGAGTCACGTTATCGGCTACATCAATAAATACGCCCTGCTCACTGGCTACATCGTTAACCAGTCCAAACACATGATGTTCAGGTTTAACTTGTCCAAATACTTTGGCGGCCCGCTGTTGCTCTGCTTCACTCAAGTTGTCGAAGGTGGCAATAAGCACCCCATCAGGTACCTCTAACTTGTCACAATCGGTGGTGAGTTTGCCATCCACAAACACCAACTCAATAGCGTTCAAACCATCAATTTCTGGTGCATGTTGCGCAGTGACATCGGTTGCCGACTTCACTTCGCGCTTTGCCACTGAGGTGAGTGGGGTAAAGCGCCAGCTTTCAGCACGGCGGCCAGGCCAGCCTTGTTGTTGTAAGGTCTCACGCGACTGCTGGCGCACAGTGGCCAGAAAATCTGATGGGACAGACGCGTGCTCAATGACCTGATTTAGCCATTGACTCATACTTCTGACTCCTCGTATTTTTTACCTAAAAATGCGTAGCCGTTTTTCTCAACTTCCTGGGCTAACGAAGCATCGCCACTTTTCACAATTTTGCCATCGGCCAGAATATGCACAAAGTCAGGCTTGATGTAATCAAGCAGACGCTGATAATGGGTTACCACAATAAAGCTACGCTCGCCGTCGCGCTGGCTGTTAACGCCGTCGGCAACAACCTGCAATGCATCTACGTCCAGACCCGAGTCTGATTCGTCTAGAATGGCTAAGGTAGGTTGTAGCAAAATCATTTGCATAATTTCGTTGCGTTTTTTCTCACCGCCCGAAAAGCCTTCGTTCACTCCGCGTTTCAAAAATGCTAAAGGCAACTGCACTTGTTTGCAGGCTTCTTTGGCTTTTTTCAAAAACTCGGCAGCGGTCAGCGACTCTTTACCCTGTTTTTCACGAATCGCATTTACCGACTCTTTCATAAATTCCATATTACTTACGCCAGGAATTTCAACCGGATACTGAAATGCTAAAAACAAACCAGACTGAGCACGCTCTTCAACGTCCATGTCTAATAAATCTTGATTATTGAAGGTGGCGGTGCCTTCGTTTACTTCATAACCATCACGCCCTGACAGAACATAACCCAGCGTGGATTTGCCGGCACCGTTCGGGCCCATGATTGCGTGTACTTCACCTGGCTTTACTTCCAGGTCAAGACCCTTAATGATGGTCTTGTCTTCGACGCTTGCATGTAAATTCTGAATCTTAAGCATTATTACCCCACTGAACCTTCAAGACTGATTTCGAGAAGTTTGCCGGCTTCTACCGCAAACTCCATCGGTAATTCTTTAAATACTTCCTTACAAAAGCCATTCACAATCATCGAGACGGCTTTTTCAGGATCCATACCACGCTGCTGACACAAAAACAGCTGGTCATCACTTACCTTTGAGGTAGTGGCTTCGTGCTCTACAATCGCAGTAGGATTGCGGCTTTCTATATACGGAAATGTGTGTGCGCCACAGGTATCACCAATAAGTAACGAGTCACACTCGGTAAAGTTACGCGCCCCGTCGGCTTTAGGGCCCATCGACACCAGACCGCGATATGCATTGTTACTTCTGCCCGCCGAAATCCCCTTAGAGATAATGGTTGAGCGGGTGTTTTTACCAATATGAATCATCTTGGTGCCGGTATCGGCCTGCTGACGACCACGGGTTAATGCTACAGAGTAAAACTCGCCAACACTGTTATCACCTTTTAAAATGCAGCTTGGGTATTTCCAGGTAACCGCAGAACCGGTTTCAACCTGGGTCCACGAAATCTTGGCGTTGGTATGACAAATACCCCGCTTGGTCACAAAGTTGTAAATACCGCCTTTGCCATTTTCATCGCCGGGATACCAGTTTTGCACCGTTGAATATTTAATTTGTGCATCGTCCATGGCCACCAGCTCTACTACTGCGGCATGCAGCTGATTTTCATCACGTTGAGGCGCGGTACAACCTTCAAGGTAGCTTACATAGCTGCCTTCTTCAGCCACAATGAGTGTCCGTTCAAACTGGCCGGTGTTTTCCTGATTAATACGAAAATAGGTCGATAATTCCATTGGGCAGCGCACACCTTTTGGAATGTAAACAAACGAGCCGTCAGTAAATACCGCGCAGTTAAGCGCTGCATAAAAGTTATCGCTACGAGGTACTACAGAGCCGATGTATTTTTTCACCAGCTCAGGGTACTTTTGAATTGCCTCTGAGATAGGACAAAAAATAACGCCCGCCTCTTCCAGCTTCGAGCGGAAAGTCGTTACCACTGAGACCGAGTCAAACACTGCATCTACTGCTACGCCGGCCAGCATTTCCTGTTCGTGCAACGGAATACCCAGCTTTTCGTAGGTACGCAGAAGTTCTGGATCGACTTCGTCCAGCGACTGCGGTTTGTCTTTCATGCTTTTAGGCGCGGAATAATACGATACTGCCTGAAAATCAATTTTTGGATAATGGACATGTGCCCATTCCGGCTCGTCCATCTCAAGCCACGCATGATAGGCTTTCAAACGCCAGTCCAGCATCCATTCAGGCTCATTTTTCATTGCTGAGATACGACGGATAACCGACTCGTCCAAGCCATTTTCAAATGTTTCAGACTCGATGTCAGAGTAGAAGCCGGCATCGTACTTACGTTCCAGCGCTCGATCTATCTGTTCGCTCTGTTCACTCATATTGAAGTCTCACTTGTTTGCCTGCCATAGCGGAGCATTGAATAAAAGGGCCATGACGGTCTTGCCCTACATCACTTTTTAGTGGTGCGTAAAAAGCTGCTCAACGCCTTAAAACTGTGCTCTATTGTATAATACCTGAGTAAATCACTCAAGTATTACCCGGATGCCGGTGTGGTGTACCGGCGCTTTGTATAAATTGCTATATACCGCCTGGTCTGAGCGCGGCGGATCATGCCCGAATATCAGGTTTTATTCAACGCGAATAAATGCATAGCGTGGTTACTGACGATTAGCTTCAAGCATACTTTTAACCACACTGGTTACTTTTTCTATTGCCTGGTCAATATCTTCATCCGACGTATACCGACCTACAGAAAAACGGAGTCCGCTGTGAGCGGTTTCGGCGTCACAGCCGATAGCTCGCAGTACATAAGACGGCTCCATACTGGCTGAAGTACAGGCTGAACCCGATGACACCGCAATGGTGTTGAGCGCCATTATCAGGCTTTCGCCATCAATACCGGTAAAGCTGACATTCAAATTGCCGGCGACCCGCTGTGTGGGGTGCCCATTAAGCTGACTGTTTGGCAGTGCACTCAGACCCTTCCAAAGTTTGTCGCGCAAAGCGCTAATGCGCATCATTTCTTCGGGCAGGTTTTCACCGGCCAATTCACACGCGGTACCTAATCCCACAATTTGATGGGTAGCCAGTGTTCCTGAGCGCATACCGCGCTCGTGGCCGCCACCATGGATTTGTTCAGCAACCCGAACCTTTGGACGGCGACGTACATATAATGCGCCGCTGCCTTTGGGCCCGTAAAACTTATGGGCCGACAACGAATACAAATCTACTGGCAGCGTACTTAAATCAACAGGCAATTTACCCACGCTTTGGGCACCATCCACATGAAACGCAATCTGGCGTGCACGGCATAGCTCGCCAATAGCAGTGATATCCTGGATTACCCCGATTTCGTTATTCACGTGCATTACCGACACTAAAATGGTGTCATCACGCAGCGCTTTTTCAAGCTCATTCAGATTTAGTAACCCCTGCTCGTCCACCGGCAGATACGTTACTTCATAGCCTTGAGTTTGTAGATACGCGCATGTATCAAGCACCGCTTTGTGTTCGGTCACCACAGTAACGATATGCCGACCTTTATCCTGATACTGCTGCGCCACCCCTTTTATGGCTAAATTGTTGGCCTCGGTCGCTCCTGAGGTAAATACAATCTCGCGGGGATCGCAGTTTAGTAAATCTGACACCTGACTGCGGGCCACATCCACAGCTTCTTCGGCCATCCAGCCATAGCGATAAGTACGTGAAGACGCATTACCAAAATTGCCATCCATGGTCAGACACTGCATCATTTGCTCAGCTACTAGCGGATCAACCGGGGTGGTGGCGGCATAATCTAAATAAACCGGAGGTTGGGTCTGGTTGCTCACAACTGTATGCTCACCTGTATATCCTGCGCTTTACCCAGCGCGTTTTTATCCTGTCTGTCGGCCACCTCTAGCACATCCCGCTTGGCCATCAGCTCACCTAATGAAATACCATCCAGAAAAACACTGATTCGGTCGCTAAGGTCCTGCCACAAGCTGTGAGTAAGACAGCGCTCTCCACCCTGACAATCAGACTGACCCTGACATCGGGTCGCATCGACCGACTCATCCACCGCGCGAATAACTTCACCAATGGCAATATCAACCGGCTCACGCCCTAACAAATAACCGCCGCCGGGGCCACGTACACTGCTCACCAGCTGTTCTTTGCGTAATCGCGAGAAAAGTTGTTCAAGGTACGACAAAGAAATTTCCTGTCGCTCAGAGATGTCGGCTAAAGGAACCGGACCACGGCTAGAATGCAGCGCCACGTCAAGCATAGCGGTTACCGCGTACCGGCCTTTCGATGTTAATTTCATAGAACTCCCCTGCCGTTTTTGATGGCAGAATTGTTCCATACCTGACTAAATTGGTCAAGTATTTGGGCCTGGTGGTAAATCACGCAATCGGGGGGTATTCACTTTGGGGTGGTTACGAAAAAATATTAGCCAAAACAAAGCATTGTAAATCTTAGCACAAAGAATTCACTGCTTTTTCAAAGTCTGGTTCGGCTGTCTCAATGAGTCTGATTGATTTTGTCTTTCAACCGATGCTAAAAAGATAGAACAAGTTAAGCGAAAACCTGACCCTATAAAGTGTTAATATACAGGCTGATTTCGGGACTGGTAAAAAATGCATTACAATGATGAACTGAGCGTGCCCGAAATGCTTACGAATAGTCAGGTCGTAGCGCTTACGCGTGGCTTCACATTCTCTTTTAGTGCCTTATTTACTGCGTGAAATATTAATTATGAAAATTTTAGTCCGAAACTTAGACCGAACCACTACCGAAGCCGAATTAACCAACCTGTTCAGCGCACACGGAATTGTACAATCGTGCAATCTGGTCTTAGATCAGAAAACCAAAGAGTCAAAAGGCTTTGCCTTCGTAGAAATGCCAAAACCTGGCGATGCCAAAGCGGCCATTAAAAACTTAAATGATAAGATGGTAGGCGAGGCTAAAATCAGAGTGAAAAAAGCCGAAGATAAAAATTCCGAGCCTAAAAAAGACGAAAGCTAAGCCAGCTTAGTTTTACGAGCCAGGCTTTACGTGTCATAACAAAGACCAGGGGGTGATTTTTCGCCTTTTGTGCTTTGAACGATTGCAAGGTATGGTGTGCCATAAATCTGGATAAACCATGGTAGGGCTAGCGCCGATACCAGTCACTAGCTCCCCGGCCTTGCAAAAAATGGGTTAACATTTTCTGCCCATTAAGGGCTATTTACCCTGCAAGCACTGCCTGGCTTTCTGGTGCTATCTAACTATACAAAGCTATTTGTAACCCCGGTTTAACAAGCCTTAGCAACTCTTTGTTAGGCTTAAGCGTATTGGTTTACAGACTTTAAATCTTAGGGTCAAATTCATCCAGGGTCTCTTCACCCTGATTTACAGTAGGGTCAATGCCCGTGTCGGCAAAGTCTTCTTTGCTCAGCGAATGAATTTTATCGGTGCATACATCGCCACCCATCGCCCGAATCACGGAACACATCTCTTCAACCTTGCTGTCCATCTGGTGCATATGTTCCAGCATAATGCCCATTGCATTGGCCACCGGATCGGGATTATCAGGCGCTATGGCGTAGGCGTCAAAACCGTATTTTTGGGCAATACAATTGCGTTTATCGGTTTTTTGCTCTGCTTCTTGCCGATTGGTCTGACTGAGTACAATGCGTCCTGGAATGCCAACCACCGTAGAGCCGGCCGGAGCACTTTTAACCACCACTGAATTTGAGCCTACTTTAGCGCCTTCGCCTATAGTGATTGGACCCAACACTTTAGCGCCGGCACCGACCACTACGTTGTTTTCAAGGGTGGGATGGCGCTTACCCGCTTGCCACGATGTCCCCCCTAACGTAACACCATGATACAAGGTGACATCATCGCCAATTTCTGCGGTTTCGCCAATGACCACCCCCATGCCGTGATCGATAAAAAATCGACGGCCCAATTTGGCTCCAGGATGTATCTCGATGCCCGTTAGCCAGCGACTAAACGTAGACACACTGCGGGCCAGCCACTTAAAATCAGAACGCCATAGCCGGTGAGCAACACGATGCATCCAGATAGCATGCAATCCTGGATAGTTTGTTAATACTTCAAAGGTATTTCTGGCAGCGGGGTCTCGGTGAAACACGCCACGGATATCGTCTTTTATTCTTGTGAACATGAATACTTAGTCTTTTTTAACCGCTTTATCGATAGAAGAAAGGATGCCACGCAAAATATTCAGTTCCTGAGATTCAGGTCGGGCGCGATTAAATAGCCGCCGAAGTTTGGTCATGACTAACCCGGGATGATTTTTAACCACAAAGCCGGTGCCCATCAGGCTTGATTCCAGATGTTGATAGAACCGTTCTAAATCATCGCTTAACGGATACTCATTTGGCTCTTCGTTAATGGTGTCTTTACTTAACCAGGCCATACGTACTTCATAGCTAAGGGTCTGTACCGCCATAGCAAGATTCAATGAACTGTATTCAGGGTTTGCCGGAATACACACATGATAATGACACTGCTGCAGCTCTTCGTTGGTTAAGCCATTATTTTCGCGTCCAAACACTAACGCTACCGGGTACTTGGGGACTTCAGCAATCATCTTTTCACCACACTGGCGAGGGTCAAGCATAGGCCATGAGTGTGTGCGCGAACGAGCAGAGGTGCCTACTACCAGGCCACACCCTGCCACCGCTTCTTCTAGCGTAGCCACGGTGGTGGCATTGCCAAGAACATCGCCCGCCCCGGCTGCCATCGCACTTGATTTACCATCAGGTGGCTGTATCGGGTCGACCAAATAAAGGTCGCTCAACCCCATTGTTTTCATAGCCCGGGCCGCGGAGCCAATATTGCCCGTATGTGAAGTATTGACGAGCACAACCCTGATATTTTCCAGCATGGTTTCGTTTTGTATATATGGTTTGTTATAAAGTTTACCACAGGTGTGGATTGACCTGCTATTGCGAGACAGCATCAAATTTTACCCTGCAACATGCTCTCTTGCATTGCATAATGAATGAACTGTAGGTACACTTCGCGCGTTTTTTATCGGCTGCTGAACAAGCGGCCGACATTCGATCTTTTACAATTGGTGGTGACTATGCATCCTATGCTGAATATTGCGGTACGCGCTGCGCGTGCGGCAGGTACAATTATTGTCCGTGGTTTTGAAAACCGTGATGACTTGCAACTGCAAGAAAAAGGCAATAACGACTATGTAACTCATATCGACAAGGAAGCAGAAAAAGCAATAATTTACAAAATTCGTCAGTCTTACCCTACTCATAGCTTTTTGGGTGAAGAAAGCGGCGAAACCGAAGGCGAAGACCCTGATTTTCAGTGGATTATTGACCCGTTAGATGGCACCACCAATTTTATCAAAGGCATTCCTCATTTTGCCGTTTCTATTGCGCTGCTTTATAAAGGCCGTCTTGATCAGGCGGTTGTCTTTGATCCTATTCGTAGTGAAATCTTCACCGCCAGCCGGGGCAAAGGTGCGCAGTTAAATGGTTACCGCTTGCGGGTAACTAAGCCACGTGATCTGGCCAACACGGTGTTAGCCACAGGTTTGCCGTACAAAAATAAGCAGCAATATGGCGAGTTCGCCCTAAGCCTCAACAAAATTTTCCATGAGTGTGGCGATGTTCGCCGTGCTGGTAGTGCTGCTTTGGATATGGCTTATGTAGCTGCGGGCCGTCACGACGGGTACTGGGAACGCGGCATTAAATGTTGGGATATTGCAGCCGGTGAATTATTGGTTCGTGAATCGGGCGGTCTGGTGACAGATTTTGCCGGTAACAACGACCCGCTGTATAAAGGTGAAGTGGTTGCCGGTAGCCCTAAAGTAGTTCAGGGCCTGGTAAAACACCTTAAGTAAAGCGTGTAAGAAAACAATGTAAGCACAGTATTCATCAAAAGATACTGTGCTTAGTACCACAACATAGTCATTATAAATCAGATGATATGTTGTTTCATTGCCCGCGCTAAAACTTAGCCTTTGTCTTCGGGAAGCCCAACATGCATATGACCGCGGCCATAATCCATGGTCAATATAAAGTGCTTAAGTACATCGTAGCCAATTAACCCCACCACCCGCTTTCCTTTAACCCTTGACCCGGTTACCGTAAACTGGTTTTTCAGATTGATTCCACTGCCTTGAGCATTAAATGACACCAGCACGTTTTCTAACGTATAGGGGCCAAAAACCACCTCTTTAATACGCAGCGATTCAATACGAGACTCGCGAGTAGCCCCTGCCGCGCCACTGACTTCGTTTTTCGCGTCTACAAAATCAAAGCTTTCGGCTAAGGTGCGCTCTATAATTATGCCGCCAGAATTACCCGTATCTAATACCAACCATACTTTTCGCCCGTTAAGGGCAACTTCAACCAAAGGCATCCCCGTACCGCGTTGGTCAACCATCGGAATATTTTTAAAGTCAGCCAAATCCATCGAATCCCGGGTTATAAGACGCAGCTGATTGTTAGGATAATCAATTTGCATAATATTGCCGTAAAACAGTGGTGCGCCTAGCAATAATCCGCGAGAGTGATGCCCCAGCGACATTTCGATTACGCCGTCAAGCTCCATCGTACTGCCGAAAATCCCTACCGGGACATTAGACAGTTTATCGCGGCGTGCTTCACCGAAAACACCCTGAATGCGCACTTTGCCTACCCGCGAAAATTCCAGCTCGTTTTTTGCCACAAAGGCCTGGTTAATGGCATGAATTTGCGAGCCACTGTCTAAAATGGCGTAGGTAGGTTGATTGGCAATGGTGACAGGAAAGGCGATATGTCCATTTTCCAGCTGAAAATCTAACCAGGGAGTCACCCCTGCATTTACCGCTGTAGACAAAGTAAGTAAGGCCGAGCACAAGATTTTGCGAAATGTCATAACCAATCCTTAGTTTAAATTCCATCTAAAGATTATCATATCTTCGCAAAATAAAAAGCCGCCTGTAGAAAAGGCGGCTTACATGATTGTTTTAAGCTAAAAAGTATCGGCTATGGATGCGGGTCCATGTCCGCACCTTCTTTTTCAACCTGAGGAGGCATCAAATCTTCTTTACTTATACCCAGTGCCAATGCAACCGAGCTGGCGATATAAATAGACGAATAAGTACCAATAATAACCCCAAATAACAGTGCCGTAGCAAACCCGTGAATTAACGCACCGCCTTTATAAAACAGCGCAATCAATACAATAATCGTGGTCAGTGAGGTGACCAGGGTCCGGTTTAATGTTTGTGTCAACGAGATGTTCACAATGTCAACCGGCTCGCCTTTACGGATTTTTCTGAAGTTTTCCCGAATACGGTCACACACCACTATGGTGTCGTTAAGTGAGTAACCTATAACCGCCAGCACGGCGGCCAATACCGTTAAATCAAACTCAATTTGTAAAATTGAGAATAGGCCCAGCGTTAATAGCACATCGTGGGCCAATGCTGTGACCGACCCTAACGCAAAGCGCCATTCAAACCGCATTGCCACGTACAGTAAAATACACAGTAACGCCACCAGCATGGCCAAACCGCCCTGCTCGGTAAGCTCTTCACCCACGTTCGGGCCAACAAACTCAATACGACGCATTTCAACGACAGTATCGCCGGTACGCAAAGCCTGCAGTACCTGGTCGCCTATTTGCGCTGACTTCACTCCTTCGCGCGGGGCGATACGAATCAGTACCGCCTCACTTGAGCCAAAATTCTGCACTACGGCATCGTCAAATTCGGAAGCATTTAATTGCTTACGAATATTCGACAAATTAGCAGGCTCTTCGTAACCGACCTCAATTAATGTGCCGCCGGTAAAATCCAGTCCCCAGTTCAGACCATTAATGGCAAGTGAACCAATAGTCCCTGCTAATAACACCACTGACATAATAGTGGTAACCATACGCAGGCGCATGAAATTGACGGTGCCGGATAGATTGATAATACGCATTCGCTTTCTCCTTAAATCGCCAATTTCTTCACTTTACGTCCGCCCCACGCCGCATTAACGATGATGCGGGTTAGCATAATGGCCGTAAACATAGAAGTCGCAATACCAATCATCAGTGTGATTGAAAAGCCTTTAATTGGACCGGTACCTACTGCAAACAAAATCAGGCCGGCAATAAAGGTAGTGATGTTGGCATCTAATATGGTTGAAAACGCACTGTCGTAACCATGATGGATGGCTTGTTGTGGGCTACGCCCGTCTCTGAGCTCTTCACGAATACGCTCAAAAATAAGAACATTGGCGTCCACCGCCATACCCACGGTCAATACAATACCCGCCATGCCCGGCAAGGTTAATGTCGCTCCGGGTATCATAGACATAATCCCGACAATCATCACCAGGTTAGACACCAAGGCTACATTGGCCACAATACCAAATGCCTTGTAGTAAATAAGCATGAAGACCAGTACCGCTAATAAACCGTAAACGATGGCCTGCATACCCAGATCGATATTTTCCTGACCCAGACTTGGCCCAACGGTGCGTTCTTCCACAATTTGAATGGGCGCAATAAGCGCTCCGGCACGTAACAGCAGGGCTAAGTCGCGGGCTTCTTTAGGCGAGTCCAGACCAGTAATGCGAAAGCTGCTACCCAGTTGCGCCTGAATGGTGGCTACCGAGATAACTTCTTCGTGCTTTTCAAATATCAGCTTACCGTTTTCGTTTTTCTCGCCGGTGGTTTTGTATTCAATAAACACCGTGGCCATGGGGTTACCAATATTACCCCGGGTGCCACGCGACATTTTATTGCCGCCTTCTGAATCCAAAGAAATATTCACCTGCGGTATGCCGTATTCATCCACGCTGTTATTGGCATCAATGATATGGTTACCGGTCAGCATTATTTGCTTTTCAAGTAACTGCGGCTGACCATTTTTGTCTTCAATTAACTGTGAGCCCGGTGGCACCCGACCACTGACCGCATCACGCACATCGTTGTCGCGATCTAACAGTCTAAATTCCAGAGTAGCGGTCGCATTCAGAATTTCTTTGGCGCGGGCGGTATCTTGAACACCCGGTAGCTGCACCACTATACGTTCCGCACCTTGCTTTTGAATCAGCGGCTCGGCAACACCTAGCTGGTTAACCCGGTTACGCAAAATAGTAATATTTTGTTTTACCGCGTAATCACGAATCTCATTTAGTTTATCTTCAGAAAACGTAGCGCGCAGTACCATGTCACCGGCTTCGGTGAACTGAAGATCGCGATTGCGATTACGTAAGAAAAACTGGGCTTTTTCCAGGGTTTCTTCGCTACGAAATTTAATATCAACATGGTTGTCACGTTTTGTGACGGTGCGATATCGAATTTTTTCTTCACGCAGCGCGGTCCGAAAATCACTTTCGGCATCCTCTAACGATTTGGCAATCGCTTCGCTCATGTCCACTTCCATTAAGAAGTGCACACCACCACGTAAATCCAGGCCCAGCTTCATAGGCGAGGCGCCTAAATTTTCAAGCCATTCGGGGGTATCTGCCGCCAGGTTCATAGCCACAATGTAATCGTCGCCAAGTGCCTTTTCTAGCATTTCACGTGCTTTTAACTGATCTTCAGACCCGGTTAAGCGCACCAATATTTGTTCGTCTTCAAATTCAACCCGTTTAGGACTGATGTTATTTGCAGACAGGGTTTGCTCAACCTGCGATACCATTTGCTGGGTAACTACCGCGTCGCGGCCGGCCGAGATTTGAACGGCGTTGTCTTCACCGTAAAGATTGGGAAGGGCATACAATGCACACAGTCCGACAAACAGGACTGCAAGAATCACCTTCCAGACAGAGTTCTTGTTTAACACAGACAAATTCCTTTTTGCCGGACGCCGGAGACACTATGCCCGGCTCCGGCGTAGAACTTATTAGATTGCTTTCATTGTGCCTTTTGGCAAAACGGCGGTAACTGATGACTTCTGTACAACGATGGTGTTGGTCTCGTTTAAGGCAATTTCGATAAAATCTTTATCTTCAACCACCTTTACGATACGACCAACCAAACCGCCTTGTGTCAGCACTTCATCGTTTTTACTTAGTGATGAGACTAATGATTTGTGCTCTTTTACACGCTTAGCCTGTGGGCGATACAGCAAAAAGTAAAAAATCAGACCAAACACACCCAGCATGATTAGCATTTCGAAGCCGCCGCCTTCCTGGCCCCCGGCTGACTGTGCGTAAGCGTTTGAAATGAATAAGCTCATAATATTCCTCTATCTTTCGTTGTTGTTATAGCGCCGGAACCGGCATATTTTTTTGTGCGTAAAATTCGGTAACGAACTCATCTAATGAGCCTGCATCAAGGGCGTCGCGCAAACCCTGCATAACCAGCTGATAATAACGCAGGTTATGAATGGTATTCAGGCGGGCACCTAATATCTCATTGCATTTGTCCAGATGATGTAAATAAGACCGGGAGTAATTTTCACAAGTGTAGCAGTCACAATTTTCATCCAATGCCGCGGTGTCATTGCGATGCTTGGCATTACGAATTTTTACTACCCCATCGGTAACAAACAAATGACCGTTACGGGCATTTCGGGTGGGCATAACACAGTCGAACATGTCTACACCACGGCGTACAGCCTCAACAATGTCTTCTGGTTTACCCACGCCCATTAAATAGCGGGGTTTGTTATCCGGAATCTGATGCGCGGTATGCTCAATAATGCGAATCATGTCTTCTTTGGGTTCGCCTACCGACAAACCACCAATGGCGTAGCCATCAAAGCCAATCTCTTCAAGACCCGCCAGCGAGGTGTCGCGCAAGTCTTCGTACATACCGCCTTGAATAATACCAAACAACGCTGCCGGATTATCGCCATGGGCAGTTTTACTGCGCTCGGCCCAGCGTAATGACATTTCCATTGACAATCTGGCTTCTTGTTCTGTCGCCGGAAAGGGCGTGCACTCATCAAAAATCATCACAATGTCAGAGCCTAAATCGCGCTGAACATCCATTGATTTTTCAGGGGTCAGCAAAATTTTCTCACCATTGATGGGCGAACGAAAAGTCACGCCTTCTTCGGTTATTTTGCGTAAGTCGCCCAAACTAAACACCTGAAAACCGCCTGAGTCGGTCAGAATAGGTTTGTTCCAGTGCATAAAATCGTGCAGGTCGCCGTGCTGTTTAATAATGCTGGTACCAGGACGCAGCATTAAGTGAAACGTATTGCCCAGACAAATATGCGCGCCGCTGGCTTCCAGTTCTTCCGGGGTCATTCCCTTTACCGTACCGTAGGTGCCTACCGGCATAAATGCGGGGGTTTCAACCTCGCCACGGTCAAACTTCAACCGGCCGCGTCTGGCTTTGCCTTGTGTTTTTAACAACTCAAATTGCATGAACTTGTGGTCCCGATTTCAGGCGCTATGGCGCCGGGGTCTGAATAATTGGCGGCGATTATACCAGTTCTGTGCTACAGATCATGTGCCGATACCATGATTGGTCGTATTTTTACGCTTTTTCAATGAACATACTGTCGCCATAACTAAAAAAGCGGTATTCAGATTCAATTGCCTGCTGGTATGCATTCATCACGTTGTCACGCCCGGCAAAGGCGCTTATCAGCATCATCAGTGTAGACTCGGGTAGGTGAAAATTGGTGAACATGGCATCAATGACTTCAAAATTAAAACCCGGATAAATAAATATTTCGGTATCAGCAAAAAAGGGCGCGATAAGCGCATTGTCACCCGCGGCTTTCGCCGCCGACTCAATCGAGCGAACCGAGGTAGTACCTACCGCTATCACCCGTTTGCCCGCAGCCTTAGTACGTTCAATGGCTTCAACCACAGTAGCGTCAACTTCAGCGTATTCGGCGTGCATTTTGTGTTCAAGAATGTTGTCGACCCGCACTGGCTGAAAGGTGCCTGCCCCGACATGCAAGGTTACAAAACCTAGTTCTACGCCTTTATCGCGCAGGCTTTGCAACATGTCATCGTCAAAGTGTAAGCCTGCGGTGGGCGCCGCTACGGCCCCGGGTTTTTGGTTGTATACCGTCTGATAACGTTCTTTGTCACTGTTTTCGTCAGGCCGGTCGATATACGGCGGCAAAGGCATATGGCCATAGGCTTCTAACAGGTTTAGTACGCTTTCATCGTTGGTAAACTGTAAATGGAACAACGCATCACGACGGCCAAGCACCGTCGCCTGAATGTGATTCTCAAGCGTAAGATGAGTTCCTGGTTTCGGCGCTTTGCTGGCGCGCACATGAGCAAGAATGGTGTCGTCGGGCAAAATCCGCTCAACCAACACTTCAACCTGTCCGCCCGTGGCTTTATTGCCCTTAAGACGCGCCGGAATAACCCGGGTGTTGTTAAAAATTAATAAATCCCCCTCTTCGACAAGGGTCAACATATCGGCGAACATACGGTGGGTAACCGCACCGCTTTTACCTTCCAAATGCAGCAACCGACTGGCGCTGCGTCGCTGCGTGGGGTATTTCGCTATGAGTTTTTCGGGCAAAGAAAAATTAAAATCACTGAGTTTCATTAACGGTTCCAACATCTAACCTATTGATGGAAAAAGAAACGCCTGACTAGCAGGTATACCTACTAATACGTTCGTAGTTTACCTGATACGGCGAACCAATATACATTGCGGCCTAAACGGATAAAATAGCGTTCAAATAGATATGACGTTCTCCGACCGAATTCTATTTAGCCGAGCCCGGAACGCTGACCGGGCTCGTTTTTTATCCCCTGCCTCTTCATGTTTGCTCAGTCTTTTTACTGTTTTTATGATTACCTGAAACAAACATCTTCTGAGGGCCGACGCTTTTTGTCATCACCTAGTTTACCTTTCCTGGTCTTCAAGATCAGCGAGGATTTCCTGTAAATCTGACATAACCAGCGACCGCACATTTAAAACCATTAGTATTTGCAATAATAAATCTGCCCCCATAATACCTTTGTTGACCTTATTGCGCAGGTTGTCAGCACTTTGCTCTATGCCTGCCTGAGCCAACCTTTCGCTAAGTTGCTGGTATTTAACTCCGCGCACACTCATTTGCGCCTTTAACAAACGCTGAACCAGTAAACGCCAGTTTTTCTGAGTAGTCACATAATCACCATTTGTGAGTTATAATTTACAAAGACACATTTTTTTACACATTGGAACACTATTTATTATTGACCATCAGGGTGTACTTTGTCTACACTGATGGTGCGAATGTTGGCGGTCTGCACAAATCTGGGTAAAGTACGGTCACTTAATATCGCATCAACATTAAAGGAGAAACCTATGAGCTGGGATTTAATGCAGCTTGAAGCCCTGTTAAAAGAATACGACGATTATGTTGTAACTAAGGAAGAAGGCTGCCTGCTTATTGCTAATCAAGACGGCATTGATGCATGGCTGGCCATATCTGGCGAGCAGATATTGGTTGAAAGTCTGTTGTTTTCAGCCAATCAGGTAAACGACAAAGCCGCACTTGATCACGAAATACTTTCTACCCATATGGTTTTTCCGCTCACTACCGTGGGTATTTCCACCATTAATGGTGAAGAATATTACACCGCTTTTGGCGCATTAAGTGCCCAGTCAAAGGCTGAAAGCGTAGTGATAGAAGTAGAAACCCTGTTTCAAAATGTCGCATCTTTTTTAGATGCCTACGAAACACACCTTCACTAACGATTATTTTCACAGGAGCAGCTTATGTCTGTTTGGAAAAAGCTTATTACCGCAGTAAAAGGCGGTGCCACTGAAGCGGCTCAAAATGTTGCCGATAGTCAGGCGATACGTATCCTGGAGCAGGAAATCCGTGAAGCAAAAGAAGAATTAAGAAAGTCAGATCATGCACGTACGCAAATTCTGGCTAAGCGCAAACTGTCGCAACAAAAAATAGACAGCTTTAATGCGTCTATTGCCGAGTACGAAGCGCATGCCCGTAAAGCGGCAGACAACGACCGCGCCCTGGCGCTTGATTGTGCCCAAAAAGTGTCTGAGCTAAAAGAAGAGCGCGCACAGGAACAGTCTTATCTTGACCAGTTTCAGCAATCTGAAAAACAACTTGCGGGCAATATTCAGCAAGCCAAAGCAAACTTACGTCGCCTTGAACAACAGGTCGATATGGTAAAAGCCACCGAGAGTGTGCAAAAAGCCCAGGTTGCGGTGTCATCACGCCATATGGGCGCCAACAGTAAGATGAAAACCGCGACCGAATCCTTGTCGCGTATTCAGGACAAGCAAAAAATGCGCAGCGCCGAACTTGAAGCGGCCGAAGAGCTTGCCAGTGAAGAGTCGTCGTCTGACTTAGAAAAACGGTTAGCTGACGCCGGTATTAAAGGGGGGAAAACCTCTGCCGATGACGAGCTTAGCCGCATTCTGGGTAAGTAAGTTATCTTCCACTAATAAAGGCGCTGTGAAGCGCCTTTTTTTATAGATGGTTACAATAATTTGTGGTTCTGGGGATGACATTAGTGTGGTCTTAGGTAAAGTAACGTCATTCGATTTAAACTTCAGCGATTACCCGCTGCGCAAAAGGTAATCACTTTGCGCCCAAAGAGACAATAAGCATTTGAGAAAACAGGAAACTACGCAACCTATAGGCTCCTGGAGCTATATTCGCAAACTTATGGTGCAATACTTCAGCGAATCGCGCTGGTATACCATCATAGTCCTGACTCTGGTTTACGGGCTGACAAGCTTTGCGTTACTGATGGCTGCAGGCGAAACTGCGCTCACCAGTGAAGTAGAGTTTATCTACTGGCTGGCGGTTACTGCTTCAACGGTAGGTTATGGCGACCTATCGCCTGTCACCACAACCGGCAAAGTTATTGTGGCCCTGTATGTTATCCCCGTAGGCTTGAGCATCTTTGCTATGGTCATTGGCCGGGTAGCGGCCTGGGTAAGTGATCAGTGGCAAAAAGGACTGACAGGAATGAAAAACTTGCACGTAAAAAATCATATATTAGTGATTGGCTGGAATGAGCAAAAAACGTTATTGCTTTTAGATTTGCTATTGAAAGAACGTGAAGATCTGGCCGACAAGCCCGATATTGTTTTGTGTGTAAAAGCCGATATAACCAATCCCCTGCCCGGGCAAATTGAATTTGTCCATGTTGAATCATTCAACAAAGACCCAGATATGGATCGCGCCTGCATTGCCGATGCCGGGGTTATATTAATTGACAACCCGCAAGATGATGTCACTTTAACCACCGCTCTATACTGTACTAATCGAAATCCCAATGCACATCAGGTGGCCTATTTTACCGACGATTCGTTAGTTAGCCTGTTGCAAACCCATTGTCCTAATGTTGAGTGCACGCCCAGTGTGGCAGTAGAAATGCTGGCCAAATCGGTGTTTGATCCGGGTTCAAGTATGCTGCACCACGATTTACTGAGTGTGGATGCCGGCCAGGCTCAGTTTTCGGTCGCCCTGCCCGACAATTGCGCCAGCTTAACGGTGGGTGACGTATTCATTGGTTTAAAACAGCAGTACGATGCTATTTTTATTGGCTATGCCCCCGGCGGTATTTACCAGAAAATGGTGGTTAACCCCGATTTTAACGATACTTTATCGCCAAAAGATACGCTGTTTTATATTGCCGGTTCGCGTATTTACAACATCGACTGGGCCAAACTGGCGCAATAACTTTTATGACAGGAGCTTGCTATGTTCAGTAAACTGTTTGGTAAAGACAAAAACAACGACGCGCCTAAAGCACCTGAGATTATGGGACTTTATTTAGGCGGATCGTTTGAACTGGCTGATTTAAAGCTTAAACTGCTAGAGCCTGAACTTACGATAGAAAATTGTGCACGCTCCCAACTTATTCAGGCGGTAGGCCAGGCAAATCTGGACTCGGGGGGCACAATGCTGCGATTCTACACCGACGATGAGGCCTTTTTACAGGTCATCACCGACGGCGGACTGACCGAAAATCACATTACTGACGTAAAACTGTGGCATTTTTACGAAACCCAGACCGTTGGCGATGACAAACAGTGGCAACACTGCTTAGATACACTCATCTCTCAGCCTACCTACAACCTTAACGGGCACACGTATACCCGGGTCTGGGATGCGGTAGGAGAGACCTCGCCACCGGTGGCGGTCACCGAAACCACTTACGAAGAAGACGGCGACACCAGTACCACGGATCAATTTATGATGTTGTATGAACGCGCGCTGGACAACGATCGCTACGAATCACTGCTGGTGGTAGGCGAAGAAAAAATAATAGGGCAAAACAAAGACCGGTGTCTGGTGCTCAGCACAGGTTTTGATGTACAACCCACCGATTTAACCATTAACGGCTAGAGGAATTTAGTATGGACACAGTTATGGCATCACTGGCGGGGCTAGATAACTTCGCTCTGTATTTTGTGCTTTCAGTAATATTTTTATTTGTTTTTAAGTTTGTGTACGCCTTAGTTACGCCTCACGACGAATGGAAGCTGGTTAAAGAAGATAAAAATGTTGCTGCCGCTATAGGTTTTGGTGGGGCAATTGTTGGTTTTTCGCTGGCCTTGTCGGGCGCTGCGGCTAATTCATTGGGGGTTATCGATTTTGCTATTTGGGGCGTGGTTGCCATTATTGCGCAATCTTTGGCGTTCGCACTGCTTCGTTTTAGCTTTATGCCTCGCATTGCCGAGCGTATCGACAACAATGAAGTTTCTGCCGGTACTATGCTGGCGGCTATGTCGATTGCGGTAGGCCTACTCAATGCCGCCTGCATGACCTACTAGGCAGGAGGTAAGACATGACCACGATAAAACGTACCAGACAAATAAATTTACCGAGTATGCGTAAAGCCTTTGCGGTAAAGCCTCTGGCACTTGGGGTCGCCAGTGTATTTTTGAGCGCATGTGCTGATGATCGCCAGCCCGCCAAAGTGTACACCTCGGTAGATGATTGCAATCAAGACTACCCAGATGCACAACAGCAGTGTCAGGCGGCGTATCAGCAGGCGGTAGAAGAAGCCGCGCGCACCAGTCCTAAGTTTTCTTCTGAAAACGACTGTGAATACGAATTTGGCCCGAATCAGTGCCGCCAGGTTACAAACAACTCTGGCTCATTTTTCATGCCGTTTATGGCCGGTTATATGGTAAGCCAGCTGTTGTCACCGCGCAGTTACTATTCGCAGCCTTTGTTCACCTCATACTCGCCCTACTCGTCATTTCGTTCGCGCTGGGTGACTGCCGATGGTCATATATTTGATGGGGATATTCGCAAACGTAATTATCGGGTAAGTCCAAAGCGTTTTAAGCCTAAACCCACTGTTACCCGCACCATGAGCCGTGGCGGATTTGGCAGCTCGGTTCGGGCAAAATCGAGCTGGGGTGGCAGTTCTCGCTCTAGTGGCTGGGGCGGCTAGTTGCTGCGCCATCGTATTGCCGAGCGGCCTGACTGGAAGCACCAAGCCGCTGAATACGGCTTTCATTTTCATACCATGTACAACGAGCCCTACTGGGACGAGTCGCTGTATTATCAGTTTTCTTTAAATCAAATAGAAAACGATTTAGAAACCCCTACCGCTGAATTACATCAAATGTGTTTGGCGGTAGCAGAAGAAGTGGTTCACAGCGAAGCACTGTTAACCCGCTTTCAAATACCCTCACATTGCTGGGACTTAATCAAAACCTCCTGGCAGCAGCGCGACCCGTCGCTGTATTCGCGTCTTGATCTGGTTTACGATGGCAAGAGCCCGGCCAAATTACTCGAAAACAATGCTGACACGCCAACCTCGCTGTACGAAACCGGGTTTTGGCAATGGTTATGGTTAGAGCAGCAGGTTGAACGCGGTTTACTGTCTCGCGGGGCTGATCAATTTAATTCTTTGCAGGAAAAACTGGTGCATCGGTTTGCTGATATTGCCCGTTGGTACAATATTGACCAAATGCATTTTTCTTGTTGCCAGGATACCCAGGAAGACCGGGGGACAGTGCAGTATCTTCAGGATTGCGCTAATGCCGCCGGGCTAAGCGCCGACTTTGTTTTTATTGAAGATATAGGGCTGGCCGATACCCACGTGTTTACCGACCTGAACAATGCACCAATTACCGATTGTTTTAAGCTTTATCCATGGGAATTTATGCTACGCGAAGAATTTGCTGAAGCCCTGCCCCAGGCTGATGTTAACTGGCTGGAACCCATGTGGAAATCGGTGCTATCCAACAAAGCATTGTTACCGCAACTATGGAAAATGTTTCCAAACCACCCTAACCTGTTACCTGCATTTTTTGCTGACGACCCTAAAGCCTCGCTTACTGACAAGTGGGTTAAAAAGCCACTGTATTCCCGTGAAGGGGCGAATATTTCGTTACTTGAAAACAATCAGGAGCAAGCTTTGTCGGCCGGACCTTATGGCGAGGAAGGATTTATTTTACAAGCTTTTCATCCGCTTCCGCGTTTTTCGCGTAATTACACGCTTATAGGCAGCTGGTTGGTCGACAACCTCCCGGCTGGCATTTCTGTCAGAGAGGACACCTCGCTGATCACGCAGGATTTATCCCGGTTTGTACCGCATATTATTTTATGAATCAATTGCCTAAACTTAAACAACAGTTTCGTTTTCTTGCCATTATTGGTGCGCTTCTGATAGCCCTGGAACTCATTAATTTATTCACTATGCGCAGTTTGAGCTCGCTGGGAATTATGCCGCGCTTTATACCAGGCTGGTGGCATATTTTTACGGCCCCGTTTGTGCATGGCTCACCTACACATCTGGTAGCCAATTTAGTACCGCTTATGCTGTTTATGTGGTTAACGCTACAGTGGGGTAAGCGAACGTTTGGCTGGGTTACTGTTACTGTATTTTTGGTATCAGGCATTTGTGTGTGGATGTTTGGCCGCTCGGCTTACCACATTGGCGCCAGTGGCATAGTGTATGGCTACTTCGGGTTTTTATTATTAGCAGGTTTTATGACCCGGCGCATCCCGTACATTATAATTTCGGTATTAGTAGCCATAGTTTATGGGGGCTTAATTATCGGAATATTACCCAGCAATGGGTTTGTTTCTTACGAGTACCATTTTTTCGGATTTGTGGCCGGCTTGTTTTCAGCCTGGAAATGGGGTGCAACAAAGACGGTTTGAAACAGTAAACACTGTTTATTCATACGCTAAGCAAGAATTATTGTACGGTGGATGTGTGTCATGTCATGCACTGGTATAATAGCACTATAGACAGACTTCTGAGTCTTGTAGTTAGTTTTTCAATAACGCTTTTAATATAAGTTAAGTGATGTAGTCATGGCCTCGGAAGAGCAAACGAAACAAAAACAAAATCAGGGTTTTTTTGGCAATTTAGCCTTTAATATTATTATTCCTGTTGTGGTGATGAGCTATGGCAGTGCGCCTGAGTATTTAGGGCCAGCGTGGAGTATTGTTGCGGCGTTGGTGTTTCCTATTGGTTATGGTATCTGGGACCTGAAACAGTCAGGCAAAGTAAACGGCTTTTCTATTTTAGGTATTGTGAGCGTATTACTGACCGGTGGCATCAGCTTGCTTAAGCTTCCGGCTGAATACATAGCGATTAAAGAGGCAGCGATTCCGGCGCTTATCGGGTTAGCGGTACTTGCAACTCAGTACACCAAAAAGCCTTTGGTTCGTATGCTTATATTAAACGACAATATTATCAACTGGCCCGCATTGAACAATGCCCTGGATAAAAAGAATAAACAGCCAGAGTTTCGCCGCAAAGTTGCCAACAGTTCGTATATTGTGGCTACCTCGTTTTTTGTCTCATCAGTGCTTAATTATGTTTTAGCTAAAATGATTCTGGTCAGCGAGCCTGGTACCACCGCCTACACCGAAGAGCTTGGCCGAATGACCGCCTTAAGTTATCCGGTTATTGTGATACCCAGTACTATTTTGCTGGTGGCCGCGCTGTGGTATTTATTTAGTCAAATTTCTAAAATAACCGGCGAAGATTTGGATAACTTTTTAAACAATTAGTTAAGGCCCATTTTAACGCCAAATAAAAAGGCCAGTTACTTTACAGTGACTGGCCTTTTTGCTGATTTAATAAAGCGGTGATACGAACTTACAGGCAGCGCCAGTCTTCTTTGAAGTCGCAAGGCCGGTTTGCATTTTCGCTATCGGGTTGTGATACCGGCACAGGCTTTTCGCCCCGAGCTACGGCAGTCCCATCTACAAAATGCTTGAGCCGTTTGGCAATATCAGTGTTGTCTATCTGGCCCGCAAAAGCCTGGCTACCCGCACCAAACGCAAAAACTTCAACGTCAACACCTGTATGGCCCGAACCTGTCCAGCCGGTGTTGGTTTTCATATCTAAAAACTGTTTCAGGCCCGCTTCACGAGCGTTTTCATCTTCGTTGGTAATCACTTTTTCTAAAAATGTATGATCGTTTTCATCAAAAGCAAATCCTAGCTGTTGGCTAATAAACGCTAGCGGCTGGTCTATGGTGGGCAGATCACGGGCAATACTACGGGTAGAGGCTTTCATAGAGTGTAAAAACTCAGGAGACCATACATAATCGCCGTTTGCGCCTATTGTCAGACCACCGGTACTGTGATCGGCGGTGAGTACCACCAGCGTATCCGGGTTTTCGCTGACGTACTGTTTTAAAAACGTGATAGTGGCGGCTAAATCGGCCATTTCTGCCATTGCCGAACCTATATCGTTAGAATGACCAGCCCAGTCTACCTGACTGGCTTCTACTAATAAAAAATAACCCTGATCGTTTTCTAAATGCTTAATGGCATGCTGGGTCAGGTAGGATAACCGGGTAGCTCGGGTGTCATCTAATGCCGGCGGTAAACCTTTAGGGGCGAACAGACCTAACACATTCGAGCCTTTGGGCAATGTCGCCAGTTTGTTATAAGTATCTACGTACTCGTAACCAGCGTCGATAAACTCGCCCACCAAATTACGATCTTCACGTTCAAAATACTGCGTCCCCCCACCAAGCATAACGTCAGTAACTATTTTGCCGTTTAAACGCTCATCAAAGTAGCTGTCAGCAATAGCATTGTAGTTTTGTCTACTTTCGTTGTGAACAATATACGAGGCCGGTGTGGCATGGTTTATTTGAGACGTAACCGCGACCCCAGTACGCAAGCCCCGTATTTTTGCATGATGCAATACTGACTCAACGGGCAGTTTATTCACATCAACACCAATAGCGCCATTGTAAGACTTAACCCCGGTAGCCATAGCGGTAGCCGCCGCGGCAGAATCGGTGACATAGCCAGACACCGACGCGGGATACGTTGAGGCATTGCCAACTAAAATATTATCAAAAACAACCCGCTCTATTTGCGGCGTTGTCGGGTCATCAGCAAAATTACGATACGCGGTGGTATATGCCGGACCCATGCCATCAGCCACCACCATGATAATATTTTTAGGGGCTTGGGGCGCAATAGGTTGCGCATTTTTGGTTATTGGATTTGAGTCAGATTGGGCACAACCTTGTAAAGCCGCTATCCCAACCAGTGAAGCAATGGTGAGTTTTCGTAACATGAGTACATCCGTGAAAAATAATCTAAACCAGTGTAATGCACCCGGGTGTTCGGCACCAAATAAATTAGTTAAGTCGTGAAAAAACCACGCTTAAAATAGATAAGCAATAAACAACACCGTACACCTGCTTTAGCCTCAAGCCTTTCATTCAACAGGGTTGAATACCTTCGGTCATGTTTAGCTCTAAAATCAGGAAGCCATAACCTGGTTTCCCTATAAAAAGACAAATTAAAAAACGAAGCGTATGAGTAACTCCCCTGACCACAGTTGCCTTCAGCAGATATAATTCATGTTGTGAATGAAGAGTATATAAATTATAGATTTTTGTTATTTGGTGAGTAGCGCTACATTTAAATGGACCTTACGAACCCCGCTGCTGGATTTCACCCATACCATCAGCGACTACAATATAATTCAGGGAGCCAACTATGTCGCAATTTCAACAAGACATCGACGCAATCGCTACATTGAAATCTACTCATAAAGGCAGATGGGAAGGTATCAACCCTAACTTCGCGGCACGTATGAAAACACAAAACCGTTTTAAAACCGGTTTAGATATTGCCCGTTATACCGCCGGTATTATGCGTAAAGATATGGCCGACTACGACGCCGACTCGACACAATACACTCAGTCACTGGGCTGCTGGCATGGCTTTGTGGGTCAGCAAAAAATGCTGGCCGTTAAAAAACACCAGGGCACCACCAGCAAAAGCTATTTGTATTTGTCTGGCTGGATGGTAGCGGCATTGCGCTCAGAGTTTGGTCCTCTTCCTGACCAGTCTATGCACGAAAAAACATCGGTTGCGAGCTTAATCGAAGAATTGTATACCTTTTTACGCCAGGCCGACGCACAGGCTTTAGGCGCATTGTTTAAGCAGCTTGACGAAGCCGAAGCTCAAAATCTGGATACCTCAGAGATACAGCAGCAAATCGACAACTTTGAAACCCATGTCGTGCCTATTATTGCCGACATAGATGCCGGTTTTGGTAACGAAGAAGCCACATACCTGCTGGCTAAAAAAATGATTGAAGCCGGCGCCTGCTGTATTCAGATTGAAAATCAGGTATCAGATGCAAAACAGTGCGGTCATCAGGATGGCAAGGTTACCGTTCCACATGAAGATTTCTTAGCTAAAATTAATGCGGTTCGCTATGCCTTTTTAGAACTGGGCGTCGATGATGGCGTCATTGTTGCGCGTACCGATTCACTGGGTGCAGGTTTGACGCAAAAAATCCCGGTCTCGACACAGCCAGGCGATCTTGCCGCCAAATACAATGCCTTTCTTGACACCCAACAGGTAAACAGTATTGACGAGCTTAACGAAGGCGACCTTACCCTTAAGCAAAACAACCAATTGGTAAAACCTGTGCGGTTGCCTAATGGCTTATTTCGCTTCAAACCGAATACGGGTGTGGACAGAGTGGTACTTGACTGCATTACCTCGCTTCAAAATGGCGCAGACTTATTGTGGATAGAAACCGAGAAGCCTCATGTAGGTCAAATAGCCGAGATGGTAAACGCTATTCGCGAAGTGGTACCCAATGCCAAGCTGGTTTACAACAATTCACCGTCGTTTAACTGGACGCTGAATTTTCGTCAGCAGGTTTTTGATGCCTGGCAGCAAGAGGGTAAAGATGTTAGTGAGTACGAACGTGCCAAACTTATGTCAGCTGAGTATGACAATACCGGACTGGCTCAGGAAGCCGACCAGAAAATTCAGAGTTTTCAACAAGACGCTGCACGCGAAGCAGGAATTTTCCATCATTTGATAACGCTTCCTACTTACCATACCACAGCACTATCTACCGACAATTTAGCCAAAGGCTATTTTGGTGAAGAAGGTATGCTGGCCTATGTTAAAGGGGTACAACGTAAAGAGATTCGTGAAGGTCTGGCGTGTGTAAAACATCAGGTTATGGCGGGTTCAGATCTTGGTGACACCCACAAAGAGTATTTTTCAGGCGAAGGCGCACTTAAAGCATCGGGTGATGACAACACCATGAATCAGTTTGACGGCTAACGGATTTTGCTTTTAGCATAAGCAGCAAAGAGCCCCTTTCGGGGCTTTTTGCTTTGTATTATCTTCCGCTTACCCCACGCTTTTAGTAAAGCGTTTATGTGTGTTTTTAATTCAATTACTTTTAATCATTTAGTCACGATACAGCGCGATAAACACATCTGACACAAGGCCGGTTTGTATTTATACTGGCTGACTGGCTGATAACAAAAACAAGAAATCAGAATTATGAATATTGCAAAAGTCGATTTAAATTTACTGGTGTACTTAGATGTACTGCTACGCGAAGGCAGTGTGACCCGCGCGGCTAACCAGCTTAGTATTACGCAGCCAGCGATGAGTAACGGTCTTAAACGTTTGCGCGATTTATTTAAAGACCCGCTGCTGGTGCGCACCAGCGATGGCATGACCCCTACCAAACGCGCACTGGAATTACAGCCCGTCATTCGCGATGTACTTAGCCGCCTAGAAAGCTCTATTCAGCCCGAGACCGATTTTGACCCTGCCTCCAGTAACCGCACATTCAGAATTATGACCAGTGACTATGCAGAAAGCACGCTTCTTTTGGGGCTGCTGAGCAAACTGGCTGAACAGGCACCCAATATTACATTAGATTTGATCACGCCCAGCGATGTGACGTTTCATGACGTTGAGCAGGGCAAGGTAGACATGGCAATTAACCGGTTTGAAGAGCTTCCACTTTCGTTTCACCAAAAAGTGATTTGGTATGACACCTTCAGCTGTGTGCTGAGCGCCAGTCATCCCCTTGCCGATAACTGGGACTTGACCGGATACCTCGAGTCGCGTCATATCTGGGTAAGTAAAACCGGTTTTGGGGTGGGCGTGGGTATCGACCCAAATGAAGTACAAAAACTGGGGTGGGTCGACGCTGAGCTAACCAAATTAGGCAAACAACGTGATATCAGGGTATTTACCCGTCATTATCATGCCGCCCTGCAAATGGCGAAAACTCAGAATCTTATTGCAACGTTACCCACCAAAGCCGCACGCTTGTTTGCTGACGATGATCAGGTTGTTTTAAAAACACCGCCTTTTGATATTCCACCTATTGCACTAAAGATGGCCTGGAGCGCCCTGCTTCATCATGATGCCGGCCACATTTGGCTGCGTCGATTAATTAGCGAAGTCGCCGAACAAATGAATCAACAAGCACCATTCACAAAATAAATGACAAAAATACAAACCATAAATTAATATTAGGGCCGCATACCTTCTACACTGAGTATAAAACAGGTAAAGCCGCTAGCAGCGGTACACACAGATGTGGAGAACGTTGATGCAAAAGTCTATTGCCATAGGACACCTTAACATTGCGCCGGTATTGCATACCTTTATTAACGAACAGGTATTGCCCGACACCCGTGTATCACCTGATCACTTTTGGTCGGCCTTCGAAGCCTTACTTATTAAACTAACGCCTCAAAATAAAGCGTTATTAAAAACCCGCGACAACTTTCAAAAACAACTGGACGACTGGTATCAGCAGCAACCTGATATAAGTACAAAAGATACTAAAGCCTTTTTAACCGATATTGGCTATCTGGTTACTCCGCCCGATAATGTGCAAATTACGACTTCCCATGTTGATGATGAAATTGCCCGCAATGCTGGCCCTCAGCTTGTGGTGCCTATCAATAACGCCCGCTACGCGCTTAATGCAGTGAATGCCCGATGGGGTAGCCTGTACGATGCATTTTATGGTACTGACGTGATTGACACACGAGGCAGCCTGGCACCGGGAAAACAATACAACACTGAGCGTGGACAGGCAGTAATTGAAAAAGCCAAGCAATGGCTTGATGATATTATACCGCTTGAGCAGGGGTCGCACCTCAACGTAAACCGTTACCAGATAACTAACCACAATTTGCTGATAACACTTAGCGATGGCACTACCTCGACACTTAAAAATACGGCAGCCTTTAAAGGCTATCAGGGTGAGACTAAAAACCCGTCAGCGTTACTGTTTGAACATAACCGCCTGCATTTTGAGCTGCAAATCGACGGTAACGCGCCTATTGGTAAAACCGACACCGCCGGCATCAACGATATACTTATTGAGTCAGCGCTAACTACCATCATGGACTGTGAAGATTCGGTGGCCGCGGTAGACGCCCAGGATAAAACCCAGGTTTACAAAAACTGGCTGGGACTGATGCGCGGCGACCTACAGGTTGATGTCACTAAAAATGGTAAAACCCACACACGGTCAATGAACCCTGACCGGGTTTATAACAGCGCCAATAACGGTGAATCGCTCACCCTTAAAGGGCGTAGTCTGATGTTTATCAGAAATGTGGGGCATCTGATGCAAAACGACGCCATTTTACTAAACGACGAACCGGTGTTTGAAGGTCTGATGGATGCCATGATCACGGCATGTATTGCCTTGCATGATATTGATAGCCCCAAATCAGTGCATAACTCACAGTGCGGCAGCGTGTATATTGTAAAACCAAAAATGCATGGCCCTGAAGAAGTCGCGTTTACCCACACGTTATTTAGTCAGGTTGAACAAGCCCTTGGTTTACCGGTAAACACGTTAAAAATGGGAATTATGGATGAAGAGCGTCGCACCAGTTTAAATTTACAGGCCTGTATTGCACAGGCCAACAGCCGGGTAGTATTTATCAATACCGGCTTTTTAGACAGAACCGGCGACGAAATTCATTCCTCTATGCACGCGGGGGCTTTTGCGCCCAAAGCAGACCTAAAAAATCGGCCCTGGATAGCAGCTTACGAACAGGCGAATGTGGCTACCGGGTTACACTGCGGTTTGTCAGGTAAAGCACAGATTGGTAAAGGCATGTGGCCAATGCCCGATAAAATGCACGCGATGATGGATACAAAAATTGCCCATCTTGAAGCAGGTGCCAATACCGCGTGGGTGCCCTCACCTACCGCGGCCACCTTGCATGCTCTGCATTATCACCAGGTAGATGTAATGGCCCTGCATTCCAGGCTGCACCAACAACCGCAAGATTATTTGCCCGACATGCTGACCTTGCCACTACTTGACCAAGACAGTCATCCTGACACCCAGACATGTCAGCGCGAGCTCGACAACAACGTGCAGGGTATACTGGGTTATGTCGTGCGCTGGGTACATCAGGGTATTGGCTGCTCAAAAGTGCCAGATATTGATAATGTGGGTTTAATGGAAGACCGGGCAACGCTGCGTATTTCCTCACAACATATTGCCAACTGGTTATTACACAATGTGGTGAGTAAGCAGCAGGTAGAAGAAAGTCTTGAACGCATGGCTAAACTGGTCGACAACCAGAATCAGCACGACCCAAACTACATTCCCATGACCACCGAGAGCGGAGTTAAAATAGGGTTTAATACCGCCCGCGATTTAATCTTTGAAGGCACCCGTCAACCCAATGGTTACACCGAGCCGCTATTACATGAGCGTCGCAAGCAAATGAAGCAATACCTTCAGCAGCATTCTGATTCTGCACGTATATAATCCCGTTCGTACTTAAAAAGGCTGACCTCTTGCTCAGCCTTTTTTAGGTATTTTTGATAAAACCTATTTCTCACCTGATTTTTATTATATACCCCGTAGATTACATTCTGGTCCTGACTTTACGCGCTATACGGCCATCGCAATCCCCGCCAACCTCTTTTACGATTACAACACAGGTATAAATACAGATACTCATAATAGTCTATAGTGTAATGAATATTGATGGGAATTTAAGCATACTGGGTCCAGACTTAACGTAGAGCTTATACGTACTGCTTTAGCGTCAAAAGGGCCATGCACGGATTGCATGGGTGTGGATTAAAATTTACTTCAGTAGTTTTCTTTATGGCTAATAGACAAACAATTATGAACAATCTTACCCGCCGGGTAAGCAAATCAAAATTAGGTAAGCTGTTTAAAGGTTACCAGCAACTACGAGAGGCAAATTATATTTCATCGCACTTTGGCTCCTATTTAACACCGGTTATGGCAGACTCGCACGAGCTTCGCGATTCGGTATTTAAAATTCGTCATAAGGTGTATTGTGAAGAATTAAAATTTGAACCTGTAGCGCCCAATGGTCTTGAAATAGACGAATTCGATCATTTTTCACGACATTGCTTAATTCGACATCTTAATAGCAACGCGCTGGCAGGCACTGTTAGAATTGTGCGCCCGCAGCGCGATCATGAACAGCTTCCGATAGAAAAATACTGTTTAAATTCTATTACCCGACAAGACCTGAACCCCAGTAACTTTGCCCGACAAGACATTTGTGAAATTTCACGTCTGGCAGTACCGGCTGAGTTTCGTCGGCGTCAAATGGACCGCTTTGCTGGCGCCGCAACCGGTGTAATTAACCAACAAGCCTACTCTGAAACCGAAATGCGCTGTTTTCCGTTTATTGCGGTAGGTTTGTACTTTGCCGCTGCCGCTACCGGTATCGAAAGTAATATTGCCCATGCGTTTGTTATGATGGAACCCAGACTGGCCCGCAGTATGAGTTTTGTAGGCATTAAGTTTGAACAAATTGGCCCGGTGGTAGACTACCATGGCAAACGTGCGCCCTATTACATCAACCGCGAATTACTGATGAATAACATCAAGCCAGGTTTTGCTTTAATGCTTGATTCCATCAGACAAGATATTCGACATCAACTACCCGCCACTGAAACGTTTTTTGACCAGGAACTTAAGCCACTAGGCGAACCGCTTAATCGCATGGCGCTTTAGAGCAGTTTTAATATTGCACATTTAATGTACAACGCAAGGATAGACACTTAATACCAAACGCAACCCAATCAAGAGGTGTGCCTGGCTTTAAAAAAGCGTGCACCTTAAGGTCAGTTCACAAATTTTGTATGCTAATTGAAACGGTTGCAATCTTTGTATCTAACGAATCATTTTTGAATTTTCAAAAATCAGCAGCCTATGATGTATCGCTACATCATAACTTTAAAACTAAACGGCTTTAATCGGGCTGTATAAAACACTTCATTCTATCGCCTTAGAACAGGGCGAGTTTCTCTAATATTTTTATCGGTGCCCGAGCCCTTGCACACAGATAACTATAGACAGCAAGCCTGTAACTATTACTTCAGCATTTTGCGCCAGGCTTATTGATCTGTGCTTGCAATACACCTGAGACTGCTAATAAATAGAGCCAATAGTTGCATAAAATAGTGACTGTCCAAGAATATAGAAAGTGACTGTCCAGTGTTCATCCTAAATAGTGACTGTCCACTGCTCAGTTACCTGCTTACCAAATAGTGGCTGTACATATCTAAAATGTTCGCAACACATCCTGAGTCAGCCAATAATTAAAACCAATGGTTGAATATAGAAAGTGACTGTCCAGTGTTTAAAAAGTGACTGTCCACTACTCAGCTTGCGCCAGGCTTATTAATCTGTGCTCGCAAGACACCTGAGACTGCTAATAAATAGAGCCAATAGTTGCATAAAATAGTGGCTGTCCACTGGCCCGTTAAATGTGACGGCCCCTTAAATGTGACGGCCCCTTAAATGTGACTGTCCAGGAATATAAAAAGTGACTGTGTTGATTCTTCATCTAAATAGTGACTGTCCAGGAATATAGAAAGTGACTGTCCACTGCTCAGCTTTTTGCGCCAGGCTTATTAATCTGTGTTCGGAACACATCCTGAGACAGCCCATAAATATAGCCAATAGTTGCATAAAATAGTGACTGTCCACTGGCCCGTTAAATGTGACTGTGCAGGAATATAGAAAGTGACTGTCCAGTATTCCCAACCCTCCCTGCTTACCAAACAGTGGCTGTCCATATCTAAAAAGTGACTGTCCGCTGGCCCGTTAAATGTGACTGTCCAGTATTCCCACCAAACAGTGGCTGTACATATTTAAATAGTGACGGTCCACTGCTCAGCTATAAAGCATTTATACACCGGCACAAAAAAGCCTGCTTTTAACGTTAAGTCAAAAGCAGGCTTTGAATGCTATTCAAACTTAAGGCTGATGATTCAATCAGCCTTCCTTTGTTTGTTAAACCTTGTAGTAATCTTTGTACCACTCGACAAAATTATTGATACCGGTTTCGATGGTGGTAGACGGACGATAACCCGTGTCATTTACCAAGGCTTCGACATCGGCGTAGGTATCTGGCACATCGCCTGGTTGTAGTGGTAATAATTCTTTTTCGGCTTTTTTACCTAATGCGTTTTCAAGGGTTTCAATATAGGTAAGAAGCTCGACTGGGGTTTGTGCCCCAATGTTATACACTTTCCACGGCACCTTACTTGAACCCGGATTGGGCTTTTCGCCACTCCAGTTCGGGTCAATTGCAGCGGTCGTATCTAAGGTGTGAATAATACCTTCTACAATGTCATCGATGTACGTAAAGTCGCGGCGATGCTTACCATGGTTAAATACCTGGATTGGCTTGTCTTCCAAAATAGCTTTGGTAAACAGGAACAGCGCCATATCAGGGCGACCCCACGGCCCATATACCGTAAAGAAACGTAAACCTGTAGTTGGCAGGTTATACAGATTACTGTAGGTGTGCGCCATCAATTCATTCGCCTTTTTACTGGCGGCGTACAATGACATTGGATGGTCAACATTGTCTTCTACGGCAAAAGGCATGTTTTCGTTAGCACCGTAAACCGAGCTAGACGATGCATACACCAGATGCTTAATTTTGTTATGGCGGCAACCTTCTAAAATATTCATAAAACCGACAATATTAGAGTCGATATAGGCATGAGGGTTTTCTATTGAGTAACGTACCCCTGCCTGAGCCGCCAGATGCACGACTTTATCAAACTTTTCATCGGCAAAAAGCGTTTCCATGCTGTCGCGATCTTCTACCGACATTTTAACGAAACGAAATTTGTCGGCGCTGGGCAACGCTTTAATACGCTCAAGGCGCGCTTCTTTAAGCGTTGGATCGTAATAGTCGTTCAGATTATCCAGGCCTACCACTTCATCGCCGCGCTCAAGCAAATACATTGAGACATGCGAGCCTATAAAACCTGCCGCACCGGTAACTAGCACTTTCATTTTACCAATTCCTTATAAGCGAATATCTACGCTTGATTTATCAAACATGTATTTTAAATCGAATATTACGCTATTTGGCTTACACAACGCGCGCAAATCGTCTTTAGATAGCGACTTAAACTGATGATGACCTACTGCGGCAATGATCGCGTCGTATTTACCTTGTTCGGGGGCATCTACCAGCTCCAGGCCATATTCATGACGCACTTCATCAGCATTGGCCCACGGATCGTAAATATCCAGATTTACATTGTATTCTTTTAGCTCACTGGCAATATCGACCACTTTGGTATTACGAATGTCCGGGCAGTTTTCTTTAAACGTAATGCCCAGCAATAAAACGTTACCGCCGTTCACCATAATTTGCTTTTTGAGCATGGTTTTTACCAGCCGAGAAACCACGTATTCGCCCATTTTATCGTTAATACGACGTCCCGCTAAAATTACGTCCGGGTGATGTCCTAATTCTTCAGCTTTGTGGGTCAGGTAATAAGGGTCAACACCAATACAGTGACCGCCTACCAGCCCGGGTCTGAAGGGCAAAAAATTCCATTTGCTGCCAGCCGCTTCAAGCACCTCTTCGGTATCAATGCCAGCTTTATCAAAAATCATTGCTAATTCGTTAATTAAAGCAATGTTCAGATCGCGCTGGGTGTTCTCAATAACCTTGGCTGCTTCGGCCACTTTAATCGACGACGCCTTGTGCGTACCTGCTTTAATAATCTCTAAATACAACGCATCCACTTTGTCAGCAATGTCGGGGGTGCTACCCGAGGTCACCTTTACAATAGAGTCGAGCCGGTGGGTTTTATCGCCCGGGTTAATACGCTCGGGGCTGTAACCTGCAAAAAAGTCTTTGTTGTAGGTTAAACCAGACACTTTTTCAATAAGTGGAATGCAGTATTCTTCGGTCGCCCCTGGATACACGGTAGACTCGTAAATAACCACACTGTTGGCGCTGATTACTTCCCCAATCATTTCACTGGCTTTGTGCAGGGGGGTCATATCGGGTTGTTTGTTGCGATCAATTGGCGTAGGCACAGTGACAATGATCACATCGCATTCAGATAAGTCGTGCTTATCAGCCGTGAAGCTTAGTTGCTCTGCACCTCGCAATTCTTCTGAAGACACTTCCAGAGTATGGTCAGTTCCATTTTGAAGCTCTTCTACCCGGCGGGTATTAATATCAAAGCCCACGGTGGGCCGATATTTTCCAAACGCTACCGCCAAAGGCAAGCCAACATAGCCTAAACCTATGACTCCAATCTTTTTAAATTCTACTGACATACAAATACTACGCTCATTTTTTAATGATGTTTGCATACTTTATTATGCAAAGAAACGATATTATCTAGCTAAAGGGTATGTGATTTACTCTATAGGAATATTATGTTTTTTGGCTAATGCATAAATGTGTTCAACCGGAATGGCATAGGTAATGCCGCTCGGGTTACTAATAGCCGATTCTTTAGTTTGCTTAACAAATACCTTATTAATTACTGCAAATACTTCACCGCTTTGGGCTAAATACACCGGACTTCCACTGTTACCGGGGTAAGCAACAATATCCAGCTGATATATCATGAACCGGTTACGCAATCCCTGCAAGAATCGTTCAGAAATTTGCTGACTATTTTTAGCCGCTGTTATGCTAGGCGTGAAAGCAGCAATAATGCCTTTGTGCGTAGCAGCGTACAGCCCTAATATGCCCCCCATTGGGTAGCCGGTTGTAGCTATGGTGGTGCCGTCGGCAATTTGTTGTTGATCAGCCAATTTCAGTGCCGGAAGTTTTTCGGCAATTTTTAGTATCGCCAAGTCATGTTCGGCGTCTTCAAACACATCAGTGACCTCGATAATTTTGCCCCGTCGACCCTCGCCATAAAACACAGCACGACGATACTTCAAATCTTCCTGACCTTTGGCGTTAGCAACATGATCGTTAGTCACCACGTAATGGCCATCTCCGATTACAAAACCGGTGCCTATAAGCTGATGACTCACCGTGGCTAATGGCGCAACGCGCCCTACCCCTACCACAGACGGTTTAATTTTTTTTACCTGATCTGGCAGCCCAGCGCTGTAGGCCAGAGTACTGACAAACAGCCAGCTGATAATAAGTGTAGATAACAATTTGTTTAACAAAAACTTACTCCTTGTTCAAAACATCGGGTTATCTGTTTAGATGCACAAAATTATATTGCGTTAAAGTGCTATAGTATGCATGAATAACACCTTAATACATACCTAACCATGCAGGCGAAATTCGTCACAAGGGTGGTAAACCCTTTATAATAATGCAAACGGTTTTAAACAAAGAGATTCAGACGTGTTTGATTACGATGTAGCATTCTCGCGAAATATTGGCTGGGTCACCGAGCAAGAACAGGCAGAATTACGCAATAAACGTGTCGCGATAGCAGGTTGCGGCGGCGTAGGCAGTTTGCATGCGCTTACTCTGGCACGCCTGGGTATTGGCAAAGTCAACTTATCAGACTTCGACGAATACGAAGTACACAACTTTAATCGTCAGGCCGGTGCGTTTTTATCCACGGTGGGCCAAAACAAAATGGATGTGATGTCGACCATGTTGCACGACATCAATCCAGAAATGTCGTTACGCGAATTTGGTGACGGGGTTAACGAAGAAAACGTAGACGCTTTTTTAGAAGATGTCGATTTGTATGTCGATAGCCTTGATTTTTTTGCTCTGAAAGCGCGCAAACTGGTTTTTCAAAAATGTTACGACAAAAACATACCGGTGGTTACTGCTGCACCATTAGGTATGGGCTGTGCCATTTTATGTTTTATGCCCGGCAAAATGACCTTTGAAGAATATTTTCGGTTTAACGACAAACAAACCGAAGAGGGCCAGCTAATTCAGTTTCTTATAGGTTTGTCGCCTGCCATGCTGCAGCGCAACTATTTAGTCGACGACACGGCCGTGAGCTTTAAAGAACGTCGCGGCCCTTCTACGCCTATGGCAGTTAACCTGTGTGCAGGCATGGCCCAAACCTATGCATTAAAAATTTTGCTGAATCGGGGCAAGGTAGAATGTGCGCCTTACGGGCTGCACTTTGATGCCTATCGCAATAAGCTCACCCGCACCCACTGCCCAAGAGGTAACCGTGGACTTATTCAGCGTTTAAAATTTACTATTGCGAAGCGCATAGTCAGCGATGATTAAATGGCCTGAGACTCCATAAACGCTGACATATATCTTAATGGTCCCTCTAGTGTAAGTAACCTACTCTGCTACCTGGCAAACCATGCATTGCCCACAATGCATAGCCAGGCAGCGTAGGTTGCCCATTGTCTACAAGACTGTCAGCTTTTATTACACACCTCCATTCATCTTTGTCAGGTTTTTTTACATATCCCATTTTTAGCTCTAATTTTATTCTCACTTTCAACAAGTTAAACCTTGGTGCTAATTATGCTTAACGAGCATCAGGTATGTTGTACTTCAAAACGGACTGTGGAGATATGATGAGATTTACAAAAACGATTAAAACACTGGCGTTAATTGCAGGTATTGCTGCTTCTTTTGCAAGCAACGCCGACTTTCTTGATTTTCAGATTGCCGAAACCCCTTATGGCGGCGAAATCATCACAGCCGATAAGTTAAATGGCGGCTACACCGAAATTATTAACTTTGATAATGCCGGTAATTTTACTGCGGTAGCCTTTGCATCGATGAACCAGCTTTTTGGTAACGACGGTACGGCAAACAGTTCACAGGTTGGGTCGGTCGTGGGCGCCAATTACAATTTATATGCCACCTTCTCAGCGTCTGGGCGCGTGGTGGTACCGGGTGAATTCGGGTCTAACTCTTCTTTAAAAGGTGAAGCCGGGTCTTTTTCTTTGTTCTTAGACAAAAACCAGGACACTGCGGCTACCGACCTGGCCACACTAACGCTGAGCAACACCGCAGATGATGAACTATTAGGTTTTAGCAACATGTTGGGTGAAAACGCTGGGTTGCTTTACGGTTTTGGCGGCGTGTTTGATTTCATGTTCCATAACTTTGAACTAACCGCACAAGGCGATACTTATTTTGTCTCTCCAATGCCGTTTTACATGAGCGTAAGGGTAGATGGCGATTTAGATAATATCCCTCTTGAGGGCGAGCAATTTGTAACAGGCGACGTAAGCGCAGTGTTCGATGTTCCAGAGCCTTCGACTGTTGCGGTGTTGTCTTTAGGCTTATTAGGCTTAGGCGCTACTCGCCGTCGCAAGTCATAAGCTGCCAATAACTAGCGGCGACAAACGTTTATTATAACAGGCGACCAGAAACGGTCGCCTTTTTTGTTCCCATCTACACCTATAGCATACTAATTTAATAACAATCGATGCCGTCTCTTGTATTAACCGTAGACCTTACCTTCGCAGGCATAGGTTAAACTGCTTTTAAACGCCAGTTTAACCTATGCTGCGCAAAGCAACTTAGCATTTGCGGCCACAAAATTTGTGTGCAGCCTTTATATAGCTAAATTATTGGTAGCAGTGCCATAAAAAACCACCCAAAAGTGTCAACAAAATTTACACGGCGATCATTACTAAAGATATTAATATATCAAAAACATGAACTTATAATTTGGCACGGCTAGTGCATTACCTATGTCAGAAGCTTATTGAAGCAACACTCAAATTGGAATTTGGAATTCAAAATATGAAACTTAAAGCATTAGTTAAATCTTTAGCCCTTACTGCTGGTATCGCAGCGTCTTTTTCTAGTCAGGCTGACTTCCTGGACTTCCAGGTTGACGAAACTCCTTATGGTGGTGAAGTTGTTACTGCTGATAAACTAAATGGCGGTTACTTTGAACTAATAAGCTTTGACGGTGCCGGTAACTTTACTGCTACAGCGTTTGCTTCTATGAATCAATTGTTCGGTAACGAAGGTACTGCTAACGGTTCACAAATTGGTTCAGTAGTGGGTGCTAACTACAACCTTTATGCAACATTCACAGCAAACGGCACAGTGATGACTCCTGGAGCTGAAGGTGCAAACTCATCTTTGCAAGGTAATTCAGGTTCATTCTCTTTGTTCCTTGACCAAAACCAGGATACGACTGCTGATGTAACAAACCCTCTTAACCTTTCTAACACTACAGACGATATGTTGTTAGGTTCAAGCAGCGACCTGGGTCGAAACATCGGTTTGTTGTATGGTTTCGGCGGTGTATTTGACTTTACTTTCCGTGACTTCGAACTAACTGCAGACGGCGATACTTACTTTGTATCTCCTACTCCTTTCCACATGACAGTTCGTGTTGACGGTGACTTCGACACCATACCTCTAGAAGGCGAGCAATTAGTTACTGGTGACGTAAGCGCCGTATTTGATGTGCCAGAGCCATCAACTATTGCTGTATTGTCACTTGGCCTGTTAGGTCTTGGTGCTACCAGCCGTCGTAAATCTTAATTTTACGAAACGCTATTAAAGAAAGGCGGCCTTCGGGTCGCCTTTTTGTTATCTGAAGATATAAACGCCGGTCACTGCTAACCTTAGCCTCTATCGCAAATTGCGGTGCGCAGCTACCCTGCTCTGATTATAAAGGCTACCTAAGCAGACCGCTGGCTCTACTTAATACCACGAAAACATTTTTATAGCATCGGGCATTCTTCTTTATGTCTTGCTAGCCACGCCAATTTTACCCATTGGCCGCTTCGCACAAACGTAGGTCACCCGAGGGTTGTTCGCTATTACCTGAATAGTATATACCTACTAACTCTTCAACAAATGCTAATAATAAAGTGTCAACAAAATTTACACTATACTTTAGATCAAATTTTATAATCTATAGAAAACAAGGTGTTACACTTTGGCACGGTTACTGCTATCTAATATCAGAGGCTTATTGAAGCTTCACTTCACATTGGAATATGGAGTTCGGAATATGAAACTTAAAACATTAGTAAAATCTTTAGCACTTACTGCTGGTATTGCAGCATCTTTCTCAAGCCAGGCTGACTTTCTTGATTTCTCAGTAGACGAAACCCCTTACGGTGGTGAAGTTGTTACTGCTGATAAACTGAATGGCGGTTACTTTGAATTATTAAGCTTTGACGATGCTGGTAACTTTACCGCTACCGCTTTTGCGTCTATGAATCAGTTGTTCGGTAACGACGGTACTGCTAACAGCTCGCAAATCGGTTCTGTAATTGGTGCAAACTACAGCTTGTATGCAACCTTTACTGCAACTGGTACCGTGATGACTCCTGGTGCTCAAGGCGCTAACTCATCATTGTCAGCACAATCTGGTTCGTTCTCGTTGTTCTTAGATCCTAACCAGGATACTACTGCAGACGTGAACTCACCTTCAGACTTGTCGATGACTTCTGACGACATGCTGTTAGGTTCAAGTTCTAACCTGGCACAAAATGTTGGCTTGTTGTATGGCTTCGGTGGCGTGTTTGATTTCATGTTCCGTGACTTCGAACTAACTGCTGACGGCGACACTTACTTTGTATCACCTACTCCTTTCTACATGAGTGTACGTGTAGACGGTGACTTCGACACCATTCCTTTGGAAGGTGAGCAACTAGTTACTGGTGACGTAAGCGCTGTATTTGATGTGCCAGAGCCATCAACTATTGCTGTATTGTCACTTGGCCTGTTAGGTCTTGGTGCTACTAGCCGTCGTAAATCATAATTTTACGAAACGCTATTAATTAAAGAAAGGCGACCTTCGGGTCGCCTTTTTGTTATCTGAAAATCCAGCCCCTTACCTTACCCCTTAACCTTAACTTCTGTAACGAGTGTCAGCGACCAAGTACCTTGCGCTGGTTAAGAGTACCTAGGCAAACTGCTCTACTCCATTCCATACCAATTTAATATTTTACACCTTTGGGTCTTTTGTTTGTGCCTTGTTGGCCACGTTAGTTTTACTGATTGCTGATTTGCACAAAAGTATGTCACCTGTTGCTGCACCCCCCTTTAAAATACTAATCAGACTTTTAACAAATGCTAATGATAAAGTGTCAACAAAATTTACACTATACTTTAGACCAAACTTTATAACTCATAAAAAACAGCATCTTACACACTGGCACGGTTACTGCTATCTAATACCAGAGGCTTATTGAAGCTTCACTTCACATTGGAATATGGAGTACGGAATATGAAACTTAAAACATTAGTAAAATCTTTAGCACTTACTGCTGGTATTGCAGCATCTTTCTCAAGTCAGGCTGACTTTCTTGATTTCTCAGTAGACGAAACTCCGTATGGCGGTGAAGTTGTTACTGCTGATAAACTGAATGGCGGTTACTTTGAATTACTAAGCTTTGATGATGCCGGTAACTTTACCGCAACAGCCTTTGCTTCTATGAATCAGTTGTTCGGTAACGACGGTACTGCAAACAGCTCACAAATTGGTTCTGTAATCGGCGCAAACTACAACTTGTATGCAACGTTTACTGCCACTGGTACTGTGATGACTCCTGGTGTAATGGGTTCTAACTCATCATTATCAGCAGAATCTGGTTCGTTCTCGTTGTTCTTAGATCCTAACAAAGATACGACTGCAGACGTGAACTCACCTTCAGACTTGTCGATGACTTCTGACGACATGCTGTTAGGTTCAAGTTCTAACCTGGCACAAAATGTTGGCTTGTTGTATGGCTTCGGTGGCGTGTTTGATTTCATGTTCCGTGACTTCGAACTAACTGCTGACGGCGACACTTACTTTGTATCACCTACTCCTTTCTACATGAGTGTACGTGTAGACGGTGACTTCGACACCATTCCTTTGGAAGGTGAGCAATTAGTTACTGGTGACGTAAGCGCCGTATTTGATGTGCCAGAGCCATCAACTATTGCTGTATTGTCACTTGGCCTGTTAGGTCTTGGTGCTACCAGCCGTCGTAAATCTTAATTTTACGAAACGCTATTAAAGAAAGGCGGCCTCAGGGTCGCCTTTTTTATTTAGGTTAACTGGTACGCTTCTATACCGCTTTAGTCGCCTTTGTTCGCTATCCAAACGTCGTCCTTTCAAGCTCTCTCAAAAGCCATTACCTAAAACCGTGTTTTATCCATACACTCCTATCAGTTAACTTATATAAATACAGTCTTGCCTAATTAATCATTCATAGCTCTACATTAAACGTTTTGGTCGTCCTTTTTGTTGTACGAAAACCATGCGGCGATTCACCGCTTCATCCAGTTTTGGTAAACCTGAATATCCTCTACCGATATTCTTATCTATTGTAGTAAGACCTGCCCACCCAGCTATGTCATAACGCCTACGTCTTTCGCGGCGGGCTCTCCAACACTGTCGATTTATTTTACACATTCATTTTGCTCAAAAATTAACCTAATACTTTTTAGTTACTTAAGGTTTGGCACTAGTAATGCAGTACTAGATTAGGGCTACTTCAGCCTGTCATGTGAGATACGGAGATAGTTATGAAAATCAAAACATTGGTAAAATCTTTAGCTTTAACAGCGGGTCTTGCTGCAACGTTTGCGAGTCATGCTGACTTTCTGGATTTTCAGGTTGATGAATCGCCATACGGCGGCGAAGTTATTACCGCCGATAAATTAAATGGCGGTTTTACTGAAATAATCACGTTTGACGATGAAGGCGGTTTTATGGTGTCTGCCTTCGCCTCAATGAATCAGCTATTTGGTAACGATGGCACGGCTAATAGTTCGCAGATAGGTTCGGTTATCGGGGCTAATTACAATCTATACGCTACCTTTACCGCAACAGGCACTGTGATGACACCGGGGGCCATGGGGTCTAATTCATCACTTTCTGCCCAAACCGGTTCGTTCACGCTGTACCTGGATCCTGAACAGGATACGAGTGCCCTGGACGTAGAATCACTCACCCTGAGCAATAACAGTGATGACCTTGTGCTAGGCTCCAGCAACTCAATAGGTAGCAATGTGGGCCTGCTATTCGGGTTTGGTGGAGTGTTTGACTTTATGTTTAACGAATTTGAATTAACGCAGCAGGGCGATACTTACTTTGTATCTCCTAAGCCGTTTTATATGTTTGTAAACGTAGATGGCGACTTTGATACTATTCCGTTAGAAGGCCAACAAACCATCACTGGGGATGTGAGTGCGGTATTTATCCCCGAACCTTCAACACTGGCTATATTAGCTTTAGGACTGATAGGCGTTGGCGCAACCCGCCGTCGAAAATGTTAATGACGAAGGTTAGTTTATATTGCACAATAGGCGGCTACCAGGCCGCCTATTTTATGGCATAATAAAAAATGGCTCACATTAGCCGCCTTCTTTAACATAGGTATTGGTAAGTACGCTTTTTATAACCACCCTGCAGACCAAAATCCCTTTGTCCCCACCTTATAACCTTTAATACACTTGATTAAATCCAATACTTTTTAATTTGAAAAAATACAAAATAGTGCTATACCACCCTATTTTAGTAGCCTATATCAATTTCACTTGTTTCCACACCAGCTGCTACAAGCGGGACAAGTTATAAAAACAAGTCTGAAAAGCTCACTTTTCAACCTATTTGGTGTCAGAGTAATTTACACTTTTTTACATTCATTTTTTCGCAATAAACAAAACTCTGAGGGTATCAACGACCTATAAAGTTGGTACTCCACGTGCATAGGGTTGTGCAGGGTTTACTACAAGCTCTTCACATTGGAATATGGAGAAAGTAATGAAAATTAAAACATTGGTAAAATCTATCGCACTTACTGCTGGTCTTTCGGCTTCTTTTGCTAGCCAAGCTGACTTCCTGGATTTCGAAATTGACGAAACTCCATACGGTGGCGGAATCGTTCAGGCTGATAAGCTAAATGGCGGCTATACCGAAATCATCAACTTTGATGACGAAGGTGGTTTTACCGTTTCTGCATTCGCTTCAATGAACCAGTTGTTTGGCAACGGCGGTACTGCTAACAGTTCACAAATCGGTTCAGTAATTGGCGCTAACTATAACCTTTATGCAACGTTTACTGCTGAAGGTACGGTAATGAGCCCTGGCGCAATGGGTTCTAACTCTTCATTATCTGCAGATACTGGTTCTTTTTCTTTGTACCTTGATGCCGACCAGGATACTTTTGCTAACGACGTAGCAACATTAGATTTAGCGAACACTGCTGATGACATGCTGTTAGGTTCAAGCCAAACTATCGGCCAAAACGTTGGTTTGCTTTACGGTTTCGGTGGCGTGTTTGATTTCATGTTCCGTGACTTCGAATTAACTGAAGATGGCGATACTTACTTTGTATCTCCTACTCCTTTCTACATGAACGTTCGTGTAGATGGCGACTTTGATAACATTCCTCTAGAAGGCGAGCAGCAAATTACTGGCGACGTAAGCGCCGTATTTGATGTACCAGAACCTTCAACTATTGCTGTATTGTCACTTGGCCTGTTAGGTCTTGGTGCTACCAGCCGTCGTAAATCTTAATTTTACGCACGCCATAGTTTAAAAAAGCGACCTTCGGGTCGCTTTTTTTGTGGCTTTCAGTTTTCAAATCCTCAGCCTTTAAGTAAGACTGCCGCTAGATTTAAAGTTACCCACTAATAAAAGATTAGCCGCAAGCCTGACAACACTATAAAATAAATCCCCCATACATTTCTAAACAGACATGATGCGCGAAACAGTATTTCTCACACTCGCAAACTACTTACCTCGCTTTAAATTCTTTGATAAATCACGACATCGGCTTCTTTCGTTAGCAGGTGTGGTAATAGAAGGCGCCTGCCAAATATGGGCACCTATTACTATTCGTCCTATTGGTGGGGCAAAGAACATTACAATAGGAAAAGGTTCGTTTTTAAACACTAACGTTCGGTTCGGTGTACCCGAAGAAAAAGTAACCATTGGCAAAAATGCGCTTATTGGTCCAAATACTATGTTTGAAACAGCAAGTCATGGGTTAGTCCATGATGAAAAAACAGGTCGAGGCACCAGTTCTAAGCCTATAACCGTAGAAGACGAAGTGTGGATTGGCGCAGGTTGTATCATTACTCAGGGCGTAACAATTGGAAAAGGTGCAGTAATAGCAGCGGGTTCTGTAGTGGTAAAAGATGTTATGCCCAGCACCGTAGTAGGTGGTGTTCCTGCAAAATTTATTAAATATACTGATCCGTCAAAGCAGCAAGGATCATCAACGCCTATTTAAATATAAAACTTTCATTCTGGCGTATCTTCTTTAACTTTATTGCCAAACCGCTTAAAGTGCCTGTATATCTTCATTAAAAAGTCCTTATTTATGAAAAAAACATTTACTAAAAAAATACTGATTGCCGCACTGCCCCTGGCTCTTATGGCCGGTTGTGCCGAACAAACCATCGAAGAGCAGCTTTCTCAGGCCCGCACCTCTATTGAAAATAATGAATATCAGCAAGCCTTGATAGAATTAAAACAAGCTATTCAAGAGGCACCTGACAACGCAGAGGCCCGTTTACTGCTGGCCCAGGCCTATTACAAAATGGGCAGTATGGAAAATGCCGTCAGCGCGTTTGATAAAGCCATAGAGGCCGGCGAATCACCTGTAAAGTTTTCTGACAGTTACATCGGTGCTACTTATGCCTATGCCAATAATGATGCTACCTTGCACACTATCGAGCAACTTGAACAACGCGAGGGTTTTGAAGCTTCTGCATTTGTAAAAATTATCGAAGCATTAGTACTAGGTCGTCAGGGCGATAAACAAGCAGCTCAGTCAATAATTGACAAACTTGATAAGAGTCAGCTGGACGAACGTGACGCCACCTTACTTACCCTGGTAGATCAGTTTGTAATCAATCCTAACAGTGCCGACGAACAGGCTTTGGCTGACGTCGAAAAGAAGCAGTCGAACGACTGGGTTACCCGTACTCTTATTGCTGAAATTCAATACGGCATGGGGGCAACCGAAGCCGCGCTGGAAAACTTTCAGCAATTGCTTGAAGACAAACCTGCCTTTTTACGTCTGAACTTTAATATTGCCGAGTCGTTAATTCGACTAGAGCGGTTTGATGAAGCCACTAAGTATATTAACGAAATTTTAAATCGTTATCCTAACCAGGCAATGGCAAATCAGCTTGCCGCTATTGTGGCGTTGGCTGATGAAGACTTTGAAAAAGCCTCTAACCATATAGAAAAAGCGCAAAACGGAGGATTACAAAGCCCGCTTACTGCCTATGTGGCAGGTATGACCCATTTCAAGCTGAAAAACTACGAACAGTCTATTGCTAACTTAGAGCGCATCGTAAATCGTGTACCGGCTAACCACCCCGCCAAACAGCTTTATATTGCCGCTAAGCTTGAAACCGGCGCCAGCAACGACGCATTAGAGATATTTGACCGTAGCCCCGAAATGATAAACGACAATGCAGAGCTGTCGGTTATCACCAGTATGCGTCTTATAGGTGATGGTTTTTCTAAGGGTGCAAACCAGTTGCTGTCTCAAATTGATGGCGAGAGCATCAAAACTGAACAACAACGTCAGGAAGTGGGCTTATTTAAACTGATTTCGGGTGACCAGTCAGGCTTAGACATGGTGCGTCAATCCTCTAACCGCATTTTGGCGCAAGAAGCTGAAGGTAACACTAAACAAGCCAAACTTATTCTGCTAACCCTTAAAGTGAACGAAGAAGGCGAAGACGCCGCCAGAGAAAAGCTTGAACAATGGCAAAACGAAGAACCTGACAACGTCGATAATTATTTGATTGCCGCAGAGTTTGAGAAGTATCAGGGCAACTACGATGCGCTAGATGCAATATATAAAAAAGTAAGACAACTTGATAAAGACAATATATCGGCGCTTAATCATGAAGCCATGCGTACGATGGAAGCCCAGCAGTTCGACCAGGCATTTACTCTTTTCACCGACGTTTTGAACAAAGCCCCTAACGATGAACAAGCGTTAAAAGGTGCCTATTTAGCTGCGCAGAACAGTAAGAATTCAGCAGATAAAACAAAACAACTGCTTGATCAGGTAACCACTGCCGAAGATTCACAACAATACACCAAAATGTATGCAAATGTACTGACCGGTAATTTCGACGAAGCCATCGACATTGGTAAAAATGCAAATTTCCCGATACAGACTAAACCTAAAGCTGAGTTTTTGCTTGCGCGCTCGTTTTTACAAATAGGTGAACATGCCAAAGCTGAATATCGTTTAAACAAGCTGATTGAAAATGAAATGTCGACACCGGCAGTTCATTATATGCTGGCACGCACGCAAACCCTGCAAGGGGCCAACGATACAGCCATGCGTACATTACAGCCGTTAATTAACAACAACACCCCGGTAACAACCCAGGCGATACTTCTGGCTGCCGATATCTACCTGGCTAAAAAGCAACCTGACGAAGCAAAAGCCCAATTGGACAAACTGAGCGAGCAGCAAGCTCAGTCGCCTGCAGTTAAACTGTTACAAGGTAAAGTAGCCCTTGCCAGCGGTAATAGCAGTGAGGCGGTAAATAACTTACGGGCAGCGTATGAAGCCTCGGCCAACAGCCGAACGGTTCAGGCACTGTATCAGGCCCTGAAAGAACAAGGTAACCAGCAAGAAGGCTTTACGGTATTAAAACAGTATCTGGCTAACCAGCCAGCTAACAGCAATACCCGTGAAATGTATGCCAGCGAACTGGCCCGGGCCAATAATCAAAGTGAGTCTATTGCGCAATATCGCAAGGTAGTTGAAGCAAACGCACAAAACTGGCAGGCAATGAATAACCTGGCATGGCTGCTAAACGAACAGGGTCAGCAAGATGAAGCCTACAAATGGATTCAGCAGGCTTTGAAGGTTAAACCTAATCAAAAAGCTCTGATAAATACTAAAAAAGAGATTGAAGCGAAGATGTAATCAGATAGCCCGGCACTTACCGGGCTTTTTCTTATCGCGTCATATAATGTAAACTTAATTTATTTTGTATCTTAAAGAAGTACGTAGCGAGCAGGATTTTGTCAGAAAATATTAAAAGATCGTTTACTGTAGGTGAGGAAAGACTGCCAGGGCTCGATTTAGTCAGAGTATTAGCTGTTTATTTTATCATTTTGAGTCACGCGGGTTTTACGACATTTCGGGGCATCGGCGTACCATTTCTTTTAGCACTTTCTGGCTTTTTAATCACAAGATCGTTACTCAAAGAATTCGATTTACAAAAAGCGGTAAATACAAAAAGGTTTTGGAAAAATCGATTTTTGAGAATTGCACCTGCCTACTATACATTTATTATCGCAGCATACGTGTTAGATACCGTAATTCTTGGCGATACATGGGATCATAACTTAATCCTTTTCGCGGCTACCCACACAGTCAACTATTACAACGCACTATTTGGCCATGGTTCAGGTATGGTGGCGCATTTATGGACGCTATCGACTATGGAGCAATTTTATCTGATTTATCCATTAGTTCTGCTATTTGCCTTTAAAATAAATAGGCCTGTACAGGTGATTGTAGGTACGATAATTCTTAGTATCATGTGGCGAACAATTATCTACACTGATATCGTTCCGATTGAACATAAAATACCGTGGATCTATAACGCGCTTGATACACGTTTTGATTCACTTTTAATAGGATCTCTTGCAGCATTTCTTTTATCTAGAAAACCCTACTCTTCATTCTCGTTGCCTTCTTTCGGTTGGCTGCTTATTCTTTTACTAGCAGGGGTAAGCCTTAACATTTCGACGTCTATCCAGGCGTTTCACTATACAGTAGGCTTCACTTTCGAAGGAAGCTTAGCAATAGCGATTATGCTATGTATTATGAAACTATCAGAAACCCCCTGGTTAAAGCTTGCAAACGCACGTTTAATTACAAATTTAGCTAAAATCTCTTATCCAATGTACTTATATCATCCAATTGGTCTCGGCGTAGGATTCAAGTTTTCCGATAATATGTTTATTGGGATGATTATAGGTACTGCTTGCACTGTAATTCTCGCTACGCTTTCCCTCATTATAATAGAAAGGCCGTTTATGAAGCTAAGAATGAGACAGAAAGTAACTGGAGCATTTCGCTAACCACACAGGCTTTAACCCGCAACGTTTCGGAAACCTCACTAACTTAGTGACTTACCCCATGCGTTGCTATAAAAAACTGTTGACGATACCCGTATTGCTTCTGGACTGTACACAGACTGACCAGTATCATCCAAAACTTATAGTCGAACGACAATACCGATTAGAACACAACATGACTCCAACTGACGCAGTATGAATCAACGCAGCTTATTGCTAATTAAATTAGATCGGGGCAGTGATAGATTTTACGTATATTAATGTTTCGTTTTGGAACAACAAGCTTTGCACAGTATTTTTAATTTTGATAATATAAAACTTCAAAGGACGATCTTTTGTACGAAAAGTTAGGTGCCCGAATCCATTATCTGGATACGATGCGGGGCATTTTGATGATTCTGGGCATCGCATATCATGGTGCTGAGATTTACAGCCCAGAGGCAGTGCTGAAGGTGGTAAACCCGCACACTAGTGTTATTATGCATTATCTTGTAGATAGCATTCATCTTTTCAGAATGCCTGCCTTTTTCGTGGTTTCCGGCTTTTTTTGTTATCTGACCCTGGAGAAATACGGTGTCAGTCGGTTTTTAAAGCTACGCCTCGCGCGTATCGCTATTCCGCTAATAACCACCATATTCACCCTCAACCTTGCTATGTATTTTTTATTAGTAAATACAGGTTGGATGGAACTCAGCCTCGCCGATTTTTTCAGCTCAGGCCGTTATATCAATCACTTATGGTTCCTGATTGACCTTATCTACTTTTTTCTGATAACTGCTCTGCTTCACCAATGGGGCGTTATTCAAAAACTGGTTAACCTGGTCTCTTCAATAAAAGCTTTTAACTACGTTCCATTCTGGCTTCTGGTCTTTGTTTTGCCCTTTGTAACCCTGGGTATCATGTCTTTAAATAAACTTGGCGTTCCTATCTATGTTCGTAAATATGGTCTGTTTACGCCCTATAGCTTACTTTACAACTTTGTCTTTTTTGCATTCGGTTATGCCATCTCCATGCGGCGGGAAATCTACCATTCCTTCACCGGGTTAAAACCTATTTACAGCGGTGCAATTCTTGGTGCAGCACTGTATATTCCCTATATGCTGTTGCCGGCATCATGGGGCCTACCGACTATTATCGCAAAGGAGTATGGTTACCTACTAGCTCAATGGTGCAGTGTTTCGCTGTGTTTTTACTTTTTCTCTAAGTTTCTCCCCAATCATTCTAATATATCCAGAAAGCTTTCTGATGCTTCCTATTCCATATATCTGTTCCACTTTCTGGCACTCATGCTCATCAGCGTTTACATGGTGAAACTGGCTCCCCCGCCACTCTTAGGTTTTGTAATTAGTTGCGTAGCGGTATTTCTAACTACATACCTCTTACACCGTACAGTGATATTGAAGGTCCGCTCTCTGAGTTATCTATACAATGGAAAGTATTAGATATACATATTCTATTACTCTAATATCTGATACTCTTTATTTTATAAGTTTAAAAGAGCTTGGAAGACAGCCGGCTACGTGTGATAGGTATTAAATACAAGTACCTTTATCAATATTTTTTTATAGCTGTTTCTGTGAAAAAATATGTTAGCTGAGCTTGCTATATAACCCATGGATGAAACGGAGTTTATGTGACTATGGAAGTTACCCCCATCTTTGTAATTGGTTCCGCTCGCTCAGGAACTACGATGCTCGGAAAATTGTTATCGTCAGATGCATCTTTCTTTAATTACCGTGCAGAAACACTGCTTATGACAGTTTGTCGTAAACGTTACGGCGATATCTTCAACTCTATTAGCAGAAAAAAAATTTTTTTAAATGATTGGTTTAGCTCACGTCAATTTGTTCGCTCCAATCTTTCAGAGAAAGAGTTTGAAGAGGTTTTAGAAAAAAGCGTTAGTTACCCAACATTATTAGTTAACTTCTTGACTGAAATGGCTTTGAAAGATAATAAAAAGTACATCGTAGACAGCACTCCTGCAAATATACATTTTGTGAATCAAATTTCTAAGGTATGTCCACAAGCGAAGTTCGTCCGTATTGTGAGAGATGGTAGAGATGTTAGTCTTTCTCAGGAGAAATTAGGTTGGGTAAACCCACCATCGCCTTTCCGGTCAAAAGCAGATAAATTAAATTATACTTTAGTAGCGTGGGGTATTACTAATAGCAAAACTTCGCTTGAGACTGAAAAAAATGTTTTAACTATAAGATATGAGAATTTTTTAAGTGACCTTGAAAAAGGGGTGGCTACGCTCTCCAGTTTTCTTGACACAGAAAGCACTAATTATGATTTACAGACTATCCTTAACCCTACACAACCGAATAGTGCTTTTGGTCGTTTGGGCCAGGACCACAATCGTTCGGCTTTAGCACGCTGGAAAAATATTGAACCAGAATTGGTAAAAGAATTTACTTTTGGATGCCACAAATCCCTAAAGAATTTTGGATATAGTAATTCTAAACCTAGTTACAGTTTAAAAAATATGCTTAGGTACACAATATTTTCAACTCACTTCCGTTTGAAAAATCATCTGACAAAGTATCACATTTTCGCTAGCAGAACCTCGGAGACATTAGAGATAAATAAAAAGTAAACTCATTGTACAATCACATCAATCGACAATATAAAACGTCTTAATTGAGAGCAATCTGCGCGCTTGTAACTACCTCTTCAACAAGCTAAATCTAGTGAGGAAAATCACTGAAAATTGGATTGAGATTTATTACAAGGAGCCGACGCATAACTCACCCAATGATATAACACTTGCGGAGTATAGAAGCGCCGCATGTATATTCTCCGAAATAGCTGTGTTATTAACAGTGTATTTACACAAATAATGTAACCCTCGCCAAACGTTAGAGAAATATAAAAAATCTTGAAAGCTTTACCTTTAGATAGTGAGTTTATTTTAAGAATGAAATTCTCTAATAATTGAAAAATAAAAAAGCTGAAAAAGATAAATTAAACTTTTCCAGCTTAAAAATAAAGAAATTAGTTTACCGCTGATAACCCGCCAAGCCCTCGTAATCTTTTGCGAACCCTGTTAAATTTCCTTCCTTATCAACAATAAAGTCGGATTGAGTTCCAGTTAAATTTGGTTGGTACGTTTTCATTATTTTTTCCCCCCAATACCTCTGATTATTGTTTACTACAACATTTCCGTCTGAAAAATAACCATTCTGTCCTTTAAATCGGATCCAACTCATACCATTGACTAATGTGTTTCTGTAAATATGTGAGTTGTAGTGTTTACCATCCCATGATTTCTGATTAGCCCATAGAAGTGCCATTCCACGTTTGTTTCCTTCGGCTATAACAATTCTATTCCATGCAACTTCGTGATCATGAGGTATTTCAGGCGATTCCTTACCATAACCTACACAAATGCCGCCACTTCCAATATTTTCGTAAGCGTGATTATCTCTTATAGTAACAAAGCTTGTTGTGCCTTTTGCCCAGAATCCGCATGCATTATCACTATTTGAAGCGTAATTGCCTTCAATCAAGACATAGCTAGAATAGTAGATATCTACATATGAGCCATTACCACGGCCATTCATAAAGCCATCATGTTTATTATCTTTGTATAGGATATTTTTTTTATGATGAGATCGGTTTGATATAAAAACACCGGCGGGATTATCATTACCTTTTGTACCCATCCCGTGATTCGAAAAACTATTATTCCACCATGTGGCTCTTGTTACATCACCAATAGCCCAAAAAAAATGTGCGTTTTTAACGTCCTGCCGTGAGTTTTTCCAGTTTAGATCCGCAACATACAAATCTTTTAGGCTCCCCACATCGGTAAAAATCTTGGAACGCGATGAGTCGATTACAGCTTGTTCGCCGGGAAAACCAATTAAGCTAGGGGTTTTCGTATCTGCATCTAAAGCAATATTATTGTTCGCCCCATCGTCTCCAATTAAAGAGTATTCACCTCCTCGAAATACGACTATTTTATTGTGATAGTCAGAATTGTCTCTATCATTTTGATACCAATCTTCAATATCTTCTAATGGTTGATCGATAGTACCCAGCTTACGTCCTTCATAACCATCCTGGATAAATAAAAATTTACTGTTATCTACCTTTACGGACCATCTAATGTCGGTATTATTCCCTACTTTATCCTTTACTCTTACACGAAATGTTGTCTCGAAAGATGACGCTGTTTCAGGTTTCCACGAAACGATGCCGTAGTTTTCGTCAGCTTCACTTCGTCCAATAGTAGCACCTTCTGGCCCTTCAATTAATTGATATGTAAATGGCCAAGCGCCGCCTTGGATGCCGATGGGGATTCGATATATCATACCCGTATGCGCCCATCTATGTCTGGCCACATCTCTAGTTTCACAATCTGGTCGAGGGTATACCACATGCATTGGCATTTTTGCTTCGTAAGTCCATTCCTTCTTACTTTCAGCCGCAAAAGACGGTTGAAAGACTAACATTGCCAGGGCTACGGCTACTATTTTCTTAAAATATGGCATAACTGCACCTTACGAATATGCATAAATTCGAGTATATAAAAAGTTCAAAGTGTGGCGAACACATTTTGTTTGGCATTGACCTGAGTGGTATTATAGTCCGATTTGAATTGTAAGATGTGTTCATCAATATCAGTACGCAACGCTATATCAATGGCGATATTCAGATCAATACTATTATTTTTAGTATAAAATGCGGCTTTACCAAATAAGTCTTTATTGACCTTAGTATCGGAAAGAATAACTTTTTTGTTCGCTGATATTGCTTCGTATGCCCCACACACCAGACAGTCCTCCCTCGTAGTCAGATCTAAAATAACTTTTGCATCAATCACTAAACCTGCGTATTCATCCTCAGCGACGAAGCCCGGCAGTTTAATATTTTCTGGTAAAGAAGCTACCTCGTTTTCAGTGAAATACTTTTTGTAGTTCCCAGAAAATACGAAGTTAAGATCTTTTCGCTCTTTCGCTACCTGTAAATACTCATGGATAGGTTCATCTTCAGCCCATGAACAGATAACAAAAACAAAATTGTCTAATCCAAGTGATTTTGGCTTCGCCAGATTAGGAAGAGGATCGGTGAACACTACCGCCGTTACGTTATGAGTTTCTAGATAGTGCTTTAATTGTTCGTTAGTTACGATAACAACATCAGCGCGTTTCAGAAGAAAGAGGTTTAACCAGTTTAGCGTTGCTATTCGCCCTTCTTTGGGTCGCACCCCTGCGTTATGAGCATCAATAACTAGCTTAAACTTGAAAAATAGTTTTAGTACAGCTACGACAGCAACCAAAACTATCGATGGGTTTTGCGCAAAAACAATATCGTAATGGCTTCGACGTAAAGCTTTAAAGGTGTAACTTATACATTCCAAGTATCTGGATACCCCTTTCTTCGAAGTACACAGCTCAATATAATCGGCCTCAAATACAGCCGCCATTGAGCGATTTCTCGGTTGTCGTTCCCAGGTTATCCAGGCTTTGTTTGTATTTACTGCTTGTGAACTCATATGAAAGGTTACGCTTTTCTGTTGAAATTTTCCTGAATGGCAAATTTAAGTGCTGTTTGAAGGGCAATTGAAATCCAGAGGAATGGATAGTAACCAATGGTTACAAACTGCCCAGCGATGACAAAACCTATTATTCCTATCTTAAGCCCCTGCCAGGCAGCTAAATAATAAGGCCCAATATCTCGGTTCGAACCTAATTTTAGTGGTAGACGACGTGTTAGCGAAAGTACGATAATTAATATATAGACTCCCAAGCCTAGGAACCCTGCATCAGTACCTACCTGAATGAAAATATTGTGGGGAAGCTGCGCATATCCGTATAGCACGTCTTCGGGATAGTGATCCTGAAAGTACGGTCTGAAATTGAAGTATCCCACCCCCAATACAGGATGGTCTTTCATCATTTCCCAACCATTCTCCCAATATAATGTGCGTTGAATAGATGACTTGTCCTCTCCAATTTCGGTGAATCTAAGCTTCTGTTCAGCAGGTAAAACCTGCCACCCCAGCCAAGCCAAAACCGCTATAGATATAAAAATTTTTGGTTTAAATATTTGCCGCCAAAACATTACCAGTAACTGAACAACCAGAGCTATCTGAGCTCCGCGGCTACTTGAGCCGAGTATAGTCAAAATGGGGCAGATCACGGCTGCCATCAAAAGATATTTCTCCCATACACGGACATCTTTTTTATATGTTCTGTAGAAAAAATAACTTATGGGGAAAAGAATCAACATCAAAACTGCTAGCTCTCCGGAATTCTCAAAATATCCTGACGGTCCTTTCAAGCCCCAACTAGTAAAACCAAATCCCCGAAAAGCAAAGTTTCTGGCTGTACCAAATGCAATCTTTAAACTACAAATAAAGAACACAAGAAAAAAGATATAGAATCTTTCTTTCGTAGAAACTAAGGAGGTGATGAGAAAATAGATAACTACCCATTGCATAAATAGAATATAAAATTCCAAGCCCCAAGTAACCTCATAAGCGCCTGCAATAGAAAGATGAATTATCAGCGTAAAAAGTAAAACCAGAAAATGCATTCCTGAGAAATTGAACTTTGCTTTATTGTCAGCAAAAAGCCCCAGGAAGCTCAGTACAAGAAAAGCCTGCGCCCACGGCAGTATATCTATAATAGGGAAAATTTCTTGGGGCCGAGCATATTCAATAAATAAATAAGCGCAAATACTTTTAAACGCCAAAGATTCGGATTTGAAATAGGTCCATAGATTTTTGACTTTCAAAAAGACAAAGTCAGTGTCCTTGAGTTCCGTTGCCTGGGTTTTCATATACTTCTACTTCTTTATTGTATTGATTAAAGACAAGGTTGCTTCTTCAATTTGTTGCATGCATTTATCAAAAAACACCTGATTGGTGTTGTAGGGATCGTGCAAATACACCGTTGGCTTATTGGCAAAGCGGCCAATGAGTACTTTGTTTTGTTCTGGGTAGAGTTTGTTCAGCTCATCTAAATGCGCAGGTTCCATCACAATCAGTAAATCGTCAGGCATGGGCTGATAATCTTGCATGCGGGCTGAACGGTGGCGTTCTAAGTTGTAGCCATGTCGTTTAGCGTAATGCAGGGTTTTTTCAAACGCTTCATCGTCGCCACGGCAGTGCAAACCAAAAGAGATTGCCGGAAACCCTGCTTTCATGCTTACGGCTTCGCCAAATGGGCTACGGCAAATATTGCCGCTACAAATATAAATAAGCCGTTCAACTTTGCCAACCTGATCGCGGTCGGCACTGCGATAAGTACCCAACAAATGCTTTAGGTTAAATTTGACATACCTGGCAAGCCCACGCTTTGAGCCATAGTTATCAGCTATATATTTTGTATAATTCAAGCGCTGGGCTCCATTTTTACTTTATATTCGGGGTATTGGCTGTCTGCTGTTTTATACAGCTGTGCATAAGCTAATACCATGGCCGATTGCGAAAAGGTTTGACTCACCCGCTCCATTGCCTGCTTATTCACTGTACCGGGCTGGTGATGTGTTATGTTCGCCGTTATTGCCTGTGCCAATGCTTCTGCATTAACCTCTACCAGCGTTGCCTGGTTTTCGTTTTGAATGATTTCTTCTGGGCCGCCACACTTAGTGGCAATAACCGGCAAGCCGCTGGCCATGGCTTCAATGGTACTGATTGAAAACCCTTCGGCGTCAGACGATAAAACAAAGCCATCAAGGCTTTGCAGGTACTCAGCGGTATCGTCTATAAAACCGATAAAATGAATATTGCTCACCCCTGCCTTTTGCATCTGGGCATTCAATTTTGTTTTTAGTGAAGCTTTGGGGTCACCGGCAACCACTACAGCAAAGTTTATTCCTTTTGCGTTAACTTTTGCTACGGCGTCTACCAGTAAATCGTACCGTTTTGATGTGCGTACATTACCCAGGGCCCCTAAAAGATAGGTGTTTTCAGGCAGGTTTAGTTTGTTTTTTAATTGTGTATTACGTGTTGGTGAATACAGCGACACGTCAATACCATTGTAGATAACGCTGGTACGTTCGGGCACCAGTAACTGGTGTTCTTGTATTTTTTGTTGCAACGACTGGCTTACCGCCACAAACCGGGCAATACCATTTCGCATAAACCACAGTTTGAGCTTTTTAAAGCGTTCGTTAGGCGACACATCTACCATACCATGGTAGGTTGCAATAACCGGGGTACGCGTAATCAACCCTACAATGCTGGCATAAACATTTGAGCCTAAAAGGTGTGATTGTATCAACCCAATGTTATGCTTTTTTATAAGCTGACAAAGCTGACGAATAAAGCCAACATTAAAGCTGCCTTTTGAGTCAATTATGATCGGTTCAATACCGCGTTTACGTAAAGTGTTGGCAACATAGCCTTCACCACGTATTACCGCCACAGAGTCGGTTTGCTCAGTACGAAGCTTATCGGCTAAGGTAATAAACACATCTTCGGCCCCGCCAGGGCCGGTGGTGTCGATTAAATGTAAGATTTTATAAGTCATAATGGAGTGTAAGGCGTAAGCCGACAAACTTCCTAATGTTTTACTACTAAAGACAAGGATACCAAGCATAATCCTTGCTGCATACTGGACATTGTTGTAACGCCATGGAAAAAACAGCCGTTCTTATTTTTGATGCCGCTCAGCGCAGTGCGCTGGCAGCCACCCGTGCCCTGGGTAAGCGCAAAGATATTATTGTTTACACAACCGACAGCACGCCCAGCGCCCTGGCCGGGTGTTCCAAATATACCCAAAAGTATCTTCAGGGGCCGAATCCGAGTGCTGATACGGCTGAATTCTTAAAGTGGGTTCATTCTACCGTAATAAAGTATGAGATAGACTTTTTGTTGCCGGTTACCGAAGTTACCAGCCGCACCCTGGTAGAGCACCGCGATACGCTGCCGCCTTGTAAGCTGCCATTCAGCAACTTTAAAACATTACTAGACCTGAGCAATAAAACTGAACTTACGCAGCTGGCACAACGCTTAGGTGTACCGGTACCGTTTTCTCAGTATTGCGAAACCCCCGACGATATTAACTGGACGGACGTCAGTTTTCCGTGCGTATTAAAACCGGCACTGTCTAAAGTGCTGGTCGAAAATCGCTGGCTTGAAACTCAGGTGCATATTGTCGACACCCAACAGCAAATGGAACAACTGCTTACCGAAAAAGAGTACCTTAAGTATTATCCGTTTATGGTTCAGCAGTATATTGATGGCCAGGGTGCGGGTATTTTTTGTTATTACCAACAAGGTCAGGCCAAAGCTTTTTTTGCCCATAAGCGTTTGCGCGAAAAACCGCCCTCTGGCGGCGTGAGTGTACTAAGTGAAAGCGCCCCGGTTAACCCGTTAATGAAACAACACGCCAAAGCCTTGCTTGATAATGTTAACTGGCACGGTGCGGCCATGGTCGAATTTAAAGTCGCCAGCGACGGTACGCCTTATTTAATGGAAATTAACACCCGGCTGTGGGGGTCGCTACAGCTTTCAATTGATGCCGGGGTAAACTTTCCCGCCCTGTTATTTGACGGCGAATACAAGCAGCTTGAACCGGTTACCGGTTTTAACGAAGGCGTACAGCTACGCTGGTTCCTGGGTGATGTTGATAATTTATATCTGCAGCTTAAAGACACGAAAAGCTCGGTAGGTGATAAACTGGCCGCCGTGGGGCATTTTTTAACCCCCAAATTCAGCGGCCGCAAACACGAGGTAAACCGGCTGGACGATATGGGTCCGTTCTGGTTTGAGTTAAAGCATTACCGATAGGAATTTTACGTGGTTAAGCAATTTATTAAAAATATTGTTTCGGCTACAGCAGGCACCCTGGGCTGGTCGTTAGTAAAGCGCGGTGACAAGAAGCTGATTGTATTAATGTACCATCGTGTATTGCCGGTTACCGATGCCCGCTACCAGCGCGAAGAACCCGGCATGGTGGTATCAGAAGCTACCTTTGCTATGCACATGCAAACGCTTAAAGACGAACGCCTACCGGTGATGACGGTGTCGCAATGGATGACACAAACCACCGAGGAGCGCGCCCCGCTAACGGTAGCCATTACCTTTGACGACGGCTGGTTAGACAACTACGAATATGCGTTTCCGGTACTAAAACAGTTTGGGTACCCTAGCACCTTGTATGTCGTTACCGACTTTTTAGGTCAGCCCGCCCCTTTCTGGCCAAATAAAGTATTAACCCTGCTGCTTAGCCCTGAAGCAGCCATTACCGATGAATGGCAGGCGTTACTTAAACTCACCGGTGAAGATATTAAAGTGCCGATGAGTCGCGACAACGCAGCCCAGGTTATCGACAAGCTAAAACAGTATTCTGACCATGATATTTATCAGGCATTAAAACCAATACCGGCAGCCACCCATGCACCGGTAGAGATGATTTCTTTAGAGCAATTGTTAGATGCCAAAAATACCATGCATGTGGAAGTGGGCTGCCATACTCGCCGGCATTACCGCCTGAAAGAGAATTTGTCTGCCGAACAGTTGTTTGAAGAAGTGGTTGAAGCTAAGTCTATTCTTGAACAAAAAACAGGTGTGGCTGTATCAACGTTTTGTTTTCCTAACGGAGATTTTTCAGAAGAAGCGCATAACCTGGTATGCCAGCACTATGATGCTGCGGTAACCACCATGCGAGGCATTAATACTGCGGATAATCTTTCGCCACATTCACTACTGCGCATTGGTGTTCATAATGATATCAGCGATACTCCGCTAAAATTTAAAGCCAAGTTAAGTAACTTCGGACTTCGGTAGCTTGTTTAATAAGGTGCCGATGCTGACTTCATGAAAAGTGGGCTGGTGCACCTTTAAGCGTCCTTTTTCACCGCTACTTCGATGTAATAACTTCGATAATTTCAGTGGTCGAAACCGACGGGGTGCGTTCAAGATAAACAACGTCGCAAATATCTTTAAGATGATCAAACCGTCCCTTCCAGTCATCCCCCATCACCAATATATCAGCCTGGTAATGTCGCAAATATTCTGATTTTTTTTCAAGCGATTCTTCTGCAAAACACAAATCTACGTAACGAAGACTACTGATAATCTTTACCCTGTCTGCAAAGCTATAAATAGGCGTGCGTCCCTTTTTATCAGCATTTAGATCATCGGTAGAAACGCCCACAATCAATGTGTCACCCATAGCTGCAGCGCGTTCAAAAAGATTAGCATGACCAACATGAAACAGGTCAAATGTGCCGAAAGTAATTATTCGTTTCATTGGCATTATTTTCTTTAATTAAACCCTATGATAATACCTTCAGTACAATGCTCAACCGCTTTATTGAGTATTATTTTCAGGCAAAGGAGATAACTGCTTAAAGTTATTTTTATTCAAATACTGAACTAGTTTTCTTCCAAATAATTTTTCACCGTAATAACTAATATGTCTATTATCCGAGTAAGTTATGTTGCCACTATGATGTAAATCTTCTGGTAAATTTAAAGCAAACCCCTCAAACTTAGAAATGTAAGGAATACTATGCTTTGCAAGTTTGCTCTTAAACTCTTTGTCTACCAATTTTGTGAGTAAAATAGAGTTTGGAGAGATGATATGTTCGTATTGTTTTGAGAATGGCAGCCGATAATCCCAGTCTATTGGCGACTTATTTAACGGTGGTAGCATTCCTATCATCATTACATCAAGCGACAGATCGTTTTTCAGACTTGCTAAATACGTCACGACTTCGTCCATACTAGTCTTGGAAAGTGTATCAGGGGAAGCTTTATCTAGCGAGTTTACTGAAAATAGCCTATCAGGCGTTTGCGTATATAGTACAAGCGAAATGCTATTTTTGTACCTTTCAGAAAAAGTCTTAAAATCCTCATACTGACATTTGGGTAGATTAGAGGTTTTCTCCAAAAAATCGTGAGCCCGACAAAACCCTCTTGATACGCTTACAACAAAGTGATTAGCGCTGTTTAAAGCTATGGCGTTATACAAATCCATTCCATGGCTTCCGCCAAGAATAAAGACCGCTCGCCTGTGCTTTTCTGCGCAATCGGCAAAACGCTGGACAAATTTCTCATCTAATACGGGTGACCAGAATTTGCACTGCCCATTATCAAACATAGTTTGATTTGCATGTGCAGCTTTGGCTTCGTTTATTTTGTCAAATCTCGTCATTTCGCTTGGATAAAAATAACGCTGAATATGCAAATTTTCTTTAAAAATTGCCCCTATAACAAAAAACACTAAAATCGAAAAAAGAGATGTTTTGAAAATGAAGCCTTGGCTAAACTTATTTTTCTTCCTGAAAGGATTTTCGATAAAACGCCACGATATATAGCTCAGTATAAATGTAAGAGTGACAGCGAACAGTATCTGGACGACTGAAAGATGTTCTGAATAGCTTTTTTTCATTAAAGCTAAGATAGGTTGATGCCATAAATAAAGGCTATAACTCAACAAACCTATAGTAGTTAAAACTTTATTGGAAAGCGCCTTTCCTATAAAATTTTTCTCGTTAGAAAAAAGTAATATTAGTGCTGTTCCTGCCACGGGTAGCAAGGTCAGAAAGGAAGGATGCGGTGTCGAAGCATCAAATAAAAAATACGACACGATTATCAATAAAAAACCTATCATTGATAAAGCTGATTTGTAAGTATCTTTAATTAAAGATATTCGTTTACCTGAAAATATCAGCGCCGCTATAGCTCCTGCAAGTAACTCCCATCCTCTGGAGGGTAGAAGATAAAAATTGCCGGTAGGTGAGTAAGAAGCTCCCCATTGTGCAATAACTAAGCTTATTGCTAAAAATACCAATAAGGTATAAAAGAATTTCTTTTTTCCCAAGGGAAGTAAAAATAAGGTAACCAATGGAAAGAATATATAGAACTGTTCTTCAACAGCCAAACTCCAGGTATGCAACATTGGCGACAACTCAGAAACTGAACCAAAATAACCTGAAGTTTGCCAAAAATACAAATTCGACGAAAAAGCTAAAGTGCTTAAAACACTAAGGCCATAGCTATTTAGATAATCCGGGTTTGAACTCACCAAGGGTACGAAGATACTTGTTACAGCAATAACAAACAATAAGGCGGGTAATATTCGCCGTGCCCGACGCTCATAAAACGAGATTAATGAAAATTTATCCTTATTGATTTCATGAACAATGATGGAAGTGATAAGAAAGCCACTAATGATAAAAAAAACATCGACGCCAAGATATCCGCCGGACAGATAAGGCAAGTCAGCATGAAGCCAAATTACCGGAAGTATAGCTAACGCTCTTAAACCATCTATTTCTTTTCTATAAAACATTTTCAATCTCGGCTAGCTGTCAAAGCACGGCAAAAAATTTGAGTATTTAACTCCAACGCCTTCGTGTAAAGCTGATTAACTGTTTCCCATGTTCGGTGATAACAAAGAGGAAAACGGTAACAAATATCAGGTAAAGGAGGAAACACCCAACCAGGTAACCTATACGTGGCCACAATGGTATATCAAGGCCTACAAAGTTTATCGTTACCAGTATCCCTATTGCTGTTGCTGATATCATTGTAAGAAACGCTAAAATTGGCAACCCTAAATCGTAATACTTCTTACTCAATATATACATAGTGAAAAACTCTACGATTTGGCACAGTAATAACGCAGACAAAGCTCCGTACAACTGCCACTGATACGAAAAACTGGTTAGCGTTAGCGTTAGCAGGATTGCTTTGAAAGCTATCACCTTAGGCAAAACTTTTGTTTTTTCAGCCTTAAAAAAAGAAAAGTTTAAAAAGAAGTTCAGTAGATTCAAAAGAGTCATTAAGCAAAGTACGGGAACAATATTAGAGGCCGCTAAATAGGCAGGGTCAGCCATTATGTCGATGAGTGTTTCTACACCTGTACTTATTCCGAAAGCACCTATGCTCATTAACGTAGTGATTAAAATAAACGCGGAAGAGAAAATAGGCTTTGGATCGGATATATCTTTAGCAACTTTAAACCGTTCTGTTTGCCACCACTGGTTAAATGGTCGCCAAATCAACAACCCTATTAAGCTACTGAATTTAAGCGCAAAGTGATAAAACCCGACTTCTTCTAATGATGCAAAATGCTTTATTAAAAAGTTTGTTGTTAAAGTAATATACAGCGTCGCAAAACCCGAAAGCCAAATAGGCCAGGTAAAAACTAACAATAAATTTAGTTCAGCTTTATTAAACTTAAAGCCACATTTGCCAATCGTATACACAAATGAAATAGCTGCGAAAAATCCGGACGCGATAACACCACTGTAAATCACACCTTCTACACCCATGCCCAGGTATATCAAGAAATATACATTTAAAGATAACTGCATACATAACTTAGCCATAGACATTACAAAAAAGAAAAAAGGCTTATCTTCCAGACGAAAGAAGACGAGCGTATACTCTTCTATAGAACTTGTTAATAATGTTATACCGTAAGCAACTAATGCATAGGTTAGCTCAGGTCGTTCAAAGAAATCGGCCGCCAAATAAGGGGCTGATGCACTAAATACTGCGGCTCCAATTACGCTCATAGTAATGGTCGACAATAATGCGGTAGAAATCAAACCATATCTTTGTTCTGACGTTTCTCTGTCGTAAAAGAATTTAGGCAATGCCACCCCAAATCTGGCACCCAAAAAAAGCTCATAAACACCTAATATTACCGCAAGCACCCCTACTATTCCGTATTCTTCTGGCGAAAGATACTGGGTATATATGGGCAGCATAATAATTGCAGTAAGTTGCCGAAGTATAGTACCAGTGGTATACCATGCTACGGGGTTTTTATTTAACTTACTTAAGTCCATACTGCTGCCTTTACAATTTTCACGACAATTAAGAGGTTTTACTTAAAATACGGTTTTTATTGCATATATATTTCAATGCAATTTTTATATTAATGATGGAGAGCGATAAAGATAGGGTAAGACACTAACGACTGATGGGTGGTTAGCGACTACTATTACGTTTATTTATGTCTTGGTATATGTCAAAAACTTTATAACCTACTACCTCAAGGTCGTAGTTATTCTTCGTCCACTGCCTGCCAGCACGCTGCCATTGCTGCCATTTATCAGGTGCATTCATAATTTCCATAATTTTATAAGCCAAAGCTTTCGGTTGTTGGTCGGGCACAACAAATCCATTTTCACCATCTACGATACATTCAGCTATACCACCTGAGTCGGCACCAATAACTAATAAGCCTGATGCCTGGGCCTCCTGAATCACAACGCCCTGAGTTTCTTCCCATTCCTGCCCATCGCCTTTAAGACTGGGCAAAACAAAAATGTGCGAGTTTGTATATTGCTGCTTTAATGCCTGCCCCATTAATACGCCGTGAAAAACAACACGGTCAGCTATGCCTAATCGTTGTGCTTGCTCTTCAAGGGCTTCAGATTCCGGGCCGCGGCCGACAATATGATACTGACTATTTATACCCGAATCGATGAGTAACTTTAAAGCGTCAATAACATACCTATGTCCTTTTTCAGCTACGATCCGACCTACGGTAAGCAGATGCAAAGGCTGGCCCCCGGTAGGTGGCGCACTAGGTTTAAAGGGCCATTGGGCAAGTTCGATACCTTGTGGAATAATGGCAAAATTGTCACTTTGGGCGCCTAACGCTTCGTATTGCTTTTTTGCAAATTGTGTATTCACAAAAATAGCTTGTGCGTATTTTGAGTAACGCTGTCGGGCTTCTACGCTAATAGAGGGAACGCCAACGGGAGTTTGCCCATGAAAAGTATGCACCAATGGCGCCCCATTCGCTTTTATTAAGCTTAAGAACCGAGACCCTGCTATTTCGCTGTGACTATGAATAATGTCTGGCTTTAGTGTAAAGCTGTAAGCATTTAATCCATGCATCACTTTTTTCTTAAGCGACTCGGGCCAATAGTCTTTACTTAATAGTTTGACAGTATTTGCTGCAACTGTCGGACGACAAAGCTGTTTAAGTGCATTTGCCATCTGATCTTTACGATGGCTGCCCATACTCCAGTAGTAGTTCGCAAGATCGTAGCTGCTGAGCTTTGAATCAAAAGCATAGTCTTCTGTTTCAACAGAAAGAACTCTGTTTTGCCCACCGTTTTGTTCAATCTGATAAAGATGATTAATCATCCAGGGCTGAACTTTGCTGGGATACATCGCAGCCAGGCTCAGTATCTTTAGCGTTGATTCATTGTTATATGTTTGAAATGCTTTAAAGGCGGGTCCACTCATTTATTGGCGTCCTACTACTGACGTTAATGCATCTGCTAACGCCTGATGCGTTGCCTGTAAAGTAAAGCATTGCTCTACCGTTTGTTTAGCCATTGCGCCATGCTGCTGCTGGCGATCAGTGTTATCCAAATAACCGGCGATAGCTTTGGCGGCCAGTTCATCATCTGCCGATGGATAAATGGCGCCTGTTTTATTATTTTCAGTCGCTTCACATACCGACACGTTGTCAGGCACAATCACGGGTAAACCTGCGTACATATATTCTAAAATAGACAATGAGTAACCCACCTCGCCCTGAGCTGGCTGAAAGCCTACATAGCAATATCCCAGCAATTCGCTGGCATTGTTCACGCGCCCCGGAAAACGGCAATACGCTTCTATGTTCAGGGCTTTTGCCTGTTGTTTAAAGCCTTCTAAGTCGGGTCCGTCTCCGCATAACAGGTAAACAATATTGATTTGATTATGTGTATGCACCAAATTAGCAATGGTTTTTAAAGCGAAGTCGATGCCCTTATACCGATTGGCCCGCGCAGCAGTAACAATAACTTTGGCGTTAGTGTCGCCAACAAGTTGGTGCCACCTGTCTTTTGAGGTAGCGGTAGCGTTAAACGGAAGTATTCCATTTTGCACGGTATAGCAGCGAGACGCATCAAAACACGCGGTTTCGGTAAGCCGGCGAGTAACAAAACTGGTGGCACCAAAGGCAGCGTCGGCCCGCAACAGCGGTAGATTTGCTTTAATCTTTTTAAGCTGTTTTTTTAAACCGGTAGCTTTGCTTCGTAAGCCCGGTGTGTGGTCATGCACAATAATTTTTTCTACGCCCGCCATACGGTATAGTGCAAATGCGGGGCTTGAAACACCATAATCTGACAAATAAAGCACTTTGATATTGTACTTTTTAATCAAGGCGATATTACGTTTAATATCGTCAAAAGAAGTGGCGCGAAATGTATGCTGAAAATAGGTAATATCGCTGTGTTCAATAGCCTCCGGTACCGAATTTATTTCAGGATACGCCAACAAGGTATCGTACTGTTTTGCATACATTTCGCTAATTTTTACCCAATAGCTTTCCATAAGCCACCAGGCATAGCCCACGTCTGACTTCCAGTTAGCAACACATAAAATAGCGGGACGACGGTTTGATGTAACTTTATTCATTACTACACATCAATCTTGGAGTTGTTTTTATATTGTTCAAACCACGTACGATCAGATTCGTAACCGAACTCAATTAAGATATCAAACAATTCTGGGCATTGTTCAAACTGTGAAACCAAACGCTCGCGATACTTCTCCTGATGCCAGCGTTTCGCCCGATTTTGAACGGCTTTGCCTTCCATCACCAGGCTTTCATCTTTGGCTTTGTATTTACCTTCGTACTTGTAGGCAAGATCACCCTTGAACTCATGATATTTAGAAAACAGACCCTTGAAAGGTAAGCCAAACCGGCTCTTCAAATCTGACTGAATTACATCAGGCTCTTTTACTAGATCTTCGTATCTCAACACGTAGATTTCAGGGTTATTCTGCAGCTTTCTAATTTTATCTGTAATCGCCAGAACACCAGGCGCATCGTACTTCCAGTCTGCAAGAGAGTTACCTTGCGGCCAGTAACTAAAATCATACCCAATGAAGTACTCATCGCTTTGAATAGGATGTTTTGAGGTCACGACATCACGGATATCCCGGATGACAATAATGGCCGTGATATTCTTTTTATGTATGTTGAGTTGGTCTATATACTCTAGGTGGTTTATGTCTAACGGAGCCTTGGACGCGATATTCCCCAACTTATGAATATGGTGAATATAGTATTTTTCAAAAGACGTAAACGTAAACTTATGCTGCAATGTTGCCGATAGCATGTTGTAAAGTAGAGATGTTCCCCCTCTGGGGTAACCACAGACTACAATCTGAGACTGGTGATAACCTACCCTTTTCGCAATTTTTGAATATAAAGACGTAATACCAAACCTAATTCTGTCAATTGCGGTAGGCTTCTCTATCTTAAACATTATTACTCCGGTAAAGTACTGCAGCCACGGTTAGCCGACAAAACGACGCGTAAGATATCATTATTTTGATCTTCGGCTAAGTCTATCGTTTAGAAAATGCGTATTAGTTTAAATATGTAGCGACAGAGAAAGTAAAAATACCTATGAAAGGAACCCGATTTAAGGCGGTAACCCGCGAAGCACTAGGCAATATTTATCGCGAAGTAAAAATTGCGGCCAAACCCACTCCAAAACCTAAAAAATGGGTTTTTATAGTGGGTTGCTACAACTCAGGTACGACCCTGCTTTCGGAGCTTATGGGCCGCCACCCTGATATGTCTGCCCTGCCTACCGAAGGTCATTTTATTACAGACCAGTTTCAAAAGGACTACGACCTGGGCATTCCCAGAATGTGGGTCGATCGGGAAGATATTTTTTGCCTGAATGAAAATGATGAGGGCCCTGATGTCGAACGCATAAAAAAAGAATGGGGTATGCGCTTAGACTTAAGCAAACCGGTATTAGTAGAAAAATCACCGCCCAATGCTGCCCGTACCCGTTGGTTTCAAAAGCATTTTGAAAATGCCCATTTTATTGGCATTGTTCGCAACGGTTATGCTGTTGCCGAAGGTATTTCGCGTAAAGGGGACCCTAAGTCTATTAAAGATGGCTGGCCAATGGATAAGTCGGCCTGGCAGTGGGCGCGCAGCAATGAAGTTATGTTAGATGATGCAAAACATCTTAATAAATTTCATTTAATGCGTTATGAAGACCTGGCACGCTCGCCACAGGACGAACTCAATAAAATTGCCAACTTTTTAGACCTGCCTGAGTTTCCTGATGTCACGTCAGAAAACTTTTCGATTCATGAACGTAACGACAGTGTGAAAGACATGAATGCCAGCAGCATTAAAAGGTTATCGCCAGAAGACATTAAAATATTTAATGGTAAAGCAGGCTTTATGCTAAACCGTTTAGGGTACGAACAGTTGTAATATTCATCGCTTAACTGTTGATCATGCGCTCAGCCTTGATATTTTTACACTTTCACTATGCCCGACTATTATTCTTGCTCGCCGGTTACCCCGGCGAGGTGTCCGCTACCCTATCGTTGCGTTTCAGTGATTTGCGTTTCTGTAGCGCATAACCTTGGCTGCGGACACTCTTTCTTTAAGCCTGGTTAGCAGCGATGAACGTCTGAAAGGCATGGTAGTAATATATTAAGACTTATAGAGGTATGTAATTATTCTTTATTGTGCGCCTTATTATTACAAAACGCTTATATAGTTTTGCTTCATTTTTTCATATTTTTGGGTGAGTTTTATTTTAGGTGATCTCTAAGAAGTATTTGGGCAGTACAACTAGTACACTACGCACGGTTTAACGCCTATACATGTACAATTGTATTAATGCGGGAATAGTAAAGTGTACAATATGTTAAAAATTTGTATCCCTGTATTTAGTAATAAGAACGGTCAGTTTATTTACCTGCTCTATGATTAAAGGTAGCATCAGCCCCCATTAGATATTTAAAAAACAAAAAGGCTTTTGTTTGATAAACCGTCACCTGATCACTATTCTGAAGATGCTTCGTTTATCCTGTAGAATAGTCCTGAACGCCACAATTCGAGTCTCTCAGACGTATAATTACCAAACCGGTATGATTGATTAAAGAGAAAAATAGATGTTGCCCCTTAACCATATTCGACAGCTACTTAACCGCACGCAAAAAATAAAATTTCTGATACTTCAGGCCTGTTTTATTTTTTCTGCTGCGCTTCAAATGGGAAGTATTGGATTTTTAGCTCCTTACATTACTCTACTTTCTGACCCTAGCTACCTGGAAACTAACAAATATTTCAGAATGGCTTATGAGCTAACCGGCGCCGACAGCTATCTGAATTTTCTATTGATTTACTCGATTTGTGTTTGCTCCATAATTCTAATATCGAATGTTGTCGCATCAGCGGTGCTGTGGCTTTCAATAAAATTTACTATTGATATTGGTAGTGGCTTACAGCGAAAGCTTTTTTCCGCATATATGAAAAATCAGTATATATTCTTCCTGGAAAAAAACTCCAGTCACTTGATTACTACTATCTCAGGCCAGATACCCCGTATGGTGTATATGGTCTTTCAGCCTTTTTTACAGGCTGTTTCTCAGGTCATTCTAACCCTGTTTATTGTTATCGGGCTTATTGTGGTCGACCCGCTACTGGCGCTTATTGCCGCACTAATTGTTAGTTCTGTTTATGTTGTTATTTATTTTGCAATCAGACGGCGTGCGGTCGAATCCGGTAAAACAGTGTCAGCTGTCAGCCGCAGCAAACTTAAAATGCTAACTGAGTCTATTAAAGGAATTCGAGAGATAAAGCTATTAGGTGCTGAACCCTGGTACGAACGCGAAATTGATAAAACTACAAAACGTGGTCTGACCGCTCAGGCCTATATTCGTCTTTCTGGTGAGCTTCCCCGCTTTATTGTAGAAACAATTGTCTTTAGTGCGATTATTGTATTGGGCATTTATCTTATAACTTCAGGCACACCTCAGCAGCAAATTGTTACCACGCTTAGCTTCTATGCGATGGCGGGATACAAGCTACTTCCTGCCGCGCAAACTATTTATAAAGCGGTTACCTCTATTAAGGGCAACTCAAGCGTGGTTGATGAGGTATGGACATCCTTTAGCACAGCAAGTGAACGCGCCCGTAAAATTACTCAAAAACAGGATACCTCGGTTTCATTTGATGGTTTTCAGCGTATGCAACTACAGTCTGTCAATTACCATTATCCTAATAGCGAAGTAAACGTGATTTCAAACCTTAATATGACCCTTGAAGTCAACAAATTAGTTGCTTTTGTAGGCGGGTCAGGCGCTGGTAAAACGACGGTAGCTAATTTAGTGGCCGGGCTCATTACGCCCAGCCAGGGTACCGTTGAAATTGATGGTATACCACTTACCTATAGCCGATCACGCGCTTGGCAAAACAAAATCGGCTATGTACCTCAGTCTGTGTTTATCGTAGACGACACTATAACCAGTAACATTTGCTTTGGAATACCCAAAGCAGATATTGACCATGAGCGTGTTGTAGAAGTGGCTAAAAAGGCCAACCTGCATGAGTTTATAGAAGGTCTGCCCGATAGCTACGAAACAATGGTTGGCGAAAACGGAGAAATGCTTAGCGGTGGACAACGACAGCGTTTGGCAATTGCACGGGCGCTGTATAAACAACCTTCAATTTTAATTCTGGATGAAGCAACCAGTGCGTTGGATAATATTACTGAACGAAGAATTTTGTCAGAGATTAATAAACTAACTGATGAAATGTTAGTAATTATGATTGCGCACCGACTTAGTACGGTTGAAAAATGTGACAGAATCTACCTCTTTTCAAACGGACAAATTGAGCATCAGGGTACCTATCAACAGCTGCTTGATAACTCAGATTATTTCAGAGAGCTTGTAGAAGGTACCGAAGAGCCTGCTTGAGTAATAAATAACTGAGATAGCTTATGCTATCTCAGTTCAAGCATAGTAAATCGTCATTCATACAACGCCCATTTGTACTTCATGTAGGTTTATCTTAGTTTATTGAACACCTGCTGTAGATGAAAATATCAAAAAAGATAATATCGAACATATGACCAAAGACGTTAAAAAATCATCAGATCAAAATCAGAGCTCGAAAGTATGCTTCGTTTTATTTTCACGTACTATTGATAAGAATGCTAAAAAATTAGCGCAGCAATTCAAGGGTAATAGTGATTTTTGCGTACTTACCTACGATGATACGGGCGAGGCCAAAGATGTGGTAGATGATGGCGTTAGGCACGTGGTTTACAACCGGCGTTCATTAAGTACCGTGTTTTCGGGTAGCACGCCTAAGTTTGCACTGGAAAACTGGGCTATTATGCCAGGTAACCTTGATCTTGCTCATCTGTTGTTTGTTAATCAAAACAAAAACTATGATTATTATTGGTTTTGTGAAGATGACGTGCGTTATACAGGTAATATGGCGTCGTTTATCCAAAAATTTAACCACAATAATGATGCGTTACTAGCGACCAATTATCGAGGCTATGGCCCCGAATGGTGGCCCCAAAACAGTTATACTTCACCAGTAGAAGGAAGTATGTCTGATAAATCAGTTTTCTTACCGTTCTTCAGAATATCGAATACGGCTGCACATAAACTGATTAACGCTTACGCTAACGGTTGGAGCGGGCATCATGAAATCAGCTGGCCGTCAGTACTACGCTACAACAAGATGACCATAACTGATATAAACAGCATCACAAAGTGCTATACCAGTTCGCCTGAAGTGATGGGTATGGGCCCAGGTACTTTTATCTATATGCCGCCCAAACTTTTTGCTGGTTTTGAAAAAAATATGCTTTATCACCCGGTTAAGCCTTTCCAGGAATACAAAAAGCGTAAGTGGTTTAAAATAAAAAAGAATATTAAAAAAGCGATAGGTCGGAACTAATAAGTGACGACGCTTGTTTTTCGCCTTCTTCAAAGCATTAATTTGCTGATATTTAATTCGATAGCTAGATTACTTAGGAATTGCTATGCCCGGGAACAATGTTAATAAAATTCTTTTAATTAATCCATATTATGGTAAGTGGCCAACATGGATGCCTGCATTTTTGCTCTCATGTAAAGCAAACCCATCGGTTACATGGTTTATTCCTACTGATTGCGAGATACCAAAAAATCACCCTGAAAATGTAATTTTCGTAAAAAGCAGTCTTGCCGAGCTTAGTGCACAGGCTAGTGAAGTCACTGGTTTAGACATCAAAATGCAAAGGCCTTATAAGCTAAACGATATTCGGCCTTTATTCGGCAAAATTTTCAATAACGAGTTACAAGGCTATGAGTTCTGGGGACACTGCGATATCGATGTCATTTTTGGTAATATCCGTTCATTTATAACTGACGACATACTGAATAACCATGATGTTATCTCGGCAAGAAAAAATAATATCGCAGGCCATTTTACGCTATACAGAAACAACGATGAAATAAATTCGCTTTATCAGTCACATCCCGTTTACAAAGATGCTTTTTTGAATCTCGATAGTTATTACTTCGACGAAGTCGGTATGACAGAAGTTATAAAGAAGAAACAAAAAAACGGGGAAAACATCCGTGTCTACTGGCCTGACTATCTGCTTAACTTTAAAAAACCGCGTAAACAGAAGCCTTCTCACGTTCCTAAAGTACTCAATCACTGGCGTTGGGAGGAAGGTAAGCTTTTTGAAGAAGGTAGTGAAGGTGGCGAAATTATGTACCTACATTTTATGACGTGGAAGAAAACACTTCAGCATTGCTTTGTCGATTACACCGATAACCCCAGTGAATTTTACGTCTCATATACCCATATTAGTCAGAAGAAAGCGCCGATCCCGGCTGACTTTGCTAAAATTCCATTCTCAAAAATACTTCCCTCTTTGTTTAAGTAGGTGCTATATAAAATAATTCATTTTTTTTAATTCAGAGATATCTTTATCAAATTGCTCATCAAGCTTTTGCTGAAGTGTCTCTGAGAGAAAAGTATATTTAGGATTGTTCTCGCTTACCGTATATTTTTGAAAGATATTATCACACTGATTTCGCCAGGCTGGAGTAACAGTGAAACTTTTTTTGCCAATAACTGACTCAATCTCCTGGATAGCGTCTGTACTGGGGGTGGCGGTTTTGATCGTTTTTGGCAAATTTGGTAATTCGGGCGGCTTTTTAGCTAAAAAATGAGTTAGAACATGCTTCTTGTCTTGTAGATAATCATCGAAGGTCCAGCATTTCAGTTCGCAGCCTGTAAGCCCCGCCTGTAGCCGCTTAACCACCTCTTCCCACGAAGGGCACGCACCTTCATTAAGTTGATTTAACAAAACTTTTTTTCGATGCAATGCTTCTGATGGATTAAATCGTAAAGCCGTAATGTATGCGCCAGGATAGAAGCCAGAAAAACTTCTTAAACTAACAAATACCTTTACCTTCGTAACTTGTCTCGCATAATTGATGAAGTTCAGCTTTGGGTTTTGATAGGGAAAAGGAGATAATCCGTCTAGAATATTTCCCATAATATTTTCTTCAGACACGGTTAAAATCACTCCTTTCCCGTGAAACTGAAAAAGCTTAGAAGCTAATGTATATCGCTTTTCCAAAGCGCTTTTATTTTGACCGGTGAAAACCTTCTCTTGAGCAAGAAATGCAAGTTCGTTTCTAAACCTGTCTCGGCTGATATATCTGATACCTGACTTTTTCAGTTCGCTTTCACATAGTTCAAGCGTATCCTGTAAATGCGTTGTCGCTGTTTTATGAGCGCCTATATGAACCCTCATTTCCTCAGGCTTTGTAAAGAAATATTGTAAGTTTTTTGCCTTATAAAACAACTCTTTAATCATTCACATTAATACTCTTATTTAGTAACTACAGTAATACAATAAGTAGCCAAGACTAAATGACTGAACCAAGTCATATTCAACGTATAGCCTCCTGACAATCAAAGAAAGGGCTTATTTTTCATTATGGTAAAGATAGTAGCAATCTAGTTACAGTCGTTTAGCTACCATAGCCACCCATATCTCACTCCTTATTACAGGAGTACCATTGCAGCTAATGACAGTTGTGTCTAAGACAGCACCATAACTCTATCTTGACAGTATTATTCCTTCTCTCTACCAGCCAGACCTTGCAGAATCCGAAGCTCAGATACCGCGGCGCGCCACGATTTAGTCATGGATTTTTTCTCTGATTTGGCGTTGCATTTCAGCATAAATAAAAATTCTGTGGTTTACATATAGCTATTTGATTGTTATCCCCATTTTCTGCACACGATAAGCATGCACTAAAAATGCCAAGACTTGTTTTTTTGAGCTAAAAAGTGAGATTCTGCAATGGGTCTGTGATTATAGAAAGTGGTGGGTAGTCAATACGAAACTAGTCACACCTCACCCTCATCACTGCTACGTTTTTCTATTAATCGCCAGGCGCCAAAAGTTTTTAAATGCGTTTGCAAATTTGAATTTACGATAACCGCTCAAATTTCTATCGAAGAACGGAAATTTCTGCTGACTAACTTTTAAGTTAGATGCGGCCTGGGTACGACAGCATCGACGATTGGAAGGTTTTAGAATGGATTAGTACTATTATGTTGGAACTTTCTCTAACACCGGATGCATTAACTGGAATACATATAGCCTTGATCAATTCGTTGTATGGCCAGCGTGTCAGTGTATAGGTAAATACCACCTGTTTTATTGTTTACGGCCACTTCGCATACCGTCGCGTTTTAAACATAATAACTGGAAGGCAACGTCTATTAAGTACCTATCGCCGATACAACGCCAAAATATTTTGCGCATTGTGCGCTGCATCGTACTCGCCGGGTAAAACAACCTGCCCTGGCGAGCTTAGCATTTGGTTTACTTTATTAGCATAAGCTTGTGCAGTGTGGTTGCTTACCAGCCCGTCGCAGTGCGCAGCATTTAGCAGCGGAACCAGCCCGCCGGTGGCGTGTGCAACCATTGGCGTTCCCAGTGCCAGGCTTTCTAGTGCTGTCATTGGCAGCCCTTCATGGTCAGAAGGCATCAGCAGCATATCCATTTGCTTTATCCAGCCTCTGATACTGTCAGTATGGCCATAAAAGGTAATGTGCTGTTCAAGATTTTCGGCCTGTACCCACTGTTCAAAATCTGGCTTTAAGCGTCCGTCACCAAATAAATGAAAATGAACCTTATGCTTATTTTCGCTAAGCAATAGCTTTGCTGTCTGTAAAAACAAATCTACACGCTTTACCGGCTCTATACGTCCCACAAAACCGATATGACGCACGTTTGTTGGCAGCGCATTTACCTGTTGCGACGCAGCGTCTTGTTGTACAGCTTCGGCGCTGATGCCGTTGGCAATAGTATGTATATGCGAAGCCGGATACATTTTAGTCAGCTTTTGCGTAAGCTCGTCAGCCACACTAATAACACCATGCTGTAAATAGCGACCGCAATAGCGATCGAGTGTTATTTGTACGCGTTGTTTTGCGCTGGGGGCAAACTCGGGGGCACCATGCACGGTGCGAAAACACTTTGTGTTGATTGTTAAGCGGTTTGCCAGCGAACCCAGTATGTTTTCTTTTTGCCGATGTGTATGCACAACATCGGGCTGGGTTCGGCGTAGCTCCAGCTTTATCTTTTTTAGCAGCTTAGTAAAATTGAACTGATTTTCACTAAGTACCGTGGTGATTACGCCCGCTTTTGCCAGTTGCTCAGCCAGGCGCCCAGGGTTGAGTAAAATTGCACTAACCTGATGTCCCTGTTTTACCAGTTCGGCGCACAACGTCCATACCTGAACTTCTGCCCCGGCCCATTTATCGCCAGAAGCAATGTGCATAATTTTCATTGTTGTGTTTTTTACTGCGGGGCCACTCATTACCGAACCTCGATATTAGCTATGGCCTGTAATTGCGGCATCAGGTCTTGCTTAAGTTGATTGTTATCGGGGCACTGGCGCTGGCAATTTACCTGAACCGCCATAACACTGACTACCGGCGTATCTAGTAAATGAGTCAGCTGTGCCAGTTTTGTCTGCATATCGGTAAGGGTAATGCTATTACCCACTTTATACAGCCAGAATACACGCTGCGAGGCCGCCGGACTGGCGACATTCAAACGTGTACCTTGAACCTCCACTGTGCCTTTTTCGCGTAGGCGGTTAGCGGGTTTATTTGCATAGTAAATCAACTCTTTACCCTGTTTTTGCGTGCGATAAGACGCCACAAATACATTTAAACGGTAATTGTTCACGCGACCACTGTAAACCGCATGAGTGTCATTGCCTTCGTAAGTTGCACCTAGCCGATTCAAAGACACATTGGTGGCCTTAAGCATAGACAATGACTCGGGTAAACTAACCTCAACAGCCTCTGCAGATACTTTATTATTAAGCATCTGCCAGCTTACCGGCACTATCCAAAAAGCTACCAAAGTAACCACCACAGCTGAAATCATCTTGGCTGAAAGTGGTAGTGAGGGCTTACGACCACTGCTTACAAATTCACCATCTTTAGCTTCAAGACGTTTTGCGTAGAAAAAGAAACCCACCGCCAGTATCGCAAAAATTATCCAACCAAAAAAACCGTGATCGTACACCAACTCGCTTTGCATTTTGCTTTCATAGCCAATCATTATCAGGCCAAAAACACGAATCCAGTTGCCCACTAACGACAATACAAGAATGACCGCCACGGCACGTATTTGCAGCGACAAGCGCTGCAAATTTAAATAAGAATAAAAAATACCCAGGCTCATCCCGGCTAATAAATAGTTTAAACCTGCGCAGCCATGGGCAATGCGCATAATGCCGTAGGGCATGTGTATGTTGTAGGTTTCGATATAAGCTGTAATGCCTATCGCCTGAATTAAACGAGTATTTACCCAGGTAGTCAGGTTTTGTAGCGGCACCACCAAAATGTCCATTACCGGCAGAGCCAGATACAAAGACAACACGGGCACCAGCGTCTTCAGGCTATTTTTAAACCCAACCATTGAAGCAAGTAAACACCAAAACACCCCTGGCAACACCAGGGTTTGAATGAGCATTATCTGCACCGCCTCGGCTGCCAGCCACACCAGACCGGCTGCTAACGCTAAAGGGGCATACAAAAATGAGGGGGAAAAATGTTGCCAGCGAAAATCGGTAACCAATACATAAATAGCAAAGCCTAACAGGATATAACCGTGCGAGTAGGTTTCGTTATTTTTGGTCCATAACTGATGCAGAGTATGGTAGGTGTCGGGGATGGCCAGCCCGGTTACAACCAGTGCGACCACAATAACAGCCAGCACTTTCCAGCTGACTGACGATACTAAACCTGATTTGTCCATATTTACTTCGGTTTCCTGTTACTACAAAGGCGCTATCGTCACTCTACCGGAATGCTAACAAAACTCATATTTGTGCATGAGAGATATTGTCAGATAGTCATTAAAAATTATCTTAATTTTGATGAGCCATATCTTACTCTTTACGTATATTAGTGCAACTCAAGCATCTTGAACAAAGTAATCACGTGGTTTATCGAAACCCGTCAGGATGTTTGTACTTCGGCAGAGATTCTCTGTAAAGTAACAACAACATGAGCAGCCACTAAAACAATGGATATGACGTTTTTATTCTGGTTATTTTTACTACTTTCCGTATTTAGTTATTTTATTTACCCTTTTACCCTGCTTTTACTGAACAAGTTCAAAGCGCGTAATCATGTGCCAGCTTCAGAGTCAGAACCCGAGGAATACCCTGACATTACCCTTATTGTCACCGCTTATAATGAAGAAAAGCGGATTGAAGACAAAATTGAAAACTCGTTAGAGCTTGAATACCCCGAAGGTAAACTTAAGCTGGTAGTAGCATCAGACAGCTCTACCGACAATACCGACGAAATAGTGAAATCTTACGCCGACCGCAATGTACGCTTAGTGCGGGCGCAAGAACGCTTAGGAAAAGAAAATGCGCAGTTAGCGGCAATTAAAACCGTAGACTACGGCATTATTGTGTTTTCTGATGTGGCCACCCGTATTGAATCTGACGGTATTTTAAAGTTGGCTCGCTATTTTGACGACCCCGAGGTTGGCGCAATTTCAAGCGAAGACCGCTTTGTCAGTAAAGATGGCAGTGTTGCTGGCGAAGGCGCGTATGTTAAATACGAAATGTGGTTGCGTAACCAGGAGTCTAAGCTGGCAGGGCTGGTGGGCCTTAGCGGTTCATTTTTTGCCGCCCGGGTAGAAGTTTGCGAGCAATGGGACATTCATTCGCCCAGCGATTTTAATACCGCGCTAAATTGTGTACAAGCCGGTTATAAAGCGGTCACTGCCCCTGATGTATTGGGTTTTTATACCGACCTTGCCGACCCCAGCAAAGAATATGCGCGCAAAATTCGCACAGTAATACGTGGTATGACCGCCCTGGAGCGACACACCGAGGTATTGAACCCGGGTAAATTTGGTTTGTTTTCGTACCAGGTATTTGCTCACAAGCTAATGCGCTGGACCGTGCCGTGGACATTGGCCGCGCTGTTTATCGTCACTCCGTTTTGTATGATGGAAGAAGGCGGGTTTTATGTTCTGGCGTATTTGGCGCAGCTGGCCTTTTATGGTATTGCCATAGCAGCGCACTGGTCAGAATCGCTACGCAATAGATCATGGGCGAAAATTATTTATTTTTTCACTCAGGTAAACATTGCCCTGCTAGATGCTGGCATTCAGTTTTTATCAGGTAAGCGCATGACTGTTTGGCAGCCATCAGCGCGATGAGCTGGAACCAACTTCCTCCGGTAGGGACCAAAGCGTTGTCGTGGTCTGCCGATTATGCAGCAAGCCCACTGAATTTTGTGGGCTTTGACTATACGTTGGTTAACTCTGGCACCGCGGCGCTTGGCGCTATTTTACGCTGGGCAGTTCAGCAGCGCTCTGGCGACGCCCGTTTTACGGTGGTTATCCCGGGTTACGCTTGTCCCGATTTAGTGGCGGCCTGCGTTTATGCCAATGCAACGCCAGTTATTGTTGACCTGGAGGCAGATTCTTACCAGTACAATCAGACGCAGATTGCAGAATTAGGCAGCGCAATTGATGCCATAATTTGCCCCGCCCTGTTTGGTATTAGTATGCCGCTACAACCTCTGCGCGACAGTGTGGGCCAGCAAACCCTGATTATAGAAGATAACGCGCAGTGGTTCCCTGAGACCGAGATTAATTGCCGCCGGATCAGTCTTGAAAAATACAAATTACCCGAAAACACGCACCAGGCCGACTTTTTTATCACTTCATTTGGGCGTGGTAAACCCGTTAATCTGTTAGGTGGTGGCATGCTGGCCTGGAATAATGAGCGTGTGAACGATTTTAAGTTACATCTTAACGCTCAGTCAGAAAGCAGTACGCAGTTACGATTTAAATCTCAGGCATTTAATATGCTGTGCCACCCATTTTTATACGGCGCGTTAACCCGGGCCCCAGGCCTTAACCTTGGCGCAACTGAATATCATCCACTAACCACGGTTGAGTCACTTTCGGGGGTTCGTCAGCAAGGCATGACAGCAGCTGTATTGGCCTATTTACGGGGTCATTGTGAGATTCAGCAACAGCTATTGCAGGCTGCACCGGTACTGTGGCCCGAACAGGCTTCGCATAAACGGTTATTGCGATTTCCACTTATTGCCCATTCAAAAGAAAACCGCGATGCATTAGTAGCGCAGCTAAACCGGGCTGGATTAGGCGCATCGCCTATGTATGCCCGTTCGCTTGCAAGCATCGAGGGCGTAAAAGCATTAGTTCAAACCCCTTTTAGTACGCCGGTTTGCCAGCAATTAGCAGACGGGCTACTCACTCTACCTCTTCATAAAGGGGTTAAACCCAAACATGTACAGCAAATGATTCATATCATTGATGCGCATCGCCAATGGCTTGCCTCCAAGCCTGCGGCCTGATTTATGAGTAAGCAAAACACGATGGAACCAGAAGCGGTAAAAGCGGAATTAAAAAAGTTAAAAGCCAGTAAGGGTAAAATTGCCCGGCAATTTAAAAGTGTTGAAACGGGCAGCGCCGAGCATTCGGCCCTTATTGAACAAATGCAACAGGTTAGCGCCGATGTAAAAGCGCTTGAGGCTCAGCAAAAAAAGTTACTCAAGGCCCAAAATAATGATGATGGCGCCAAAACTCCAAAACGGGTTTTACCTAAACAATTTGCACCCCACGAAGAAAGCTTTAATCGCGACTTTAGCATCACCCGAACCGCAGATACGGCGAACTTAGATCCGTGGTGGAATTTTGTCGCTAAAGAACCCCGTGCTTCTGCCTATCATAGCCGGCCGGTGTGGGAGTTTTTAACATCTCAGCCCCATGTTACCGCCGAAATACTCATTGCTCGCGATGCTTCAGATAACATTATTGGCGGCATGCCGCTGGTGTTTATGACTACACCGCTATTAGGTGACTTTGCTGTGTCGATGCCGTTTTTCAACTACGGTGGGCCGGTAACACGTTTTTCAAATGTTTTTGATGCACTGCTGGGTGTGGCCAAAGAAGAAGGCGAAAAAGGCTCACTCAAGTATATTGAAGTGCGTACTTTGCATAAATCATCGCACTCGGCCTCAACTAAAAAGGTGTCGATGCTGCGGGCATTGCCCGATTCAGCCGAAATATTTGATGACGAGATTGGAGCAAAAATTCGCGCGCAGGTTAAAAAAGCAGAACCTTACCGCCCACGCTTTAAAGTCGGTGGCAAAGAACTGCTTGACGATTTCTATGATGTTTTTGCCCGAAACATGCGCGATTTAGGTACGCCGGTGAACAGCCGCGATTTTTTTGCACTGTTACTTGAGAAGTTACCCGAACATACTTACATCGCGATGGCCTATGTTGACAACCAACCTGTTGCTACCGGTTTTTTGCTACGTCATCAAAATATGATGGAAATTCCGTGGGCCTCTACCGTTCGTGAAGCCAACAAAATGAACATGAATATGTGGCTTTACGACAATATGCTTAAATTCGCTATTTCAAAAGGCATGCATTGGTTCGACTTTGGGCGCTCCACCCAGGATGCTGGTACTTATCGGTTTAAAAAACAATGGGGCGCTGAACCCCATCAACATTACTGGTATCAATTTAGCCAGGACCCGGCCGGCGAATCATTGAACCCGGACAATCCAAAATTTAAACTGGCAATTGGTGTGTGGCAACGTTTGCCGGTATGGGTGACCCGAAAAATAGGGCCTTTTGTTTCAAGTCAGCTACCCTGATGCGTATTCAGCTTGATACCGGTCTGAGCGGCTTTAAAACATTAAAACCGCATTGGCAGAGTCTGGAACAACATGCCTCTGCCACTGCTTTTATCAGTTATGAATGGTGTGAGCACCAGGCGAGTTTCCAGGCTCAGGACGATGTGTACGTGCTCAGCGCCTGGGAACAAAATGAGTGCATTGCAGTGTTACCCCTTACTACAAAGAGGTTATCTAAACGATTTAACACCCGCGTAGTTACCCACCTTTGTCAGCGTTTTACCGATTATCAGCACCTTTTATGTACCGATGACGCGCACACCGCGTCTGTTTTTACTGCAATGCACGAGCATATAAAAACCAGCACATCACCGCTTAAGCAATTATCCTGGTATGTACCCTATCCCGCCCCGGTATTTCATGAAGCACTTTGCAGCGCCGGGGCAAATGAATGCCAGCCCTGGCAGCACACGTTATACCGGCTTAATGGTGCACCGGTAAAAGCCAAAGTTGCCCGTGAGGCGCGCCGCCGAAAGCGCAAACTTGAGCAAACCGGACATATTGAAGTAAATGCTGATGCCGCGTTTGACGAGTCACTAATCCTCTGGATTTTAGACAGAAGTGCCCAGCGCCATGGCAGTAATAGCCTTACCGACCAAAAGCACCGCGAGAGCGTGCTGGCACTGTTTAAACACTACCGCGCCCACCTGCATCTGGCGTATATTAAAAAAGATGGTGACTATCTGGCCGCGCATTTAGGTTTTAAACAACAAAATACCCTCTATTATTATGTTCCGGTTACTACCGACGAGCAGCGCTCTTTATCCCCTGGCATTATCTTGCTACACGAAATCATTCAGCAGCTACCCACCATGCAGTTAGATACCATCGATTTTTTACGAGGCGAAGAAAGTTACAAGCAGGACTGGGGGAATACATTTAGTAACCATAGCGGCGTGTTGCTTAAAGGCTCTTTTGGATTAAATGCAAAAGACCGGTTGTTTACTGAGTTATGGCTTAAACGGAACAGTGGCTAGCCGTAGGCTTGCTACAGCCTTGTATTTCTTCGGCTTATAGAAGCGTATTCAAAATGTATTCAGGTATGTGCTGATACCTCTATAGAATTATTAAGACACTCCCTGCGGACCCAGCGAAATTACCCACCACCGCGCCGGGCTGCCGGCAGCAGCTAAAGGGGGAAGCCCAGAGGGACGACGCCCGTCCCTCTGGTTGCTGTCGCCAACGCGACAAAGGCGGTTATATTTCATCAAATATAATTAGGGATATTTCCAAAATATCATCAAATGTATTGTAGTCGTTTCAGTATAATCCCTGCTGACCCAGCGAAATTACCCACCTCCGCGCCGGGCTGCCGGCAGCAGCTAAAGGGGAGGAATTCTCTCCTCCCCTTTAGAAACCCCTGTCGACCCTGTCGTGAAAAGCATTACCCCAGCGCCACAGATGAATGCCACCAACCGCGACGGCGCATCCGTGCACCGGCACGGCCTGACTCGGGATCCCTCCCTCGTCTGGCACTCATTTTTCTGTGTCACTGTGCTAATTTCACTCTAAGGGGATTTCTTCATTCTTCGTAAGTAGAATTTGAACCGAATTGGCAACATCCTCGGCGCTATTTCGCCCCTAGAAGTGTATTTTTGCAGGGCCCAGATAAGCAAACCCGGGAGCCAAGACAGGAAGTCGCAGGCAAGGGTAACCGGCACAGGACGTGCCGTTTGCCCTGGTTCGGGTTGCCTGTGCAATGCAAAAATGGCTTACGCTTCGTAAGGGCCAGCGGGGAAAAATCCGGAGATGCCCAGAGGGGAGACGCCCGTCCCTCTGGTTGCTGTCGCCAACGCGACAGAGGTGGTTATATTTCCCCAAATATAATTAGGGATATTTCTAAAATATCTGCAAATGTATTGCAGTAGTTTCAGGATAATCCCTGCTGCACACAGCAAAATCACCTACCACTACGCCGGGCTGCCGGCAGCAGCTAAAGGGGATCTTTTTATTCGTCGTAAGCTAATGACCATATTAGTCTAATACTTCCTCGTGTCTTTACCGCCCATAGAAGCGTATTTTTGTAGTGCACAGATAAGCAGACCGAGAGCCAAGACAGGATGTCGCAGGCAAGGGTAACCGGCACAGGACGTGCCGTTTGCCCTGGTTCGGGTTGCCTGAGCAATGCAAAAATAGTTTACGCTTCGTCAGGGCCTGCGGGGGAAAATCCGGAGAAGCCCAGAGGGGCGACGCCCGTCCCTCTGGTTGCTGTCGCCAACGCGACAAAGAGGGTTATATTTCCTGAATTATGTATAGGGATAAGCAGAGAAAAGCTGTCGGTAGTTTAGAAAGTATTCTTGCGGGAAAAAGTGAAAGCCCAGAAGTGCGAAGCTACGCCCCTCTGGTTACTGTCGCCAACGCGACAAAGGCGGTTATATTTCATCAAATATGATTAGGGATACCTCCAAAGAATCATCAAATGTATTGCAGTAGTTTCAGGATAATCCCTACCGGACCAAACAAATTTACCCACCATCTCGCCGGGCTGCCGGCAGCAGCTAAAGGGGAGGAATTCTCTCCTCCCCTTTAGAAACCCCTGTCGACCCTGTCGTGAAAAGCATTACCCCAGCGCCACAGATGAATGCCACCAACCGCGACGGCGCATCCGTGCACCGGCACGGCCTGACTCGGGATCCCTCCCTCGTCTGGCACTCATTTTTCTGTGTCACTGAGCTAATTTCACTCTAAGGGGATTTCTTCATTCTTCGTAAGCAAATGTCCATATTAGCTTAATACTTCCTAGCGTCTTTACCGCCCATAGAAGCGTATTTTTGTAATGCACAGATAAGCAACCCGAGAGCCAAGGCAGGAAGCTGCAGGCAAGGGTAACCGGCACAGGACGTGCCGTTTGCCCTGGTTCGGGTTGCCTGGGCAATGCAAAAATGGCTTACGCTTCGTAAGGGCCACCGGGGCAAAATCCGGAGAAGCCCAGAAGAGCGAAGCTACGCCCCTCTGGTTGCTGTCGCCAACGCGACAAAGGGGACCATATTTCCGGAAATATGTATAGGGATACAAAAAAAGGGAGCCAACGCTCCCTTTGAAAACTAAACCGCTGGGGCGGTGTACAAGCCGTTAGCTACGCTTGGCCAGTCTCCCAGAACCGGATGCTCCTGACCCAGGTAAGCCTGTTCCATACTCGTCCAGTTGTAGCTGGCACAAAGTTTTGCCAACTTTTGCATCGCTGTTTTCTGGTTAACATGATGACGGAAACGCGACTTCATGTTGCTTTCAATTCGTGGCTGTTCGGGGTCAAACTCCCACGGATGGGTATAAAAGTTACCGATGCGACCCTTCTGGCCTTTATTGAATAGGTAATTAAACATCCAAAATGGCAATAAACGAAAATAACCACCACCGCCAGCAGGAAGAATTTTATCTCCTATTGTCGCCGTGGTTACCGGAATTTCAAGTAAGCCATTTGATAAGCGATACGCATCACGCGGAGCTTTGGGTACCCCGTAAAGGTCATGATTAATCGGATAACTGCTTGAGCTATATTTGTAGCCGGCTTTGGCTATTAGATCATGAGCCCAGTCGTTATCGGCGCTAATAGAAAAACATGGGGCACGGTAGCCTTTCACCTCGGTTCCGGTGATATCTTCAATCAGCTTTTTCGCTTTAGTGATATCTTCGTAAAATACATCCGCATTTTGTTTGGACAAATGCTGATGCATAAACCCATGACTGGCGACCTCATGGCCTTCGCTTACCAATTTTTTAAGTAATTCTGGATGCGCTTCGGCTATCCATCCTAATGTGAAAAACGTTGCTTTAACATTATTTTGAGCAAAGGTGGTAAGCAACCGTTCCATCTGAATATGTAAACGAGACTCATAACTGGACCATTCGTTAACCGAAATATCCTGGGCGAAGGCTTCAACCTGAAAATATTCTTCTACGTCCACGGTCATCGCATTAACATTTGTCATACAAACTTCAAACCTGTTTAAGCGCAATCTGTGCGCATATTACACTTGGTGTTTATAGTGTTGAACTCAATAATGAGATCTACTTCTATACTGTTGACGTCAAATTTTAGTCAGATTCGACGGCATTTCACCACTAAAGGAAAAGTGGGCTTACTGCGCCGAGTATGGTAGCTTATTTGGTAATAATAAACGATGCGTAAGCCAGTAATTTCTTTTAGCGTACTGGTGCTAGGTCGCATTGTGCCCATATAAAAAAACTGCATGGATGCGAATAGTAGCTACAGAATATTAGCAGAGCATAATATTTAAGGCTAACCAGAAAGTTTGATGCATCCAATTTAAGAATTAGATTAAAGCAAAATGCAGCTTTTTTTGTAGTTATGCGTATAGAGATTGCGCCGGGTATTTCAGGCAGAGTTGTCAGTCACGACAACAGGACGTTAATTAAGAAGTTGGAAGATTAACTTGATACACTCGCTTTATCTTAATCGCGGGCTGAACTGGATGCTAAACAAAGCATTAAGTCAGCATGTTTGCATTTTTACCTTACACCGCCCCGCCGGCCCACATGGGCTTACCGGCGTCGATTTAGAAATGCTTGAGGCTTTGCTTCAGCTGTTAACTCGTCATGGGTGTGAGTTTATAAGTATTGATAAACTACTCAGCCCATCGGCTTCGCTTAATCCCGCCAAAAATTATATCTGCTTTACTGTAGATGATGGCTATGAGGACCAGGCTGAATTACTCATACCGCTACTTCTGAAGTACAAAACAAAACCGACATTGTTTGTTATTACAGATTTAGTCGAAGGTGAAAGCTTGCCTTGGGATGCTCAAATAACCACTACCGTGCTCTCTACCAGAGAAACCAGTTTAAATGCAGCTGAACTAGGTGTGCCTGGTGAAAAGTGGCTGTCGTTAACAGACCGGCGCTATATCAGACGCTATTTATCGCTGCATGCTAAGCGCTTAGAAAAAAGTGCCCGGCAGACTTTCGTAAAGGCATTAAAAGAAGTACTTTGCGCAGATACCCCCATTAACAGCCTGCATTTTACGCCTACCAACTGGGTTCGTCTTAAAGAGTTAGAGTCTCATGGCCTGACAATAGGCTCGCACACCTGCTCGCATAGCCCTTTGGCCACGTTAACCAAAGAAGATATTCGTGAAGAGCTTGAGCGCAGTAAAAATATACTGGCATCGCATGTATCTAACCCGTCAAACGTTTTTTGTTATCCGGTAGGCATGAATGAAGATTTTGACACCAGAGGTATAGAAGCAGTGCAAGAAGCTGGATTTATTGGTGCACTCACCTCAGAACCAGGTTATTTTATCCGCGAGATTGCCGACAAAAAACCTTTTACTGTGCCAAGACTTAGTCTTCCGGCAAGCTTAAACACAGCTGTACGCTACACCTCTTGGTTAGAAAAGCTTCGTACTCATCAGTAAGTTTTTAAAAATACATATTTGTTAGCAGCAACTCGCAGGTAATAATACTCTTAAACTAAAAAAGACCAGTAGTTTGCACTACTGGTCTTTTTCTTTTGTAGCCTGCTTGTTTAGCTAGTATTGGTACACTACACCCAACGTAATACGCTGGTCGGTGTAATTGTTACCAAACACCCCGGTTTGAATATCTCCGCTACTATCGATATAAGAGTAACCAATATTCACATTGAAATAGCGTGAAAACTGGCGGCTCAGTGCCATAGAAAAGCGTGTATTGTCACCATCGCCAGATATACCGTCTTCTAGAGAACGCTCAATATTTGCAAAACTTAATGCGGTATTAAAGTTTGTGAACGCTCCCACACGGTAATCGGCATTTACGCCAAACGTCTGCGTGGTTCGTAAACGGTTTTGCGCCAGATAATCGTCGTCGCTGTATTGGGCAAATACCCCCACCCGCAGCTTGCTCGCCTGATAAGAAATTTGTAATTTACCGTTTTTACGTAAAATTACATCATCTTCAAGCGCGTTGTTGTCTTCGCCTAACTGTACCAGTTGCTCACCCGCCTGTAAGTCGTAGCCCTGACCTGAGGGCTGAAAACACAATGCTGATAAAAAGCTACCCGGGCATACAAATACTGCCGCATTAGATTCGCTGGACAACAGTTGAGAAAAATTACTGACATCTTCTGAGTAGGTGAATGAGGTACGGATTCGTTTCGCCGCGTGCTCAAATCGAACCGTGGCCGCGTCTCCGTAAAACCGCTTGCCGTAACGAGCAAACAAACTGGTGCGCGTAGTAAATGCCCAGTCTACTTCGATACTTGGATACACATCACCGTCGTTTTCTTCATTTGAAGAGTTGGCTTTATTGGCCGTAACAGCTAAATAGCGGGAGGCACTTTGCCGGTAGGCAATACCTGCACCTACACTATCAAACTCTCGTTCCTGCTCCGCTCCATCGGTAAATGAGCCAAACGTATGAGATTCGCTTTGTGCCGAAACACGAAAAGCCCAATTATTGTAGACCTGCTTATCAACAAAACCATCAACATTGTAACTTTCAAAATCACGTTGAGTGGAGGATGTGCGGTCGGTATCACTGTAGTCACCAACCACCTTCCAGGCGTACGAACGTGCAGTGTCTCCGTTGTATAACGTGCCGTACAACGAAATAGTATCGTTGTTCAGGCGGCTATTGTTCTGGTCAAAGTCGTTTTGTTCGGTTCGGACTTTTGAATACGCCGCTGTTGCCGAACCGGCTACCCACTCCCCTCGCCTAAGATCAGTGATGGCACTAAAGGTATTTGACTCGGTACGTGTTAAGTCATTTGAATTTACCAAAAAGTCTGATAACAAAAAATTGTTAGTATTGGCGTTTCGGTAAGTCGAGCTTCCCCGCGCTTGTAACGTAAGTAACCGATCTATTGGCCGAAACTCTGCATCGTACCTGTATTCAAGATAACTGTCTTTGTTGTTGCCTGCCTGAGACTCTCGGTCCAGGTAAGTGCCAGTACCGGTGACAGATACCGTTGCTTTACGACTGTGATACAACGCACGTAACGAAGGTTCGATTTGAAGCGTGGTTAAATCTCGGTCACCTCGCGTGCCAGACTCAAGCTGCTGAAAAATAGCCTGCGAGCTCACTTTTGGCTCTAACGTTAAATCGCCCGCGAAGGCACTTGAAGTGCCCAGCGATAGCGTAGTTAAAGCAGCTAACTTTGAAACAGCAAAATTATGCTTCATTAGCCTTTTTTTCGTCTTCTGCATAGTAATATCCATAGTAGCCTGGGTCGTTGGCGTCCTTATTCACTACTTTGTTTACCACAAACCCGATAGCCATGTTTGGGTTAAGACGCTCTGTACTTAAACGAATATCAGACAGTTTAGAACGGCCCTCTTCAACTACCACCACGGCCTGACCAGCAAAATTAGCCAGTACCGCACTTTCGGTAATACCAATTAACGGCGGGGTATCAATAATAACTATCCGATCTGGGTAACGATTGGCAAATTCGTCTACGGTTTCATGCATTTTCTGGCTGGCCAGTAACTCGGTACTTAAGTGGTGAGTTCGGCCCGCCGGAACAATTTTAAGCTTATCGATGTTGGTGGGATACAACACATCGGCGATATCGTCTACCTCACCGGTAAGGTATTCCATAATGCCCTGACGCCGCTCTAGGCCCAACGTGTTTAACACATTGGGTTTTAACACGTCGGCATCAACCAGCAGCACCGTTTTGTCCTGTTCAGCGGCAATACTTAGCGCCAGATTGGTAGCCGTAAAGGTTTTACCCTCAGAAGCCCGCCCACTGGTAACCATAATAATATTGCTGTTTTTCAGGGTTGACGCTAACGGGCCAAACGCATTTGCTAACAGCTTACGTTTGATTTCCCGATATTCCTCGTTAATACCCCGACGCTGGCCAGTAACCGAAACGTGGCCGTTAGCCTCTAACCGTTCAATATTAATATCGAACGGTTCTACCAACGTCTGAGGACCACGTGCAGGTGCTGCACTTCGGCGTTTAGGAGTATTGGCACCAGGTGTAGGTTGTTTTTCATTTTTTGCGTTTTCTGCAGCCGCCGCCTCACGGCGACGCTGCAGTGCTTTTTCAATGGTATTACTCATTACAACATACCCTGGAAATTAACATTTAATAATTCGGCGGTCATTAGTGCTCCGTAAAGTACTACTATCGCCAGTGAACTTAGTGTAAAGGCCATAATTCTGCCTTTGTTCACTTTAGAGATTCGCTCTACCTCAAGATGCGTCACCGTGCCCCAAATAGGGTAGTCGGTAAGATCTTTAAGCTGCCTCGCCCTGACAAGTATAGGTGCCACCTGATTTAACAAGAACGCTATACCAATACCAACGCCAAAACCAACCAGTAACACTAGTGTATAAAGCATTAAACGTTGGGGGCCAGAGGGACTGTTAGGTACCATAGGCGGCTCAATGATGCGGAACTGAAATTCTTCAGCTGACACATCGGCGCGACGAGATAAATCTGACGATTCGCGACGTGATAACAATTCTTCGTAGCGCTTTTTAGTAATACCATAATCGCGGTTAAGCGATGCTTGTTCAGCTTCAATTTGCGGAACCAAATCAATTCTTGATTCAACATCAGCAATCTTTTTCTCAAGGTCGTCTTCTTTTACCTCAAGAGAAGCAATATTGCTTTGCAAACGACTGACTTCAAGCGATAGCTGGCTATTATATTCGCCAACAGGCTGGCCTGTGTCATCGCCTTGTTCGCTAAAGAACTGCTGTATCTCTTCTTGACGCGCTTCTTCAAGGTTAGCTAATAGTGCCTTGGTTTCTACTACATCAGGATGCTGTTCAGTATAACGCAATGTCAAAGTATCAAGCTGATCTTCAAGCGACTTAATACGATCGTCATAGCGAGTCTTTAACGCATTTTCGCCTTCGTTTCTGACACCAAAGCTGTCTGACATTTTGCCGCTAGAGATTTGAGCTTTCATTGCATCTATTTGCTGCTTTGTCTGACGAATCTCTAGCCGGGTTGCTTCCAGTGAATTTTTCATGGCCTGTAACGAACCATAATAAGTTCCGGATAATGGCAAAATTTCGCTGTATTTGCGCTTAAATTCAGCAAGCCTTTGTTCACTTTCTGCCAATCGATTTTCATAATCAGCAATTTGCTCATCTAAAAAGCGACCGGCTGTATCGGTGTCGCGTCGATTATTGCCTAACGAGCCTTCAACAAATAACTCCAACGTTTCCTGTACCACACGCTGCGCCGCATTTGGCGCTTCATTGGTATAAATAATGTCATAGATGTTGTCTTCGCCGGTGTAAATAAGCTCAATTTCATCACTTAGCTCAGAAACCAGAGCGTTAAACTCACTGTCGCTGGTAGTAGCAATATCAAGATCGCTTTCTCTTGCAATGGTTTCCAGGTTGGACCGGCTAAGTAATGTCCTGGCCATCATCCTAATTTCTTCTTTAGGATCAGATTTGATAGCGATACCCGATAGAACCTGGTCTAACGGAGAGCCGGTATCCACATATACCTTGGCAGAAGATTCATACTGGTTTGGCAATGTCGCTACATAAAAAAACCCGATAGGACAGATTATCCATGAGCAAATAACTATGATGCGCTTTTTTATCCATATTCCTTTGAGAAAATCAAAGAACTGCGCAATCGATGGTTGTAAATCCTGCATTTAAATTGTTCCGTTACTGCTAGAACCAGGCCTCTGGGATAATAATGATATCACCCGGAAGAATATCGACGTTTTTCGAGATGTCGCCGTCGCGGATCAGATCGTCAATATTGATATTATAAGTATGTTGCTCGCCATTTTTGACCCGAACTAACTTAGCACCGTTACCATCGGCAAATTCGGTCAACCCACCCACTGCAATCATTAGATCAAGCAAAGTTAAGTTTTGCTTATAACTGATGGCCTGTGGATTCGCTGCTTCGCCGATAACCCGTACTTGCTCGGCAAGAGGGCCCTGGAAGTTATTTACGCTTACAGTTACCCGAGGGTTATTGATGAACGTAGATAATTTTTCCTCAATTTGGCGGGCCAAAGTTGAAGGCGTACGGCCAGCAACTTCAATGTCTTCAACCAACGACGTGGTGACTTTGCCATCGGGACGTACCGTGTATTGACCAGAAATTTCTGGGTTGCGCCAAACAAAAATGTTAAGAGCGTCACCAGGACCAATGAGGTACTGGTAATTATCAACATTAGATGTTTTTGATGCACGAGTCTTCGCTTGCGGTAAGTCGGAAGTACTGCTGCACCCATATAATAAAGTTACTGCGGCCCCAAGAACTACAGGAATAATGCTTTTAGAGTTAAACATAAGAGATCTTCCCAAACTCGTTATGGTGAATTTTTTTTAATAAGATAATTTACCCTACGGTAAATAACACTATAATGCCAACATCATTTGTAGTCTATTACAATAATTAGTTTATGATGTACTTCGACGTTGCAGTATCAGGGGGCCAAGTGTGGCTTTAAATAAGCACAATCAAAGTAAGCGTTCCAACATATTAGTTGTTACAGAGGCATTACTTATAGCGTATATGGGTTACATTACCCATTTCATTTTGGTTCAATTAGAGCTGACAAATTCAGCACATATTGAAAAACTGGCGGTTAACGTCGGTTTATTAACCGTTTCTATTTTACTTTGCTCATTGTCTGTGGGGTTATACGAAGCCAAGCTCAGAGAAACATTTCGCGGAATAATACGCCGGATATTTGTTAGCGTAGGGTTAAGTTATTTCTTTGTCGAAATTATCAGTCGAGCCTTTTTTGATGAATTAGCAATGCATCCGTATTACCTACCGGCTGCGGTAGCCAGCATTATCATTACGTTGGTTATATTTCGGTACTTTACCAATCGTCTTGGTCTGCTGGGCTTAGGCAAAGTACGCATTGTGGTACTGGGAGCCGGCGAGCGCGCTTCCATCATCGAAAAACGGATGCGTCGCGATGTAGACCGTATCGCCTTTGATCTTGTCGGCTTTATACCTATTCCAGGCGACAATCGCGAAGAAGGCATAAAGCGGGAAGAAATTATTCACGTTAAAGTGGATGACAACTTTCAGCAGTTTATTTCCGATAATGATATTGAAGAAATTGTCATAGCCTGTGACCAGCGCCGGGGCACGCTACCCATTGAGGTATTGTTTGAATGCCGGTTAAGAGGCATAGAAGTCACCGATTTACTTGACTTTATGGAACGTGAAACGGGCCAGATTGTGGTTAATCTGATGTACCCAAGCTGGGTAATTTATTCAAATGGTTTTCATAGCCAAAATTATCTGCGCGATGCGTTGGACTACACCATCAACGCGGTATTAGCCACCGTGATATTTTTATTTGCCTGGCCGTTTATGTTGCTTACCGCCACCATTATCTGGTTAGATGATGGCCGGCGTACCAGTACTTCCGTGTTTTATAAGCAAGAACGTGTGGGCTTAAACGGTAAACTGTTTAACATCATTAAGTTTCGAAGCATGCGTCCTGACGCTGAAAAAGATGGGGCCAAATGGGCCAGCAAAAACGATGACAGGGTAACGCGTATTGGTCACTTTATTCGCAAATACCGCATTGATGAACTGCCTCAGTTATTCAATGTTTTCAAAGGCGAAATGTCGTTTATCGGCCCGCGCCCGGAACGCCCTGAGTTTGTCGAAAAGCTGGTGCGCGAAGTGCCTTATTACAACCAGCGCCATAATGTGAAGCCCGGCCTGGCGGGTTGGGCCCAGCTTAACTACCCATACGGGGCCAGTGTTGAAGATTCAATGGAAAAGCTTAAATTTGATCTGTATTACGTTAAGCACCAAAGTATGCTATTAGATATCCTTATTTTAATACGCACCGTCGAAATTGTTCTGTTTGGTAAAGGCAGATAACGCGGTTGTACCTGTAAGGTATATTAAAAAAGCTCTCTTCGGAGAGCTTTTTTGTGCCTTGGTTATTATACAAAAAAAGGCTTTGATGCTTTGGTGCGCTGTCTAAGGTAAACGTGCCCAATCGATGACACCCTGCTATATGGGCTACATTAAACCCCCTGCCATCCACTGTTCTACAACCTCGTACCAGCGTGCTATAGCTGCCTTGTAAAGTACTACTTTGCAAAGTACTGCTATGCCGTCACCGCTGTCAGGTTTTCTTTTAATCCAGTCGATGTACCTCTTTGCCTACACTGCGCTGCCGAAGCGCAGGTATCGTTAAGGTTAGCCCGTAAGGTCTGTGTAATTATTACAATGCTTTCGGGAAAATTGGCCGCAGTAAAAGGTTTTTGAGGCTACAGTGTCAAATGTATGTCCGGCCAATCCGCCTGAATACTCAGCTAAGACACTGATTATTCTCTAATACCTAATGATTACTTATAGTACCTTCTCATTACTATTTATGGCACAGGTATTGCTTTTGTATTGGTAAGAAGGCAATTAGGATGGTTGTCGGTCTTTGCAAAAGAACATGTGTGGAATTGTGTTTCAAATGGATGCACCTTTTTAGAAATAAAAAGGTGCGTTTTTTTTGGCAAAAAAAAGCGAGCTAAAAGCTCGCTGATGTGTGGAATATGGATTTATTGTTATTATTATTTAAAGCTCGTCCGTTAGCTTCTTTAGCAACTGCATTATGCCACCAAACAATTAGAAATATCCAGTAATTGTCGCACTTTATAACTAATGGCTGAAACTAACCCATTTATTTTAGAAAAAACACCAAATAGACAATTACCTTCCCCTTCTTTTTAAATAAAGTCTGTCCCCGAGCATACCGTAACTGAACTTATTATTTATTTTAATACCTTTAATAAAAATGAAATCCGGTGTTTCTATAAATTATTCCAGCGTCAATAATATGTCGATTCAACTTTATTAATCGTCTTCTTTTAATCGTACATAGGTGCGATACTTTTTCTTCAACAGTTTATCTATATATTGAGTAAGCTTTATTTTATGGCTTATCGCGTCATCAAGGGCATCGACCAGCTCACTTAACATAGCTTTATAGTATTCGGCATCCTGAATTTCGTTGCCGTTGGGTGTCATCAGTTTTTTCTTAGGGCGATGGTTCGAATCAATACCTACGGTAGGCTCGTACTCATCTTCTTCGCCTGCCCCCTGCTCTGCTTCATTTTGTTCGGGCAAAAACATTTCTTCGCTTACTTCACTGATAACCGAATCGACCGCTTTTTCGTCCAGCGTTTCCAGCTCTTCTAAATATCCAAATAATAAGATACGGTCCATCAGGGTATTAATTTTTCGCGGTACGCCCCGGGTAAAGTGGTGGATACGGGCATAGGCTTCTTCAGAAAACAACGCTGAACCGTTCCAGCCGGCATGATGCAGACGAAACTCGATGTATTCTTTGGTTTCTTCAAAAGTCAGTGGTGCCAGGTGGCACGAGGCCACAATACGCTGGCGAAACTGTTCCATGTTAGGCGCACGTAAAATAGGCTGCAGTTCTTCCTGGCCCAGCAAAAAGCTTTGTAACAGGGGCTTACCAAACTCCTGAAAGTTCGACAACATGCGCAGCTCTTCAATAGTTTCCAGAGGCAGGTTTTGTGCTTCATCCACCAGCAGCAAGGCCCGGCGGCCTGTAGCGCTAAGGTCGTACAGGTAAACTTCCAGGGCTTTTAAAATATCCGCTTTGGTTTGACCTGCTACCTCTAAGCCAAACTTAGAGGCGACCATTTTAACCAGCTCGTCAGGACTAAGTTTAGGGGTGACAATGTGCGCCACCATGATGTCGTCTTCAATTTCGGCAACCAGACTATTGGCAATAGTGGTTTTACCTGTGCCTATGTCACCGGTAATGACAATAAAACCTTCGGCCTGCGATAAACCATACTGTAAGTACGACATAGCACGTTTATGCCAGCGACTGGCAAAGAAAAAATCTGGATCTGGCGTTAACTGGAATGGTTTCGAGTCCAGTCCGTAATAGCTTTCATACATGAAAATACCGCTTCAACATCTGACTTACTGCTCAAAAGATACGCTAGCTTAGCCTAAACGCTTACGCTGTGCTACGACCTTTGTGCAGTGAAGAATTTATAGTTTATGATGACGACAACTGCGAATCTTTATTAACAATCTGTTTAATGATTGCGGTGGTCGACACCCCCTCTTCAAAATGCAGTACTTTTACCTGCCCGCCGTTAGCGATGACTTCCTGTCCACCGGCAATGTCTTCTATTTTATAGTCGCCGCCCTTAACCAAAATGTCGGGCAATAACCTGGCGATTAAGCGCTGCGGTGTGTCTTCGCTAAACGGCACTACCCAGTCTACCGCGCCCAGGCCCGCCAGTACCGCCATACGGCGCTGAACATTATTTACCGGCCGACCTGGCCCTTTTAACCGGCTTACCGACGCATCGTCATTAACCGCCACAATCAGCCTGTCGCCCAGTTTGGCGGCAGCTTCTAAATAAGACACATGCCCTGCGTGTAGAATATCAAAACAGCCATTAGTCATAACCACCGTTTCGGCACGCGCTCCTGCTTGTGTTAGTGCCAGAGCCAGTTTGTCTTCGGTTAATACACCCGTATCTTTATGACCATGTTGTTCTTGCAATGCCAGGGCCAGCTCGGTGGCGGTGACCGCCGATGTGCCTAGTTTACCAACCACAATACTGGCTGCAGTATTGGCAAGCACACAGGCATCTTCTAACGAAGAGCCGGAGCCATACGCCAGCGCAAGTGTTGACACCACCGTGTCGCCTGCGCCAGTCACATCAAACACTTCTTTAGCCTTGGCAGGTAAATGAAAACCACCCTGCGAGCTTTGATAAAGCGTCATACCTTCTTCAGAACGGGTTAAAAGTAAGGCTTCTAAACTGAGTTCGTGCTTTAAATCTTGCGCTTGCTGAGTAAGCATAGCTTCGTCATCTGCATCTCCTGCTACCGCAGCAAACTCGGCCATATTGGGTGTAATTAACGAGGCCCCACGATACTTCGCAAAATCTGTGCCTTTTGGATCAACTATTACAACTTTTTGATGCGCCCGCGCCATAGCGATGAATTGCTGAGGTTCACTTAAGCATCCCTTCGCGTAGTCAGATAAAATAACTACGTCGGTGTGCGGCAGTTGCGCTTCAAATTTTTCTAGCAAATACGATTTATCAACCAAGGCAAACGATTGTTCAAAATCAAGACGCAGTAGCTGCTGATTACGGCTCATTACCCGAAGCTTGGTGATGGTTTCTTTGTCAGCAATAGCGGTAAACTGGCAGTCAATATCAAACGACTTCAAACGCTGCTTAAGTATTGTGGCATTTTCATCTTCACCAACCAGTCCCAGTAAGCTAACTTTAGCACCCAGCATAGCGGCGTTAATGGCCACATTAGCGGCCCCACCCGGCCGATCTTCGCTGCTATTTACATTAACCACCGGTACCGGTGCTTCGGGCGAGATGCGCTGGGTACTGCCGCCCCAATAGCGGTCAAGCATCAGATCGCCCACAATCAATACCCGGGTTTTACTGAAATCTGGTAACATCATGGCGTTTTTTTCGACGTAGATAAGTAAAGTTGATAATGAGTATATCAGTCTCAGCACAAAATGAGGATAACCCTACACCTCTGTGGTATGTGTACATCCTCGAAAACCGCTTAGGGCAACTGTATACGGGCGTAACGGTGGATTTAGATCGGCGACTGCGACAACATCGGGGCGAACTTGCCGGAGGCGCAAAAGCGTTAAAAGGCAAAGCCCCGTTGCATTATAGGCTCTCTTTTAAACTGACTACAAAACAAAGTGCTATGCAACTTGAATATGCGATTAAACAGCTCAATAAAGCGCATAAGCTAAGCCTGATAAAAGGCTGCAGAGAACGTTTGCCGCCGCAGCTGGTCGCCCAAATTTTAGGTTAGGATAAAAATTCAAAAACCCCATTTACTATAGTTGCAATACCTACCGCCAGACACAACTCTAAGCAGGCCACCCCGATATTATGTTGTTTGTCGACTTCCTGGCGATAATCCAGGCCCCATAAAATAACCTTTTTACTTAGGTTAACCAGCACATATAAAGCCAGTGATAGCACTACGCTCACAATTAGCCAGCCTGTAACGTTACTGACATAGCCGTCTGGGTGATAATTCAGCAAATGGCGCGCCGAGGCCACAATAAGCGCAGTCCCCAGCAAATTACCAGCGTGCTCAACAGCTAAAGCCAGCTGACCTTTTTGCAAGGCCCCCTGAAACGAGTCATTTTGATTATCCCGGGCGTAACGAACTTCATAAATGCGCGTCATAAACAGCAGTATAATTAATACCACGGTAAAGCCCGTGCAAATAGCAATCAGAGCGTTAACATCGCTGCCATCTACCCATAACACCATGCTTCTTAAAATAATGGCGCTACCGATAAGACTGGCCGCATCAACCAAAGCAATACTGACACTGCGATCATTAATAAGCGCGCGGGTATCGACCCGGTTCAATACCAGCTTATCGTGGGCATAGCGGCCAAACTGCACTAACACAATACCGATAAGACCGAAGGTGATCATTCCCGTAGCAGCAGCTTCGAACCCTTCTCCCACATGCCGACCCACCACCGAGCCTAACACAATACATAATGACAACATGCCGCCGGCAATACTGATGCCGAATGCAAAATTGTCTTTAACGCCCAGTTCATCAGCTACAGAGCTCTTTTTAAACACACCGGCCAGCCATTTCATCACCACCAGTAATACCAGGGCCAGTAGCAGGTCGATGGTCAGATATACCCACAAATCACGCGGCAGCGGTACCAATTTGACCAAAGCTTCCATTTTTTCTCCCTAACTACGGTTTGTAATATCACAAGAGGCTGGAGCCTGTTTGGCGAATATGCCAGACTCCTCACATACTTTACTTTTTTATCGGTGTGCACCGATGGCACATAAGGTGTGTATTATGCCTACGCAATTGCAGAAGAACAGGATTATTGAAGAACAAGGCGCCGTGCATTGGGCGCGTTTTTGTGAGCAGCATGATACCGCCCAGTTAATGTCACATCAGGATGAAATTGTCACCGCATTTGGACGCAGCGAATTTATTGCACGTCAGTGTCTGGCCCATCCTGAGTGGCTGTACGAAATCGTTACCCGGCAGCCCGCAACCGATATCGATCATGCCGCGCAATTAACCCACCTACTTAAGGATATTACCAGCGAAGAGGCGATGCAAAAAGCCATTCGGATGTATCGTAACCAGCATATGCTGCGACTTGCCTGGTACGATCTGCACAATCGGCAAACGATTGAAATATCGTTAGCCGCCACTTCTGAACTTGCCGATGCGTTAATTTATTTCACCTATCAATGGATTTACGACAGTCTGTGCAAGCGCTATGGCACCCCCGACGGCCCTTACGGACCTCAGCCAATGTTGATACTTGCGATGGGCAAGCTGGGCGGAATGGAGCTCAACTTTTCTTCTGACATAGACCTCATATTTTGTTATCCCTATAAAGGCGAAACCCAGGGGGGCAGAAAGTCACTCGAACATCAGCAGTTTTTTAACAAAGTTGCGCAAAAGCTTATTGCCGCGCTGGATAAAGTGACCGTTGATGGCCAGGTGTTTCGGGTCGATATGCGCTTACGTCCGTTTGGCGACAGTGGTCCACTGGTAAGTCACTTTTCTGCCTTTGAAGATTATTATCAGGAGCAGGGTCGCAGCTGGGAGCGCTTTGCGATGATCAAAGCCCGACCAGTAAACCCGCGGGGCGATTACAACGACGAGCTATTACAAATTTTACGCCCTTTTACGTTTCGTCGGTATCTGGATTTCACCACTATTGATGCATTACGTCACATGAAAGGCCTTATAAATCGCGAAATTCGCCGTCGCGGCTTGCGCAATAATATTAAATTGGGTCCGGGGGGCATTCGTGAGGTCGAATTTTTCGCGCAAAGTTTTCAGTTGATTCATGGTGGCCGGGAGCCATTGCTACGCCAGCGTGGGCTTAGACAAACCTTAGAGGCACTGGACGAATTAAACATTGTCGAGTCTGATACTATCGAGATGATTTATCAGAACTATTTGTTTTTGCGTAAGCTAGAGCATACCTTGCAGCAGCTAAACGATGAACAAACCCAAACACTGCCTGACGACGAGAATGACAAAACGGTCGTCGCTGCAGTTATGGGGTTTGAAGATTATGACAGCCTGATTACTGAGCTCAATCATAAAATGAGTGCTATTCATGCTCAGTTTAACGACCTGGTTGAAGAACATCATCAGGCGCACGATGAAACCGACACCTTATTTTCTATTTGTCAGGATGCCTGGCAGGTTGATCTGGCTGCAGACGAATTTATTAACCTGTTTAAGGATTATCTGGATAAAACAGAAAGCGAGCAGGTGTTCAAACGATTAACAGATTTTCGAACCAAACTTCGTCAGTTTCGGTTAGGTGAGCGTGGTGGCAGTACTCTGGATGGGTTGATGCCCGAATTATTACACACCCTGGTAGAAGCACACCCCGACCGTATTGAGCAGGTTATGCGCCGGGTATTAAGTGTGATTAAAGCTATCACGGGCCGCACCACCTATTTGAACTTACTGCTCGAAAATTTGAATGTATTAAAGCAGCTGGTAAAACTGTGTGAACGCAGCGAGTGGATTGCCATACAGATAAAACGGTTTCCGTTGTTGCTGGATGAGCTACTTACACCCTTGTATTTAGAGCAGCAAAATACCAGTTCGGCTGATAGCCTGCGCGAATATCAGGACGAATTGCGCCAGCTTTTGTTACGGGTTGACCCCGACGATGTTGAACTTACCATGGACATTTGTCGTCAGTTTAAGCTGTGTCAGCAACTGCGCATTGCCGCCTCTGACATTAATGGGTCGCTGCCTATTAATAAAGTGAGTGATAAACTGACAATGCTGGCCGAAGCAATTTTAAATTCGGTGATTCGTTACGCCTGGCAACAGGTTGCCCTGCGCTACGGTCAACCTGAACACTTAGACGACAATAATCTGGGCTTTGCCGTTGTGGGCTACGGCAAGCTGGGCGGATACGAGCTGGGCTATGGTTCTGACTTAGATTTAGTGTTTTTACATAACGCCCCACGCGATGCCCAAACCAACGGCAAGCGCCAAGTCAGCGCGCAGCAGTTTTATATAAAACTGGCCCAACGTATTATGCATTTTCTTAACACGACTACCTTGTTTGGTCAGCTCTATGAAACCGATCTGCGGCTTCGTCCTTCTGGCTCTGCCGGCTTGCTATGTTGTCATATCGACGGCTTTGAGACCTATCAGCGCGACGAAGCCTGGACCTGGGAGCATCAGGCATTGGTCAGAGCGCGTGGAGTAGCCGGCGACGCTGGTTTGTTGTCACACTTTGATGTGGTGCGCCAGCAAATTCTGACCCAACAGCGCCCCCTCCCCTCGCTAATTAGTGATGTTACGTCGATGCGTGAAAAAATGCGCACTCACCTTGAGCATCAGCGCGAAGAAGGCGTAGATTTGAAACAATGCGCAGGCGGGATCACAGACGTCGAATTTGTGACCCAGTATCTGGTGCTAGGCTACAGTCATCGGTTTGAGCGGCTAATTAGTCATACCGATAATCTCAGCATTTTAGATACCGCCAGAGACCATGGGGTTATCAGCGCCGATGTTTGTGAACAATTACAGCAAGCTTATCTTAAATTGCGCGATCATTATCATCAATTGACCCTGGCTGATGACAAATACGCCCAAAGTACAGACTCCCTTGATGAACTGCGCCACTGGGTAAGAAGCGCATGGCAGAAAATATTATCGATTTAATTTACTTTTGAGCACTTTTTATCTAAAAAACCGGTGGCTTGTGCGGTAACCACCAGCGCCCGCTGATCGGGGCACACATAAGTATGAACATCGCCAGCAAAGTTGCTGTTCACGGCGCTGGCAATTTGAGTTAACGAGCCCACTAACGTGTCATCAACCTGAAACTGATGCTTAATCACAAAGTCCTGTTTTAGATCCCATATTACCTGCATGCCTTCTTTTTCAGCATAATCAGAGATGGCTTGTCGCAATGTACTTCCGGCTTTAAAGCTTCGGAATTTGTGCTCGCCCACCCAGGCATCGTTTACCGGCCGACGTTCGCTGCCACGGTTTTCCAGCTGTTTGTCTAACCCACCCTCGGCTTGTTCTACCTCAATCACAAATTCAGATGATGTCTCGCTGCCTGCATTTGAAGCTGACTGCCGAAAGTCGCGATAAAACTCGCTTAATCCTTTAGACACCGATTTTTTAGGTTGTTCTTGCTGACTCTCGGTTTCAGCGCCATCCTGAAAATAAATAAGTAAGCCCGCAACCACAATCAAAGCTATAGCCAGACCAATTTGTTTGGCCCAAAACGCGGTACCTGAATAACCTTTTGATGCCATAGTTGTTATTTGAACCTCGCCGTATTGGTAAACCACGCTTACAAACTTACTTGTGAACCTGTTTTTTTACTTTATTTTAAACAGATTATTTGCCTGAGTAGCAAAAAATTTTTGCTATCGCACTAGCACAGCGCTTGTAAAAACCCAGACACCGCGTTAAATCAGCCATCATACAAAGACGGATCGGATTCATTAGGGCGGGTTTTAAAACGTTTGTGCATCCATAAATAGCTTTCGGGCTGCTCGGCAACTATATCGGCTACCTGCGCATTAAGATGAGTAAGTGCTTCATAAGATTCCATATCGGCCAGCTCGGGCATAGGCGGATATATCTTCACCTTGTACCCTTTAGCCGTGTAATGTGAGGTGAAAATCATGGGAGTGCAATTGGCCCGCCGGGCAAACATAAGGGTTGCGGTAGAGGTCGCGGTTTCTTTCACTCCGCCAAAAGGCACAAAAATACTCTGACTTTTGCCGTAATCCTGATCGGGCAGATACAAACACAACTCCTGATTGTCCAGCGCCTGAATTAATGCTTTGGCGTTGCGTTTATGAATCATGTATTTGTTTGAGCGCGCCCGGCCATGGTACTGCAGATAATCTATCAACGGATTATTGTGTTTACGATAAAACGCTATAGCAGGATGGGTATACCCTAAACCCCGACAGGCAAACTCCAGGTTCATGTTGTGCAATGCCAGCCCAAACACCCCTTTACCCTGCGCAACTGCCGTCTGCACATGCTCGTATCCCTCAATCTCAAAACAGCGTTTGATACGCCATCCTGGCCACCACCAGCCCATGGCCGTTTCAAACAGCGCCATGCCGGCACGGCGTAAATTTTCATCCGCCAGCGTTTTTACACGTTCTTCGCTTAACTGCGGGTAAGTTAACGCTATATTACGTTTAGCGACTTTTACGCGCTTGGGAACAATTAATCCAATTAAGCGTCCTGTAACCGAACCAATACTGCGAATAACGGGCAGAGGTAACCAGGTAATTGCATACAATACTAATACGCCAACCCATATTAACCAGTATCTGGGCGCTAAAAAGGCCAGTTTGAATGAAGGAGCTGTGATAGCAGACAAAAGTGTGTTCCGGGTAACTATTTGGGGGCTATTGTAACGGCAGTTGGCCCGGATACCAATTATTGAATATCAGTCACCGGTATACACCGTCAAAATGCAGAGTGGGTATTCGACGACGCGCAAAAAATAAGGAAAACAAAAAAGCCCCGATAAGTCGGGGCTTTTCAGAATTGAGATCTGCTTAGTATTCTTTATCAATTTCTTTGAGTTTTTTCTCAAAGCTTTCAATATCATCTTTCGACTCATAGTCGTAATGATACTGGTTATGAAATCCGTATTGCAGCTTTACTTTTGGATCTTCAACATAAAGAGTATAGCCATCCATATCAGTAAAAGCAGTTATGCCATTTAACAAATAACGATCATCTTTTTTTTCGCCAAACTGGCGAATTTTATCAAACACCTGCAACAAAAATTTATTGTCCAACTCGTTTCTCATAAATATCAGCACCCTTTGCTTGCTTTGCCTATTTATACCGATTTTGTTGCAAGTTGGTTTACTTCATTGCTATATCAGACAGTCAATCAGTTGAAGTTGTAACGAAAACCTAAACTCACTATATTCACTTCTAAGTCGTCTTCGCCGCGAACATAGTCATATTCAAATCTAAGCATGCTATTCAGGCCCAGGTGATAGTCAAACCCTAAGCCGGCCATTGCAGCGAACACGCTTTCGTCGTACTGACACTGCCCCACCTGAACATTGTTATATTCACAACTACCCGACTCTGCTAATGCAAAACTACCGGTAATATCAGCGCGCATTACGCCAAGTTTGTAAAACAATTCACCCTGGGGTCCGCTTGCTTTGCCCAATAGCGCCAGATAAAGAGCATCGGCTTTGGCTCCCGCCTCTTCCTCAAAATCATCAAAAAGCCGCTTATAGCCGCCTTCAACATACCACTGAGACGCTATCTGATGACCCAGCCCTACATGAAAGGCCCCCCCGCGTAGCTCATTCTGGCTAAATTTTGCATCGCTGTAACCTGCCCCAATAACGCCATACATTTTTTCCGTCGCCTGCGCACTTGTGCTCAGGCAGGCGGCGGCTAGCACGCCTGTCCATAGTTGTTTCATTTACATCACATCACTTTAGAATTAAAAGAAGTATTCCAGGGTTACCTGAAGGTGGTCATCACGACGTATAGTATTAAGCGTTCCGGGAACATCTGATGAAAAAAAGTAAGCGTCCAGTTTCCAGCGCCAGTTGTCGGTCATTCGGCTTGACGCTTCTACAAAGCCGCTGTAGGTATCTGTGTTATCCAAATCCTGAATGTAGCCAGCCAGCAGTTCGGTGCCATCGATATCATTTAATGTCCAGCGGGCCCCAAACATCAGGTCGTTCTGACCTATGGCGAAAAAGTTATTTTCACGCTCGTCGTACTGGTACTCCATCAACAAGCCAAGGTCGTAGTTGGTATCAAATATCCCTACGGTAGTGCGCTCAAAACCCAGAACCGCAGCACCAAAATCTTCAGACTGACCTGAGCGGTAAATACCTTCAAATTTTAATAGCCACGCACCCTGTACTTTTAGTACATCTAAACCGACCTGTTCAATTTGCGCATAATACGGAAAAATATGCGCGTTCAGGTTGTCTTCAAAATTAACCTGCAGCTCAGGCTCACGGGTGGTACCGTTAAAATACGACAACCCTAATTCCCACTGCCCCATACTGTTTTGATAGCGCAGGGCATAATCAATGTGACGTTGCTCAGAGTCTGACTCATACACCGCCCGATCGTTTTCAATGGGTAATCCCGGCCGCAGACGACCATCCTGCCCACTAAAGGTACGTTCACGAAAATACGGCAACACAAACGCCGACACCGTACCCCAGTCGCCGTAGGTGGTAAAATTAACCATAGGCTGACCCAGTTTTTCTTCGCCATCGAATTGGTCAACAGTGTCGGTCTGATTGATAATATCAACAAGGTGCAAAGATTCAGTTTGCCCCCAGAAAACCTTTCCCACGCCCACGCGCGATTCCCACTCATCGGCTACGTGCAACCACTGAAATTCACGCATATCGACGTGGGTACGATTGCTGTCGCGTTGATCTAAACGGGCATAGGGCTTAACCAGCAGGCTGTCATCACCGCTGTTCCATTGCGTATAGAATTCAGGCTCCAGCGCAAGCGATACCTGACTGCGGGGCTGGCCCGGATACAACGCATCTTGCAAAAAGTAGCGCCCCTCAACCGAAGCGCTACCACCAATCTCAATTTCTGCCTGAGCAGAGAGCGCGGTTGTTGCCAGTGCCGCTGCGGCCAGAATATATGCATTACTCATAGATTTATCGTGCTCTGCGTAAGCTGTTTTTATCAAAGTCAGATTCGTCTAACTCTTGACCAAACTCTAAAGAGTTAGTGCTAAGCTCGGTCGATTTTCCGGTTTGAAGGTTATACATATAACTACGATACGGACGCCAGAATTGCTTACCGTTCACCTCGTGGGCCTGGTAGTCTTCAAATTCCAGCGTTTTTAACGGATCGTTTTTACGGTCAAAAAATTCGACTTTGCGCACCCTGTAATGTTCCTGATCTATCCAGACAATCTGTTTTGAATAGCCTGAAAACTCGTCTTCAGGGGTTTGCTCGATAACAAAAACCTTTTCGCCGTTGTATTTGTCTTCGCGCAAAAACTCATAGCTGAATTTTTCAACCTCAAATGAAGTCATGTCTTCAAAGGCAAACTCACTGCTCATAAACGGGCCCGACTTATTGCGCGAAGCGATTCGTTTTACCCGTTTAATAGCAGGAAGATAAATCCATTGTTCGTCAGGCTCCATTGCATGAGAGAAGCTTAAAAAAGCCGTACCTGCGACATCACGAGGCGAATCAAAAACAGTTAACGCTTTATCACCGTCGTCCTGCATTTCAAGACTGCTCACACGCATTTCGCGAGTGGCTTCCTGGCCTTGGGCGTTGCGTAATATCATGGTCATATTTGCTACGCTGTTGTCCCAGCCTGTGTCTCGGGCTTTACGTTCTTTAGCAATTTCCAACCCTTTTTCAACCGCGTCGTCTTTTGCCTGAATGCCCGTACTTATTGCCAGTAAACCAGCAAACCAAATCAGACTAATTTTTTTCACGTAATTCATCTTCGTTACCTCTGGAGTTACGTTTGTCTTTATCCAGCCACATCAAAAATGCCGGTAAGAACAACAAATCGACAATCAATGCAGCCACAATAATAATTACTGTTAACGCTCCCATATCAGAATTGAGCCTGAAATCAGAAAGCATTAAAATTCCAAAACCCGCGGCTAATACAGCGGTGGTCGTTACCAACGCCTGCCCTACTGTGGTAAAGGTATATATAACCGCCTCGTTTACCTCTTTACCCATTTTTCGGGCAAGTTGGTATTTAGACAGAAAGTGTACCGTATCATCAACAATAATGCCCATGGTCATACTTAATACCACAGAAAGCGCCATATTGATTTGACCCGACAACACTCCCCAAACCCCAAAGCCAATCGCCGCAGGTATCAGGTTTGTCAGTAAGCTTACCAAACCCAGGCGCCACGAGCGCAGTGCAATAATAATCAACCCGCTGATTAGGATCAAAGCCAGTATCGTGCCCCACACCATGCTTTGCATATTGCGAGCGCCGATATGAGCAAACATCAATGGTGGGCTGGCGGCCTCTAAACGCAAATTGGGTGCCAGTTCAGCAAACCAGCTTCGGGCTCTGTCTTCAAAAGCGGTGAATTCATTGCTACCTAAGTTGTCCAGCACCGCCACAATTCTTACCGCTGATTTATTAATGTCTATTTGGTTGTTTAAATCCAGGCCATACGGCAAAGACATTTCATACAACAACAAATATTGCGAAGCGGTTTCTTTATTTTCAGGCAGCTTATAATAGGCTGGGTCATCATTATTCATGTTCATGTTCAGCCGCTTCATAGTATCGGAAAAACTGGTGACATGATGAACCTCAGGTTGTTCGTTTAGCCACTGGGTTAAAGCAGCCACTTTATCAAGGACTTGCGGGTCATTTACGCCGTACTCTTCATCAGTGTAGATAACAAAGTCGATATTAGACATACCGCCCATCGTCTCTTCCTGAACATTTACCGCCTGGCGAAACGTGCTGGCCTGACCAAAATATTTTACAGCGATATCGTTTAATTCGTTATTGCCCGCAAAAAACAACGAGCCAACCACCACTACCAGAGAAACAGGTAAAATGCGTTTATACCGCAGGCAAACCCAGTCACCGGCACGCTCAAAACGACTGCTGCTTTCTTTTTTAGTGGCTGGCACCCGCATAGGCACCAAATTTAAAATAACGGGTAACACTGTGAGCGAAAACAGACACGCAAGCATTACGCCTACCGCTGTCATATTGCCCAGGTCAGCAAGAATGGGCACCGCCGAAAAATTAAGCATAAGAAACCCGATGGCGGTGGTTACACTGGTGATGACAATAGGCTTGGTGTTCACTTTCAAGCTTTCTGTTAAAGCTTCGTGCTTGGCCATCCCCTGTCGGGCAAACTGCCTGAAACTCACAATAACGTGAATACAATCAGCGACAGCCAGCGTCATCACCATGGTAGGTACATTAACCGTGGCGGTACTTAAAAACAGGCCCGCCCAGCCCGCTAATCCCATCGTTACCGCAATACACGATGCCACAATAACCAAAGTTGCCAGTGCTGATACAATTGAGCGAGTCAGCAGGGCAATCATCAGTGTAATAACCACAAACATGGCCGGAATAAGTGTCTGAGCGTCATTCTGAGCGGCAACGGCAAACGCATCATTCATAATAACCATACCGGTAAGGTAGATATCATGCTCAGGGTATTGCTCTTCGTATTTCTGCTCGAGGCTTCGGGCAAAATCGGCAATTTCAATCACTTCTTTGGTCTGGTCGCCATCTGGTAACTGAATGGTGGCATTAACAATCGCCACCTCGCCGCGTCGGGATACCAGGCGCCCATCAACTTCGGGCGTGCTTTTTACAACATCTTTTACCCACTGTATGTGCGACCTTGTATATTGGCCTTCATTAATCAGGTCGGTAACGACTAGGTCGTCATCTTCAGCGTAGGTGTGCTGATAATTGGAAACCGACTCTATACGGGTAGATAGCGGCAGTTGCCAGGCATCTTCGGTAAGGTTGTGAATAAGCTCAAAGGTATCCTGCTGATAGACATTCTGGCTTTTTGGCACCACCAAAAACGAGACATTTTCACTTTTGTTAAAAATGTTCTGCATGTCTTCAAAGGCTTTGCGCTGAGGATTATCAGGTTCAAAAAATACCTTGTAGTCTCCCCTGAAATACAATTGGGATGCACCCGTGGCAGTAACGGCGCACAGTGCGACAAACAATAACAGTGCAAATTTTGGTGAATGCAGACACCATTTCATCCAGCCTGGAAGCTTTTGCATTGACGACCCATACCTTTATATCCGGTTTACGACTTACATAGTGTATCGGCAAACACCCCCTGTTTGTAAGCCATACATAGGTTTTAATTCTCATTCAGAGGTATTCCCGGGCGCTACACCTGCCTTTAAAAGTTTACATTTTTGTTAGATAAGACGTAAAACCGCGTTGCTAATTTGATCTTTACATTCATTGATGTACTATTAACCCATGCAACTGGTCAGATGAGCGGATGAGTAACCCATGAGTATTAGAACAAGCCTGAAAAAAGTTTTACCCCCTATTTCAATTACCGAGCAAGAAGCACTGGATGCCGGTGATATTTGGATTGAATCGTCAATTTATCGTGGCCAACCCGATATGGCAGCCCTGCGGGCCGTGCCTAAGACACAACTTAGCGCTGACGAACAAGCCTTTATGGACGGGCCGGTGCAAGAGTTGCTAGAAATGGTTGACGACTTTGCGTTGTCTAACGACAAACATATTCCAAAAGACATCATCGACTTTTTGGGCAAAAATCGTTTCTTTTCTATGATTATTCCAAAGAAATTTGGTGGTCTTGAATTTAGTCCTTATGCCAACTCTACGGTGGTCGCTACTATTGCCGCAAAAAGCGGCGCCATTGCGGTTACCGTTATGGTGCCTAACTCTTTAGGCCCTGGTGAGTTACTGATGCACTATGGCACCACCGCGCAACAAGACTACTGGTTGCCGCGTCTTGCCGTGGGTACGGATATTCCCTGCTTTGCTTTGACCAGCCCAGAAGCTGGGTCTGATGCAGGCGGCATTCCTGATGCTGCTATTGTCACTAAAGGTCAGTTTAATGGCGAAGAAGTTCTGGGTTTGTCGGTAAGCTGGGACAAGCGCTATATTACCCTGGCTCCTATTGCGACCGTTTTAGGGCTGGCCTTTAAAGTCTTTGACCCTGAAGGTTTGCTAGGCGACAAAGTTGAGCTGGGTATTACCTGTGCGCTGCTTCCAAAAGATCACGAAGGTGTTGAGCTGGGTAACCGCCACGACCCCATGGGTCAGCGTTTTTATAATGGTACTACGCGCGGTCAAGATGTTTTCATTCCGATGGACTTTATTATCGGTGGCCAAAAAAACATTGGTCGCGGCTGGCAGATGCTGGTGAGCTGTCTGGGTGCGGGTCGTGGTATTTCATTACCGGCTATGGGTGTGGCCACCGCTCAAACCGCCTTTAAAGGGGTGGCAGAATACAGCTTTGTACGTGAGCAGTTTGGTTTGCCTATTGGTCGTTTTGAAGGCATTCAGGATAAACTGGCAGATATTGCCGGCAAGACCTTTTTGCTCGAATCAATGCGGGTATTAACTACCGAAGGGCTGAGCATGGGCCTGAAACCTTCTGTGGTCACTGCGATTGCTAAGTATCATATGACTGAGCTAGGTCGTGACGTGCTTAATTCGGCCATGGATATTCAGGCGGGTAAAGCCATTCAACGTGGCCCTCAAAATACTCTGGCAGGCGGCTATAGCGCGTTACCTATCGCGATTACCGTGGAAGGTGCCAACATTTTAACCCGTAATCTGATGATATTTGGTCAGGGCGCGATGCGCTGTCATCCACACCTGAAAGAGATGGTTGACCTTATTCACAGCGATGATAGCAGCGCCGATGATGAGTTTAATGCAGTACTGCGTAAAACCATCAAATTTAGTGTTAAAAATGGTGTGCGAAGCGTTGCCAAAAGCTACTTACCTTTTGCCCGTGAAGCCGAATCTGCCTTGCCTGAAGTACGCCCTTACGAAAAACGGATTAATGCATTGTCTGCCAAGCTGGCGCCGTTAGCCGACTTGTCGCTGGCAGTCTTGGGTGGCGATTTGAAAAAAGCGGAGCTGCTGTCAGCCCGTCTGGGTGATGTTATGAGCTACCTGTATGCAGCAATGGCGGCGATTCGTTTTTACGAGCAACGTATAGAAGAACGTCAGCTGGCTAAGCCGTATTTTGACTATGCAATTCAGTGGTCGTTGATACAAGCCGAAAAAGCCATTGTTGATTTTATCAATAACTTTCCAAATACGCCCACCCGTGGTTTGATGCGGGTAATGACAAATACATACAGCAACAGCGTTAACAGTATTTCAGATAAACTGGTAACTGAGCTGGCTCAGGCGTCTATGCAGGACACCAGTGTCAAAGCGCAGCTTACGCATTTGGTTCGGGTTGTAAAAGGCGATGGTAACGATATCAACGAACAAGCATTTAAAGCCAAACATGCGGTATCGCATTTGTTAGGCAAGGTACAAAAAGCGTTGCGTAAAGAACCGGTCGTGCCATTTATTTCGTTTGAAAATGCGCTTAATAAGCTGCAACAAAAGAATGTGATTAATTCTGAAGAAGCCGCCCTGCTGCATGATTATAACGAAAAACGAAAACTGGCCGTTCGGGTAGATGAGTTCACGTTTGATCTTGAACTTTTAAGCCCTGACGAAACGGTTCCCGGTACGCCTGAATACCGTGAAGCGCCAGCAAAAGATAAAGATGCAGCGTAAATATCATTAGACTTTTAAAAAGCGGCATAATGCCGCTTTTTTTATACCCTTGTATAATCAATACACAAAGCCGTATTGGCTATTTGTCCCGCCTGAACTATGTTTAATTCAGCATTATGCGAATTACACATTATGTTAGCGCTCTGGTAGTTCGCTCCTTGTTTTTGGACCTTAGGACGCGTTTCACCCTACATCTTTTATCGTGACTCAAACGTGCCGGCTGTCCAGCTTTCAATATGTGATTAAAAAGGCTGTGCAAATATTTTGTTGTCAAAATTCCTTACTTATAAAAATCAATCTCCTGACGTCAGCAGCGATGCGGTCAATATGCTTTATGCTAACCTAAATCGTGGTGCCATTATTACCATGGTTGCCTTTACCGGGCTGGTATTTGGGTTTAGCGATGCGTCGGCTATTGTACAAAGTAAGTTGGTGCTTTGGAGCCTGATGATAATAGTGTCGCTGGGCCGCGTTGTTGATGGATTTTACTGGCGTTCAAAGTTCTCCCTGAAAAGCTCTGCAAAAGAGGGGTTTGTGCGGTTTGCTTTGGGCAATATTTTAACCGGTACAATCTGGAGTCTTTATGCAGTATTGATTTATCAGCAGATGGATTTGCTGGAGTTGGCAAGTACTATGGTAGTTTTATCGGCAATGGCCGGCGGCGCAGCGACAATATTGGCGCCCAGTAAGGCGTTATCCAGTTTTTACTCTACAATGCTTCTTGTCCCACTTTCTATATTAGCGTTAATCGATCCCACCCAGGAATATCGGGTATTGGGATTTTTAGGCGTGGCATTTTGGTTAGCCATGCTTTCCAGCACAGCGCAGTCAACTTCCTTTTTATTACAGGTATTAAGTTTAAAAGAGCGCAACGCCAACCTTTTAAGTGACATGCAAAGAAAGCAGACTGAAATTGAACAGGCAAATGAAGCCTTGCGCCAAGCGAACATTCAGTTAGATGATAACAACACCAATCTTGAATATGAGGTTAACAAGCGTACCGAAGAATTGTTTGAATTGTCTAACCGGGATGTACTGACCGGTTTGTTAAATCGCACTGGCTTAAAAAGCTTTTTACACACCGCCCTGGCTGACGCAAATGAAAATAACACCACGTTTGCTATATTGTTTATTGATTTAGACGGCTTTAAAAAAGTGAATGATGCACTGGGTCATACCATTGGCGACTCGGTATTAGAAACCATGGCTTACCGGTTAAACAAATTTTGTAAGTTACCAGGGTTAGCGCGCTGGGGGGGCGATGAATTTATACTGGTGCTCGAAGATGTTACTGAAACAGACGCATTAGCACTGGCTAATTCGCTGCGCGCAAAAGTCAGTGAGCCGATGAGGGTACAGCGTAACAATATTGCATTAGATGCCACTATGGGCATTGCTATGTACCCGGCCCATGCTGAAGAAGCGCATTCGCTTATTGAGTTGGCCGATTTTGCCATGTACCAACAAAAACGGAGTCAGCGCGGCGCTGTATGTGTATTTCGTCACGAAACTTATCAAGTGGTTCGCCAGGAGGAGTCTCGACTTGAAGGTCTTTCAAAAGCAATTGATAACAGGCAATTAAGCGTGGTATACCAGCCTATTGTCGATGCGAATACCCATAGTCTGGTCAGTGTAGAAGCGTTGCTGCGGTGGCATTTTAACGGTGAAACAATATCGCCGGTAGTGTTTATTCCACTGGCAGAAAAAAGTGGTTTAATAAATGCGCTGGGGCTATGGGTGCTAGAGCAGGCGTGTATTGAAGTTCAACAGGCTAATATAAATCACACCCATGCGTTGTCAGTGAATGTATCGGTATTACAGTTACTAGACGACAACTTTATCGCCGATATTGACCGGGTTTTAACCTCTACCGGATTTCCTGCCAAACGTTTGCACCTGGAGATCACCGAATCGGCCTTTGCCGAAGACCGTAATGCAATAGCCCAGATTGTGGCCGCATTAAAAGACCGAGACATTCAAATTTCAATTGACGATTTTGGCACCGGATTTTCTTCATTAAGTCAGTTACAATTACTTAGCTTTGATAGCATCAAAATTGATAAGTCTTTTGTAATGAGCATGACCTCATCAAATCAGGCGATAGTACGCGCTACCTTGATGATTGCGGGCGAGTTTGGCTGCCGAACAATTGCTGAAGGTGTTGAAACCTTAGAGCAGGCGCACCAACTGCAGCATATGGGTGTGAGTCATTTACAGGGATATCATTTTGCAAAACCTATGTCAGTATCGCATCTGACAGACTGGCTTACCCAACAAGAAAAGTAATTATGGCCCAGCTTTATTTTTATTATTCGGCAATGAACGCCGGAAAATCGACCTCGTTGTTACAATCAGCCTACAACTATCGCGAACGCGGCATGAATGCCGTTATTTTTACCGCCGCTTTAGATGACCGCTATGGTGTCGGTAAAGTGGCTTCTCGAATAGGCCTGCAAGCCGATGCCGAGCTATATAATGACCAGGACGATATGTATGCACATATCTTTAAAAAACATCAACACCAGCCCCTGCATTCGGTATTTATTGATGAAGCGCAGTTTTTAACCAAGACCCAGGTACGGCAGTTGGTTGAGGTGGTTGACCAACTGGATATTCCGGTATTGGCCTACGGTCTACGCACCGACTTTTTGGGTGAAACTTTTGAAGGCAGTCACTATCTACTCGCCTGGGCTGACAAACTTGCTGAGCTTAAAACAGTATGCCATTGTGGACGCAAAGCCAGCTTTGTGGTCAGACTTGACGACAATGGTAACGCGGTTACCTGTGGCGATCAGGTTCAAATTGGCGGCAACGACCGTTACGAATCAATGTGCCGAAAGCACTTCAAGCAACTTGTCTGGGACTAATTAATGCCATTTCGTCGCAACATACTTATTACAGGCGCCAGTTCAGGTTTAGGCCGGGGCATGGCGTTGGAATTTGCTAAAAGCGGACACAACCTGGCCCTTTGCGCCCGTCGTGAAGAACATTTGCTCTCTTTAAAACAAGAGTGTCACGCTATAGACCGAACGTTAAAAATCAGTATTCATACGTTGGATGTGAATGACCACGATGCGGTTTTTGACACCTTCAAAACCTTTGCCAAAGAGTTCAGTACGCTGGATAGAATTATCATCAACGCTGGTATGGGCAAAGGGGCTTCTATTGGCACCGGTCATTTTGAGGCGAATAAAGCCACGGCTTCGACCAACTTTCTGGCAGCTTTAGCACAATGCGAAGCCGCTATGGAAATTTTTCGAAAACAAAATCACGGCCACCTGGTAACGATTTCTTCTATCAGTGGCTTACGCGGTTTTCGCCGAGCTCTGACAGTCTATGCTGCCACAAAAGCGGCCTTGTCCTCATTATCTGAAGGCATCAGAATTGATGTGTTAAACACGCCCATAAAGGTAACCACTGTGCACCCTGGATTTATTCGCTCTGCGATAAACGAAAAAGTTAAGAGTGCTCCGTTTATGGTAGATACTGAAACCGGGTGTCGTGCGTTAGTAAAAGCAATACAACGCGAGCCCGCCAATTCGTATGTTCCGGCATGGCCCTGGGCGGTTGTCCGCCATATTTTAAAAGTAGCGCCGCTGTCATGGCTGGCCCGAATGAGCTAAAACTTCTTTTTTAGATAGCCCAACTGTCACCCCCCCTACTGGCTTTAAAGCCTTTGACAATAGCGAGTGCAGTTTACTGAAGATATTCAGTACGATTTTTATACGTCTGGCTATTTAAATTAAAGCGCTTGAGTATTTTTACACTCCTAACTCTTGTTAAAAAGTCACGAGCTCGGGCAAAAGCAAAATGCCGACTGCGCGTTGTCACTATAAAAAGTAGACTAATGGATAACGTTCTTTGAATAACAGAACTGCTAGGATGGTAAGAATCACGATCAATTTTTTTTCGTCAATCCGGACATAAGAAACGGGTCATTGCTGGCAATAAAAAATGTTACTTATAGAAAATTCAGTTGACCCCTTCACCTCGCTGACTCTGGCCTTGAGCCGCAATACGTTGTCTAATACTGACAAACATATCGCTATTTGTCGCGCGGTGAAAGCGGTTGTCTCCAATGCTAACCGGGTAAGTTTGTGGAAATTCAATCCTCAGCGAACCGGGTTAAATTGCTTAATTTTACAGGATAATAACGAAATTATTATTCCTGATGGCGTGAATTTGTCTTCAGATGATTTTCCTGACTATTTTGATGCTATTTTACAAAATCAGTGGGTGATTGCCTCTGACGCCCGAACGCACCCTGACACACAATGTTTTAATGAGTTGTACTTTAAACCTAACAACATTCATTCACTGCTAGACTTTGTTTTTCAAGACTACTTTAAAGCGGTGGGCGTGATTTGCTGCGAAGCAACCGGCGAAGCTGTGCAGTGGAGCAATCAGGATATTGCGGGCTTAAAACGCATTGCAGGTATAACCTCAATGTTTTTCAAAGAATAACTTTATATCGTTTCGCCCGGCAATATTTCAAATGGCAGTTGCGTCGATTCTAGCGAACCACTGATTAATCGTTCGGCTGCCAACTCTCCTTTTGTAAGGCTAGACTGACAAACGGTAGTTAAGTTGGGGCGCGTTCTTGCGGCTTCATCAATACCATCAAAACCGGTGATACGCAGCTCTTCAGGGACCGAAATTCCCAGGCCGCCTGCGTATTGCAGCAATTCAAGCGCAATAATATCACTCATGCACAGCACCACATCAGGGCGTGGGTGGCTGTTTAACACTTCTTTAGCCGCTTGCCTGGCATACGAACCTTCACTTTCTGGAATATGCCACACCCACTCGTTATCAAAGGGTACAGACTTAGCCTGCATTGCGCGTTGATAACCTTTTAAACGACGATGTGAGATTGAAGTATCGGCGCAAAGCAAGGGCGAGTCGTAAATACGGCATGTATTCATTGACCCAATTAGCTTGAGACCTAGTATCGCCACTTTATCGCCCGGCCTGATTGCACGATGCGCAATTTCAAACGCGGCCTGCTCGTTGTCTATATCTATAGCCGGACGCTGATCTATATTAAAATCGACGGTGACCACCGGCTTCTCGGTCGCTTTTAACTGGTGAGTTATCTCGGCGTTTTCGGGCGCTCCATAGCAAATAAACCCATCAACAAAATCGACCACGTCGCGTATCGTTTCAACGTTACCGCTGTAAAGCAACAAATGTTTGCTATGGGCATGTAATACCTTTGAAACCCCTTTAATAAAGGTACTTGCTACCGGATCGCTTACCATATACTCAATGTTGTCAGCCAAAACCAGGGCCACAATGCCTGATTGCCCTTTTCTGAGTATTTGCGCGGCTTTATTAGGGCCGTGATACCCAATACGTTCACACGCTTTAAGTATTTCCTGACGACGTGATGTCGAAAGTTGGTCGGGCCGGTTAAATGCATTTGAAATAGTAGCAGTAGATGCCCCCAGCATTTCGGCGACATTTTTTAATGTAAGTTTTTGTTTATTCATATAATTTGTGTAGGTACAGCATAATAAGAGCGCTGACTCTTTATAGTATTATTATTTTTTTAGGGCGTTGGGTAAAACCCATAAACCTTTAATAGCAATAGAGGTTAGCACAGTTATGCCCAATGCCTTGCTTAAACCTGATCAAAAACAAAAATAGACCAGCTTTAGCATATCGCTCACAAAATACCGCCCCGACCCGGTATTTACCGTGTGCCAAAGATTCGATCGCCGGCATCGCCCAAACCCGGAAGAATATACCCTTTTTCATTCAGTCTATCGTCTACCGATGCTGTGAAGATATCAATATCGGGATGCGCTTTTGTAACTGCTTCTATGCCTTCAGGAGCGGCAACTAAAAATAGTCCCATTATTTTGGTACACCCCTTTTGTTTCAGTAAATCGATAGTGGCGATGAGCGTTCCGCCGGTTGCCAGCATTGGGTCAACAATTAACGCGGTTCTTTCATCAATGTGCTTTACTACTTTGTCAAAATACGCCACCGGCTCCAGGCTTTCTTCGTCACGATACAAACCCACCACCGAGATTTTTGCGTTGGGGATAAGCTCCATCACCCCATCCAGCATTCCTAACCCAGCGCGTAAAATAGGCACCACCGTAATTTTTTTACCTGCGATACGTTCAACATTAATGGTATCGCCCGACCAGCTGGTAATTGATGTACTTTCAGTTGCTAAATCGCGTGTTGCTTCATAGGTAAGTAAGTTACCGACTTCGCTGGCCAGTTCGCGAAACCCTTTACTGCTTAACCCGGCTTCGCGCATCAATCCAAGCTTGTGCTGAATTAAAGGGTGTTTTATCTCATGAACCGCCATGCTGTGCTCCGTAAATGCCTGAATTAAAAGTAACCAAAAGTAAAAAGAATCATCTGCAAACTTTTTAGGAGGTTTAGATTATCCCTGTATGCACCATAAAATTCGACCCTTTTGACTCAAATTGATGCACTACGTTTGCCCGGGCTTTTCTTTTTCAACAATGTATATAAGATCATTATAATGCCATGCCAACCGCCCAAACGAAAACAAGCTTACCAGCTGAACAAAAACACGCACAATACGGTCGCGAAAAGAACGCTTTCGCAGATAATTGTTTTTTGCGAAGACCGCCTCAATGGTTAGTTCATTGTTTTTGCAAAACGCCTTAAAAGCACGCTTACCTAAGGTTTTGTCATAAACCGTGGGATATGGCAAATACCCGGGTTTACCCGCATTTTTGTTTCCTTTAAAAAAGCGGTAATACATTACATGCAGCCAATGGGGAGTCACCCGGGCGGCAAATCCGTACACGGTATCCCGATCTGGCACTTTGATAATCAACAGCCCCCCGGGCCTTAGCCACTGGCAGAAATTGTTCAACACCTGTTCAACATTATGCACATGTTCTAAAACAAAGGCGGTATAGATGATATCGAATTTTTGATGGGGCAAATCGATGTAGCGCAAATCCCCAATAATGACATGATTTAAATCGTTATAGCGACGTTGACGCAACGCCACTGCTTCCTGGTCTACATCAATACCGGTCAGAATATAGCTGATATTGCTTAGCCGTAGCTGCCACTTGTTTCCGCATCCGGCTTCTAAAATTTGCAATGGTCTATCGGTCGGTTCTTTAGCAGCAATGCAGCGGGTCAAAATAGCCTTTTCTTCACTGGTATCACTTAACATTTGAACGTTCACATTTTTTACCTCACAAATAGGCTAAAGATGCGTTTTACACGGCTCTTTGAACACGTATTTATTACTGTTTTATAGCCATGGCCGACCACAGGGCCGGCCCTTGATGTCAAATGCGCACTAGTACTCAACGACAATTTTGCCAAAATGCTGGCCCGACTCTTCATAGCGAAAAGCGTCAGCCAGTTCATTCAGCTGAAACGACTTATCAATAACCGGCTCAATTTTCAGTGTTTCCAGGGCTTTTACAAAATCTTGCTGATGCAAACGAGAGCCAACAATAATCCCGGTTAACTTTATTTGTTTTCTCATCATAAGCGCAGTAGGAACCTCGCCGCCTAACCCGGTCAAAACTCCAATCAACACGATATTGCCGCCCACCCGGCAGGCGTTTATAGAATGCGACAATGTGGCGGGACCGCCAACCTCAACAACATGATCGACGCCACCCTGGCTCCAGGCCTCTACTGTTTCGCCCCATTTATCATCCGACTTATAGTTAACAGTAAAGTCAGCGCCTAACTTTTTGGCATGCTCAAGCTTGTCATCACTAGATGAGGTGATAGCCACCCGTGCACCCATCGCTTTAGCAATTTGCAATGCGTAAATCGATACACCGCCCGTCCCTAACAACAAAACGGTATCCCCTGCTTTTAACTGACTTTCTACCACCAGCGCTCGCCAGGCAGTTAAGCCTGCTGTGGTAATGGTTGCCGACTGCGCGGCGCTCCAGCCCTTCGGTGCTTTGGTAAACCAGCTTGCCGGCACCGTTACATATTCGCGGGCATAACCGTCCAGGCCATCTCCGGGAGTGCGCGAAAAGTCGCTTAGACGCGCAGGACCGGCCTGCCAGTCTGGAAAAAACAGCGAAACCACTTCATCGCCTTTGGCAAACTCGGTGACACCTTCTCCGACAGCGGCAATAACACCTGCGCCGTCTGACATTAAAATACGACCCGCTTCAGGCGCCATAGCCCCCGAGGCCACGCCATAATCATGAAAATTCAGCGAACTCGCTTTAAGGTTAACCATAATTTCACCGGCTTGAGGCTCTGGAGGCGGGGCCACATCGTGTACTTTAATACCATCGAGCCCGGCATCAGGGTTGGCTAATTCAACTTGCTTCATTTAACTTTTCTCCTTTGAAAACCTGTAACAAGTAATACGTCTGTTTGTTCAGAGTGTTTACTTTTGCTAATAGGTTTGTGACAAACCACGTTTATCGCGGCCATAAATTTTTGCCTTAGTTGCCCGGATACAGGTAAGGTGTTTGCTGCAGCCAGTGAAAAAAACTTGGAGTGAGTGTGAAAAAAAGAGCCGTGTTTAGTTTGTTAATGTGCGCCTGCTCGCAGGCTTTTGGAAGTCTTTCGTCGGCCGAACAACAGGCTGTTGACTATATTGATGCGCACCATAGTCAGGCGGTAACACTGCTTGAGAAATCGGTGAATATTAATAGCGGAACCATGAACTTTGAAGGTGTGAAAAAAACCGGGCAAATGCTATTGCCTGAGTTTGAAGCACTTGGTTTTACAGCATCGATGACCGATGGCAGTAGCTATGGGCGCGCCGGCCACCTGGTCGCTAAAAAAAGCGGCACTGGTCCTAAAATTTTACTTATCGGGCATCTTGATACGGTATTTGAACCCGACAGCCCTTTTCAGTCTTTTGAAGCCACCCGTGAAGGCTGGGCTAAAGGACCCGGCATTGCTGATATGAAAGGGGGCAATATTATCATTTTGCAAACCCTGCGCGCTCTGCATGCCGCTGGTGAGCTTGAGAACATGAGCATTCAGGTAGTGATGACCGGAGACGAAGAATCTAGTGGTCGTCCTTTGTCAAAATCAAAGGCTGAGCTCATTGAAGCTGCAAAGTGGGCCGATGTCGCATTAGGTTTTGAAAATGGTGATGGCGATCCGGCGACTGCAAATACATCAAGGCGCGGCGCAATGGGCTGGACGCTTACTGTTAAAGGTACACCGTCGCATTCTTCGCAGGTGTTTCAGCCCGAAATAGGCGCCGGAGCCATCTATGAGGTTTCGCGTATTCTGCACACTTTTTACACCCAACTGCGCGACGAAAAACTGCTGACGTTTAACCCGGGTAAAATTGTAGGCGGTACGCAGATAAGCCATTTGGAAAAACAAAACAAAGCAACAACCTTTGGTAAAGATAATGTCGTTGCAGAAAGCGCGTTGGTAACGGGCGATATTCGTGCGCTTTCTATTGATCAGGTAAACCGGGTTAAGCAAAAAATGCGCGACATTGTCAGTCAAAACCTTCCTAAAACATCAGCGAGCATTGAATTTGCTGAAGGCTACCCGCCATTAGCGCCTACCGCCGCTAATGCAAAGCTGTTATCACTTTATTCACAAGCCAGTCTGATGCTTGGGTTAGGTGAGGTCACCGCGATAGACCCCCGTAATGCGGGCGCTGCCGATGTGGCTTTTACAGCAGAGCACGTAAAGATGGCGCTAGACGGCCTTGGGATGGGTGGAACCGCAGGCCATACGGTTAACGAAGAAGGCGACTTAAGTACGTTACGGTCGCAGGCTAAAAGAGCCGCCTTGCTCATGTACCGCTTGCATCATGACGGGCTGCCATCGACCGATAACTAGTCAGGCCGGACCAATGGTCTGTTCGTTTCAACAATCGGTGTTAACATGTTATTAACCGGCGTTCGTAAACGCTTTTTACGTATATAAGAAAAATGAGTACCAACATATTATGAGCTGGAAAGGATACTTACTGGCCGCCACGTTAGTTGGCAGCCCTATAGCCCTGGCGCAATCTGAAAATACAGACCCTTCGCGCAAGATTAAGGCAGAACAAGCTATTACCACCGAGCATAAAGCAACCATTGGTGGTCAAAAGCTAAATTATAAGGCCACCGCAGGTATGCAGCCTGTCTGGAATGATAAGGGTGATGCGATTGCCAGCCTTCAATATACATTCTACGAGCGCACAGATAGCAAAAACCAGGCGACCCGACCGTTACTGATCAGCTTTAACGGCGGCCCGGGATCGGCGTCGGTGTGGATGCATCTGGCCTATACCGGACCTAAAGTGCTGAATGTTGACGATGAAGGTTATCCTTTGCAACCCTATGGCACTAAGGCAAACCCGCACTCGGTACTGGATGTTGCCGACATTGTTTATGTAAACCCGGTGAATACTGGCTTCTCCAGAGTATTAGAAAATGCCGAAGGTGAGCTTCCTTCTAAAGACGAACAAAAAAAGCAGTTTTTTGGGGTTAATGCTGATGTTAAGTATTTGGCTGAATGGATAAATACATTCGTTACCCGCCATAACCGCTGGCGCTCACCCAAATACCTTATCGGTGAAAGCTATGGCACGACCCGGGTTTCTGGATTGGCGCTGGCCTTGCAAAACTCCCAGTGGATGTATTTAAATGGCGTAATTCTGGTGTCACCCACCGAGCTGGGTATTCCTCGTGAAGGGGCGGTAGAAGCAGCCAACCGCCTGCCCTACTTTGCCGCGACCGCCTGGTATCACAACAAACTGGCTAAAAAATATCAGCAGATGAAGCTGGAAGATTTGTTAGCTGAAGTTGAAGCATTTACGCTGGATGAGCTTATTCCGGCACTGGCACGAGGCGGTTTTATTGAACCTGAACGCCAGCAAAACATTGTAACGCAAATGGCCGCTTACTCGGGTTTGTCAGAAAATGACATTGTTCGAAGCAATCTGGATGTCAGCACACGCTACTTCTGGAAAAGCCTGCTGCGGGACGAAGGTAAAACAATAGGTCGGTTAGACAGTCGTTATTTAGGCATCGACAAACAAGATGTTGGCGAACGTCCTGATTACAACGCCGAGCTAAGCGCCTGGCTTCACGCCTTTACCCCAGCAATTAACAGCTACCTGACAAACGAGTTAAACTTTAAGACAGACATTAAATACAATATGTTTGGCCCCGTACATCCGTGGGATAGATCGGGTGATAACACTGGCGAAAACCTGCGTTTAGCAATGGCGGCAAATCCGTTTTTACATGTAATGGTGCAGTCGGGGTATTTTGATGGTGCAACCAATTACTTTGATGCCAAGTATACCCTTTGGCAGCTAGACCCTAGCGGCAAAATGCAGGACCGCTTAAGCTTTAAGGGCTATCACAGTGGGCATATGATGTATTTACGCAAAGATGACTTAAAAACCGCTAACGATGATGTTCGCGAGTTTATTAAATCGACCTTGCCGAAAAACAACGAACCGGCAAAGTATGAGCGCTCGGCAAACTAAAGTTTCGACCGGCGTTACCTGCTCAGCCCGATTGTATCGGTAATAAAAAAGCCCCGGAACAAAGAATGTTCCGGGGCTTTTTTTGTGCCTGAGGTAAGCTTATTCTGGCAACGTGATATTGAGCTCAAGAACACTGCAATCGTCACTGTCTTCCAGTTGTACAGAAACCTGGTCATCAGCTATTTGCACATACTTTCTAATCACTTCCAGAATTTCTTGCTGCATCATGGGTAAGTAATCGGGTTCGGTCCGTTTACGCCGCTCATGCGCAACTATAATTTGTAGCCGCTCTTTGGCTACGGCAGCTGTATTAGGTTTCCCTTTTTTCAGCAGGTAATCAAAAATGCCCATTATTTCCCTCCGAGCAGACGCTTAAAGAACCCTTTTTTCTGCGCTTCTATGAAGCGATATTCCACCGTTTCACCAAGCAAGCGGCGTACCGCATCTGTATATGCCTGACCAGCATTGGACTCCTGATCCAAAATAACCGGCGCTCCCTGGTTTGAGGCTTTTAATACCGCTTCTGACTCGGGGATCACACCTACTAAGGGTACCGCCAGAATTTCTTCAACGTCGGCCACGCTAAGCATTTCAGCAGTCGCTACGCGATCGGGGTTGTAGCGGGTCAGTAATAAATGTTCTTTTACATTTTTACCTTGCTCGGCTCGCATCGACTTGCTTTGTAAAATACCTAAAATGCGATCAGAGTCGCGAACCGACGACACTTCGGGATTTGTTACAACAATGGCTTCATCAGCAAAATACAAGGCCATTTGCGCACCCTGCTCAATACCCGCTGGCGAGTCACAAATAATAAATTCAAAGTCTTTGCTCAAATCGTCTAGTACCGTCTGTACGCCTTCCATCGTCAGGGCGTCTTTATCACGGGTTTGCGACGCGGGCAAAATAAACAAACCATCGGTTCGTTTGTCTTTTATCAACGCCTGATTCAGTGTGGCCTCTTTATTGATCACGTTCACAAAGTCGTATACAACCCGACGTTCACACCCCATGATCAGGTCCAGGTTACGCAATCCCACATCAAAGTCGACAACAACTGTTTTATGCCCTTGTAAGGCAAGCCCGGTTGCTATTGCTGCACTTGAAGTAGTTTTGCCTACCCCTCCTTTGCCCGAGGTTACAACGATGATCTTAGCCATTTACCTTTCCTCAATCGACACTACTTGTATCAGACTAATGCTGATACCACTAGAGTGTCGTCTTCCAAATATGCTTGTGCTGGTTGTTTCCAGCACTGTGATTGTATAGTGTCCTGCATAACAAAACGCCCGGCGATAGATAAAAGTTCTGCTTCTACCTGCTGGCAAAATATTCTTGCCTGAGTATCTCCTTTTACCCCTGCAAGGGCTCTGCCACGCATGGTGCCATAAACATGTATATTGCCGTCAGCCAGAATTTCGGCGCCTTCACTTACCGGAGCCACAATAATTAAATCGCCGCCTTGTGCATAAACCTGCTGACCTGAACGCACCGGGCGATCAATAATTTTTGGCTTACCTGAGGCCTCTGCTGATTCTGACGACTCTTTTGTACTGGTTACCGTTGAGCCTTCTTCGCTGGGCGAAATTTGAGAATCTGTCGACTTGCTTTGACTTATGTCAGAAAGCCCCAAATCATTGATGGTCGCTTTTAATGCCCCCACCTTACCTTTTACCGCCATCGGTTGTAGCTGATGCTTTTTGCACAAGGCTACCAGTAATTCAAACTCAGTCGCAGACATTGCGGCATTTATTTGCAAAATCAAAGAAGATCTTGTAAAAAATTGCGGAGCACTGGCTATTTTAGTCGCCAGTTGTTGTTCAAATTCGTCGGGTTCAAATTTAAGTACATCAAGTACAATACTGGTAAGTGTTGTACCTTTCATTCGAAAGCACTGCTGTGACATTCTTAGTTCCTGGGCCTTCGCCTGACACATGGTCAGCTGTGATAATAATTTATTGTACGTAATAGTTGCACTGTATCAAATTAACGGCTTACAGCAATAGCCAGGCCACTTTAGCAGTCACTTTTTTTAATGTTTTTTCATCTTCAGAAAAAACAAAAAGCAATTTACTAATTATGGCCCGGCTTTTTCAGTAATTTGAACTAGTAAGGTGTGGGGTTAATTACCGCCTAGCGGCTTTTTTGGTTCATGATGATGACTGTCTTCTGGAGTATGGTCGGCAACAAATGCCCCCCTTTCACCTTTGGGTTTTTCTTCACCCACAGTGGTATCTTTACTGGTCTGAAGCTCTATTGCCGAATTGGTTTCAGCACCTAACAAAATAATATAGGCGCTTAAATACAACCACATCAGCAAAATAATAATGCCCCCTACCGAACCGTAGGTTTTGTTATAAGTGGCAAATTCACTCAAATACAAGGCAAACCCATACGAGGCAGCAATCCATAACACGGTGGCCAACACTGACCCGGGCGTAACCCAGCGCCACTGAGCACGTTCACGGTGTGGACCATAGCGATACAGTGCCGACAAACTTGCATTGAACAACAACAACATTATAGGAAACGTTATCCAGCCTGCCTGTTTCGCTGTAATTAAATCATTGGTGGCCCAGCTTATCCATTTAGGCACGATGGTAATAAATGCCAATGCCATAATAATTGTAACGATAATGCTGATTGTGCAGGTAAGACGTGCCAGCAGGCCGCGAAGAAACCCCCGCCCATGGGATTCATTGTAGGTAATATTACAGGCGGTAATCAGGGCATTGGCGCCCTTGCTGCTACTCCATAATGATAAAATTAAAGACAACAGAAAACCCCAGCTTAGGGTTGAGCTGGACTTCTGCGTTAAATTCTCTAATTGCTCTTCAATAATATAGCGACTTTGTGAAGGCACGACATCCATAAGTAGTTGCATGTGTTGTTGCAACTCTTCTGGCGAGACCATTAGTCCGTACAAAGAAATAAGTGCGCCAAGCAAAGGAAAAATTGCCAGCAATAAATAAAAAGCGACACCCGCTGCTATCAAGGGAAGATTATGTTCCTGTGTTTTGGTGTAAATTCGCTTAAGAATATGCCACCAAGTATGTATCGGCATGTCGACGATAGAGTGCGCATTAACACTATTCTTTGAAGCCATAAGCTGCCTGTATCGGTTAATTAATTATAAAGTTTTGTAACAGGTTTGTACTGAACAACATAACTTCAAGATTATAACGGGTTGCGATTATTCTTCGTCAGGTGTCTCAAGATAGCTCTGCAACTCGCCGATCAGCTGTTTATAAGTGTGCTCAATGGCTTGCATATGAGCCATAGAAATAGGTTTTTCTTTGCTTTTAGCCAGGGACTCTAATTCGTGTAACTGGTTTTGCAAGTCCACGGCGCCAATGTCGGAGGCTTGCCCTTTTAATGCATGACTGGCCTGGCGCGCCTGCTCATAGTCTTGCGCCTTTACCGCTTGTTGAAGTTGTATAAGTTTTTCAGATGAGCCATTTACAAACAAGGTGACTAACTTTTTAAGTAAGACCTCGTTGTCCATCAAGCGTGATAGTGCCCCTGACTTATCAAACCTCAAGGTTGGCTGTGACACAAATAAAACTTCAGATGTTGTGATGATTGCATCGGGCTGCGCACTTTCCTCATTTACCCCTGTGCTATTTTCAGGTTTGCACCAGGGCGCCAGTTTTTCAATAAGCAGCGAAACCGTCAGGGGTTTACTGATGTAATCGCTCATGCCTGCCTCCAGGCATTTCTCTTTTTCTCCGCGCATGGCATTGGCGGTCATTGCTATAACAGGAACATCGGCTACGTAAACCCCGGCTTTGCCGGCCCTGATTGCACGGGTAGTTTCATAACCATCCATGCCAGGCATATTGCAGTCCATAAGCACGGCAGTAATAACCTGATGCTGCTCGGTTAACTCTTTTATTATTGCGATAGCTTCTTCACCGTTTCTGGCTTTTACAACCACCGTATGAAACGCATTGAGCATACTTACCGCAACCTCAAGATTAATTTCGTTGTCATCAACAACAACGACATGACGGCCTGATAGGATAGCACGCGCCGCAGATTCACTAAGCGGCGTACCCGTATCGCGGTTTTCACAAACGCTATCTGCTTTATCTGCGTTTCTTTGATTACCTACCTTCGCAAAAAATTCAGATTTTAGCAAAGGGCGCATAAGTCGGGTTACTTCGGTCAAACTATGCGCAACGTCTAACTGAGTTGTTTGTTGAAGCAATATTATTTGGGTGTGTTCAGTCAGCCCGCCTTTGGGGCAGCTTTGAACGTGCAGTAAAAACTCTCTGAATTCTATCGAGTGCGCATCGATAATAATAGCGTCTGGAAAAGGCCCGTTTTCAACAGGCAAATCATCAATGCCCGCATAATTAGCCAGCTTGCCACCTGCATTACTGATCATATTACTCAAAATACGCTGTTCTTGCTCGCTATTGGTAAAAACAGCCACCTGTTTACCCTGTAACTGTTGCCTGGGCGGAAACGGCTCAGCCTCGAAGGTGTCTGATGAAACATAGAAACTAACAGTAGTACCTTGTTTATACTGCGAATTTAACGAAATATCACCACCCATTAGCTCACACAGTTGCTTACATATCGACAATCCCAGACCGGTACCTCCATATTTGGCGGCAATGGTTTTATCCGCCTGATTAAATGAGTTAAAGAGTTTTGTCTGGTCTTGTTCAGCGATACCAATACCGGTATCGGCCACGGAAATATGTAACCGTGCGTTGCCACATGAGTTAATTTCTCCAGAAACAGTCACAGCCACCCACCCTTTACTAGTAAATTTAATTGCATTGCTTAGTAGATTATTAATAATCTGCGTCAGCCGGTGGGGGTCTAATGAATAAGAAATAAAATTCAGGTTACTGGTATCTAAGTAAAGCTGCAGGCCTTTTTCGGATGCCTTCGCCGACATTGAGGTAACTAAGTTTTCAATAAGGTGCTGAGGGCTAAATGGCTTGGTTTCTATGTCTAATTTTCCGGCTTCTATTTTAGATAAATCTAAAATATCGTTTATCAATGCATTCAGAGCATGCGCACTGGTTTGAGCCATCGCTACGTAGCGAGAGCCTTCTTCGTCTTTAATAACACGGCTAAGCAAACTTAAAGAGCCTACAACTCCATTTAAAGGCGTACGCATCTCGTGGCTTATATCAGAGATAAACTTACTTTTTGTCTTACTTGCCCGCACCGCCTCTTTGTGAGCTAAACCTAATTGATAAGTACGTTCTGCAATTTTTGCTTCCAGTTGATTATTGGTCTGTTCAATTTTTTGGCGACCCCGTAATTCTTCGGTCACATCACTAAAAATAAGGGCAATGGCAGTGGCGCTCCCTTTGACTTCAATAAAACTGGTTAAACAACGATAGGTTGAGGTTAACGCGCCCGGTTGGTTCCATTTAATAATAAAGTCGTGTTTTAGTTCATTTTTCTCAAATTGCAGCAGGTCGAACAAAGCACCTTGTTCAAGACGCCCGTGTAACACGTCTTCTAATTGATGGCCGATGATTTTTGATTGTGCTAACTGACATTGGTGCGCAAACTGCCGGTTGCAGTTTGTTACCGTGTAACGCTTATTGATAATAACAATACCGTTTTGCGAATTTTCGAACAACACCTGAGCTTCAGCCTGAGTTTGCGCTAATGTCAGACGGTTTTTGGCCCGGCGCAATACAGCAATGGCAACCACAATTAAAATAAAACAACCAACTGCTAACGCGCTATACAGTGTTAATCGTTGATAATTCAATTGTTGTTCGAAATACGTTTTGTCAATTAACACCCATACCAACAGCGTATAAGCGGTGCGCCCTGCACCCACTGTGACCGGTCTTAAGGTCCCCATATACTGCTCGGCTGACTTATCAATATATTGATATAAACCCTGAGCGTCAGAAATTTCACCATTATTCTTGTATAGCTGCTCAAACGTGGCGGTAAACGCATTTTGAGTGTCAGCAAAGCCACTAGACGAACTAATATAAAATAGTGTGTGGTCTGCATTAGCAAGCACAATATCATGATGCTCATGTACCAGGTTTCGCAGTGAATTAAGCAGTGTAGTCAGGTTTATCGAGCTACTCAGATAGCCAAAAATAACCCCATCTTCGCGATAGACCGGCAGCGTAATTCTGATTGTCGGAATTACAGGATGCACCCGGATGTCGTTTAATCTGGCGGGCTCGACCGGCGTGATGTCTATGGCCGTTTCTTTGAGCTTAGCAATGCGTGCAAAAAAAGAGCTGTCGCTAAGTTGCCGCAGCTGTCGGGATGAAAGGCTAGAAACGTCAAGTCCTGAACGAAAAGTGTGAATAAGTTCTTCACCATTAGCACGAATAAAACTAAGCTCATGATAGGAAGCGTCATTACGCATAAATGCTTCGAAGATAGTTTGCATTCGTGCGCGCCACTGTTGATAGTCAGCGGGTTCGCCGACATTTTTATTTTTACTGTTCTGACTATTGCGGTTGTTGCTTACCAGGTTTGACGCTGAAGCAACCATTCCTTGAATCGGCGGCGTCTGGTATAAAAACTGAATATCATTTGTATAGCCATTTAAATACTCTTGCAGCCGTTGGTGAACCTCGTCCAGGTTTATAGATTGCGCCGTAGAGGCCTCACGGTAACTTTTTTTCACTAACTGTAACTCGCCAACCGCTATAATTATCGCTAATACAACACAAAGGATACATACCGTAAGTACGATAAGAGCCGAAGAGTTTACAGATGGTGTTAGTTTCACAATAATCCCTATTTGCTTAAAGATGATGACTTGTCAGACATTTGAGCCTAACCGCATACCTGCTTTGTTGTAACTCACCGGCGCTAAATTGTTGCCAGGGTAAATTTCACGTTTGCTTCTAATTCTAAATTATGTCGCAAAATTACAGGTCAATCATTATTACTTAGCCTGGTAAATATGACGCTTTATTAATAATTTAAAAATTAACTCCGCAGTTTGCGATAAACCGACTATGGTTAAGGGTAGCGTTTATTTTGTCTTAAATTCTGGATATTTATAAAAGTAAACTAAAGTCTAAATAAAGGTATACCGAGGTTTTATTGATGCACAGGGAATTTACTCGGCGATCAGATATAAGCGTGAGCAAGCAAACTATTTTGATTGTGGACGATCAGCCTGAAAATTTGGTTTTACTTGAGTCAGGGCTCAACGACATGGCCGACGTCGTCACCTGCCATCAGCCTTCAAAAGCGATGCAAGTTGCCTTTGAGTGTGACCCTGACATTATTTTGCTTGATATAGAAATGCCCGACATCAACGGCTTTGAGCTATGTAAGATATTCAAGGCTCATGTAAAAACCCGTGCAATCTCAATTATCTTTATTACCAGTCATCACGACTTTGAACATGAGTCCAAAGCACTGGCATTGGGCGCCATTGACTTTATCAGCCGACCCATAAATTTGAGCGTATGCCGCATCAGGATACAAAACCACCTTAGATTAAGTGCCCAGGAACGACAACTCACCAATGCTTATAAGGCATTACAAAGCGAAAAAGAACATCTTCATGTCACATTAAAATCAATTGCTGATGCGGTAATAGCCACCGACGTTGAAGAACGTGTGACCTTTATAAACCCGGTCGCTCAGCGCCTGACCGGCTGGAATGGCAATTCTGCAATAGGCCAAAGCATCACCACAATCATGAACCTGTTTGATGCATCTACAAATGATGTCTTGATTAACCCTGTATCTGTGGCTTTAGAAGAAGAGCGTGTGGTAGCAATGGCATTAAATGCAAAAATAGTCAGCAGGCAGGGTCGAGAATACCGGGTGACAGACAGCGCAGCCCCTATCAAAGACAGTTGCGGCAAAGTGACCGGCACAGTTCTGGTATTTCAGGATGTGACCGAGTCAATTGCAATGGCCACACAAATGAGTCACCTGACCAATCATGACCCGTTGACCGGGCTGCCCAATCGTTTGTTATTGCATGATCGGCTAATGCAATCTATTCCGTGTAATATTCGCACCAATACAAAGCTGGCCGTTCTGCTGATTGATATCGACAACTTCAAATATCTTAACGATACACTGGGGCATCAGGTCGGCGATAAGGTTATTTTTCAATTATCACAACGGCTGGAAGAACTGTGCGATGCCCACACCTCGTTGTCGCGTATTGGGGGTGATGAGTTTGTTCTTATGTCGTCTGGTATCAATTCGTCAAATCATATAGATGTGGTAGCCACTCAAATAGCTACACTGGCAGGAACGCCCATGAAAGTAGGCGGTGAAGAGTATAAACTTAGTGTCAGTATTGGTATTAGTGTATTTCCTGACGACGCCAGTAATGAACAAGAGTTATTGCGACACGCCGATACCGCCATGTACAGAGCCAAAACGCTGGGCAGAAGTCGATTTTGTTATTTTTCTGATGAGCTGCAAAGTGAGGTTGACCAACGTTTTCAGATTGAACGGTTGCTGAACAAAGCCATCGAAGAGCAAACTTTAGAAGTTTTTTTTCAACCCAAAAATAACCTGGCTACAGGAGAACTGGTGGGGGCCGAAGCCTTAGTACGCTTGCGTGATGAGAACAACAATATTATTCCTCCCGATGCTTTTATTCCGCTGGCAGAAGAAACGGGCCTTATACATGCGTTGGGTGACCAGGTGCTGCACCAATGTTGTAAAGCGGCCAGTCGCTGGCTAAAAGAAGGAAATCCGGTGCGGGTCGGGGTAAACATCGCGGCATTGCAGTTTAGCAATGAACAGTTTTATCTCAATATTCAACAGGCGTTAAAAACTTATCAGTTATCCCCCAAATGGCTTGAGCTTGAATTAACCGAATCTGCACTTATGCATGACTTTGATATGACCCGGACTACTTTGCAAAAACTCAGTGATACCGGTGTTTCAATTTCACTGGATGACTTTGGCACCGGTTATTCAAGCCTTTCATATTTACGATTTTTTCCGCTCGATGTCCTTAAAGTCGACCGTTCGTTTATCAAAGACATGCTAAACGATGATCAGGCAAAAAATATCGTTGACGCAATTATTCATTTGGCGCACTCACTGAATTTACAGTTAGTTGCCGAAGGTATTGAAACAAGCGCTCAGCTTGAAACCTTAAAAAGTTTGGGGTGTCAGGAAGGTCAGGGATATTTTTACAGTAAACCATTGCCTATACACGAGTTTGAAGCCCGGTATTTGTCGAATAACGCGAAGTAATGCGCCCAATTCAGACCACCTTTAAAAGCGCCGTCGCTGTTAAAGAATTTATTCTTAAAAGGCTGAAGTATCGTATACCGCCACCTGGTCTAATACTGCTTTGATATCTTCCAGCTTTACAGGCTTAGTTAAAAAAGCATCCATGCCGGCTTTTAAACAGGCATTGCGGTTTTCATCACAGGTATCGGCGGTCATGGCCACGATAAAAATTTTACCCGTTTTATTAAATTTTTTGCGAAGCGTCAGGGTGGCTTCAATGCCTCCCATTACCGGCATCTCACAGTCCATAAATATTAAGTTGTAGGGCTCACTACCCATCTTATGAGCAGCAGTAACCGCTTCCTGACCATTAACCACATAATCAGCGCTTGCCTGTACCTGCGACAACAAAGACTCCATAACTAAACGGTTAATTTCGTTGTCATCTACCACTAAAATTTTCAATTGATCGTAATTAATGCTGGGCGTTTTTTGGTAAGGTGCTACGTCGCTGGTGTGAGCATCGAGACTTGTTAATAAAGGAATTTTTACACACGCCTGGGTGCCTACCCCTTGAGAGCTTTTAAAGACAACTGTAGCACCGAGTTTGTCGCAGAGTTCTTTTACAATGGCAATACCTAAACCTGAACCACCATATTTTGCGGTAACTTCAGCGCTGCCCTGTTTAAATGGCGTAAACAAATCTTGCAACGTGGCGCCATCCATACCAATACCCGAATCAACAATGTTGACTTTTAATACGGTATTTTTGTCTTCGGCCACCAACTTAGCGGTTAATTTTATACCGCCTGCGTCGGTAAACTTAAGTGAATTATTAAGTAAGTTGGTAAATATTTGGGTTAGCCTGCCCGGATCGCCAACGGTATACTGGTCCGGAGTAATATCTACCCGAAAATCTAATTCGATATTTTTGCTTTGGCACTGAGGTTGGTACAGTGCGTAAAGATCATCAAAGATATGCCTGGGCGCAAACCGGATAGTTTTCAGCTCAAGGTCGCCATGCTGCACTTTTGAATAATCAAGAACATCGTTTACCAACCTGATAAGCAACTCGGCGCTACGTAGCGCTATGGCTACCCTGCTCTCGATAATATCTGGATTATTTTCGCCAACCAGGGTTTGTAACATACCGGTAATGCCATTAACCGGCGTGCGCAATTCGTGGCTTATTTTACCTATCATGATACTTCGGGCCTTTAAAAGGCGCTGCGCTTCATCTTTTTTATCAATCAGCGCCTGACGCGTTTTTATCTGCTCGTCGATATCCTGAAACGCGCCAAAGATACGGATACATTTACCGTCTTTGAACTCTGCTCTACCCTGCGTGGCTACCCATTTTATTTTGCCATTGAAGGTTTTTAACCGAACTTCACTGCTCCACGGTTCGCCATATTCAATCGCTCGGGCAACGGCTTGTGTGATTGTGTCCCGGTCTTCACCTTCCCTATAAAATTCAATTGCGCTTTCAAGTTCGGGTACGTAATTGTCAGGAACTTCATGAATTTTTTTGGTCTGTTCGCTCCAGTACAGTTTATTGTTGATCATATCAACTTCCCAGGCACCAATATTAGCCAGGTGCTCCATTTCAAGTTGTAATGATAAACGCTGATCTAAAAGCTCACGTTCCTGCTTTCGGGAAATCTCTACCCCTACCCATTGGGCAAATAAGTGAATAAAATCGATGTCTTCAGGCGAGAAAGGAGAAGTGCGGGAAGCCGCACCGGTAAAGTTTAAAGTACCGTATTCTTCGCCGTTTACCAAAATTTGGGTACCGATGTAGCTTTCCAACTTAAACATTTCGTAACAGGGATGGACTGCAATTTCACTTTCGCCCACATTTGATAACGCTAAAGTACCTTCGGCACTAAGCGCGTGAACACAATAGGTGTCACCTAAATCAAAGGTAAGGCCAGCACACAACTCTGGGTTATCTGACACCACATGCTTAACGGTGTATTTATTGTTTTGAATGTGACTGACGATGGCATGTTCAAGACCAAAATAAGTTAACCCCATCTGCAACAGCGCTTTGACCTTGTCATCAAAGGTCAGCGTTCCGTTTGAGGTTAGTTCGTGGAGAGCCTTGAGCATGCTTTTGCCTTCTGTTTAGAAACGAACATTAAGTTTTTTTTATTAAAGCAAAGTGTAGATTATCTGCAAGTGTTCTGCTTGAGCAATTAGTCGAGAATTACTGAATTTTGGCCAATACTTTTACACTAAACAGCGCGGTTAATCGACAAGTTACTTTTGTAAGGTATATTTTTTGCCTTATATAACTAACTCGTCTGAGCAGCGGTTTCTATAGCCCTAGAAGTTCCTACACATTTTCAATATATGGAGTATAAATTGTTAATGTAATGTAAATTTGTTTGTTGATTTTCCATATTTATAAGGAGACGCCTATGAGCAACCACCTTTGGGGGTTATTACATCACCCGGATCGTGAGTGGCGCAGTATAAACGACGAGCATGAAACGGTTTCTCATCTTTATGTACACCATGTGCTATGGATGGCGGCAATACCGGTTATTTGCTCATTTATAGGCACAACACAATTTGGCTGGTCGTTTGGCGGCGAAAAAGACATTTTACAGGTTTCTATTCCAACAGGAATTATGCTAGGTGTCGCATTTTATGCAATGATATTAGCCGCGGTTGCGGTGGTAGGGAGCTTTATCCACTGGATGGCGCGTAAATACCCCTCGCGACCCCGTCGTGAAGAATGCATAGTGTTTGCCGGCTACATAGCCACTCCTATGTTTTTAAGTGGTGTCTTTTCAGTGTATCCCATATTGTGGGTATGTGCGCTGGCAGGAATTGTTGGGGTCTGTTATACCGCCTACCTTTTGTACCAGGGTACGCCCACCTTTTTAGGTATAAGCCATAAAGAAGGCTTTATTATCTCTAGTACTATGATGGCGATAGGCGTACTGGTGTTAGAGGTTCTGATGATGGGCGTGGTCCTGTTGTGGAGCATGCACACCGAACACAGCATTATATGGCAATTTTTTAACTAAGCGTATTTCTGAGGGCCGAAACAATATTATCTCTATTGTTTCGGCCTGACTTATCGAGCCAAAATTACGTTTTATTTCTCGCTTTTGTTTCTTTCATACAGCACTGAGCTTTTCTGTTCGATGTGCGTAGGAATTAGCATGGTTATGACTCTGAAAGCTAGCTTATCAGGCTCTCCAACCTTGTTTTCTCAGTAATAATACTGGGTTATTCTTACATTTTTCGAGGAGAAGCAATGACTACAAACGCATCTTATGGCAAAAAGTTGTCTGCTGGTACCGATTTTCCAGTAATGAATGTCACCAATCTTGACGACCACACGGTTGAGTTGGGCAAACCTCGCGATGGCTCTGATTGGCAAATGATTGTTGTTTACCGTGGTAAGCACTGTCCAATTTGCACAAAATATCTTAACAATCTAGAGTCTAAACGTACTACTTTGCTCGATATGGGCGTAGATTTAATTGCAGTAAGCGCCGATAGCAAAGAACAGTTAGAAGAGCACATCAAAGATCTGGATGTGAAATTTTCAATGGGTTATGGCTTGTCACAAGACCAGCTACAACAGTTAGGCGTTTACGTTTCTGATCCCCGCTCTCCTGAAGAGACAGATCATCCGTTTGCCGAGCCAGGCCTGTTTGTGGTGAATCAGGAAGGTAAAATACTCGCGGTAGATGTGGCGAATAATCCATTTTGCCGACCTGATATTGAAACGTTGGTCAATGGTCTGCAATTTGTTAAAGACCCCGACAATGATTATCCTATCCGTGGTACGCACAACAGCTAAGCGCTGCTGAATAAGCTGTGTTGTGGGGCCCCACAACACAACTTGCCTTATGTCTTTTTTGTGTCTGCGCTATAAGTATCTAAAGGACTTACAAAAAACTCACTGTTGGTTATTTTAATTTGTGCACTGCAAGCTTGTAAAACCTCAGCCAGCAGCACCTCAACCACCAGAATCTCAAACAGTCACACTCAGGTTTTACGTAACTACAAATACCTCAAAATCAATACACTAAAACCGGTAGTAACTTGACTGAACGTTAGTCTGGGTAACCCCTGGGTCACCACAAAAATGAGGCTTTTTTCTTTCTTACCTCCCCGCCAGAGATACTTTTGACCCAACCCTGGATGGTATAACATCAATGCGTAACCCCATTTGTTCTTTAAGTTCGGTCACGTGGGAGATAACCCCGATGGTTCTGCCGTTTTGCTGCAAATCAACGAGTGTCTGAATGGCCAAATCCAGTGATTCTGGATCAAGACTGCCAAATCCTTCATCAATAAATAATGTTTCAAGCCGAATTCCGCCGCTGTAAGACTGAACCACGTCAGACAAACCCAGCGCCAGCGCTAATGCAGCCATAAATGATTCGCCACCTGATAATGTCGCAACATCCCGTGACCGGCTGGTATAGCTATCTTCAACCATCAGATCCAAGCCGCGGCCGGCCGCGCCTTTAAAACCGGCCGTTTTTCGAAGCAGCCGGTATCGCCCTTTGCTCATAAGCTCAAGTCGTTGCGATGCCTGAATTAATACATCGTCCAATAATACCCCCAATACAAATCGATGCAGGCTGACGCGACTGCCGGTTTTGCCACTGGTTACCTCGTACAACGTTCCGTAAACCTGATATTGCGATTCAAGTTTGGTATTTTTGTCGCGCAAAGAATTTATATTCTGCTGAACCTGATAAAGTTGTTGATACGTTGAGCGCACATCATTAAGTGTATTGCTGGCATTTTTTGATGTTTGCTGGGCGTGATCACAATTAGCCTGTAAAACCTGGGTATCAGGGGGCGTTTTGTCATGTAATACGGTATCTAAATCAGCCAGGGTTTGCTGTAATTTGAGTTGCTGATCTTTATAGGCAGAGATAGTCTGTTGCAGGTCACTTATGTCAGTATCTTCTAATTGGGCATTGCTAAAGTCTGCCTCGTCTGAAAACAAACTGTCGCCCAAAACCTGCTGCCAACTTTGTGTCGCTTCGTTGTGTCTTTGCTGAGCCTGTTTCAGGTACTGCTGATTGGCCTTGATGCTACCCTCATTAGCTGACAAGGCGTTATTGGCTTTGTGCTCATCTTCCACCGCGTGTTCAAGGGCCTGATTAAGAGCAGTGATTTTGGTTTTAATGCTTTCTATTTCGGTTTCCACTTCTGCCGCTGTAACATACTTAGCGTCGATGCTGTCACAGAGGGTATTGTATTGCTTTTGATACGTACAAAGATTCGCATAATTACCGGTTTTTTTCTCAACCACAGCCGCAATACGTTGCTCGCCATTTTTACATCGCTGCTCAAGAGTACGAACCTCTTGTTCCAGCGCATCCACATCCATTTTTTGCAATTCTGCTGAGCGCTGCTGTAGCTCCAATAATGCCGCTTGCTGCGCATTAATATCTGAATTGGCGATATCGCCAAGCTCGGCGGAAAGTTCATGTTGTCGGGTTTGATTTTGGGTTAGCTGCTGCTGATATTGCTGTAAATCAGACTGAGCCTGGCCGGTTTTGTCATAAGCCTTTGTTGCCTGCTGGCGGGCCTGTTGTACCTCGGTTTTACTGACTTCGTGCTCAGCAAAAACCGCTGGCTGGGGGTGTTCTTTACTGCCGCACACCGGACACGGCATCTGCTGCCTGAGTTTTTGAGCCAGCACGGCTGCCTGGCCATTATACCAATGCATTTCGATAGTATCGGCCCTGACCTGCGCCTGCTGTTGTTGCTCCTGAGCAATAGCTACCTGTTTTTGCGCCTTGTTTATGTGTTTATTCAGCTGCTCGTTTTGATTATTGATTTCTTCCAGGTGCTGTAAGTCTTTAATTGACCGTATCAATTGCTGAATTTTTGCTTCAACTTTGTGACTTTGCAGCTTTTGCTCAATGGTTGTTTTTAACGTTGCAGCAGCATCACTGGTTTGCTGTTCAAGCTGCGCTTTATGCTGTTCATATTTCGCTAACTCAGCGCTTAGCTTAGTTTCAGCTTGTTCGCATTGTTTAATGCTTGCCGCCAAAGCCTGTTTATCCTGAAGCGCTGTTTTAATGCTGTTCAGCTGGTATTGCTCTTCGGTAAGCAGTGCTACCTGGCCCGCTGCTTCCTGGGCTTGTTTACGTGTTATTCGGGCTTTTTCAAGTTGCTGGGTATTTTGTTCGCGCTGGGCTTGCGTACGAGCAATATCTGCCTGTAACTTCTGAATTTGCTGATGTTGTTGTTGAACCGCCTGATGCTTTGCTTCAATATTTTTGGCAGCAAGTGCCTGCTGCAGACGGTGTTCGTTAGCCTGATGCGTCTGACTAGTTTGCTGATGCTGTATTAGCGCCTGTTGCGCCTGCTGCTGACGTTCGAACTGCTGTGATAACGCCCTACCTTGCTGTAGCGCGTGCTCGGCCTGCTGGGTGGCCGCAAGTACTTTGTCGGTTTCGGCCTGTTGAGCATCAAGTTGTGTTTTTACCTTAAAAAGCTGCTCGGTAAGTTCTTCGGGCGTGGCCAGATTGACCACCTGCAATGCCCCGCGAATCTGATTATCAAACTCATTTTTTGCCCGGGTAATATCGCTGGCTTTTTCTTTTAACGCATATTCGATACGTTTATAAATGTCGGTCTGAAATAACTGTCCAAAAATGTCTTCCCGGTCTTTTGAGCTGGCCAGCAACAACTCACGAAACTTGCCCTGAGGCAACACCATCACCTGCCGAAATTGCGTTTCGTTTAGTCCTATTAGTTTAATAACTTCGTGCTTTACCTGACTGGTTTTATTACTGATCAGTACCTCAGTTTCGCCAAGGCAAGTAATGGTTGCAGCATGTTTAGCCGTAGTAAAACCGCCCCCTCGCTTAGGTTTTGATTGTTCTGGCGAGCGAGTTATGCGGTAAACGTGTTGATTAAGTTTAAAATCCAACGTCACGGTAGTCAGCATTTCATCGGCTGCCAGATCGCAGCGCATTTGCATTGCGTCACGCTCATTACCGGTGGTTTCGCCATACAGGGCGTAACACAGCGCGTCTAAAATCGATGTTTTACCTGAGCCCGTCGGGCCATTAATTAAAAAAAGCGGATTACTACCCAAACGGGTAAAGTCAATAACCTGTTTGTCAGCAAACGGACCAAATGCCTGCATGCTTAATGTGATGGGCTTCATAATTAGAGCTTCCTGCGGTGATCACACGTTGTGGCGGGTAGTGAGCTGCCGGATAATATCTTGCATGGCCTCACCCTGTTCAGGCGTGATTGAACTACCTTGTGCTTCTTGATAAAAATCACAAAACATTTCGTGCTCGCCGCGGGCCAGTTTGGCTTTTGCCATCTCCTGTTCAACCCCTATCAGCATTCCGGGCTTTTCTAAATGCAAAACATTAGGGTAAACCTCACGCAGTTTTTCCATGGGGTTTAAAATGGCATGAGTGTCGGTCAGACGAACCAGCAAATAATCTTCGTGATTAGGATCGGTTCGACCCTGCTTTAAAATTGTTTCCAGCTTATCTTCAATAATCCGCATATTATGCGGGGCGATAAGAGGTTCATGAATGGCGTCTACAAATCCTTTTCCATTCAGGGTCACCACCGTAAAGCCTTTCTTTTGATGCTGTTCTGAAAAGCTGTATTTCATTGGCGAACCGCTGTAGCGGATAAAGTTTTCACCCTTTTGTTGGGGTTGATGCAAGTGCCCTAATGCAACATAGTCAAAATTGGTAAAGTGTTGATGGCTAACGCGATCAGCTCCCCCAATCGATAACGGACGTTCTGAGTCTGACTCTATGGCACCATCAACAAAGCAGTGACTAATAAGCACACGTCGTTGTTCTGTATGACTTGCGGCCTCTATTTTTTGTACCAGCAATTTATGCGCATCGTCGTAATTGTTAATCTGAGTTGTCTCTGATTCGTTGTTTTTTGAAGTACGATAAAAATAATGCACGTGCTCAGGGTCGCTATAAGGCATGCCATAAAATGCCACCGGGCCGGCTTCTGCAGTTTCAATAATCACCGGACGCACCATCTCGTCGTAGTTACTGATTATGTGTAAACCAGAACGCTTCATTTGGTTAGCAGCAAATCCTAATCGTTGAGCTCCATCGTGGTTTCCGGATATCAGGATCATTGGTGTTTTAAGCTCATCACATATTTGCGTGACCACCTTGTTGAGTAAGTCAATAGCTGCGGTGGGCGGCACTGACCGATCATAAATATCGCCCGCTACAACCACCGCATCCACTGGGTTACAACGAATATACTCTACCAGCTGCGTAAGGACCGCCGCCTGGTCAGATAAAAGAGAAACATTATGAAATTGCCGGCCAAGGTGCCAGTCGGAGGTATGGATAAACTTCATGATAGCGGCTTCAGTAGTCAATCAGGTGGATAAAAATACAGGTTGGCTGCCACCATACCGATACCGGGCTGGCGGTTCAATGGGTTATTTCAGGATTTAGGGTAAACAAAAAGCCGGGCTATGCACGCAGGGGGTGTGTGCATAGCATAAAAAACGATGGATAAAAAAGAGAAGATTATTGGGCCATAGTTTTTATAAAACTAGCCTGTTCGGCGCGGGCTCTGTTGCGCAAGCTGCATGTCCATCTCAGCAGTAATTCTTTTCATTTCAATCGACATTGTTTCACTAATATAGCCATTTTTTTCCGGACGGTGAAAATGCTGTTGTTGCTTTTCGGTTACCTGACACCGGTGCGCAATGGCAAGGTATTGCTCTAACCGTTCAGGCTTGGTACTGTCGCGTTGCAATGCTTTTTTTAAACGCTCCTGAAAACGTCGGGCCCCGGCGTCGTCATTTTGAGAATAAAGCTCACGATAGAGTACTCGGGCCAGCTTATTTTGTGACCAACCTGCCGAAGCACACAGGTCTTTCAACTGACGCTGCAACTCCTGAGCTTCAAGTTTTGTCCCCATTTTCTTGATTCCTATCCCTATTATCCACTTTGTATCCCTTTTAGAGATATAAAAAGATAAAAAAGTGTGACTGCTTCATGAAGCAGGTTATGTCCGATACTTAACGGGTATCCGCTTAAACAGCGTAAAGGAGCTGCCAGACCCGTGTTGCTGGCCTGTGAATAACCACCCCTAACTATGGGTAATGAGTATCTACCATAACTTCATATTCTTCGGTTTGTTTTCAGATACCCGCGTATTCACGTTACACAGGGAAGGACAAATTTTATAAAGGCGTATCAAAATTAAAGTTTTAAACACTGGTAAAAAAGATGGTTAGTGATAAGTAGAAAATATGGCTTGTTTATGAACAGTACTAAAAAATTACTACTTTAGATGGATAAGGCTACATTTTACTACCAACCGGACATTTAATGAGTTGCATAACCAGGGGTTTAGGTATTACAAACGTTCATTGTGCACGCGGTGCAAAAAACGTGTTCATCGCTATCAGAATTCGATATTGTGCAACAATATTGTTACATAAGATGCTATTACCTTTATGCTGAGTTCTGTTGCAAAACCCTTCGTGAAGCTGGTCGAACGCTATCTTCCTGATCCTTACATATTCGTATTGCTACTGACCCTGGTGGTTTTTGGAGCTGCTATGCTGGTTGAACAACAATCACCGATGATGGTATTCAGCTACTGGGGTGAAGGCTTTTGGGGGTTGTTGACCTTTTCAATGCAGATGCTGCTGGTTTTGATCAGCGGTTTTATGCTGGCCAGTACAGCACTGGTTAAAGGCTTGCTTGATAAACTGGCGACTCTTGCAAACAGTGCAGGTAAAGCGATTATTCTGGTAACATTGGTATCGCTGACAGCCAGCTGGATAAACTGGGGATTTGGTCTGGTGGTGGGCGCTTTGTTTGCAAAAGCACTGGCGCGCCAGGTACGGGTAGATTACCGATTACTGGTTGCCAGCGCCTATTCCGGGTTTGTGGTATGGCATGGGGGGCTGGCAGGTTCGGTGCCGCTAACCATTGCCACCCCTGGCCATTTTACCGAAGCACAGATTGGGGTAATTCCTACCAGCGACACTATCTTTTCGGGTTTTAATCTGGCGCTTCTGGCCATTTTATTTATCGTGGTGCCACTGGTAAACCGCCTCATGCTGCCCGCAGACAAAGACAGTGTTATTGTTGAGGCCAACAAGCTGCAAGATACCCCGCTGCCAGAGTCTGATAACACGCGCCCGGCAGACAAACTGGAAAATAGTCCGGTACTGGCGCAATTGGTTGGTTTTGCCGGCCTGGCTTATCTGGTTCAGTACTTTGTTGCTGGTGGCGGCCTGAATCTGAACATCGTCAATTTTTTATTTTTGTTTCTTGCCATAATTTTACATGGCACACCAAAACGGTTACTGCACTGTTTACAACAAGCCATTCAGGGCGGCGCAGGTATTATTATACAGTTTCCGTTTTACGCCGGTATTATGGCTGTTATGGTGCAGTCGGGCCTGGCGGCAAGTATGTCTCAATGGCTTATCAGTTTTTCCAGTGCCGATACCCTGGCGTTATTCAGCTTCATCAGTGCCGGTATAGTGAATATCTTCGTGCCCTCAGGAGGCGGACAATGGGCGGTGCAAGCTCCGGTTATTTTACCCGCGGCGTTTGAATTGGGTGTTGATATAAATAAAGTTGCTATGGCCGTAGCCTGGGGTGATGCCTGGACTAATCTGATTCAGCCCTTCTGGGCGTTACCGGTTTTAGCTATTGCGGGTCTGAAAGCAAAAGATATCATGGGGTTTTGTCTGGTGCAGTTAATTATTACCGGCATAATCATTGGCACTGTATTACTGTTCGCCTGACAAATTCTAACTATTCATTGAATAGCCCGGCACTACGGTATTAGCCGGGCATATCTTCACACCCTATTTAATCATAATCACCCGAAAATCATTCACATTAGTTCGGGTAGGTCCCACATCAATATGATCGTTTAGGGCCGCAAAAAACGGATAGCTGTCGTGATCTTGTAACAGCGCATCAATGTTTAAATTTTCGTCGAGAGCCCGGGTCAGCGAGGTTTCGTCAATATAGCCACCCGCAACATCTTTGCTGCCATCTACCCCGTCAGTATCTGCAGCAAGTGCGCTTATGCCAGCGGCGCCGTCGAGGGCCTTACACAAACTCATCAGGTATTCTTGGTTGGGTCCGCCCTGCCCTTGACTGTCGCCCAGAGTAACGGTTAGCTCGCCCCCTGAAAACAGCAATACCGATTCGCCCTTTTGCTTATATTGTAAGGCAAGCTTAGCGTGTTTTCGGGCCACCTCCTGAGCTTCACCCGTTTCTTCCAGACAGATAATACGCGTATTCCAGCCATCTGCTTTTGCCATCTGTTCTGCCGAGTCGATAGACAGCTGAGCGTTGGCCACAATTTCGTATATACCATCTACTTTAGGTAGGGGCTCAGAAGTTTGTAAGTATCGCGAGATAGCGTCGTTCATGGGCCAGCCATACTGTTGAAGTATCTGCAACGCCTGATCAGCGGTACTGGTATCGGGTACCGTGGGGCCTGAGGCAATAATCTGCGCATCGTCACCGGTAACGTCAGAAATAGCCAGGGTAGTGAGATCGCCCTTGCAAGCTGCCGCCAGCCGCCCGCCCTTAAATGCCGAAACATGTTTACGTACGGTATTCATCTCATCAATTGATGCTCCGCTTCGCAATAAAAAGCGATGTAATTTCAGCTTTTCTTCTAAAGTAAGACCTTCGGCGGGTAAGCAGGCTAGCGCCGAGCCACCACCGGAAATAAGAAAGATAACCTGCTCACCTTCAGGAACTTGCCTGGCTATATCTAATAGTTTCTGCGCGGCCGCCTGACTGTTTTCATCAGGCACAGGATGCGCTGCCAGCATAACTTCAATGTTTCCGGTGGGTAGCGACGTGTGATAACCATAGCGAGTTACCACTGCTCCGTACGCATTATCCTTAAAATACTCATACGCCTGTGCAGCCATATCGGCAGCGGCTTTTCCCGCACCAAGAATACACACCCGTTGTCCTGGCGAAAAACGATTAAACGCCTGAGGTAAACAGTTTTGTGGTCGGCAAGCATCTACCGCACTGTGATACAACGAACTTAAGTATTCTTTTGTCATAGCAGCTCCTTATCTTATTGACATTAAAGTATTCAGATATTTGAAATGAACTTTTATTAACGATTGCCAACACGTTTGTAACGGGCGACTGGGTCAGTTAATACAAAACATGTTGCAGTAAAACCAAAGCCTTCGTTTAGCGATAAAGTGGCTGATGGTATTTAATACGCCGTATTTAACGTTGAGGGTGGCAGCACGTATGGCAGACTATTTGGTTACAACCTTCACAATGCTGTCAACAAACGGCGCATACAATTCGCCCCTAACCAGGCAGTTATCAATAGGTATACGGCAATAAATAAGAATTCGATGATTTTTCAACCTGATTGCTTTCGACCCACCCCTTACTTTCAAATAGTTAAAATAAAAGCAGAGCCTGAATAATTATCACCAATAATGCTTAAGTCAACCCACAGCTCCGGGTTACTTGCTTACCACGATTTTATGCTCGGTGATAAAAACGCAGGCATAAAAAAGGCCAGCTACTATAAAAGTAACTGGCCTTTAACAAAGGAATATATAAAAGAATCTGCGGTGGGATCTGTACTAGCTTTCGCTCACATCATTCATACGAATGACGTTGTTGGCAACCACCATAGCGTCGTTAAAGAACATGCTCTGAATGGAAGCATCAACCTTAATTCTGTCGCCTTCCTGCAGGTGCAACTTACCCTCTTCCTTAAGAGGCTGCCCATCAAGCTCGCTGGTATCTATTCGAACGGTGGTGCCAGAAGTAGATAGCTCGACAATCTCATTTTCTACTTTTGATACCGTTCCAATCAGTGTCATATCATCCATATCGGTGGGTACTACCGCTGATGTGATGAACCGGTCATATGCTATTTCATCGTTTGGATTAGATACATAGGTGGTATTTTTGTCATGAACAAAAACGCTTTGGGCATCTAATGCCGTTTGTGTAATCAGGTCTTTGTCGACTTTACCCGATACAGTAACTCTATCGCCTTGCTCGAAGACTCTGGCATCGCCGTCGCTATCACCATCATCAAACTCAACATTTACTTTATTATCACCGCTATTGATCACGAAGCTGTCTGAATCGGTTTTTACAATTTCACCGCTCAAGGTTAGCCAGGTATTTTCAATCATACTTGAGGGCTGCGGATTGTATGAAGCGTTATTATCGCTCGTTGCAACGGCCTGTGCAGAAAAAAGAGCACCCGCAATAGCTGTAGAAAGTAACGTATTAGAAAGTTTCATTCGTTTCTCCTTTTGCTATGAATTCACTTAAGACCACGCAACGCTGATGCCAGCCTTAATAATCAAAGGCTTACGTTAATTTTCTGTAGTAAAGCGAAACCCGAGCGTAAAAAAATTATAGAGTCTTTGTGTAATTTACAGTAAATCTTTAACGCAATATTATACCGCGTAGCTTTGGCCGGCTTATTGTAAATAAACCAACCCCGCAAACGCCGCCACACCTATGATAAACGGTAAAAACCGGCTTTTTCGTTCTTCTGGTAATTCTTCTTTCAGCACGTTTAAAATAATACTGCCCGCCAAAAATGCAAATAAGCTATGAATAACCAGTTCATTGATGGAGGTTGTCAGGCCGATTACCCATCCCACTACAATACTTGCCGCTAATACCCAGCGTCCGTATTGATGATAACGGAGCTGATGGTGTTCACGCAGACCAAAGTCATTGACCAGAAAGTGCAAACCGATAGCCAGACCATAAAATAACAAGCCCGTGAGACTAGGTTCTTCGCGGTGTACCAACAGGTAGCCAATTAACCCATTATAAATAGCAAACGAGCCCAGGTGGTCGCCAAACACGGTAAGCTTTTTATGGTGGTGCTGCTGCTCGTTTTGACGAGCAGATTTGATCAGTTTTTCTAACCCGTAAAATACGCTTAGCCCGGCTAAAGCAATAAGATACGCCTGGTGCTCCAGTGCCACTAACCAATTATTATGACCAGAAAACGCTTCTTGAACCTCGGCCATCTCGGGAAACACCTGAACAAAAACATAAGCGACCGAGACGCCCCCTGAAAATGACAGCCAACGGCTTCGCGGTACGGCATCTAAAAAGCGTAAACGGCCTGCCTGGGTATGAATCAGACAAAATACCAGTATGACAAAAAGCTGTAATATCAACATTGCTCCTTTCCCTATATTAACAACTCGGTAAGCTTGCAGTTTGATACTTAGTAATTTGACGCTTTGGTCATTTAAATGTCTTTCAAAGCGATGATGAACCCGAAAAGGTGTTTGATAACACAATAAAAAAAGGGGCTTTCGCCCCTGATTTTTTGCTTTTATAAGGCGGGATTCTCTGCAAGTTTAAAATCAAGCTGAACCAAAAGACCCGTTTGCCGTTGGGCCTGTCCATTCTGGATGCGTGACTTATACTGCCACTGCGAAAACGCAGATTTGGCATTTTGTTCAAATACACCTGCCGGCTCAGACTTTACTACCTTAATATTATCAGTAGCGCCTGACTCGGTAATATCAAACTGTAAAACTACAAAGCCTTCCTGTCCTTTTTCTGCTGCTGTTTTCGGGTAAATCGGATCGACCCTTTTTACCGGAACAGCATGACTGGCTTCAGCTTTGCTGACTTTATGTTCAGGCTGTGTGGCCACAGCCGTATTGGCGGTGACGGCACAGACCAGTATTAAAGCGGCAAGGCCGCCCACTTTACTCGCTGATACGGGCTGTTTTATTGCATTTAATCGTTTAAACATAGTACTTTTTTCTCCAAATGTAGGGTAAAGAGAGGGACGTCGCGATGTATGCTCAGCACACTGCAAAAGCGCTTTAGCATAAAGAAATTTTTGGGCATCTGTTTTTGTGGTTAACACCCGGTTATCACAGGCAAGTTCCTGATTGATTCTGAAGGAGCGTATGCCTAGCCACACGAGCGGGTTGAACCAAAATATCAGAATAATAGCCAGTGCCACGGCGTTCCATATTGGATCGCGTTGACGCAAATGGGTGTTCTCATGCTCCAGAATCAGTTGTTGCTGCTGCGCACAAAATAGCGTTGCAAAGTTGATAGGTAACAAAATTTTAGGTGCTATAAATCCAAACAGCATGGGGGTGGTAGCAAGCGACGAATAATAAAATCGCTGGTGGTTACGATGGGCATTTTGTACAGAATGGCTCAGTTGCCAGTATTGGAGTATAAAAACCAGACTAAGTACTGCAACCCCGGCCATCCACCCTATCAGCAAAATCTGACTGCCTGACAACTCTGGCGAAGGATTGCCCCCTACCATATAGCGGCTAAAACTGTTTGCAGGCAACGCAATGATTTGCTGCGGAAGATTATTCAGCAATACCGTTAACGGGATCATAGCCCACAATGTGTAGGTAAAACGCGCTCCCAGTTTAGGGGTGAAAAAATGCTCCAGTACAATAAGCAGCAATAAAGCCAGACTTAAAGGCCCTTGTTGCAATATAAGCCATTCAATCATTGTCTTTCTCCCACTGGTCTATAAGCGCTTTTAGCTCCTTAACGTCTTGCTTGGATAATGCGTTATTATTGGCAAAACCAGCCACCATGGGGGCAATTTTTCCGTTAAACAAACGCGACACAAAATTGGTGGTTTCTTTTTTATTGTAGTCTTCTCGGGCAATAAGCGGGTGATAAAGATATTGTCGTTGTTGCTTTTCAAATCCTAACACCTGTTTTTTTACCAGCCGTCCTAACAGCGTTTTTACCGTTTTATCGTGCCATTGTTTATCTTGATTCAGGCGTTGCACTACCTCACTGGAGGTAACCGGATAGTCATCCCAGATAACATCCAATACTTCAAACTCTGTATCGGTAATATCTGGCTTAGGGGGTAAGTTGTTCATTAAATCAACCTATGATTACAAATGTAGTCGATATATTTAGATTACACCTGTAATCGACAATAGCAAGTTATTTTTTGAACGATTTTAGAGCGGATAGGTTGTTCTTGTTTTGGGGCAGTAACATTTGCAGCAAGTTTGGCGGCGCCACATTATCGCTTTAGGTTACAGGTAAAAATGAATACGGTAAGTTGATACAAACCCCACCTACATTTATCCTATACCGCCGCCGCTTGAGCAGAAACCTGGTACCTTGACGATAGATTAAACATGCACGGTAGAATAAGTTGCTGCTTTTAAAATAAGAAATTAAATAGTATTTGTGCTGAATTTAGCCAATAAACGAAACTAAGAGTGGGGATTGGGTAGTCGTTCAGGTATAGCCTGAATTTAATTGAGGCACGAATCGTACTTGCATGCAGTTGGCAAGTGCAAGGTTTTATAGCTCGTTGACATTCGTCTGCTTAATGCCGACCCGCGCCCGATATAAGGACAAAGCTCAAGTTAGCTTTTGCAAATATTCCTTTAGTACCGTTGCGTGATTATGCGTTTCATCTTTGGCCCCGAACAGTAAAACGAGGTTTCGCTGTTCGACTTTTTCCAGCTTATCTTTAACTGTAGATTTTATCTCGCTCAATTCAGATAAGTATTTTTTTCTGAATTCGCCCCACTTTTGAGCATCATGATCAAACCAGTTGCGTAACTCGTCACTAGGCGCCAGCTCTTTCCAGTGATCATCTAAATTCGCGTCTTCTTTAGATATACCACGTGGCCATATTGCGTCTACAAGCACACAAAATCCCTGGGGCCGATCATCATTATAGATACGGTGAATTTTAATATTCATATTTTCTCCTGTGTTTATGTCAGTAAAAATCTGAAGTATTACTGTGCCACTGTCGCGCATCAAAGCCTGATATTCAAGCTTATAGCCCAATACCTAGACAGCTTGAAACTCAAATCAACGCCTACGTCTATTTAAGTAAATATAATAAAAATAGTATCCAGGAAGATTAAATAAGATAGAAAAAAATAACCAACCATCTAAATTACTTCTCTTCGTAATAATTTTATTATTTGAAAAAACCATGCCCATTAAAAATAACAGTAGCACTATGTAAATTAGCAAAAACAAATAACTAAACATGATTTTTACTCAATAGGATAATCCACCAAACACTTACAAAACCATGAAATACAGCATGCAGGTAACTTACTATGAAAAGCAGAGTTGTAATTACTAAAACGCTCTCTACTATAATAATATTTTTATACATCACGCACACCAAAAAAAGGAGGGATGCCCCCTTTTTTCTATCCTATTTTCCAGAATACCTGGCTGCTTCATAAACAGAGGCTACCGTTGATGCATTGAAAAGGAAATGTGCGGCGAGTATTGGTAAGACTCCACCGTTCACGTCCTTCAATTATGCAACTGTTAGTTCAATCATAAAAATATTTCTACTCACAAATAAAAGTAATGGCTATAGCTGCAACCTGAAAAGCGTCGGCTAAGATTGATAAGCGTTTAGATTATTGCAGTATCTTACCAAGCTATAAACTGTCCCTAAATACAGGATTGTTATCTTTTGAAATCCTCTTATTATTTTATTGATTCAGCGTAATGCTTTAGAGAGTGCCAACTTTAATGTTCTACAATTATATTTTCACTTTAAAAAATCATAACGTTGAATATTTTTAGTTGCCAGGAGCTCTTCGCGGCTTAATTTTCGGGAGGTAATGTATTTGGAGACGCGAGGCGTATAGTAATTGTGACTGGCTCAACGGTTACATGATTGGCTACGACATATTTCTTACCAGTCCAATGGTCACGAATATAAGTAAAAATTCTGGCCCATAGTCAGCCGAGTCTGCCTCAGCAAGGCGTAGTCATTAACCTACCTACGCCTGTTGAGGCTGAAGCAAGATTTAAAGAGCTAAAGGTAAAACCTAAGCCTCCCTGTCTGGTATTTTTACAGCTCTTTGCAATTACTCCTGCTTTATTTTTTTATCCAAACCACCTACTCGTTAGTCGTCGAATTCTTATCGGTTACACCAGGGATTGGCGTTGTAGGACCGTTAAACTGGCCTTTAAGCGCATCAACTCCTTCCTGGGGATTGGCAAGCGGGGTTAAATCTTTACGTGCTTCACGACGTGCTTCAGTATTAATGTTCATTTGTTTATCGCGTTGTTGTACTAAACCCGCTTTTGCCTCGCCTTCACGGTTAAACGACCAAGCCAGTTCAGGTTTGCCTAGTGGAAGTGACATCCCTTCGCCTTGTTGATTTGTAGACCATGTATGCCAGGTTTTTCCATAGCTGTTCATTTTACTTTTCATTAGTTCGTGTTCAGCCGTCTCGGGAAGACCAGGTGCAACCAGTTGCCCGGACAATATTTCACCGTTATGCGGGTGCCAGAAAGCTTTTTCTTGTTCAGGAAGCTGGTTAAAAATGCGTTCTGAAATAATGTATTCAATGCCATTGAGATTGGCATTTTGGGTGTTGCCATCAAACAATGCACATTGGGCAAAATCTTCGTTCACCTGGTTACAAAAATGATGCGCTTCCATTTGTTCAGATGGGTTGTTTTTCATGGGATGAAAACCGACCAAATACACATTCATTGGCTCTAATGGCGCATTGGTCTGAAGCGTTGCGGCACCCACTTCTAAAACTTCGGTCTTCATTGACTCAGCCTTACCCGCTACTTTCCCCGAGGGCGGGGATTCACCGTCGCCAGTACAACCTGATACTGCAAGCGCTAAACTTACCGACCCTACCCACATGCCTATTGAACGTTTTGATGTCTTTTGCACAAAAGAACTAAATGGGGTGGTGTGAGTGTTATCGAATGAAAATAACATTTTCATATAGCCATCTCCTACGCTGTTGCCTGTAAACCCGAAAAAATGGTGAAGTCGAAATATTAAAAGGCAGAAACTATGCCAGCTTTGATGGAGAAAACGTGAAAGTAAGCGCATAGCAAATGAATATGGACACCCACTGAACAGGCAATACTATCGGGTAATCCCGCTTCGAGCTTCCACATATGGACACCCACCTTTTTTCGCGAAAAACGAATGAATATGGACACCCACCTTTTTTCGCGAACAGAAAACCTATTCAATCTGATAAAAACAGGAATAAGGGTACTTTTTTTAAAACTAAGCCGTTTTTATGGTCGAGGTTTTTACGCTATTTATTGTACAGTGAACCTTTTACAAAAAGACCAACAAACCTGGGGGGGTTAATGACAAAAGGTATCGGCGGAAAAACACAACAAGAAGCTTTGAATAGTCTGAGTAATATGACTAGCGGACTATTACCAATACAGGCTAGCGAACACCGTGCACGCATTGAAAAAGCGCAAAAATACATGCAGCAAAATGCCGTTGGCGCTTTGTACTTGAATGCCGGTACTAATTTACGTTATTTCACCGGTATGCAATGGTACGCAAGTGAACGTTTAGTTGGCGCTATTTTACCTGCTGCCGGAGACCCTGTTTATATCGCGCCCACTTTTGAAATTGATTCGCTGAATGAGCGTAAAATTATAGACGGAAACATTGTTGGGTGGCAGGAACATGAAAATCCCTATGCGCTTTTTGCCGACTTGCTTCAGCAGATTGATACTGTGGGCGGACAAAAAATTGCTATAGATGAATCTACCCAGTTTTTTATTGTCGATGGTTTTAACAAAGCCTTACCCGATGCTTCACGTGTAGTAAATGGCGCCGACGTCACTGCCCATTGCAGAATGCATAAATCTTCTCACGAACTAGAACTTATTCAGCGCGCTATGGATATGACCCTTGCCGTACATCAAGCTACCGCAAGCATGTTACATGCAGGAATTACCACCACCGAGGTTGAGCAATTTATCAATAAGGCACATCAAAAAGTAGGTGCTGCCGGAAGTTACTTTTGCATTGTACTATTTGGTAAAGCCACATCGTTTCCTCATGGTGTTAAAGACCCCCAGGTGCTTAAACAAGACGATTTGGTTCTTATCGATACAGGCTGCAAAGTGCATGGATACCTTTCTGATATTACCCGGACTTATTGTTTTGGAACGCCTGATGCCAGACAAAAAGCGATGTGGGAAAGCGAGAAACGTGCTCAGTTAGCGGCGTTTAACAAAGCGGCTTCAGGGGTAACCTGTGGAGACGTTGATGCGGCCGCACGGGCAAGTTTAGAAACTGATGCCTTAGGTCCAGGCTACACGCTACCTGGCTTACCTCATCGAACTGGTCACGGTATTGGGATGGATATCCATGAATGGCCTTATCTTGTAAAAGATAATCCTTATAAGTTAGCCCCCGGAATGTGCCTGAGTAACGAACCGATGATTGTTGTACCTAACGAATTTGGCATTCGGCTAGAAGACCACTTTTATATCACTGAAGATGGGCCGCGCTGGTTTACTCAGCCCAGTAAATCGATAGATGAGCCTTTTGCTTAGCTTCTGACGCCTAGTGTAAGTAAGGCTGGCTTTTAAACCGCTGGCCATCAATTTTAACGCTTGCACAGGCCAAAAGAATTTCACTGTGATCGTAGCTTTGAGCCATATATACACACTGTGGAATTAATAATATATGAGCAATGAGAAAAAGCCGGGCACCATGCCTGCCCGGCAGCTATGAAACAGTAATAGTTATGAAAATACCAGCCCGCCATTAATATCGATATTGGCACCGGTAATATAAGACGCTTCGTCACTAAGCAAAAATGAAACCAGCGAAGCCACTTCTGATGCGTTACCTTCACGTTTAAGCACCGCCGCCTGAGCCACATTTTTACGTACTTCATCAGGGGTAAAGGTGTCATGAAAACCGGTGCTGATCATACCCGGACACACACTATTTACCCGCACATCAGGGCCAAGCTCTTTGGCCAGCCCACGGGTAAATGTCATAATAGCGCCTTTAGAGCTAGCATAAGGAATAGCCCCTCCGCCACCGCCATCCCGGGCCGCCTGCGAGGCAAAAGTCACAATACTGCCCTTACCAGATAGGTGTGGAATGACCGCCTGTGACATTAAAAACAACGATGTCATATTGACATCCATTACGTGACGCCAGTGCGCCAGAGTCATTTCGGTAATTTTCTTTCTTGCGATCAGACCACCAGCAACATGCACCAGCCCGTCAATTTTTTTAAAGTATTTTAGTGTTTGCTTCACACAATCGGCTACCTGTTCGGCGTTGGTCAGGTCGGCCTGCACCACTTCAGCCTGCCCACCATTTTGTTTGATGTTAGCTGCCACTGTTTTCGCCCCCTCGCCGCTGGCGTGGTAGGTAATCAATACCTTTGCGCCTTTAGCTGCCAGGTCATAAGCGCAGGCAGCCCCTATGTCTCGACCGCCGCCGGCAACAATTATCACTCGATCTTGTAAAGTCATAGCAAAACCTCCGTATTGAGATGATTAAGCAGCACATAACAGCGCATCCTGCCTGATTTCATTAAGCGTTAAGTTAAGTCAAAATAAGCTTACGCCCCGGCCCTCACCGGGGGCGAAGATCTATCGCGGTTTAATAGCGATACTGTATACCTGCAAACATTCGTGGTCCGTATACGTTCACTTCAGAGAAGTTCTCCATTTGCGGGTTATACTGACGGCGCGGCTCATCAAACAGGTTTATGGCTTCTAGTGAGACTTTCAGATGCGCGTTGATACGGTATGACATACGGGCTTCAAATACCCCTGTATCGCCTACATACCGCAGGTTGCCGGGCGAAGAAATAAACTGCTGAAAATACTTGCTGCGATATTTGTAGTTCACTGCCGCACTAAAACCGCCCACTTCGTAATACACCTGAGTAGAAAGCACATGTCTTGAGAAACCGAACAAATTGGCTGGCGGCACAATGCCCACCCGCTCTACTTCAGTCTCGCCGTCAAAAACAGAGGAGGCACCAAACTGCGCATCTTCAAACTCAAAATCGGAGTCAGAATAGTTGTAACTAACCTTGGCCCCAAATCCACTGAGCCAGTTGTCCAGGTAGCTAAGCGAGTGTGACGCGGTCACTTCGACACCATAAATAGTGCTGGTGTCATCGTCTTTTTGCTGAGTGGTAACAATAGTGTCGATGTCCTGCCCATCCACAGTAAAAGTCTCTACCGCTGAAGTATTCTCAAAGCCGCCTTCAAAACTTTTGTAATAAAGGCCCAACGCTAAAATAGTATCTTCATTGGCATACCATTCTATGGCGGTGTCAGCATTCCAGGACAACAGTGGCTCTAACGAAGGATTACCGTTGGCAATGGCCAAACCAACAGCATCGTTTAGTGAATCGTTGGCGCGGTCTGAACTTAAGCCAGAAAAGCTGCGTCCATAGCCTAAGTCTGAGGGGCTTGGTCTGGATAAGGCGCGATATAGAGCCCCACGCACAATGACGTCTTCGGTCAAATCAACGACCAGATTAAAGCTGGGTAGAAACTCGCTATAGTCGCTGCCGCTTTCGATTCGGGTCAGCTCACTGCCATCCTCAACAATATCGCTAAGGCTGCCTTCTTCATCGTAAACTGCGGTTAACGCCCCGCGTAACCCCGCCGAATCGACCTGGGTTTGAACATAACGCACACCGACATTCCCCCTTACCCCATAGCCTGAGATGAAGGTGTCGTAGTTAGCCTGTAAATATATCGCGAAGGTATTTTCTTCAACCTCTACGTTTTCGATGGTATCGCGGGGCGCAGGTATTGATGGGTCATTGCCCAGCAAATTGCTGGCAAGGCACAGAGCATCAAAGGTGGCGTAGGTATTACCTGTACCCTGGTCAATGACATTGCCGCTGGCATCAATATTAGTGATAAGTGGCTGACCACCTGAGACCGCAGATAAAAAGCCTGATTCGGGGAAACTGCTGTTGCGACATGCTTCGCTGGCCCCTGCTATGGCATCATCATCAAAGGTAAATTCGTCGCGCACCCGAGGCACACTGTCATATTCTAACTGAGAGTAGCGAAGCCCACCCTTGATGCTGCGCAAAAAATCAATGTCTGGAATATAATCAAAGTCGGTTCTGAATGCCTCAATTTTGTTATTTCTGAACTGGTTAAGATCAACCCGGGTACGCGCGGCATCAGCAAACAGGTCGGCGTTCGTCACATCAAAATTTTGCACGGTGAAGGCAGGAATAAGCGCGCCATTTTGAAGAATATCCGTACGGGTTTCAACTCTGCCATCGTCATTTGCGCCGGCGACTTCATTACCATAAATATCTACCGGCTCTGACTGTAAACGCGTTTGAATAATATTTTCACGACGCTCTGTTTTTGATGTAGAAAAATCTGCTGATATGCGAAGTACGTCGCTGACATTGTATTTAACGTTGATACCACCGCCGGTGTATTCTTCAAGACGTTCCTGGTACTGGCTGTTTGTCTCAATACGCTGTTCGTTCGTGAAGCTACGTAATGCGCCACCCTCGGTTACCACTAAATCGCCAGCGATATGATCTTCAGCAGCCACATTTGGCGCATCTATACGGCGACTTTCGGCAAAGACTAAATCACTTCGCATCTCGGTAAAAACACGGTCTGAATACTCTGCATCAATATTAACTTCCCACTTGTCATTGGGTCGCCACTGCACCGCACCAAACAAAGACTCGCGGTCATCATCGGTAATATTCTGTCGATACGAATATGAGCTGGGAACGAAGACAAAGGGCGTATTCGCATCAGGCGCGACACCGGTAGCCGGATCAACTTCTAAAGCTAAATCGCCGTCACCCGAATCGCAGGTACCCGAGCTATAAATACCCGCGTCTGAGGATGGGTCCAAACGACAATCACGCCAGCCACTGGTGGTTCGTGCTTCTTGCTCTGGATTTGTTGCCAGTTTCTTTTGAGCGCCTACTGAAATACCAATTTCACCAAATTTGTCGGTTTCATACTGTTCGATAAAACTGGCAGTGATGCGCGAGCCTATGTCCCGTTCGGGGTTTTCTAAATCTGAGTTGTCAGGATTCCAATTGGCTTTGTATCCAACCTGAAAGCTACGTTTGCCATGGTCAAGCGGCTTAACTGTTTCTAATGCAATCTGCCCTGATACGCCGCCTTCAATCAGGCTGGCTTCCTGGGTTTTGTAAATGGCAATTTTATTAAACAGCTCAGAAGGAAACTGCGAAAAGTTAACCGAACGATCACCACTGCCGTTAGACGCTTCACGCCCGTTAAGTACGGTACTTCCTAAGTAGGGACCCAAACCCCGAATAGATATTTCGGTCGCTCCGCCCTGCTCTCTGTGCGACGACGCGCCGGTTAGGGTTTCAAGCGCCTCTCCAATAGACAATGCCGGTAAATCGCCTATATCACTGGCGGTAATACCATCGACAATAGTGGTCGACTCTCGTTTAATATCAATCGAGTCCTGTATGGTACTTCTGATCCCTTTTACTTCGATAACTTCTGTATTTTCCTGATTAGCCTGTGCTGATTCATCCTGCTGCTGAGCAGTCACCGCGCCACTGGCCAGCACTGTGGTTGTGCAAAACACGGACGCCAGTACAGGCTTCCAATAGGCAAGTTTGATGGCTTTGTAGAGTTTATTTTGGCGTGTTTGCGTTTTCATAGTCCCTTTCCAAATCACAAGTAACGTAAATGTTCTGTAAATTCTATGTAACCAGTCCTCTGCATTTATGTCAACCTTTAAACATTACCAACTATTTATTTATATATAACCAAACATGCAGTATTGTTATTACCAATTTAAAAATATCTATAACTATCATTATCTTGTGGAAAAACGCAACCTGTATACATTAAGAACTGTATTCTAAAATACTTTACCCGATATTATCAAAAAATTCACGTGAACAGAGCTGAGGTAAGAATTGGGCATCCAAAATAACATAACTATATTACCAATATTTTTATTCAATAGCGTGACCAACATCTTGTGAAGGTAGTGGTGGGCAGTCTTTTCAATTACCCGATAAATAAAATCAACAAGGGCAAGCTATCAAAGCTGAGTGTGCGGGTTTTACAGTACCGGTAAATATTGCGGGAACAGGTTCAAATCTAAAACTTACAGAGCGAATGTTGATAGATAAATTGCACTACGAATTGTTGGCCATAGCAAGTCTGCCTCGGCGGTACCTATTACTGGTATGGGGAATTTAGTGGGTTTTTCGTGTTTATTCTATATGCCGGTTGTTCTGCATTGCATACCTGCTTAAGCCCAGCCAGACAACAGGTCGAATACCCAAAACCGATCAAGGCAGCCCCCTGAATTATTTTGCCGGATGAGACAAAAACTGTACTGATGAACACTTATAAACAATTCAGAAATCATTAATCTCTAGATCACAGGCTATGTACCTGTGCTGGGCGCAACACTTTGAACCGATAAAAAACAACATTCAGGAAAAGGAAGATACGGATAAGGAAGAGCTAAATTACAGTGAAATAGAACAGACCAGCGGAGGTATTAATATTAGTGGCTATGAGGGGGCCGGAGCGGTTATGGCAGTCGTAGGGTTTGGTTCACTATTTACGCCGATAGGAATTATAACCGGTGGTATTGCAATAGGTGCGGCCGGTGGGCTTGCTTTGTCGCAATTAATAGCTGACTACAAATTGCGATAATAATTTTGCGGCTATTCACTTAGCTGCTTATACCAGGAATCATGGGTGTTATGAAAAAACCGCTATGGCTATCGCACAACATTTTACCGTTAAAAGACTCTCCCATCTGCAACGGCAATACTGCCAGTAGCGTAGCTATCGACCCCTCAATTTATAGACGTTGGCAACCTCAACAAAACACTGTGCTATTGAGTACTCAGCGTTATCGTCGACTGCTTCCGCCCATTTACCAACACTGTTACCACTTACCCATCCTGAGAAATCTAAAATCGAAATACAGATTTATGACACTGGGCTATCTTTCACTTTTTATTTTGTTTTTATTCTGCAGCGCTTACTTTGGAACAAATAGCACTGCGCTGACCTGGGCTATTATTTTTTTGTTTATGTCGGCGCTTTACCTTAACGAGTACATAGCAGGGATGAGCAGGGTAAGAGCTGTTAAAGAACGCGCGTTCTTCTACCGCTGGTTATTTAGCCATTCGTTGTCTCGCTACGCTTTTTTGTTTTATACAACTCTTGCTTTGTCTGTATTTTTAGCGCAAATAGGCCTTGGAATTTACTATGGTAACGAAGATGCGGTTTTCTATTCCTACGGTACGCTATACGACAAAATAACTCAGGGCGAGTATTGGCGTTTGGCTACAGGCGCTTATTTGCATTATTCGACTTTGCATTTTTTAACCAATTTGTTTTTTGTCGTCGTAATCGGTACTTTGACTATGGCTCTCACCGGGCCTGCTAGCATTCTGGTATTTTTAGCCGCGAATGTCGCTGGGACTTATTTTCAATACGCGTTGGGAGCACAGGAGCTTCAAAGCTGTGCAGGGTTTTCATTTGGCGTTTACGGACTTTACGGATTTCTTATCGGCGCGAATTGCTTTCACCGCCCTGTCCTTCCCAAAGGCTTTTGCATTTCTTTAGCTATCGTCTTGATGACCGGATTCATATATAGCGAATTTTTGACCCAAAACGCCGCTTCTACAGGACATTTCGCAGGATTACTTACCGGTTTGATTTGCAGTATAGCGCTGACGTTAATCACCCGATACCTTTCATGGCCCAGGAGTTTATGTCACTACCTGCCGAAGTAAATTGCGAAAGCGCAGCTTTGCAGAAAAGGATTGAGCAAAACGCAGAGGCTACACAAATACGCTTACCACGATTTTAAACCTTCTGAACCGTTAAACCGCAAATTAAAGTCGTCGACAGATTAAATCTTAACTGTGGAACATCTGACCCGCTCAGTAAAAACGTCCGCGACAACACATGCACTAACGGGGGGCTATTTATTTTGGTCGGTACCGGCGCGAATAAAGGTTAACTTAAGCAGATTAAGTATTCCCACAAAAAATTTAACCCGTTGCCTGCTATGGGCTATTCATTCGGGCTATTCATTCAGGCTCTTCATTCAACATGCACATATAACTCACTCCCTATGCTGCCCACTAGCACGAATTGGAACATTGCTTCATCTCTTCAGTTTCTAATTTGGGGGCAAACAACGGGGCACCTATTATCTGGATTCGGGCCTTAAAGACTATTATCCCGACGGTAACCGTTGATCCCAGGGATTTAATTTAAAGCTCTGGCTGTTAATATTCAGCTATAAAACGCCTACTGTGTTACACACACGGCCTGGCTTAAGACGCATTAATTTTCTGGCTTTAGATTCACAAGCTCCAGTCTTATCGCATTTATAATTTAAACCTATTCTCCACACCAAATTATCTTCACATTTCATTCTCGCTTGTAGTAAGGATTGCCAACCCCTGTTGGTTCAAACGCTCAAGCACAAGGCAATACCATGAATATGACTTCACTAGGCGTTATTGGCAGCTCTAAAAAGGAAGATGAACGGCGTGTTCCGATACATCCGGAACATTTATCGAGGATCCCTGAAAAAATATGTAAGCAACTCATTTTTGAAACAGGCTATGGCGAACGCTTTGGTATTGATGATGCTGAACTTGCTCCTAAGGTGGGAGGATTAGCATCAAGAGACGAGCTGTTAGAAACCATGAACACCGTTATTATCGCCAAGCCAGTCCTTGCCGACTTTGAACAATTGCGGACCGGTGGCGTGCTGTGGGGTTATCCTCATTGTACTCAACAACGAGAAGTCACTCAAATTGCCATTGACAGAAAACAGACTTTAATCGCTTTTGAAGATATGTATGTCTGGGGCCCCCAAGGCCAGGTCGGGCGCCACACCTTCTATAAAAACAATGAAATGGCGGGATATTGCGGTGTGATCCATGCGCTCCAGCTTAAGGGCATAGACGGTCATTATGGTAATCAACGTAAAGCGATTATCTTCAGTTTTGGGGCGGTTAGTCGTGGGGCTATTTATGCACTCAAAGCGCACGGCTTTCGCGATATTACTATCTGCATTCAGCGTCCCGATCACGAGGTTCGTGAAGAGATCCTTGATTGTCACTATGTTTGGTTAAAAGCGGGCGCCGCCAATCAAGCAAGGATGATGGTGGTTGAACATGACGGTACCGAAAGGCCATTGTCTGATTTAATCAGCGAATCGGGGCTCATTATCAATGGTATTTATCAAGACCCCAACAACCCTATAGACTTTGTCACCGAACAAGAAAAAGCGTGTCTAAAACCGGGTTGTTTGATCATTGATGTCAGTTGTGACGCGCGAATTCAACCCCGAAGTGCACCACTCGCTAAATTAAGCCGCGTCTCGTAACTGCTTGAAGACTACAGCAGGTTGTTTAAAGCCCAGACACTTTCTTGGCCTCGCGTTCAGCGCGCGCTCAACGTCAGCAATTTGCTTGTCTGTAACTGTTCGTAAATCTGTCCCTTTGCGGATGTACTGTCGTAGCAACCCGTTGAAGTTTTCATTTAATCCACGTTCCCACGACGAATATGGATTGGCGAAATAGATATCGGTTTTCAGCTTGTCTGCTACCAGCTCATGGTCGCAGAATTCACTGCCGTTATCCGCTGTAATTGTACGGACATGGCGGCGGTAGCGCCATAACATGCCAACCATCGCCTGAGCTACATGAGCAGCGCTTTTAGCAGGCACTTTGCGTATCAGATACATTTTGCTTTGGCGTTCAACCAGGCTCACGATGGCACCTGTACCTTGCTTGCCCAACACGGTGTCCACTTCCCAATCACCAAAGCGTTTTTTCTTTTCAACGATGTTGGGGCGGTACTCAATACCCACACGATTCGGAATAATAACGCGCTTCGCGTAGCTGCCTTTGCGGTATTTACGGTGGCCATGTCGTAACTGCTTGTAGAGCTTTCCACCGCGCAATTTATCGCGCTGTACGAAGCCGTA
>NZ_JAESDK010000029.1 GCF_019249245.1 Alteromonas lipotrueiana | reverse complement strand
AGGGTAATATCTTTCTGAGTGAAGCCTGCTACCGCCATAGAAATTCGGTATTGGTTTTCATCCAGCAACTCAATGTTATAAGGCGGATAGGTACTTTGGTTGTCAGCCCGGTTAGCAGCATCCATTAGCGATGCAAGACGGTCAGAACCAATGAAAGAACGATAAAGTGGAGAAAAATCAATGTTTCGCATAGTCATACCCTTTATTAAGCAATATGTGATTGGTGTCCTGATTATTCAGCAACACACTGTAAGGGCCCGGGATATTCCAGGCCCACTTTACTACCTGTTATAACTTACTCGTCGTTTTTGTGCTCAATTGCACGACTGCCAATTTCGATGCGACGCGGCTTTTTGGCTTCAGGAATTTGGCGTTCAAGGTCGATATGCAACAGGCCGTCAGCCATGTTTGCATTCAGTACCTTTACATGGTCGCCAAGCTGAAACTTACGCTCAAAGTTCTTTTCAGAAATGCCTTTGTGCAGGAATTTTCGCTCTTTTGTCTCAGTCGCTTCAGATTTTTTGCCCTGAATAGTCAGCGTATTGTTTTGCGCCTCAAGGGTAATATCTTTCTGAGTGAAGCCTGCTACCGCCATAGAAATTCGGTATTGGTTTTCATCCAGCAACTCAATGTTGTAAGGCGGATAAGTACTTTGGTTGTCAGCCCGGTTGGCAGCATCAATTAACGATGCAAGACGGTCAGAACCAATGAAAGAACGGTAAAGTGGAGATAGATCGATAGTACGCATAGTCATATCCTCGATTAAAAGCAATATGTTTAAGTTATGCCCCGGCAAGCCGGCGGCGGTATTGTCGACCCGCTTATGCAGCGTCGACAATACCTATATAGAATCATTCAAAATGTTTTCAAGTACAATTTATAAATTAATTTCAAAAAAATTTATTTAAGCGGTTTCCACCATGTCTGGAAATCAGGAAAGGTACTGTCCTCAGGCCAGCTCCACAGCACTGCCGAGGCTTTACCCGCTATTTCATTTAACGGTACAAACCCATGCACCCGAGAGTCGGCACTATGATTTCGATTATCACCTAAAACCAATACATGGTCGGGCGGAACAGTTACCGGTCCAAAACTTTGATAGCTTTGCGCCTGTCGGGATGGCGCCTTGGTATCGGTTAGCTTTACCATATGGTGGGTGTTTTTGCTGCTTTCAACAAAAAGGTTGTCTGTTTTTTTGTCATAATCATAAGTCACTTTATTCACAATAAGGTGGTTATTGCTTAATCTGACCGTATCACCAGGTAATCCTACTACCCGCTTCACCAAGCGGGTTTCGGCTTTGGCGGAATTAATGATCACAATATCGCCATGTGAGGGTACTGAGGGGGCGGTAAGGGGAATGTCGGTAAATGGGATATCTAATCGATATGCGGCTTTGTCGACAAAAATTCGGTCGCCAATAGCTATAGTCGGTTGCATAGAACCGGTAGGTACATGATACCAGTCTGCAATACTGCTGCGTACACTTAGCAACACCAGCATAAGCATAATAAAACCAATATTTTCTTTAGCTATCTTAATCAGTCGATGCCACATATTTTTTTGCCTTTAGTTTTATACTCATTATCAATAGTCTTACTTTTACCTAAAGTATGACAGTAAAAACAATAAAGCCCGCAAAAAAACGGGCTTTATTTTATTGAAAATGTTATGGGCAAACTATTTATGTCGGGCTCTGAGTACGTCAATCGCATCACTTAAAGACATGCCACTGGCCTGCATCAGTACGGTAAGATGGTACAACAGGTCAGCCGCTTCGTTTTTAAGCTCTTCGGTATCTTTTACGGTAGCGGCCAGGGCAGTTTCAACACCTTCTTCACCTACTTTTTGCGCAATACGCTTGATGCCTTTTGCGTACAAACTAGCGGTGTAACTTGAGGCAGGATCTGCGGTTTTGCGACTTGCCAATACGCGTTCCAGGTCGGCTAAAAAGGTAAAGTCAGCAGGTTTGCTGGTAAACCAGCAGCTTTCTTCACCGGTATGACAGGTCGGACCGTTAGGATTTGCCATAACCAGCAGGGAGTCGTGATCGCAGTCACAACCTATTTCCACCACATCGAGGGTGTTTCCCGATGTTTCGCCTTTTTGCCATAGTCGTTCTTTCGAACGGCTATAAAAAGTAACTTTACTACTTTCCAGCGTAGTTTTTAGCGCCTCGGGGTTCATATATCCCTGCATCAGCACCTTGGCAGTGGTGGCGTCCTGAACCACGGCGGGAAGTAACCCCTCCATTTTTTGCCAGGCTAATTCGCCCATATTTGCAATATCAATAATCATGGCGTTAATCCTTGCTGCGGGTATGAGCTTTTCGCATGGCGATACCTGCATTGGACAGGTAATCTTTAAGCTCTAGAATATTAATCAGATTTTTGTGAAAAACCGAGGCAGCCAGCGCACCATCTACATCAGCCTGTTCAAATACCGCCCGAAAATGTTCGATGGAACCTGCGCCGCCCGAGGCAATCAGCGGAATCTGGCAGGCTTCGCGAATGGCGGTTAACTGGCGAACATCGTAGCCCTGACGAACGCCGTCCTGGTTCATGCAATTAAGCACAATTTCACCCGCGCCCCGGCTTTGAACTTCCTGAATCCAGTCGCGGGTTTGCCAGGAGGTTTGCTGGGTGCGGCTTTCATCGCCGGTAAACTTGTAGACTTCGTACTGATTCGTTTTTTCGTTATAAAAGCTGTCGATACCAATCACTACACATTGCTGACCATACACATCGTGTAATTCGTTAATAAGATCAGGGTTGGTCAGCGCCGGAGAATTAATTGAGATTTTATCTGCGCCCATCTCCAGTATACGGCCGGCATCTTCAACCGACTTAATGCCGCCAGCGACACAAAAGGGTATATCAATAACCTGCGCAATGCGGCTGACCCAGCTTTTGTCGACTACGCGCTTATCAGAACTGGCGGTAATATCATAAAATACCAGCTCATCAGCACCTGCCTGCGCATAGCGCTCGGCTAAAGGTACAATATCACCAATAATTTCGTGGTTTCTGAACTGAACCCCTTTTACGACTTTTCCGTCGCGTACATCCAGACACGGTATTATCCGTTTTGCCAGCATGTTATTGCCTCCTTCACGGTGAATTTACCTTCTAGCAGTGCGCGACCTAAAATAACGCCTTCTACGTTAGCAGGGCGCAATGCTTGAATATCCTGTAGCCCACCGATGCCGCCGGAAGCCTGCCAGGCAATACCCGGAAATTGTTGCTGCATTTGCTGATACAACTCAACATTAGCACCTTGTAAAGTACCATCACGACTGATGTCAGTGCACAGCACATGCTTCACGCCAACTTCTGCAAAATCGTTCAGCAGGTCTTCAAGCGCCACTCCCGAGCTTTGCTGCCAGCCGTGCGTGGCAATAAGCTTATTACCATCATCATCAATATTAACATCCAGGGCCAGTACAATGACATCGCTGCCGTATTTGGTTATCCAGTGTTTTACCAGCTCGGGCTCTTTAACCGCCAGTGACCCAATAACCACCCGACTGACACCCGCAGACAGAAGCTGAGTGACATCGTCTTCGCTGCGAATACCACCACCGGCCTGAAACTGCATTCTTTTGGTATTTACCATCGCCCGGATAAGTTCCAGCTGACGCTTGCTGGTGTCTTTAGCTCCGGTTAAATCAACAATGTGAAGCCAGGTTGCGCCATCATCAGCATACCGGTGTACTACATCTACCGGGTCTAGCTGATATTCGGTTTTTTTGTCATAGTCGCCCTGATACAGCCGTACCACCGCGCCATCTATCAAATCTATTGCAGGTATAATCATTACATGTTCACAAAATTAGTCAGTAACTGCGCACCGGCATCGCCAGAGCGTTCCGGGTGAAACTGTACGCCATAAAAATTGTTGTGGCCGATGGCGGCAGAAAATGGCTGTCCATACTCACAGCTTGCCAACGTATGCTCATAGACCGGGACGGCAAAACTGTGGACAAAGTAGAAGTAGGTGCCATCATCTATGCCCGCAAAGAGTGGGTTTTCAGTCTCACTGGTGACCGTGTTCCAGCCCATATGTGGTAAACGCTGACCATTGGCCTGCATGCGTTTTACTGCACCAGGCATTAGGTTTAGACAATTGATGTCGCCGGCTTTACTTTCTGCCGAAGTGCTGACCATCAGCTGCATACCCAGGCACACTCCTAAAACCGGCTGGGTCAGTTCCTGTAAAGTAGGCGTCAGTTTCTTTTGCAAGATACTTTGCATTGCCGAAGAGGCGGTGCCAACACCGGGCAAAAACACCTTATCGGCCGCTTTTATCACATTCTCTTCATCTGACACTTCTACGCTGACACCGAGTCTCTCCAGTGCAAAACGCACCGAAGAGATATTGGCACAGCCTGTATTTACAATCACAATCCGCTGTGACATTACAAAGCTCCTTTACTGCTGGGCAGTGCATCGCCCTGACGGGTGATGGCCTGACGCAGCGCGCGGCCAAATACTTTAAACAGACTTTCTACCTGATGGTGAGCATTACCTTCGCTGGTGGACAAGTGCAGAGATAAGCCCATACTTTGTGCCAGTGAATAGAAAAAATGCTCAACCATCTGGGTGCCCATTTCACCCACTTTTTCCTGGGTGAAATCAGCTTCAAACTTAAGGTGCGGACGATTAGAGATATCCATAATGCATTCTGCACGACACTCATCCATTGGCAGAGCAAAACCAAAGCGCCCAATACCCCGTTTGTTACCCAGCGCTTTTTTCAGCGCTTCGCCTAAAGCCAGGGCCGTGTCTTCAACGGTGTGGTGATCATCAATGTGCAAGTCGCCACTGACCTCAACCTGTAGCTCAAAGCCGCCATGAGTAGCAATTTGGTCAAGCATGTGGTCAAAAAAACCGAGCCCGGTGGCCATATGGCTTTTGGCATCAGAGTCCAGGTCAACTTTTACCTTGATGTCAGTTTCTGAAGTGGTTCTGACAACTTCAGCGATGCGCGCCGAGTTGAGCAAACTTTTTTCAATGGCCAGCCAGTTATTGTCGTTGCGGTCATATCGAATTCCCTGAATCCCCATACTCTGGGCCAGTTGCAAATCGGTGTCACGATCGCCGATAACCGCTGAGCGGGTAAAGTCTACTTTGCCTTGCTGAAGATAATCGCTCACCAGCCCCAGTTTGGGCTTACGGCAGGCACAATTGTCAGCATCAAAGTGGGGGCATATCAGCACGTCATCAAATTTAATGCCCTGACTTTCAAAAATCTGCATCATCATATTGTGGGGCGCATCAAAGTCGGCCTGTGGGAAACTGTCGGTTCCCAGCCCGTCCTGATTCGATACCATTACCAGTTTGTAGCCTGCATTTTGAAACTTCAGCAGCACTGGGATCACCGCTGGTTCTAGCACCAGTTTTTGCAGTGAGTCGAGTTGTTTGTCAATGGCGGGCTCTTCAACCAGAGTGCCATCACGGTCGATAAATAATATGGCTTGCTGGCTCATGCCGACACTCCTGTTTGTTGTAAAAAATTCTGGATTAATCCAATTAATCGTTGGTTTTGTTCTTCGGTGCCAACTGTCGCGCGCAGGCAGTTATCCAAATTTTGCTGTTTTGACTGGTCACGTATCAGCATGCCGTGTTCAACCAAATACGCCATCAATGCTTTATTATGAACACTGTGAAACAGCACAAAGTTGGCGCGGATGTCGCCGATAATACGAAAACCGGGGAGCCCAGCCAGTTGTTCCTGCAACCATTTTTTATGGCCATTGATGGCCTCTACCTGCAATTCAACGTTGGCACGTCCGCGAGCAGATAAAGCCTGTTCTGCAATTTGGGCCACGGGTTCAGCCAGCGGGTAGGGCGCTATAACTTTAAGTAACGCTTGTATAACCGGCAGGTTCGCCAGGGTAAAGCCGCAACGCAAGCCGGCCAGGGCAAAGGCTTTAGACAATGTGCGTAAAATTACCAGGTTCGGATAGCGATTCAATTGCCCCGCCCAGGTGTTGTCTTTATCAAACTCAATATACGCTTCATCCACCACCACCAGGGCGCTGTTGGCAAAATGCGACAAAATTTGTTCTAAATCATTGGCGTTAACGGTGGTGCCGGTGGGGTTATTGGGAGCACAGATAAACACCAGATTGACATCGTTCTGAGCACAAATTGATGCTGTGTCTAATGAAAAGTCCGATTTTAACGGCACCTTTTTCACGCCCACATTGCAGGTCTCGGCACTAATGGCGTACATGCCATAGGTAGGCGGACAAATCAGAATGTTATCCTGACCAGGTGTACAAAACGTACGGATCAGCAGCTCAATTCCTTCATCGGCGCCACGGGTTACCAGCAGTTCGCTGATATCCACACCGGCGTAGTCGGCATAGGCGGCAGTCACCGCTTCTGGCTGGCAGGCCGGATAACGATTAAAGCGTTTACTGTCGATGGTATATTCATTAGCAAAGGGGGATTCATTGGCGTTTAACCAGTCCTGACCGCCTGCGAATAATCGGCGCGCCGACTCATAAGGCTTTAGCCCGACCAGGTTGTCGTTAAGTAAGGTTTCTACAATATTACTCATCACCAGACTCCTGCAATACGGACAAACGCAGTCCTACGGCTTTTTCGTGGGCATCCAGTCCTTCGGCAGCCGCCAGTATCATTATCTGCGGGCCCAGGTTACGTAAGCCATCTGCGGTTAACTCTTGCACAGTATAACGGCGCATAAAATCAAGCAGTCCTAACGAAGAGTAATTTTTGGCATAGCCATAGGTAGGCAGCACATGATTGGTGCCCGAGGCATAATCGCCAGCTGACTCGGGTGACCATGGTCCCAGAAATACTGAACCGGCGTGTTTGATTTTACTCATGGCCTTACGCGGCTGTGCCACCTGAACAATCAAGTGTTCTGGCGCATAGCTATTGCTTACCTCAATAGCACTGCTCAAATCATCGGTTAAGATATAGCGGGCATTTTCCATCGACAACACGGTAATTTCGTTACGCGACAGCGCGCTAAGCTGTTTTTCTACTTCGGCTTGTGTTTGCTCAATTAAAGTTTTTGAGTCACTCACCAAAATAGACTGTGAATCGGTGCCATGTTCAGCCTGAGATAATAGATCGGACGCCACAAAAGCCGGGTTGGCGTCTTTGTCAGCTAACACCAGTACTTCTGACGGCCCCGCTGGCATATCAATCGCGGCACCGTCTGGGCGTAAACTAACCTGTTGCTTGGCTTCGGTAACAAAGCTGTTACCGGGGCCAAAAATTTTGTCTACTTTGGCAATAGAATCAGTCCCCAGCGCCATAGCGCCGATAGCCTGAGCACCCCCGCACAGATAAATCTCATCAATACCACAGCGCTTAGCAACAAAGGCTATTTCAGGGGCAATTGTGCCGTCTTCAGAAGGCGGGGTGCACAATACCTTGCGCGATACCCCTGCAACCATCGCCGGTACACCTAACATAAGCGCGGTAGAAGGAAGCGGAGCGGTACCACCAGGAATATAAAGTCCGACTGACTCAAGCGCAACAAAGCGTTGCTCGCAGGTAACCCCAGGGCTGGTGGTCATCACTACGTCTTCGGGTTGCTGAGCCTCATGAAACCGCTTAATATTGGTGAACGCGGTATCGATGGCCTGGGCTACGTCATTACTTACCTGACTAGCCAGCGAGTCGCGTTGTTCGCAGCTTAAGACTAGCGAGCTTAAGCCGGGACAATCAAATTTGCGAGTAAACCTCAGTACAGCCTCATCACCTTCAGCTTCAACATCGGCCAGAATTTCACTGACCGTCTGTTTCAGTGCGCTGCTGTTTTTTAATACGGGCCGGGCCAGCGCCTCTCGTTGCGCTGACGGGTCCAGTTCATTCCAGATAAGCATTATTTAACCCATCATTTTTTCAATTGGCATAACAAGAATTGAGCGGCAGCCTAAATCTTTGAGTTTTTCCATGGTTTCCCAGAATAAATTCTCTGGGCTTACAACATGAATGGCGACTGTATCTTCAGCTCCTGCAAGCGGTAATACGGTGGGATCTTCTGCACCCGGCAGCAAATCTTTCACTTCTTCCAGTTTGGCTTTGGGGGCGTGTAACATAATATATTTGCTTTCTTTTGCCTGCATTACCCCGTCTATTCGCGGGACCAGCCGTTCAAGCAATTCACGCTTGGCCGCAGGCATTTCGCCGGTACGCTTAATCAGTACCGCTTTAGAGCGAAAAATAACGTCTTTTTCAACTAACCCGTTTGCCTCTAATGTCGCTCCGGTCGACACCAGGTCGCAGATTGCATCGGCCACACCGGCTCTGGGCGCCACCTCTACCGAGCCGGTCAACATCACGGCCTGAGCATCAATATTTTGTTCTTTAAAATATCGCTCTAACAAAAACGGATAAGTAGTGGCGACCTTCTTGCCCTGCAATGTGGCGGCGCTGTCGTATTCCATTTCATTAGGAACAGCAATTGATAGGCGACATCCGCCATAATCCATTCGACGCAATACTTCATAATCCGCAGGTTTGCCGGCCGCAGCGCGTTCAAGCATTTTCTCTTCAAGCTCGTTTTCGCCGATAAAACCCATATCGACTACGCCGTCCATCACCAAACCTGGAATATCATCATCGCGTACCCGCAGCAAATCTATATCTTCGTTTGTAGAGTGGGCGATAAGCAGACGGTCGCGAATGTTTAATTTAATGCCGATAGCTTTTAACAGATCAATGCTATCTTTGCTCAATCGACCTGACTTTTGTACCGCAATGCGCAGTCTTCTGCTGTCACTCATGTTGCTTCCTCATGTGAAATTATTGGCGCCTAAAACGAAAAACCCCCGAAAGTTTCCTTCCGGGGGCCTAAGAAATTTTCATCTGCGCCACTGGAAGGAAACAATAGCCTTCCAGCACGAACCTGAAAGGTTATGCTATAAAGTGGTGATGATGGTTTGTAGCGCAGTTATACATAATTTGAAAATCTTGAATTCTTAAAGACGATATAACAGTAATCAATTGTATTTAATAATGCAAGTGTTCACGATCAACCATTTATAAATTGCGTTAAAATAATAATGATTGTTTAGATGCACAAAAATAACCCATAAAGTCCTGCTACGCAGAACATCATGGGTTACCTTGTTATCTTCTTAGGTAAATGCTGGCATCATCAACGCCTAATTTAATGCTTTGTCTTTCCAGAACTTTGTGCCCTTCACCGTAGCTTGCAGGGCCAGGCCGCTTTGTGTCATCGAATACACTGTTACGTTGCCTAAATAGCCTTCGCCTTCAATAGAAAGCCCCTTATCGCCCGCTTTGGCTGCGGCATCCAGGTTACCGCCGGCTGTCCAGCCGTTGTTAATAAAGTGGCTTAAGGCCTGCTGGCTATGAAAAACTATAATAAGGCGGTAATCTTTTGCGCCCAGCCCCAAACCCACGCCACCTTCGGCCATATTCATATATGTTTTAGCGCCAGTAGTGTTGTTATTAACGACACCGTAGCCTGTTCCGGCAGCGATAAAAATAATATTAATGTTAGCATTGCTAAATACTGCATAGCCGGCGGCATTTTGTAGCTGCGAACGGGTATCTGGTTTTTCCCGATATAAACGAGACAGCGCCGTATCTTGCATCGACAAAATGGCCTGGCGTTTTTCAGCAACGGTGCCTTCACCCATCGATGCACAGCCGGTAACCGCAAGCATGCCTACAAAAATCAGCATAGATTGAATCGCAGTTGTCAATTTCAAAATGTTCTCCTTTTACCACAGGGATCACCTGCGAGTACTTGTATTACGGCCATATTCGGCGTGGATATCTGACTACTTAACTAGTGATATTCTTAAATACAGAAATTGCTAACTAACGGTTTGTTTATCAAACAAAATAAACTGAGTTGTTTTTCACAAAAACTAACCAGGACTTAATTAAGCTGGGTGAGCGTGTAACCTTTTTGTTTAAGCAGGGCCAGCACCCCCTGGCTTCCAGGCATATGTAATGTACCCACTAAAACAAATTCAACCTCGGGGGTTTGCATCATGGCTTCAATTTTTGGCAGCCAGTTTTGATTGCGTTTAACCAGCAGATCGTCGTAAACCTGAGGGTATTGCTGGGCGACATCGCCCATTGCGGTATCATGTAAAGCCTGCATATCACCCGAGCGCCAATGAGTTTTCATAGGTGTAATTATACTCGCCAGGTCTTCAATATCTTCTAGGGTATAGCGAATAAATTCGTTTTCCTGGCCATCTGCCATTGCACTGATAAAAGAAAGTTGCTGATCAGGCGTTTCAAACCATTCGATGGGTTTGTTCTTATCCATAGCTTTATTGAAGAAATACGCATCGACACCTTGACTGGTCAGTCCCGCACGCTGGTATTCCAGCATGGTCAACGTTAGACCCAGCATCGCCGGTTTCAGGTGTTTTAGTGTGTTTATAGGCAAGTTATGTTTGCTCATATAAGACTCTAGCAGCTGATAGGTCTCCGGATTTAAATCCTTTGCCACGGTCTCAGCATTTTCGTAGCTATTCTGCTTAATCATTTTTGCTGCAAATGAGGCAGAGCTGACCGTTTCCATGTCAGTTTCAAATACCAGGGTGTCAGACTGGGCAAAGGCGGTTTCATACGGCGAGGGCAGTGGATAATCCTGCGGACTTAAAATATGTAACGTTCCGCCCAAATACAGGGTGTGCTCGCCATTGCTTACCTGCCACACGGCGGCCCCTTGCGCCTGGCAACTTAACAATATTATCGCCAGTGATGTTATCAATTTACGCATAGTTTGGAATGAACTCCGTCTCGGATCATCAGTAAGTGAGTCTGCAATGTAATTGGGTTAAAGGCTGCGCGCAACTGTATTGATGTAACACTTCGTTGCAACTGCTCTTACAGACTAACTCTCCCACCAGCGATTACGACATAGCCCAACCCCGCAATGGATTAAACCATATTGAAGCTGCTTGAGGTCATTAAGATTTAAAAAGGCGCCCACCGGGTATTGTCTGCCCTGACAGCAAATTACATACAGGGGTAACTGCCAGTGACCTTCGGTTTCGGTAACCGTAATCTGGCAATGACATCGCGCCAGTTTCACCGTTTGATGACGGTGATAGTCGTGTTCTAAAACCAGTAACGATGGCGAGATAATTAAGCGCTGTTGTTGATACGTCTGCCAGTTAGTGCGGTACATCAGGTACCCCAGTAAGCCTAACTCTATGCCCGCAAAGGGCAGTACAATCCAGACCCCTGCGGCAGCCCAGGCCATAGCGATAACCAAAACCACCAAAAAAAATACCAGCCACACCGTTTTTGTTTCGCGCCAGCTCGCTGAGCGATTTGGGCGCATCAGAATTTCAGTGGTTTGGTGGCGCTGGGTAATTCTGATCAAAGTTGTTGGCCAGAAATTTAGGTTCATACTGCTTTAAGCCTAACACAGGATTTCTTTTTAAGCCGCAATCTGGCAAAGTTCTGCCTTGTGAAATGATATGCAGTGGTCAGGCCGGATGCTTGCGGTAGTAAAACAAAATTTGTGGTGGTGTGTATTAGGTGGCGTGTGGCTGGCTATATTGGCGTTGCAGCCCAACCTTGATAGTTTAATAACCGGATACGGCGCATTTAGCGCACTTGGAATAATAGGCGCTGTATTTGCCAATGCTACAGGCGCCGGGGGTGGGGTCGTATTTGTCCCCTTTTTTCATCATTTAGGGCTTAATGCGACACAAATTGTAGCCACCAGTTTTGCGATTCAATGTTTTGGTATGACCGTAGGTGCTATCACCTGGGGGCAATATTATCGTCGGCATCAGCAAAACAATGTTCACTGGCAGCCTCTGTCCTCAGCGCTGATACTGTGTATTCCCGCCGCCATCGGCGGCTTATTATTAGCACAGTGGGGGGCGCATTTACCGGCTTTTGGTTGGTTTACCCAACATTTGGCACGGGTGCATATCGGGTTTGGTTTTTTTTCTATTGTACTGGGGCTGGCAATACTGGCTTCTATACCGCTGTTAAAGCGGACCTCGTTTCAAAAAAACCTAAGTACTGTTGATATTATTATGCTGCCTTTTATTGCGTTTTCGGGGGGCATCATAACAGCGTGGTTATCGGTAGGTGTGGGCGAGCTGGTTGCGGTGTATCTTATAATTCGCCGATTTAATATAACCATGGCTATAGCTGTGGCGGTAATACTGACCGCGGTATGCGTTTGGTGCGCGATGGCATTTCACTGGCTGCAAACTCATGCAGTGGTGTGGCAAATTGTCCTTTTCGCCGGGGTCGGCGCAGCGCTCGGAGGCCGGCTGGCTAAATATGTAGTGTTGGCTTTTGATGTTAAACATCTGAAAATCTTTTTCGGCATATGGGTACTGTTAATGGGCGTTGGTGCATTGCCACTGTTTTAACCACGCTTTGAGGCCTGAGCAAACCAATCTAAAAATAAATACGGGCGTAACAAAAACCATTCATTTGTGTTTATTTAGGTCGCTGGCCATGTCGCAAACCTCTTTTCTTCCTTATTCAAAATACCAGCTTCGTCAACCTGCCTGGTCAAAAGACGCGGTGATTTATCAGGTTAATACGAGGCAATTTGGTAGTCACGGTACCTTTGCAGAAGTGGAAGCGGGTCTTTCACATATAAAATCTTTAGGTGCTGATATTATCTGGCTGATGCCAGTACAGCCCATCGGCGAGAAAAATCGCAAAGGTACGCTGGGTTCCCCCTATGCGGTTAAAGACTATTACGGGATCAACGCTGAATTTGGTACCCCAGATGACTTTCGCTCATTAGTTACCGCTATTCACCGGCTGGGCATGCGGGTGATTATTGATTGGGTGCCCAATCATAGCGCCTGGGACTGTAATTTGGTTGAATCACATCCCCATTGGTACGCGCGAGATTTCAAAGGAGAATTTCGCCCCTCTCCGTGGTGGGACTGGGAAGATATTATTGAGTTTGATTACAACCAGCCTGCTTTACGCCACTACATGATTGCGGCCATGCAATATTGGTTGAAAGAATACGACATAGATGGTTTTCGTTGCGATGTAGCAGGCTATGTGCCCAACGATTTTTGGGAGCAGGCCCGGCTTGCTTTAGATTCAATAAAACCGGTATTCATGTTAGCCGAATGGGAAAACCGCGACTTACACGAACAGGCGTTTAATATGACCTACGCCTGGAGCTGGCATGAGACCATGCACGGTATTGCTAAAGGGGTTTTGCCAGTGGACAAGCTGCGCAAATATTATTCGTGGAATGAGCGTTCGTGGCCAGATAGCGCCTATCGAATGACCTTTGTCAGTAATCACGACATGAATGCCTGGGAAGGCACCCAGCATGAAATGTTTGGCAAGTTACTTGATGCAGCGATTGTGCTTTCGGTGATTGGAGAGGGCATGCCCCTGATTTATAATAGTCAGGAAGCTGGCGAAACCAAACGACTGGCTTTCTTCGAACGTGATCCGATTTATTGGCAGGCGCACCCGACCGGCGAGCTGTACCGCCGGCTGATTGCGATTAAAAAGCAATACTGCGCACTGCACAATGGCCCCTATGGCGCAACCATGCTTCAGGTACCCAATAACGCTATGAACCAGGTATTCAGTTTTGTGCGTCAGCAGAACGGCAATAAAATACTGGTGATGCTCAATTTGTCCCAACAACCCGTAGCGGTGAGTTTTGATTCACCGCTGTATGCCGGGCATTACCACAATCTTTTGAACGAAACAGACTGCTACTTACACGACCATGAGCCCATAGAGCTTGCGGTCGGTGAATACCGGCTGCTAAAAAATCAAACTGGTTACCACCAGTAGCATTAAGGCAATAAAAACCCAGGCCATACGCCGGGTAATAATGGTAACAGTTCCGGTGGGTACTGGTTTTTGGCGTCTGCCTAATTGTGCAATAACACTGGTTTTTAGCTGGTGACCTTCATCGCGCATCTGACTGGCCATGGCCACTACCTTGCGTCCCGATTTTGGTAGCAGCTTACGATAGAACCATTCTGCATCTAAATTAACCGAACGTAATTCGGGAGGATACAGCCCTTGTTTGTTTAACCATACAAACGCCAGTGCAGAGAAAAACAACAATTGAATTTGGGTCAATGTATGCGTCAGGTCGTACGGAGTATAGTCAAAATCCCACGGCAACAATTGATACAACCACTGTGGATTTACCCCAATAGCGATACACAAAATGGCCGCCAGCCCCATGGCAACTTGCATGTTGACGGGCGCTTCTTTGGGCCGTAATCCCGAGTCGTGGGCAAAAAAAGCAAAGAACGGAATTTTAATACCGGCATGGTGAAATACCCCGGCTGAAGCAAACAGCAACATCAACCAGACAATAATCTGGTCTTGTTCTAACAACGCTGCCATCACCATACTTTTACTTACAAAGCCGCTGAACAGCGGAAAAGCTGAAATAGAGGCCGCCCCCACCAGACAAAATATAGTGGTTCGGGGCATTGATTTGTATAGCCCCCCCAGGTGTGAACCATCGACATGGCCCACCCGGGTAAGTACCGCGCCCATTGTCATAAATAATAAACCTTTAAAAATAACATCGTTAAAGGCATGAGCCACGGCGCCGTTTAGTGCTAATGCGGTGCCAATGCCAATACCACACACCATAAAGCCCAGCTGGTTAATAAGAGAGTAGGCGAGCACTTTACGAAGATCGTTTTCAATTACGGCAAAAAAGATAGGGAAGCATGTCATCGCCGCGCCAATGTATATTAAAATCGGTTCGCCAGGGAACATACGCGCGAGTAAATAGATTGCCACTTTGGTGGTAAAGGCTGACAGGTACAGGGTGCCAGTAGGAGTCGCCAACGGATAGGCGTCGGTAAGCCAGGTATGTAAGAAAGGAAAGCCACATTTAATGCCCAGGGCAATGAATATCAGCCAGGAAGCACTGCCATTGAGTCCCAGGTATTCGAGCTTCAGCGAGCCGGTTTGCTGATACAACATAATGGCGCCGCTTAGCAGTAAAACCCCCGATAACACCTGTATAACAACATATCTGTTTGCTGCTCTGATGGCTTCGGGCGTGCGTCTTGCCCATATAAGGAAGGCAGAAGTAATCGCCAGTAATTCCCAGAACATAAATACCGTGAGCAGATCACCGGCAAATACCGCGCCCAAAGCGCTGCCGGCATATAGCAAGCCGCACACCTGCTGGGTATTGTCTTTAATATGAAGTGAATAAATAAGGGCAATAAACGCGGCTATGTGAAAAAGATAACCAAACAATAAGCTAAGCTTGTCTATATGGTAAAGCTGCAGGACCATATCGCCTATTTGCCAGCTTATGTCTCCCGCCTCAGCATGCGTCATATAAAGGTTAAGGCCGCCCCATAAAGGCGCAAGTAACAGTAAAACCTTTAGCTTGCCTTTAAGCAGTGGGGCAACCAAAGCAAATGCAAAGAATACAACAAAAGGGGGAAGGCTGGTGGTCCAGATCATTCTTGTTCCTGCCTGTCAGACTTGTCGTTCAATGGCGCTTCGTAATAATCTTCGCTGCGCATTAAAACTTTACGTAAACCAGAAGCGGCAAACACCAGCAGTACACAGGCCACAAAGCCGTAAAGAGCATAAAATGCCGGTATTTTTTCAAGTTCGGTGTAGATGTGACGATGCACAACAAAATCGGCGACGACTAATAAGACGCATAACAGATAGAAAATACGTAAAATCCAGCTGACTACTTTAGGATCATCAAAAAAACCGTCCTGAGTGGGTTTGTCGCTCATGGTTTGCCTCCACCAACAATGTTTTGCGCCAACTGAAGAAAAATGTCTGGCTGGAAAAAGAAATAAATACAGGCAGCTGAAGGAATAATCATAGCAACCAGGCAGGGCCAGGGCGCTTCGGTGACCTCAGAGGTTTTGTCGGCTAAGGGCTTAAACCACGCGCTGACCGGAATAGTTAACAGATACCAAATGTTTAGCAGCGTGCTTAGCATTAGGGTGATACTTAATGCCCACCCTAGCCAGGAGGAGCCGGTAAAGGCGCTGGCACCACTTACCAGGTACCACTTACTCCACATGCCCCCCAAAAATGGAATACCAATAATGCTCATCGCGCCAATAGCAAAGCAGGCAAAAGTAATAGGCATTTTGCGGGCCAGCCCGTCCAGCTCGCTGACTTTGGTTTTGTGGGCCGCAACTAAAATGGCACCAGCAGCAAAAAATAAGGTGATTTTTGCAAAGGCATGCATGGCTATGTGTAAAGTAGCACCCACTAAGGCTATCTGATTTACCATCAGCGCACCTAACACAATATAGCTCAGCTGGCTGATGGTGCTATAGGCCAGACGCTCTTTGAGGTTGTCGCGGGTCATGGCTACCAGTGAAGCAAGAACTATAGTCGCCATTGGCACGAGCAGCAGGTACTCGGTATTCACGCTTTGGGCTACAACATCGGGCCCGAATATAAACAGTACCACTTTTAATACAGTGAATACCCCGGCTTTAACGACAGCTACAGCATGCAGCAACGCACTAACCGGCGTGGGCGCCACCATTGCTGAGGGTAACCACCGATGTAATGGCATAATGCCGGCTTTACTGATACCCAGTAAAAAAACCAGCAATAAAGGCGCGATAAATATGGCTTCTATATTGCCCGCCAAAATACCATTTTGCGCAAAACTTAAGGTACCGGCCTGTATGTACGTGATAATGATAGCGGGTAAAAAGAAGGCAATAGACGAGCCCATTAAAATAAGCAAATATTTACGGGCACCGGCGCGCGCTTTAGCATTACCCGCATGGGCGACTAAAGGATAGGTGCCTACTGTTAACACTTCATAAAATAAAAACAGCGTTAACAAATTTTCGGCAAATGCAATGGCCATTACACAGGCAATTGATACGGCAAACAAAACATAAAAGCGGGTTTGATTACGCTCGTTGTGCGCACGCATATACCCCATGGCGTATAAAGTAGTGACAATCCACAGGCTACTGGCGATAAGGGCAAACATTACCCCAAAGCGGTTCAGGCTAAACGCAATTTGCAGTCCATCAACCGGCGTTGCCATAACCAATGATGCAGCTTCGGCGGGTAGCTGATATAACCGGATAATAACGGCAAACAATAAGCTGGCGGTTAGCACCGATACGCTCTCGCGAAGATTCGGGCGACTCGAGGTAAGACTGATTAATACTGCGCCAGCTAATGGCAGCAGCAAAGCGGTTAACAATAAGGCTGAAGCGCTCACTGTCCACCTCCAGTACTAAACAGAACTTCTACCGCCGTATTGGCAGCTTCTAAAGGAATATCAGTATACAGGCCAAAATAAAAACAGGTGGCAACCATTACATAGCAACAAAAAGTGGCGACCGGCAAATCGGGGACAATTTCTTTGCCCGACCCCACTTTGTGAACCGTAAGTTTGTCGGGCCCCTCAAAGTAAAGGGTTTCAATAATTTTCCACACATACATGATAGCCATAATAGATGCGATTAAAATTGTCCCAGCTACCACGTAGTTGCCTTTCTCTAGCGCGGCCTGAACCAAATACCATTTACTGATAAAGCCGGCAGTGCCCGGCACCCCAATTAAGCTTAATCCGGCCAATGCAAACGCGCCGGTTGTCCAGGGCATCGTTTTACCGGCGCCACGTAGCTTTTCTAAGTTGGTGGTGTGTAATCGCATTAGCACCAGGCCCGCGGCCATGAACAAGGCCGCTTTGGTAATGGCATGGTTGAACATATGCACAATAGCGGCTATAAGCCCCGCCTCGTTGTTAAGACCTACACCCACCACCATATAACCAAGCTGGGCAACACTTGAATAGGCCAGTAGTCGCTTAATAGAAACCTGACGTATGGCTTTGTAAGAACCGTATAGCATTCCCAGGCAACCGCTTAACAGCAAGAAACCGGGAAGCAACATCTCTTCCCAATAAGTATTGGGGAAAACCTGGTAAAGGGTTCTTATCAGCACATAAATGGCTACTTTGGTTGAGGTGGACGCCAAAAATACCGTGACCATAGTCGGGGCTTGGGTATAGGCCTCGGGAAGCCATGAATGTAGCGGGAAGACTGCGGCTTTAAGAGCTAAACCTATCAAAATAAATAATAATGCGGTAATAACCAGAGTCATTGACGAGAACTGATCAAACCTCAGTGCAATGTCGGCCATATTCAAAGTACCAGAAGCCGCGTATAAAAAGCCGATACCTAATAGGAAAAAAGTCGCGCCCAATGTTCCGGCCATCAGGTAATTGAACGAAGCGACCAGAGCCTGACGTTTTTGTCCCATGGCAATCAAAGCGTAAGAAGACAGCGATGAAATTTCTAAAAATACAAAAAGATTAAAAATATCGCCCGTTAACGCCATGCCCAGCAAGCCTAAAATGACTAACTGAAAAGCGGCATAGAACAAATGAATTTGAGAGTCGTGAATTTCTTTCTCGGCACTTTTGCTGCCATATATTACCGTGATAAGGGCAATAAAAGCGACAATCACAGCCACCAGCGCATTCAGAGAATCGATAACATATTCAATACCCCAGGGCGGCTTCCAGCCACCGAGTTCATAATGAATAACTTCGCCGCTAATAACATGATGTAACACTACACCACTTAATCCGGCCAATGCTAAACAGGTAACAAGTGTAATGAGCCAGGCCACATACCGATTAGCAATTATGGCGGTAATGGGTGCACTAATCAGTGGAATAACCACCAACAAAACAGTAAGCATTTCCATCAATCCAATTCCTCTGCTTCCATTTGCTGGTGTATGTTGTCTTCTTCCATACTATTGTAAGCACGTCGAATTCGTATAATAAGTGCAAAGCCCAGAGCCATTGTAGCGACACCCACCACAATGGCGGTCAGCATCAATACCTGGGGCAGGGGATTGGCATAACGGGTAGCGGCTTCGGTAACGATGGGCGCGGTTCCGCCGTCTACTTTTCCTACGCTCACATAAAACAAAATTACAGCGGTTTGAAACATGCTTAAACCGGCTAGCTTTTTCATCAGGTTAGGGCTGCTCATCATGGTGAACATGCCCACCATCATCACCGCGATGATCAACCAATAGTTAATGTGTCCGAGTAAATACGCCATCATTGTGGGGGGATTGTCCGTGCAAAAGTGTAAAACAGCAGCAACATTACGCATGCCACCGTAATGCCTACGCCAAGTTCAATAAGAATTATGCCTAAATGCTGGCCTGCTACAGGGGTTCCGGCTAACACACTGTAATTTAAAAAAGCCCCTCCTTTAAATAGCGACACCACGCCCACTCCGGCGAACAAAAGCACGCCCAAAGAAGCGCCGATGCGCAGGATAGCCTCAGGCAGAACCCGGGTGGTTGCATCAACACCGTAAACCAGCGCGTACAACAAAAAAGCACTACTGAAGATAACTCCTGCCTGAAAACCGCCACCGGGGCTGTAGTCACCATGAAACTGAACATACAACGCGAACAATAAAATTACCGGCACTAACCATTTTGTTACAACTCGTAAAATCAGACTGTCACTCATTGTTTCTCCTGGCTTTTAAGTGCACTTTTTCTCGCCGGCCTAATAGCAGCAAAACGCCAATACCGGCCGTTAGAACAACCGTTACTTCGCCCAGGGTGTCAAAGCCGCGATAACTGGCCAGTACCGCAGTAACCAGGTTAGGTACGCCGGTCTCTTCAGCCCCTTTATCAATATAATGACGCGCAACCTGCTGATATGAAGGCGTCTGCGTATCACCAAAATTGGGTAAATCCTGAATTCCAAAAATAACCAACGAGCCCATCGACAAACTGAGCAGCAGCGGCAGCATGCGTTTACCTGGCTTAATAGGTGCGCTATGCCCATGGCGCACTGCTGCTAGCGTGACTAACATAAGTACCGTTGAAATGCCGGTTCCTACTGCGGCTTCGGTAAACGCAACATCGGGGGCATCTAACACCACGAACAGGCTTGAAACTAATAAGCTATACAGACCAAAAAGCATAACCATGGCGAGTAAGACTTTTACGCGCATTACTGCGATGGCGGTGACTAACAGAAAAACAAGCAACACCGTGTTCAACAATAAGCTCATGATTTATTAGCCTTATCGTTGTTTTCAGATTCATCCCCAGGTAAACCCCAGCGCCAGGCGCTATTGGCTAACGCATAAGATGACACGGGGCTGGTGAATAATAAAAACAAAAAAACAATTAATAGCTTGGCTGTTGTTAACGACCAGCCTGACTGACATGCCAGCCCTGCCAGCAATAAAAAAGAACATAAGGTGTCGGTAATACCAACGGCGTGTAACCGGGAATAAAAGTCAGGCAACCTGAACAAGCCCAGCCCGCCGGTCAGACTTAAGAAGCAGGCAAGAATGACCAGCACATAAGACATAATATCCATCATGGCTGTTTATTCTCCTTGTCGGAATCGGGATCGGGATCAGTGTCGTCAGAACTGGCAAAAAAACGGCCGCGTTCTACCAGCCGAAGGGCCGCCACTACACCAATAAAGTTAAGCAGGGAATACAGTAAAGCAATGTCCAGCAAGTCTTCCCGGCCAGAAAAAAAGGCAATAAGGGCAACCAGCAGTACCGCTTTGGTACCAAACATATTAACCGCCAGAATACGGTCAAATACAGTAGGGCCGACAAAGGCCCGTGCCAGGGCTAACGCCATTGTTACCAAAAAAGCGATACCTGCCCCAAGGTAAAGAGCATTCATAAAGGCTTCCTTTTATTGCGCGGTGACGCAATACGTACATCTGATTTTTTAATTCGGGGGATAATGTGGGTCATACCGCCGTCGGCCAAATCCTGGGCGCCTTCAGCGCTGATACTATGGATCAGTAGCTTGTCATCGCCCATAACCATGCTCACTGTGCCGGGCGTTAATGTAATAGCATTGGCGTATATGACCTGGGACAATGGATTGGCAAACGGCAGCGGAATTTCACGGAAGGTTGGGGTGGCCTTACGAAACCCATAAATTCGCAGGCATACATCAATATTTGACATGACGACCAGCCCGGCAAGACGCCACACAAACATAAATAAATCTGTCGAGACCGGAATATGAAATTGTTCGTGATCAATCTCATCCATGCGCCAGTCTAACCATAAAACTAATGCTACCGACAAAACGCCAAGGCTTAGCAAAAGTGGTGAAAAATGCCCGGACAAGAGAACCCATAGCACCCCGAGTATTATTGCCAGCCTTATGGTGGATTTCACGTTTGTGTTTTCCTTAATTCTTGCTTTTTTTTGAGGTTTATTATTTTTACTGCAATGGCTTTTACTAACCCTAGCTGAAAAAGCGATCAAAAAGCAAAAAATATCAAATGATTAAATTATCGTGACTCGCCATTTTCAGGCAGAGTCTGGCATAATAGGTTTTTTTGGTTATCTGCGGTTTGTATGTCCTCCATCTCTAAAATCTTTTCTGCTGACGGTCTGTTGGCCAAAACAATTAAAGGGTTTGTGCCCAGGGATGCCCAAACTGAAATGGCTCAGGCGGTGCAAACCGCCCTGGATGAAAAACACAGTCTGGTGGTAGAGGCGGGTACGGGTACCGGCAAAACCTTTGCCTATCTGGCGCCCGCGTTACGGGCCAAGGGCAAGGCGATTGTTTCCACAGGGACTAAAAACCTGCAGGAACAGCTTTATCATCGCGATTTACCGTTGGTGAAAAAAGCGCTGGGAAGCTTACGCAAAACAGCCTTATTGAAAGGGCGCTCTAACTATCTGTGTTTGCATCGGCTAAGTCAGCATGGCGGAAATTCAACGCTGCTTGAAAAAGAAACGCTTGATCAGCTTTCGGCGGTAAAAACCTGGTCTACCACCACCAAAAGTGGTGATATGGGCGAGCTTAAAACATTACCCGAAGACGCCCGTGTACTGCCATTGGTAACGTCAACGGTCGACAACTGTCTGGGGCGGGATTGTCCTGATTACGAAGACTGCTACCTGGTACTGGCCCGCCGTAAAGCGCTGGAAGCGGATGTTATTGTGGTAAACCACCATTTGTTTTTTGCCGACATGGCGTTAAAGGACACCGGCTTTGGCGAGCTTATTCCCGAAGCAGACGCTGTCATTTTTGACGAGGCTCATCAAATTCCGGATATCGCAAGCGACTATTTTGGCGAAACATTGTCGACCCGTCAGATTCACGATATGGCCAAAGATATTACGCTGTTGTTTCGTACGGTATTAAAAGATGCCAGCCAGCTAGATAAGGCTGCTGATAAATGCCGTGTTGTGGCTTCAGATTTACGTTTGTTGTTTGCTGAAAATCCCCAACGTGGCAGCTGGGTTGAGGCGATGGGGCGTGAGGACGTGCAAACACAAATTAGCCGTTTGGCCGATGCTCTGGGCGTACTGCATGAAGTTTGCAAACTTAATATTGGTCGTGACAAAGACCTGGATAATTTATACGAACGGGTTGTAGAGGCACGCGAACAGCTTGATTCGTTTCGTAATACCGAGCAACAGGGCGTGAGTCTTTGGTACGAAACCACCCCAAGACATATTGTGCTGCATCTTACGCCGCTGTCAATTGCGGCTAAATTTCGTCGCTTTATCAGCGACCCGCCCCGGGGCTGGATTTTTACTTCGGCCACTTTGATGGTAGATGGCGGGTTTGAACATTTTCAGCGGCGTATGGGTCTTGAAGATGCTAAAACATTAGGGCTTGATAGTCCGTTTGATTATCAGCAACAAGCCATGTTGTGCGTGCCAAGGTATTTGCCCGAGCCGAACAGTTTTAATATGCGCGAAACATTACTCAAAACCGCTAAGGCATTAATCAAAGCCAGCCGTGGCCGCTGCTTTTTGTTGTTTACCAGCCACGCTATGTTGCGCGAAACCGCCGCCCGGCTAGAAGAGCAAATTGACAACCCGTTACTGGTGCAAGGAAGTACCACCAAGCAAGCACTGCTGGCAGAATATTTAGCCAACGAAAATGCGGTATTGATGGGTACTGGTGCATTTTGGGAAGGGGTGGATGTACGCGGCAGCGATCTGGTTTGTGTTATGATAGACAAACTGCCGTTCGCATCCCCTGATGATCCTCTTTTGCAGGCACGCATGGAAGATGTTAAAAAGCGTGGCGCCAATCCCTTTGCGGCAATCCAGATTCCGCAGGCGGTGATCACATTAAAGCAGGGAGCCGGCCGTCTTATCCGCGATCCCAGCGATAAAGGCGTATTGGTAATTTGCGATAATCGTCTGGTAACCAAACCTTATGCAAAAACCTTTTTAGCCAGCTTGCCTGATATGCAGCGTACCCGAAGCCTCGAACAGGTAGAGTCTTTTTTGGCCAACATTGAGTAGTTAGTTATGATGAACCTATTAGCCATTGATACGGCCACCGAATCGCTTTCGGTCGCGGTCCAATTTAAGCAAAATGTCACTCACCGGTTTGAACTTTGTCCTCAGCAGCATAGTCAGAAGTTGCTGCCTATGATAGACCAAGTACTTAAAGAAGCGGGTACCACCTTAAATGAGTTAGACGGCCTGGTATTTGGGCGGGGGCCGGGCAGCTTTACCGGGGTCAGAATAGCCACCGGTATGATTCAGGGGCTGGCTTTAGGCTCACAGTTACCCGTAGTGGGTGTCAGCACTTTGGGGGCCATGGCGCAGCAAGCTATTATAGAACATCAGGCCGATAAAGTGGTTACCGCCATCGATGCGCGAATGAAAGAGGTCTATTTTGCCTGTTTTGAAGCGGCTGACAATAGGGCAAAATGCACTGTTACAGAACAGGTTTGTCTGCCAGAAAACGCGGTAAAAATGATAGACGATAAGCCTTTTATCGCTGCCGGAACAGGCTGGCAGGCATACAATGAACTGGTCCATAAACTTGATGGGCAACCTGTACCCGTTGTTTATCCTCAAGCCCGTTACATGCTGGCATTAGCTGAGCCCGAATTTGCTGCTGGACGTACTTTTAGGGCTGATACCATAGAGCCCGTTTATTTACGGGATAAAGTGACCTGGAAAAAGCTTCCGGGCAGAGAATAGCGGGTTAAGACGAGCCATCTAACCGTGTAGGTATAAAACTTGCACTATCTTACGCTGCTTTATTTAAAAAGAATCGAAATTTGCGCATCGTCAGAACGGGGTCTATTTTAGTGTGCGTGGTATTAAATTTTAATTTTTCAGGCTTAATAACGCGTCTTTAATGCTATGGATATAAATACAAATTTTTCGGTAATCGCACCTGACTCGCAAAGCCGTGCTAATGACGATACTCATAAAGTCAGGCGGCTAACCCGCGAAGAGCAATCGCCTGCAATAGAGGTGGGCCAAAGCCTGCGCACTACCTCTAATGCTGACACCCTAAATAAGGCTCACCGGTTTGCTCAGGATTCAGGCTACGATCAACCTCAAGGAAAAGCGAATCAAGCCGTACAGGCGTACATGAGCCATGAGCGTGAATCACAGCGAGACACTATTCGCACTATGATGGGTGTCGACCTGTACGCCTGACCGTCTAAAATTTGCGTTTGTTCAGGTGTTATTCATCCCTATTTTCTATACTATCGTAAACAATGGTCTCAGCCTTTATGGAGATAACGATGTCTTTTCGATTGATGTTAATCAGTACCCTATTATTTGTGTCAGGTTGTACCATGGTACCTGACAACTTAGCGGTGCCTGACGGTACGGCCTTAGTCACCTACCAGGGAGCGGTCACGGGCGGCCCTCAGGTAACGGGCCGCACAGCTCGCTGGGGGGGTGTTATTGCAGGTGTTGAAAACAAACCTGAAAAAACCTTTATAGAAATTGTCCACTTTCCCCTTAACAGTTACGGGCGACCTAATACTTCTGAAGAAACCATAGGTCGGTTTAAAGTAAAAATTGACGGCTTTGTAGATCCTATCGTTTTTGAAGAAGGCCGTTCGGTGACGTTTTTGGGAAGTGTCGATAAACCCATTACGGGTATGGTAGGAGAGCAGCCTTATACGTTTCCGGCTGTAAAAGCGCGTGATTATCATCTGTGGCGCGAAACATCGACATACGATGTATCAACACTATACTTTAATTATAACACCGGTTGGTATTCACCGTTTTATTATCGCCATTCACTTTGGGGGCCTCAATTTGGGTTTGGGACTTCGCGGATAAGGGTGATTGAGAGTCGAGGTTTTCAACCCAAACTTAAACAGTCAAACTCAGTACAAAAAAATCGGTTAAAACGGCCAGAAGCGCGATCCGAACCCGTTACCGGGGGTATAAAACCTGAGATAGAATGACCAGGTATTGCCGTAATGAGGCAACACTTTGTTAGTCAAGCGGCAATATGATGCCGCTTTTCGTGTTTTAAGCTAATCAGGAAGTGACATGATAGAAACTGAATTTCAGGCCGGCGCGGTCACGTTAACAGCTTTAGACAATCAGGGTAGTGGTAAGGTTATTATTGGTCTGCATGGCTACATGGATAATGCCGCAAGTCTTGAACCCCTGGCCCCTTTTTTACATAGTTATCGGTTTATTGCGCTAGACCTGGCCGGGCATGGCAACTCTTCACACCGCCCCTATGGCGCTCATTATAACCTGGCCGACTATTTACAAGATTTGCATGCATTTATTGAGCATCAAGAGTTTGATGATGTGATTCTGCTGGGCCATTCATTGGGTGGAATTCTGGCAACAATGTATGCAGGTATTTTTCCTGCCAAAGTATCAGGTGTTATTAGTATTGATGCGTGTGGACCATTAACCGAATCTGCCGATACTACAGCGGCTCAGCTAAAAAGCAGTATAGAAAGCCGGTTCAAACGAAGCCGTAACCGCCTTAAAGTTGTTGATTTAGAAAAAGCGGTGGCCGCGAGGTGCCAAATTAGCGACCTGAGTGAGCCCCATGTTCGGGCCATATTACAAAGAAATCTGACGCAGGATGCAGGAGGTCATTATTTTTGGGCCAGCGATCCGAAACTTCGGACACTTTCAAACCTTCGTTTTACCGAAGAACAGGCTAAGGCGCTGATGCAGGCAATAACGTGTCCCGTATATTTTGCAGCTGCCGAGAATAGCTTTAAAGAGGTTTCGACTATTTACCCACAACGCGAAAAGTGGTTCAAAAATGCCCGGTGCGAATATTTTAGCGGTGGTCATCATATTCATATGGAAAAGCCTGAAGATGTAGGCCCGGCGGTAGTGACATTTGTTGAACAATTGTAAATAAGGACGTTTATCTTTATAGGGACTTCCGATACTATATCCAAGTAATCAGACCAGTTGTGCATTTCTCAGTCAATATGCCCTGGAAGTCATATAAAGAAGAATAAGTAGGAGGTTTTGTGGACAAAACCTGGCTTGAGCATTACGACCCTCGTGTTAATGCAGAAATTGACCCGGATCTTTATTCATCGGTGGTCGATATATTTGAACAGTCTGTAAAAAACTACGGCGACAGCACGGCCTATATCAATATGGGCCATCAAATATCGTTTAACGAATTAAATCAGCTTAGCGCGCAATTTGCTGCCTATTTACAAAATAGCGGCTTTAACAAAGGCGATGCCATTGCCATTATGATGCCCAATTTGCTGCAATACCCGGTGGCAATGTTTGGTATTTTACGTGCCGGTTTGGTGGTGGTTAACGTCAATCCTTTGTACACCGCCCGAGAATTAAAGCACCAGCTTAAAGACTCTGATGCCAAAGGTATTGTGATTGTCGAAAATTTTGCCTGCACGCTTGAAGAAGTTGTCGCTGATACAGCCATTAAGCACGTTTTTTTAACCGCACTGGGCGACATGCTACCCGTACCCAAGCGGTGGGTGGTTAATCTGGTGGTTAAACACGTTAAAAAAATGGTGCCTTCGTTTTCACTTCCCTCATCAACACCTTTCATGAAAGCGGTTAACGAGGGCGAAAATCTTACCTTTAATAAACCTCAGATAAGTGGCGAAGACTTAGCCTTTTTACAATACACCGGTGGCACTACCGGGGTGTCTAAAGGCGCAATGCTTACCCACAGAAATATGATTGCTAACCTGGAACAGGTATCCGGCATTCTTGAAACCGTAATAGACAAAGGCAAAGATTTAGTGGTTACCGCCTTGCCGCTTTATCATATCTTTGCGTTGTTAGCTAACGGCCTGCTGTTTTTGAAATACGGTTGCCCCAATCTGCTGATTACGAATCCGCGCGATATGCCAGCATTTATAAAAGAGCTAAACAAATACCCTTTTGCTGTATTGCCCGGCGTAAACACACTGTTTAATGGCCTGTTAAATACACCTGGATTCAGCGAGCTAGATTTTTCTAAATTTAAGTTTGGTCTTGGCGGGGGGATGGCAGTGCAACGTCCGGTAGCCGAAAAATGGCAGAAAGTGACGGGTTCGGTGCTGCTCGAAGGTTATGGTTTAACCGAGTGTTCTCCCGTGGTCGCAGTAACGCCTCCGCAAATAGAAGAATATAAAGGGACCATTGGTTTTCCGGTTCCTTCTACCGATATCAAATTGCTGGATGAAGATGGCCACGAAGTGGATAAAGGCGAGCCCGGCGAGTTATGGGTCAAAGGTCCGCAGGTTATGCGCGGTTATCTTAATCGTGAAGAGGCCACTAACGAAATTTTGAAAGACGGTTGGTTAGCCACCGGGGATATTGCCAGAGTTGATGAGCAGGGATACTTCTATATTGTTGACCGCAAAAAGGATATGATTCTGGTTTCAGGCTTTAATGTATTTCCAAATGAAATAGAAGAAGTCGCAGCGATGCACGACGGGGTTGTTGAAGCTGCTGCCGTGGGTGTGCCTCATGATGTTAGCGGTGAAGTTGTAAAATTGTTTGTGGTGAAAAAAGATAATTCACTCACCGCAGAAGATATTATTGCTCATTGTCGCAAGCATCTTACAGGGTACAAAATTCCTAAGCAGGTTGTGTTTAAAGATGAATTGCCAAAAACCAACGTAGGCAAAATTCTTCGCCGTGAGCTTCGCGACTGATTACCAGATTTTGCCGTGTGCGCGTGGCTTTTAAAGCGCACTATTTGTATATTTTTTCAGGGACAGCCGGCAGATGCCGGCTGTTTTTATTATTATGGATTATGAATTAATAACGACAACCGCGAAGCTAAATGCGGTGTGTGAACACGCCAGTCAGTGTGACGCTATTGCTTTAGATACCGAGTTTGTGCGAACCCGCACGCTGACACCTCAGCTTGGTTTATTGCAATTGTATGATGGGCAGCAGCTTGTGTTGATAGACCCTCTGGCTATCGACGATATGTCAGCATTTGTCGAGCTTCTTAATAATAAAAACGTGGTAAAAGTATTACATTCTTGTTCGGAAGACTTAGAAGCTTTTTTGAACGCATTCGATACGCTACCCACACCTATTTACGATACGCAATTTGCTGCGGCAATGTTAGGATTAGGTACGTCTTTAGGTTATGCCAAGCTGGTCGAAACAATGAGCGGGGTGGCTTTGGATAAAGGTGAATCGCGCACCGACTGGTTGGCGCGGCCCTTAAGTGCAAAGCAGCTAGTCTACGCAGCGAACGATGTACTGTATTTACTGCCTGTTTATCGAGAACTTCGATTGCAAAGTGACCAAAGCAACAGAACGCCATGGATAATAGAAGAAATTGCCGCGTTAGGGCGTAAAAAACAGTCTCAACTTCCTGTTGAATATGCTTATCTGCCTATTAAAAACAACTGGAAACTTAACGCTAAACAGCTTTTTGTATTGCAGCGCTTGACGGCATGGCGGCTTCAGTTGGCCCGTAAAAAAGATATTGCACTCAACTTTGTGGTTAAAGAATCGGCGTTATTAGAAATTGCCATGCGCTTGCCAGAAAGTCGTAATGCTTTAAGCAGTATTGAAGGTATGATAGGCCCCACAATGCGCCGTTACGGCGATACTCTGGTAGCCTTAGTACAAAAGGCGTTAACCGATTTTGAACAGTTGCCAGAAACTCAGCATTTACCTAAAGTTCGTAGGCTAATGGAGTTCTCGGCGTACAAGAAGACCCTGGCTAAAATCAAAGCGCTGGTTGACGAGGTCGCGACTACCCAGGCTATTCCTGTTGAAGTGTTAGCATCCAAAAAACAAATGAATCAAGCCATAAAGTGGTACTGGTTATCAATGGATGAAACCCGGGCTCAGGGGTTACAACCCGATTTGTTGAGTAGCTGGCGTAACCCTTTGTTTGACAACAAGCTGACTCACATTTTAGAAAATTAAAATAGGAAAACGTATGCTTTGTGCGGTGTATAAAACCCGAAAAAAAGAAGGCATGTTTCTGTATATCAAAACCAAGGAAGATTTTTCACAGGTACCTGAGATACTGATGAAACAATTTGGTCACCCTGAACTGGTTATGTTGTTGCCATTAGATAAACGTGAGCAGCTAGGTCGGGTGGATAAAAAACGTCTGATCGACGCATTAAACGAACAAGGGTACTACTTACAAATTCCCCCTAAGCAAGAAGACTGGTTAGCCGAGCATCGATTGTCTATGGGGCTGAGCGCTCGTGAAGAGTCGAAAAAGTTCTGATATGAAATTGTTATGTTTATGCAGTGCTATTGTGTTGTTCATTACGCCCATTGTTGTTCATGCAGAAAAATCAAAAGCCGGCTTTCATGATTATGTGGCTAAGTTGCAGCAAGAAGCGCAACTAAAGGGCTTCGATACACAGTGGCTCGACACCCATTTTGAAAATATTGAGTACCGTCCCACTGTAGTAAAGGCAGATAAAAATCAGCCCGAACGAAAAATTACATTAGACACTTATCTGGCTACCAGGGTGCCCGACTGGAAGGTTTCGCAGGCGGTCAGCCTGTTAAATAAACACCAATCTTTGCTTGAAGAAATAAGCGCAAAATACCATGTTCAGCCACGATTTATCGTCGCATTATGGGGTAATGAGTCTAATTTTGGCAAGCTTCAGGGCAAGTATGATGTATTGTCTGCTTTAAGTTCATTAGCCTACGAGGGCCGGCGCGAAGCGTTGTTTAAAAAACAGTTTTTTGCGGCTTTAACTATTTTGCAGCAGGGTCATATAACAGCTGAGAATCTGAAGGGCTCGTGGGCGGGCGCCATGGGGCAAAGTCAGTTTATGCCTACCTCGTTTTTAAATTACGCAGTAGATTATGACCAGGATGGCCGCAAAGATATCTGGAATACACCAGCCGACGTATTTGCTTCAATTGCGAACTTTCTAGCTTCTGAAGGATGGGATGAAAATTTCACCTGGGGCCGCCAGGTAAAATTAAGTAGCCATTATGACGGTGAACATGCGGGGCTTAAATTGACCGATTATGTGCCGCTTGCGCGTTGGCAGGAGCGTGGAGTAACACGGTACAACGATACCCAACTCCCTGATGTCGATATTAAAGCCTCGTTGATTATGCCCGATGGTCCGAATGGCCGTATTTACCTGGTTTACAATAACTTTCATACTTTAATGAAATGGAATCGCTCCAGTTATTTTGGGGTGTCAGTTGGGTATTTAGCCGATCGTATAAAAAAAGGCGAATAAAATGTACCAGCATTTAGACAGTCAGGGTTCACCTATCGCTTTGCCGGCTGCAAAGGTCGTATGCGTAGGTCGCAATTACCTTGACCATATCCAAGAGCTTAATTCACAGATGCCGTCAGAAGCTCTGCTGTTTATGAAGCCTAAGGCAGCATTGTGTCATATGCACCAGCCCATCAATATTCCAGCTGATAAAGGTGAATGTCACAATGAGCTCGAAGTGGCCGTACTCATTAACAAGCCACTCAAAAATGCCGATGAAGCTCAGGCCGTGCAAGCAATATGGGGCGTGGGGCTTGCGTTAGATCTTACGTTGCGCGACGTACAAAGCCAGCTGAAAAAGTCAGGCCAGCCCTGGGAGCGCGCTAAAGCTTTTGATAGCAGCTGTCCGGTATCAAATTTTGTACCGCGCTCACAGTTCAGCGATTTGCAAAACCTGGACTTTTGGTTAACGGTTAATGATAAGGTTCGACAGCAGGGGAATACCAGTGCAATGATGCGTCCGGTTGCCGCGCTTCTTGCCGAAATATCTGCTGAGTTCAGTTTAGAGCCGGGCGATATCGTTTTAACCGGCACGCCAAAAGGGGTAGGGCCACTGGCCCATAACGACACGATAACCGTTTGCCTCTCATCCGAAATCGAAATAACCACAAGTGTAGTCGCCGTATGAATGCCAATTTCTGGGAAACCAAATCACTCGAACAAATGACAGACAAAGAGTGGGAGGCGTTGTGCGATGGCTGTGGTAAATGCTGTTTACATAAATTTATTGAAGACGACGAGGCTGAAGATGCCGCGCCTACCGGTCACCTGAATGCTGATGAACAGGTTCATTATACTAATATTGTCTGCAGTTATCTGAATACCAAATCATGCGAATGTACTGAGTATGAAAACCGTACGCATCTGGTGCCTGATTGTGTGAAGCTGACCAAGGCGAACCTGAAAGATATTTTCTTTATGCCTACCAGCTGTAGCTATCGCAGACTGTACGAAAACCGTGGTTTGCCGTCGTGGCATCCTTTATTGAATCAAGGTAAAAAGTCTAAGATGCATCAGCAAAAAATGTCGGTCAGAGGCAAAACTGTGTACGAGTGCGATGTAGACCTGGAGCATTTTGAAGATTATATCGCTTTGTGGCCCCTTGAAGATTCAGACTAAAGACCAGGGCGCTACTCATTACCTACCAGCGCATATAAATAAGCATCGCGCCCAAAAATACGTTGCTCGCAAAGCCCTTCACAATGAGCCCCCAGCTTTTGCGCCACCCTCATACTGGCCTTATTGTCCGGCTCAATAAAAAGTTCGAGCCGGCGTAGCTGAATTTGCGAAAAAGCCAGCTTTTGTAAACTCTGACACAGGGTTACGGCTAAATTGTTGCCACACGCCTCAGGGCGAATCCAGTAACCTAGATTAGCGACTTCGTGCACAGGGTGAATATAGTTAATAATCCCCATTCCCAGACACCGTTCCTGGCCCATCAGTAAGTAGATAATACCATAACCATTCTTGCGGTTATTCTCACAACTTTGGATGAACTTTTTTATCGCCGCCGGGGTGACCGGACATAGTTGTGTGCCCAACCAAGGCTTCACATGGGTAGCAGAAGCCCGGCAAGCTTCACCCAGCGCTTCGGAATAACGAGCGCCCAATCTGACCACCGATACAGAGGCATAGGGATTTTTGGGCGAAGGTAATCGCGAGGGTAGAATCGACAGGTCGATCAAAATGCTTTTTTACCTATTAAACGACAGGTTAATACCACCACGCCGGTAATAAAGTAAGCAGCAAAGATAATCATCATCCATTCGGCCATTCCCATCGACATAAAGCGCCAGCCATCTTCCATACAGTCACCTTTTGCCGCAAATATCGCCGGTAACCACTCGTGCAAAGGCATAAACGCAGGAAAGTTAGGTACAATTTCGCAGCTGGCGAAAAAAGGATTTGAAGCGTGCAAAATTTCGACATGTTCACTCGCAATCAGCCAGCCCCAGCCGGCTGAAACTAGCCAGGCGGTAAACCCGAGAAAGCGGGTTACGCTATGGTTAATAAGCACAACCAACAATCCTGCCAGCACAATTCCATACATAGCAGTGCGCTGATAAATACACATAATGCAGGGTGCCAATCCCAAACCATATTGGAAATACAGCGCGGCTATCTCTAGCGCTAAAGCACTGAGAAACAAAATTAGCCAGGCGCCCTTATGGGCTGCCGCGCGGCTTATTGTCTGAATAAAGCTCATAAACTATTTACAAACCTCGTTAATGCGACGGTGAAGACGATGGAACATCAGCGCTGTGATGTTCAATTAAATGTGCATCATATAAAAATTGGGTTGAATCAAGCAGCCCGAAATATGTAGCCGCTAAACCTGTCAGAGTAAGCACAATAGTATAGGGCAGTGCCATGATCACCATTCGTCCGTAAGACAAGCGCAATAGCGGCGCAATGGCAGAGGTAAGCAAAAATAAGAAAGCGGCCTGTCCATTAGGGGTGGCAACACTGGGTAAGTTTGTTCCGGTATTTATGGCTACGGCCAGCAAATCAAATTGATCACGAGTGATTTTTCCTTCGGCCAGCGCTGCAGTGATTTCGGTAATATAAACAGACCCGACAAATACGTTGTCTGAAACCATCGATAGCACACCATTGGCCAGATAAAACATCACTAACTGAGTTTTGCCTTCGAAGCTTAATACCCACTGAATGACTGGCTGAAACAGACCCTGATCGATAATTACTGCAACCACCCCAAAAAATACACAAAGCAAAGCGGTAAAGGGCAAAGCCTCTTCAAACGCTTTACCTAATGCATGTTCTTCAATAATGCCGCTCATCGAGGTGGCTAATATAATTACTGACAACCCGATAAGGCCTACCGATGCAAAATGACCGGCTAAACCCACAATTAACCACACTCCAATAAGCGCCTGGACTGCGAGACGGGCTTTATCTCTGGTGGTGCGTTCCTGATCAGAATGCATATCATAATCGGCCAGAATATTACGAACGGCGGGCGATAGTTTAGCGCCATAACCACATAGTTTGGTTTTTTCCAGCAAGAGAGTAGTGGCAAGTCCACATACAAATACCGGAAGCGTTATAGGTGACATTCGAATGAAAAATTCCACAAAACTCCAGCCGGCTTTATCGGCAATAATCAGGTTTTGTGGTTCACCGACCATGGTCATAACCCCGCCTAATGCCGTACCTACCGCAGAATGCATCATCAGGTTACGTAAAAATGCACGAAAATCTTCCAGATCGTTTTTACCTAGTTCTTCAACCGCATCGTCGCTGGTATGATCATGATCGTGATGAAACTCTTTTCCTGACGCAACTTTGTGATAAATAGTATAAAAACCAAGCCCCACACTAATTATAACGGCGACTACGGTAAGGGCATCGAGAAAGGCAGATAAAAAAGCCGAAGCTGCGATAAAACATAGTGATAAAATGGTTTTATTGCGCACCTTTATAACCAGCTTGGTGAAAAGGTACATAAGCAGGTCTTTCATAAAGTAAATACCCGCGACCATGAACACCAGCAATAAAATCACCTCAAGATTCAGCTGAATTTCGTGCAACATGTGCTCGGGTGATGTCATCCCTATAAACATTGCTTCTATAAGCAGCAACCCTCCAGGCTGAAGCGGGTAGCACTTCAATGCCATTGCCAATGTAAAAATAAATTGAATAACTAACACCCAACCAGCCAGATAACTGTCGACCATGAAAATAAAGGGGTTTGCTATTAAGCAGGCAATAATGGTTTTTTTATACCAGTCAGGTGCGTGACCCAAAAAATTGCGATAGAGGGCCATCGGCATCGAGGTTTGCATGTTTATAAATCCTTCTACTGAGAGTAGACATGTTTTACATAGTTTATTAAATCGTTCACCGAATAAGCGTGGCTATTGGAGTACAATTTATAGAATGGTTTACCTACTAAAAGTAGGGCATCGTAAGCCTAGCGTACTTTTATAAACTGAGAAAGATAATGAAGACAATAAAAGTATAAATAGCTATATCACTCAGGCAATTGAAACTGTTTAAATTTTTTAGTTCTGGTGGAGGTTCAACGTAAGCTAGGAAGCGTTTTATGATGAAAATCTATATGAGAGACCGACGTCTTACTGCTGTGACAGCAACGATGCACTATAAGCCACGATATAGGGCTATTGTTACTTAAGTAAAGCATCGCGGGCAGGGTAAGGCATTCCAGTCTCGTCGCGGCGTAGGGATAGTCTGGCTTAACGTTATGGGCTGCAACATTCCACAAATTAAACCTGAGTGTATTGCGCCGTCATACATATACTTTTTTACTTAAGCTGTTTGGTGCTGTTGACCGCCGTCTATCTTTATACAGCATATATAATTTTCCTTTATAACCAAAAAATGAGCCAATGATTCGTTTTCTTCACTAAGCGGTTTACATATAAAGTACTGAAGACCAGAGCTGGCTTTGGCTAACCGAATGGGGTATTGATTAACGAAATAGTAAAAACGGCCTTGGTATCAGCAGATAAAGGGTTTGTGGGGGCAAGTTATTATATTACATAGGCAAATCCAAATGAATGAAGGGATAGTTGGGGCCGTCGCCTTAGCTGCTATTGGCATTTTGTGCTCAATAGCCTCACATTACTTTGTCAAAAACTACAAAAGCGCTATTTTACTATCAGGATTCACGGGGGCTTTTCTTTTTCAAGTCGTTATGAATATACAGTTAAAGTATCTTGATCTTTTTGCACCCATAGTGGCTTTCATTTCGTTCCTGATGATTTGCGCTCTTTCTGCAATTATCGGACTCTGCAACAAGAAAACTATTAAGAGCCAGGAATGACAAGCTTGCAGTATAACAAAACGCTATCATCGGTTACTTTATCTGCCAGGACGCATTCCAGCGTCCTAAAGTTCAGCGCTAGGAGGCTTCGTGAACATTACGTTTGTACGTTCTGAAAATCTAAAAAGGGCAGCCAATTTCACTTTTAGTAACATGCGAGTTTATTACGAACAATTTGCGCCAGATTGGGATGAATCAAAAGTATATGAAGCTACTTTAGAGCTTGAAAATTATGACATCATCTTTCAACAACAAGTTGTCGGAGTCATGCGCTTGCAATTTGATAGTCAGTTTTGTGTTCTAAGAGACCTTCAGGTTGCTTCTTCGGTACAAAATAAAGGGATTGGATTCGCCGCATTACAAGAAGCTAAAAATCGCACTTTAAATGCCAATTTAAACACCCTTACGTTACGGGTATTTAAAATTAGTCCAGCGGTCAGCCTTTATAAAAGAAATGGTTTTGCTATACAGAGCGAAGATGAACGTTTTTTCAATATGGTAGCTCAGGTCTTCTAACAAGCGAGCTAACTCACTCACTGCGTTCGCTCTTTCTACCTAGGACAGTCACTCTTCTTTCTGTCTAGGACAGTCACTCTCTATTCCTAGACCAATGCCAAGGACACTCACTCTCTATCCCTCAGTACAGTTGGATTTTGAGCCAACTTCAGCACAATAGAAAACCTACTTTCCTCGTTTTGTTTAACCTCATGCCCAGACCGCGTAAAACCCTTATTAACCTGTCAGATACGCCTTACTACCACTGCGTGTCGCGGTGTGTTCGCAGAGCATTTTTGTGCGGCGAAGA
>NZ_JAESDK010000028.1 GCF_019249245.1 Alteromonas lipotrueiana | reverse complement strand
GGGTCGTTAGCTCAGTTGGTAGAGCAGTTGACTTTTAATCAATTGGTCGCTGGTTCGAATCCAGCACGACCCACCATCTTATTGAAACGCTCCAGTTTCACAATTCTAAAAAAGACCACACCATACTCGCGCAGGATTTGAACCAGCGAAGCGGTTTGACACCCAGCGTAGCGCAGGTGAACATGCTTTAGCATGGCCCGCAGGGCGCAGACTGCGGTAGCAGTCAAGTAATCCAGCACGACCCACCATCTTATCTAAGTATCCTCGTATATCAAACCAAATTTAAGCTTCAACGCTCGCGCAGGATTTGAACCAGCGAAGCGGTTCGACACCCAGCGTAGCGCAGGTGAACATGCTTTAGCACGGCCCGCAGGGCGCAGACTGCGGCAGCAGTCAAGTAATCCAGCACGACCCACCATCTTATCTAAGTATCCTCGTATACCAAACCAAATTTAAGCTTCAATGCTCGCGCAGGATTTGAACCAGCGAAGCGGTTTGACACCCAGTGTAGCGCAGGTGAACATGCTTTAGCATGGCCCGCAGGGCGCAGACTGCGGCAGCAGTCAAGTAATCCAGCACGACCCACCATCTTATCTACACATTCCACTTGTGAAGTTTTCAGAGAAATCACACCATACTCGCGCAGGATTTGAACCAGCGCAGCGGTTCGCCACCCAGCGTAGCGCAGGTGAACGTGCTTTAGCACGGCCCGGAGGGCGCAGACTGCGGCAGCAGTTAAGTAATCCAGCACGACCCACCATCTTATCTACACACTTCACTTGGGAAGTTTTCAGAGAAATCACACCGTACTCGCGTCGGATTTGAACCAGCGAAGCCTAGTTAATGCAGCAGATATCCTCAAAACTTTCTAAGCTTTTTTGTCGTTTTTGCTGATAACCTCAATTAACAAAACTTCGTTATCCCCACATAGACACAGCCAAACATCGAATACATGGCTACCCGGCCATATTATTAAATGCATAAGCGGGGCTTGATTATCACAGAATAATTCATACTTATACGCTATGAAATTCTTCAGACAGTCGGGTATAATCGTCGCCCCTTTAACTGTCGTCAATCGGGTCAGTATGTTATGACAGTCGCGTTTCGTGTAGAACAAGTGGATTATCCTTTTCCTGCAATGCCTGAGCCGCTCTCTAAAGAGCGCAAAAACGAGTTACGCTCGCAGATTAAACAGCTGCTTGTCGACAAAAATGCGGTGTTAGTAGCGCATTATTATACCGATCCCGAAATTCAGGCGTTAGCCGAAGAAACCGGGGGTTGTGTAGCCGACTCGTTAGAAATGGCACGCTTTGGCCGTGATACTCAGGCCGAAACAGTTATTGTGGCAGGCGTAAAATTTATGGGCGAAACCGCTAAAATTTTAAGTCCTGAAAAAACAGTATTAATGCCTACGCTCGAAGCCACCTGTTCGTTAGATATAGGTTGTCCGGAAAAAGAATTTACCGAATTTTGCGATGCGCATCCTGATCATACCGTAGTGGTATATGCCAATACCTCGGCTGCTGTAAAAGCCCGTGCCGACTGGGTGGTTACGTCAAGTATTGCGCTTGAAATCGTAGAACATCTGGATGAGCAGGGTAAACCTATTATCTGGGGACCCGACCGGCACTTAGGCGCATATATAGCAAAGCAAACCGGCGCAGATATGTTGATGTGGCAGGGCGAGTGTATTGTGCACGATGAATTTTCATCGCAAAAACTTGCCGACATGAAAGCCATATATCCCGATGCGGCGATTCTGGTTCATCCAGAATCACCAGCCAGTGTTGTGGCTATGGCCGATGCAGTGGGTTCTACAAGTCAGCTTATCAAAGCTGCCCAGGAGATGGACAACAGCACCTTTATTGTTGCCACCGATAAAGGCATTTTTTATAAGATGCAGCAACTAGCGCCAAATAAGAACTTCATTGAAGCCCCAACAGGCGGTAACGGCGCAACGTGTAAAAGCTGTGCACACTGTCCGTGGATGGCAATGAACGGCATGCAGTCTATTCATGATGCACTTGCAGGCGCAAACGAAGGCCATGAAATCTTTGTGAATGATGATTTGAGAGAAAAAGCACTGGTTCCATTAAACCGTATGTTAGATTTCTCTACTCAGCTAAAAGCCAAAGCAGCACAAAACGCCTAAATAAACAGCGCTTAGCCAGCTTTTTAAGGTTGAAGCTTGATTAGCCCAGCAAGTTTACCTACTATACGGCTGCTGCTTTTTAGTAGCGCTAAAGAATTTGGAGAGATGGCTGAGTGGCTGAAGGCGCACGCCTGGAAAGTGTGTATACGTTTATAGCGTATCGAGGGTTCGAATCCCTCTCTCTCCGCCAAATTTTAAACATTAAAGCCCCGCCTTGTGCGGGGCTTTAATGTTTGTAGTGGGCATAATCAGGATGAGAACCCTCGGGTTCGACAAAACGGCAGGATAGCCGTTTTTACCCTGAAGTTCTTCACGCAATTTGGGCGCTCCTTTTCCAATCGTTGAATAACCGACACCCATCGCATCGGCAGCGTCTTTTTGTGAGTAACCTTGATCGACCACCAACTGTGCTGTTTCGAGTCTGAATTCTGGACTGAAATTCGGGCCTTTCTTCTTAGCCATGTTGTCACCTAACATTGTTATGGTGCTATCATAGCAGCTCTAATTAGGTGGCCAAATGTACTATGCCACTACATCCGGTCTTCCTCGGTTCTCACTAGTTCAGTTGTAGTAGCTCATATTAATCTTACAGTTTATGCAAATAGATTTAAACTTTATCTTACGGGAAGCTATTAGCTGGAAGTTTAAACGATTGATATTCAGAACATTAAGCATCAAGCGATAACGAGATAAAAAGACACGGAGCGGTCATTCAATGTTCTCAGAACTTGGTATATTAGGAGATTCTCTACAGAGAGTGGATGTTTTGCAAAGGACAGAGAATACTTGCTGGGTGTCATTAGCAGACATATGGCGAGTTTCATGTATATGAACCTAAAACCTTCAACTGGCCCCTTTATTGAAACAACACTATAATCGCACGTCTTCACTTGTCAATGTTGCTAATATTGCGAGCTAGATGGACGTTATGAGAATGTTTTTAATACCAAATTTAAGCTTGGTCTTATGATTTATAGAAGTGCTCATTCTTTTGCAGAGGGCACTGAACACCGTGTCAATAACGCTTCAACAAGTGTTTATAGAATCAGTTTAAGGCTTTTACTTTCTCGGATACTTACAGTTTTGGGTGAATGAAAATGAATTTATTGAAAAAACGGATTTAGTTTCTTCGTGGCAAAAAAAATGTGCTTTTGCTTAAGAAGCATCATCAAATCACATAGTAGTCTAAGCTATTAGGAAATACTGCAATGGAAAAAAAGATACAAAAGCATTTGACGCTAAACACACACAATAGCCTGCTAATGGGACTAGATGCAATCGGCTTAACGTTAAGAAAAAAACTAAATACGCTTCAACCTGATACTTCAGATTATTCTAATCAGTTATTTGACCAGTCATATTCTTCATATCATCTTAATCATACATACATCGGTTTAAACTTAGCAGCATGCAATCTTATTGCTGCTATAATTGAAGGGTGCTTTCGCTCAGTGTTTGGTTCGCTTATCAAACGAGATTATCTGTCTTTAGGTGAAATGTCTTCGCAATATTCTGGTTCAAATAAAGAGTATAAATCGATGACTCGCGCTTACCGGCTCGCGAATAAGTTAAGTGATGAAATAGAGTTTAATGGTGGATGGGATAAGTTGCTCCAGGCATATCGAGAATACCTTGATGTAGATTTGAATAGTCTTCTGTCGGCAAGAACCAGTGAAGCTATCAAAGGGTTGTTCACTCTCAGAAATGCAGCCGCACATGGAACGAATTTAGTCGCACCGATAGTTAAAATCAACGTCAAATCTGAAAATGAGTACGTTTTCAAGTGGCAAAGCAGGTTGCAAAATTTGTCCGTTTACGTAAAACGGGAATTTGATCTAGAGTTATTTGATGCACTGTCTCATCCATGTTTTTCACATCATTTTTACTGCAAAGGTTCTGAGTTAATCAGTGAGTTTTTGTCACGCTATGGTCCATTCGGTAAGGAGATAGAAAGACGAATGAAAAATCTCAAAGACTACGAATTCGGCAGGGATAACCACACATTGTAAGCAGGGCGATTTTACCAGTGTGTTGCATCCATAGATTGAACTTACAGCACTGAGCTGACCTTGCGATTTACACAAGTTCTGCAACGAAAAGTGTCAGATTAAGTCGAGACTAATTCACATGAACTTGTTAACACCAAGCAACTTTGTCGTATTTTAATTACCAAGCGATTCTGTCGTAATTGCTAATTACCAAGGGAAACTGTCGGTCACTTTTTTACATGTCTGGTAATGTTCTTCTTTTGAATATTTGAGGCATGTTGAGGATGATCGTGATGGATTCTAAAGCTCAACTCACTGTTGATATTATTGCTAAAGTTGTTGAAGGCAGAGTAACAATTGCCAATGCTGCAAAGTTGCTTAGTAAGTCTCGGCGCACCATTGAACGCTACGTTAAACGATATCAGCATGTCGGTATTCAATTTGTCATTCATGGTAATCATGGCAAAGCCCCGCCAAATAAAATACCCGTATCGCTAAAAGAAGCTGTGCAGGCTTTAATTAAAGATAGATATTTCGATTTGAACCTGTTGCACTTAGCTGAACAGTTAGCAATTAATGAAAATATCGTTGTGAAGCGTGAAACTCTGCGGGGTTGGGCGCATGATATTCACCATGTTAAACGGGCTAAACGTAGACGTAGTAATGTTCGTAAACGCAGAGAGCGTATGGAAGCGCCGGGCTTGATGATGCAAATGGATGGTAGTCCGCATCGCTGGTTCGGTAATAAAAAACATTGCCTCATCGCTATGATTGATGATGCAACCAGTGAAGTTTACGCTGAGTTCTTCCCATCAGAAACCACGGTTGGGTGCTTGAAAGTCATGCGAGATTGCATCGAAACGAAAGGTTTGTTTAAAACCCTTTACGTGGACAGAGCCGGTATCTTCGGTGGTCCTAAGCGTTGTAATTTCTCCCAAATGCAGCGAGCCTGCGATGAATTAGGCATAGAAATTATCTTTGCCAATTCACCACAGGGTAAAGGTCGCGTTGAACGTGCGTTCGATACCTTCCAAGACCGCCTAGTGCCTGAGCTAAGACTGAATAACATCAACGATATTACTGCCGCCAACGCGTATCTCAAGCATGTGTTTATTCCGCAGTTCTGGCAGTCGAAAATTCAAGTAAAATCAAGGCAAGCACCTGAATTTGCACCACTATCGAAACACACAAACCTTGATGATATCTGCGTCATTAAAGACCATCGTAAAATCCGCAACGATCATACCTTTAGTTACGGTAACAAGTTCTACCTCATTGATTCACCACTCAAACACTCCATTGCGAATCAGAAAGTCGAAATCAGAAACACCAACAAGAAAGGCTTCACTGCGCACTTCGCTGGACGACAGCTCACAGTATCTGAGGTGATTGAGCCAAATAAAGTAACAATAGAAGAGTTAGAAATTCAAAAGAAATTAGAGGTGCTGGCTCTGGTTGATAAACTAGGTAATGTGAGCGCAGCATCACGCCAGAGCGGTGTATCTCGCGATACTATTTATCGTCACTTGAAGTTGGTCAAACAGGGCGGCCCTGATGCTTTAAAGCGTCTAGAAACTCCCAATCTACGGCATAAGAACCGCTCAGATGTTGAACTTGAACAAACTGTCATCGAGTTCTCTCTAGAAAATCCACATCTAGGTCAACAGCAAGTATCGCTGCAACTCAAAGCCAAACAAACCATTGATGTGAGTCCTGCTGGTGTTCGCTACATCTGGCTGAGAGAAAACATGAATACGATGGCACTGCGTGTTCAACGAGCAAGAAAAGCAGAAATAGCTTAAGAGAGAAAATAGCCAGCTTAACAACTGGCTGATATGCTCATTACGACAAAGTCGCTCGGTAATTATGCCGACACAATCCCTTGGTAATCACACTAATTCACATGAACTGCTTAATAGTTCCAACTGTGAGTTCTTTTAAGTTCAAATGCCTGATCATGTACTGTATCCATTCCTTGAATAGTGTTTCACAACATCCTGATATCACTTTAAATTAGAAGATCCGAAAAGTATACATAGTTGCACATACTCATTGGTGTTTCGGTAACCGTTCAACATTGAGCAATTTAATAAATTCTTGAAGAATGTTGAATGACAAAGTGTTGTCGGTTATCCAAATGTGTCTAGCAAAGTCTGGGAAGTCCACTCTTAAGTGTTCCCCGTACTCACTGGGCTGCACTCTGAAGTTAAAATGAAGTTTGGAAAGTACCTAGTCGAACGACTTTGCTAATTTGAGCGATAAAAAGTTTGTTCGAAATTCGGTATAAATAAGCAAAGCCGCCATTTTCATTTTCAAAAGTTTAGAGTTAAAGCTAGGGATAGAGTAGGGTAGAGATATCGACTTCTCTACCCGGTACAACAATCATTCAATTTCACGTAATACGGCTTTCAACTCAGAAAAATCTACTGGTTTGGTAAAGTGCTGATCAAACCCGGCTTCCTGGGCGAGCAGCTTGTCTTTTTTCTGGCCCCAGCCCGTAATTGCAACCAAATATATGGATGCAGCCCAGTCGCGTTCCCGTAAGCGCTTGGCTACTTCGTAACCATTAATATCGGGTAGTCCGATATCGGATAACACGACTTCAGGACGAAAGTCTTCGGCCACTTTCAATCCATCTAAACCGCAGTTTGCGCACTCAATAGTATGGCCATCAAATTCGAGTAAAAACCCTAAACTTTCTGCGGCATCAACATTGTCGTCAATGATCAAAATCTTTTTGGGAATAAGATCAGAGTCTGGTGTGGGGATTTGTTCTGATGGTTTGTCAGTGGGTTGTGTCTGGGTCACAGGCAGGCGCACTTCAAATTCACTACCAAGGTCAATGCCCTCACTTTTGGCCTTTATGCTGCCCTGATGCATCTCGACCAGTCCATGCACTAACGCCAGACCAATACCCAGACCGCCTTGAGCGCGTTCCAAAGCGGGTGTTAACTGCGAAAACATATTAAATATGGTGCTGAGTTTTTCTTGCGGGATGCCAATGCCGGTGTCTGTTACCCGAATGATTGCGCTGTCTGTATCCTCAAAAATACTTAAGGTAATGGTGCCACCAGGCGGGGTATATTTAGCCGCATTGGTCAGCAGATTTACTAAAATCTGGGTCATTCGGGTCGGGTCGGCTTCAAGTATCACGGGTTGTTCGGGCAAAGAAACCTGCAACGTATGCTGGCTTTCTTCAATAAACAGACGCGTCGACTCTATTGCTGTTTTGGCTGTTTCGTTAACATCAACAGCACATTTTCTAAGCTCTAACCGACCTTGAGAAATTCGCGTGACTTCTAACAGGTCATCTACAATGTGCGTAACCTGTGACACATGACGGTCTAAAATATCGTGATACCACTTAAGCTCAGAATGCTGTTCAATATGACGATGCATGATCTCAAGCACATTGCGTATGGGCGCAAGCGGATTGCGCAACTCATGGCCTAAGGTAGCCAGAAACTCATCTTTTTTACGGTCGGTCGCGGCCAGTTGCTGGTTGGCGCTGGCTAATGCTTTTTCGGCTTTTTTTCTCTCACTGATATCAATAAAAACACCAAATACGGTAATACAGGTGCCGTTTTCATCATAAATAGCGTGACCTCGCCCTTCCATAGACAGCCACTTTCCGGATGTGTGTTTTAAGCGAAATTCGACTTCGAATTCAGTGTGATGGCTTATCGCCCGCTGAATTGTTTGTTCAAATTCTGATGCATCTTTAGGGTGTAAAAGCTGTATAAACTGGTCGGGGTATTTTACATCTTCTGAAGAAGTCAGGCCGGTAAGCTGTAGTAGTTCCTGACTGACTTGTATTTGATTTGTTGCCCGTTCGTGTGTCCAAATTCCCATTCGGGCGCTACGGATAGCCACACTTAAAAATGTCTGATTTTCTTTTAATTGTTCCTGGGTCTGTCGTAGATTAGATAATGACTTTTCGACGGAATTTCGTGCTTTTACCAGTTCTTGTTCGTAACTTTTACGGTCAGCGGCAATAAAAAAAGCCAGATAGTCATAGCTCATGGTGTCGGTTTTATGTCTTATCGCATTCACCAGCATAGGCACAGTATGACCTTGCCGGTGCGATAGCTCTATCAGCACTTCAGAGACCGAACCCTGCAACTGTAATAGCGGCGCCCAGTGTGTATGGTGGTAAAAACGACTGCCAATGGTGAACAAAGATTGTATCGAGCATTGTCTGATAAGTTCGGTTTGCGAATACCCCAGCCACTTACAAAAGGTATCGTTAGCCTGAGTAATGGTGCCTTTAGTTTCACATACCACTAACCCGCAGGGTGCATTAGTAAATAGTGTGTCGGTATTAACAAACATTGCGTAGGCCGATAGGGGGCGTGGCTTTGTTCAGATAGTTAAACATTGCTTTAAGACAGGCATCAGGAGTGCTCATATGAGGACAATGTCCATCATCGTTTAACAATACCAGCTCAGCTTTTGGCATGGTCGCCAGCATATACTCGCCCACCGAAGACGGGGCGATAAAATCAGCAGAACACTGCAAAATTAACGTATCGGTAAAACACTGGGGCAAGGCCGCACGATTGTCTGCGAAAAAAGTCACACGTGCAAAATGCTGAGCAATCTTGGGGTCGGTCCGACAAAAGCTATTGGTTAACTCTTCAGTAAGTTCGGGCCGTTCAGGGGCCCCCATCATTACCGGAGCCATAGAACTTGACCAGCCTAGGTAATTGCTGTCCAGAGTCTCGCACAACTGTTCAATATCTGATGCTGAAAATCCGCCTACATAATCATCATGATTGATAAAGCACGGAGAGGGGCTCACCATAATTTGATATAAAAACAAATCAGGCCTGGCAATACTGGCCAGTAAGCCAATACTGGCACTTACTGAATGACCCACAAATATAACAGGCCCGTCGCTGACCTCATCGATAATTTCAAGTAGGTCGCTGGCATAACCATCAAGGGTATCGTATTTTTGGTAGTCGTACATGGCAAGTGAAGACTCTCCACTACCGACCAAATCGTACAATATCACAGTGAAATGCTTCGCAAGTGCAGGGGCAATATAACGCCACATTGTTTGACTGCATCCAAAACCGTGGCTTAACACCACCGTATGGCTTCCTTTGCCGATTATTTTTATATTGTTCCGAAGATACACATTCATAATTGGCTCTTTTAATAACGACATCGGCTAACGATGTGTGTTCTGGCTATAGTAAGCCGGAACGGTAAATTAGCGCATTATTGTCACAGATAGGTACGAAAACAATAGCTTGTTTTGCAAGCCACGTATTGTAATCTCATCTTGAAGCTTAATAGTTACGGCAACTGCTATTACAGTAGGTAACCATTATGAGCATGTCTACAGCTTTATAAAAAGAATAATTGGTACATTAAGAAAATAGAGCAGCGGACCGGTAAATATTTACCAATCACACTGCTTATTTTAGCTATGTAAATCAGAGCAATTTAAACCTGAGACGTGTACGAGATTATTTATCTAATCCGCGACGCTCTAACAATGCCTCTACCTGGGGCTTTTGACCCCGAAAATCCACATAGTTTTGCATTAAGTCTTCGCTGTTGCCTTTAGATAAAATTTCTTTTCTGAAGTCATTACCGTTTGCGCGCGACAAACCACCACTGTTTTGCATATGAGCAAATGCATCGGCGGCAAGTACTTCCGTCCACAGGTACGCGTAATAACCTGCTGAATAACCACCGGCAAAAGTATGACTAAAATAGTTAGACTTATAGCGAGGAGGTACCGGAGCATAGTCAATACCGTGTTTTTTCAGTGCCTGTTTTTCAAACTTACTTACATCGGCCACGTGTTGATTGGCGTCAATCATATGCCATTCCATATCAACCAACGCCGACGCCAGATACTCGGTGGTATCGTAACCCTGGTTAAATTTAACCGCATTTAGCATTTTTTCCAGTAACGCCTCAGGAATCGGCTCACCGGTTTCATAATGTTTGGCATAATTGGCCAGAACATCGGGTTCTATCGCCCAGTCTTCGTGAAACTGCGAAGGAAACTCCACAAAGTCGCGTGCAGTGGCGGTACCTGCAAGACTGGGATATTTAACATCAGAAAATAAACCATGCGCGGCATGTCCAAACTCATGGAACAAGGTAGTGACTTCGCTAAAGGTCAGTAAGGTTGGCTCACCTTCGGCAGGTTTAACAATGTTCAGTTCGTTAAACACAACGGGTTTGGTGCCATCCATATGACTTTGGGTCACAAACTCACTCATCCATGCGCCGCCAGCCTTGCCTTCGCGCGCATAGGGGTCAAAAAAGAATAAACCAATTGCTGAACCATCTTGATTGAAAACTTCAAATACACGGGCATCATCTACATACACCGGCAGGTCGGTACGCTCTTTAAAGGTAATGCCGTACAGTTTTTCCATAGCAAAGAATAAGCCTTTCTCAAGCACGTTGTTCAGCTCAAAATAGGGTTTTACTTCAGCATCGTTCAGGTCGTATTTTTGCTTACGTACTTTTTCTGCATAAAACGCCCAGTCCCACGGTTTAACCGGACCATTGATGCCGTCATCTTGCATAACCTGTTCAATATCGCTGGCTTCACGTTTGGCTTTGGCAACCGCTTTAGGGGCCAGGTCGTCTAAAATCTCAAAAACGTTCTCTGGGGTTTGTGCCATCTGGTCATCTATTTTATAAGATGCCCAGTTATCGAAGCCCAGTAATTCGGCTTTTCTGGCGCGCAGTTTAGTAAGTTTCAGAATAATAGGGCCGTTAACCTGCATCGCGCGGTTGGCCGATTTACGCCAAATTTCTTCACGCAGTCCGCGATCTTCCAGACTGGATAAAACAGGCTGGCGGGTCGTATTTACCAGGCTAATTAAATAACCTTGTTCACCGGCCTTTTCAGCGGCAGATTTAAGCGTCGCTTTTTCGCTTTTCGATAATCCTGCTAAGCGGCTTTCATCGGTGACCACAATAGTATCGTTTTTAAACGATGCCAGTATATTTTGTGAAAACTCCGTTTGCAGGTTGGTAATTTGTTTGTTCAGTTCACGCATGGTGGCTTTATCAGAATCTGACAAATTGGCGCCGGCGCGTACAAACTGTTTGTAGTAATGCTCGGTCAGACGTTGGTCGATAGCACTTAATGATTCGCGGTTGTCGTATACATTTTTAACCCGCTTAAATAAGGTTGGGTTAAGCAGCATGTTGTCTGAGTGCGCCGACAATTTGGGGGCCATCGCCGCTTCAATACGCTGTATCTCATCATTAGACTGTATGCTGGACAGATTAAAAAATACGGTACGGGCACGGCTGAGTAACTCGCCACTTTTTTCTAATGACAATACCGTATTTTCGAAGGTAGCCGGCTCTTTGTTCTGAGCAATATCTTTTATTTCTTTGGCTTGCTCGGTCATGCCCTGTTCAAACGCTGGCTCGTAATCGTTAATCTTAATTTTATCAAACTGAGGGGTCTGATACGGTAAGGGACTGGCTTTTAACAATACATTAGACGATTTATCAGGCATCGCTGAAACCGAATTGCCAGAATTATCAGGCGAGGCTGAATTACCCGAGCAGCCAGCTAACACCAGCGCGGTGGTCATAGCGGTGGCAAGTAACGTCTTTTGCATAAGTGTCTCCGAAGTTATTAAACCCCTTGCTGTGTTCCAACAAGGACTGAATTAATTAGCTTTTAAAGATATCAGGGTCATCGGTCAGGCTCAATAACAAGCTGGTGGACCCATAAGGCTGATAGTTGTTACCCGAAAATGAACACATTGGCCTTGTTGGTTCGCTAAATTTATTGATGCGTTGTAAACCTGGCCACATCTGAACGACATTAAAATGTGTCAGCTACCATTTTTACTTACGTGAAATTGGGGGAAGATAAGTGTAAAGGCCAGGGCAGAAAGAGAGCGGGGCGCACACAACCAAAACGTTGATATTACTGTTTTTCGGGGTTGCTGATGAACATGGTGTTGCTTCGAATAGGTTTAAAAGGTTTCTGTTTATAAAAAACTTTATTTATTAGCAAGGTAAAGACAGAAACCTTTAAACATCTACAGATGTGATTATCAGCAAACTATTTTGCCAGCATCAATGGCTTTAACGCTGGCTATTTGCAAAGTGAGTAAGTGCATCGCCCGATAATCGATATCCTAACCACTCAGACTTTGCAACTGCTCCCAAAGACTCGTAAAAATCGATAGCAGGTTGATTCCAATCCAGCACGCTCCATTCAAAACGCCCACAGTTGTTGTTAATGGCATGCTGAGCCAAATACTTTAACACCGCAGTACCTGCACCTGCGCCGCGATGGTCGGGGGTAATGTACAGGTCTTCCAGATACAGCCCGTTTTTCCCCTGCCAGGTTGAGTAGTTGTAAAAATACACTGCAAATCCTACTGGCTGTCCGTCTTTTTCACACAAAATACTATGAGACGTGGCTGGGTCACCAAACAGCGTGCGCTCAATGTCCTCTACCGATGCTTCTACTTCATTTTCTGCTTTTTCGAAAATAGCCAGCTCAGTAATAAATTTGAGTATTTGCGAACTGTCTTTTTTATGGGCTGTGCGAATAGTGAAATCAGACACAAAAAATTCCTCAGGATTAAAATTCTGACCTTATCACAGATTGCGTAAAAAACAGATTGTATAAAAAGAGTGGCGAGATAAGTTTCGGTGTTGTTGCACTGAGTAATTTGAACGTATGGCTGCTTGGCATAAGTTGAGTGTGCCAGCGCCTGTTTTGCAGTTGCGACCTGAAACTGTTTTCGAGCCTGGAGGCCTGTTACCGGTGTATAAACGACGTAATTACCGATACTTTACCCAGCGCCAGCGAAGGCCCCGTATAGCAAGACAGATACAAAAACGCCGGCACATTATTGTGCCGGCGTAATAGCTTTACTTATATTGCAAGAAAGGGCTTCAGCGTTCAGATTGCGCAGGTTCGCTGTCGGCTGGAGGCGAGCTGTGTCCGTAGAGTCGCATTACTCTTCGAATCAGTTTACCAAAGCCGTAGCTGATATCCTGTAACACCATGTACAGACAAGGCACCAATATAAGCGTAACCAAAGTAGCGTACATGACCGCAAAGCCTAATGCCGCTGCCATGGGTACCACAAATGCAGCCTGTAAGCTGGTTTCAAACAATATAGGCAAAACTCCGGCAAAGGTGGTTATAGAGGTAAGGGTAATTGCCCTAAAGCGCGCAGTACCTGCTTCAATTACCGCTTCTTTAATGCTGTAACCCTGAGCCCGACGCTGGTTTACATAATCGGTCATTACCAACGAATCGTTGATGACCACCCCTGATGCCGCAATAAGTCCAAAAAACGACATCATGGATAAGTCCAGACCTAATAAAAAATGCCCCCAGATAGCGCCTGTCATACTAAACGGAATAACCGACATAATAATAAGTGGCTGTCCGTAGCTTTTTAACGGTACCGCAAGCAAGACATACACCATAATCATTGCCGCAATAAAGAACAATTGCTGCTCGCTTTGCTGAGCCTGTTGTTCTTCAATAGCGCCACCCAGCTCGCTTAATACCGACGGATACGCTTTTTTAAGCTCTGGAATCAAGGTCTCTTTAACATTTTCAATGACCTCGTTCGGCTCAACTTTTTCTTCATCTATAGAGCCCCACACATACACACTACGATAGCCACCTTCACGACGAATATAGCTGATCCCCGGCGTTTCACTTAACACGGCAACATCGCCAAGCATAACCTCACGGCCTTCTGGCGTCGTGATCACCGAGTATTTAAGATCAGCAAAGCTTTCGCGAGTAAGCTGAGGATATCGCACCATCACTTTAACTTCTTCGCCGTTACGAATTACCCGTTGAGCCTCGCCGCCATAAAAACCTGCGCCTACCTGGCGGGCAATATCGGTAAGGTTGAGCCCAAGATCGTAAGCAACCGGGCGTAAGGTCAGCTGTACTTCTTTACTGGCAGGGTCGATGGTTGAGCTGACATCAAATAGCCCCGATTCTTGTTGTAACATTTCAATAAATTTGCGGCCGGCGGCATTCAGCTCATTAATGTCAGCGCCAAATAACAAGAACCCAAATTCACCATCGCCGCCCCCGCCATTTACATCATCATAAATTTGCAGAGACTTCATGCCGGCTATATCAGGAAGTTTTTCTCGCCAGCGACGGGCCAGTTCAAAGGTATTAAAAGGCCGTAACTTTTCATCTACCAAAGGCACTACCACTCGCCCTTCGGTGCGGTTACGGTTAAATGCCAGTACATCACGAACCATCCCCTGGCCATGTTCATCTACAATACTTTGGTCAACCTGCCAAATGATGTCTTCGATCTGTTTGAGCGCCTCGATAACCGCAGTATCGGCCACATTTTCATTCATTTCTATTTGAATGCCAGGAAAATCGTGAGGTACTTTAGGATTAGGTACAGTGCGCACATAGTTAGCCATAATTAAGCCAACACTTATCAAAAGCACGGCAATAAATATCGCAAATACGGTATAACGCCAGTTAACGGCGCGCTCTACTGTGCGCCGATACGGGCCATGGATAAACCCATTGAACCGTTTATTAAAGCGTGACCGCCAGGAGTTTTCTTTTACCGGGGGAAATTTGGTATGCGCAATGTGTGCAGGTAATATCAGTTTTGATTCAATCAGGCTGAACACCAGACACAAAATAACCACTACCGATATGTTGTAAAAAAAGGCGCCCTCAGGCCCACTACTCATCGTAGAGGGGGCAAACACGGCAATGGTGGTCAATACGCCAAAAGTAGCCGGTGTGGCTACCCGTTTTGCGCCGCGCACCACATTATCAATGCCGCCGCCTTTTTTCTCTACCTCGGTGTAGGCGCTCTCGCCAATAACAATGGCATCATCTACCACAATGCCCAATACCATGATAAAGGCAAACAATGACAAAATATTGATGGTCACGCCAAACAGCGGCATCATCATAATGGCGCCTAAAAAACAGATAGGCAGGCCCAGCATTACCCAAAAGGCCAGCCTGAAACGTAAAAACAGGGTTAGCAATAAGGCGACCAGTAATGCTCCCTGGGCCAGATTCGATAGCATCATATTCAGGCGCGCATTCAGGTAGTAAGTCATATCGACCAGAATTTCTAAAGAGATGCCTTCTGGCAGCGTCTTGTTTCGGGCGGCAATATAACTTTTCACGGTTTCAGCTACCGGAACGGTGTCCTGGGTGCGGGTGGCTTTAACCGCAATATAAATTGAGTTTTTGCCTGAGTAATTAAAATACCACTGGCCTTCGGTAAAACCATCGCGAATAGTGGCTACGTCTGATAGCAGCACCCGCGCCCCCGAATCGCCCATTTTTACCGGTATCTGACCAAAGTCAGCACCATTGTAATATTGGTTTTCTACCCGTACCGACACTAAACCTGCATTGGTACGAAGCTGACCGGCTGAAATATTAGCTGAATACGAACGTATTGCAGTAGTGATATCGTTCATCGTTAGGTTGTATTTGCGTAGCATATCGGGCTTAACTTCTACCGCAATTTCATCGTCGGGGTACGACACCTCTACCAACGATACATTATCAAGTTGTAACAACTCATCTTCTATTTCACGCGCCAGCGGCTTCAGCTGCTCAAGTGGAACATCGCCCACCAGGGGCAGTTCGATAACCTCTTGCTGATACTCTTCCTGATAAATAGTGACGGGTTCCATGCCTGCCGGAAAAGTAGCGATAGAGTCGACCCTGAGCTTCACTTTATCCAGTACTTCAGCTAAATCAGCCTTTTTATCTATCTCAAGGGTAACTCTGCCATTGTTTCTGAATGCCCGGGAAACCACCTGATCAATCTCGGTCACATCTTTTATGGCTTCTTCAATCTTTATCATAATGCTTTCTTCAATTTCCTGAGGCGAAGCGCCAGGATACTGAGCAGCAATACTGATGTAATTGAATTCGATGTTAGGGAACATTTGTCGTTGAATGGTGCTAAAGCTGGCTAAACCCACAACCAGAATAAACCCCATTAACAAATTGGCTGCTACCGAATTACGGGCAAACCATGCTATTAACCCGCGATGGGTGTCGTAGTCAGTTTTCATGGTGAGGTCCTGTTATCGGGTTGTGTGCTGAGCAACTAAGTCCTGGGCCGGACTTTTTATGACTTTCACAGCCATTCCGTTTTGCGGATATTCAGGTGGGGTCATCACAATCTCGGCACCTTCATAACTGCCGGAAATCAAAAAGTCACCGCCTTCCTGGCGTAACACGTTTACTTCCTCTGAGTACAGTTTGCCGTCTTTATCCAAAAGCCACATTTGATTATTTGTAATAAGCTCTTGCGGAACCCGGTAAACGTTATCAATCGTTTTGCCGCTAAACGCCACATTTACATAGGTACCAAATTTAACTTTTGGTGTGTTATTGCGCAGGCCATAGGGGTCTTCAATTCGAAGTATCAGGTGGGTCATGCGGGTGGCTGTATCAATTAATCCGGCATCGCGATTAATTTTTGCGGTAAATTCGCGTTGCTGGCTATTGTCTACCGATACAACCGCGGCGTGACCTGTCAAGCGGGCCGGCAGAAACGCGCGATCAAATCCGGCGATCGGGAAAGTAACTTCAGCCGCCTCTACGTTATTTAGCGTAGCGGCCAATGTACCCGCGCTAACATAATCGCCCACACCAATCATTCTTGAAACCACCAAGGCATCGTAGGGCGCGGTAATTTCGCAATTTTCTAAATCGCGTTTAGCAATTTTCATCTGTGCTTCGGCAGACTTTACGGCAGCCTGAGCACTCAGTAGTTGTGGTTTTCGCAGATACAAATCAGACACCCGACTTGCAGGAAGACTTTTGGCCTCTTGCTGGGCTACCCGGGCCTGGGCTTGTTCTTGTATCAATTGCGCCGTGGCTGAAGCAAGGGCGGCCTCGGCCTGCAATAACGCGGCTTCATAGGTGTCTTTTTCAATGGTAAACAGGATATCGTTGCGTTTAACCAAGCCGCCAGTCACAAATGCCGGATTCCAACTTACCACTTCACCGGTAACCTGCGCGGCCAGACGTGTCGATTCAAGGGGCATGACTTCGCCATAAGAGGTAATTTGAACCGTGTAGTTAACCGAAGCCATTGTATCGATAGTTACTACAGGACGTGTGTCCAGCTCTTCGGTTACTGATTCATCTGATGCTGTGGCAACTACACCCCAGGCACCAAGGCCACCTAATGCAATAACCGCAAGTGGTGCTAGTCGTTTTATCCATTTCATGAGGAAGTCGCTTCTTTAGCAAATTTAGATCTATTTTATACCTCAATGATAAGACAAACTTTGTTCAAATGTAACGTAATGTTTATCTTGTAAAATTACATTAACCTAATGCACTGGCGTGTAGCTAAAAGTATGAAAATTAGAATATTTTAGTTTTCGACTAAAATGTTGCCGGCCAGGTTTTCAGCCATCTCGTGAACCAGTTCACGCATTTGTATTACGGCGTGGGCAAAGCCGTCTTCGGTCAGTGGACGTCGATAATCGAACCGGTGCATCCGGGGCGTCTTATCGCCCTGATAAATTCGGTAATGGCCTTTAAACACAACTTCGTTGTTGGCGGTGGCAATAAGATCGTCTACCTGTAAAGCTACCGTGCTGATGGAGTCGTCGTTGTATACGCCAGCAGGTACCACGTCAATTTGCTGCTCTTGCCACAATGATGCACTTAAAGACTGAGATATGCCACTGGCCAAAGGTTCAGCCCATACGTGGGTGGCCGAAAAGTAAACCGTTGCCGGCCCGGTTTGCATGGCTAATCCACGTTGTTTTAAGTAATCAGGCAGCGAAATTTTTTGGAAGTGCACAAACGCTTTGGCAGAAGACTGCTGTGTGACGGCCTGGGTAGGAGAATGCAATAAGTAATAATTCAAGTCGTCTGAACTGCCGGCGCACCCGCCCAACAGCAGCGCCCCTAAACCGGCGATAACTGCGCGTAATCTCATTGTGTGTCTCCTTGCGGCTTTGCCTGCGGCTGTAACTCTTGTTGGCGGTTACCCGAAAAAATAAAGCTGTTTGGGGTTTGATTAAGCTGTAATAGCACAGGCTGAATACTGCGCAGGGTATCTTGAAGCGCATCAACCGTGTCTTTTATTTCGCTGGAGCTAAGTCCGCCTTCAGAGTAATTTTTAAGCAAGCCTGAGACATCGGTTAATACCTGATTCAAATTTTTGTTTAAGGCTTTTGCGTCAATGTCTTCCAGCGTTTTATCAAAATCGGCACTGGTTTCTTCCAAAGATACCGCCGCTGACTGCATGTCGATAACCGCGCCGCGAACATCGGCAACCATATCGTTTAAAGGCAGCTGATTTATTTTATCCAGTATGGCATCGGCTTTTTGCGTAATTTGCGTAAACTCGTTCGAAGCAGTAGGAATAACTTCAATGCCATTCACCGCTTCTACCCTGGCGGGCGTAATGTTTTTGGCATGATGCAAATCTACGTACAGCCCGCCGGTTAGTACATTGCCCATGCGTAATGTGGCTCTCAAGTCTCGCTCAATCCACGAGGTGACAGTATTTTTTACCTTTTGTAACCCCACCAGGCTATCCTGCTGTTTGACTTTTCCCGGATAAATGTTGATAAGCACCGGAATAGGGTGGTCTTCATCCAGAATATTGCCTTCTATTTGATAATCGGCATTTATTTTTACGACTTCGCCTATCTCGATGCCGCGATATTCGACCGGGGCGCCTTCGGTTAATCCACGTACTGTTTCATCAATTAATAGCAGATATTCAGCCGACAGCTTATAGCGTGCATTTGAAGCGGCGGTTTCACCTGAATACACCATAAACGTCGCATCTTCTTTAACCAGTTCGCCTGGCACAATACCCTTAGGAATGCCAAAGGTGACGCCGTTGGCCAAAAGTGTTTCAAGGCTGCCCGTTTCAACTTTTACCCCGCCAGAACGCAGCTGTAGCTTTACTCCGCTGATGTTCCAAAAGCGAGTGTTTTTAGTTATTAACTTGTGGTAGGGGCTTTCTATAAATGCACTGTAATAAACTACCCGTTCGGCAATATTAAACTCGGCATCTTCAAATTCACCTACCTTAAAACCCTTATAAATGATGGGATCGCCTGCTTTAAAAGCAAACTGGTCATCACTTTTTAGCGTTAAATGCACCCCGGGCGTACCAGGCGGTGTGGCGGGTGGGCGTTCTAACCCAATAAAATTGCGTTGACCAGCGCCCGTCGCATTCCCGGTCATGGCGATATAGCTACCTGAAAGCAAGGTATTCAGGCCGCTAACTTCTGAAAAGCTGATGCGCGGCGCCACCACCCAAAACTGCGTATCTTCGGTAAGCAGCCGTTCAGCGCTGGCTTCCATTCTGGCGGTCACCAACACGCCGTCTAAATCAGGTTTCAGCTCTATTTTTTTGACCAGACCCACATCAAAATCTCGTACCTTGATGGTGGTTTTGTTAGCTTCAATACCGCTGGCAGTTTTTAATTCAATAGTGATAAGTGGTCCCTGATTTTTCCATTGGGTATACACCATCCAGCCGCCTACAATAACGACCAGAATAGGAATAAGCCAAATTCTGGAAATACGTCGGGTTGATTTTATTTTTGCACTCTCACTCATCAATTTTTTTCCTGTCTATCCATATCAGCCGTGAATCAAAGGTGATGGCTGCCACCATAGTAACAAATACAACTGCACAAAAAGCCAAAGCAGCGGGTCCTGGGTGCACGGCAATAGTGTTGCCCAGCTGAATTAAACCCACCAGAATCGCAACGACAAATACATCAATCATTGACCATCTTCCAATGACTTCTGTCACACGATAAAATTTTACCCGTGTGCGTTGTCGCCGGGTAAATCGTTTTTGAACCGTAAAGTTAAGCCAGGCCAGAATGGCAATTTTAGCCACCGGAACCACCACACTGGCGATCATTATGACAATGGCCACCGGGTACGAACCCGATTGCCACAATGAGATCACGCCGCCTACGATGGTATTGGGCTCGCTACGGCCAAATAGCTCGGTATGCATAATGGGTAATGTGTTTGCAGGTATGTAAAGCAGGGTGGCGGCCAGCAATAATGCCCAGGTACGCTGTAAACTTACCGAAGCCCTGGCCCGTGTAAGCCGTGCGGGTTTAGGCAGGTGCCCTTTGTACAACCATAAGCCGATTCGATTTTTGTCGTAATTGACAAGCGCAAGAGTCAGGCAAATCGCAAAACCAATAAAGGCATAAAACGACATGCCATAACTTACCTCGGCTAACGAGGTTATTTTGATCAGACTGACCAACACCCCCACCATAAATACTTCGGCCATACTCCAGGGCGTAAGCTGATTGATGGTATTAAACATGGCGCGCGAGCCCCGCCAGCGTTGGTCGCGAATACACAGCAACGACAATGCCGCGATACCTAACATAACAATAGCGGGTATAACTAAAATGGCGAGGGCCGTGATGATTGCCAGCGATAAATAGTCCTGAGCAATCAACACATTGAGGGTGTCGGTGATATTGATACTGTGTTGCTGGCCGTTACTTTTAAAAACAAGAAAATTAAACGGCAGACTTAAAAGTAACAACAACAATCCTGAGGCGGCAAAAGCCAGGCAGTGTTCGTGACCATTTTTACGAAAGGTCAGAAGTTCATGCTCACACGTTGGGCAAAACGCTTCCTGACAATGTTCCAGCGTCGGAATCTTTACCTCGGTATAGCACTGATCACAGGTTATATTGATTTGCGGTGCAGTTGCGCTCATAGATTATCGCTGTCTTTAAAACAAAAATACGGCGTGCACAAGATGCTGCGCAATACAGGTTAAAACGAGATAGCGCCGTTGAAGATCATCTTCGTTATATAAAAGGGTATGAAAAGAATAGCTTACGCAACTTAAAATTGACATAAAAAAAGCCGGAGTATGAATCCGGCTATTATTTACAACATGGGTTAGAAAGTGGCGCTGCCTGGTGTTCTTGGAAACGGAATAACGTCACGGACATTCTGCATTCCGGTCACATACGCCACCAGTCGCTCAAAGCCCAGGCCAAAGCCGGCATGCGGCACCGTGCCATAGCGGCGCAAATCGCGATACCATGCGTAATCTTCCTGATTCAAATTCATCTGGGCCAGACGCTCATCAAAAACATCCAGACGTTCTTCACGTTGCGAGCCACCGATAATCTCACCGATGCCCGGAGCCAGAACATCCATAGCCGCGACCGTTTTGCCATCTTCATTTAAACGCATATAAAACGCTTTGATGTCTTTCGGGTAGTTTTGCATGATGATGGGTGCGCCTACGTGCTCTTCGGCCAAATAGCGTTCATGCTCAGAAGACAAATCCACGCCCCATTCAACCGGGAACTCAAACGTTTTGCCACTGTTTTGCAAAATGTCGATAGCGTCGGTGTAGTCCATACGCACAAAGTCAGAGTCGACAAGCTTTTGCAAACGATCTACCGCGTCTTTATTAATTCGCTGGGCAAAAAAGGCCATATCGTCAGCACGTTCTTCAAGCACGGCTTTACACACATATTTAAGCATGTCTTCAGCCAGCTGCGCGACATCTGCAAGTTCGGCAAAAGCCAGTTCTGGCTCAATCATCCAGAATTCTGCTAAGTGACGCGACGTATTGCTGTTTTCAGCCCGAAACGTTGGACCAAAGGTGTACACCTTTGACATAGCCGTACAGTAGGTTTCAACGTTAAGCTGACCCGACACCGTGAGATAGGTTTCTTTGCCAAAAAAATCTTCGCTGTAGTCAATATTACCCTGGTCGTTTTTCGGCAGGTTCATCATATCAAGAGTGGAAACCCGAAACATTTCGCCTGCGCCTTCGGTATCACTGGCGGTGATAACCGGTGTGCTTATCCAAAAGTAGCCTTTTTCGTGAAAAAACCGGTGCACTGCCTGTGACAGACAATTACGTACCCGGGTTACCGCGCCAATGACATTGGTACGAGGTCGCAGATGCGCGTGTTCACGAAGATATTCTATAGAGTGACGTTTTGCTGCCATAGGGTAGGTATCGGGGTTTTCGACCCAGCCGATCACCTCAACCTGCTCAGCTTCCAGTTCAAGTGCCTGGCCCTGACCCTGCGATTCTTTTACCGTCGCGGTGACCGCGAGCGAACACCCGGTTGTCAGGCGTTGAACATCGCTATAATTAGGCAGAGAATTCAATGCGATCACCTGCACAGCATCAAAGCAGCTGCCATCGTGCAAAGCAATAAAAGACAAGCCTGCTTTTGAATCACGGCGTGTTCTTACCCAACCTTTTACGGTTACCGTTTCGCCAACCGCGTACTTGCCACCAAGCACGTCGACAACGGGCGCATGCGTCATTGTATATTCTCCGTCACAGTTTATTGTAGTCGCTAGAATGAGGTATCTTCGCACACTTGCGTAAAGCGTGCATCAGGTCGCAAAACAGTCCGTATCGTGTTGGGCAGTATGTTAATACTTTGCCCCGGATTAATTACGTGAAGTCACACGTTTGTGTCAATGAAAAAACCGGGAAAATGCACGTCAGTCTGTTTTTTAGACGAATTATTGATACTCACACACCAAAACCCGGTAGTATACTTAAACCATACCTGGATGCCAGAGTTCATTAATGCAAACCTCGTCCTCGTTTAAACATGTTGGCCCCAATCGTCGCGACCAGTCACGTCAAAGTGATGGGTGGTACAAAGTGGCTGTTGCCATTAATCTGATTGCGTGGGTGGTGCTGATTGCTGCGTTGATCACCTTTCATTTCGCTCGCCCCGAATTTATCGCCGGATTTCAGCGTTACTGGCAAATGCCAGAACAAAATCAATGGTCAGCTGAGCTGGTAACCTGGCTGTTTATCCTGTTGCAGGTAGGGGTAAGTCTGACATTGCTGGCTATAGGCATGCGCTGGCGCCGTAACCGGCGCCGCCATGACGAGTTTGGAATTAACCTTTTTGTACTGATGGGGTTAGGACTGATTGGCTTGCTAACCCTGTTATACAACGTGTCTTAAATAAAAGAAGACTGAATTAAATACCAGGTATAAGCAATATAGCCGATGACAAACACACCGCCTTCTAACCGGTTAAGCCGGCCCTGCTTTTTAATGCCGATACAAAATAAAAACAGTGCCACGGATACACCCACCATAATCAGAATATCCCGATAAAAGAAGCTGCTATCTATGGCGGTGGGGTGAATGGTTCCGGCCAGGCCCACTACGGCTAACGTGTTGAACATGTTTGAACCGATAATATTGCCTAATGCCAGGTCGTGCTCGTTTTTACGTACGGCTATCAAGGCTGCGGCAAGCTCTGGCAATGAAGTACCTATGGCAATGACTGTCAAACCAATGATGGTGTCGCTTACGCCAAAAAATGCCGCATACTCAACTGCGCCCCAGACTAAAATTCTTGAGCTGGCAATAAGCAAAACCAGTCCCGTTAGTAGCCAGACAACATTGGTTTTTACTGTGGTTGATGTGGACTCAATCTGTTCAGAGTATTCATTGGCTAATGGGTCTGCGCTTCCTTTCATGCCTTGCCATATGCTCCAGCCTACAAGCAACACAAATAACCCCAGCAAGGTAAATGCGTCATCTTTAGACAGGGTTAAATCCATAAGTTGCCAGGCTGCAATAAACACAATGGCCAGCATAATAGGCAGTTCGCGCTTTATGATTTCACTGCGCACCGCAATAGGGCTGACTACAGCGGTTAACCCCAACACCAATGCTATATTGGCGATGTTAGAGCCAAATGCATTACCCAGCGCAATACCCGAGTTACCTTCTAATGCTGCAAAGATGGAAACAATAATCTCGGGCGCTGAAGTACCAAACCCGATAATCAGCATGCCAATAAGTAAAGGCGAAACACCAAAGTGCTTTGCCACCCCGGCGGCACCATCAACAAACTTACCGGCACTCCATAGCATCACCGGAAGACCAACGAGTATTGCAATTGTAGCTAGAACCATAAAAACTCCTGAATATCTTAATTCGGCTATATTACGTTAAATTTTGTCGTCAAAAAATCTGCATTAATAAAAGACATCGTGACGATGAAAATTTCACGCAATGATTTTGCTATGCAAAACACAGGCATAGATTACACTTGCGCACTTTGGTACCAGCGATTCACACATGGTGTGTGTAAGGCGCAGACTGTATTTGTAGAGTACTTATTTATGCACAAAACGCTCATTGTTGCTGACACTTTAAACCTGTTTACTAAAACGGCGCTAGAGGTAATTAGTTTTGACGATTACCTGGCTAATTACCCTAAAAAAGATGAGCCAAAAACCCGGGTTATTAATTTGTGCGATACCCAAAAATACCTTTCGCGGGGTTATTACTGCTCGCTACTGGCTCAGGCACGCAAACACCCGGTGTTACCTTCATTAAAAACCATTAACGATTTGTCTTTACAAGACAGTGCCGCTGTAGCTGCACGCCTGTCGTTACCCCCATGGTTTGTCTGGCCGGCTGATAAAATTTTACCTGCCGAAATTTATGTACTGTTTGGACAAGCGAAAGATCAGCAATTTGAGAAGCTTGCCGAATATGCCTTCAGGCATTTTCCTGCACCGGTGTTAAAGATTCGGGTGGTTTTAGCCCAGGTGAATGCGCCTGCTGATTCGCACGCCACCATTGGGGTAATGGAATGCCAGTCTTGCGGCTTTGATTTGGTCCCTGCAGATATACAGGAATGGGCGTTAAGCACATTGCAAAAATTCACCAGCGTGCAATGGCGAGCCCAACCCGCCGCCAAAAGAGCCCGCTGGGATATGGCAATTTTAACTGACCCCACCGAACCGAACGCGCCAAGCGATTCAAAAGCGTTGAAACACTTTGTTAAAGCGGCAGCGAGTGTGGGCATTCATGCACAAATTGTATCGGCTTTGCGTCCTGATGAAGTGGCCCAGTATGACGCTTTGTTTATACGTCAGACCACGGCTATTGACCACACAACGTATCGTTTAGCACGCAGCGCCGAACGCGAAGGTTTGGTGGTAATAGATGATACGCAATCTATTTTGCGGTGTTGTAACAAAGTATTTTTACATGATGCCTTTACGTATCAGAACGTGCCGGCCCCTAAAAGTCGGTTAGTGGCCGATGCCAGTAGCCAAACGTGCGCGGGGCTGGTGCGCGAATTAGGGTTGCCCCTTGTTTTAAAATTGCCTGAAAGTGCGTTTAGTCTGGGGGTTTATAAAGTAGAAGACGCCCATAGCCTGGAGCAGAAATTAACACGCATGCTTGAAGCTTCGGCCCTGGTGTTGATACAAGAGTATGTGTATACCGACTTTGACTGGCGTATAGGCATGCTGGGCGGCAAACCTATTTATGCATGTAAATACTTTATGGCCCGCAATCACTGGCAAATATACAATCATCAGGAAGGAGCCGCCGACTCAGGTGATTTTGTCACCATGCCCACCTTCGAAGTGCCTAAACCAGTTTTACAGGCTGCTACAAAAGCAGCCCGGGTGGTGGGAGAGGGGCTTTATGGCGTCGATATTAAACAGGCTGGCGATAAAGTATACGTGATTGAAGTTAACGATAACCCCAGCATTGATTCAGGAATAGAAGATGCCTATTTGGGTAAAGCCTTGTATGAGCTGATTATGCAAGAGTTTGCCGACAGACTGGAACAACGGGGGCGGCGATGAGTAACCCGGTTTTGGTAACATCTGTAAATATGACTATTCGTGACGCTCAACCTGATGATATTGACGCGTTAACTGCGCTTGAAAAGCAATGCTTTACTACCGATCGCTTAAGTGCGCGACGATTTCGCCATTATATAGCATCGCCCCAGGCCGAGCTGGTGGTTGCCTGTTCAGCCAACGACATTACCGGCTATGCCCTGTTGTTACTTCGCCGTGGCACCCTGCTGACCCGACTATACTCGATAGCCGTGGCGCCTGCGGCGCGCGGTACAGGTACGGCGGGGTATCTGATTGCAGAGTTGGAGGAGCGCGCTTTGAAGCGGGGAAAGCCGTTTATGCGCTTAGAAGTTGCGCAAAATAACAGCCAGGCGATTGCGCTTTATCAAAAAATTGGCTTTCACCCGTTTGGTATTTACCCTGATTACTACGCCGACCATACTGATGCGGTGCGAATGCAAAAAAGATTACACCACAGTGCCGGTACTTCAGCGCTGAATATTTATCCGTGGTACCGGCAAACCACCGAGTTTACCTGCGGTCCGGCAGCGTTGATGATGGCTCTGTGTCATCTCAACGCTACCTATTCGATGTCCCAGCAACAGGAGCTCAGGCTTTGGCGGCAGGCGACGACTATTTTCATGACCTCGGGGCATGGCGGATGTCACCCGGTGGGTCTTGCCCTTGCGGCGCGCGACGCTGGATTTTCATCTGAAGTATGGCTAAACAGTGCATTACCTCTTTTTGTAGAGTCGGTGCGAAACGCAGAGAAAAAGGCGGTGATTGAACAGGTAGAAGCTGACTTTAAACAGCTGGCAGAGCAAGAAAAAATGTCTTTGCAACCCGTCAACTGGGGCATAAGTGATATGGTATCGGCACTGAAAAAAGGCAACGCAATAGTGTGTCTGATCAGTACCTGGCAATTAGATAAACGACGTGCGCCTCATTGGGTGGTGGTGACAAAAATAGACGCAAATTGCGTGTACTTTCACGACCCCGACCCCGATAGCGACGAACACGCGTTAGACTTTCAGCATGTGCCTATTGCTCATGAAGACTTTTTGAGAATAGCCTGCTATGGCCGTAAAAAGCTGCGGGCAGCAATAGTGATACATTGATAAGCGGCCCACTGAGTAATAACAGTGGGCCGTTTTGTATCAGTGGTGTTGCAGATTGCTCGTCATACGTTCTTCAAAGTCTTTTAAAGAGCTGACAATTTGATTGAGATCTTTGGCGGAGCCTGAATACACCGCAGGTTTGGCGAATCTTCTGCCTTTAATGGCACTGTCGAAAGGCCGGTTAGCATCAAATGCCTGTGTTTGTACCTGCAGTTCGCTCCATTCACTCATCATTGAAGAAGGAATAACGTGTCTCTTAGCTACAAGTTTGTCTCTGATTTGCAACGCCTGACCAATTAATAACGTATTCTCGTCTCTCATAATACAACCTGCTTTCTAACGGTAAATTCGTAAACCTTACTTATTCAGTTAATGAAAACCAGTGGTACTTAACACCAGTGAAGGTTTAGGCTCAGTATGTATTAATGCAAAAGAAGTACCGGGATAATCAATCCAGATGGGTTAATGTGCGTGAAAGCCCCTCATAACGGGCGTCAACGTATTAATGTTTTGGTTGCAAATTAAATAAGGAACTAGATAAAGTCATACTTATTTTGTAAAAAGTACCGTGTGGTGTTTAAATCTTATGCACGGGAGACGAAGAGTGGCGGTGCCGCAAGCGTCTTACCCCTTTTACACACCATATTGGCGTATAAAACACGGCATTGATGAGCAACGCCAGTACCACACTGTAAATAACCGCCGAGGGTTGTAGTGGAATAGACGGCGAAAAGTGATTACCCACCTTTTTTAAAGTATCAAAACGCTGGGGAGCCAGCATATACCAGGTTTGCTCTAAAAAATGGCCCGAGCTTAGTATTTGTAGCCCAGACTCCAGCTCGTTAAGCCGTTTAACGGTCAAAGCCTTGTTTTGCGCATCACGGCGTACTAACGGGGCCGGATTCTGCTGCAGGTCGTCAATCATCAATTCTACAGAGTCATACCCAAACTGGTCAGCCAGCGCCTGATATTCAGATACGGTTTTTTGGGTGGCGGTAACAAAGCCATTCAGATACTGGCGGTAATGGTCGGCCAGAATCGGAATTTGCAGCGCAAGTAATAACAATACGGCAAACAAGAACTTGTCTAAAAGATTGATAAGCCAGTGCATACAAACTCCGTTCTGATTTGTTGTTATCAGCTTTGATCCAACGCGTTATAAATTGTGTGGGTTAGCTGTGACAACTGATCAGGTTTAATAATATAAGGGGGCATAATATACACCAGTTTGTTAAACGGACGTATCCAGACCCCAGCTTCAACAAACTTTTTTTGCAACCGCGCCACATCCACCGGTTGGTGGGTTTCTACTACACCAATAGCGCCCAACACGCGAACATCCTTAACACAGTCAAGTGACCGGCACTGCTTAAGCTCTTGTTGCAATTGGGCTTCAATATTTTGCACCTGAGTCTGCCAGTGATTTTCCTGAATAAGAGCCAGGCTCTCATTCGCTACCGCACAGGCCAACGGGTTGCCCATATAAGTGGGGCCATGCATAAACACCCCTGGTTCGCCCTGACACACACCCAATGCGACATCTTCAGTGCAAAGAGTGGCAGCAAGGGTCATGTAACCTCCGGTCAAAGCCTTGCCTACACACATAATATCAGGACTAATTTGCGCATGGTCACATCCAAACAGTTGACCAGTACGGCCAAAACCGGTGGCAATTTCGTCACAAATCAGCAGTACATCGTAGTTGTCGCATAATTGCCGACAACGCTTAAGATACTCGGGATGGTAAATACGCATGCCGCCTGCGCCCTGAACTATCGGCTCAATAATCAGGGCGGCCATTTCATGATGATGTTCAGCAAAAAGTTGTTCCAGCGGTAAGATGTCATCTTCGCTAAAGGTTTGGCCATACCGGGTTTGCGGAGCAGGAGCAAACAACTGCTTGGTCAGTACTTCAGAAAATAAACTGTGCATGCCATTTACCGGATCGCACACCGACATCGCCGCAAAAGTATCGCCATGATAGCCATTACGCGGCGTAACCACTTTGTGTTTATCAGGCCGGCCCTGACACGCCCAGTATTGTAGTGCCATTTTTAGTGCAACTTCGACCGACACTGAACCAGAGTCTGCCAGAAACACCCGATTCATGCCCGCCGGTGCCATATTAAGCAGGCGCTTACATACCTGTACTGCCGGGTCGTGAGTTAGCCCCCCAAACATAACATGCGAAAATTTATCTATCTGCGCATGGGCTGCCTGATTCAGGCGCGGATGATTATAGCCATGAATCGCTGCCCACCAGCTTGACATGCCATCAACCAGCGTCTCGCCGGAGGCCAGGTGAATATTTACTCCCTCTGCGCCCTGTACTTCATAACACGGCAGAGGATGGGTTGCAGAGGTGTAAGGATGCCAGATATGGCGTTTATCAAATTCGCTATTGTTCAAAATGTCGCCATTAGTAAAGGTTTGTAAATGGTCAGAGTTGACAACTCATTTCGTGCGCATAGACTAAGCCAGCATTTGATTTTAGTAAAGGACAGGCTATGACCGCCGCACCCCAATATTCTACTGCTTCACAAGCAGTGCGCAATAACTGGACCCATAAAGAAGTTCAGGCGCTTTTTGATATGCCTTTTAATGACCTGTTGTTTAAGGCGCAAAGTATTCACCGCCAACACTTTGACCCAAACGAAGTGCAGGTTTCAACGTTGCTTTCGATAAAAACCGGCGCGTGTCCTGAAGACTGTAAGTATTGTCCACAAAGCGCGCGTTATGACACGGGTCTGGAAAAAGAGCGTTTGCTTGAGATAGAAAAAGTTATTGAACGGGCCCGTGAGGCCAAAGCCGCCGGGTCGACCCGTTTTTGTATGGGCGCGGCATGGCGCAACCCCAAAGCACGCGATATGCCATATGTTACCCAGCTGGTGACTGAGGTTAAAAAGCTGGGGCTGGAAACCTGTATGACCTTAGGCATGTTAAGTCGCGAACAGGCGCTGTCACTTAAACAAGCCGGGCTTGATTACTACAATCACAACCTAGATACCTCACCAGAATATTATGGTGATGTGATCACAACCCGCACGTATCAGGACCGGTTGGATACCCTTGAAAATGTACGCGGCGCGGGCATGAATGTGTGCTCGGGCGGTATTGTGGGTATGGGTGAAACCGGTAAAGATCGTGCCGGTCTTTTAATGGCGTTAGCAAATTTGCCGCACCAGCCTGAAAGTGTGCCTATCAATATGTTGGTAAAGGTCAAAGGGACGCCTATGGATAAGGTCGATGATTTGGAGCCTTTCGAATTTATCCGCACCATTGCAGTAGCGCGTATTATGATGCCAAAATCTCATGTGCGGTTGTCGGCGGGTCGCGAAGATATGAACGAGCAAATGCAGTCATTGTGCTTTTTTGCCGGTGCCAACTCTATCTTTTATGGTTGTAAGCTTTTGACCACCTCCAACCCGGACACCCACGAAGATGTGCAGTTGTTTCAAAAACTCGGCATCAATACCGAGCGTGGACGCGATTATTCTGATGAGGCTCACGAACAAACGTTGCAAGAAGAAATTGCCGATCGCCAGAGCAGCGATTTGTTTTATGACGCTACGCGAAAGCCTGTTGCGGAGGCTTAATGGCGTTTGATTGGTTGGCCCCCCATTTACAGCAAAAACAGCAAGATGGCTATTTACGCCAGCGTGTTTGTGTTGAATATGAAAAAGACGGAATTATTTGCGTGGGTGGCCGGCATTACCTTAACTTTGCCAGCAACGATTATCTGGGTATGCGTCAGCATGAAGGATTGCTGCAATGTTGGGTTGAAGGTCTTGCTCAGTTTGGCGGAGGTAGCGGCGCCTCGGCACTGGTAACGGGGTTCTCACAAACCCATCAGGCGCTTGAAGCCTACCTGGCCGAACAACTTAATCGCGAAGCGGTATTATTGTTTAACTCTGGTTTTGCAGCGAATCAGGCGATTTGCCAGGCGCTGTTTCCTGGCTCAGGGCTGTCATCCGGCTCAGGGCTGTCTTCCGGCTCAGGGCTGTTGCTCGCCGACAAATACATGCACGCTTCGTTTATTGATGGTGCCATGGCCTGTAGCGGTCAGCTGAAGCGGTATCGGCACAATGATTTAGATCATCTTGCCCGGTTGTTCGCCGCCGGCACGAATACCGATACATTAGTTGCTACTGAAGGTATTTTCAGTATGGATGGCGACGCGGCGCCCCTGCCTGAGCTGGTGACCCTTTGCAAACAGCATCAAAGCTGGCTAATGGTTGATGATGCTCACGGGTTTGGCGTGCTGGGAGAAAAAGGGTTAGGCAGCGCTGAGCACTATCGCTTGTCACAACAAGATGTGCCGGTACTGATGGGCACCTTTGGCAAGGCAATTGGTACGGGTGGGGCGTTTATAGCGGGGTCACACGATCTTATTGATTATCTGGCAAATACGGCGCGCGAATACATTTATACCACTGCAATGCCACCGGCACAGGCGTTAGCGACGTTGTTTTCATTACAACATATTGCTACCAGTGAGCAACGCTCTACCCTGCAACACAATATTACAATGTTTAAACAACAGGCTGCCAAACAGGGGCTGATACTTAGTTCATCAGACAGTGCCATCCAACCTTTATTGGTAGGCTGTCCTAAGGCCGCACTACAGATGAGTGAGGGGTTAAAAGCCCGGGGTGTTTGGGTGCCGGCAATAAGATACCCCACGGTGCCCAAAGGCACTGACCGGCTGCGAATAACTTTGAGTGCACAGCACACTAAGCAGGACATCCACGCTTTGTGTGATGCGCTGGCCTTGGCCCGTGATGAGTTAAGCTATGGTCAATAGCACTGTCGATGGTGTTGCCAGACAATTCAGCCGGGCGGCGGGTAGCTACGATAAGCTGGCCACTATTCAGCATAAAATTGCCGCACAGGCAATGGCACTGTTACCTGTAAATACCGGTACATTGCTGGATATTGGATGCGGTACCGGGGTCAACACAGCCAGACTTGCCGCGCAAGGCTACAGCACCACCGGCGTCGATTTGGCTACGGGAATGGTAAGCTATGCGAAAAGTCGTTATCCGCACATTAACTTTTTGCAGGGCGATGCGCAGGTACTGCCTTTTGCCGGTAATCACTTCATGTATGCTTTTTCGTCTATGGCGCTGCAGTGGTGCGCAAGCCCGGATACCGCTATGAGCGAACTGTACCGCGTCTTACAACCTGGGGGGCTGGCAAGCATTACCGTTATGGTAGATAAATCATTTGCCCAGCTTGATGCTGCCCGACAAACCATTGGACTGGCTTCCGCTACCAATACTATGGCCAGTCATGAGCAGTGGCAACAGGCCATAAGTACAGGTGGACTAAAAACTCTCACTGCACAAAACACCCACTACACCGACGAGTTTGATGACATATTGTCGTTATTGCGCTCAATTAAGTCGGTGGGGGCGGGCACCCGTTTGACCTCCACCCATAAACAGCACTTGTCACGCCCGATGCTAAGTGCGCTGGGTCAGGCTTATAAACGCAACAACCAGAATTTATTGCCATTGACCTACCAGGTTTCTCATTTTTTACTGGAAAAGTAATCATGCAATCTTTTTTCATCACAGGCACCGACACCGAGGTTGGCAAAACTTATTTTACTGCCCGTTTAATGCATACACTGGCCCAAAATGAGGTAAAGGTAGCGGGCTATAAACCCGTAGCAGCAGGCTGTGAAGTCATCAACGATGAACCGGTGAACGAAGACGCTCTGGCTATTTATGAAGCCTGCAATGTGCCGGTTACGTTACAACAGGTTAATCCGGTAGCGCTGATACCACCGATAGCCCCTCACATTGCTGCCAATAAAGCCGGTATCACCCTTGAGTTGCAACAACTGATCGACGGGTATTGGCGTCTGGCCAGTTTTCAGCCTGATGTGTTGTTGATGGAAGGTGCAGGCGGCTGGCAACTGCCATTAGGTAAAAATTTGTGGATGCCTGATGTGGTAAAACAGCTGCAGTTGCCCGTTATTATGGTGGTGGGCATGCGCCTGGGGTGTCTTAATCATGCCTTGCTTACCGCACAGGCTATACGGCAAACAGGGCTGCCGCTGCACGGATGGGTAGCAAATCAGTTAAGCCAGCAGCCTATGCCCTATTATGCTGAAAATTTAGCAACACTGCGCGAAGCTCTGCCAGAACCGCTGTTAGCAGAGCTGCCTTTTGAGGCTGACTACACTAAGCCACTAACCGCCTTACGCAATATATTGGGATAAGTCGGCAGTTGGCTGGACCGTGGTTTTTTCGTCGCCACAAAATACAAAGCCTTCGTCATCGCCTACCAGGGTCAGCCGGCCTTCGGTAAGCCGTAAAGCCGTCCCTTCAACAATGGCGATAACCGGAGTGTGAGGGTTTAAAATTGTGAACTCGGCCAGCCGTTCATCCCGGGTTTCACCGTTATGGCCCGGCGGTGAGTAGTTGCTGTAATGTGGATTTAATTGGCAATTCAACACCCCTAAAGCATTAAAAGAGGCCGGTTCTACAATAGGCATATCGTTAGTGGTTTTTATGCTTTGCCCACAGATATTTGAGCCGGCGCTCCAGCCAATATAGGGAGTTCCGCTCGCAATTGCCTGTTTCATAGGCTCAAGCAATTGTTGTTCGTAAAGCGTGTGCAGAAGATTGAAGGTATTGCCACCGCCTACCACTATCGCCTGGCCATTTTTTTTTGCATTGGCCAAAGCCTGAGCAGGGTCGTTGTGTTGGTGTAAGCCGGTAACGGTAAATTCTGGTAGCGCAGCGGCTACTTTTTCGCAATAAGCATCCCAGCTCATCGAGACGCCGGCAAAAGGCACAAACAACAGTTCACGGGCATCGCCCAGGTGCGCAAAAATGAAGGGTTTAGCATGTTCCAGGTAGTCTTCGCTACCCTGACGAGAGCTGCTTAGCATCAGTACTTGAGGTTTCATAAAACGCTTCTTTGATCAAATAAAGAAGCCTACCTCAATTGCACTAAATTATATAGCGCAAAGGTCGACAAGCGCTCTTTATTCAACGCGTTAACGCAATAGGGGTAATCTTTAACCCTGCAGACGTCGTAAGAATTAACGCAAAACGGGGCAGGGCCAACCCGCCTTCGCTGCCCAATAGGTACAAAACCTATTTCGGATAACCTAAGGAGCAACCATGAAAATTAAAAGCTTACTGGCAGCCTCGTTGCTGTTAACAGCCGGCGCGGTTCAGGCAGAGCAATGTGAAGCCACTATTGATAGCACTGATTCGATGCAATACGGCAAAAAAGAGATGACAGTACCGAAAACCTGTGACGAGTTCACAGTGAAGTTAACGCACAGCGGACAACTTGAAAAATCTGTCATGGGCCACAACTGGGTATTGGCCAAACAGGGCGATGCGCAGGCGATAGCCACCGACGGTATGACCGCAGGCATGGAAAACGACTATCTTAAACCTGATGATCAAAGAGTCATTGCCGCTACCAAAATTATTGGAGGCGGTGAGGAAACATCAGTGACGTTCTTAGTCGATAAGCTCTCTGGCAGTGACGAATATACCTTTTTCTGTTCATTTCCAGGCCATCTGAGCATGATGCAAGGAACACTTGTCGTTAAGTAATCTTCTTTTGTCTAAGCCTGCGTCTGGCAGGCTTTTATTTTCTATCTATCATTCTGTGACTCTGGCAACTCACCGCGACGCAAGATAAACTCATTGCCTATTGATGTATCGATAAATATCGGCTTCTTGTGGCGGTATTTAATTTAGTATGTAAGGTTTGTTAGATGTCGCAATCACAATCAGCGCCCACCGTTCTTTTTGTCTGTTTAGGTAATATTTGTCGCTCACCCACCGCCGAAGCAGTATTTCGACATAAAGCCAGAGCTTCCGGAATTAACGTAACGATAGATTCGGCTGGTACGCATGGTTATCATATCGGTAATCCCCCAGATAAGCGCTCGCAGCAGGCTGGGGTAGCGAAAGGTTATGATTTTGCCGGGCTGGCGTGCCGAAAAGTAGCCGTCGATGATTTTGAAAAATATGACTATATCCTGGCAATGGATAACCGCAACCTGGAACATTTGAAAAAAATCAGCGATGAAAAATACCATCATAAAATTCATTTGTTTTTGTCTTTTGCTAAAAGCGATTACAGCGAAGTGCCCGATCCTTATTACGGTGGGCGAAGAGGGTTTGAACTGGTCTTAGATCTGATTGAACAGGCCAGCGAAGGTTTGATTAACCGGTTACGAGCACAGCAGTGAAACACCCAATAACACTGGTTACCGGTGTTTTAGCCGCGTTAGTGGTTTTGCTAAGTACGGCTGTTTTACTTACAGACTGGCAGGCTGATGTTGATAACACCCTGTTTTGGCATATGTTGACCCAGTTACAATTGCCCCTGGTAGTTACAGCTACGCTGGTGGGAGCTGTGCTGGCCGTGAGTGCCGGTTCTTTGCAGGTGGTTTTGCAAAATCCGCTGGCCGACCCGGGTATTATTGGTATTACCAGCGGTGCAAGTCTGATAGCCGCAGCCTTACTGATACTGCAACCGGTACAAACGGTAATTCCCGCAGTGTATTTATTGCCGCTAGGCTGTTTTGCCGGGGCCCTGGCTTCTACCTGGCTAATTTATCGGGTAGCCAAACGCCTGCGTGGGGCCGCCATGGCCGTCATTCTGGCCGGCATTGCCATCTCAACACTGGCCGGCGCGGTAATGGCCTGGCTGTATGTTATTGCCGATGCCCAGGCACTACGGAATCTTACCTTCTGGTTGATGGGAAGCCTGTATCAGGCAGACTGGCTGGTGCTGTCGGTTGCCGGGCCGGTTATGCTGCTTAGTGTGGGTTATCAGCTTACACAAGCCCGGCGGCTAAACTGGCTTTACGGGGGAGAAGCAATGGCAGCATCTGCTGGCGTATCGCCACCGCAACTTATCAGGCGCACACTGCTGGCCAGTGCGCTGGGCGTTGGCGCGGCGGTTTCTGTAGCTGGCTCTATCGCCTTTATCGGCTTATTGGTTCCTCATTTTCTGCGTCAAATCGTAGGGTATAACAATGTGGTGTTGCTGCCAGCCTGTGCTTTATGCGGTGCAGCCATTTTGTTGGGCGTGGCCACCTTAAGCGAATATCTGCATTTGGTTACGTTACCGGTTTCTATGATTACAGCCACTTTGGGCGGCCCGCTATTGCTGCTGGCCCTTTATAAGGGGCAGTGGAAGCAGCATGCTTGAGCTTGAGCAGGTTTGTATCACCCAGCGCCTGCACAATATTGACCTGAAGGTTGGTCGCGGCCAGCACTGGCACATATTGGGCGAAAATGGGGCGGGTAAGTCTACGTTGTTACAGCTTATGGCGGGACTGCTTGAAATACCCCATGGCCATTGCAGGCTTAACGCTCATGACATCACAGATTATTCGCTACCCCATCTTGCCCGGCTTCGGGCCTACCATGCCCAGCAATATACGCTACCCTTTGATATACCCGCTCAGCAGTACATCAGCTTTTACGGCCAAAGGTTAACCGCGGCAACCCTGCCTGCTGCGATCGAACAAGCACTGGATGTAGCGGCACTGTTACCCCGACCTTTAACTTGTCTGTCAGGGGGCGAGTTACAACGTATCAATTTAACTCGCGCTATCTGGCAAGTATGGACAGCCATAGCCAACGCAAAAGCATTGTTACTATTAGATGAGCCGCTGCAGGGTTTAGATGTCAGGCACCAGCTCACTTTAATGAAATTTGTAGAACAGCTGGTAGCTGCCGGCAATACCGTAGTGCTGAGCTCTCACGATCTGAATCTCAGCGCCCGGTTTGCCTCGCACGCGTTGTTGCTCAAGCAGGGGCAAGCGGTAGCTTGTGGTAATATAGAGCAGGTTTGCACCGAGGCTAATCTTGCACAGGCTTATGGATTGGCTTTTGACATATCAAATAACCAAAATGCTTTGCAAATACAGCCCCGGTGGTCTTCTGCGACCACATAAATGTGATAAGCTGCCTAGTCTGAGTCGCTGGTAACGCTGCTACCTGTATCTGAATATTTTTCGCTTTAATCACAGCATTTCAGAATACGAATGAGCCTTTTATCTTTGTCATCGACACAATTTTCTTGGTAATACGCCCAGCGAACGTTTTTATAAATATTGATTTTATTTTCAACAGGAGATTTCGTGGATAACTGGCAACCTGACAGCTGGAGAAGCAAACCCATTTTGCAACAGCCCGAGTATGACGATTCTGCTCAGGTAAAACATGTTGAACAAACGCTTAGCAAATATCCGCCCTTGGTGTTTGCTGCTGAAACCCGCGAGCTGCGTCGCCAATTGGGCGAAGTAAGTATGGGTAAGGGTTTTTTGCTTCAGGGAGGCGACTGCGCAGAATCTTTTGACGAATTTAATGCGCCTAAAATTCGCGATACCTTTAAAGTAATTTTGCAAATGTCTATTGTGATGACATTTGCCGGGCGTTGTCCGGTCACGAAAGTAGCCAGAATGGCAGGGCAATATGCAAAACCGCGCTCATCAAACCTGGAAACTATTGATGGGGTGACCCTACCCAGCTATCGCGGCGATATTATCAATAGCTTTGAATTTACCGAGGCTGCGCGCCGGCCCGATCCTAACCGCTTATTGGATGCTTATCATCGCAGCGCTGCAACGCTCAACTTGTTGCGGGCATTTGCCCAGGGCGGACTGGCTGACTTGCATGAGGTGAACCGCTGGAATATGGCGTTTGTTGAAAACAATCCGCTTAAAGAACGGTATCAGGATATTGCCCGGCGAATTCAGGACTCGTTGCAGTTTATGGATACCATTGGTATTAATGCCAGTAATACGCCGGCGCTTCACGAAACTTCTTTGTTTACCTCGCATGAAGCGCTGCTATTAAATTACGAGCAGGCACTAACCCGTATTGATACGCTTACTGGTAAACCTTATAACTGTTCGGCTCATATGGTCTGGATTGGCGAGCGTACCCGTCAACTCGATCACGCGCATGTAGAATTTTTCCGGGGTATTCATAACCCAATAGGGGTAAAAGTAGGGCCAGGCATGGATGAAGACGAGCTCATCCGGTTAATCGATGTGCTTAACCCGAATAACGATCCTGGTCGTCTGACGTTCATTACTCGCATGGGCGCCGATAATCTTGAAAAGAACCTGCCACGCTTATTGCGTCGGGTAAAACAGGAAGGGCGTAATGTGGTATGGAGTTCTGACCCCATGCACGGCAATACCATTAAAGCCAGTAATGGTTATAAGACCCGTAATTTTGATGCCATTTTAAGCGAAATTCGCCAGTTTTTTGCTGCGCATAAAGCTGAAGGCACCCACGCGGGTGGCGTTCACTTAGAGATGACCGGCCAGCATGTTACCGAATGTACGGGTGGGGCGTATGAGATCAGCGATGATGATCTTAAACAAGCGTATAAAACTCAGTGCGATCCTCGTCTTAATGCTGATCAGGTTCTAGAGATGGCCTTTTTAGTTTCAGATCATTTGCGTAACGGTTAAGCTAACTCGCTGGCGATATAAGTCGTCAGCACCGCTTCACGTTCAGCCTCGCTCAATACTCCGCCAAAAATTGTTTTGCGCCTAAGGGCTTTGGTGCGGCTATCGGAAGCAAGCAGCAACTCTTTAAAGGTGTGCGGGTTGTCTCTGGCTTCTAAAATTGCGTGCCACAGAAGATAGCTACCATAACCGATGAAATTTAGCTGATGTTTGTGTTCCAGGTTATTTAAAACCTCGTCAAACAAATCCGGGTTGGTTAAGCATTTTTCGGCCATAGCCTGATGCAGATGAAGAATCTGTCGGTCAACGATGACCTGCCTGTTTTTCTTAGGTCTGGAAAACATAGAGCCTTTTGATTTTATGCTAAAAACGTTTTACTTGATTGCTGGTTAATTATACAGTGGTTTTCATATTAATTGAAAGTCAATATTATGAAAAGCATTGAAGGCAAGTTTGAGGTGGTATTAGAGCCATTAGCTGCACATTTACATGCAGAACATGGCATGTCGGCACAGCGTATGGCAATAACAAAAACTTAGGACGGGGCGTTAGCCGGGCGCAGCATCGGTGAGATGCTTAGCGTAACTACGCCACAGCAGGGCTCCGCCGGTTATGTAGCCTTTGAACAATTTGTAGGCGTATTAGATGACAAGGCCGGAAGCTTTGTAATGCAGCATAGCGGCACAACCAATAAAGGAGGTAGCATGTTACAGATAGACATTGTCGCTGACTCTGCCACTGGGCAGCTCACCGGTCTAGCCGGTACATTACAAATCAAAATTGAGCACGGAAAGCATTTTTATACCTTACAATATGAGTTGTAGAAACCAAATTTTTCAGATGCTGGCCGCTTTAAGACGATTAATGTGTTAGTCATTGTGCAACAACGGCGCGACTACCTGTTCAAGACCGTTTAGCTTTATCTCGTACATCAAGGCGAGTTGTTCACCCAGTTTGCCAGCCGGAAAACCCTGTTGTTTAAACCAAACCAGATAGGGCTCAGGCAAATGAAAAAGTCTGCGACCTGCATATTTTCCGAAAGGCATAACCTGGTTCACTGCTGCCTGGACCTGTTCGGCGTTCATCATTTATCAATTCTCCCATCACGCTTTACTTAATATTTCGTATTATCAATGTTAAACAACAGTGGCGATACAACGCGTTACCCACAAATTGATTATTGCGACTGAACGAGCTTTACCTCCTGACCCACCAAACAAAACACGGTGAGGTGAAGGTGAAGGAGTAAACTAGTCAAGTTATTAAACGAAGAAAAAAGCGATTGCTCCAATCGCGGTTTGTTCATCCTAAAGTTTAGTACTTATGCCCCTGCTAATACGTAAGAATGACATTATTAAAAGTGGCGCTGCAACTACAATGAACCATGCTGGTTCTTTGTTTATTTTGCAGAGTCGATTTATGGGGAAATAAAAATGTCTGCAAATAATCCAGGGGCAGGAAAATGTCCGGTGATACACGGAAGTAATACGCGTGTAAATGGGCCGGGTACTCAAAACGATCATTGGTTTCCAGACCAGCTCAACCTTCGCATTCTTCATCAACATGACACCAAGCCTAATCCTCACGATCCAGACTTTTGCTATAAAGAAGCATTTGAAAATCTGGACTTAGAGGCTTTAAAGGCAGATTTACATGCGTTAATGACCGATTCGCAATCATGGTGGCCAGCCGATTATGGTCACTACGGCCCGTTTATGGTTCGTATGGCCTGGCATTCTGCCGGTACTTACCGGGGAGCCGATGGTCGTGGCGGAGCCTGTAATGGTAACCAACGATTTGCGCCACTGGCCAGTTGGCCAGATAACATCAATCTGGACAAAGCGCGCAGATTGTTATGGCCAATTAAGAAAAAGTACGGCAATGCAATTTCATGGGCCGATCTGTATGTTTTGACCGGTAACGTAGCATTGGAGTCAATGGGAGTAGAGACCGTTGGTTTTGGTGGTGGGCGCGAAGATATCTGGGCCCCTGAAGAAGATGTTTACTGGGGCTCTGAAAAGAAATGGGAAGCCAATGAGCGTTATGCTGGCGATCGGGATTTAGAGCAGCCTCTGGCAGCCACACAGATGGGGCTCATTTATGTTAATCCAGAAGGTCCGGATGGCAATCCAGACCCGGTAGCCTCAGCCAAAGATGTTCGTGAAACCTTTGATCGTATGGGTATGAATGATTACGAAACCGTTGCCCTGTGCGCGGGTGGGCATACCTTTGGTAAAGGCCACGGTGCCAGCGATCCTTCTCATGTGGGCGCGGCGCCCGATGAAGCCCCGTTAGAACAAATGGGCTTTGGGTGGAAAAATAACTATGGGTCGGGTAAGGGGCGCGACACTATCAGCAACGGTATTGAAGGAGCATGGACACCCACCCCAACGCAGTGGGATGGCAGCTATTTTGATGTTCTGCTGGGGTACGACTGGGAATTAGCAAAAAGCCCGGCGGGTGCTTATATCTGGCACGCGAAAGAACTTAAAGAGCAAGATCATGCGCCTGATGTAGAAAACGCCAGCGAGCGTGTCAAAATTATGATGACCACGGCGGATATCGGTTTTAAAGAAGACCCTGAATATCGCAAAATTGCTGAGCATTTTCGTGATAATCCAACAGAGTTTGCCAAAGCATTTGCCGAAACCTGGTATAAGCTGGTGCATCGCGATATGGGACCGAAGTCGCGCTATTTAGGCAAAGAAGTTGCCGAAAAAGATTTTATTTGGCAAGACCCGTTACCAGCAGCCAATTATGAGTTAGTCGATGCTGAAGACATTGCTACTTTGAAATCATCTATTTTAGATGCAGGTATTTCGGTTTCTGATTTAGTGTTTACCGCATGGGCATCGGCGGCAAACTACCGGGGATCTGATTTCAGAGGCGGTGCGAATGGCGCACGTATACGGTTAGAGCCTCAGAAAAACTGGGAGGCGAACGAGCCCGAACGTACCGGTGCGGTGTTACTCTTATTACAAGAAATTGTAGATAATTTTAACCAGTCGCAAGAAGGTAATACCCGTGTTTCACTTGCCGATATTATTGTACTGGGTGGCACCGTGGCTATTGAACTGGCGGCGAAAGAGGGCGGTTATGATTTGACCGTGCCATTTAAGCCGGGCCGTACAGATGCGACTCAGGAGCAAACAGATATCGAAAACTTTGCGCTTTTAGAGCCTGAAGCCGATGGCTTTAGAAACTATATCAAAACACGCTATACCTACACGGCTGAAGAGCTGTTGATTGATAAAGCGCAACAATTGGGCCTTACCGCTCCACAAATGACGGTTTTATTAGGTGGATTGCGCGTAATTAATACTAATTATCAGCAGACTGATGTGGGAGTGTTAACCGAACGTCCCGGTGTGCTGAGTAACGATTATTTTGTGAACCTGACTGATATGAGTCTGCAGTGGGGGATAAAGTCTGACACATCTGACCAATACGAAGCACGTGATCGTGATACCGGCGAGCTGAAGTGGCGCACCTCAAGGGTTGATATGGCCATAGGTTCAAACGCACAGCTACGTGCGCTGGCTGAACTTTATGCTCAGGATGACGCAAAAGAAAAGTTTGCCCGGGACTTTGTGAACGTTTGGGTTAAGGTGATGGACAACGATCGGTTTGATTTACAATAAATAAAGCAGGGGGCAAAGATTATATTTCGGTCTTTGCCATTTTTATGATTTTTTTATCCATTATGTTATAAATAGAAAAGGGCAGGATTAGCAACTATGCATTACCTGCCTTGTATGTTCTGTTGTTTTTTCTTCACTTACCTTCCTAAAAACCCGCAACCTTAAATCATTACATGCATATCATTGCGGTAAAGGTGGCTAAACTTACGGGCGCTTTCAACCGTATTTAATATCTTGTTTAACTCGTTAGCGGTTTGCTTGTGTACTTATGTATGGCATGGTAGGGACTCTGCTACCAACAAAGGTGTTCGCTTGTTAGAAGATAGTTTTGGCCGTCGATTTCACTACTTACGTTTATCTATAACCGAAGCGTGTAATTTTCGGTGTCAGTATTGTTTGCCGGATGGCTATGATGGCCCCCCCAATAGCGCATTTTTGAATATCAATGAAATTGATACGTTACTGACTGCGTTTGCACAAATGGGTACTTCAAAGGTTCGTATAACAGGCGGAGAGCCGAGTTTACGCCGGGATTTTAGTGATATTATTGCATTGGCTGCAAATACTTCTGGCATTGAGCGTGTTGTTGCCACGACCCACGGTGCCAGACTTGCCTCAGAGGCTAAGGGCTGGGCCGATGCCGGCCTGCAACAAGTTAACGTAAGTATTGATAGCCTGGATCCAAACCAATTTGCCCTTATTACTGGCCAAAACAAACTTACGCAAATTCTCAAAGGATTAGAAGTTGCTGTTGCCGCGGGCATTGATGTAAAAGTGAATACCGTGATGTTGCAGGACTTTTCGCAAAATCGTCTGGCACGCTTTTTAGATTGGCTTAAAACAACACCTATCACCTTGCGCTTTATCGAACTCATGGAGACAGGGGCGCACCATAACTTCTTTTCAAGTCAACATATGTCAGGTTTACCCTTGCGTGAAAAACTCATCGCCGAAGGGTGGACTTTGCTTAAGCGCAGACAAGACGCCGGACCTGCACAGGAGTTTTCCCACCCTGATTACGCCGGAAATATTGGTCTTATCATGCCTTATAGCAAAGATTTTTGTGAAACTTGTAATCGACTTCGTATTGCTGCTAATGGTAAATTACATTTGTGCTTATTTAGTGAACAGGGACTAGACCTTCGCCATTATTTAAGTTCAGGCGACGTAGAGGGTGTAAAGCAGTTTGTTACTGAGTCGCTAGGCAGTAAGCACATATCGCATTATTTACAACAGGGAAGTACCGGCGCAACCCAGCACCTTGCCATGCTTGGCGGGTAATACGTCGTTATATTATAATAAAAATACCATATCGAGGTCGAGCATGGAGTTCGCGGATACCGATCGTTTAAGTTTCAAATATATCACTAAAGATGACACTGAATTCCTGTGGCAATTAGATCAGGATGAAGAAGTTATGCGCTATCTTAATGGGGGCCATAAAAGTAGTCGAGAAGACATTGAAACTGTTTTCTTACCCCGATTATCAGCTTATGCAAACCAGGCGTTAGGGTGGGGGCTTTGGCAGGTTATCGAAAAACAGTCACTCACACCAATGGGATGGATTTTAGTTCGTCCGTTCGGCTTTTTTACCTCACACCCTGAAGTCAATAATATTGAGCTTGGTTGGCGTTTCAAGCGTGAGTTTTGGGGGCATGGCTATGCTTCAGAAGCTGCTAAAGCGATTCGGGATGGTTTAGCCTCTACCGGAATCAATCAATTTTCTGCTATAGCCGCACCAACAAATCTTGGTTCTATTGCGGTCATGAAAAAGCTGGGGATGTCCTTCAGCCACACCCAGTTCTACGAAGACACGGTCTATAGTGAAGACGTAGTGGTGTATACTCAGTAGGTGTAACTGTTTCTGGTTTTGTTAGATAAAAGCATTATATGCTTTGGTTGAGACTCCAGCTTGAATCAGGACACCCACCATCTTAAGATTCGAGCTGCAATCAGGACACCCATCTCCTTGGGATTCGAATTGAACATCAGATTCGAATTGGACATCCACATCCTGGTACACAGGACAGTAGCCCAGCCCGGGATACCGAGGCAAAATGACACATCTGTTTATAAACTATACGTATCGCTGATGCCCAGACCCAGAAAAAGCCTGATATCCCTTTCTGATACGCCCTATTATCATTGCGTGTCGCGCTGTGTTCGCCGTGCTTTTTTGTGTGGCAAAGACAAATTTAGCGGCCAAAGTTATGAGCATCGCCGTCAGTGGGTTGAAAATCGCCTATTGTTTTTAGGGTCAGTGTTTGCCATTGATATCTGCGCTTATGCGGTAATGAGTAACCATACGCATGTGGTACTGCATATCGATAGGAATACTGCTGTGCAATGGTCTACCGAACAGGTTTTGCAGCGCTGGCATCGCCTTCATAAAGGAACGGTTTTAACACAACGCTATTTGAACCTGGTCGAACGAAACGCGCTGTCATCCGCTGAAATTGAAACCGTTGAAAACACCGCCGCGATTTATCGGGAACGCTTATATGACATCAGCTGGTTTATGCGGCTGCTTAATGAGTACATCGCCCGCCAAGCGAACAAAGAAGATGATTGCACCGGCCGTTTCTGGGAAGGCAGGTTTAAATCTCAGGCTTTGCTTGATGAAACCGCCTTGGCTGCATGTATGGTCTACGTCGATTTGAACCCGGTTCGGGCCGGGATAGCGCGCACTCCCGGGCAGTCGTTGTATACCAGTGTCCGAAAACGTTTACGCGCGATAAAACACAATAAACAACCCAAGGCGCTTTCGCCCTTTAACGGAAAATCGTATAAACGTACCTCCGTCAGCTTACCTTTTCTGCTTTCTGACTATTTTGAGCTCATTGAACAGACAGGCCGACAGTTTCATCCTGCAAAACGAGGCCGGATAACAAACGAGGTCCCCATACTAGCGAAAGCGGGACTGAACATCACCGACTGGTACTGGTTAATCAACAATATTGAAAACGAGTTCACTACCAAAATAGGCTTGTCTTCAATACATCAGAAGTTAGAAAACCGAAGTCGGAGAGTTATCGCCTGAGCAGTCGCCGAGCCTTCATGAGTCGTAACCTATAAATAAATATCCCGCATATTATCTTCCGGCGCAGCCCTCTCTGGCTCAAGTCTCTTAAAAAACTTCTACATGGGCTCATATTGTATTACGGTCCCCCTCTTTTCCGTAAACCGAATAATTTGAAGGCCGGATTATCGCCAAATAGCTTTATTTGAAACGGTGTAGAGTTTAATGAATATCGCACATAAATATAAGTGGGTGTCCATATGGCAGCAGAGAAATATAAGTGGGTGTCTAATGGCTCACCTGGTAGTAGATAGCAGAGTGAGTGTCCAAAAAATAACTTTTTAAAGGGAAAGGGTCTAAAAGTTAGTGCCAAAGGCTAGATAGCTTTAGATTATTGTTTTTGGAAACACCGAATACTGAAGATTGGACCTTTGAAAAAATAACTTGTTCGAAGGGTGGGTGTCCTAAATGTTAATGGGTGTCCAAATAATTGTATGCCAGGCACTACTCTGAATCGACCACGGAGTGTTAAAGCAAAAAACTCTTCAACAGTTTCTGAAGATAAAGTAATGAGTGATTCAGGAGTCGGTGATATTTGCTATAAGCTAAGCAGTTTAATAGTGCAGGTCAGTATTTTTTAAGAGAAGAAGAATGGTGGACGCTACTGGACTTGAACCAGTGACCCTCGCCTTGTAAGGGCGATGCTCTCCCAACTGAGCTAAGCGTCCATATTGTATTTGATTGCATGAAGAGTGGTGGACGTTACTGGACTTGAACCAGTGACCCTCGCCTTGTAAGGGCGATGCTCTCCCAACTGAGCTAAACGTCCGCAATCAAATTATGCTGACAAATCAAAGTGGTGGACGTTACTGGACTTGAACCAGTGACCCTCGCCTTGTAAGGGCGATGCTCTCCCAACTGAGCTAAACGTC
>NZ_JAESDK010000027.1 GCF_019249245.1 Alteromonas lipotrueiana | reverse complement strand
AGCTTAGTCCTTTTATCGGCTCTGCCCAAAATAACAGGCTTACCGGCCTGCCTTTTCTGCTTAAAGATTATATCGAGTTAGTCGAACAAACCGGTCGACAATTTCAGCCCCGAAAACGTGGACGAATAACAAGCTCTCTACCCATACCAGAAAGTGCGGGTCTCTCAAATAAAGGCTGGATCTGGCTAGTTAACAACATCGAAACCAGCTTCACCTCGCGTGTTAGTCTAAATGAGTCAACTCAAAAGCTAGGCCGTGAGCAAATAAAAAATATTGATAACTATTAAGTTATAACGACGCTTTCATTTGAAATGCAACGATATATTTAGCTACCGCTCGAGACCTTCTCTGGGCCCTAGTACCAGTCCCAATATCTGACCAAATCATAATCTTACTATTTTCTCGGAAGATTAATCCTGGCCTTTCGATGCCGCAAATATTCAACTATCGAGTTATTCCAGTAGCAATACGTATTAAACGGCGATGGTCTACTGAGTGGGTGTCCGATTATCTTCTATAACCTTGTTATAATCCTTAATAGGCACTCTACGATCTTGATGAAAATTGGGTGGGTGTCTCAATAGTATTTATGGGTGTCTAATTAGAGATGTGAGTGTCTAACTAGAGATGTTCTGCCCGTCTATAGAAGTGTTTCTGTTAAAAATTAAAACCTGACCGAAATAAAAAAACCCGACAATATTGCCGGGCGTTTTGATTCAATTGCAACGTGCTTAGTGAAGCTTAATACTCCCACCAGCCCTCTTGCCACCATTCTAAAAATTCTTCGAAGTCGATATAGCCGTCGTTATTGCTATCAATCAGTTTAAAGCCTTCTTCAACATGGCTCGCCTTCGTTTTTGGCGAAATCACAGTAAGAAGCTCGATAAATTCAAGCAAATCGATTTGACCATTACCATCACGGTCGAAAAAACTAAAGTCGCTTTTTATCTCAGCAACCTTTTCTTCTGAAAGTTGGGCGCTCACACATTATCCCTATTATCTAACTTGATAACCAAAGTGTAACGCTCCGAATACGTGCTGTCTATGCTTGATTGTCATTAGCGTCTAGCGCTCTTCGGCGTTGTGCTTCGGCTTTTTCCCGTCGACGCTTTTCCATTACATGGCGGGCTTCGGTCCCAACATGTTCTTCGTCGCGAGCGCGGGCAAGTTGGACCTGTTTTTCACGTTCTTTAAAACGCTCAATTTGTTCAGCAGTGTGTGTCCCAAAACAATGTGGGCAACTGACACCTGCTTCATACTTATCGCTTTGTTTATCTTGCTCGGTGATAGGTAATCGGCAGGCATAGCAGGCATCATACTGACTTTTCTGTAAATCGTGGTTTACCGCTACGCGGTTGTCAAAGACAAAACAGTCACCCTTCCATAACGACTCTTCTTTAGGCACATCTTCTAAATACTGTAAAATTCCACCTTCTAAATGAAAAACATCGTCAAAACCCTGCTCTCTCAAATACGCAGTAGACTTTTCGCAGCGAATGCCGCCGGTACAAAACATGGCCACTTTTTTATGCTTTTGGGGATCGAGGTTTTCTTTTACAAACTCAGGAAATTCACGGAATGTTTTTGTTTTTGGGTCGACCGCATGCTCAAATGTACCGATATCAATCTCATAATCGTTTCGGGTATCCACCACGAAAACCTCAGGATCGCTAATAAGGTCATTCCAGTCTTTAGGTTTTACATACGTACCTGCGGTTCGGCGTGGGTCTATACCTTCCACACCCATAGTAACAATTTCTTTTTTGAGTTTAACTTTCGTGCGATAAAAAGGTGGTTCCTCGTGCAGTGATTCTTTGCACGATAATGGATTAATGCGTTCGTCCTGATTTAGCCAGGCAACGAGGTTATCAATACCTTCGCGGGTACCTGAGACAGTACCATTAATGCCTTCATGGGCTAACAACAGGGTGCCTTTGATACCTTGTTGTTCCATTTTGGCAGTAAGCGGTGTGCGCATTTTTTCAAAATCTTCAAGCGCAACAAATTTGTACATCGCACAAACGATATAGTTAGACATAGAGTGAGTTACCTTTGCTAGTTGGAACGTAAAACCAGTGCAAAAATGCGCGCGCAATATAGCAAAATCGCGCATTTAACTCAAATCAGGCGTGAAGCAAACTACCTGACCCTTCAATAATATCACTCAGTAATAACGCATCACACTCTTGTGTTGGCGCTGCCTTACTTTGCTTTAAGTATATCTGAGTTGCCAGACTGCAATTGGCGACGATTTCGGGGTCTAAATAAGTGGCATCATTTTTTAGCGCTAAGGGGTCTGGGTGCATAGCCTGCCACAAACTTAACCCGGCAGTGTCTTGGCGCGCAACAAGTTGGCTATTGATATCTATGGTGGCACGGTTATGTGGCTCCGGTGCTAACGAAGCCCGCCGATAATGATTGAGCTGGTTTAATCGCTCCGTGGTACTTATTGTATAACTTTCACTGGCATCGTTGTCTTTAAAGCGACTCGTAACATTTCCCGGCTGCATTTGAATGGCCAAATACAACGAAAACAGTGCATTTGACTGGGTAGCACGCGCTAAATTACCTTGCCATTCGTGGTTAGCAGGTTGAACCGTATTCTGCGTAGCACTGACTTCAGTCACCATTGTCCCCCGTTATAAAACCAATAAGCTTATATCGGTTCATACGCCCCGTTCTTTAATATATACCTGCTAAAAGCGTCATCGAATCGCTGGCCCGGTTATACTAAGGTATATAGTTTTGCTACTCAGACATCCTTATCTTATGCAGTACACCGACAAACGTGTGTTGATAATTGAAGATCAACGCCCTTTTTTAATGTTATTAAAAGGGTTACTTAATTCAATGGGGTGTCAGGAGGTCACTATTAAGTCCTCTGCTGAACAGGCCCTTCCTGAATGTCGTAAACAAAAGTTTGATATCGTTATTGCCGACCTTCACCTGGGCTCCGAGCGAAAAAATGGATTTGAATTAGCGGAGGAATTACGCGTAGCGCAGCTAATTTCAGCCAGCAGTATCGTCATACTTATTAGCGCGGATAGTGCACGGCCTGTGGTATTAGGCTCTATTGAACGTCGCCCTGACGATTATCTGATTAAACCATTTTCGCAGATTCAGCTTAAAACCCGTATTGCCCGCGCATGGCGTAAGCGTCAGGCACTATTGCCCATATATAAAGCCATTTTTGATGGAGATTCTGCACAGGCTATCAACGCCTGCCAACAAATTATCAGTCATGACAGCCAGTATTTACATAGCGCTGAACAGTTGTTGATCCAGCTATATTGGCAAACTGAGAACAATCAGGCTGCTCTGGATTTGTTGATGCCCTACAAAGAACAACCCAGTGCCCAATGGGTTAAAACGGCCTTGGCTCGTACTTATCTGAACTTAGGGGATGCCAACCTTGCAATAGAAACCAGTGAGCAGGTTTTAAGTAAGAATAGGTTTAGTGCCGAAGCTTACGACATTATTGCTCACGCCCGCCAAGCTATTGATGAGGGCGATGCGGCTATTGCGGCCATCAACCAGGCGATAAAACTTTCTCCCTACTCGACTTTGCGCTTTTATAGCGCGTGTGCGCTGGCCCGCCAGAATCACAACTACCCTATGGCGAATACTGCCTGCCAAGCAATTTGGGACTTAACTAAAAGAACGGTCCACCAGAATATTAACCACTGGTGTAGCTACATTCGAAGTATTTTGGATGTCGCTGAATTCACAGACAGCAAGCAGCAGAAAAATCGCTATCAGCAAGACGCATTGCTACATCTTCAGCGAGGCAGGGATGACGATTTAATAGCGCGTCTTGATAACAACTTCAATCACGATATTTTTACGCAAGTCGTTATGGCGCGCATTGCTACATTAGATAACAAAAAGTTGGATGCTAAGCACGCTTTATTCAACTCCCAGCAGACTATTGCGCAAAACTATGCCCAATATCCTCTGTGTTATGCCACCGATTCGCTTAAGGTAATGCTGGAGTTAGGTGAGTACGAAGAAGCTTTACCGTTAACCAAGCTTTTGGAGGATAATCAAAGTGCTCTGGACGAAAGCAGTTTGTTTGCGATCAGGCAGGCAAAACAAAAAGCTGCGCACCATCAAAACGAATATTCACAATTTAATCGCGAGGGGATTAAGTTGTACCAACAAAATAAATTTGAAGACGCGCGAACCGCTTTTAGCCGGGCACAGGAACATGCGCCGGTTAATACAGGCGTAGCCCTTAACTTATTGCAATGTATTTTAAAAGTGGCTGAAAAACAGCAAAAGCCAGAACAAGAACTCGTGGTTGATTGCCAACGACTTTGCAAACTTATTACCGATATGCCGTTACACTCACAGTTTGAACAGAAGTTTGAAGCGATGCGCGAAGATATTAATAACCTAATAAGCCCCTCACCCCCAAGCAAAACTAAAAAGGGTTCTTAAACCGCCGCCAGATTAACGCTGCTGGCATCCAAAACGTTGATTATCATAGTCCAGAAGGGCTTCATTCTGTTGGTGATGAAAAATAATCTCTTTACCCGCATAGCGAACACCTGAGGCACTACGGGTGCGTGTTAATAAGGGTTGCTTGTCGGCGATGGTCAACTCAATGACCTCGGCATTGACCTGACGCATGCTCACTACTCCGGCCCCCTCACATAAGTATTGCACATTGCCGCTCTGGTCCGTGGCTACTGAATCTTTTGCACGGCTTAGCTTTAATACCGCCTGGTCCTCGTTGTTATACACAACGATGTTTTTGTTATCGTTGTAGTTGTAATAGCGCGCTTGGGTAAGGGCTTTGAATAAACGTTGCTCTTGTTGGGCAAGCTCTTCTATACACATTCGCCGGGTACTGACAGGGGCAGAAAAAGTCGCTCTTTCGTCATTCATACTGCCTACACCGCTGTATTGATTACAGCCCGCAAAACCACTGACACGCCCATTTTCTTTAAAAGTGAGTGTAACCGGTGTGTCTGAGATGACAGGCTGCTCATCAATAGCTTCTACCAGCCAGATACCGGTAACAGTATTAACCGGTCCATCGGGTGCTGTTGTTGTGCAGGCAGTTATACCAACAACATAACTTATTAACAGGGCCTTTTTGAACAAAGCGCGGTTTGTCCGCCCTGCTACAAAGCCTAAGGTATTGGTAAAAAAATTAATAATCAAACCCTTAAATATTCAACTTAAAAAACTCAGATTACTTCTGAAACACAAAGCTGTTCAGACCATACCGCAAATTCGTTACCGCTGGGCTCCAGAAAATGAAATCGACACCCTCCCGGAAACTCAAACACAGGCCGGTTGATGATACCGCCATTTTTTTCAATTTTAACTTGGGTCTGTTCAATTTGCTGACTATAAAATACCAATAGCGCGCCGCCGGTGGAGGTTTGGCTCGATTGCTCAGCGCGATAAAACCCGCCACTTAAAATGGGTGTAGAAAACGCGGTGTAGTCTGGCCCATAGTCGGTGAAATGCCAGTGGAAAACCGTTTCAAAAAACGCTTTTGTCGCGGCTAAATTTGCGGCTGGCCATTCTACGTAATCGAGCTGCTCGTGCTTGTGCATGATGTTTTCCTCACCGGTTATTACGGTTAAGACCTTTGCTACTACAAAGTAGGGGGGTTGTAAATCACATCACCAGCGTTTTGCCGTGAGACTACAGACTCTCCCGAGGTATTATTTATCAATACAATGATTTATAGCTTAGCAGACTGATTTGCTGAACGATATCCCTGATTTAAAAGCAGCGCTGCCACTATTTATAAATACCGGTTGTGGTTGTCCAACTATAAGTGGGTGCAAGGTGACAGTGGCTGAAATTAAGGTTAAGACCTAGGCAAACTCAACCTTTCGACTGTTTACCTATCTATAATTGCACTGTCTTTTTCACACTACCGACTTCACACTATTCTTTTCGCATAGACTGAATATCTTCAATCAGATCGTCTAATTCGTCAATAACATGCTTACGCTGGTGGGGTGTCATCATTTGTACCATTTCGGTAGCCAGATTAAGGTATGCTTGCCGGTTGTTTTCTCGCTGCTTCAAAAAAGCATCGGAACGGTAGCGGTCCGGATTGTTTATTAAATCAGTCAACTGTTGAATAAAATCGGGGTTATTCTTACGGGTTGCAAATAACCGGCGCGCATCACTTTGCATATCATTGCGATACTGTAACCAGTTTCTGTCTGAACGGTGAAACAAAGGCGCATAACTTTGCAGCTTTTGTTCTTGCTCATCAGTCAGATTTCCCAGGCCCTCCTCAAAATTTTCTTCCATTTCTTCTGTAAGCCGCTCAAAGCGCTCTTTGTCAGACTCTTCCATAGCCTCAGCAATTTCTTTTTCTTTTTCCCGATTTTCTTTTTCTAATGTCGCAAATAAGTATATCACCTGTTCATCATTAAGCTGCGAAGCCAATTGTGCCAAATCAGGGGCTAATTTTTGCCGTACCGTCGCAACATGTTGTTTTGCACGGTTTAGATGTGAAGCAATGAGGGGTTTATTTAGCTCGTTATTCGCCACCTGCTGCTTTAATGCCTGCAATTGCGCAATGTACCGTTCAAGCTGTTCTTCGCGGTGCCAGACTATCCACTGCGATAGCTTGTCGTCGAACATATCTTCCTGTTCATCGGTTAGCTCTATATAGTCATCTAAGTACCAGTAAACAAGCCAATCAATATTGTCATAAGCCATTTTTGACGAGCAGCCAGAAATTAACAGAAGACTGAACGCAATAAACCATTTTTTCATTTTGAGTCCTGTTGCGGTAAAACCATTGAGTCACTATTTCTTAGCTAAATACAAACTAATTCCAGCTAAACACGTAAAGCCAAAAAACAGTGTAAAACAAATTTGTTGTTAAGCTAAGCATATAGCACAAGACCTAAAAGTCAGGTTAATAAAGGTTACAGAATATGAAAAAACACATAGCAGTTCTCACCTCCGGTGGTGATGCGCCAGGCATGAATGCCTGTATCAGAGCGATGGTATTAAATGCCGAACGTGCTGGTCATAAAATTTCTGGGTATTTACGTGGTTTTAATGGCGTGCTTAATGATGATCGTATTTGTTTAACTGCTCAGCGGATGCATAATTTAATTCAGCAAGGCGGTACTATTTTACACAGCGCACGTTGCGAGTCTTTTTGTCAGCCACAGGTCAGGCAACAGGCAGCTAATAATTTAAAATCTGCGGGTATCGACACCTTAATTGTTATGGGGGGCGACGGCTCTTTTAAGGGTGCGCATGCGTTAAAAGCACACTGGGACGGCCAAATTATCGGTATACCGGGTACAATCGATAATGATATTGATCAAACCGATGCCACCATTGGCTACTACACCGCAATCGAAACTGCAGTGAACTCTATTGATAAGGTACGCGACACCGCCGATGCTTTTGACCGGGTATTTGTCGTAGAGGTAATGGGGCGTCATGCAGGTTTTTTGGGGATGAGCGCAGCATTGGCTTCCGCATCTGACTTTGTATTGGTACCCGAGTTATTTGAATGTGCTCAAACCAGCTTACAGCAAATCAAGCAGCAAATTATGCAGCGTCAACAATCCCGGGGGCCGGTTAGCTATGTGATTGTACTGGCCGAAAATTTATGGCCCGAGGGCGTAATAGGCCTGTGTCAAAATGTCACTGAAGCCACTGGCCTTGAAGCTAAACCGGTGACATTAGGTCATGTTCAGCGTGGCGGTTCACCGGTAAGTCAGGACCGAATTTTAGCGGTCAAGAGCGGCACCTTTGCAATAGAACTGGTCAACACAGATATCAGCGACATAATGATTGGCATTCAAAACGATACACTGGTTACCGTACCGCTTGAAAAAACCTGGCAGAAACAAAAAACACTGGGCAAGGACGCGCGCAAGACTGCCTTACATTTAATGAACCAGCGTTATATCGATTAGTTACAGTTTCATTGCGGCTTTTACTTTGTCGCGATGGCTGCGGCTCACTTTTAATTCAGTATCGTTTTGAAGAATAAGGTGGTATTCACCACTAATATGACTCACCAGTTTTTTCACAAACCGAATATTTGCAATCGCTGAACGGTGCACACGTACAAACCATTGGGGATTAAGCTCCTGCTCAAGCTCTTTCATGGTTTTGCGCATTATATGCATCCCATCTATCGCATGGACACACATATAATCGCCCGCCGCGTCGACCCATTGTATGTCCTGCACCGCCACCCGCGTTACCTCAGAGCCATCTTTAATCGCCAGCACCTCTGGATAAGGATTTGTTTCAATCGCTTCGCCATTTGCCAGTTTTCGTAAAATCTCTTCACAGTCATCGCCGGTTAAATCGGCAACCAAACCCGCAAGTTTACGAGACTGTGCATCCTGATACTGGTTTGTCAGATAATCTCGAACCTTGTCCAACGCCCCGGTCAGACGTTCGTCATCGGCAGGCTTTAGCAGATAATCCAGAGCATGTACATCGAATGCTTTAATCGCGTAGCTATCGTACGCGGTAACAAAAACAATTAACGGAATAGGCTGATTCAGCTCACGCAGCCTATGAATTACCTGAAAGCCATTTAGCCCCGGCATCTGAATATCTAAAAAAACCAGGTCGGGCCGATGCTGTGAGATAGCACTAACCGCGTCTAGTCCATTTTGACATTCAGCAATAACATTTACGTCGGCATGACGTTCAAGGCGCGCGCGTAAACCGCGTCGCGCAAGGGGCTCATCGTCCACTATAATCGTTTTAATTGTAAACTCAGTCATGTATTACGTCTTTTACTTCGTAGGGAATGCGTAGTCTCACCCTGACACCGGTTGGCTGGTTATGCTCTATGCAAAAAGCAAAGTTTCGATGATAAAGCGACTGCAAACGCTCCCTGATGTTTACCAGACCAACGCCGTTTTCGCGGGCCAGCTGACCGTCTTTGATATCAGCTCCCGGTCCGTTGTCCGCGACGTCCATTAATAAATCGTTACCAAAGCAGCGCGCGGTTATTGCCAGACGCCCGCCTTCTTCAAGTTTAGATATGGCATGTTTGATAGCGTTTTCAACAAGAGGTTGTAAAATCATGCTGGGAACCAACGCTGTTTCGCAAATCGGATCGATGTCCCACTGGACCTCCAGTCGGTCATCAAACCGCACCTTTTCAATTTCAAGATAAAGACGTAAGGCTTTGATTTCTTGTTCTAAAGCCACTTTTTTTATGGGATCATTATCAAGCGAGTAGCGAAGAAAATTACTCAACCGTGAGACCATGGCCTCTGCAGTATCGTTTTCTTTCAATAAGATTAACGTAGATATTGCGTTAAGGGTATTAAATAAAAAATGCGGATTGAGCTGATAACGCAGCATTTTAATATGCGCCTGATGCGCCATTGTGCTGGCCTTTAACGCATTTTGTTTTTCTTTTTGCAGCATTTGAAAGTTTTTGATGCCAAAGTACAGACCGCTCCAACAGCCCACCATAATGAGTGAGTTGATCGTATTGGTGAAATACATAAACCACGTATCAGGCCGATATCCGTGTTTGTATATTTCCCAGTAATTAATGTTTTTAACTACTGCCCACACTAACGCCACAACATAGCAGGCAAATATAACTGCACCAAGCATTTTTAACGGCGAAAGTTTTCGGGCCCACTGAAAAACGTAGCGCAGAGGCACCGTAAGTAACCAGCCCGCGTAGGCATTCAATAAAATGATAAATACCCAAATAGAGCGAACATCATGCAAAAACGACCCTATGTAATACACTAAAGCAAATCCGGCCCACCCCATCGTGTGTAGGGTCCAGAAAAGTCTTTCGTTACTTTCAAAAAGTCGTTGCCAGCGGCTCACAAAACTTACCGTTTTATTTTATTTTTATGCAATTATACGCATGATATCAGCTTCGCACGGGAGTTTAGTCTTAACTCTGGGGCTTCTGGTCGCAGCTTATTGTAAAACTCATCAACTAATAAGCGATATTCAGCCGTTTTAGCCAGTGTACCCACCACCACGCCGGGCCCACTAACAAAAAACGAAGATCTTCTAAAAATGAGGGTTTTTTACCTTCAATTTTATGGCCGACAAACTGCAAAATCCACATTGCGACAAACAACGCCAGACAAAATAACCACACGCTGATGCCTAAAGCTTGTAACAACGCTATACCTCCAAAGCAAGCTATGGTGAGTAGGGTCATTGCGGCGCCTATAGGCCCCGATAGTGAAAAATAATACATCAGTACCGGCACCGATAAAATATGGGCCCATGTAACATCGTAAATACTTAACCATTGCGGAACAGGGATTGACCATACTAACCCCAAGGTCACAAAATAAATGCTGGGCACCGCGATGGTGTGAATGAGCACGTTAGCTCGATTTTGATGGCTTTCGCCATAGCGAGATAAAAGATGTTCAATCTGGCGCATGATCATTTCCTGGCATAAATTTGTCGATGGGCAAATTCCACTGGTACAGAAGTGTTTTGTTTATAACTTTACAGTACCGATACTCAAGCATTGATATTAGCATCTTTTTTTATTTCCTTTATAGCGCATAATTAACTTTTAATTAACAAATAATATATTAGTCGAGTGTAAACTCTTACTTTTACATTCGTACGTACACTAAAATATTATTCCGCAATATCATTAACTTAATGAGCACCCTAATACTCAGCTGTATGCGTTTAGTCATTTCTTTTTTTGCTATGCCTGCCTGTCGCGCTAAAATATTGGGCGTTAAACGCAGACCACCTGAGTCTGCCGACAGATTTCTAATACTGACAAAGCCCGCCGGCTTGGGCATCATAGGACTATTATTAGCGTTATGGATAAGTTATGTCTGAACCTTCGGTATATCCGCATTATACATTAGCCGTCGACTCGATAAGCGAACATACTTTCGCTGTCAGTGTGAGTATTCCTGCAAGTCAAAGCAAGGTAACCACCTTAAGCTTACCGGCGTGGATTCCTGGTAGCTATATGATTCGCGACTTTGCACGCCACATTATTAAAATTGAGGCTTTCAATGACTCAGGAGAGGCCGTTGTTCTTGATAAAACAGACAAACAAACCTGGCAGTATTGTGCTCAAAATCAGAGTATCACTGTAACGTATACCGTCTTTGCCTTCGACCTATCGGTGCGCTCGGCTTTTATCAATGATCAATATGCATTTTGTAACGGTACGTCGGTATTTTTAAAAATACACGGCTTAGAGCATCAACCGCATACACTGGCCATCTCCCCACCCGCGAAGACTGACTGGAATGTGCACACCAGTATGGTGTGCCTCGATAACCAATACCAGTGCCAGAACTATGCTGAATTCATCGACCATCCCATATTTATAGGGCAGGCGCAGGTACAAACCTTCAAGGTCGACAATATTGAGTTTGACGTGCTGTTTAGTGGCGATGCTCCGGTAGATATTGAACGTATTTGTAACGATTTAAAACCGGTTTGCCAGCATCACCTGTCTTTATTTGAAAAGCCTTATCCTATTCAACGCTATTTATTTATGACCTTGCTTAGTGATACCGGTTTTGGCGGCCTTGAACACAGAAATTCTACCGCCCTGCTGTATCCTCGTTTTGACCTGCCCTTGCCTGGCGAACATAAGGTACGCCCGGACGGTTACATCACCTTTCTGAGTCTGTGCAGTCACGAGTTGTTTCATACCTGGAATGTTAAACGTATCCGGCCTGAAGTGCTTGTTCAGCCCGACCTGTCCAGCGAAGTTTTCACCGAACAATTGTGGATATACGAAGGTTTTACCAGCTTCTACGATGATGTCACGCTGGCCCGAACCGAACTTATCACACCCGAGAAATACCTTGGGATTGTCGGTCAGAATCTGACCCGCTTATTACATGGCAGCGGTCGGCATTTACAAAGTGCGGCTGCTTCTTCTTTTGATGCCTGGACTCGTTTTTACAAGCAGGATGCTAATTCGGTAAATCATATTGTAAGTTACTATACCAAGGGCGGTATTATTGCTCTGGGCCTGGACTTGCTTATTCGTCGTGAAAGCCAGAATCGATATAGTCTGGATACCGTGATGAAACACATGTGGAATGATTACGGCAAAGACGAAAGAGGCACACCCGATGATGTTATTGCAACAATATGTCACGATAAGCTCAATATAGATGTCACTGATTATTTAAATCAGGTGGTCTATGGGACCGAGGATGTCAACCTGTCAGCATGGCTTGCAGATATCGGCGTTACTTTACATTACCGCGCTAAGCTGAACTCAGCAGATAAAGGCGGAACTGACGTAGGCCATGGCGGTAATCAGCATATGTTAGGGGCTACGGTAAAAACCGCACCGATGGGTGTCGCAGTAGCTCAGGTTAACAGTAACACGGCGGCCAGCAAGGCCGGGCTGCAAATCAACGACATAATATTGGCGGTCGATAACTTTGTAGTAAACGAAAACTTATTGCAAAGATTGCTTAATACCAGTACTGAAACCACGCTCGCGCTGACAGTGATAAGAGACGGGAGAATTTTAAACCTTACATTGCCGGTACAACCATCGTTGCAGCAAGCCTGCTACTTTACGATAGAAGATCGCGAGAAGCTGCAACGCTGGTTAGGTATTAATCGTTAAGTAATAGCGTGCAAAACTGCACGCTATTGTGATCAGTACCGGCTATTGGCGGGCCGGTACCAATAGGGCCGGATCTAAACGCTGTTTGTGTAAATTAATTCGCCAGTCAAGATGAGCACCGGTAGCTCGGCCCGTTGCGCCAATTTCACCCAACTTATCGCCTTGCTTTAATGTATCGCCCGAGCTCACCGACATTGAATCAAGATGCAAAAACGTACTAAAAACGCCCATGCCATGATCTAAAATCATCGTATTGCCTGAGTAATACAAATCATCAGCCAGTGTGACGGTACCTGACGCCGGAGCTACTACCGGCGTACCGGTAGGCGCGCCCACATCAACGCCATAATGCGGGCGGCTGGGTTTGCCATTTAAAATTCGCTGACTACCATAAACGCCGGTGATCGGGCCTTCGGCGGGCCATATAAAACGGGTAAATACGGCATCGGTATCTGACGATTGCGCCCGAGCTTTTGCAACATTAGCGCTGTCGCTACGAATTCGCTTTAATACTGCTGCGGGGGGCGTCACCATTTTTTGATCCAGTCCGTCAATACGCTGGGTCACATAATCACGCTCGCTAAGCGTTAGCTTGCGACGGTTCTCGTCCCCATTGGGTAATTGCCAGGTTAAGGTGTGCTGAAGGTCAGCACTACGGTCAAAACCAAACACAAATTTACCCTGAGAATTAGTTTGTATCGTTTTTCCGTTAAGCTGTACGTTACTGCCCACCGGCAACTGCGCCCGCACCAGACTTCCCTGGGTAAGCTTACCATTGAGTACCAGTTGATTACTATCTGAGTGCGACTCTATACTGTTGCTGGCACTGACACTACAGCTTAGTGCTAAACTGACAACACCCAGCAATATACCGCTTAATCGGTACATATTAGTCTCCTACTATCGCGCCTTTTCCAACGCCTTCATATGCCATAACCTGAAGCGTGCAATCGCCACTGCGTTTTTTCTGTTCGTTGTATACGTACTGTGCCAAACATTCAACGGTTGAGTCGGTGTCGATAACCTCGCATCCGCTTCGCGGTATCAGTAGCTCAAAATAGCCCTGCGATGACTCGTAAGCACAGCAATAGTATTCACCGGGATTTTCTACCTGACCCCCGGCCTGAAGATCGTTGTAATCAATCAAATCTTCGGTACTGATAATGTAAATATCTTCCCAACGCTGGGCCCAATACTGTTGCGACTCCAAACAATCCTGCCCATCAATGACAATCCCAATTTTAGACCGATGTCCGTGGGCGATACGCTGGCAATTACCATCGTGCTTCTTTAACCCATGCGTATAATGATAAAATGGGGTTAAAATTTGTTCGGGCCGCAGTTTAAGTTCTATATTAGCAACATTATCGGGCAGATGAGTGGCGATAACTTCGCGTAAATAACTGCCGACCGAGCTCATTGTTACTTCATCAGAATAAACAAAGGCGTATGCTTCTGCAGGGCAAAACAGCTGGATTATTTTGCTGTCTTTGCCGGTAAACCGCACCTCAACCTGCTCATCGCAAGTGCGGTGAGTCACTTTGCTTCCTGAATACTCAAGAGGCACCAACAGTTTGTGATCTACATATTCGTCGATTAATTTTTTAAGATTCTTCTTAACCTTACCGAAGTCCTGAATCATGCTTTCGTCGTTTAGGTTACCGTCCAGAACCACATCGACAATCCAGCTTTCACCTACCATGCCCCGACGCGGACACAAGTAAGAAAAGTCCATTACGGTCAAGTCGTTTACAAAAAGTTGCATAATGTCCTTACAGCCTTAATAAATTAATGCGCAGTATACGTGAATTCATGGCAATACTCACTCGCCAGAACCGTTGTGTTCACCGCCAGACTGCCGGCTTAACTGATCTCTAAGATTGGGTGGAATTCCTTTAATAGTCAGCGTATCGCTGGCAGGATCGTAAATAACTCGATCGCCCAATAATTTTCGTTCAAAGCTTACACTCACGCCTGCCCCAGCGCCGGTGAATTTCGCCAATTGACGCAAAGCAGCAGGATCAGGCTGAATGTCCTTTTCAAGGGGGGTTGCAAGACCCTGGGTGAAATGCTCAAACGAATGACTGCCAGTTTCATCCTTGGACAGTCGTGACGATAATTCACTCACCGACAATGTCTCGCCACTGTCTATCTTTTCTTTGAAATAGCTTTTTACTTCGTCGCGATGTTGTTCTTGTTCTTCACGGTCAAGGTTTTCAGAAGCCAGGTACGCGTCTACCGAGGAAATGAGATGTTTGTTTTGCTGTTTCACATCTACCAGTTCTTCGCAGCCAATAAAGTCCATGAAAAAGTCAGAGACCTTGCGTCCCATGCGCCCTTTTATAAAGCTGATATACCGCTGCTGCTCTGGCTGTACTTGTAACTGGGTTAAATCAATCCGTACCGCCAGCTGCATTTTGGCTAAATCAAGGTGCTCGCGCGAGGTCAGATTCAGCTCCTGACTCACCTCTACGTGGGCCCGGGTATTTAATAACGCCACCATCAAATATTGGGTGGCTAAAAATTCGTACTGGCAAAAAATCAGAAAACCCGTTTCAACAGAACCTGTATCGGTGAGCGACTTAATCAAACGGTCGGTGGCGGCCACTGACAACTGATGAAAATTGCGCTCTAAATCGTCGCCTCCTTCGTTTTGTCTGGCGATGAACTCACTAAGCTGTGACGCAAACCCACTAACCTGCGTTTGATCAGCGTCACTGTTGTTGTCACTTTGAACAAAATGCCCTACGCCCTTGCCTGGCTTTGAATTAAAACTGTGGTTGATCTGGTGTGCCAGATGTTCAATTTCAGGGGTTACCGGCAGGCAGGCATCGCGAGGGACGGCCTGTAGCTTGTCCTCTTTGTTCACAATCAGGCGATGGACAACAAAGTGATGTATCAGTGCGCTCATAGTAAAAAGGGCATCCTGTTTAAAAATTGTATGAAAATAAGAAAAGGAAAGTGTGGAATTATGAATGAATGATTGTTATCACTCAAACAACGATTATAATCCATGTATCTATCTTAACATTCTTTTTATTAAAGATTTCAGCAAAAGAGGCGCAGTTATGCCGCAACAAAGCCGTTACCAAACCGCGGACTTCGAGAAAATTATGAACCAGGTTCTCAGCACCCTGGAAGAACACGACGCAGACCGGGATTTGTCACTAATGGTTTTAGGCAATGCCATTACTCATATCTTTAATACTCAAGTAAAACCCGCTGACCGCGCGGCCATGGCAGAAAAATTTGCTGGCGTGCTGGTTAAAAGCATTAATCAATAATATTGACTGCTCATGATTTTAGCTGAATCGCCGCGCCGGCAAAGAGTCACCAAGCTGGTTAACTGGGGACATTGGTTCGCATTGGTCAATATTGTAATCGCTATTACCATTGCCTCAGTTTTCATTTTTTCCTCACCGCTACCCGATACGGTCATAGGCACTGGCTTTTTGCTTGCGAACTGGTTTGGTCATATCAGTTTTATGACTTTTTTCGGATTTGTAATTTTTGTTTTGCCACTGTGCTATCTGGCAGTAAGCCCGCGAATCATTAAGACGGCGGCTTCAATTATCGCGGCGTTGGGGCTGGCATTGCTTGCCTTTGATGCCTTGCTGTTTAATCGAACCGGTTTTCATATCGGCTTTAGCTCGGCGCCGCTGCTTAGAAGTGAAGCGCAAACACAGATTAGTCATTTTTCATTGCAAGAATGGGGTTTTCTGGCGCTTTTGTTTATTGTCTGGTTCGGGTTTCAGCTGATTCTTGCCAATGCTATCTGGAAGCGTATTGAACGTTTACAAAAAAGACGTATAGGCGTACCGGTTTCAAGTTTTTTTATTGTTTGTTTTGTGGCCAGTCACGCAGTGCATGTATGGGCAGACGCCAAGTTATATCAGCCGGTTATAAAGCAAGATAACATGTTTCCTTTATCGTATCCGGCTACCGCTAAAACGACAATGTCGCGCTATGGTCTGCTTGATTTAGCACGCTATCAGGAACGCAAAGAGCTGCAGTTTGACCCTGAAATTCACAAAATTACGTATCCGGTAAAGCCTGTTTATTGCTCAGTTAAAGCGCAAGAAAATGTTGTCCTTGTTGTTCAGACCGATCAGCAACCGCTGACAAAACTGCCAAATCTTGGCCTTAAGACTCACTCTGATTATTATTCAACGGCCTCCTCGTTAGAGGGGTTGATTATGACAACACTATTTGGTGTGCCTGAGATTTATGAAGGAACCTTAACCGGCGAAAATCCGGTTTTACTGGCGCTTCCAGTGGCTCAGGGGATGGCGGTATCGATTCATACCGACTCCCAGCTGCCTAATGTGTTACTCAAGGGTTTCAGACAGCCCATAAGTAATGAGCACAGAGGCTTACATTTGGCTTTTTTACCCGGCGCGAAAATAGAGCAATATGTTGATAGTAAACTTATCGAACACAATAAGGTTATTGTGGCGACGGGCTTCAACAATTCCACAGGCGCTGCCCGTGGCACATTGTTCACCAACCTGGACCTAGACGCCAGTATTGCCAGTACCGAAGATTTAGCCCCAACTGTGTTGAATGCTTTAGGCTGTAATGCGCCGGTGAACTTTTACTCTACAGGCCGCAACCTGCTCAGCCCTTCACGCGGATGGCTGGTCAGTACAACCGGTGACAAAGTGGTTGTTATACATAATAACCAGCAAATTGAAGTACTGAGCAACGGCAGTTATGAGATTACTAACATGACTACCGGCCAGCGCAGTAACGAGGTGCTGAATGTTGACTTGCTTAGCACTGCAATTAAACATCTGACGCGTTTTTCGTCGCCTCAATAATTGCAGGGATCAGTGCAGGTACTGCTTGCACTGATTCTGCATGAAATATCCGGCTCTTGTGTAAAACAGGCTGCGGAGGTTTCTGGTTATTGATAAAGCACTGGGCAGGAAGCCCCGCTGCTGCTCCTGCTTCCATATCGCGCCAGCTGTCACCTAGCAACACACTATGAGATAAATCAGCATGCAAATCCTGGGCGGCCTGTAGCAACATGCCCGGTGCGGGTTTTCTACAGTTGCAGACCTGAAGATACTCTGACTTAGCCGCAGTAGGATGATGTGGGCAATAATATACCGGCACATAGGGCAACTGGTGATGTTTAAAAATTTGCTGCATATATTGCGATACCGCATGAAACGCATTTTCGCTGTAATAGCCGCGGCCTATCCCAGACTGGTTCGTCACGACAACAGGTAAAAAACCTTCGTTAACAAACTGCTGCATGACAGCAAATACAGGCTCAATGAATTCGAATTCAGACACCTGCCCTACGTAGCCTCGATCGTAATTAATCACGCCATCACGGTCTAAAAAAATAAGCCGGGTTTGCGGTTTTACTAATTTACTCATTACTGAGGCCGCCATACTCGAATGATAAAATCAGCGGTCACGGTATCAAGGTGCTGCATTATATCCTCATATTTTTCTTTAGTTAGTTTCCAGGTATAGGGAGTCATATTTAATAACCCCTGTTTAAGGGTATCTGCGCTTAGATCAACATTGAAATGTACACGTTGTTCTTCATCCAAACGCCATGGGTCGGGCAGCAGCTGCGGCGCGTTATGAAGCTCCGGCTTTGTATAAACCAACGCTTTAAGCTCGCATAAATGGTTTGGCCCCGGATCAACCGTCACCAGCATCCCCTGCTTAGTTAATACTCTGGCGTATTCTATATGATTGCCAGGCGCGAAAATTTGCATCACTACATCAAGCGTGTGTGCCGCCACCGGCAAATCAAAATTGCTGCCCACCACAAATTGTGCATTTTTGTATTTTTTAGCTGCCATTTCTACGCCAGCTTTTGCAATATCACTACCAAAGGCTTTAATATCGTAACCGTCCTGGCAGAGTGCCTGGGTAACAAAAGCCAGATAAGCACCTTCGCCGCAACCCGCTTCGTAAATGGTATAAGCGGTTTTATACCCATTTAAATGCGATTTAATCAGCTTGTGTAAATTCTGCATCAGGGGTTCATACCCCCGCGCCTGATGAAAGTTACGACGTGCTATCAGCATAGGCTTGTCATCGCCCGGCTGTTTTGAACGCTTGTTTTGCACAGGTAGCAGATTAACGTAGCCACTTTTAGCCTGATCAAAACTATGATTATTTACACATCGCCAAGAAGAACTACGGGTATCAAGCGCATGCTGACATAATGGACATTGCCACATAAAATTAGACTGTTTTATTGCATAAAAGGGCGATAGTAGCAGATGTTTGAAAGTGGGTAAAAACTGAAAAGCCCCTGCCCATAGTAGTGGATGACAGGCAGAGGCTTATAATAGTCAGGCGTGATTATTGTTGTTCAAACATTTTAAAAATACTTGAAAAATCTTTATCCTGATTTCCGTTGCTCTGATGTAACCGATAAAGCGACTGGGCCAGACTAGCCATAGGCGTAGCTGAACTACTGGCGCTGGCAGCATCCATGGCCAAACTTAAGTCCTTATTCATCAGTTTGACCATAAAGCCACCCTGATAATCGTTGGAGCTGGGGACGTTTTCCATGACATCAGGACACGGATTATATTTTTGCAGCGTCCAGTTGCAGCCTGAACTTTGCAACATAATGTCGCTAACCACTTTAGGGTCAAGCCCGTTGGCTATGGCTAGCTGCAGTGCTTCGCTGGTACCCGCCATTAATACTGCCAGCAGCATGTTATTACATATTTTGGCCACCTGCCCAGCGCCCAACGGACCAGCATGGAAAATATTCTTGCCCATGCAATCAAGTACCGGGCGCGCCTTCTCCACGGCCTGCTCTGACCCACCCATGATAAATGTCAAGGTACCGGCAGTCGCGCCAGCGGTTCCGCCTGAAACCGGTGCATCCACAAACATATGACCTGCTTTTTCAACGGCTTCACCCACATCCCGGGCACTTTGTGCATCAATAGTACTGGAGTCTATAAATAATGTCTGCGCACCCGCCTTTGCGATAATACCATCATCACCTAAATACAGACTTTTTACATGCTGAGCGGCCGGCAACATAGTAACCACTACCTGTGCATCCTTAACCGCCTCGGCAGCGCTGGAGGCCGACTTTGCACCTTTATCGCAGGCTTGTTGAACGGCTTCTGGCACCAGATCAAAAACGGTGACATCCATACCCTTTGCTAATAAATTTGCGGCCATAGGACCGCCCATATTACCTAAACCAATAAATGCGATTTTTTTCATTATTTTGCTCCTAAGTCGGCCAACGGGTGCTGTTGCTCGTTCCAAAGTGGACTGAAAAAGTGCTCTACTACCTCTTGTGGTACATCAGCAATATTCGAGAACTTCCAGTTTGGTTGATTGTCCTTATCAATAAGTAAAGCGCGCACACCTTCTTGCAGTTCACCATACTCACCGCAGTGACACGACATGGTCATTTCCATTTTAAAGCATTCAGCCAATGTCATATCTTTTCCGCGTTTAACCTGTTCGTAAACCAGGTTAGCGGTAATAGCCGAGCCGCCTTTAAGTGCTTTTTGCGCCTTATTTAGCCACTTATCATCGGTGCTGTCTAACTGTAGAATATTATGCGCGATAGCAGCAATATCCTCACCCTCACAGGCTTTATTAATTACAGATAAACGTGGTTCTACCTGAGGTTCAACACGCTGGTCGGCAGGCGTTTCGTGTGTCGCCAATACCTGCGAGACTTGCTGATGAGCATTTTTGCTTGTGAAGTCCGCCTGGCTAAACTGCTCAAGGACCTGTTGCTTTTGATCTGCATCGCAATAATGATCAGCCAGTGTAAGAAAGCAGGCATCAGTGGCATTAATACTGGCGCCGGTAAGACCTAAAAACAGGCCTGTGTGTCCGGGTAAACGCGGCAGAAAATAACTGCCCCCGACATCCGGATACAAACCTATAGTAATTTCTGGCATCGCCAGCCGCGACGATGCTGTAACCACACGATGCGAAGCCCCGTTTAATAAGCCCATACCGCCACCCATTACAATTCCGTGCCCCCAGACAACCACAGGCTTGCTATAGGTATGAATGGTGTAGTCAAGCCGATACTCAAGAGCAAAAAAGCGCTTTATAAAGTCAGGGACTTCACCGGGAGCGGCTTGCATTGACCGATACATAGTGACAATGTCGCCCCCTGCACAAAAGGCTTTATCGCCTTTTGCATCAATGAAGACAAAAGCGACGTCGTTGCGCTTTTCAAATTTTTGTAATGCATCGAGCATGGCTTCAGCCATGTCTAAATCTAGCGCATTTAACGATTTCGGCTTATTCAGGGTGAGTTGGCCGGCAACTTTGCCACCGGCTAACGAAATTTCGCGTACTGTAATAGGGGCAGAATCAACTGCATCACTCATGTTGCGTCTCCTTTGCCGTGATTATAATACTTCACGCTCATCGGCCAATAAACGACGGCCGATAATAACCCGCATTATTTCATTCGTGCCTTCAAGAATCTGATGCACACGAACATCTCTGACATGACGCTCTAACGGGTACTCTTTAATATAGCCATAGCCACCGTGTAACTGCAGTGCATCATTGCACACTTTAAAACCCACATCGGTAGCAAAACGTTTGGCCATGGCGCAATAGGTGGTTTTATCTGCATCTTTATTATCAAGCTTAAATGCCGCCAGACGTACCATTTGCCGTGCCGCAACCAGCTCGGTTGCCATATCAGCCAGTTTAAATTGCAACGCCTGAAACGCCGCCAATGGTTTATTAAACTGTTCACGTTCCTGCATATAATCACGTGCAGTATTAAGGGCCTGTTGTGCGGTACCAATTGAGCAAGTGGCAATATTGATGCGGCCACCGTCCAGCCCCTGCATGGCCATTTTAAAACCGTCACCCTCTTTACCCAGTAGCCACTGGGCATCCAGCTCTACATCTTCAAACGTGATCATGCGCGTGGGCTGTGCATTCCAGCCCATTTTCTCTTCAGGCTTACCGTAAATAATACCGTCACAGTCAGCGGGTATTGCAAAAGCAGAAATGCCCCCAGGACCCGCATCGCCGGTTCGTGCCATTACCACCAGAACATCGGTACTGCCCGCCCCTGAAATAAACACTTTAGATCCGTTCAGCCGATAACCATCGTCGGTCTTTACGGCGGTGCTTTTAAGCGATGCGGCATCAGAGCCTGCGCCAGGTTCGGTCAGGCAATAAGAGGCCAGCTTTTCACCTGTTACCAGCTCAGGACACCACTGGTCTTTAACGCTCTGGGTTCCCCAGCTGGCAATCATCCACGTGGCCATATTATGGATAGTGAGCATTGCCGTGGTGGTTGTGCATCCCATCGCCAATTGCTCAAAAATAATCGATGAGTCTAAACGCGACAGACCCAAACCACCCTGATCTTCAGGGGTATATAATCCACAAAACCCCAGCTCACCCGCCTGGCGAATTTCGTCTACCGGAAAATGATGCTCTTTATCCCAACGGGCTGCGTTAGGCTGCAATACCTGCCGCGAAAACTGAGCAGCAGTATCGGCGAAGGCCTGTTGGTCATCTGTTAATGAAAAATCCATGATGCCCTCCTGTTAAGACATTGAAATTGTCATATTCGGGCCGCCTGGAATGTCATTTTCCAACCAGCGTGATGTAATGGTTTTGGTTTCTGTATAAAAGCGAATGCCTTGTTTGCCATAGGCATGCAAATCACCATAGAACGAGTTTTTCCAACCGGTGAACGAGAAAAACGGCAGCGGTACAGGAATAGGCACATTAATCCCCACTTGTCCTACTTCAACTTCACGCTGATATTTTCTGGCCGCTGCACCGCTATTTGTGAAAATAGACGTGCCGTTACCATACGGATTGTTATTCACCAGCGTCAGGGCATCTTCTAAAGAGTCAGCGCCCATCGTGCATAATACCGGGCCAAAAATTTCTTGCTGGTATATATCCATCTCGTCAGTAACATCACTAAATACGGTAGGGCCAACCCAGTTGCCATCTTCATAGCCTTCCAGCGTAAAGTCGCTACCATCGACCAGACAGGTGGCGCCCTGGTCTTTACCGCTTTGAATAAGCTTCAATACACGCTCTTTTGCTGCCGGGCTGATAAGCGGTCCGAAAGCTGCATTTTCGTCGTCCCAGCGACCTGGTTTTACCTTTGCGATTCGCTCGGCAAGTTCAGGGATCCACTCTTGGGCTTCACCTACAAATACGGCTACAGATATAGCCATACAACGCTGTCCCGCGGCGCCAACCGAGGCTCCAACAAGATTGTTCAACACATGTTCTTTATTGGCGTCTGGCATGATTACGGTATGGTTTTTCGCCCCCGCAAAACATTGTGCGCGTTTCATATTTGATGTCGCAGTCCGGTAGATATGCTGCCCAACCGGAACTGAACCTACAAAAGAAACCGCTTTAATAACAGGGTGTGTTAGCAACGGTTCGACTTGTTCTTTACCACCATGTACTACGTTTAATACGCCATCAGGTGCGCCGGCTTCTTTAAACAATTCGGCCAGACGCATGGGTGTCATCGGATCTTGTTCAGAAGGTTTTAAAATAAAGGTGTTACCACACGCAACCGCTAGCGGAAACATCCACAGTGGAATCATCGCCGGAAAGTTAAATGGGGTGATTCCTAAACAAACGCCTAAGGGCTGGGTGTTGCTATAGGTATCAATATTACGGGCTACATTTTCAACGGTTTCGCCCATCATCATCGCCGGTACGTTCATGGCCTGCTCTACCACTTCAATACCACGCCATACGTCGCCCATGGCATCATCAAAAGTTTTGCCGGTCTCTTTGGCCAGGATTTCTGCGATATCGCGCTGATGCTCTTTTAATAGGGCTTGATAGCGCATCATCACCCGTGCGCGTTGGGTTACGGGAACATCTTTCCAGCTTTCAAATGCCTTTTGCGCACTGTTAACCGCGTCTTCAATTTCTTTGTCAGTCGCACACGGAACCTGCGCGATAACCTGATTGTTAGCAGGATCAGTAACATCAATATAATTTGATGTTGCAGAGGGTTGCATTTGGCCATTGATAAATAAGGGTACCTGGTGCATAACTTTTTATTCCTGTAGTTTGGCTCTTGGCAACAACATAACGCCACCTTCCCTTCACGTAAACGTAAAGCAACAAGCCAACGTTAGTTATTTGTAAACTTTGTGTGACGACATGATGCTTGAGGTTGTTAATATGATCAATATCTGTGAATGAATTTATTTTTTTTCAATAATGACGAAATAACCTCGGGTTGCTATGCTTAACCGCTGTGCAGTACGTACTCTCGCCTTTTATACAGGTTTCTACAGATGCAGTATCGATTAGCCATTGTTGAAGATAATGCCACCGCAAGAGGCACCTTGCGAAGCCATATCTTAAGTTTGGGATTGTTTGACATAAGCAGTTTCAGTAGCGCCAGCGAGCTTAAACAAGCACTTCGTAAGCAAAACTATGAAGTCATTATTTTTGACTTTCATTTAGGTGAGGGGCGCAGTGGGGTCGAGTGGCTCAATATTTTACGCAATGAACAGTTTATTCGTCCTAGTACCGGCATTATTTTTATTACCTCAGACCGGCTACCCCAAACTATCGGCCAAATCATTGATTGTCAGCCGGATTTGCTGCTTATAAAGCCCTACAATATGAATAGTCTTTCCCGGGGTATCAAACATTATATTACTTACCGGCGTTATGTAGGCGATGCCCTGGCGGCAATAGATCGCCACGATAAATCTCAGGCTTTAATCTTGCTGCAAAAACTCTTGGAAAAAGAAGTTCCTCTTCGTTTACGCAATGATGTTATCAAGCTTAAAGCACAGTTATTATTCGAAACAGGTAATATCTTGCATGCCCGTACGCTATACGACACAGTTTTGCTAGAGTCAGATAAAGTATTGTGGGCGCAATGGGGAAAAGTAAAATGCCATTATGTGCAGGGAAACTGGTTCGAATGTGAAAACGAATTAAGCACGATGTCCCATTCGCCGCTGGCCCGCGGCAAAGCATTTGAATGGCTGGCCAGTTTAAGCTTTGAGCAAAAAGCGTATGCTCAGGCCGAACACTATCTGGATAATATTCAGGGCAGTGAACTGAGTTTATCGGCCGCGCGCCTTAAATCTATGACCTATCAAAAACAAGACCGGGTTGTAGAAGGCATCGAACTACTACAGAAAAAACGGGAAGCCAGTCAGCATGCGCGTGATAGGTTTGCCACCTTCACCTTTGAACTTGCTGAGTTTTACCTGTCTATTGCAGAACAACAACCTTTAACAAATCGCACCGAAAGTTTGTCTCAGGCCCGTCGGCTTATTGGGATAGCCGGACGTACACAAAGCGATGCTCAGCAATTGCAAAAACGCGATGTGCTGATGGCCTACGCCGCAATTTTAGATGAAGACGTTGAACGAGCCGAAACATTGGTTGCACAGGACCGGGAATCACCGTATCAGCGCACCGCAACCGGAACCTTGATTACCGCAGCAAAAGTTTACGGTGGGTTAATGCAGCCTGAAAAGGCTCGTGAATTGCTTGCCATAGCGCATGAGCGAAATCAGGCCAGCCTTAGCCTTACTGAGCAGATAACACACCAGCAGCTTCTGACCCAAACTGAGCAAACTATGGGGCTGGCCGCTGAACAGGCTACCGAGCTTAACGACAATGGTTCCAGGCTGTTTGTACAGCAACAATACACCAAAGCCATGTATTATTTTTATCAGGCTTACACACTGTTGCCCGAAACTGCTGCCTTCGGACTTAACCTGTTGCAGTGTATGTTGCACGTTGAACAACCCGCTTATCGAGGCTTTACCGTAATCTCTTTGCTGGACTCCCTCGACTCTTCGATACTGTCGTCAGCTAATCGGGGTCGTTTGAACAAGCTAGAGCAAACTTTTAATGAAAATCAACGCTTGTACGCGGCGACCGGCGCACTATATGAAAAACAAACAAACCCATCTGCTACTGAAGTTGAGACTCCGGCGGTTTAAATAGCGACGTTTAATCATTTTAGCCGGGTTAATAAACTGGAGGTATCCCAGCGCCCCCCACCGGACTTCTGGACATCGGCGTAATACTGATCGACCAGCGCAGTCAGCGCCAGGGTCGAACCATTTTTACGCGCTTCCGCTAATGCAATGGCGAGATCTTTTCGCATCCAGTCTACCGCAAATCCGAAATTGTATTGATTGTTGAGCATACTGCCGGCTCGATTTTCCATCTGCCAGGATTGCGCGGCCCCCTGGCGGATGACCTCAATAACCTGTTCACAGTCCAGACCTGCTCGCTGTCCAAAATGCAATGCCTCTGCCAGCCCCTGAATAATTCCGGCAATACAAATCTGATTCATCATTTTCGCCAGCTGACCTGAACCGGCTTTTCCTAGTAATTTTGCCTGACGGCCGTAAGCTTTAAGAGCTGGCAATACAGTGTCAAAATCTGCTTGCTCTCCGCCAGCCATAATAGTCAGCGCACCATTAACCGCACCTGCTTCGCCGCCCGAGACCGGCGCATCCAAAAAACCGATACCTTGTTGCTGAGCCTGCTGGGCCAGTTCACGAGCGACCTCTGCCGAGGCGGTGGTATGGTCAACCAGCACAGAGCCTGGTGCCATAACCTTTAGCACCTTTCCCGCCATTTCGCGTACGTCATTATCATCGCCCACGCACATAAATACTATCTGCGCTTGCTCAGCCGCTTGCTCTGGCGTTTCAGCCTGCGTGCCCGTATAGGTCTGGCACCATTTTTGGGCCTTTGCAGCGGTGCGGTTGTATACGGTGACTGCATATCCTGCACCAGCAAGGTGACCGGCCATCGGATAGCCCATCACACCTAACCCAATAAAACTAACCTTATTCATTGTGTCTGTCCTTTTATGTTTTTTCCGGTGGCTGGCACCCGCGTTATGCCATACTTTATACTGTTTGTAAGTGGTGTAAAAAGCTTCAGGTTTTGCGTAGCATTAAATAAAAGTACTTACCCAGCCAGCAAAAGGGCTCCTGCTTACCGTATTGCCTTTCGGCGTCTAAAAGTTCTGCAAACTTATCATCACTTTGGGGTTTATCGTTCATATAATCGTGAAAGCAGCGTATGCCCGCTTTGGCCTCTATTGTAAAGCCTAAGGCCTGCAGGTAATCAATAACCTGCGCTGGACGCAAGGCGTTATCCGGATTAAGGCGAACCTGATTTTTTACTTTGAGCCCTTTCGCAATATAAGCAAAGTTGCCATACACTGCGTTGCCAAAAAGTGCGGCATCCCGGTTGAAAAAACTCAAGCTTAACAAGCTGCCCGGGGCCATTTTTTCACTAATGTGAGTCAGTGCTTCAAACGGTTCGGCCAGCCACTCCAGTACCGCATGACAAATCACCATAGAATAAGAAGATAAATGCTCAATATCCTGTAATGGCACCTGCCAGACGTTTACATCAGGGTAAGGAGCCAACAACTCGCGGGCAAGCTCAAGAACCTGTTCAGACGCATCGGTCAGGGTTACGTGATGGTCTTGTTCTACCAAAGCCTTCGTTAATATGCCCGTGCCTCCGCCCAACTCTATAATCTGATGCCGCCGCGCCTGCAAAAATGGTTGCATGGCGTCAAGCAATAAAATATGGCGTAAACGGCCTTTGGTGGTGCCGTAAATATTGCGGGCAAATTTGTCAGCGATGCCATCAAAATACTGGTCAGTCTCTTTCATTGAGCACTCTTACGCAGGATTATCAATATCGATAAAGCGTACGTTCAGCCCTAGCTGACTGTGAAGATAGTCGCCAAGCGCTTTCACACCACAGCGCTCTGTAGCATGATGCCCGCAAGCGAAGTAATGAATATTTTGTTCGCGAGCACTGTGAATGGTTTTTTCAGACACCTCACCACTGAAAAATGCATCCATTCCGGCTTCGGCTGCCTGGTCTATAAAACCCTGCCCACCTCCACTGCACCAGGCGATGGTTTTCACTGAACCGCTACCGACCTGCTCAACCAACGGTGTTTTTCCTAACACACTTTCAAAACGCTGGGCTAATTGTTGCGGGCTCAAGGCTGCAGAAAACTCTCCCTGATACACGATACCCCGTGGGCTAACCCCAGGCATAGGCTTCGCATTCTCGATACCCAGCAAATGTGCAAGTTGCGCGTTGTTGCCATATTCAGGGTGTACATCAATTGGCAGGTGATACGCAAACAAACTTATGTCGTGAGCCAGTAGTGTTTGCAAGCGACGCTTTTTCATACCAGTAATGACTTCGTTTTCACCTTTCCAAAAATACCCATGATGCACCACAATAGCGTCAGCGTTTTGTTCGATAGCGGCATTGATCAAACGTTGTGAGGCTGTGACCCCTGTTACTACCGTTTTTATGCGTTCTTTGCCTTCGACCTGCAAACCGTTTGGACAGTAATCTTTTATATCTTCGGGTTTTAAAAGGTTATCTAAAACCGTATGTAATTCTGTGCGCGATATCATAAAAACACACCTTTAACACTCATATAGATAGGACGAAGTTTATCATCGATAAACAAAAATACCGACCTTGGGAGGTCGGTATCAAAACAAAACATAAACGTTTTACACGGATGGTTTGCCGCTGATCCCGTGTGCCACAAAAGGCACCAAATGATTAATTACGTCAACCACTTCGATGGTTTGATTAAAATCAGACTGGGCAATTTCTTTGAGCGCCTGCGACGAGGCCATAGAAAACACAAAGCTTCCCATAGCAAAATGCAGTCGCCAAAATAACTCACTGTCGTCTATATCGGGCAGACGACGATGAATCTCAGACAGTAAACGATGCACAGTGTCACCATAGTCATGCATAATAAACCGACGTAAGTGCCCCTGGGTTTCGTTATATCCGCGCCCCAATAACTGCACAAATCGTTCTGTACCGCCTGGCCTGAAACTATGCAAACTCACCATAGGTACAATCAACGCATTAAATAATGCCTGAATACCCGCAAATCCGGTGTGCAAAGGCAGATGCTCCAATACCTCATCAATTTTGGGCATTAATTCATCAAAATAACGTTTGAATACTGCCTGAATCAGATTTTTTTTACTGCCAAAGTGATAGTTCACGGAAGCAAGGTTCACATCGGCGCTGCGAGTAATGGTGCGCATAGAGGTTTGATTGAAGCCTTGTTCGGCAAACAAGGCTTCAGCTACATCCAGAATTACATTTTTAGTCGACTGTGACATAGCTCAATATTAATGAAACCAGCTTCTGGACTCGCTCCATAGACGCATCAAAGAGCGCTGTGCGACAGAGGCAAACGACATACCCAGCTTTTCAGCCATATTCTTTTTATGAGCATATTTGACGCTGTAGATCTGCTTTTGTGGATGCGCGCTAAGGATATAGTCATCCGAAGTCATAATTTCATCAACCAGACCCAGGTCTTTAGCTTTTATCCCCGGCCAAAACTCGCCCGTTGCCACTTTTTCAATATCCAGATTAGTTCGCTGTTCACGTACCCAGTCTTTGAACAAAACATGTATCTCTTCAAGTTCTTCCTGAAACTTTTCGCGGCCTTCATCGGTGTTTTCACCAAATACCGTAAGCGTTCGCTTGTAAGCTCCGGCGGTATGTTGCTCAAACTCTACATCATTTTTCTTCAATACTTTATGAAAGTTAGGCATTTGCGCTAATACGCCGATTGAACCGATATAAGCAAAACGCGATGCCATAAGATGGTCTGCCACACAGGCCATCATATATCCGCCGCTGGCCGCGACCTTGTCGACAGATACGGTGAGCTTTATGCCTTTTTCTTTGATTCTTTGAAGCTGAGATGCTGCCAGGCCATAGCCGTGAACTACACCGCCGCCGCTTTCAAGGCGAACCAAGACTTCATCTTTATTTTCTGCCACGCAAAGTACTGCCGTAATTTCTTCGCGTAGTCTTTCAACTTCGTGAGCATCCATCGAACCTTTAAAATCAATAACAAACAAACGCGGTTGATTTTGATCCTGCTTGTCCTGATTTTTTGCTTCTTTCTTTTGTTGTTTTGCCAGTTTTTTCATACTGGTTTTGTCCAGCAATACCGAACGGGCATAATGCGTAATATCTTTTAACTGTTCAGATAAAGAAACAATTTCTAGCTGACCTTTACCCGGCTTTTGTTTATTCGCAGCGCCCACTATTGCCGCAACGACCATTACGATGGCAACGACCAGGGTCACCGCCTTCGCTAAAAATAGTCCGTATTCGTACAAAAACTCCAAAATAATCTCCCGACTCTATCCAAAAATAGTGCTATTCGCTGTAAGGTTGGCGCAAGTTTATCAGCGTTGCACGCTCATGACGACAACCGACTTAATATCAGACATAAAAAAGGCCAGCTTTATGGCTGGCCTTGTTAATACAATACAGATTAGTTTGCTATAACATCTGAATTAGTTATTTTAATGACACCCGCTTCAGTAGCAATATAAGTGGCCACCTGGGTTTGCATTTCTTTTGTGGTCGCGGCACTGGCATCCGGGCTTAAGCTAGATGCATGAGCGCCTTCGGTAAAGCGAACCTGACCCGAGACTGACTCGCCGGTAACGGTGCTGCTGATTTGTGGTAAACCAATAAGCGAGGCTAACGGATTCTGTCCTGACAGCGGAAGTTTAGTTTCCACCGGAATAACCTGGTCCGGTTTATTTTCTTCACTGCCATCCCCTACTACCGTCATCATGTGAACCGGTGTGTTTGCACCCAAGGTGCTGGCATAGTTGTTCGGATCGCCTGAATCCAGAACGGTCTGCGCGGCGAAAGAGAACTCGTTAAGGGTTGCTTCAACCTGAGCCGCCTGCTCTGGAGTTAGTGCCTGTTCAAACTGCGTCACTGCCATCACCAGCTGTTCGCGTGAAACATCTGTAGAACCATAAAGCTGCATCAACAAGCCCTGGAAATCTTCAGAAGACTCTGACAACAACAAACCTTTAATAAGCGGACCAAAAGAAGGTGACTCGATTAAGAATTGAGCTACACCGCCTCCAGGCGACTCTAACGACGCTGCATTTACCGCAAACAAACTATCAAGGGCGGCAAGGTCGCCCCCTAAAGACGTATTTGCTACAGCCGCAAAGTTACCCCCGGTCATCGCCCCTAAAGACACACCCATTACCGATACCTGACCTAAGTTAAACTTAACATTTTGATCTGTTGTATTATCGATTACCGCATTCAAGCCTAAACGAACACCTAGCAAATCAGCCACACTTTGACGTAGGTTATCCCGCGCTGTGGGTAAACTGGCCAGATTCATATAGTGAGTAGGCGTAACAGTCGTCGCATTGATTTCGTCTGTACCGTCCATGTCCAGATCAAATCCGCGGCTACCGTGTAGCGGCTGGTCAATAGCCACACTGGCAATTCCGGCCAGGGCCAATGAACCTGTAATCGCCAGCATATCTTCTTTTTTGCTGGTGATACCATGATACAGTATGACCACCGGCCATCCGGCTTCAGGAGTACTCAAAGGAAAGCCCAGCGCACCCGCCACCATTGGGTCAGGAATCGTGACCTGAACCTCTAGATTAGGTGTGGCCGTGGTAACTGGTACCGGATTGTAACGGGTAATATTGCGAGCCTTATCAAGTTTATCGCCATTAACCCGTAGGTCGGCTAAACCAAGCTGTTGACACAGTGCGTTGTTTGGCCCTTGCTCGGCATTAGCAAGTACTTCATCATCGGCGCTGGCTAATACTATGCCGCTGTCACATGCCGCTTGCCAGAAACTGGTGACAGGCGCGGTAGGGTTATCCTGACTGGGTACACCCAAATAATACGGCAAAGTTATATTACCTGCATAATGTTGGGCGGCACAAAATGGGCCTACTTCTGCCAATAAACCCGAGGCCAAAGGTTGAGCAAAACTATTAAGCTGGCCAAACTGGTCAGCCGCACCGCCTGCCGCGGTGGTAAGTAAGCCGTCACAGCTTTGAAGTGAATCGAATCCGCCGGCTTCCAACGTAGCTTCAATTGCAGCTTGTGTCCCTGCATCAAGGGCTGCAGAAGCTTGTAATACTGCGCCTGAAAGAACACTGTCACTCACCAGATTCAATGCCTGCATGGCGTTAGGAGCTGGCGCATCACCGACCATAATCGCCGGTAACGATTGGCCGGCTGCGGGGTCTCCGCCCCCTACCCGCGCAGCATAAGTGGCTACTGAAACTTTTTTCAAAGCTTGTAATGAATCGTCGACCGATTGTGTAGTAAACGCAGCTGCATAACTGATTTCGTCGCGTTCAAAACCGGCTGATTCTAGCGGGGTAATATAGCTATTAACCAGACCTTGAAGTTGTAGCTGCGAAGCTGAGCTAAGGGGCTTAGTATCGATATCCTGTCGAACCAAATCCCAGGTTGTCGAGCCTCTGACCGCCTTACCGCTGCTATCTTTAAGCGCATCAGTAACCACCAGCATATAGCCGCTGGCTGGTTTTAATGGTTTTAGCGGAATAACAGAAATAGTGTTGTTATCGGCAAGTCTGAGTACATAATCTTCGCCAAACGTTAACGTATCACCCACCTTACAGCCCGCTGAAGGGGTGCTTATTGCGGCGCAGTCCGGGTCGCTCTGGTCAAGACCCAGGGTTGCCTCGAGAATAAACACACCGGCTGACAGTGTAGACTCGTCAATTGAAGCGCCCGGAGGGGTTTCTACATCAATCACAAACGGCGCTTGCGTCGACCAGCCGTCTAACACGTTAAGCGCATTTTGTGGGTCACCAAAATCATCGGGATTAGCCACAGGAATATTGATCGTATAATCAAAAAATCCGTCATCGCCCGGTAACATCAAAATATCGTTGGGAACATTGAGGTTACCGGCTGCAGGGTCAAAAACAATACGGGAAAAAGGGGTTTGTTCAGGCGTGTCAGCTTCGATATCTTCTATAGTATCGCCGCCTCCGCAACCTGCTAACCCCAGCGCCATAGCAATACTGGAACTAATAAGTAGTTTTCTCATTCTTTTTTCCCTCAATTTCGTTGTTTTTATTGTCTGGTTAACGCTTTGTTTAAGTGACTATCCTGTCGGTTTAGGACAACTAACCCTAAGCATTAATTAAGATTCTAAACATGTAAGACCAGTTTCTTATACCGCAATCTTATTGAGTTTGCAGCAACTTTGCAAAACTTTGTTAACTTTTTATTTTCTTTTTTTAATTCTTTGTGTGGAAAGGCCGTTAACACCGTTTACATGCTACGTCAGCTTTGTATGATGAGTATATTCTCCCTTTACCGGTGTTTGACTACAAACAACACCTTCAACCATGAGACCTATAATGAACAACTATCAGGCTCCTGATAATTTACTCGAAGATAAAGTAATCCTGGTCACCGGGGCGGGTGATGGTATTGGCGCCCAGGCTGCGAAAACCTATGCAGCCCATGGAGCTACCGTTATTTTGTTGGGCAGAACCGTGAGCAAACTAGAAGCGGTGTATGATGAGATTATGTCATCTGAGCATCCTGAACCAGCAATAATACCGTTAGATTTACAAGGTGCTACGGCTAAAAACTATGCCGATATGGCCGATACTATTGAAGATAAGTTTGGGCATCTTGATGGCGTACTTCACAATGCATCAATACTGGGGCAGTTGAGCGCCTTTGTGGATATTTCTGAACAGGAATGGCAAGACGTCATGCAAATTAATGTGCACGGTACTGCACTTATGACCCAGAAATTGGTACCGGTCCTCAGGCTTGCACCTTCGGCGTCGGTTATTTTCACGACATCAAGCGTGGGTCGTAAAGGACGAGCATTCTGGGGTGCCTACGCGGTATCAAAGTTTGCAACAGAAGGGATGATGCAGGTGTTGGCCAGTGAGTTTGAGAACAGAAGCATACGCTTTAACTGTATTAATCCCGGTGGTACGCGCACCAGTATGCGGGCCAGTGCTTTTCCGGCTGAAGATCCACAAACTCTGAAAACACCTCAGCAAATTATGCCCTTGTACCTTTACCTTATGGGTGACGATAGCGCCAAAGTAAATGGACAGTCACTGGATTGTCAGCCCAAACCCACAGATTAAGAGCAGGCTTCGGGTTGATAAATTCTGACATACAGGCAGTTTTTGCATCGCAAGACGGGAGATAATAAAAAAGGCGACTTATGGGTCGCCTTTTTCTAGCTTTATTTTTGTTTACAGACTAACTGTTCGCAATTTTTGCCCAGGTATCACGTAGTCCAACAGTCTGGTTAAAAACCAGCTTATCGGTGGTGCTGTCTTTGTCACAACAAAAATACCCCGTACGCTCAAACTGCCAGGCGCCCGAGTCAACACTGGCGGTAGATAAGGTTCGCTCTACTACACCTTGCTTTACGGTCAACGATTCTGCGTTGATAACATCTACAAAGTTTTCTTCAGCGGCCGGATTAGGTACCGTGAACAAACGATCGTACAAGCGAAATTCAGCCGGAACTGCCGCGGCAGCATCAACCCAGTGGATTACGCCTTTAACTTTACGTCCATCGGCCGGATCTTTACCTAATGTCTGGTCGTCGTAGGTGCAAAAAATGGTTATTACATTACCTTCGTCGTCTTTTTCAACACGCTCGGCTTTGATCACATAAGCATTACGTAAGCGCACCTCTTTACCGGTCACCAAACGCTTGAACTTCTTATTAGCCTCTTCACGAAAGTCTTCAGCTTCGATAAGAATTTCGCGACTAAAAGTAATTTCGCGCGCCCCCATGCTTTCATCGTTCGGATGATTGGGCGCCTGTAATGTTTCTGTTTTGTCCTGAGGGTAATTCTCAATCACAATTTTAACCGGATCTAACACCGCCATGGCCCGTGGCGCATTGACGTTCAAATCGTCACGAATACATGCTTCAAGCATGCCCATTTCGACCATGTTGTCCATTTTGGTGACGCCGATGCGTTTACAAAATTCCCGGATAGAACCGGCGGTATAACCACGGCGACGCAGACCGGCAATTGTTGGCATCCTGGGGTCATCCCATCCCGAAACGTGCTGCTCATCAACCAGTTGAATCAAACGGCGCTTGCTCAATACTGTGTATTCAAGATTCAGGCGCGAAAATTCATACTGGCGCGGTGTGCAGTCAATTGAGATATTGTTGATTACCCAGTCGTACAACCGGCGGTTGTCCTGAAATTCAAGCGTACATAACGAATGAGTAATACCTTCAAGTGCATCAGAAATGCAATGAGTAAAATCGTACATCGGGTACACACACCACTTATCACCAGTTTGATGATGATGGGCAAAACGGACACGGTAAATAACCGGGTCGCGCATACACATAAACGGCGATGACATATCGATTTTTGCGCGCAAACTGCACTGTCCTTCGGCGTATTCACCGGCGGTCATTTTAGCAAATTCGCGTTGATTCGTTGCTACATCGGTGTCGCGATACGGACTGTTTTTTCCCGGCTCGGTTAACGTACCCCGAAGCTCACGCATTTGTTCATGGGTAGAAAAATCGACATAGGCCAGACCTTTATCAATCAGCTCGTTGGCATACTTGTGTAACTGGTCAAAATAACCAGAGGAATAGCATGGCTCACCCTGCCAATCAAACCCTAACCAGCGAACATCTTTTTGAATACTGTTCACAAAAGAGATGTCTTCTTTTTCAGGGTTAGTATCATCAAAGCGCAGATTACAACTGCCCTGATAATCTTCGGCAATACCAAAATTCAGACAGATAGACTTTGCGTGACCAATATGCAGATAACCGTTAGGCTCGGGCGGAAAACGCGTTTTCACCTGCTGGTGTAACCCAGCCGCCAAATCTTTATCGATAATTTGCCGGATAAAATTGGTCGGACGATTTTCAGTCTCGGCCATTCGCGCATTCCCCTTTAATAATAATGAAATTCAAAACGAGCCCGAGTATAACATCGGCGACCGTTACGGCGATCTTTTTTCGTAAACAGTTGTGTGTAAGTGGTTAAAATTAAAGCATCAAATAGCTACGCCATAACTATTGTCCGTTTGCAAATGGCTTTTGTGGTATGATGTGCAGGTTTGGTCTTTTGCTTATAAGCTGTTTTCGGTTCTCATTATGAAAGAAAAAGCAACCTCCTTTGATATCGCACATCGGGCCGGGGTTTCGCAGTCTACTGTCTCGCGCGCCCTGAACAACAGTTCTTTAGTCAGTCAGCAAACCCGCGACCGCATAGTAAAAATTGCACGGGAGCTAAACTACAAGGTAGATAAGAACGCCAGCAATTTGCGAAAACAAAAAAGTAATACACTCGCCTTGCTGCTTTTTGAAGACCCTACTACCGATGATTCGTTGATCAACCCATTTTTTCTTTCCATGTTAGGAAGCATTACCCGTGCCTGCTCTAACGCTGGCTTTGACCTGTTGGTCTCTTTTCAGAATATGGAGGATGACTGGCATGCTGAATATGAAGACTCTAACAAAGCCGATGGCATTATATTGCTAGGTTATGGCGATTATCGCTCGTATCGAAGTAAGCTTGCCCGACTTGAAGAACAAGGCACCCGCTTTGTGCGCTGGGGGGCGCCCGATAAAGACCAACCGGGCGTAAATATAGGATGCGATAATTACCAGGGTGGCATGCTGATCACCAAACATCTGATTGATCAGGGATATACAAATATCGCGTTTATTGGCGAATGTGGTGAGCAGGCGCCTGAGTTTAAAGCGCGCTATGAAGGGTACTGTGAAGCATTAAAAGCGCATCAGCTTTCAGACAGCCTGAACTTGCAATACGATGCGTTTTCGACCGAAACCTCGGGTCACAATGCCATGCGAACCATTTTGAGCAGCGGCACCCATCCTCACGCTATTGTTTGTGCTTCGGATCTTATTGCTATTGGCGTTTTAGATGCCATCCGCGATGCAGGTTTAAAGGTCCCCGAAGATATCGCGGTAGTTGGCTATGACAATATTCCTGTTTCAGCTTACACCTCACCCGGGTTAACTACGGTGCGCCAAAACACCACCAAGGCGGGTGAGCTGCTGGTAAATACCCTTATTAAAGCCATTAATAAACAGGCCATTCACGACTATCTTATGCCAGCTGAGCTGATTATCCGGCGCTCGTGCGGCGCCAGATAATATCTTATTACTACTGACGCGCCATTTGGCTTTTTAGCTGTTCAAGCAACTCTGGTTGGGTGACGGTGTGATCTAACACCCAAACCTGCACGTCGTTGGCCCCTACCTGCGTTTTCAGTGCCCCGTCTGCATCAATGGTTTTTTGAGTGCCCGTAAGCTGCTCTTTCCACTGACCGCTTTGCAGATACTTTTCGATAGAAAACTGGGCAGCCTGCTTGCCTTTATTTAACAATACCAAAGCGGTCTGAGCTGAATTATCGGTTTGAAGCACCCGGTAAAAAGCAGCCGTATCGCCTGCTAATTGAACATTGACCTGTACGCCCCGTTGTAACGCCGGAGTGTTTTTACGTACATGTGCAATTTCTTTCAGTTGTTGATAAATAACATGTTCAGGCGCTTTATCGATATTTTCCTGGCCCAGATAATTACGATTACCCTGGTGTTCAGCGGTGCCCCGCATAAACCCAATCTCAGACCCCTGATAAATAACCGGAATACCCCGGGCCGTAAATAACCAGTTGTGCGCATTTACAAAACCACTGTCGGGGGCGTCCATTCGCGCCATATCATGATTATCATAAAAAGTGGTCAGCTCGTAAGGGTTGGCATAAGGACCATGAGTCAGGTGTAAGGTGTCAGTCAACGCACCATAATCGCTGTCAGGCTTTGAGAAAACCTCAATCATGGCCTCTTGCATCGGGAAATCCAGTACACTCACACCGCCATTTTTGGGCAAAGTATGCTGAGCAATAAAATTAGCATCGTAAACAAAGCTTTCACCAAACATAAAAAAATCTGGGTGCTCGGCACGAATGCGATCAGACATTTCTCGCCAGAAGGCGTGGGGAACATGGCGAATGGTATCGATACGAAACGCATCGGCGCCCTGCTCTATCCAGTACAAATACGCGTTAATCAAATAATCCTGCACATCCGGGTTAGTTTCATCCAGATTTGATAATTGCATCAGGTCAGGTTCGTCATGGAAAAAAGCCTGCAATGGCTCGCTGGTATCCAGCTCGGCAGGCGGCAGGTTTTTATGATCGGCTACCAGCTTGCCATTTTTGTCGTATAATTCACCATAGCCAGGTTGGTCTTCAGGCATCGAAAAACTAGGCGACCCGTGATTCGCCACAATATCAAACACTGTTTTCAGGTCGTATTCGTTGCGCAGCGTGCGGGTGTAATCCTTAAAGCTTAAATTTTCACTCACCAGATGCTCGTCGGCTTTATAAAAATTAGTCGCCCAGTAGCCGTGATAGCCGGTTTTACCCCCATCTTTGAAAGCACCGCCAAATTCGATTGGTTCGCCGCCGGTAAAAGCTTCATCAGGATTGTCGAGCACAGGCGTTAGCCAAATGGCGGTAAAACCCAGGTCTTTGATATATTCGGCGTTGTTTAGTACACCCTGCAGATCGCCGCCCATATAGCCTACATTGGCATACTGGTCTTCTGGCCCTTCAAGACGAAGGTTCCAGGTGGGATGGTCGCCGCCCTGATCTTCATGGTTGTTAGTTGGATCGCCGTCAACAAAGCGATCGGTGACAACAAAATAAATCGCTTCTTTTGCAAAGGGATGCTGCGTCCCGTGAATAGGCATTGGCGCGCTGTTATCCTGCGATGCCTGTGACGTGTTGGGCTGGCCCACGTGGGTTCCGGTACATCCGTTTAATGCACCCGCGACGGCTAACGCGGTAAAACCTATAGAAAATTTGTTCATAATAATAATCCTTAAAAAAACGGTTAACGCGGGTCAGGTTCTTTGACAAAAAATACTGAAATTGCCGCCAGCAGCATGGACACACCGGCCACCACAATGATGTATTTCGCTTCGTTATCAAATACGTTGGCGAGAATAAAGCCTGAACACAGGCCGGCTACAATCTGTGGCACTGCTACAGTAAAGTTAAAGATCCCCATATAGACTCCCGTTTGACGAGCGGGCAATGCTCCTGCCAGCATTGCGTATGGCATAGCCAGAATGGCGGCCCAGGCAATACCGATACCTATCATGGGAACCAGCAGACGTACGGCGCCTACGGGCACCTCCACCTGTGTGATCAGCAAATTAACCGTCACCATATTCAGATCCTGAAACAACAAGAAACTGATGTAGCCCACACCACCTGCAAGTAATGAAACTGAATAGATAAGCTTACGACCAAACCGGTCAGCTAACTTTGCTAAAAATATTGAGAATATAGCGGCAAACACCGAATAAGCGGCAAACAAAATACCTACCCAGTCACCGGCAGCCCCTTTTGCCATTACTATTGCGTCAGGAATCATGGGCACCGTGGCAATAAAGCCCGGATCGAACCATTTTTTGTCAACATTCCAGATATGCTGAGTTATGGCCGGCGTGGTGTAAACCCACATAATATACAAAGAAAACCACGAAAAAAACTGCACCACCGCCAGTTGCTTCATGGTAGTAGGCATATTAACTACCAGCTTCCAAAAATTACCCAGACGCACGCCCATGGACTGTTTGGGTTCAGCTTCTTCGGCTTCAATGCCTTTGTAACGATTATAATCTTCGGGTGAATATTCTTTAGTTCTTATTACTGTCCAGATCACCGTACCTAAAAGTACTGTGGCCCCGATGTAAAACGCCCACATTACCGAAGGTGCAACCTCGCCCATTTGGGCAGTGTTTTCAAGGCCAACAACATTGGTCAATACAAACGGTAAAATTGAGCCAATTACCGCACCAATATTGATAAGGAATGATTGAATTGAATAACCAGCGTTACGCTGTTCTGAAGGCACCATATCAGAAACCAGTGACCGGAATGGCTGAAAACAGACATTAAAAGATGCATCCATTAACGCCAGCATCAATGCACCAAAAATCATGGGCGCCATAAAGGTAATAAACAACGGCGCATTAGGCATAAGCAGCATGCCGATGGCTGCGGCGACAGCACCAGCCAAAATAAACGGTCGGCGGCGTCCTAAGCCATTCCAGGTACGATCTGACGCGGCACCAACAATGGGTTGAATTAATAAACCCATAATAGGCGCCACCAGCCAAAACAAAGACAGCGAGTGAAGGTCGGCCCCTAAATCAGATAAAAGACGCGAGACATTGGCATTTTGAAGCGCAAAGCCGAATTGAACACCTAAAAAGCCAAAGCTGACATTCCAGATTTGCCAGAAATGAAGTCTGGGTTGTTGTGTTTGCATAGTTACCACATTTGTTATCGTTTTAGTTAAGTTTTACTACTTTATTGCAGTAGCCATACTGAAGCACTTTGCGCCGGCACTGATAGTGTGGCGGCCGTTGCAGCAACGGTCTTGTTGTCTTTTAATCGGGTTAACTGTTTTATTTGTTTAAGCTGAGGCGCAAATCGACTCAACTCTACCTCTGTGACGGCGGTGTTTTTGTTAAGCAGCCCCATCATTACCGGCGTTCCTTGCTTGTTTAAACGAAAATAAACATAGATACCCGCTTCAGGCACATAGTGCAGATACTCACCCGAAACAGCACCAGGATGTTGCCGGCGAAAGTTTAACAGAGAGCGCATACGATTCTGTGCTTTTTTCTGTAAAGAAGATAAACCCTTTTGGGTCACTGCATTTTGATCATGATGTTCCCAACCGCCTGGAAAATCAGTACGAATGATACCGTGATCCTCGGTGCCCGGGTTAGCCATCAAAATTTCGGTTCCGTAAAATACCTGTGGAATGCCACGACTGGTCAGCAAATATGTCATGGCCATATCCCACAATGCATAGTTCTCATCCAATTGTGTAAAAATCCGGCTCATGTCGTGATTGTCAGTAAAAGTAACCAGATTATACGGATCGCCATACAGTGCATCGCTGGCCAGAATTTCATACAGTTCGATTAAACCACTGCCCCAACTTTCTTCATTTTTCAGGGCGTTGATCAAAGCTTGTTGTAGAGGAAAATCCATTACACTGGGCAAATACGACTGATAGCCATCAGCGCGGTTCGAACCCGCCTGCCAGTACGAGGTAATCACCGGATTTGTTGTCCATTCTTCGCCTACAATATTTAAATCGGGATATTGTGTCGTTAATGCTTTGGTCCAGCGCGTCAGAAAGGCTTTGTCTGAATACGAGTACGTATCCACCCTGATACCGCTAAGCTGAGCGTACTCCACCCACCAGATAGCATTTTGAATAAGATAAGTCGCCAAATAAGGATTTTGTTGATTCAAATCTGGCATGGTAGGTACAAACCAGCCATTGCTAAACGCTTTTTTGTCGGCCTCGACTCCATGTATATCGTGCAGTGCTTCGCGACGATGCGTTGTGGCCGAAAACTCACCTTGGTGATGTACCCAGTCTGATGAAGGCAGGTCAGACATCCATGGATGATTGGAACCGATATGGTTAAGCACCACATCCATAATAATTCCGATGTTATGTTCGTTTGCTTCACGACTTAATTGCCGATACAGCTGATTTGAGCCATAGCGTGCATCAATATTGTAATGGTCGGTAATGGCATAGCCATGATACGAATAATTGTCCATGGCATTTTCTAATAGTGGCATTGACCAAATCTGTGTAAAACCCATGTCATTCAGGTAATCTAAATGATTGATGATACCTTGAATATCGCCCCCGTGACGCCCTCCCGGCCTATCTGGCTGGTGTTTGTCAGTTAAGTTTTCAATACTGTCGTTATCGGGGTTGCCATTGGCAAAGCGATCAGGGGCGATAAGATAAATGCTATCTCGCTGACTAAAGCCTCTCTCTACTTTACCGGCGCGTTTGTTCAGCGTGTATGAAAACTGACGAGGGGCAGTGTTTTGCTTCGTCAAAGTGAAGGTATACTCGCCCGGGCGCGCCTGGCTTAAATCTATATCGACAAACACATAATGTGCGCTTTCTAAAGAAGTAACGTTAACAATCTGAATACTTTTATCGTCAACTGAAACCTGGCTACCGGCGATATTGTGGCCATGAATCATAAGTTGCAATTGAGTATTTTTCATCCCCGTCCACCATGATGGCGGAGCCACTGAAGTAGGACTGTCCTGCTTATCAGTTTGTATTTCAGCAGATGAAGACACAGCATTAGCCGCGGTATTGTCTGCCGGTGTCGAATACGCCAGACCACTACCGGGCAAAACAAATAATAAACCGGTTATAGCGGTTGCTGCTGAAAGTCTGTAGGCCATGCCGGGGTCCTGCTTTAACAATTAAATAAAATAACGTGCCTGTAAGGTTAACAGAATGTTACCTGCGGTTACTCAGCTAACCAAGAGATTGCATACGTATTCAAAACAATTGCGTTGATAAAAAAGAGCGGTAGTTTACCTGTTAAACGCCCGCAAAAGGTTACGCATAACCCGGCAGATTTTATCGCTGACAGCATTGTAAAAATCTGGTCTAAACTTTAAATTTCATCTTGGCCTGTGATCGTGACGAAAGGAGAACCAGACATCGTATCAGTTACGCGTAACGCGCCATATATTTTTGAACGGACATCTTTAAAGTGGCTTTTGCCACTTAAGTCGAGATTTTCGACAAAATGAGATTGCCTGCCCAGGTACCAACAAGCGGCGGGTAAGCATTAAATGAAAAAGTCAGCGGCGAAGCCGCGTTGACTGACCAAGCGAAAGTGCCTGTTCGAACAGGTGGCGAGTCAGAAAATTGACAATAAAGCAGCTTTGTATTATCCGCCGCCGGGGGCTAAAGAGTTTGAGTGAAGTCAGTATTGGATGAAGCTTATATCGCAACTGAGCACCGAAGAGGAAGAAACCGCACTTTCGGGGCCGGTCATTATTTTTACACTTAATTTTCTGTTATGGCTGGCCGAAGAGTCGGCTTTGAGCGTGACGTCAACGATAACAGTCGTAACAGTGCGCTTCAGGCAAGCAGCGGACATTTACTAATAGTGTCTATGAACTTCCATTTAGTGCAAGAAGCTGCCGTTGGCACCTCACCTCTTGAAAGGCAGCTTTGTACGTAAACCGGTCATTCATCATTTTTTATTTCTAAAATATCCTGAGCCAGTTTAAGGTTTAGATTTTGGATATCTCAAGAACAAAGTTCAACAGTTAAGCAAATGTTTCCATTCACAAATTTTTCGAAGAGAGTAGATCAAATCACTCTTCATTACAGAATGGTGTTACGATAACGCGTAGTTAAATAATAAACTTGACAGTGGAGCGTCAACCAAGTGAATCAAAAATCAACTTTAATTTGTATCCTATTTTTTTCTTTTTACTCTATTGCTTATGGTGACGTAAATGACCAAAACGCAAAGTCTACGAATCTTCCCGCAATCGCGCACGACATTGCAACGCAATATCATGATATGGGGTGGTTTTCCGGAAATGTGTTGGTAATACAAGATGATAAAGAAATATTTATATCGTCTTATGGTTTTCAGAACATTCAAGAAAAAATAAAGAACACAGGGCATACTCGGTTTAACCTTGGTTCGATCATGAAAGACTTCACTAAAGTGTTGGTATTACAACAAATCGAAAATGGGAGCTTTAGGTTAAATAGTAAGCTGATTTCCTTTGATTTGGGCTTCAAACAGTCTTTTGCTGACGAAATAACAATCGAACAACTACTAAATCACAGCGCTGGCTTTGACGATATCTTTGTCGCAGAATATAGGGAAAACCCTCTTGCATTCGATACTATCGATAAGAAACTAAGTGTATTAATTGACCGCCCCCTTCTATTTAAACCCGGCACTGACAATCAATATTCGAACTACGGATATATTGTATTGGGTAAGATTCTTGAAAAAGTTACGGGTAAACAGTTCGAAGAACTACTAAAAAATAAAATATTCTTACCGACGGAAATGACAGCCACCACATTTGAACCTTCCAATTCGCATGATCACCAGTCGGTAAAATATACTTATCAATACGACAGCACATTGAGCGAAGTGGATCTTGTTGAGCATCCAAGTCCAGACGGCGGCATTGAGTCAACTGTGAGAGACGTACATCGATTTTATCAAGCACTCTTTTATACCGATAAACTATTACAAAACTCAAATTCAATTAATCGCAAAGTATTTGCTATGGATCGTTCACATTGGGGGGCATATGGTGGTGGACTTGGAGTCAGTGCCGCCGTGGAAATTGACTTAGCTAATAACTATCAAATTGTGGTTCTCACAAATAGTGACAACTTAGTAGCTGAACTCATATCTGGTCGAATACTCTCGTTTATCAAAAACGGGGAGTATGATTCAGTAAGGCAGTTGGAAAAGAATTTTGCTTACGAATACTACAAGACCAACGGGAAAGAGAAGTTTTCAAAGCATTTTAAACTGGCTTACAGCGATGAGGGCTACTCGCGATTTATTGGTCGAACTATCAATGAACTTGGAATGGAACTCCTTAGGGCAGACTCATTTAGGGAGGCATTTGACATGTTCTATTATTTAGTTTCACTTTTTCCAGATGCGCCGCAGGTATACGACAGTCTAGCCTTTGCCTATCTATCTAAAGGAGATGAGAGGACGGCGAAAAAGACTTTCAGTCAATCTTTAGCGATCAAAGCTGATTTTGAAAGCGATTACGTGAGTGATAATTATGGTTATGATGATACGGTAGTTGACTGAGTCACAGTATTTTTTGCTTATAGCACTGCATTGCTCTACTTGTAACGACCTGTACTAAGCTTTTAAGTTGGGATGTAAAGGGATATTTTTTGCAATTAACTACGCTACGGGTAGTTAATTTCCTTCTTGCTGAATGTCCGGTGTTTGTCTAAGTGCGCCTGTCAACCTGACTGCCATACTCAAGTTTCCTATTAAACAGGAGACAACTCATGGCAATTAAAATCCATACACCTTGGAACAAAAATCACATTATCGGGCAGAAAAAGCCTCTTCAGATATCACATATATGGGGTATCCGAATTCGTTTAGAGCTTGAGGGTCGGACGCGTGATCTCGCTCTCTTCAATCTTGGTCTTGATAGCAAACTACGAGGTTGTGACCTCGTTAAACTCAAGGTCTCAGATGTCGTTTGCGGACGTTCAGTGCTGAGGCGCACACATGTTGTTCAGCAAAAAAACAGGTAGTCCGGTCCAATTTGAGATAACACCGAACACTGGAGAATCGATATTGGCTTGGGTAAAGAAAGCCGGGTTAAAAGCGTCTGACTGTCTTTTTAAGTCTCGTATACATGGTGCTGAACACATATCAACTAGACAATATAATCGCATTTTCCACGGGTGGATTGAAAAACTTGGATTAGATACCTCTCTTTACAGCACTCACTCAATGCGCAGAACCAAGCCCTACCTGATTTATAAGAAAACTAAAAACCTTCGGGTAGTGCAACCCTTGCTTGGCCATAAGAAGTTAGAGAGCACTGTCCGGTACTTAGGCACCGAGGTGGACGATGCTTTGGAAATATCGGAATCTATCGAGGTTTAGGCTGTGCGGGGCTGATTTTGGCAGCCCTTTATACGTAAACCAGCCTTTGACACAAGATGCTAGGTGCTTTAGCGATTCACTTTTTTACGCCTTCACCGATCTTTTTCTCTAAATTATTCAACCGGGTTTTATAAGCACCATTCTCAACATTTTCTTCATAGCTCATTGCTAACGCTCTCTTCCTCATCTTAAGCGCCATGGCTAAATCACCTTTAGCTTCATACCCATCTGCCAAGCTGTCGTATGCATCAGACTTATTTGGGAAGCTAGCAACATTCTTCTTAAAAATCGCAATAGCAGACTCAAAGTCTTGTTTATTCAGCGCCGTATAGCCAGCGTGGTTTACCGCTTTGTATTCTGGTTTCGCGTGAAACGCGTACTTTTCAGAAAGATCTTTATAGTATTGCTCTATCGCAGGGAGACCCTTTTGAATAACCGTGCCTGAAGGGCGCAACGAATTAAGGTGCTTTTGAAGGGCCAGGCTCATACCTGCAAGCGCAGTAGTATTGTGGCTTTCTGATGTATCTAATTCGGTGTCAAACGTAAACCCTTTTCGTGTACTGCTGTTCAGCAGCTCAGAGTAATGTTCGAATGAGCTAAGCATCTTTCCGCCTTCGCTGCCCATATTCACATAAAGGTATTTATTCAGGTCACTGTCTGACTTAAAAAACTCTTTTGCTTCTGGAAATATCACTTCCTCATGCCACCACAAGCTTGGGCTAAAAGCGAAATATGCTTGAAACATATCGGGCCTTTCATGCAGGGTATATACGGTGAACAGAGCGCTTAACGAGTGACCAGCAAGTATTGCGTAGTTGTTGGTTCGATAGTTCGACGTTACATAGGGCTTTAGCTCTTTTTCTAGAAAGTCTAAAAAGTTGTCTGCCCCACCTGATATACCCCACTCGTTGTAGCTTTCATCATAGGTGGGTGTGAAATCTCGCGAACGTACCGTGTTTGTGATGCCTACAACAATCATCTCTTGCGCCATACCAGACTGATTGAGAAGGTCTAGCGTGCCAACGGTATGCGCAAAGTTGCGCTGGCCGTCTAGCAAATATAAAACAGGGTAAGTTGTGTCTTTGTAGCTTGAGTAATTATTGGGTAAGTGAATAAGCAATTCCCGCGACTCACTCAATATTTCCGATGTTACAGTCGTAACTATGGCTTCGCCGCGTACTTTAGCGGTTGCGTGATGGCTAAGGCTGAGTAATGCGCCGATAAAAATACAGGCAAGTTTCTGATACATTTGGAATTCCTTTTCCCGAACAAGCACGGGTTTCATCGATAGTTGAGTTAACCTAAGCTGTCATGGACGCCCTAACATGTCAAAAAATCGCAAATAATTATGTAGTTTGGTAAAAATATACGCAAAACCAATGACTTTTTATTTGTCGAGAAGTAGGAAATCAGATCGTTGACCGTCCGCTCCGCTCCTTATTCAGTGGTGCCTGTCAGTGGTCGCTGTAAGGCATCTCCGTACGTATGCCGGTCGTGGGCTCTTTCCATCTAAATGGTATAACGAGTGAGCAACGACATGAGCGTATTAGTAAGCGAGGCTAATTATTTATTTATCTAAATACGCTGCGTCGCTCCCATATTCAGGAAAACGACCCAATCGCTCGTTTTTTCTCTTTCGCACTTTATCTAGGTTGCCTGCTTTCCTTTATATAGCAATATGATAGCTAGTTTGGTATTAATAGTGAAAGTATAAAAGCGAGCGATGCGTTGGCAGAAAAACGCGCAAATCGCGCTATATTAAATTGTTATATACCTAAAGTAGATGAATAATTTAAAGCGTTTTTTTAATATCTATAAATCGCATCTGTGCAAAATGAGTCTAATAATTATTCCTCTTGCTGGACTAATTGGCTACGAACATGGATTGTTGCGTGGACTATTTGTATTCATAAGCATTTTAGTGTTAGTTACTTTATGTATGCTTATTCCTTTTATCCATGATCGAAAAAAATATGGTAATAATCCATTCGAATAGGCTTTCTTTAGCAGTGAGATATGACTTCAGAAACACGGCATATAACAAAAAAATTAAGTCGCTCACTACGTTCGCTGGGACGCATACACGCAGGGCGGCTTCGCCGTTATGCCCTACGAGCCTGCGCCCCTCATTTAAAAGTTGGTATGACTCCCTTTGTCAAGCTTGAACGAGTGCTTCCCTGACACTCTTTCAGCCCATAATTAGCTTTGT
>NZ_JAESDK010000026.1 GCF_019249245.1 Alteromonas lipotrueiana | reverse complement strand
AGCTAATTATGGGCTGAAAGAGTGTCAGGGAAGCACTCGTTCAAGCTTGACAAAGGGAGTCATACCAACTTTTAAATAAGGGGCGATAACAGGTAGGGCATAATAACGAAGTGGCCCTGCGTGTTAGCGTCCCAACGAGCGATAGCGAGTGACTTTATTTTCTTGTTATGTGTCATTTATAAATAAAACCCTAGCCTTTTGAAATTAGGTATAAAGCCACTTAAACAAGCGCGATGTAAAGAAACGGAACGCTAAAAAAATAAAAGCGTAAAGTAGACCATAAAAAAGTAATGAACCTGTTTCATCTGGTGAGCCAGCTAAGTTCAAATACTTCGTTGTTATATACGCCAAGGCAGCAGCAGATGCTGAAGCCATATAACTAGCAAAAGTACTTCCCCTTTTAACATCTTCCTTGGTCATTCCTTTTCCTTTGACATATAACACCCAACTTTGGGGCACAAATACATGGGCTAAAATAACGAGCGAAGGGAGGCAGCCCATGTGTTTGTGTCCCAGCGAACGCAGTGAGTGCCAACAGTTGTTTGTTATATGTCCTTACTGCGCTGATATTGATGTAAACCTGATAAAGCGTTGTACAAGCCTGCTGCCATTGTGAAGTCGTGAGAAACATCTTTAAACTCGTTTAGCTTTAACTTTAAGTCTATAGAACGGTTTTTCAATATTGTTTTTGCGAATGAGTCATACACTCTTTTCATTTCACCGCTTTCACTCCCAATATTCATGTAAAGGTAATTTTCACTGCCTCCGTTAGAGAGTACGTAATTTTTAGCCGATTTAACCGTCTCTCTTGCCCCCCACCATACAGCCGGACTGAAAGCTAGATGAGACTGAAAAAGTTTTGGGCGAGAATGAAAGCTATGAATAACAAGTAGCCCAGCGACAGAGTGACCAGCTATGGTATTGAATTTACTAGCACGATATTTTTTGTTGATACTAGGCATGAGCTCTTGTTCTAAAAAATCTAGAAATTTGTCTCCTCCACCTCCTTTACCAACGGGACCTCTTGGGTCCATGTTTACAGTTGGCGCGAAATCATTCAGTCGATCCTCTACGTCGATACTTACGATAATATGCTCATAAGATCCTTTTGATAAATGAAGTCTTTGAAGCATGCCACTTAGCATATTCTTATTTGGGGTGCCGTCTAGTAAATAAATTACAGGGTATTTTTTTGATGTCTCTGTCTCGTATGACTGCGGGACAGTAACGCTCACATTATGAGCTTGTGCATTTACAGTAAAGCAAAAGAAAACTGAAAGTAACAAGTAATAGGTTTTCAAATTTTAAAATTCCTTTTTCGAAGAACTAAAGTAGATGAGCATATAACTTCCAAATATGGGGCGCAAATACGTGTGCAATAATGGCGAAGCCGCGCACGTGTTTGCGTCCCAGCGAGCGGCAGCGAGTGACATAATTTGTTTGTTATAAGCCACTGTTAAAACTGCCTTGTTTAGATTTTTTATAGTTTAACCACACTGTAACGGAAAGAGCAAAGCCACCGAGCAGTATGAGAAGAGCGCTATTTGTTTGTGTTGACTGTAGTACTGGCAAAAACGTGTTGAGCCATAATGGAAAAAAGAAAGCAAAAGGAATGACCACACAAATAAAAGCAGCAAAAAAGAAATAGCAGAGTGCATTGTTGACTAGCCCTGATGGGGTTGGCCAGCCGAAGCGAAGGTTTAACGACTTGTGGCCTTTAACCAACAAGCTTAATGCAGCCAAATATAGGGCCACGCCTATTATAAAAAAGAGTATTTCCATGGCCTTAATCTGGCTTATAACAATTTAATAAGGCGCAATTTGCGCGTTTTTCTACCGAGCTACTGCTCATTTTTATCCATATTGCCATGATTATCAAGTTGGCGAAAGCCTACGCAGGCAATGGCTGCAAGAAAATAAAGCTATTTGATTTTAGGACGTAAACGCGCGATTGGGTCGTTTGCTTGAATATAGGGGAAAGACTGCTATAACTGTATATTTATACAGTTAAATAGAAAGTCATGAAAACAAAGTCTCCGCTTTTAAATCACATAACAGAGTACATGTTGCTTAGACAGTATTCTCCAAGGACGGTCTCTACTTATTTGAAGTGGATTTCAGCATTTATTCACTTTCACGGGAAACGTCACCCTTCATCAATGGGTGACAACGAAGTTGAACAATACCTTGAACATTTGGCGCTAAATGCAAATGTGTCACCTCGCACGCAAGCTATTGCATTAAACTCGATATCGTTTCTTTATAAGCACATTATCAAGAGTGAGCTGTCTCTTAACTTGAATTTTGCCAGAAGTAAACGTCAACCCAAACTGCCCATTGTTATGACGCAGGATGAAGTGAAGCTGCTTATGTCAAGATTGAATAAACGTTACTATCTTATTGCTGGCTTGATGTATGGCAGTGGCCTAAGAAGCATGGAAGCTGTGCAACTTCGCGTGCAAGATATCGATTTCGATTATAAGTGTTTAAGGGTCTGGAATGGTAAAGGCAAAAAACACCGGGTCGTTACTTTGGCAACGGAGCTAATTCCATTACTTAGAAATCAAATAGCCCAGGTTGATGAATACCTGAGACTCGATATGCACAATGAGCAATACGCCGGAGTTTGGATGCCTCATGCGCTCGCTAAAAAATACCCTTCAGCGAATAAGTCGCTCGCCTGGCAGTTCTTGTTTCCCTCTCATAAACTTAGCGCAGATCCAGAAACTGGTGAGATAAGAAGGCATCATTTTCATCCTACTTGCGTTCGCAAAGCGTTTAAACAAGCTGTATCGGTGTCGGGATTGACGAAACCAATTACGCCTCATACATTAAGGCACTCATTTGCTACCCATTTACTACAGTCTGGCGCAGATATCCGAACGGTTCAGGCCCAACTGGGGCATTCTGATGTAAAAACAACTCAAATATATACTCATGTTCTTCAGCAAGGCGCAAATGGCGTAGTAAGTCCTTTGAGTCGTTTATCGTAATGATGCATTTAAAAAACTCGATGAGCCAAAGGTCCGCAACCCGAACGGAGCTGCCGTTGAGATCTTCGCGCTTAACTGTATAGTCGAATTTAGTATATAGCTTCATTCGCTAAACGGTCATTAAATCATCGGGTGTCGGATCCGAGTATGAAGCATTATTGTTTCGGGCTTTAATGTTAAGCTGTGAGCAGCTGCCCATGGTTCCGCGTAAGGCTCCAAAACTGAGAAGCTATGAAAATAGCGGTTATCGTTAAAGTAAATAGCAAATTGACGGTTCTCACCCACTTACCAAATGTAGGTGCGCTCAGCCTGCAACTCTATACCGTTAGGTACAGTCGCCACTCCGGTTTCCTGATCCATTAATCGATTTTCAAGCCATGTGAAATCAGCCACTCCCTTAAAGACAAACTCATCTTCATTAGGTTGCAGAATTGTTCGGTCAAGGTGCCATGTTCCAACAAAATTGTGCAGTCCTGTTATCGGGTCGCGTACCGGGTTGCAGGCGGTGTTAATTCTCGGGCTTTGGTTGCTGGTTTGGCTCAACAATAATCACTACTTTACACATCAGTTTCACCAGCCTATAAAAGTATGACTTATGTAAAGCAATACCGAATACAGCCCAAATATCTATCTGTAAGAAATTATCAGCTAAACCCTTTTGCAACTATCAGGCTTTAAGGAGCAAACCTACTTTTATACACCTTCAAAAACACTATTTTTTATGGTGTTTACTCGTCGCGGTATCACTCGCCAATTGATACGTTTTTGCCAGAATAAGAAATAACAACCCGGTTTGTAAACTGTCTAAGTGGCTGTCAGAACCCGTATCGGTGAGCCATATCCATCCAGAGTTCAATAAGTTTAATGCCGCAGCGATGGTAAGCCCTAAAGCAGGTGTAATGTTGATCATACGGTTACCTTAAAGGTGAAGCCAGTGCGCCTGGCTTCATTAGGGTTAGTTTTTACCAATGGTTTCTATTGGTGTTTCCATACGTTCGATATATAGCATCATGGGCATTTGCAACATCTGCAAAGAAAGCACCAAGCTCATAAAATAACCCAGCCCCATAAGTTTCATTTACTTCACTGTCACTGAGTGGCTGCATCAAGCTATTTTGTTGATTCATACTTTTATTTCCTATTGTCCGAGTAACCCTGATAGAATTCGTAAAGAGCTTCAGAAACCGCGACAGCGGTTGCTATATGCGCCCAAGTTGCGCCGCTTACAGAGCGGACCTCTTGTTCAGTTAGTGTCTTCAGCATAAAAATTCCTTTTTCGTTGATTAGTGAATCTGATTGATTCGTGTTACAGCTTAGTTCTTTTTCTAAACACTACAACTGACCAAGTAGCCAGATATCAGCCATTTACTTTCCAGAATAGCGGCTCTTTAATTCGAGAACGTTAAAGCGGGCACGCTTAACCTATTCGGATGTCATTTATAAAAAATTCGCGCTACACACGCCGTCATGGTTGCTGATGATGATTACAGAGAAGACCGCCACTATCATGTATAGTGCACTTATTATCTGAATTCGGGGCCCAATAGAATATACAAGGTTGGTGCAATTTGAGGTAAGTATGGCGTTACGTGAATTTGAAATTAAGAAAATTAAAAAAGCAGGGGTATTTCTCAGTGGTCTGAATTGACCTGATTACGCTATTGGCGTCCCCAGCTGGAATCGAACCAACATCTAAGCCTTAGGAGGGCCTTGTTTTATCCATTAAACTATGGGGACACACAGCTATTATAACGACTAAAGACAGAAGAAAAAGCGCTATTTTTTAACAACATAGTTATTTGGCTGAATATTTATCAATAAGTCATGATTCAGAAGTTTTAGCGGTGCAAAGCTGGCGCACGCCGCGGTGACATCAATCTGCTGATTCTTCGCATCGCGTGCTTCAAAGCGATTCATCTTTCCTGCACAAATCTTGTGTCGCTTTCTGCTTGCAGCGAATTAATCTCATACAACGCCCACCCGATTTTATTTGTTCCATGCCTATTGTAGCCAGTAAGCTTTGGATTGTGAGTAGTGTTCGCAACTTCGGCCAAAACCTTCCGCTGTACGCTATCGAAATGCTGCTGGCTTACTACTTTTTTAGGCGGCTCTTTTCATACTTTCTTATTTTTGCGTTTAGGCTTATGAAATTGTTAATGCGTCATAGATCCTGGAGGAAACCTCAGTCAGATTTGTCAGTGGATCGCACAGGTAACGGCTCGTTAAACGTAAGCGTGCGATAAGGAAATGGAATCTCAATATTCGCATCATCTAAAGCTTGCTTGATTGCGCCCACAACTTCACTGCGAGATTTACGCTCACCTAATGGGGTAGGGTCTGCCCACCAGGTGACCTCGATATCGATAGAACTGCTGCCAAAACCGTTTAGAAAGACGTCGACGCCCTGGTCTTTAGCAATGAGCTCACAACTTTCAACCGCCTCTTTAATAATAGGAAGGGCAGCTCGTGCATCTTCTGCGTAGGCTACACCGGTCATAATTTGAATGCGTCGGGTTTTCTCATGGGTGAGGACCAGTACCGGGTTTTTGAAAAGAAAGGAGTTAGGCACAATAACTAGCTCACCGTCGGGCTTACGAAGCTGGGTCATACGCACAGATATTTTTTCAACCCGCCCCATAATGCTTTCGCACTCAATAAAATCTCCTGTTTCGAAGGGGTACTTCCATAGCAACAAAATACCGGCGAAAAAGTTTTCGAAAATTTCTTTGAAAGCAAACCCTATAGCCACCGAAGCAAGACCAAGCCCGCCTAACGCTTTTGCCGGCGTCAGGCCTGGAAAAATAACCATGGCGGCGAGTAGAATTCCGAATAACCAGACAATAATACGTGCGATACGTTGCGACAGCTCCTTCAAAGATGCTCGCATTTTGCTGCGTTTAGCAATATTGCCAATAACTTTGCTTGTTATCAGCGAAACTATCCCCGTAAGCATAAGTACTACCATTGCCACGGCTATGTAAGGTATGTGCGCAACAAAGTCGTACCAGATATTTAACACGGTCTCCTGAAGGGTCTTGCTAGCAGCATCTACCGTAAATACAGGAGGTGTAGAGTCGGCTTCAGACTGGGCCAGAGCTGACGAAGAAAGTAAGAACAAATACGCAAATAAATATTTCATAACTGGCCTTGGCTACAAAGGGGTCGCTGGTAAGGTGCTACACCTTATGGTGGTTAAGTCGCTCCACCTGTTGACGTTAATGATGGAATTCACAGCAGGCTATTCCAATATAATTTAAAAGGAATTTTAAGAGCTATGTCAAGCGCTATGCTGCCAACCCTTCAATACATATTACATGATCAGTACTATTAAACTATGGGTAAACATCGTTATTTTTGACGTCTGAATACCAAAGTAAAGCCTATCTTTTAGCAACATAATCATTTGGTTGAATATTTATTAATAAGCCATTGTCTACGGGTTTTACTGTTGCAGAGTCGGCAAATGCTGCGGTTACTTCAACCTGCGTGGGGTACAAATTGTATTGGGTAAAGGTTTGGCCAAACGGGCCAGTAACACGCGCAGTTTGGTAAACAAACAAAATATCGCCCACCTTTAGTCCGTGAGTACGTCCGATAGAAACCTGCAAGCTATTACCCGCTACTTGAACAACCCGGCCAGTCGCAGGCTGACATGCCAGAATACTTTCGACATCAGTAACAAGTGTCGCCAGCTCTTTTTCAACAGCCTGGCCATACGCCGAACGCCAAAATGTTGCCGAGGCCACATCAACCTGGGCAGTACGCTCAAACTGCCATGGAGCACTTATTTGATAGGTTTTATGCATAAGCGAGCCGCCATGCATGCCATCCAGAACATTAACCGTCAACGTAAAATGACGCTGCGCGGTGGGGTCTTTCCAAAAGGCGTAAGATGAGTGAGCGGGGCGCTCTACGCTTACATCTGACACCGTGGCGCCCAGAATATATTGCGCCTGATGCTGACGTGCTAAGGTAGGCGCTTGTTCTATAATGTCCTGGCGATACCAATTTACACTGAAAGGGGCAATGGCCTGGACCGACACAGCGGGAGCCAGTCGCGAAAACTGCTGCTGTAATTCCCGGGGTAAAACTTGAGATAAACGGCTTATTTGTCCATCCAGTGCCTGCCGAGGGTATTGAATAGGGAAATGGGTTGTTACTAAGGTTTTTTGAAAACCGGCCGCAGCGCATTGCTCAGGTTTAGGAAAAATGTCAGCCCGAATACGTACACTGACATACTCCTTGTGCCAAACCTCATCGATAAGCTCAAGCTGGTTAACTTCGCCATTAGCTTGTACTTCGAAGGTTTCCTCTGTCAGCAGGCCATTTGCCAGCGTTTGTACGCTGTGCACCGAAGCGCCCGCAAACAGCATGGCCTGGCGTAGTGCTTCGGCAGTTGCTTGCTGGCGTGCTTCTTCTTTTGATTGTCCGGCAATTAACGCCTGACCCTGCGCTTCAAACCAGGCGGCATTTGCTTGCCCAACGTGTGAAATGATAAGCAATAGGGCGGCAACCCCTTTCCAGACATTTGCAAAAACACCGGGGAAAGTAAACGGCCTAAGCCTCTGTATACGGATAATCATATTCATCACACTGCCTGAATTTTGTCGCACGGGGTGCTGGTGAGCACGGTCTTGCACAATTCGTTCCCAAAAACAAAATGTCAAAGCTCTTTTTAGGGCAACATGAATTTTCAGGCACGTTCTTTGCCTTTGACTAAACAACCGACAATATTTTGTTGTTGTAGCAAAATTTTTCCGTCGGCATTTTATAACTTGCTGGCAGGTAGCCCATGAAAAAAATCGTTAAGCTTGTATGTGTCACTGTGGTGACGACGGCGCTGAGTAGTGGCTGTACTTCTGTATTTAACAAACACGTTGAATGGGAAACGATAGAGCCAGAGCAATATCCTGTATTAAAAGCTATTGGGTATGCACCGATTCATCCTCAACAAGGAGAGACCCCGTCACAGCGCGAAATAATGGCGTTAAAGGCATCAAAGTTAGATGCATACCGAGAATTGACAGAGCAGGTGTACGGACAACGTATTAACGGCGAGCAGACTGTGGCCAACATGGTTATGACCGATAGCCAGTTACAAAGTACCGTAGAAGGAGTTATTCGCGGTGCGCGGGTGGTTAAGGCGTATCCGGCAGGTGAAGACACCTATGTGACCGAACTAGAGTTAGATATGCAGCGGGTGTTTGATCTTTACTTGTCTACAGCAAAACCCAAGCGGGTGCGCAAAGTCACCTATTATTGATTTCGCCACTAACGGCTAGCCAATGAAAAGCGACTAGCTAGCCGCGTATTAAATAAACTAAGCCTGAATACCCGAGCCAGAGCGACCTGAGTTCGGTTTGCCGCTTTTATCGTAGGTTAACGACTCTTTCGCGCGTACTTCTAGCATTAAATTACGCAAGTGCGTCAAACGGAGCTGGCCTTGTTCAACCGCCCGTTGATTTATCTGGGTTTGATACTGGCACTGTTCTAGTGTTTTACGCACCTGGGTAGTTAACTTTTCTACCTCTTCAGGCGGCTGCGTATCGGCTAACTGAACCTGATAATGCTTATTGAGAAAGGCATCGGATTCCTGGATGGCGTCCAGGGTTTGTTCTTTTTTTTGCAACAGGTTCATTAAATCTTCAGCATTACGCGTGCTGATAAGGTGTAGCTCCTGGTCTAACAGAGCAGCCAACAATTCTAACTGAGAATTCTGTTGTTCAAGGGCTGACTGAAGAGACTGCATAAGTTATTCCTATGATTTTATGCCAAACACCTGTGATTCTAACTGCGCAATCTTGCGCGCCAGAGATTCAGGGTCTACGCGATACGAACCACTTTCGACAGCTTTTTTCAGCTTATCTACTTTTTCCTGGTCGACCGGCGCTTCAGCACTTTTCTTCTGTACCTGAGAAAGTTGCTGGGCTGACTGTGTCAATGAAACCGAGTCCTGGCGCGGTGCCGCAACCGTTTGCGATTTATTTGTCGCTTGCTGCTGCACGGCAGCCTGGTTTTGGTTTTGCTGAGACCCGACTTTGTTATTGTCTAACGGCGTTTTATTAACCCCGTTATTATTCACATTATTATTAATTGCCATAATTTGATTCCACTACCTTTGTTTCACCTCAATAGAGTTATCGGCAGTGTATAAATGTTCTTTAGTGCTAATTTACGTATAAACAGAAGTATAACCTATTAAAGTCTAACTACCACCACATCTGTACTGGCAACCTCGGCAACCACCATTTTTTTGGAGCTGGCGTTGATTACTTTGATGTTCTCACCAATCACACCATCTTGCTGCGCAATGCCCGAGGTGCGCACTTTCATACCACCAACTTCGGCGCTAATAGTAATACGATCGCCTTTGCAGATAAAGCATAGCATATTGGCCTGAATTGGCTGGCCCTGGCGAACCCGCCGTTTCATCCGCGCCCCGATAAGCTCATCGGTAGAGTGATAAGCCGTATGGCGCAACCGGTTAGTTTCAACCTGAGCCACCCGTAAATTCTCAATATCTAACACCGTGCCGGGGCTTATCATCGACGAGGTAACCACCACCGGCTGGGTACGTAAAATACGGGCATTAGCAAACAAATACCATTGATTGTTATTGCAACTGACCCTCACTGAAATATAGACCTGGGTTAACGATTCTTCGGCTGCATGATAATTAAAACCACCCGGGCAGTTAACGATTTGAATCCGCTGGTCGATATCAGTTACATCAATCGTGAGTTGATTAACACTTTGCGTATTCTTTAACCGGGTTTGTAAATAGTTTTTGACCCCACGCTGGACAACATCATGATTGCTGCTATCTTTTTGACCTGTTGGGCTCGTTGCAGTGGCTATTTTGCCAGTCCCATTATTGGTGGCAGCAACAACCGGCGTGCCTGAAATAAGCAGGCACAGAGTAATCCAGAATATCCGGCGTAAAGATGAGCGCCATATAATAATTAATGAGTTCATATATTCGTGTTCGTTTGAGCTTCTTTTGTCTATGCTAGTAATAGTGGGTAATGCTCCGCTGTGTCACTTTTTTGGCGATTTCAAGTCAAAAGGCATTGTGGCTGTACAAACGCAATGATCATGCCCAGTTTTTATTTTTTTTGAGGTGATGTATGTCAGGTATTCTTGATTCGGTGAATCAGCGCACCCAGTTGGTGGGCCAAAACCGGTTAGAGTTGTTACTATTTCGTTTGAACGGGCGTCAGCGCTTCGGAATTAATGTATTTAAGGTTCGTGAGGTACTTCAGTGTCCGCCTTTAACCTCTATACCAAAGCAAAATTCGCTGGTTCGGGGTGTGGCTCATATTCGGGGCCAAACCATCTCGGTTATTGATCTGAGTATGGCAACCGGGGGGCGCAAAATTGAAGATCTGCAAAGCGCTTTTATTGTTATTGCAGAATATAACCGCTCGGTTCAGGGATTTCTGGTAGGCGCGGTTGAACGCATCATCAATACCAACTGGGATGCCATTATGCCCCCGCCAAAAGGGACCGGCCGTGCCAGCTACTTAACCGCGGTTACCGAAATGGACAACGAGCTGATAGAGATTCTGGATGTTGAGAAAATTCTTAACGAAATATCACCGCTTAATGCTGAAGTGAGCCCTGAAGTTGCATCTACTCTTACTCAGCAGGTTAATAATAAAGAGAAAATTATTTTTATTGCTGATGATTCATCGGTTGCCCGTAGTCAGGTAAGAAAAGCCCTGACGGCTTTGGGTCTGGAAATTGAACTGGCAAAAAACGGGCTGGAAGCATTAAAGCGTCTGAAAGAAATTGCCGCCGAAACGGGCGATGTCACCGACAAAGTTGGCGTGCTGGTTTCTGACATAGAAATGCCTGAAATGGATGGGTATACCTTAACCGCCGAAATTAAAAACACCCCGGAGTTACAAAATTTGCATGTGGTATTGCATACCTCACTAAGCGGCGTTTTTAATCAGGCTATGGTTAAAAAGGTAGGAGCCGATGATTTTATTGCTAAATTCCACCCTGATGAATTAGCCACTGCGGTTCAAAAGTGGTTGGTTGAAGCTCAGTAAGGGTAAAAACGCTTGAAAGAAAAAGAGGTATCTGCCCCGATATACCACCAGTTCAGCCAGTTTTTAGAACAGCAGTGCGGTATTGTATTGGGAAACAATAAACAATACCTGGTTCGCAGTCGTTTATCGCCACTGATGCATCAGTACGACTTTGACCGTATGGACGATTTAATTCAGGCGGTCATATCAATGTCACAGCGTAAGTTGCTGCAAAGTACCATAGACGCTATGACCACCAACGAAACGTTGTGGTTTCGTGACGGTTACCCGTTTGACATGCTAAAGCAAACGGTATTGCCAGCGCTGGCTGCCAAAAATAAAAAAATTCGTATCTGGAGCGCGGCATGCTCGTCTGGCCAGGAGCCCTATTCTATTGCCATGGCGATACTGGAATACCAACGGCAAAAACCCGGCGCCTTTGCCCAGGGCATAGAAATAGTTGCCACCGATCTATCATCAAACATGTTGAGTAAATGCGAGGCAGGCACTTATGATGAGTTGTCGCTTGCCCGCGGTTTATCGTTGCAGCGGCGTAATCAGTTTTTTAAACCTCACGATAACGGCCAGCTTCAGCTCAAGCCCGAAGTGCGCAAAATGGTGACCTTTCGTTCTTTAAACCTGCTTCACAGCTATGAGGGGCTGGGCCGGTTCGATTTAGTCTTTTGTCGTAATGTACTGATTTATTTTGCCCCGGATATTAAACACCGTATCCTGCAACAAATTGCCGCTCAGCTGCAGCCTGGCGGCATTCTTTTCCTCGGAGCGTCAGAGTCTATTGGCCCGGCCAGTGCGCTTTTCTCTATGGAAAAATGCTCTCCAGGCTTGTTCTACCAACTTAAATCCTGAAAATTCAAAGACCTCACCAACGTCAAAAAAACTTTGGCACCTCATTTGCACAAGTCAGTGTGCAAATGAGGAGTGTCAATTATGGCCATCAATCTGGACAAACTGGTTAGTTTTCATCAAAACGCGGTGAACATACGAGAAGATCGTATGGAAGTGATTGCGGGTAATCTGGCGAATGCTAACACCCCGGGCTACAAAGCCAGAGATATTGATTTTAAACAGGCAATGTCTGCCGCGCAAACCGGCCAGCAATCGTCATCTATGGTACGAACCCACGACAAACATATGGGCGGTACCGCCAGCACCAGTCCCTTTGATGTGCAGTTCAGAATTCCTAATCAGCCAGATACCGGCGATGGTAACACTGTAGAAGTTCAGACCGAGCGTAATGCATTTTTAGAAAACGGCATGCGTTATCAGGCGTCTATACAGTTTCTGGATTCCAAAATTAAAGGTATGAAGAAAGCGTTAAGTGGAGGACAAGCCTAATGAGCTTATTTAACGTCATGAATATTTCAGGCACAGGCATGGAAGCGGAAAATCTTCGCCTGAATACCACCGCCAGTAATATTGCTAATGCTAATACGGTAAGTAGCAGCGAAAACGATACGTATCGTGCCCGTTATCCGGTTTTTTCAGCCGCGCTGCAACATGCGACGCAAGAACAATCTAAAGGCGTGGGCGTAGAAGTGAAAGGGGTAGTGGAAAGCAACACGCCACTTAATGTTGAGTACGCACCGAATAATCCGATGGCCGATGCTGATGGATATATCTACAAACCGAATGTGAACGTGGTGGAAGAAATGGCAAACATGTTGTCAGCTTCAAAATCCTATGAAACCAATGTTCAGGTTGCAGATACTACCAAGAAGTTATTCCGGCGGGTACTGCAGCTTGGTCAGGGTCAGTAGACCTTAAATAAAGGAACATCACGTGAACTCAGTGAACAACAACGGACTAATGTCCGATCTCTACTGGCAGGAAGAACAAACCAAAGTGGTTGATGGCAGTGAGCAAAAGCTGTCTCAGGAAGACTTCTTTTCATTGCTGACCGAGCAATTGGCCAACCAGGACCCAAGCAAACCGGTAGATAACGATCAAATGGTCGCGCAGATGACGTCTTTCTCAATGGCAGAGGGTATCACTGACTTAAACCAGAAATTCAGTAGTTTTGCCGCCTCAATGACCTCAAACCAGGCCTTACAGGCGTCTAGTCTGATTGGACAGAATGTGCTGGTTGAAGGCAACGTTGGTTATATGCAAAGCGAAGGTGCTGGGTTTGGCGGTGTTGTGGTAAATGACCAAAGTGTTCAGGACATGAAAATTACGGTGTCTAATCAGTACGGGGAAATTGTGAAATCTATTGACGCCGGTACCCAGGCACCGGGCAATATTCAGTTTGAGTGGGACGGAACCGACACCGCAGGTAATCCTATGCCGGCCGGTGAATATGTCGTCAGCGCTTCAGGTCTTGCCAATGGTGAAGGCGTTGCCATTGCCACTGCGGTAAACCGTCATGTGGGCAGTGTTAGCCTGGCAGGCAGTGGTCAAGGCGTAATTTTAAATTTGGATGGTGATGTGAGTATCAGTCTTGATGACGTCATCCAAATTGGCAGTTAGCAGGAGAATGAAAAATGTCATTTAGTATTGCTCTAAGCGGTGTTTCGGCCGCACAAAAAGATTTGGATGTAACCGCAAATAATATTGCCAACGTCAACACGGCAGGGTTTAAAGAGTCACGCGCCGAATTCGGCGATGTCTATGCATCATCCTTGCTGGCCGGCGGCAAAACAAAAGTGGGTAACGGTGTTTTGACGCAGGAAGTGGCTCAGCAATTTTCACAGGGCAGCTTAAAGTTTACCAACACCGCCCTGGATTTGGCCGTAACAGGTAATGGTTTTTTTGCTACGGTGTCTGAGATCACCTCGCGTGATTATTCATTTACCCGCGCGGGTCAGTTTAAGTTAGATGAAGACAATTTCGTCGTTAATAGTAGTGGTGACAACTTACTGGGTTTTCCGGTAAACAGCGACGGTACCAGTGCTTCGGTGGCACTAAGCACGTCTCAGCCTGTGCGAATTCCCGACTCTTCTGGCTCGCCCCAGCAAACCACTGAAGTAGATTTGCGCATGAATTTACCCGCTAGTGATGTAGCGCTAGACCCGGCGCAGTTTGACCCTGAAGATCCGCTTACCTACAACGCCGCAACCTCGGTAACCGTTTATGACTCGTTGGGCGACAGTCATGTAATGACTTACTATTACATTAAAGACAACGCGCCAACAGCCGAAAACGAATGGTATGTGGCTACCACCGTTGATGATGAGCTGGTTAATATGGTTAATTCAGATGGCACAAATTCTGATCCTACGTTAGCCGCCAATTCTATGGGTACAGCTACTGGTAACGCAGTATCGGCTGCTAAATTACAGTTTAGCGCTGGCGGCGATTTTATCGGTATTGAAGCTCCAGATGGTGTTGCTCGGGCAGACAACAAAATAGTAACGCAGGCTTTGGGTCAGAATATATTGTCGAACGGATCAGACGAAACTCAGCAAATCGCTATCGACTATAACTTAGATCCTAATAACGCCACACCTAATGAGCCTACTCAGTTTGCCTCATCGTTTGAAGTAACCTCGCTTGAACAGGATGGTTTGCCAGTGGGACGTCTGACCGGTATTGATATTGGCCCGGACGGCCTGGTAAGAGCGACTTTTTCAAACGGTACCTCAGAGCCGATTGTACGTGTAGCACTGGTTCGGTTTGCTAACGAGCAGGGGTTAACTCAGGAAAGCAGTACGCAGTGGAAAGAAAGCATTGAGTCGGGTGAAGCGTTAGCGGGTGAGGCTACCACCGGTACCTTTGGTGATATCAACTCTTCGGCTCTTGAACAATCCAACGTCAATCTGACCACCGAGCTGATTGACCTGATTATCGCTCAGCGAAACTTCCAGGCCAATTCACGTGCATTGGAAGTAAACAACCAGCTTAACCAAACAATTTTGAATATTCGATAGTTCTTTAAGCTATTAATTTCAAATACCTTTCGGGCCGCTTTTGCGGCCCTTCGTTTTTATATCTACCGCTTTCGTAGCCTTGGCACTGCCCTTGCAATCCTAAGCTTATCTACACCTAAAAACGTCAAAAGTCAGTCATGGATAAACTTCTTTATATCGCCGCAAGCGGAGCCAAGCAAGACCTGCTGGCCACTGGTGTGCGCGCCAATAATCTGGCTAATGCACAAACTACCGGTTTCAAAGCCCAGCTGGAACAGGCCAGAAGTATGCCGGCTTACGGCGAAGGTTTGCCGACCCGGGTTTTTGCGATGACCGAAAGTCCGTCAAACAACTACGAAGGCGGCGCAATGGTGCAAACCGGCCGCGATCTTGATGTGGCGGTTCAGGGTAAAGGCTGGTTTGCCATGCAAGATGCCAACGGGCAGCAAGCCATGTCCCGCGATGGTAGTTTTCAGATGGGAGCTGACGGAGTTTTGACAGACATGCACGGAAACGTCGTGTTAGGTGATAACGGTCCTATTTATCTGCCGGTGCCGCTGGATAATCTCAACATCGCCTCTGATGGCACTATTTCTGTTCGTCCGGTAGGTGCACCCGAAAACGTTTCACAGGAAGTGGGCCGCCTGAAGTTAGTCAACCCACAGCTTGATAGCATTGAACGCGGCCAGGATGGGCTGTTTAGAACCAAAGACGGCAGTGTGCCGTTTGCCGATGCAACGGTACAGGTGCGATCGGGCATGGTAGAAGGCTCAAATGTTAACGCGGTAGACGAGATGGTCAGCATGATCAGTTTGCAGCGTCATTACGAAATGCAGGTCAAACTGATGAAGCAAGCTGATGAGCTGGCTGGCCGCGGCAATATGCTGCTAAGAATTCTTTAAATTTTTTGTAACCAGCCTCTTAAAACCCGGCTGAGGAGTATGTTATGCATCCAGCGTTATGGATTAGTAAAACCGGTTTAGACGCAGCCCAGACCGATGTGGCCGTGGTTTCTAACAACCTGGCAAACGCCTCGACCGTAGGCTTTAAGAAAGATCGCGCCGTATTTGAAGACTTGTTGTATCAAAACATCAATCAACCAGGAGGACGATCCTCGGCCGATACCGAACGCCCTTCGGGATTGATGCTAGGTGCCGGTTCAAAGGTGGTGGCCACCCAAAAAGCGCATACCCAGGGCAACTTGTTAACCACTGAAAATTCCTTAGATATGTCGATTCAGGGCAAAGGTTATTTTGAAATTCTTCAGCCAGATGGCTCGATTGCCTATACCCGAAATGGTCAGTTTGCGTTAAACGATCAGGGGCAAATTGTGACCTCTGGCGCAGGCTATTTACTGCAGCCTGAGATAACTGTGCCCGAAGATGCGCAGCAAATATCCATTTCTCAAGATGGTGAAGTGTCGGTGACGACGCGTGGACAGGCTGAAAACCAGGTATTAGGCCAAATTAACATTTCTGACTTTATTAACCCCACGGGGTTACAGCCTACGGGCCAGAATCTGTTTGTAGAAACCGCTTCCAGTGGGGCACCAATTCAAGGAATTCCTGGGTTACAGGGGTTAGGTAGTTTGTCGCAAGGCACGTTAGAAACCTCTAACGTTAATGTTACCGAAGAGTTGGTTAATTTAATTGAAAGCCAGCGCCTGTATGAAATGAACTCCAAAGTAATTTCATCGGTTGACCAAATGCTTGGTCAGGTTATTCAGCAGCTATAACGGAACATGATCATGCGTAGTCTTGCAATTATTTCTATGGCGGTGTGGTTGGCTGGGTGTAACAGCACACCCGAGCCACCGGTTCAGGCGAACGATCCGTCGTTTGCGCCGGTGGTTCCCGATATTCCTCGCGAACATATTGCTGAAGATGGCGCACTGTTTCGCCCGCATATGGCAAATAGTCTGTACTCAGATGTCACAGCCCGTCGGGTGGGCGATATTATTACGGTATCGCTGGAAGAAAATACCGCGGCGACTAAGTCGGCCGGAACTACCACTTCTAAAGATGCCGGTGTAAATGTTCAGCCCATAACCGGGCTGGGCGGGCAGGCAATTAATATCGGCGGTGAGTCTATTCAGTTGGGTGTGGGCGCAAGCAGCGATTTTTCAGGTGATGCCCAGGCCAATCAGCGAAACAGCCTCAGTGGCGCTATTTCGGTTACTGTGGTTGACGTACTGCCCAATCAAAACCTGGTTATCCGTGGCGAAAAATGGCTCACGCTTAACCAGGGCGATGAATACATTCGGCTGACCGGCATTATTCGGCCGGCCGATATTAGCCCGGAAAATGAAATTACCTCGACAAAAGTAGCGAATGCGCGCATTCAATACAGCGGCACGGGGAGTTTTGCTCGCGCCCAGGAAAAAGGCTGGCTAACCCAGTTTTTTACCTCCTCTTTATGGCCGTTTTAAGGAATCATCATGAAGATTTTTTGCCAATGGGTAGTGCTGTGTACAGTAGTATTTAGTAGTCACCTGCAGGCCCAACGCATAAAAGATGTTGCCGATATTCAAGGCGTTCGGTCAAATCAGCTCATAGGCTATGGTCTGGTCGTGGGTTTACCAGGTACCGGTGAGCAAAGTCCGTTTACCGAGCAAAGTTTTCGCACCATGCTGACCAATTTTGGTATTAGCCTGGATCCAAATACCAAACCTAAAATTAAAAATGTGGCGGCAGTGGCGGTTCATGCAGAATTACCCCCTTTTACCAAGCCCGGCCAGACCATTGACATCACGGTGTCTTCGGTAGGCGAGGCCAGCAGCTTACAGGGCGGCACCTTATTGCAAACCTTTTTAAAAGGGGTCGACGGTAAAGTGTATGCGGTAGCGCAGGGGAGTTTGGTAGTCAGCGGTTTTGGCGCGCAAGGCCAGGACGGCTCAAGAATTGTTATCAATACGCCTACCGTAGGCCGTATTCCAAATGGTGCATTGGTCGAACAGTCAGTGCCTTCTGGTTTTGCTAATGGGGATACCTTAACGCTTAATTTGCATTACCCCGATTTTTCTACTGCCAAGCGACTGGCAGACACCATCAACGAACGGCTTGGCGCACAGCCTGAAAAGGGCTATAGCATAGCCACCCCGCTAGATGCAGCATCGGTACGGGTTACAGCGCCGCGCGATATTGGCCAGCGGGTGGGCTTTTTAGCCGCTGTTGAAAATTTTGAATTTGAACCCGGTCAGGCCCCGGCACGGGTGGTAATAAATAGCCGAACCGGCACTATCGTTATTGGCCAGGATGTTCGACTGCTGCCTGCTGCTATCACCCATGGCGGGCTTACGGTGACTATTTCTGAAAACCAGCAGGTAACGCAGCCCAATGCGTTAGGGCAGGGTGAAACCGTGGTCACTACGCAGTCTATCGTTGATGTTGATTTGGCCGACAGTCGTATGTTCAAGTTTGAACCTGGCGTTACCTTAGACCAACTGGTCAGAGCGGTAAACGAGGTGGGCGCAGCCCCGGGCGATTTAATGGCCATTCTTGAGGCACTTCGTCAGGCTGGCGCCTTACGTGGTGAGCTGGTGGTGATCTAATGGACAGTTTACCTACCCGTAGTCAGCTGGATATGGCGCGCAACGCAAATGATTTAAGCAGTTTAAATTCTTTGCGCGAAGCTATTGCCAACGGCCAGGACAAAGAGGCACTTCAGGAAACTGCGCAGCAATTCGAGTCAATCTTTGTGCAAATGATGCTCAAATCAATGCGTAAGGCCCAGGATGCACTTTCTGATGAAAACAGCCCGTTTAATTCGCAGCAGGTTAAGTTTTATCGTGATATGCATGATCAACAACTGGCGGTAGATTTGACCTCTAATGGCGGCATGGGCTTAGCCGATATTATTGTTAAGCAGCTTGGCCAGAACAACCCTGACTACACCCCAGCCAGTGCAATACGAAGCGACGGTAATTTGTCATCGTTAAGTTTACAGATGAATCAGCAACAGCCTGCGCGCCCTGAACAGGCTGTGGCATTTGAAGGCACTGCTTTTAATGAAATAGTTGGTGAAAGTACAGCGACTAAAGGTCCGGCTTTTAAATCTGCGGCTTCTGAAGCCTTGTCTTCTGGAATTCCAGCCTATGGCACTATGGCTTCTGAAATCAAAGCCTCTGACATTGTAACGGCAAAGCCTGCCGCCTTTAAAGCGCCCATTGTGTCAGACAAAGAAGCCTTTGTAGCCGCGCTGTATCCGCATGCAAAGCAAGCGGCTGAAAAAATTGGTGCTGACCCCAAAGCAATTATTGCTCAGGCAGCGGTAGAGACAGGCTGGGGCCAGCAGGTAATTCACGGTACCGATGGGGCTCCGTCATACAATTTGTTTGGTATTAAAGCCAACAATCAGTGGCAGGGTAAGCAAGCAGTGGTTGATACCCTGGAGTTTTCTGAAGGGGTGGCTGCACGCCAAAAAGCCAGCTTCAGGGCTTATGACTCTATTGCTGAGTCGATGAATGACTATGTCGACTTTATTAAATCAGGGGCGCGCTATGAGCAGGCAGTACAAAATAGCCATGATGCCAAAATTTATTACCAGTCTTTACAACAAGCTGGTTATGCCACCGATCCCGCGTACGCAGACAAATTAATGAGTGTCTATCAAGGCAATACGCTGGCCAGTTTTAACCCATAATGTGTGAAGGAATAAGTTAATTATGCGACCTGTAGATTTATTCTCAATTGCCAGTAGCGGGGTTAATGCAAGCAACCAGCTTTTGCAGACCACCAGTAACAATATTGCCAATGTAAATACCGACGGTTATGTGCGTGAGCGTACCGAGTTCAGCAATACGTTGCTGGCCGGGGTAGGTCAAAGCACGACCGAACGGGTCGTTGATGTCTTTGCACAAAACCAGCTGCGCCGCGATATTACTGCGGTGGGTGAAATGCAGGCATACAGTCAAAAATCGGGCATTATTGATAACCTGCTGGCCAGTGAAGCCAATTCTATCGCGAATGGTCTTAGTCAGTTTTTTGGCTCAGTACAAACAGCCGCTGATGATCCTACTAATCTGGCCTCACGGGCAGCAGTACTGGGCGAAGCCGAAGGGTTAGTGCGACGTATGAGTACGGTTTCACAATATATGGAGTCTATTGAAGAAGACCTGAATCTCGAATTTACCTCGCAAATTAAAGAAGCCAACAGTCTGATACAAAATATCGGCGAACTTAACCGCACCATATTGCTAAATCGCGGTAATCCGCAGGGCGCACCTAATGGTTTATTGAACGAGCGCGACAAAGCCATTAACCAATTAGCCGAGCTGGTGTCAGTAGAAGTGCGTACTAACGACAATGGCAGTAAGGCTGTGAACTTAAGTACCGGCGAATCATTGGTACTTGAAAATGGCGGTTTTAATTTATTTGAATTATCAGGCGGTCCTGACACTGACACCAAACAACTGCAACTGGCATTTAATGTTGCTAACGACAAACCTCAGGCTTCGGTACGTATTACTGAAGAGCAGTTAGGCGGGGCCCTGGGCGGATTGTTTCGTTTCAGAGATGAAGTATTGGGCTCTGCTCAGCGCGACATCGGTCAAATGGCGGTGGCTATGGCTGACGCTATGAACACTCAAAATAAGTTGGGCATGGATTTAGACATGCAACTGGGCGGCAATATATTTTCGTTGCCAGAATTTACCGCATTGCCTTATCCGTCTGACGCAGCCACACCGCCAGCAGTAGATGCCCGCTTCACTGCTGGCAAAGGTACAGAGGTTACCGATGCTGACTACAAAATAGAAATAGAAACGGTCGACGCAGCGGGTAATCCAACATCAATTGCCGTAACCGCACTTAATGGCGATGGTTCTCCCAAAAATACAGATATTAACGGTAATCCGGTAAAACAAACCGGTATTAGCGTGACCGCAGGCGGCTTCACCCAATTGCCAGGCGGGGTTGAGGTCCAATTTGATAGCGGTGGCGGCTACGATTCTGCCAATGAGTTTTTACTGCAACCCACTAAAACGGTTGCCTCCGATTTGAGTCTGGCCACAAGCCGCCCGGAAGATTTGGCTTTTGCCGCACCGGTGCGCGTGAAGCCGGGTAATAATAACCTGGGTGAGGCCAGCGCTGCTCGAGTCACAGTGACCAATACACGGGTCGCAGAGTCTGCGTTTGACGGTAGCCAGGGGCTGGCGACACCGGCAGGCGCACCTGGCGCTGCGCCGGTAAAAGTGCAGTTTACGGCGCAAAATACGTTTGATGTATTAGACAGTGCCGGCAATACATTAACCAGCGTTACTGTTACCGACGGGGATTATGCGGGACTGCTAAGTCAGGCAGGGTATGCTTCTGACTACCCGGGTTACGACTTCAGTCTTTCTGGGCGGCCGGCCCCAGGCGATAGTTTTGAGTTGGTCTACAATACAAATGGTATTGATGATAATACCAACGCGATAAAAATGGCTGAGCTACAGCAAGCCGATTTGGTACAATTAAGTAATCAGTCTACCAACCCGAAACGCTCGCTACATGACTCGTTTTCAACGCTGGTGGGCCGTGTCGGTGAAAACTCAGCCAGCGCTGATGTTTCTTTGCAAGCGGCCGAAGCAATGAAAGAGCAATCTGAAAACTGGTTCGACTCGGTCTCAGGTGTGAGTCTGGACGAAGAAGCCGCCAATTTGGTGCGTTTTCAGCAATCTTACGCTGCTGCGGCGCGTATTCTCAGTACTGCCCAAGAGTTGTTTAACACTATTTTATCAGCCGCCAGGTAATTGTTTATGCGTATTTCGACCAGTCAGCTTTATGATCAAAACATTCGCGCGATAATGGAAAATCAGCGTGAAATGACCCAAACCCAGGAAGCGTTGTCTACGGGCAAGCGTATTAACCGTCCGTCGGATGATCCGGTGGGGGCGGCAAAAGTGGTGCGACTGACCGAAGAACTGGATAATCTAAACCAGTACCAGCGTAACAATGATTTGTTAAAAAATAATCTGGAACAACAAGAAGCTGTGCTTACCGGCATCAACGATTCAGTGACTCGTGCGCGCACGTTAATTATTCAGGCCGGGTCAGGGGCAATGTCGGCCACCGATCAGCGGGCTATAGGTACTGAAATTGCGCAAATTCGTGATGAAGTTATTGCGCTGATGAATGCTCAGAATGCGAACGGCGACTACATTTTTGCCGGCTATCAGTCGCAAACTCCGGCATTTAGTTTAAATGAAGCCAGTAGCGGCCAAAATGTCATTTTTAATGGAGACAGTGGCGAAAATCAGGTCAAGTTGTCTGATGGGGTCAGCGTAAGAAGCACGGTGAGTGGTCAGGATTTGTTTGCTGATGTTCAAGGACGCCGTACCTTTGCCATTACGGGCAATAGCCCGGGTACTACAGTTAATTCTGCCACCATCGAACAACAATCAGCGTTTGATGCTTTCAGTAAATCAAACTACGATGCAGTAACTCCGGCAAACAATAATTACGAGCTGGAAATTCTGGCTTCGGGTCAGGCACAGCTGACCAATACCGGTACCAATACGGTCGTAGAGACGGTAGATTTTGCTTCTGGTACCCCTTTTACCATAAAAGGCATGAGCTTTAATTTAAACGCAGTTACTGGTGACACCGTGTCGTTTTCTCTTGATCAGCCCACCAAAACCAGCTTACCCGAGACCTTGCACGATCTATCTCAAATTCTGACACAAAGTATAGACGGGCAGAATATCGATGAGGCAATAAGCGATGCGCTTAACGGCCTCGACAACGGCCTTGAAAAAGTCGCATTAGAGCGTTCCTCTATTGGTGGCCGACTAAATATTGCTGAGTCGGTATATGAAACCAATCTTGATTTAGAACTTGCTGCCAAGGGGGCACGTTCAGCAATTCAAGATACCGACTACGCCGAAGCCTCTGCCGAATTTGCCAAACAAGAGACCGCATTAAATGCAGCTTTGGCGACGTTCCCTAAAGTAACTAATTTATCTTTGTTCAATTATATCTAGGGGTTATACCCGAAAGCATCGTCTGGCAGTACTAATTCAATTACAAAACGCTGATTTCTGGCGTGCTGCAATGATGTTATTCTGTACTGTCCATAAACATATTTAATCAAACAATATGTATAATTTTTAATACCCTTTCACTGGCTTTTTCTAGTTCCGTATCTATCCCCTGAATTTATATAACCTGTTGATTAAAAGGTTTTATTTCTACTTTCTGATATTTTTAGTGAAATAGAACTTATTTATCCTACCCGGCCATCCACTTTTTTCTTCTACTCTTTTTATTGCCAACACATCGATATAAAAGACATTTTTAAGTAATTCACAAAACAATTTTCAAATTTTCCTTTGCAAAAAAATGTATTAGAAATAATACCTTGCCTGTAGTGAGGCGGCAAAGTTGTGCCGGTTCGGCGGCAATTGTTTGTTTTTTTCCTAAAGGGAACGGTAAGCGGGTCGATAAGATTACTGAGAGAGCCAGTTAGTCAAATACCCCTCAGGTACTTGATGACTACTAATTTTAAATTATCCGGAATATAAACCCGGCCTGCCAGCTTTTGCTGGACTGAGAGTGTAGGAGAGACTTATGTCTATGTTCGTCAATACCAATGTATCCTCATTGAATGCCCAGCGTCAGCTGTCCAATGTAAGCAATTCATTAAATACTTCTTTTGAACGTCTATCTTCAGGTTTTCGAATCAACAGCGCCAAAGACGATGCTGCGGGTCTGCAAATATCTGACCGTATGACCTCGCAAATTGAAGGTCTGAATCAGGCAGTGCGTAACGCCAATGACGCGATTTCATTATCGCAAACGGCAGAAGGCGCGCTTGATGAAACCACTAATTCTTTACAACGTATTCGTCAGCTGGCAGTACAGTCGCAAAACGGTATTAATTCATCTGCAGACCGCGCCGCACTTCAAAAAGAAGTATCGGCCCTTAAAACAGAAATTACCCGTATTTCTACCGATACCCAGTTTGGTGGTACAGAATTATTAAACGGTAACTTTTCAGCTAAGTTTTTGATTGGTGCAAACGCAGGTCAAACTATCTCAGTTAACCTGGAAGCTAAGAACATTGATGGTCTTAATGGCTTCAGTGCAGGTGGCCTGGGTATTGATGGCGGTGTAGATACAGCAGCTAAAGCCTCTGCCATGCTAGGTAAAGTGGATAAAGCGATATCTGCCATTGGCGGCGCGCGTGCCGACCTGGGTGCGCTACAAAACCGCTTTCAGTCGACTATTCGTAACCTGAGCAACATCTCTGAAAACGTTTCTTCAGCTCGTTCACGTATTCGTGATACTGACTTTGCTACTGAAACAGCTAACCTAACCCGCAATCAGATTATTCAGCAGGCAAGTACCACCATATTGTCTCAGTCTAATCAGCGTCCACAGGCGGCATTGTCACTACTGGGTTAATCATGACCCCACAGCGTGGGAATGAGGCCAGGGGGTAGTGAACTTCGGTATCATCTTACGTTAACTCATATTTTTGTTTTAAGGCCGGAAAAATCCGGCCTTTTTCGTGTCTAAAAATCTCCCTAACCTTCTGAAATTAAATTGTTTTTCAAATTACTCAAAAAAACACTAAAGAAATTTCTATCCTATGACGATACATAAAACATAAGGCACTGGGAACAATAAAAAAAAGCCCGGGCCAAATAAGCTGAACAGGTAGCAATAATAATAAAAAAGCACCGCAGCACGCAGACTTAACAATAATAATAATGTCTGTAATTTTAAAATCGTTAGGAAAGATTGCACCATCGTCTGGCTAAACAAGAACGTGTGTATAACCGGGTAATGAGTGGCAAACCACCCAGCTGAGACACTATGGATATACGGTGTGTTAAGCCTCTGACAGAAGGTTTTTCAAATCTTCTGGCTGCTAACAACGCAGCGGGTTTACTGCAAAAGTAAATCTCACAACGCCTTTGGGCATTAACAGTACGAAGCTCAACATGCTGAATTTTATCGGCAGGGGATAGTCTGGCCTGAATAACGGGGTTGCTGACTGGCAGGAATGAAGCCAGGAGGTAGTGAGAGGTGAGGTCTGGAAACATCAGACCTGCAGTCAGCTTTCACCGGGTAGTGTGCCACGGTGTAAAACTCAGACCGGCAAGCCGGTAAGAGTGTCAGAAATTTAACTCTGACAAAGAGTACGAAGCACACAGTGTGCCAATAAGTTTGATAAATCGTAAGCGTAAATAAAAATAATAAAAGACGCTTTTTTTAATGAGTTAGGAGAGTCCCATGAGTTTATTTGTAAATACTAATGTTTCATCACTAAATGCCCAGCGTCAGTTATTTAACTCAGGCAATGACCTGTCTACGGCGTTCGAGCGTTTGTCATCAGGTTTTCGAATCAACAGCGCTAAAGACGATGCTGCTGGTCTGCAAATTTCTGACCGTATGACCTCGCAAATCATGGGTCTTGATCAGGCCGTAAGAAATGCCAACGATGGTATTTCATTAGCGCAAACCGCAGAAGGCGCACTGTCAGAGTCAACTACTGCATTGCAACGTATTCGTGTGCTAGCGGTTCAATCGCAAAACGGTATTAACTCATCATCCGATCGACTGGCGCTACAAAAAGAAGTGTCAGCGTTAAAAGCTGAGATTGGTCGAATTGCGAATACAACCCAGTTTGGTGGTGTTGATATATTAGCCGGTGGCTATTCTGCGAAATTTTTGATTGGCGCAAATGCCGGTCAAACTATCAGTGTGAATATGTCTCGTGCAAACGGTTTTAGCTTTCAGGGCTTAAATAATGGGGATAACACCCTTGATATAACCTCTGAAGCCGGCGCGTCGGCAGCGATGAAAGCCGTTGATGCAGCTATCTCGGTTATTGATGCAAAACGGGCAGACCTGGGTGCTATTCAAAACCGCTTCCAATCAACCATTCGTAACCTGAGCAACATTTCAGAAAATGTTTCTGCCGCTCGCTCTCGAATTCGCGATACTGATTTTGCAACAGAAACCGCAAGCTTAACGCGTAATCAGATTTTACAGCAGGCAAGCACCACCGTGCTGTCGCAGGCTAACCAGCGTCCGCAGGCTGCACTGTCACTATTAGGTGGTTAATAAGTTATTTAAGAATTGGGAAGGAGTTGAGAGGCCAGCCCGGTAAAGGTTGGCGGCCACCAGGGCCGCACCTTTAAATAAAACGCCGACTAACAGTACTGAGAGTGTAGAAGATGTGGTTGAGAGGCCAGTTATTTTCTACTAATTTTCCTGCCAGCCGACTTGAAACGCTTTTTGCTCTATCTCCTAACGTGAGCAGAAATTGGCCGGGGTGTCTTGCCCCGGCTTTTTTTATTCTTATCTTTATTTCTTTCACGCTTACCAAATGATTAGCAATCCTGATGCCAATTTTAGTGGCAGCGAATGCCGCATTGCCATTCAAACTTCCAGATGGGACAAAATTACCCCACCCTCCACATTATACAGCGCATTGCTGGCTCGGATAAATTTTATCAAAAGTAACAGAGACCCCAGTTGTTCGTTCTGGTGGATGTCAAATATCTGACAGCAATCTTGCCATAATTGCCGCTCAAGGCTTGTTGATGGTGAAATTCAGACAGCAAACCGGCGATAATTTGCCGCTCTCATTATTAATACAACGACATATACCTGCCCGCTTACACGTGATAACTCATATCCTATTAAACGAAGTCGTTTTATTCATAGGTAAGACTACGTCTAAAAGCGGCAGTGTTTTTACTTCTGCATTGCATGTTTCAGCTAAGTAATCGGACTTGATTCGATACCAGTAACCCGTATTGAACTACCTAAATAGTGCTACCTACAAAATTTTTAAACCTATTATGTTGTTTAAATACAAAGGTTTGTGTTTTCTTTCGAAAAAAATCCACAAATAAATTAAAGCTTCTAAAGCTTTGGCCGATAGCTTTAGTTGAGGGGTAATTTAACTGGTAGTTAGTGAAGTCATTCGCTGTGCCATTATGAGGTCGGTTTTTGGGAGTAGTGACCCGAAAATCAGATATTTAAAAGGATTGAATCCAGGCATATGAATGGCCGGGGTTCCCAGGAGGTAAATAATGTCTTTATATGTAAATACCAATGTGTCAGCGTTGAATGCACAGCGTCAATTGTCTGATGTAGGCTCTAAACTAAGTACGTCTTTTGAAAGATTGTCATCAGGCTTTCGAATTAACAGCGCTTCTGATGATGCAGCGGGTATGCAAATCTCAGATCGTCTGACTTCTCAGGTACAGGGCTTAAACCAGGCTGTGCGTAATGCCAACGATGCTATTTCTTTGGCGCAAACCTCTGAGGGAGCCTTGTCAGAGGTGACCACCGGCTTGCAACGTATTCGACAGCTTGCCATACAATCTCAAAATGGGGTTAACAGCAGTTCAGACCGTGCGGCCCTACAAAAAGAAGTGTCTGCGTTAAAAACAGAGATTACCCGAATTGCATCTGACACTCAGTTTGGTGGTGTAGATTTGCTGACGGGCAGTTTCTCTGCCAAATTTTTGGTGGGCTCTGAAGCTGGACAGACCATTGACGTTGCCATTAAAAACAGTGGTGGCTTTAGTGCTGGCGGGCTGGGTGTTAATACGGTAAATATCAGTACTGAATCAGGTGCCAGTACAGCTTTGACCAACATTGATGCGGCTATTTCTACGATTGGCGGTGCCCGTGCTGATTTAGGTGCATTGCAAAACCGCTTCCAGTCGACGATTCGTAACTTAAGCAATATTTCTGAGAATTTGTCGTCTGCGCGTTCACGTATTCGCGATACAGACTTTGCTTCCGAAACCGCCGAACTAACTCGTAATCAGATTGTTCAGCAGGCTTCAGTGTCGATATTGAGCCAGGCAAATCAGCGTCCGCAAACTGCGTTGTCTTTATTGGGCTAAGCAATACCCAATAGCAATAACAACCATAGCAGGCGTCTGATTTTTGTCAGAGCCTGCTTTTTTGTTTTTGAGTGGGAAAAAAATGAATAGTATTTCAGTACAAACTGGCCAGTCTTTTGCTTTTAATGGACTAAGTAGCGAGACAAACAATGAAGCTAAACCAGCAAAACCAGAGGCTGCTTTGGCCGCTGATAACAGCAATACCCAGACCCAAAATACTACAGACCAGAAAGCGGCACAAAATGTTCAAGTAAGTGCAGAGTTGGCCGATAAAGAGTTAAGCGAAAAGCAGGATGCAAATATCGACGTAGCGCTGCAGGAGGTTGAAGATTTTTTGCAGGTTCAAAATCGTAATTTAGCATTTTCGGTCGACGATGAAACAAAACGTGCTGTGGTTACGGTAACCGACAGTCAGTCTGGCGATGTCATCCGGCAAATTCCTTCCGAAGAAGTTTTGCAGCTTGCCGAGCGAATTAAAGACTTGCAGCAAGATATTGGCAATCGGGTTGGGGTGTTGATTAACAACCAAGTATGATGAGGTAAATCATGTCTATTCAATCACTGGGTGTAGGTTCTGGCTTAGCGCTGGATGATTTGGTAACACAGTTACTAGATGCCGAGCGCACACCTAAAACCGCCCGGCTCGATGCTCGCGAAGAAAAAATTGAAGCTGAAATTTCGGGCCTGGGCCAGATAAAGTCTAAGTTGTCAGAATTTCGCGATACTGTCGAGGAGCTTAAAACCGACCGTGATTTGGGTGGACGCGAGCCGACCATTACCAATCCTGAAGAAGAAACCGAATTATTTACCGCTGAGGCGTCAAACTCGGCGCTCACCGGTAGCTACAAAGTGGCTATTGAACAACTTGCTTCTGGTAGCCGCATAGAAACCGCCGACGCAGCCGCCGGGGGCTTTGCTTCATCTGATGAAAGTGTATTGGGCACGGGTAGCGGGTCGCTGACATTTAAAGTAGGCAGTACAGGCGATAGTTTTTCAGTCAACGTGACCGCTGGTATGACATTAGCTCAGCTACGCGAAGCTATTAATGACAATGCTAACAATTTTGGGGTAAATGCCAATATTATTGATACCGGCACTGCCGCTGGTGGTGCTAAGCTGGTGTTCACTTCTGAAATTACCGGTACCGGTAACGATTTATCCATTGTTAACGACAACAATTTAGCCGAACTAAACAAGCTGGCCACCACAGATTCAACAGAGACAGCCAGTTATTTAGCGCCGGTAAAGTCTGCACAAAATGCGCGGGCTACCATTGATGGCATTGCGGTAGAAAGCGACACCAATAAGTTTGAAAACACCATACAGAACGTCTCTTTCGAAGCAAAAGAAGTCTCGCCTCTAGACACCACAGGTAAAGCCATTGCTTCAACATTGAATATTGGTTTTGACGAGGAAGGCCTGGAAGAAAAGATTCGTAAATTCGTTGATGATTATAACGGTATTATTGATGAAATTAAAAAGCTGACAAAGTATGGTGAATCCGAGCTTGAAGATGACGGCGCTTTAGCGGGAGACTCACTGCTAAGAGGTATCCAGGGCGGTTTGGCCGGTATTGTCAGCGATAGTGTCGGTGCCTCAGCCTTAGGCGGATTGTTCCAGCTGGGTATCGAGATTGATTCTGACGGCAAAATGGAAGTGGGTTCTTCTGATTTCGGTCTGGGCTCGGGTGAAGACCGGCTCAAAAAAGCACTGGAAGACTCTTATGACGATATTTCGGCGTTGTTTACCGACGAGAAAGAAGGCATAGCGGTTCGCTTGTTTGAGTTTGTTGACCAATATTCTTCATCAAGTGGTCTTATAAGCTTACGCGAAAGATCGGCTAAAGATAGCCGCGAAGAAATCTATGACGACCGTGAAACCCTTGAGTTACGCATGGTCAGTTACGAACAAACATTACGAGATAAATATTTAAATCTTGACCAGACCGTGGCCCAGCTTAATCAAACGGGTTCGGCGTTACTGGCCTCATTAAGATAAGGTAAGTAGGAGTTTTTATGGCACTTAAAGGTATTAATGCTTATCGCAAGGGTAGTCTTAAAGAAGACATCGCGAATGCAGATCCGCATAAGCTTACATTGATGCTTATGCAGGGCGCATTAGATCGGGTGGCCTTTGCCAAAGGCGCGATGGAGCGTAAAGACTATGTCGCCAAATCGGAGTTTTTATCGCGGGTTACTGCAATTCTAATTAATTTGCGCGATACGCTGGATTTAGATATTGGTGGCGAAGTAGCTCAAAACATGTTTGCGCTGTATGACTATATGATTGAAAAAATAAGCGAAGGACACGTACGTAACGACCTTAGTATGCTGGATGAAGTCATCAGCTTATTGACTCCTATCCGCGATGCGTGGGTTCAAATTCCTGAATCAGCAAAACAAGAAGCGTACGCGGCTCAGCGCGAAAAAAGACAAGCTGTGTAATAGATTTTGCAACTCGACCATTCGCTCACTCCGCCAGCGCTAAAACAGCTAAATATACAGCTTGAAGCGCTACTGGCAGACTCAAATTCCGAAAACGAAGCCCGATTTCAGAAATTGCTTCAGATTATTCGACAACGTGACACCCTGATTAATCAACATTTGCCTTCTCTTGACGCCACCTCGCGTCGTCAATTTGCTCAGGCTGAACTGAGCGTCAATAATCAGTTAAACGACCTGGCCCAAGGATTGCTAAATTCTGCTAAGAACGACATAAGTCACTTTGTAAGAAGTCAAAGTGCTATAAAAAAGTACAAATAAAATGCTTAAAAACATACATTTGCATGTTGCAGGCGAGGAAAGTCGTCAACATGAGGTAGAGCAGCAGGCTGCTGATTTTATGGCCAGTCGACGGCGCCAGAATATTAACGCGCTAAAACGCTATATGCCAAATCTGCTGCAATACCTGCAAGCACCATCGCAAACCAGTGTTTCTTTGTTATGCAACAAGCACGGCGAAATCAACCTGATTGACTATCAATCGGGGCGGGTATTTTACAGTGAGTTCCCCCAAGCCGAAGCAGCCCGCCAGGTAGAACAGTTTGCTCAAACACCGTTGTACGTGCCTTTGGTTGAGACTATTGATACTCAGACTACCATTACCCCAGATTTTTTAGAAGGTTTGGACAGCAGCGCTGCTCAGCGATATCGGGCCGCTCAGCCACTAGATGACAATATAGACGTGCTGGTTGTTTTAGGGCTGGGTCTGGGGTACCACATAGAAAAGCTGATTGAACAGTTTGATATACGCCATTTAATTATTTACGAACCAGAGCCAGACCGGCTGAAGTACTCTTTAGGCATAGCAAACTGGAGTGCAATTTTACAGCAGGCTCAGAGCAAAAATACCAGCATATATATACAGGCTGACCAAAACGGCGCGCAGTTAAGCGCCAATATAAGTGAATTGTCAGACCATATCAGTTTTGAAGGGTTTTACGTATTTCAGCATTATTCTGACCCTGTTTTTAATCAATTAACCGAAATGCTGGCCACGCATAGCTGGCGAGATTTTTCTCAGTTAATGCCCGGATCTGTGGAACATGCTGCCAACGAAAACTACGTAAGCATATGGCAGGGCTGCAATTATAAAACTGGCTGGTCGTCACAGCATTTAAATAGCGCACGTTTTTCCCGAAACATAGCGGCATTTCAGCATTATTTTCCGGCCATCGCTAATGAGTTTGAAGATTATACGCCGTTACACTGGCAGCCCTTAGCCAATGCCGAAGGCGAAGTAAACGTTTTTCATAAACTTACATTGGCAGCGCTTTACAGTGACCATCCCCGGGAAGATTGCGCGACCAGTTTAAAAAACTTTAGTCAGCGGCCAAACAAAGACAGTCTGGTATTGGGCTATAGCGGCAATAAACTAAAAAACTATCTTCATTATCAGCTGGTAGAAAAAGTACAGCATGTACTGGATGGTCTTGAAGAAAGCAAAGGCGAATTACCCGACACTATTAAGTCGATGATTATTTTTGGTATGGGAGTTGGGTATCAGCTACCGCCACTTTACGCTGACTACCAGGTTGAAAAGCTATTTATTTGTGAGCCTAATCGCGACTATTTTTATGCGTCGTTGTACGCCATTGACTGGGCCGGTATTTTAAAACAAATTGATGACAACGACGGACGTATTTATTTAAACATCGGTGATGATGGCAGTCATTTAGTCCAGGATTTACTGCTGCAATTTCACACGATCGGCCCTTATGTGTTAGCAAGTACTTACTTTTACCAAGGGTATCATAATGACGCTCTTGCCAGCGCGATAGTTCAGCTTCGTGAGCAGCTTAAAGTCATAATCTCTATGGGCGATTATTTTGACCACTCACGCTATGGCATCGCTCACACTAAATGGGCAATAAATCAAAAGACACCTATCTTAAAGGCGTGTTCAAAGTCGCTATTGTCACAAGAAATGCGCGATACTCCGGTCTTTATTGTAGGAAACGGGCCGTCTTTAGATACCTTGTTACCTTTGGTAAAAGAACATCAACATCAGGCTATTATTATCTCCTGTGGTACCGCGCTACAAAGCTTACACAGAAACGGCATTACCCCGCATTTTCACGCCGAGATAGAAACCAATCGGGCAACTTTTGACTGGGCATGCCGGGTTGGCGACTTTGAGTACTTAAAACAAATTAGTTTAATCAGCTGTAATGGTGTGCATCCGGACACCTGCGGGCTGTACAAAGATCTGTTTTTGGCTTTCAAAGAAGGCGAGTCGGCCACGGTCTGTGTTACCGAATTATATCCTAAACATACCTGGGCAATTTTGGGTAAGGCTTATCCCACAGTCACCAACTTTGCGATTGATTTTATTACTCAGGCCGGGTTTGAGCAGTTATATCTGTTTGGCACCGATATGGGTTTTGTAGACCGAAACCACCATCATTCAAAAGCATCAGGCTATTATAAAAACGGCGAGCAGGTGTACGATTACGCAAAAGAAAACAATACGTCGCTGGTGGTACCCGGAAATTTTCGGCCGTGGGTAAATACAAAGTACGAATTTAAAGTATCAAAATCGGTAATAGAGCAGGCTTTAACCGAACGTACTGTCGAAGTTTATAATCTAAACGATGGTGCTAAAATCGCAGGTGCGCATGGGCTTCCCCCTGAAGATATGCTCATACTGACCAGCAAAAACGCTGTTAACGAGGCGTTAGAGCATTTTAAACGCGAAGCTTTTGAAATTATTGAGCCTGACAACTTTGAAGAACGCTTTAATAAGCGCTACTGCAGCGATACTCTGGCAACGGAGATTGCTGAATTTAAAGCCTTAGTCAGGGCTGTTCCTATTCAACGCGACAAGACCCATCAATGGGTAGAAAAGCAGCGTCAATTCACCATCGACTCGTTTAAAAGGCATCAAACACTGCTGTACTTTTATTTTACCGGAACGGTGAATTACATTAATAGCGCGTTGATGAAGACCCTTAATGTTGCTGACGATACATTATGTATGCAGGCGTTTCATACACTTGCTGAACAATGGAACAGTACGCTGGATGATATCGAACATGCGTTAACGCGGGCGCAGTTTCACTTTGACGGGATATCGAGTTATCCCCGAGATCGCAGAGTTGAGCTGTTCTTGTACAAGTTCAAAACGCCAGCGCAGTTCACCATTGTGCCAGACAGGCTGAGTAACCTTACCCAGTTTATCTATCTTGCCCATAGCGAGCTTAATACAACATCAGCAGCAAGCAATGACCAAAAATCTATTTTGTTTATTGATGATTTAGAGCAAAGTGACGTCAGCGACGCGATGGTTGAGCAGGCAGACAGTATTGTTGTAAAAGAATTTTCGACCCTTAAAAAGTTATTACAGTATGGGCTAAAACACCGAATTGTCTTTTTACCCGGCGACTTTACATTACCCGGGCATCCGGTAAGCAGTAATGATATAGCCAGAGTTATTGCTGCTTCGTATATCGCGATAGAAAACCAGACACCCAAGGTGGTTTTTCCATTATTCGGAAGATGTATTGAATCGTTGCCAGAAGAAAGTTTGCTGAATATCGAATTTTTTGAGAATTTTCATGCATATCGTGCTACTGATCAGTTGTGGTTTACGGCTGAAGAGCTACCTTCTCAGTGTCACACAACGGTATTGGGAGAGCGGCTATCTTATATAAACAAGCTCAATGCTTCAGATTTCAGTACGCCTCTTTTGACCCCCGAAAAATTCAAAATGCGATGGCAACAGAACAAGTCTCTATTAGAAGAGGTAAAATAATATATGTCTTTATTTGATAATAAAACTATTTTGGTTACAGGCGGAACGGGGTCGTTTGGGCATCGTTTTGTTAGCCGGGTACTGCAAGACTATCGACCTCGAAAACTTATTATTTATTCGCGCGACGAGCTTAAACAGTACGATATGCAACAAGTTCATAATGCCGCCTGTATGCGCTATTTTATCGGCGATGTTCGCGATAAAGAGCGTTTGACCACAGCGATGAAAGACGTTGATTTTGTTATTCACGCTGCGGCGCTGAAACAGGTTCCGGCAGCCGAATATAACCCGCAGGAATGTATTAAGACCAATATTGATGGGGCGCAGAATGTAATTGATGCGGCCATTGCCAATAATGTTGAAAGAGTTATTGCTTTGTCGACCGACAAGGCCGCTAATCCGGTTAATTTATATGGTGCAACCAAGCTTGCCTCAGACAAACTTTTTGTGGCCGCCAATAATATTTCAGGTGCCGACGGTCCCCGATTTTCGGTAGTGCGTTATGGCAATGTTGTAGGTTCGCGCGGCTCTGTAGTTCCGTTTTTCAGAAAAAAAGTGGCCGAAGGTGATACCGTCTTACCGGTTACCGATCCAAATATGACACGTTTTTGGATCACGCTGAACCAGGGCGTTGAATTTGTACTGCAAAGCTTTAAACGAATGCAGGGTGGGGAAATTTTTGTTCCGAAAATTCCGTCTATTCAAATTATCGACCTGGTCGAGGCTTTTACCGGCAACCGCGACTACGAAGAAATTGGCATACGCCCAGGTGAAAAAATTCATGAAATGATGGTGCCTGAAGAGGTTGCGCATCACAGTGTCGAATTTGACGACCATTTTGTTATCAGGCCGCCTATTAACTTTTTTGACAGAAATATTGATTATTTCTTTAATAAGTTAGGCGAGCGGGGCAAGGCTGCTGAGAAAGGCTATGAATATCATTCGGGCACTAATCCGCACTTTTTGACAGTAGCTGAGCTTAAACAGCTCAACGAGAGCGCTGAATGATTCCTTACGGCCGGCATACAGTGGGTAGCGACGAAATCGCTGCGGTAGTTGAAGTATTGCAAAATCAGTTTTTGACTCAGGGCGAACAGGTTCCTAAGTTTGAACAGGCGTTGCAACGCTATTGTCAGGTTCAGCATGCGTTGGCGGTGAACAGTGGTACCTCAGCGTTGCATATTGCATGTTTAGCATTAGGCGTTGGCCACAAAGACAGCGTGTGGACATCCCCCATCTCGTTTGTGGCGTCAGCCAATTGCGCGTTGTATTGCGGTGCCGATATCGATTTTGTTGATATCGATCCTCTCACTCGCAATATGTGCACCGAGCAACTTGAGCAAAAACTGCGCTATGCAGCCGAACATAACTGTTTACCCAAAGCAATAGTGGTGGTGCATTACGCTGGCCAAAGTTGTGATATGGCAACAATTCGCCAGCTTACCAAACCTTATGATATTGCATTAATTGAAGATGCCAGTCATGCATTAGGCGGTCAGTATAACGGTGCGCCTGTAGGCAGTTGTCAGTATAGCGACATTACCATAACCAGTTTTCATCCGGTTAAATCAATAACCACGGCTGAAGGCGGAATGTTGTTGACCAATAATACTGCCCTTTATAAAAAGGCGGGTTTGTTTGCAAAACATGGTGTAACCCGCGACCCTGACCAAATGCAGGGTAATAGCGAAGGACCCTGGTATTACCAACAAGTTGAGCTTGGTTATAACTACCGTATGAGCGATTTACACGCTGCGCTAGGATGTGCGCAAATGCTGCAGTTAGACCGCTTTATAAGCGCCAGGCGTGATATCGCCGAGTATTATCAGCACGAACTTGCCCATCTGCCACTTCGTTTACCTTTGCCCGGGGATACCAGCGCATGGCATTTATTTAGTATCGAGCTTACCCATCACGCCCGCGAAAATGTATTTAAGCAATTACAGCTGGCAGGGATTGGCGTAAATGTTCATTATATTCCTATTCACTTGCAGCCTTTTTATCAAAATTTAGGCTTTAAACAAGGCGACTTTCCTCAGGCAGAAGCGTTTTATAATAACGCGATAACCTTGCCAGTGTATCCTGCCTTACAAAAAGATGAGCAACGTCGGGTAATAGACACATTAAGCCGTATTTTAGATAACTAAACGTGTTTAAACTCAAATAGGTTAAGAGGTTTTACAACAAAATATGCCTGCCGAGCTAACCGCCCTTATGACAACTTACAATAGCGCCAGTTTTATTGCTGATGCTATTGACAGTATTCTTGTTCAGTCATTTACCAACTTTGAGCTTTTAATATTAGACGATGGATCATCTGACAACACGGTACAGATAATCAAGCAATATGACGACCCACGCATCAGGCTGATAGAAAGCCAAAAAAATGAAGGCGTAGGGTTCAGGTTAAATCAGGCACTGGGTTTTATCACCTCGCCCTATATTGTAAAAACCGATGCGGATGATATTAGTTTCGTAAGGCGATTTGAGCTTCAGCTTCGGTATTTGAAAACATCCGGCGCCGATATAATCAAGTGTTACGTCGACTATTTTACTGATTCTTCTGAAGTAGCGGTATCTGAACGATTTATTGCGTTTAAAGAAACCAAGCAGGATTTAATAAACAGCATCGATACACGGAACAAAATTCACAAGGAGTTACCCCGGTGGCCCTGCTTTATGCATGCTTCTTATATGGCCAAAACGAATGTCGTCAAACAGGTTGGCTATCCCTGTATACGCATTTTTGAAGACTATGGGATGTTTAATCGTTTACTTGCAAACGACTTCATTTTTGATTGTGTACCAGAATATTTGCTTAGGTTCAGAGTAAGTGATACGTCTTTAACTGCCACTATTGATAACAAACAACTTGATGAAGGCATGAGTGTGCTTGTAGAAATTAAATGGCCTTCAATACAAAAGTTAGTACAAAGCGGCACTTTGTTTATTTACGGCAGTGGGGGTGGTGCGCGTTCGTTAAAGCGTGTGTTACTGGAAAAAAATATAAACGTTCACGGCTTTATCGAAAGCAACAAGTCGTCTGACCTTGATGCTATTGAAGGTGTGACACTATTTACCCTTAATGAGGTGCTGAGTCAGTACAACAAACCAAAATTTATTGTAGCCGCGCAACCGGTAAGAGCGCACGTGTGTGACATACTCAATCAAAACGCAATGCACGAATGGCAGGATTACATGGTGATAAACTAATGAAACTATCAATTATTACTGCAACGTATAATAGCGAGAGTACCCTTGAGCGGTGTCTTGATAGTGTTGCCTGTCAAAGTCGGTTGTCTGACATTGAGCATATTATTATAGATGGTAAGTCTACTGACGGTACTTTACAGCTAGCCGCCCAATATCCGCATATCGACAAAATTTGCAGTGCCAAAGACCGGGGAATTTATGATGCATTTAACAAAGGTGTGGCGCAGGCAACTGGCGAACTGATTTATTTTCTGAATTCTGACGATGTATTAATAAACGAAAATATTGTTGATTTTATTTTCAGTCAGTTCAACGAGTCGGTGATGTATCTTTCAGGCGCGGTGCATTGCATCGACGAAGACCAATCTTTTGTCGCACGCGAATATAATCCCGAGGAACCCAAATCAAAACCCCGCCACCAAGGTTTTGTATGTCGTCGTGAAATATTTGATGAAATAGGGCATTTCAATGAATGCCTGTCTATTGCTGCTGATACCTACTTCATGAAAAAAGTAGTCAGAAAGTACCCAGGCATTTGTTGTGACAAAGTAATTGCTCACTTTCACCTGGGAGGGATAAGCAGTCAGCCTGAGAATTTTCAGGCCGTAATTGCACAAGACAATATTGTGGAGTATTTACTTGGTGATTCAAAAGCTTTAGCAACAAATACCTCAGAAGCATCATTTCATAGTCAAAATAATCTGTATTTAAAAGCGTTACTCGACGCAGTTGTGAGCAAAAAGTTAGATGTTTCGGGTTTAAAAAACAAAACCATCGCTATATTTGGGGTAAGAGAGCTTTCTGTAATCTTGTACAAAATATTGTCGCATCACGATTTATCGGTTCATTGCTTCTTAGTTTCAAACGACGCTGAACAGGCTGATAATTTTAATTTGCCTTGTTACTCGTTGGAATCAAATTTAGCTACCGTACCTGATTACGTTATCAACTGCGTTGAAGGCCCGCATAGATCTAAATTGAGCGAGACAATTTCAAAAAAATTACCAAATTCAAAAGTTGTTGACTGGTTTAGAGTTACACAGATTTGAAGGCCAACTAGTTTTTTATTAAAAAATTGCGAGAAGCAATTGTGCGGTTTGGTTGTCGAATTGCTCTGAGTTAAGTTTCCAGCGAAAGAAGCGGAGAGGATTTCTTCAACTTAATAAATAGTATCGTTATCTTTTTCAAAATATACTTGTTATTGCATAAGAAGTAGAGTAAATAGTGTTAATATAAAAATAACTTTATATTAATGGAATGTAAATGCCATGGATGGTCATCGCATAGGTACTATGCTTACTCTAATTTTGCTCGCCTTTTTTTCTAGTTCCTCAAATGCGGTAAATCGTACGGTTGATGAAGATAAAGCGTCAACTCATCATATCTGGGCTTATTCATCGGATACCAACTGGGTATTCCACAAACTCAGTTCGCCATCTCATGGTATTACATACAGACAGTCCGCTGAAGATATAGTGTACAAGCCATCTCCTAACTACTGTGGCACCGACCGATATACTTATACATTGAAGAAGTATTATGGAAGTGGCGGTGGTGTTCAACCTTACTCCTATGAAGCACCGTTGTCTTCTGACAAAAGTAAAGATGTTGTACATGAGCAAACGACACAAAACGTTTTGGTCGATATCAGCTCCGCCGAAGATAATAATATTGAACAGCCTACCGGTTATTACCGTTACGAAACCATCACAGTAAATATGAATGTTCGTTGTATAAATGACCGTCCAACTATTACAAACATTACAAATCAAGTTATTAACGAAGATTCAAGTAAAACTCTTAGTTTCAAAGTTAAAGATATTGAAACTTCAGATGGAGCATTAAAGCTAAGCCGCACTTCAAGCAACTCTACGCTATTGCCCGTTAGTGCTATTACGTTCGCAGGAAGCGGTTCGAATCGCACGGTTCGTATGAAGCCGGCAGCTAATAGATATGGCACTACTACCGTAAGAATTACGGTTTCCGATGGTAAGGCCACTCGCACTGATTCGTTTGTTTTAACGGTAAGATCAATTAATGATAAGCCAACTATTACAAATATCCCCAATCAAAGTAGCAATGAAGATATAACCAAAACTGTCAGCTTTACTGTCAATGATATAGAGTCCTCTAATAGCTCATTGAGTTTGACACGAACATCAAGCAACTCAGCTTTACTGCCTGTTGGTAACATTTCTTTTGGTGGATCTGGGTCTAATCGAACAGTAATAATGAAACCTGTATCAAATAAATCAGGTACCTCTACAGTAACAATAACTGTTTCTGACGGTAAGTCTACGCGCTCTGATTCTTTTGTACTTAGTGTCAAAGCTATTAACGATACACCGACCATCACAAACATTCCCAATCATACTGTGAATGAAGATACATCTAGAGTAATTTATTTCTTTGTTAATGATATAGAAACCTCCAATTCGTCTTTGGTAGTTACCCGAACATCTAGCAATGAGCTATTAATACCTGCGAATAATATCGCACTAGGCGGTAGTGGCTCTAATCGGTCGTTGAGCCTGAGACCGAAAGCTAATCGGTTTGGTACCTCAACAATCAAAGTTACTGTTTCTGATGGGAAGGCATCAAAGGCCGATACGTTCGTATTGACAGTTAGACCGGTCAACGACAAACCTACTATCTCAAATATAGCCAATACAACCACAAACGAAGACACATCAAAAAAAATCAATTTTACTGTTAATGATGTGGAAACGGGCAATAACGCACTAACCCTGTCGAGAACATCTAGCAATACTACATTGCTACCCGTAAACAATATCGTTTTTGGGGGGAGTAATTCAAACCGGTCAGTCACATTAAAACCGGCTGCTAATAAGAGTGGAACTGCAACTATAAATGTATCAGTTTCAGATGGTAGCAGCGTTCAAAGTCGAGCCTTTACTTTAACTGTAAAAGCGGTGAATGATGCTCCAACCATGAGCAATATCAGTGATAAAACTATAGACGAAGACACACAAACAGGTGACATAAGTATTTCAATCGGGGATGTGGAAACCCCTGCCAACTCATTAGAGTTTTCAGCCTCATCAGATAATTCTAATTTGATTCCGAAGGACAATATAATTTTGCGAGGAAGCGGTGAAAACCGTACTATAAAGGTGATTCCTGCCGCTAATCAGCATGGAAGTGCGACTATTTCTGTCGTTGTTTCAGATAACGAAAAATCAACTACGAAGTCTTTTCGTCTTGCAGTAGATAGCGTTAATGACAAACCATCCATCCTAAATCATATTCCAAAATCTATAAATCAAAATACCACCACTACAATCACAGGATCAGACCTTATGATATCTGATCCTGATCACAGCAGTTTCGCGGTGACTGTTCTAGCAGGCGATAACTATAGCGTAGATAACAACCGAGTCACTCCAAAGTCAGGTTTTGCAGGTATTTTAAATATCAATGTAAAAGTGACCGATGGTATTACAGATAGTGAGATTTATGTTTTCCCGCTCACAGTTAACAGTGAACTGCCATCGGTCAAACGCTGGAACGAGAAAGGTGGGCAGGTACAAAGTTCACAATATAATTCGTCAGTACCAGGTGAATCTAATTTCTATGGTACCTCTATCTCTAATAGCGGTGTGAACGGAGGGGCATCAAGCTATAATATCCCGATAAAAGTCGTACCAGGACGGTCAAACATGCAACCTGCTATATCATTAAGTTATAGCAGTCGTAATGGAGACGGGGTCGTGGGCGTTGGTTGGGGCCTAAATGCTTTCTCGCAGATTAGCAGGTGTAATTCTACATTAGCGCAAGATGGCTATACAGACGGAATTCATGGCGATATAGATGACAAGCTTTGTTTAAATGGACAAAGGCTAATGGTGGTATCTGGAGAATACGGTCGTATAGGAGCAGAATATCGCTATGAAATCGACAACTGGACCACTGTAAGGCAGTTAGATGGTGATATAGGTGAAAGTGCATATTTTGAAGTAATCTACCCTAACGGAACTAAAGAAGTTTATGGAGAGTCGATTCAGTCAAAGTTAATTCCTGGAGGCTCTCAAACAACATTGAGTTGGCTTTTAGAAAGTCAAGAAGATTTCAGCGGCAATAATACAATAAATTATAGTTTTTCTGAGCACGGGGAAGGAGAGTTACTGCTTGATAGTATTGCCTATACAGGAGATAGCACTGGAAACGGAAACCGGTCGGTTTACTTCATTTATGAAAACAACTCTAAGGGTTCTACATCATATATAGCCGGAGGAAAAATACAAAGAACTAAGCGACTTCACTCTATTCAAACCAAATATGAAACCGAAGTTGTCAGAGAGTATTTGCTGACTTACAGGGTAAGTCAGGCAAGCGGAAGAACTTTGTTAACTGAAGTTACAGAGTGTGCAGTTGAATTATGTCGAGAGCCTATAACTTTCGCTTGGAGTCAGAGTCGAAATCACTATCAAGTAGAGGTGCTGGCTACTAATCAAGGAAACGAACTACTACCAGTAAGTACTTATCTACCAGACATAGCAAAGCTTGCACCTCAAGGTGATATGGATGGAAATGGTTCTCGCGACTGGCCTACATATTTCGTTAATGCCGAAGGAGATAGTGAAGGCGTTAACCCCTATACTTTACAAACATGCAAAAGAAATAGGATTACCCGTAGTATTAGTTGCCTTAGTGGAGACTTTAATTTGGATGGGCGCACTGACAGTTGGCGTGTCAGAAATGAGAAGTTAGAAATTTCTTACTCAAATCCAAACGGTACTTCAAACTGGATAACAACAGCGGCAGAGCTCCAAACTCAAAACAGTAAGCGATATGAGCTAGTCGATATCAATGATTACAATGGCGATGGCTGGCCAGATATAGTGATATACGAGGCGATCTTCAGAAGCTCAACCCAAAGCTACGCCGGTGGGCTGATGCTTTATCTCCACACAAAGAACTCAAATAACCCATATTCGGAAAAAAACAAGCTGGCTAATATATTGTCGAATCAATCTGTTCAATATGTTGGTGATATGAATGCTGATGGTTTGCCAGATTTAATGATTAGCCAAACAAGACTATATCGGTTTAGTCCTGCAACAAAATTACTCTTGCTTACAAACGTACAAAATAATGGAAGTGTGGGCTTCACTGAACACAACATGAATTTTCAACACGGGCTAGACACCACGGTCGACCCGTTTTCTATTATTGCTGATATTAATGGCGATGGTCTTCCAGATTGGTTAGGTTTTTTGGGAGGGTCAGCCCGTTCTTTACAGCTAAAATTAAATCTTGGAGATGGTAGCTTTTCTGACCCCGTAAATACAGGTGTCAGGCTACCCGTTCGAACTGTACCAGTGCCTACAGGCAATCCATATGAAATTGATTATATAGACACTCCATACTTCGGTGATGCCATTAAACAAATGGATATTGACTCTGATGGCCGAATAGAATTGATTATGCCTAGTAGCAGCGAAAACGATATTTTAGTTTCAGCATGCCAAACGTTCCGAGAATATCATGGCGGTTCAAGGTATGTTCCTGTTACCCGATGCGGGTCAGATATACGCCAAACTCATACTACAAACGTAAATAATACTGTAACAGATACCGCAACCCCTACTAATTGGGACAACAATATCTATAAGTATGTTGCAATTAAATTCAATGAAAACCTTTCAGGCGAAATAACTGGAACAATAATACCTACTGATCTCGTTGCCTCAGCCGGTAACTCTATGGTCGTTGATGCCTTAGGTAAGGGATTGCCTGACTTAGTTTTTGGATATGGCTGTACGTTGAATGGTTGTAGCGTAAGAAGTGATACCGCAGAAGGTATCATGCAAGGTTTGTCAGTAGACAAGGTTTATTTCAACCGCAACTATGGCGATGCCCCATCGGAAAGTCCGGCAAAAAGCGATTATCATCCTATTGATATGCTAATTTCTGCTGAAACTAACTATGGCTCCTCCTATTCGTGGCAATATCTTCCACTTTCTAGCGACCAAATTAACAATCTATATGAAGTAGATTATGAAGACGTAGTCGATCAGGAGCATTTTCATTTTACTTCAAGTATGTATGTAGTTGCTAGTATGAATAAAAGTGATGGAATCGGTGGGGAGAACAGAACAGAATACCAGTACAAAGGTGCAATGTATAATACACAAGGAAGAGGTTTCCGCGGGTTCCGAAGCATTACCACCATGGATGTTGAACGAGATACAAGAGCCGAAGTTACCTTCTTGCAGAAGTTCCCATTTAGCAGTTTAGTTGAAACAGAAAAGAGTTTTGACGGTACAAGCGAGGTGCCTTTTTCAATCGTTGCTAACGACTACGATTATAACCAAAGTCACTTCGATGAATTTGAATATTTTGGCCTGTTTATGTTGTTTAATAAACAAAGTGTCATAATCAATTGTGATTTAGCGGCCACAGAATGTTCCGATAGCCCAGGTGAATATACAAGTAGAAAAGAAATAACGGTAAAAAATTCCGATATCGATAGGTACGGTAATGCCATCGAGCGGAATACCGTATTGAAGGATAGTTTCGGTCAATACAGAACTACTGAACTACAACATTTCGAAGCGTCAGATGCCTGGCCGAACAAAAGAACAAAAGCTACAGTGACAAAATACGTAACTTATGAAAATTCGAGTGTTCCTTCTCACGATGACCAAACAAATACCACGCAAAGTATTACTACTTATGTAGACCGTTGGAATTTAGATTTCAGGAAACCTGATAGAGTAACAATATCTGATGGTGTTGATGAATCACTCTTTAGTGAATGCAACGATGTTTCTCTTAATACATGCCGTAGTATAAAAACAGATTATAATCGATACGGAAACCCCATAGCTGTGGAACAAGGCGGCGGTATAGCCTCAGGCAAGGCTGATAATATTTCGCTACAAACTCGTATAACGAGTTACACATATACCAAAGACGGTGAAAACGAGGCTGAAGACGGTTACTTTGTATATGAAACGAATAGTCATGGACTAGAAACTGTTACGCAGACCAACCCACACAACGGTATGCCTGTACGTATTACTGCCCCCACGGGGGTAGGTACAAGCACTAACTATGATGCTTTCGGACGGCCTTCGGATATCACTGTTACTGGATATCCAACAAAATATTTTCGCTATCTCACAACTGATAATGATAGTGAAGCACTAGAAAATCATAGCGTATCAAAAATTGTTACCTCTCAAGTCGGAAACCCTCAATCAGTTATTTATCAGGATATTTTTGGAAGAACAACCAAAACCCGCACACAGCATTTTGATAGCGGCTATGTAAGTACGGAAGTACATTTTGATTCACTTGGTCGGGTATACAAAAAGTCAGTTCCTTACGTTGACACATCAGCTTTCATAGAGTTTGAAGATTACGATGTACTCGATAGGCCTGGAAAGAAGACATCACTAGCAACACATAAAGAAAATAACCTAACTACAAGGTATACATATAGTAACAATACAACTTCAATAACAACTGAAGCATCAAGCGGTAACAATCTAAGTTTATCCAGAAGCTACAATGCGAAGGGTTTACTTATGTCGACCATTGACAACGACTCAGGTAGAACATCGTATGCCTATGACGGAGCGGGTAATCCAATAGTTATTAAAGATGCTAACAACAACAGTATCTATGCAAATTACAATGGATTAGGTAACAAGCTTTGGGTGAAAGACCCCAATCAAGGCTTAACTACATTTGAGTATAATGACTTCGGAGAGGTCGAAAAAGAAGTTGATGCTAATCAAATGGCTATTCGGTATGACATGGACAGTTTAGGTCGTGTTTATAGACGCATAAGCTCCGAAGGTATAGCCAATTTTACTTTTAATTCGGCTACGGGATTACTATCAAATGAAAGTTTCGGAGCGACAAGCAAGAGTTATTTATACGACAGTTCAGCCCGCCCGACTGTAGTTACGACGACTTTAGATGATGAAGACTATACGTTTACTACGAGTTATGATTCAAATTATGGTCGCCCAAAATCTCTCGAGTATCCTAATGACTTAACGATAGAGTATAGCTATAACGAGCGTGGCTATCTTACACATGAAAAAAATGCTGAGAGTGGGTATATATATCGTGAAATAACAAGTCAAGATGCCTGGGGAAATATCAACTCGGAACTAAATACAGATAGTGTCCTGACAGGTCAGCATAACTTTTCGAGCCGAACCGGCCAGATGCTTATGAGTCAGGTAAATAATGGTGATATACAATATTTAGACTATTTAGGCTATGACAGTTACGGTAACCTCACGGAATTCAACAATATTAAAACAGGATTTGAAGAATCTTTCGAATATGACGGTCTTCATCGTCTAACGCAGTCTTCAACCAGTGGTATGAGTTTTGCGCATAGTATTAATTATAGCTACGATGCGGTAGGTAACTTTACCAGAAAAACGGACTACTCTTTAGACTCTGCTGATGCATATCAATACGTTAGTAATACCAATCGAGTCAGCAGCGTTGAACTTGCAAGTAGGGGTACCGTCGAGTTTGGCTATGATAATAAAGGCAATCAAACCCATCGAAATAATATTCAGGAAATAACGTACAATACGTTTAATAAACCTACCGCAATAAATCGCCTGGGCAGCAGTGTTGCTTTGTTTTACGGTAGCGATCTAATGCGATACAAGCAAGTGCGCAATGTTAACGGTAAAACCACCACAACCTATTACATAAACAAACTGTTTGAAGTAGAGCATGCTGATAACAAAGTAACTGAGCGAAGCTATATAAGCGATATCGCGATACTAGAAGAAAGTGAAAGTAATTACAGTATTACTTTTACCCACAGAGATCGTTTGGGTAGTGCCGTCACCTTTACCGATCACAACGGTAAAATTGTAGCATTCAGAAGTTTTGACCCATTTGGTAAGCCGAAGATGGGTGATGGCAGTCTGATCAGCAGTATGGGAATGAGAGCGCGGTTATCAAATAATATGACCGATATTGCCCAGGCTACCCGCAAAGGCTTCACCGACCATGAACATCTGGATGAAGTAGAACTGATTCATATGAACGGGCGGGTGTACGATTATAACCTTGGGCGGTTTATGAGTGTTGATCCGTTTATACAAGCACCAACCAATACCCAAAGTGTGAATCCGTATTCGTATATTATGAATAATCCGTTGGCGGGGACAGATCCTACAGGTTACTGCGCGGCTGAAACGGGTACGCGAATTAAATCTTGTGTTGATGTTGAGGTGACGAACACCGATACAGGAGAAGTTTCCACAAAATCAATGAACAGTAAACACAGTAACTTTGCTGGGCATGTGGCAGATTTTGCTGCCAGTAAGTTGGGTAATGGTGCTCAGATCACGGGCATGTCTGCCACCATGAAAAATGGCAATACTGTTGACCTGATGTCACAAGCAAGCACAAGTAAAGCTTCTGTTGGTACTCCTGCTGGTGATGGGAAGGCTCGTGATGGCGATTTCCAAATTAATGAGAAGCCTCTTCGTGAAATGCTGTTTGATGCAGATACTTACGGAGGAGCAATTGCCAACTTGTCCGGCTCTCTTCATGACAATGAACTGCGCGATATCCTCGGTGATCGATACAACGACTATGTGAATGAGCTATCTGACGCGTTTAGCATAGGTTGGGACAAGGTCATTCTCGCTAAGTCAATAATGGCTCCCGGCTTCATGGCGACCGGGACATTTGGCTTAGTCAAAAGTGCGGAAAGTTACATGCGTAACAGTGCCGTAATGAGGCAAGCATCACAGCTTACTAGAGACGCTGCTAATTTTACATTCAAACCATTTCGTAAATTTGCAGAGCTACCTAAAGCCCAGAAAGATGCTTGTGTGGGAATAGCGTTAAATTTATGTGGTTCAGGAAGTGCATTGGATGACTTGTTAAAGCCTAAGTCACCTTACACTTTACCAAAGCCCGGCCCAAGTAAATACGCACCTGCTGGTGAGCATATTATTCATCCACGGCGCTTTTTGGACAGAATGAATGCTTCAGGAGTAGATTGATAAAATATGTTTATTTTTGGTGAGGAATATAAATGGAAAAACATTGCAATCATAGCAATGTTTTTCTTGCTGGGCTTGGTGCTAATTGAGCCACTTTGGTCAGGGTTATTTGTTTTTAGTGCAGTGATTCTTTCAAGGATTATTGCTAAAGAAGAACCGTCTGGAAAGACTTTTTTTGACGCAGAAAACTTGGTGGAGTTTAACAGCAATTATTACTTTGCCTTCTATCGAATGCTACTTTCTGGAGCGTATATATTCGTAGCTTTCGGGCAGTCATATCAGATCACTCTGGATGTTGGTTTCTTCTTGCTATGGTTTGTCGGATACACAATTTATTGGTATACGACTTTTTTCATTCCATCCAATGGTGAACTGAGTCCTTTTCTTAAGGGGATTGCGACTATTGGCGCACTCATTAGTGGTATAAGCCTAATTTCAATGTTTGCTTGGATTATCACGCATTTTAAAGAGTTTGCTTGGTTTAGTAATATCATCACGGAGCCGTTGGCAATTTTGTTTTAATTTGACATATAAAGGGTAAGCCCACACACGTGGGCTTTGTTGTTTCTGGGGCTAGGCAGCCAGCTCGTTATCGTTAGACAGCTCAGCCTGTTTACTTGCTTCCTGTTGAGTCTCTTGCTCGGCCTTCTGTTCCGCAATGTACTCACTGGCCATGGCCTTGTGTTTATTGATGCTCATGCAGCGAGCTAAGGTTTTCAGGCGTGTGGCCATATCGGGCGTTTGGCCTTTATCGGCTTGACCACTTTGGGCATCCAGCTCTTGGCCGTTCACAAACCAATGGCATTGGTCTTTATGACGGCTTCCGGCCACGTATGACGCGGCTCTATCCATGGCGGTGGTGTACAGCACAAAGGTATCGCCGTCGACGGTCGCCCCTTGGCTTGAGTACACCGTACAGGCATAGGCCTGTACCAGTTGCAATCTGCCTTGTTCATCGGAGTAATCCGACTGGTAAAAGCTGACGGTACGACCTGAATCGAGCTTGACGGTAAAGCGGATATCATCATCTTGTTGTAACACTTGAGTAATGGTGCCTTGCTCACCGTTGGTGAAATCACGCTTGTAATCGTTCTTGGTAAAGCGAACACGCTCCCCCTTGGAGAACGCAAAATACAGACTCTGATTGGACACCACACACTCGGTTAAGATGTTCTCTGAGCGGCCCCTGGACACCCACCTTATTCCGAGAAGGTTTTAAAGAGCTGTACCTAAAAGCACGAGTATGAATTCATGGGTACCTTA
>NZ_JAESDK010000025.1 GCF_019249245.1 Alteromonas lipotrueiana | reverse complement strand
TCTACGCGTTTCGTTTTCTGCGTCAACATCTTTTTGAAAGTTTTTTCTAAAAGTGTTTGAAGCTAAAAACCGTTACCAGCGTTGCTCTGTAGCCTGACTGATAACCCTTCTTCTGTGTTGCCGTTTGGCCTGTCCCGTCGAAGTGGAGCGCATTCTACATGAGGAAATAAAACGGTCAACCCCTTTCAAACACTTTTACGCATCTTTTGTATATTTTTGTTTTAAATGCCCATTTTTCCAACAAAACCTGTGCTAGACTTCCGATTTAGTCTATCTCAGTAACAGAATGTTGTTCATTTTATTACAAATGAGTAAACTATCGACAGCCTCCAAGTATCATCTATAACAATATAAAGGTAGGTTTATGAAAGTTGGCTTTATTCACTGCGCTATTGTGAGCGCAATTATCGCGGTTATTGGCTTTGTGATATTTTCATCTTTGGATATGGAAACAAATGTATCACTAGTCATAGCAGCTTTTTTGCTTATAAGTGGTATTGCTTCTCCTTATATTGCTTCTTTATTTGGTTCATCGCCTAGCGTACCCAATCAAGAACAAGCAGCAACGGGAGAAACTGCAACACTTTATGTAGGTAATTTACCCTACAAGGCAAATGAAGATGCCGTTAAGGAGTATTTTAGTAGCTTTGTTCACGTACAGTCAGTCAGGCTTATGAAAGATCGCCGAACTGGTAAACGCAAAGGATATGGATTTATCGAGGTCGTCACCACCGATGTAGATAAAGCTATCGCCGAACTGAACGACAAAATCTTTTTGGAACGAACCTTAAAAGTTCGGCCCGCTAAAGAAAAGGGCGACGAAGAATAGTTTAGAAAACCTGGGAGCCCCCAGGTTTTTTTTTACAGCAAACTTAATCAGATTTTAATGCATTCGTTATATTGCGATTAAACTGATTGAATCGATTGATGGCACTAATCAAATCTGGCACCTGAACTTCAGGCATCTGTTTGATAATCTCCTGTACCAAACTACTGAAATCTTCTTGTTCTGCTAAAGTGGCTTTCGCGTCTTCCTGGTTATTCAGCATTTTTTGCACATACTCTGCTATTGCTTTATTTCGAGGTTCGCCGGCTACGGGTTGAGCAAGTTCTTGTACACTGCCATACGCTTTTGCCATATACGAACTTTGAACCTGAGTTAACTGCAGGGTAAAGCCACTTAAAGACTCTTTATCAAAGTTCAGCCCTTGCGCCTGTTCAAATGCTTTGTCTATGTCACCATCAAAAAACAGCTTGGCCAAATCGGATGTATTGTTCACCAAATCAGTAATGCTTTTAAGCTCTTGTTCGTTTAAATCACCTTCTACTGAAAAGCGAAAACTACTTGCCGATTGCCACTGAATCTCGCTGTAAGCGCCCACGTTGCTATTTTCAAGCATGGTAGAAGCTGCTTCACCAGCGTCGGAGCGCACATTTTGTCGGTACTCCAGCTGTTCGACACTCGCGCGCTGTAAATCAGTAAAACGAATATTGACTTCGTCTCCTTCACGGGTGCGTATAACTAAGCTGCTGTTGCGTTGTTGCTGTTGCGAATATGCCAGCTCTGAAACCTGGCCACCTGCCAACGGATTAACGTTCAAAATTTCTTGCTCTAATGCGCCCATTTGCTCGCCAATTAAAGACTCGCTTTTATCAATGCCCTGACTAATGTCATCATTCAACCAGTCCCCCAAATCCTGGCGGGCCTGACTAATACCTCTGGCCACCCCATCCCGAGCCTGGCCAAACAAGGTTTGTAATTTATCGTCAGGTGCCCCCGCAGAGGCGGCGCCCCGAATAACTCCCCCGACAAAACCCATTACGTTTTTGGCCACCTTTTCAAAGTCGAAGCCGCTGGTCTTTTCTGGCAGAGGGTCGGGCTTACCGGGACGCTGACCGTCAATCACCAGATTTTCTGACATTGATTGACTTACTACTTTATAGCTCACCCTATTCTGGGCAGCGGTCATGCTGATGGTAGTTTCCTGTTGGCTAAACTGAACCGCCTGCTTTAGCCCTTGTTCCTGTAATTGTTTTTTGTGCGCCTTTACCGGATCTGTAATACTTTTGGCGTCTGGCGTGGTGTTGTTTAACTTGTCTATATTCATGGCTAGGTCCTCACTCCTCTCACCTGAAGGTTATCGGCAGGCTGCCCGCATTGTTTAATTTTAGTACAGCACATTAGTGAAATCCGTTGCAGTGTGAGTAAAAGCTACTACAATTCGGCTCCTTCATTATTTGGGTCATTAGGAGAACCACGCATGGCTGATACTAGTAGCAGCACGCAATACACTATTGAATTACAGCAAAAGCATGATCGGTTGCATACATTACTGGCTCCATTTAATGCACCTGAGATAGAAATTTATGCCTCGCAACCCGAACACTATCGAGTGCGGGCCGAATTCAGAGTGTGGCATGAAGGCGATGACTTATATCACATCATGTTTGATTCTCAGACCAAAGAGAAATACCGGGTCGATCAATTTGCAGCAGCAAGCAAAACAATCAACGCAGCGATGCAAGAGATAATGTCGCTACTAAAAGACAATCCGGTAATGCGTAGAAAGTTGTTTCAAATAGATTATTTAAGCGGCCTCAGTGAAGAGCTGGTGATTAGTTTGCTTTACCATAAGCCATTAGATGAGCAGTGGAAACGTGCTGCCGCCCAGCTGCAACAGCAATTGCGTCAGAACTTTAAAGTTAATTTGATTGGTCGTGCCCGAAAACAAAAAGAAGTGCTGGGTAACGACTTTATCATTGAACAACTTCCGGTCAACCAGCGCACATACGAATTTAAACATATAGAAAATAGTTTTACCCAGCCCAATGCTAAAGTGAACTGCGACATGATTGAGTGGGCATTAAAGGTTTGCGGAGAGCCCGAACGGGATTTGCTTGAACTTTATTGTGGCGCCGGGAATTTTTCTTTGCCTATGGCCAGTCAGTATCGAAAAGTAATCGGTACCGAGATTGCCAAACCCTCGGTAACGGCCGCGCAATTCAATATTGCCCGCAACAATATTACGAATGTCGATATTGTGCGCCTGGCTGCCGAGGACTTCACCGTGGCGATGCGTGGCGAGCGAGAGTTTAAACGCTTGGAAGGCATTAATTTATCCGAATACGATTTTGCTACGGTGCTGGTTGACCCGCCCCGCGCAGGTTTGGATGATGACTCACTTAAGATGATTCAGGACTATGAAGAAATTGTTTATATCTCGTGTAATCCCGATACGCTAAGCCAAAACCTGTCCCAACTTTCTAAAACGCATCGTATAGAAGCCGCTGCATTGTTTGACCAGTTCCCGTTTACTCACCATATTGAAACCGGGGTTAAGTTGGTGCGTATTACCAAATGACACTGAGTGAGGCTAACGGGCCTCGTTTCGCGTTACACCTGAGCGGTTTTTATGATGAGACATACGCTCAGAGTAAGCCGCGGCGCCTAGCTGTACAAAGCGCAGCTGAGCTTTTACACGGCGCCCAATTTCACTGCGCATCGAGGGTTCAGCCTCTAATGTTTCAGCACCAGCACTAAACACCAGGCGAACCATCGACTCTGATTGCAAACTGGCAATGCCATGGTCAATAGCTTGTCGCTCTACTATATAGTCTGCCAGCTCTTCAACAAAATGCTGAATTTCGCGCAGCACCGCCATACGATAAGCGGCAGACGTCCCCGTATGTTCGCGCAATAACAAACGAAAAACATTGGCGTTGGCACATATAAATTCGATGAAAGTATCTACCGAAGTATCAATAACCCCGCCGCCAGAATCAATCCGGCTTCGCGCCTGTCGCATCAGCTGGCGTAAAGCGAGGCCCGCTTCATCAACCAATGTTAAGCCTAATTCGTCCATATCTTTAAAGTGACGATAAAATGAGGTGGGTGCAATACCCGCGGCCCGGGCAACTTCGCGTAAGCTAATCGCCGACAAACTGCGGTTGTCATCAAGCAACGAAAAGGCCGCTAAAATAATGCTTTGGCGAGTTTTTTGTTTTTGTTCTTGTCGACTCAAATTAACCTCCTGAAGATCAGCACTAGTTTACCTCAGTTGCGTATAAAGCTCGACCTTAGATATCTTACTGTTTAACTTCGCATTTCCTCCGGTATACTTTTCTAACGCGTTTTTTAAACAATTTTAACGTATACTTTATGGTAAAAAAGGGCCGTTTTGCTTTACTAACACGGTATTTATCGCTAAATTAGCGAACAGTTGTAAGCTGAGTTGTGATTAATGAAAAAACCACCCATTATTTTGACAAACGCTCTGGTATTTATTGTTACCGGAGCTATTGCATTCGTTGGTGTGCCCCTTTGGGCTGCCTACATTGGCTTTGATGCCGTTGAAATTATCACCGCTGTGGTGCTGTTCTACTTTACCGGTATGTCGATTACCGCCGGTTACCACCGGTTGTGGTCGCACAAGACCTACGATGCCAATATCGTGGTTCGGGTTGTGCTGGCAATAGGCGGAGCCATGGCCTTGCAAAATAGCATTTTGCACTGGTGTTCTGACCACCGCATCCATCACCGTTATGTTGATGACAATGACAAAGACCCATACTCGGCTCGCAAGGGCTTGTGGTTTGCGCATATTGGCTGGATGCTTCGAGAGTATCAGTCGCATCGCTATGATGATTACCGTAACTGTAAAGACTTACAGAAAGATTCTGTGGTTATGTGGCAGCATAAATATTACTTACCTATTGTTCTGATTTCTAACTTTGGTATTACCGGGTTTTTAGGTTGGTTAAACGGCGACATTCTTGGCATGATATTATTTGCGGGTGTGTTTCGTTTGGTAATGGTTCACCACGTAACCTTCTTCATCAATTCATTGGCGCATTTTTGGGGTCGTCAGCCTTATACTGACAAAAATACTGCCCGTGATAATGGGGTGCTGGCATTTTTCACCTTTGGGGAGGGATACCATAATTATCACCATATTTTTGAATATGACTATCGTAACGGTATTCGCTGGTATCAGTTTGATCCGACAAAATGGTTAATAAGGGGTTTGGCTTATATGGGTATGACCTATAACTTGCGCCGGGTGCCTGAAGAACGTATAGAGAAGGCACGTATTGCTATGCAATTGCAGCAAGCCAGTGAAAAAGTATCGCAGCTGCCCAATGCTGAAGAGATCATGCAAAAGATTCAGGAAGAATACGATCTTCTTATGCAAAGAATGTCTGATTACTATACGGCCAAAAAACGGTTAATGAAAGTACGTCAAAAATGCATAAAACGCAGCGTTGAGCGTATTGAATTAGACTTTAACTACAAAGAGTTAAAAAACAGTCTGGCTTTGCAGCGTGAAAAATGGCTTAAGTTACAAAGTACAAATTTTGCCCTCGCCTGAAAAGAGTAAAGCAAGGCCATGAATGAAAGCGCGTTTATTACAAAACGCGCTTTTTTTATGCTTGTTGCGGGGTGAGCTTTTCCTGCTGATTTGTTGTATAAACAGCTACGGAAAAATCACCCAAAGCTCAATAATAAAACCTAAGCTATATTTGCGTTTTATCTATTTTAGACCACACTAAGCATTACGTATGTTATATGTACATCAATGCTTTATAAGAAGTAACTGCATGTTGGTTTTGTTGTAAGTCAGGGAGTACACCATGGCAGGACACCACTATGAATAATGATGCTTTGTTTAGCTTTGCAGAAGAAACAGATCCTCCTTCCTTACATTCAGACTTAAATTCTGAATGGGTGATATTAAGCGTAGAGGACGACCCTGGCTACCAACAGTCTTTATCTTTAGGTCTCAAGGGGCTTATAGTCAATAACGCCCCCATCCGACTTCTTACCGCCAGTTCGGCAGCGCAAGCGGCAAAAGTTATCGCTGAAAACGACAATATTTCGGTCATTTTATTAGATGTAGTAATGGAGCATGATGATGCAGGACTATTTTTAGTTAATACTATTCGCAATGTCATTGGCAACGAATTAGTAAGAATTGTACTGTTAACAGGCCAGCCTGGGTTAGCGCCGCGTTTTGATACCATGCGCGATTTTGATGTAGACGAGTATTGGAATAAAGTCGATTTGACCGCAGAAAAGCTGCGCAGTGTTGTTACCAGTAATGTAAAAACCTGGGACTCTCTTCACGAGCTGGCTGTCGCCAAGCGCGGTTTACAAATGATTGTCGATGCATCAAGAAGCATTACAGCCCGCCAGGAAATTCATAGCTTTTCTGATACCGTATTACAAGAAATTACTCGCATTATTGAAGTTGAAGAAAGCGGCGGTGTGGCTTGTATTCATTACCCCCAATCAATGTCAGTCAACTATAGCCCAATTGTGGCAGCCAGTGGAGAGTTTGCTCAGCGTAAAGCAACCTCGTTAAACGAACTGTTAGGTACGCTAGACAAAGAAGAAACACAACAGTTACACCACTGTATTGAATGTGCGGTAACCGAACAGGAACACCAGTTCAATGGTCAATGGACGGTACTGTACTTTAGTACTCAGGATTTGGACAACCGACGATATTTAATTATTGTCAAATCTGTTGCGGCTTTACAAATAAGCCACATTACTCTGTTAATGGTTTTTAGCCAGAACATAGGTAATGGATTCACAAACCTGGCTCTGCTAAATAAACTTACCACCTTGGCGTATTATGACACTAAGCTGGCAATACCTAATCGCAACTGGCTAGAACGCGAGTTGCAAACGACCTCGCAAACCGAGCGTCGAAACCTGGTATTGCTGCTATTTAGAGTAAACGATTATTTTACCAGTGAAATTATACTTGGTAGTGAGTTTATGCAGGCAATGATGACAAGTCTGTTTGACCGATTGCGGTGTGAAGTTGGTAGTCATCAGGCTATTGTTCGCCTTGATGAAGATTGCCTGGCTATTTTGGTTGCTAAGTCAAATGTACCAAATAAAAGTACATTGCAGGCTATGTCAGAGCAGGTACTGGTATTAAGCGGAATAGAACACCGAACGCAGTTATCGATAGCAAACCTGGACATGGGTCTGGTAGCAGGCGAAGATGCAGAACAGGCAATTCGCCTTGCCGAAGCAACCCTGCACGAGGCCAACCGAGACGGTCAGTCGGTGGGTTACTACAGCGCCCACTTACTTCACTCGCTCGAAAACCGGTTCACGCTGCTTAAACATCTACGCGATGCTATCAGTAATAAAGGTCAGTTGAAGGTTTATTACCAACCAAAATTTGACTTACACACAGGCAGAATTTGCGGCGCCGAAGCGCTGGTTCGCTGGCAATACGACGACCAAACCTTACTCCCCCCTGATAAGTTTATTGCGCTGGCCGAAACTTCCGGCTTGATTACCCAAATTGATACACAGGTTATGGAAACTGTATTTGACGATCTAGACAATCTGCAATCGTTAAATTGTGCTTTGCCTATTTCATTCAATGTTTCTAATCTGGATTTACTCACCCCCGACTTTATTACTGCGCTTGAAAATAGACTCAGCACATCAAAACTTACGTCTTCGTTACTGGAAATTGAAATAACCGAAACCCAGGCTATGCAAAATTATCAAACGGTAACTAAGGTATTAAGCAAACTGGTGGGCATGGGCGTTACGGTAAGTATTGACGACTTTGGGACCGGTTATTCATCACTTGCGCATTTTACCAAGCTGGCCGCCACGGTATTGAAGGTTGACCGAAGCTTTGTTGCTCAGTTAGAAGGCAATGAAAAAGACAGTGCGCTTGCAGTTATAAAAATGGTAAAAACATTTGCCGAACAATTTGGCGCCATTGTGGTTGCCGAAGGAATAGAAACAGAAAACCAGCGTGATATTCTTACTACAAATGGCTATCACGTGGGCCAGGGCTTTTTATTTTCTAAGCCCATCCCCTTTCACCAGTTTCGTTCATTGTTGATAGAATCTCATTCTGGTTAAGCGGCGTTGAAACAGTATTATTCCTATTTTGTGCAACAAGCCCGTCTATGGTGGTGGGTTTTATGTATTCTATTTCTGGCGTTTCTCTCAGGTTTTGTGCAATACGAAAAGAGCTTACAAAACCAGCTTGAGCAGTTAGAGACCGAACACCTTAATACGCTGTCGTCAGCCAATTCTTACTTTAGCCGTGAGTTGGGCGATTTACGTAACAGTATGAGGTTAGTTGCCTCGCACTTACAAGACCTCATAACCCGCACCGATAAGTCTGCAAACCAGGTAGAAGAAGTATTCAAGAAAGTGGGCGGAACATTACCCCGGGTTTCACAAATTCGTTGGATGGACCTTCAGGGCAATGAACTGTTCAGAACAAATTTCACTGGTTTAGAAACAAAAAACGTGACGCCTCAGGAGTTACAGAATAAACAACACCGGGCATATTTTAAAAAAATCAGTCAAACCTTACCCGGCCAGTTAATACTGAGCAAAATCAACTTGAATGTAGAAAACGGTCAAATAATTCACCCGTTTGAGCCTACTGTTCGCGCGTTAATCCATAGTCCCCCAACCCACCCGCTGGGCGAGGGCTATCTGGTGGTTAATTTTCGGCTGACCTCTTTATTCTCCTTTCTGGCAACCTTAAGCCAGACTACCACGGGGTTGCTCATTGCTTATGATGATCATAGTTGGTTGCTGCACTCAGACAAAGCTCTTGAATGGAGCTCTGATCTTAAAACCAAACCCGCCAGCCTACCTATAAACAATCCGCGCTTGTGGGAGCCGCTGCGCACCAATACAGCGGTATCGGTCAAATTAGCTGACGAAGGGAATGTCTATAGCGCCAATCATACTCGCATTCGTTATAGTGAAAAAAAAGGTGATAGCGAAAGAATATTTTTTATCGCACAAACACCGGCCAGTCATTACGGACATATGGTCGAACGAGCGTTGCTACCGGCTTTAATCACCGGCTCTTTGGTTTTTTTATTAGGTTGTATTTTGCTGTATCGGGAAATTTCATTAGGTCTTGCACTGCAAAAGCTAACCACCGAATTAAACCTTGAAAAAGACGAGTTAGCCGACACGCTTGCAGTACAGCGTCAATTGCGTGAGGAGCTTGTTGAAATTGAAAAGATGGCATCTTTAGGCATGCTCGTTGCGGGTGTAGCTCACGAAATGAACACCCCACTAGGCGCCGCGTTAATGTCAGTAAGCGATATGCAGGTTCGTTTAGAAGACTTAAAAAGAGACATTAAACAAGGTTTAAAAAAATCCTCTTTAGATCATTATTTGCAGGCTACCTCAGAATCATCTGCTTTAGCTTTGTCTAATTTACAGCGTGCCAGTAACCTTATTAAACGCTTTAAACGCCTGGCAGTCGACAGAACCAGCGAAAATTGCTCGCAGTTCAATCTGTATCAGTGTATTCATGATTTATTAAGAGCGATGCAACCTCAACTTAAACAGCACAATGTAAACATTGAAATTGTGTGCTCTAAAACCATTTATATGCACAGCTTTCCAGGTATATTGTCGCAAGTTCTTCAAAACCTGATTAATAACTGCATGCATCATGCTTTCGAACACGTAAAAAAACCCGCCATTACCATTGAAGTACAGCAGCGTGACCAGCATGTTGTATTAACGGTCACGGACAATGGTCAGGGTGTGAATGAAGAGGTACAAAACACGCTTTTTGAACCCTTTATCACCAGCAATCGTCAACAGGGAAACACCGGCCTTGGCTTGCACTTGGTGCATCAATGGGTATGTCAGATTATGGAAGGAAAAATTCAGGTTATCGCCCCTGCGTCAGGAGGGACTCAGTTTGAACTTATTTTGCCTTTAAGTGTAAGTCAGCCTGATTAATACACGTCCCCGTAAGCATCGTTCATATGCTAACATTACAAGCAAAAACACAGCACCTTATTAAAAACTGCCCGATTTTTCTGCTTTTAGCGTACGTAAATACATTCATAATTTAAGCGACATAGCGAGTTTTAACTATGACAAAAAAGACCTCTTCAAAACAAAAGTCTACTCCCAAGTATCAGTTTGACGCGGTGGTAATAGGTACAGGTCCCGGGGGCGAAGGTGTTGCTATGCAATTGGCAAAAGCCGGAAAAGATGTCGCGGTTATCGAACGTTATGAAGCGGTAGGAGGCGGATGCACACACTGGGGAACTATTCCATCAAAAGCCTTACGTCATTCAGTAAGCCGACTCATTGAGTACAACAACACACCGTTGTTTTCAGAAAATCATATCAATAGAAGTGTCAGTTTTTCAGAAATTATGCGCCATGCCAGTGGCGTTATTCAAAGTCAGTCAAAACTTCGTTCATCGTTTTACGACCGTAACCGCGTGACTTTGTTTTATGGAGAAGCACGCTTTGCTGATAAACACACATTGCATATCGCTCGCAATGATGGCTCTTATGAAACTGTTACCGCCCGTCAAATTGTGTTAGCTACTGGCTCAAGACCCTATTGCCCGGAAGACATCGATTTTTCTCATCCGCGCATTTACAACTCTGACACCATTTTAAATATGACCCACGATCCAAAATCTATCATCATTTGCGGAGCAGGTGTCATAGGATCAGAATATGCCAGTATTTTTCGAGGGCTGGGGGTTAAAGTGGACCTGGTTAATATGCGCGAACGCCTGCTGTCTTTTCTGGACGCTGAAATCTCTGATGCTCTTAGCTATCACTTGTGGAACAACGGCGTGGTTATCCGCAACAATGAGACCTATGCCTCGGTCGAAGGACGAGATGACAGTGTGGTATTAAATTTGGACTCGGGTAAACGTATGCGCGCCGACTGTCTTTTGTTTGCAAACGGTCGTACCGGCAATACCGATATGCTCAACCTGGACGCCGTCGGTCTTAAAGCCGATGCCCGCGGTCAGATATCAGTAAACGAGCACTATCAAACTGAAATCGACAATATTTTTGCTGTAGGCGATGTTATTGGTTATCCAAGCCTGGCATCAGCAGCATATAACCAAGGTCGTTTTGCCGCCGAAGCCATGCTGGATGGAAAAGCAAATTCGAGATTGGTGGAGGATATCCCTACCGGCATTTATACCATTCCGGAGATAAGCTCAGTGGGCAAAACCGAGCAGGAATTAACCGAAATGAAGGTGCCCTACGAAGTGGGTCGAGCTCAGTTTAAACATCTTGCGCGGGCTCAGATTGCCTCCACCCAGGTAGGTAGCCTGAAAATTTTATTTCATCGGGAAACCAAAGAAATTCTTGGTATTCATTGTTTTGGTGAGCGTGCCTCTGAAATAGTTCATATAGGCCAGGCAATTATGCAGCAAAAAGGTGACGCCAATACGTTGGATTACTTTGTAAATACCACATTTAATTACCCTACAATGGCTGAAGCCTATCGAGTGGCGGCGTTAAATGGACTCAACCGCATATTTTAGACATATTGAAATACAAGTTTGTTATTAATAGCTAACATCCGGTAGGCCTGCGTTGCAGGTTACCGTTTATCAGAAAGTAAGATTGTCAAAGTTGCCTCTTATTCATACCGAGATTGATGGAGGCGCAATGATAGGGGGGTGAAGATAATGGCCGGTGAAACTAACGACAGTGAGTTTTTGCGCCTGATGGGCCGGGTTCGACAGTGTACTTTGTGTCAAAGCCAGCTTCCCCAACCCCCGCGTCCGGTTTTGGCTGCATCACCGCAAAGTCGTATTATAGTGGTAGGTCAGGCGCCTGGCATTGTTGCTCATGATACCGCCATGCCGTGGAACGATAGGAGTGGAGACCGATTACGAAGCTGGATGGGCGTTGACCGCGAGGTATTTTACGACACCTCATTAATTTCGTTAATTCCTATGGGATTTTGTTTTCCTGGCTACAAAAATGGCGCTGATGCGCCGCCTCGCAAAGAGTGTGCGCCTACCTGGCATCATTTGCTAATGTCCTACATCAAACCCGATTTAATCCTGCTTGTGGGCCGTTATGCTCAGCAATATTACTGCAAAGAGTACAAGACGCTGACATCAGGCGTAGAAATAGAAGCCAATAAAAACAGTAAGTTTATGATATTACCTCATCCATCCGGGCGTAATAATCGCTGGTTAACTAAAAACCCGTGGTTTGAAACCTCTATCGTCCCTCAACTAAAGGCGCGCGTTGCTGCCTTGATTGAGCATTAGTGTGTTGATGCTTGTCTTGCTGCAAGGTGGTTAATAAGCGCATCAAAAGGCATAGGTTTGGCATACATATAGCCTTGTGCTTCAATACAGCCCAGCTGTTTCATATAATCAGCCTGTTCAACCCGCTCTACCCCTTCGGCAATGGTACTTAAGCCAAGTTTATTGCCTAAGCTCACGATGGTTTCAGCAATTACCGCGGTTTTTCCGGGTTGAATATCGTTAACAAAAGAACGATCGACTTTGAGCCTGTCCAACGGTAAGTGCTGTAAGTAACTCATTGAAGAAAACCCGGTACCAAAGTCGTCAATTGCAATAGATACGCCATGTGCTTTGAGGCTATCCAACGCATCTATCACAATCTGCGGTTCGTCCATTACCACACTTTCTGTAATTTCTAATTCGAGTTGCGAGGGAATACAGGCAAAACGCGCCAAAGCCTGTTTTACTTTATCTACAAAGAGCCGGTCTCTGAATTGCGGCATTGATATGTTCACTGCCACCCTTACCTCACGGTATCCGGCCTGAGTTAAACTTTGGATGCGGCGACAAGATTCATCAAGTACCCACTGACCAATGTCTACAATTAAACCTGAATATTCGGCCATAGGAATAAATACCGCCGGCGACGTGAAACCACCCTGTCCATCTGGCCACCTCAGTAGGCTTTCTACACCAATAATATTACCCGTAGATAAGTTTATTTGTGGCTGAAACCAAAGCTGTAGCTTTCGGTCAGCAAAATCGTTGCGCAGTTGTCGAATCATGCTCAGGCGCAAAATTGTACGCTCTTCTATTTCAGGTGCGTAGTATTCAAAATTATCCTGATGCCGTTTTTTCGCACGATTTAAAGCAATATTAGTTCGTTTAAGAATCTCAAGTCCGGTTTCTTTTTGGCTGGGAAGCTCATAGAGCCCGATATGAACGTTTAGTGGAATGGTATGTTCCAGCGCCTGATAAGACGACTCAAACAAATCATTAATGTGCTGTGGAGAGATTTTTGAAGATAAACCCACCAGACCAAAAATATCGCTACTGATACGAGCTTTATCAATTGAGCTGTCGAAAAAAGAACATAGTCGTGTGGCCACTGATACCAGCAGCGCGTTACCTGCATCTTGCCCTAAACCGTCATTGATATCTGCAAAACGACTGATATCGATCAATGCGACTGTTCTTGATGTATGGCTGTCTGAACTTGGTCTCTCAAGCAGATTGATAAATTCGTTTCTGTTAGGCAGTCGGGTTAACCAGTCACGAAACGCGGCATTACGTAACTGCTGAAACAAATGAACGTTTTCATACCCAATTGAGATACTGGATAAAAACAACTCTAATAACTGTTTATCATTGGCACTCAGGTCATGAGTCATGTTCACATAGACCGCTGCTTCAAAGCCTGCTTTATGCAGATAAAGTACCGAAAAACCCGCATCGAAAATATGTTGTTTTTGCCGTAAACATCGCTGGATATTATCGGTGATCAGAACATCATCCAGCAATGTTAATGGTTGACTGATCAATGGCGCAAAATTGCCCGCGGCTCCTAAGATATAGACTGTTTCTAAATCTTTGCCTATGGTTGAACCTGCTTTCGCACAAACTAGCCCTTCAGCTTCTAAACCCAGTAGCGAAGCCAGCTGAGTCACCACACCTTCACAAAATTCTTTTATTGAGTGTTCTTCAAGCAGGTTTGCAGAACCGTCAATAATTTTTCGCAACCCTACCCGATTTTGGTTAATGGTAATAATATGTTGATAAGCACGGACTGAGGCCACAATGGTAGTTATCAATTGATTGCGGGTAAATTCGGTTTTGATTTTATAATCATTAATATCGTAATCGATAATGGTCGACTGCTCAGGTGCGTTACTTAGCCGCCCCGTTCGCAATACAATGCGCGGTTCTTCAAGACCTAACGTTTCACGTAGATATTTAACCAGAACAAGACCTGCATCATCGGTCTCCATTACAACATCTAGCAATATAACCGCAATCTGCGAACCATGATGAAGTAGCATTTCCCGGGCTTGGGAAGCACTATACGCGTGCAGAAAATTAAGCTGGCGTTTATTTACAACAAGATTCGCCAGAGACAGACGCGTGATGGTATGCGTTTCTTCGTCATCATCGACCACCAATACATTCCAGAATTTTTCGGACAGCCCCGATTCAGACGCCTGCGCATCTTCGTCCAGAAAAACCAGCTTGTCGTTGTCACCGTAAATGTGTGTCATTGTCGGAGAGTCCTTACTACCGCAACAGTCTGTCGAACGCTCTATACCGGGAATTACAAAAACCCGCAATGGAACAGTTTTATCTGTAGCACAAAGTCCGATACCAAAGGCAAATTTTTGTAGCGCCACTACCAAATAAGAATACTAACAATACGCAGAACGACAGGTTTTTGGCCACATTGGCCTATCCTACTTTAGTTGTGTATCGCAGCTATTTTGCCGATGAGGTTTGCATCAAACGTGATCATCTTTGGCTACCGGTATCTCAAATACCGCTCCTTCTTATGCTGTTTCAGTGCTCGTCACTCATTGGCACATAAGACGCTCTTGTAAAATAAAATGTGGGAAAAAGTAGGTTAGAGATGACAAATAAACATCAGTTCTGATAGCAACACAATTTCGATAGTCTTCGACAGCCATCTGAACGATTGAATAAAACGTCTTTATTAACAATGCCATCCCCCTTTGAATTGACACATTAAACAGACAATTCAGTAGATATACATTGACATCCTAAAGCCAGATAAGCCGCGTGGGGATCTGATACGTTGAAAGGTTCATATATCGATTTCTATGTATAAATTGAGTAAAAAACTAACCAAAACAGGTGATTTTTACTTTTGGAAATAATCTCTGGCATCGCCGTGATGCTTCAAAATAATACCAAATTAATTACTCATATTAAATAAGATTAATCTAATATTTTACTTGGTATTGGCAATTCACCACGGTTACGCGGTACATAGCCTCTATAAAGAGTTGGCTGTAGAAAAAGAGTAAAAACCGTAATGCTGGGGATACAATGTTTTGAAAGGCGGCACAGCAGCAGATATGAATTTTGACGTGTTTAAACGAGAAAAAAGACAACATGATTTCCCATGTTGTCTTTTATGAGGTTTAAATACCATCTCCGAATTCATGCAAACCACACTCACGTTTTAGTCCGAAGAAACGAGTGTCCTGCTCGCTCATTCCCTCTTGCAACGACTGAGTGGTATGCCAGTCACCAATTGAGACATAACCCTGCTCCCATAGCGGATGATAAGGCAGGTTGTGTTCTTTAAGGTAGTAATGCAGGTCTTTGTTGCTCCAGTCGATAATAGGATACAACTTGTATTGACCTGCAACCTTTTGTAGCACGGGCAAGTTTTCCCGGCTGTCTGACTGACTTCGACGCAAACCGGCAAACCAGGTCTGCGCTTGTAGCGTCTTCAGCGCCCGCTGCATGGGCTCAACTTTGTTTATACGATTGTATTTTTCAATACCATCGACACCCTGCTCCCACAGTCGTCCGTAGCGCGCTTCTTGCCACGCCGCAGACAATGGGGCCTGATAAACATGCAGATTAAGCCGCAGCTGTTCACTTAGTTCATCTACAAACCCGTATGTTTCAGGAAACAAGTAGCCTGTATCTGTCAAAACCACCGGTATATCGGCTTTAGCCTGAGTACAAAGATGCAGCATGACCGCAGATTGTGCTCCAAAACTCGAAGACACAATATGTTCACCCGGCAAGTATTTGAGAGCCCAGGCAATACGCTGCGCGGCGCTGCGTTGTAGTAACTGCTCGTTGACCCAAGCAAGTTCATCGGCAGAGGCTTGTAAAGAAAGTGGCTGATCGATATCGGTTTGGATATTAGTCATAAAAATCACTTGCTGAGTTTACAACGGGTTTAATGATATCGGCGCGTATTACATAGTCGCCAAACGATTCATTGTTTTCGCGTTCGTTTGCCCAGCGCTCGATAAGCGTATCAAGCTCTGCAAATATTTCGTCTTCGCTAATGTTTTCCCGATACATCCTGGGGATACGCGTGCCTTCGCGATCGCCGCCAATGTGTAGATTGTATTTGCCTGGTCCTTTGCCCACCAAACCAACCTCCGATAGCATAGAGCGCCCGCAACCATTGGGACAACCAGTAATACGAAAGATAATACTTTGTGAACCGATACCATGTTTTTTGAGCAACGACTCCATACGCTCAATAGCTTCTGGTAAATACCGTTCTGCTTCAGCCATGGCCAAAGGACAGGTTGGCAGAGATACACAGGCCATTGAGTCAAGCCGCTGTGAAGTGACATTATCTTCAATCAGCTTATGTTCGCGCGCCAGTGCTTCAATTTTATCTTTATTATCGGGCGCTACGCCGGCAATAATCAGGTTTTGGTTCGCGGTAAGCCGAAAATCGCCTTTGTGAATTTTTGCAATTTCAAGACAACCTGTTTTTAGCGGCTTGCCGGGTTTGTCGATAATACGGCCGTTTTCGATATATACAGTCAGATGAAACTTACCGTCAATGCCTTCAACCCAACCAAACCGGTCGCCACGTGTGGTAAAGCTATATTCACGACTAGGCGCAAACGTTACTCCGGCACGTTTTTCAACTTCGGCTTTAAAGTTGTCAACACCCACCCGCTCAAGGGTATATTTAGTTTTAGCATTTTTGCGATTAACCCGGTTGCCCCAGTCGCGCTGTGTTGAAACCACCGCCTCGGCAATGGCCAACGTATCATTTACGCTGATAAACCCAAAATCGTCTGCTTTACGCGGGTACGTTGAGGTATCACCATGGGTCATCGCCAAACCGCCGCCCACCAATACATTAAAACCAACCAACTTGCCTTGTTCGGCTATGGCAACAAAGTTCAGATCATTGGCATGCACATCAACATCGTTTTGCGGCGGAATAACCACAGTCGTTTTAAATTTACGCGGCAAATAATTGTCGCCTAAAATAGGTTCAACCGTATCTTCGGTACTTTCAATCTTTTCGCCATCGAGCCATATTTCGGCATAAGCACGGGTTCTTGGTAGTAAGTGCTCACTGATTTTCTTCGCCCATTCGTAGGCTTCTAAATGCAGCTTTGACTCTACCGGGTTAGAGGTACACAACACATTGCGGTTAACATCCCCTGCAGTAGCAATAGAGTCAATGCCTACCTTATTGAGTGTTTGATGCATCAATTTGATATTTGGCTTTAACACACCGTGAAACTGGAAGGTTTGACGCGTAGTCAGGCGAATGCTTCCGTACAAGGTATGCTCATCTGCGAACCGGTCAATTTCCTGCCATTGGGTAGGAGTAATAATGCCACCAGGTAACCGTGCGCGCAGCATCACGTTGTGCAAAGGTTCAAGCTTTTGCTTCATCCGTTCTGCACGTATATCACGGTCATCCTGTTGATACATACCGTGAAACCGAATCAGCTGGAAGTTATCTGCGGTAAAGCCTCCGGTCAGGTCATCCTGCAAATCGTTTGCTATGGTGCCGCGTAAATTATTACTTTGCGCTTTTAATCGCTCGTTGTCAGCCAGCTTGCCTTCAACGATAAATGGTGATTTTTCATTGCTCATTAATAGACATCCTTCTGATAACGTTTGGCTTTACGTAAAGCGACCAGATACGCCTTTGCATCTTTCTCGCTCTTATTGCCGTATTGCCCGATAATACTTAATAGGGCTGCTTCCACGTCTTTGGCCATATGCATCGCATCGCCACAAACATAAAAGTGTGCGCCCTGTTCAAGCCATTCAAAGACCTGTTTGCCTTGCTCAAGCAAACGGTGCTGAACATAAACTTTTTCAGCCTGATCGCGCGAGAAAGCCAGCGTAATTTTATTCAAAAGCCCACTTTTTACATAACCCTGCCACTCAACCTGATACAAAAAGTCCTGAGTAAAGTGAGGATTACCGAAGAACAGCCAATTTTTACCTGATGCGTCCTGGGCATCACGCTCTTGCATAAATGCTCGAAAAGGCGCAATCCCGGTACCCGGCCCAACCATAATGATAGGAGTTTCCGGGTTTTCAGGTAGTCTGAAATTGTCATTATGTTCAACAAAAACCTCAACTTCCCCGCCTTCGGCCAAGTACTCACACAAATAGCCAGACGCACCACCTTGATGGCGAACACCAAAAGCCTCGTAGTCAACGTGAGCAATGGTCAGATGAACCTCATCTTCTACTTCACTTTGGCTCGACGCTATAGAGTACAGGCGCGGAGTAAGCGGGCGCAGAGTTTCTACAAGTTGCTGCGCACTAATCTCACCAGGATGATCCCGAACAATATCGACAATCTGACGTTCGGCCATATAAGTGCGTAAGGTGGCCTTATCTTCAAGCAGCGTAGCCAGACTTTCTGAACCGGTGCTCGTCTGATAGGCTTTAATAAAATTGGGATAGCTTAATGTCAGCTCTAATTTTTCGGTCAGGGCCTCCTGCAACGTCATGGTGCTACCGGCCACCTCCACTTTTTCCTCGGCAGACAGTTTGACCAAAGACAACAACTCTGTTACCAGTGCCGGTGCATTTTTAAACCATACCCCCAATGCATCGCCTGGCTGATAGGTAATGCCCGAGTCTTCTAAGCTTATTTCGATATGCTGAATGTCTTTGACCGAATCCCTGCCAGTGATTTTCTGAGCTTCTAGTAATGTTGCAGCGAAGGGCGCTTTTTTAGTGTAGGTGCTGGTAGCTCCAGAGGTCACCGCTGCACCGGTTTGAACGGCTACGGCTTGATCGGTTGGGGCACCTGCTAAATCATCTTTTAAACTGGCGACTAGCTTTTCAGCAAAGCTTTCAGCCTGTGCTTCATAGTCAACGTCACAATCTTCGCGAGGAATAATTGCCGTGGCCCCTTGCTTGGCCAAACGACTGTCAAAGTCTTTTCCGGTTTGGCAGAAAAACTCATAGCTGCTGTCGCCCAGACTTAGTACTGCATACTTCAGATTATTGAGACTAGGCGCTTTTTTGCCACCTAAAAACTCATGCAGCTCAACTGCATCATCAGGCGCGTCGCCTTCACCATGGGTACTTACGTAAGCGACAACATGAGTTTCGCTCTTTAGTTGCCGGGGCTTGTAATCAGCCATACTCACAAGCTTGCTGTTATATCCAGCCGCCTCTGTTTTACTTTGTAATGCCTGAGCAAGATGTTTTGCATTGCCCGTTTGCGAGCCATACAAAATAGTTAATGTGGGAGTATTAGTGGCTGCAACAGGTCCGGCTACCGGCGCCTGGCCTGCGCCCGCACCTGATGAGGCTGCCATTCCGGCCATGTATCCACTTACCCAGGTAAGCTGATCGCGATTTAAACCCGCAATAGCCTGAGTAATTGCATTCCACTGTTGTTCGTTTATCACCGCTGTGGGTGTTGTATTTTGATTAGAATCTTGTGACATAACTCATTAGCCTCAATTTGATATGCTAAGGCTAACGAGTTTATGCAAGAAGAGATAAGAATTATTATGCCTTTTTTATTACCTAAAGTGATTAAACCAAAACTTTTAGGTCTAGAAGTGCAATTCTAAGCCGGCAAAGGCACCATCATAAGACATGTCTGCATAGACATTATCCAGATCTTCAATGTCCATTTCTATGTTGCGATAACCTAGCTGAACGGTCATATCGACCGCCAAACTTTCAATAAACGAATAGGTTAATGCAATTTGATAATCGCTAAACTTATGATCATCAAACGAAAGATAGCTGCCCTCGGCATAAGCACCTAACCCGGTGAAAGGCAAGCCCACCTGAACCCGCGAATAAGCCATAGGAATGACCCCAGAGAAATCAGTTGACCCCCGGGTTGCGCTGTCTTCGTCCTGCACACTTAAAACGCCATCAACGTATTTGCCGTTAATGCCTACATCAAAGCTTACCAGGTCGTTGTCAAACAGTTCGTAATACAAAATAATATCGGTACTGTTTAGATCTATACCCGTAAAAACGTCGCTATCGGCAGTATATAAGTCGCCCTCGAAAGTAAAACCGGAATCAAGCTGTGTATTACCCTCAGTATCTAACGTCGTATAATTAAGCTTTATGTTTGGAACAAACGGAACCGGATGTTCAAAAGCAATATAGCCAGAAGACTGAGTTTCATCTGCTAAATTAAAGTTTGCGGTATTGTTATTATCAGCGAACCCACCCTCGGTGGTGCTTCGCCACGCCTGCGCGCCCACGTAAACACCGGCAATGGTATCTGCCAAAACCGGTGTAGCGGCAAATGAACCTGCTAATGCCAGGGCCATAATGCGTTTTTTCATTGTTTATCCTTGATTCATTAATTCAGAAAGTTCAATAAGTGCAGCATTTGCACGAGAAATATAGTTAGCCATAACCAGTGAATGGTTGGCCATCATACCAAAGCCATCCCCGTTTAAAATCATAGGACTCCAGACAGTTTGTTGTGTAGCTTCAAGCTCGCGGATAATTTGACGTAAACTTACCAGCGCGTTTTTATCTTCAAGCACATCTGCAAATTCAATTTCTGCGGCTTTTAAGTATTGAAGCATAGCCCATGATGCGCCTTTTGCTTCAAAAAACACATCATCCAGTTTCCACCAACTGGTCTGAACATGACTTTCTGAAACCTGCGCCTTATTTTTGGCATTACGTTGCCCGGCCATATCTGTATTTATTCTGGCTGAGCCTACGCTGGCACTTAAACGCTGCGAATAACTTCCAAGTCGCTTTTCTACCATTTTTATCCACTCGCGCAAGTTATCGGCGCGGGTATAAAACTGGCTGCTGCGATTATTCGGATCAACCAGTTCAGCGCGATAGGCATAAAGTAAATCTATACCTTTGCGGTAGCTGGATTCAGCTTCTGGAAACATCCAGTTTTTATGATCCATATTAAACTGCGGAACCGCTTTAGAGATATGTTTGTTCTCAACCGATTGAGACTGCGAGCGGCTAAAATCCTTACGCATCGACATTGCCAAATCTCGGGTCATCTCTAATACGCCAAACTCCCAGGCCGGCATATCGTCAAGCAAAACGCCGGGAGGCATAACATCGTTTGATAAGTATCCACCTGGTTTGTCTAACAATGTTTCAGCGACCATTATCATTGTTGTGGTCATGGTATAACCAGGCACTTCTGTATGTGCACGACTTTGAGCCTGTGCTGCCACCCGATTTTTCACATCAAAGGTTGAAGGGGAAAGACTCCAGTACCACCCGATTGCCCAGATGATAATTAATAGCAGGGCCACCACAGCGCCGATACGTTTCGCATTAAGATGTTGTTTGATGCTCAACTTTGCTTTCCTTATTAGAGATAACAGACAGCCACCAGAATAATCGCTTTCGGGCAGCTTTCAAACCTGTTTTAAATTGCGGTGTGAACACTTACAAGCTGTGGGGATGACTGGACTCAGTTCGGCTTATTGAACGAACGACCATTACCATAGCCACCACCAGCAATACGGGCCAAAATAAACTAACACCGAACACCGCCAAAGCGGCTATCGCAGCAACCATGCCCAGTATAAGTGCTCCGACCATACTTATCGCCACTATAAAGCCTATTATTGCAAACACAACTGCCAGCACTAAAAAAACCACCAACCCATCAAGCGGTGCCAGCAGATGATTATTAAAATGCATCGAAATATCAAACCACCGTTCAACAGCTCCGCCCAGGGCCCACGCCGCCCCCATTGCGATAATAATTGCGATAAAAAAATTTTTCATCAGGACCACCGTGGCAAAATAATGACCGCAGCAAGATAAGCCACAATGGTAAGTGCGGGCATCATAAGCAAGGCCACCACAGTAGCAATTCTTACCCACAGAGCATCGATACCCAAATACCGGGCTAACCCTGCACATACACCACTAACGACTGACTGGCTCATAATACGATGAACACGTTTGTCTGAATGAACAGTTTTCATTTTCTTACTCCATTACTAATTTAAGGCAGACGCACTTGCGCGTTTTTGTTTTAGCTCAGCAAGTTCTTGCTCTATCGCGTTATTACGTTGCAACGTGTTAAATGCTTCGGTCACATGCTGAGTGTCTGATGTGATTGAATACCGATTTATGCGTGACTGGAATTGTTCAACCTGTTGCTGAATTTTAGCCACGTCACTGGCGTTTGAAGCGTTTGAATACAAGTTACTAGCAGAGCGGCGTGTCACTTCAGTCTTCGGCGTTAATTCTCGCACTCGTTTTTTCGCTTGCGCGCGGGCATGTTGTAACCGCGTGATGTCTTCATCTAATTGCTCAAGGGCACTTTTGTGATGATTCGCATCGTGCTGTAATTGCGCTAGTTGTGTATCGCACTGATGCTTTTTGGCTAGTGCAACGCGTGCCTGGGGTTCGTTACCTTGCTCTACCAGCTGGTGAGCTTGCTGTTGCCAATGTTGAGCAGCTCGTTGCTGTTGCAGCCGTGTTCGCTCAATCTGCTTACGTGCGCTTATATGCTGCACACTGCTATCACGAGCCAGCTTAATCGACGCTTCGATTTCGCTTGCGATGAGTCTGAGCATTTTTTGGGGATCTTCAGCTTTATCCAGTAAAGAATTAAGGTTTGAGTTAACAATATCCGATGCTCTTGAAAATAGTCCCATAGTAGCCTCCTGGAGGTAAAGTCGCGGGGTTAATCTGGCCATAGCACCGCGCAAAAACTCTCAATAATAGTTATAAAAAATACCACCCAAAGGATATAAGTTACTGTTTACTAAGCTTTGTTATCAACAATACTTCAGGTAACAGTCGACCCTGGTTTTTATTAAAGAGTGAAACGATAGTTGCTTTCACGGTACAAATGGTAATTTAGCCACCGGCAAAAATGGCAGAGATAAAAAGCAGCGCTCGGGCTGCTCTTTATATTTAATTTACTACGCTATAGTTGCTGGTCATTGGCGTCAGCATTTTCATCTTCACGTTGCAATGAAGCCGAAAGATCCTGAATGCTTACATTACCGCGAAGCCTGTCGGTAACCTGCGGTTCAAAGAAATAAACGGTGTTAGCAACAGCTTGTTGTACGTCCAACTGCATCTCGTAACTGGTCTGAACCATCAGGTTATCAATCATGGTGCCTACTACTTTTTCTACCGATACCTGCTGGGCCATTACCGGCGCAGAAGCAACAGAAGTAGCAAAAAGGGCAGCGGTAAAAAATTGTGTGGCTTTCATGGGGTTATCCTCAGATTTTGGTTAAGTAGGCAAACTGTTTTGCCGTTACCAAGAGGATTGCGAAAGGTGTGCCAGCACCTTGAACTTTTTCAAGGTGCTGTTTTTGTTGGCATTATTTTATTTTAAGAAGTTAATCAAGGGCGGTTAAAAATTACTCGCATCACTATTTGGTCAAAATGACTATATTAGTTAGCATTTTTAACCAGCCTGACTTTGGCGATATTCGGCGGCCTCTTTCTGTGCATGTTCAACCTGGCCCAAAGCGTTCATCAATAAATTTGGATCCGGATTTTTACCGGTTCCATGCTGGCTTAAATAGCGGCGCCAAATTCGGCCGCCGGTCTGATTTTGAAACAACCCCAGCATATGCCTGGCTACATGCCAGGGCTTAAAGTATGGCCCTGTTTGCCGCTCAATATATTGTTGCATAATACGCACTACATCAGCTCGTGAAGGGATTTCATATACATCATCAAACACAGTGGCGTCTACCTGACTAAGCAGATATGGGTTTGCATAAATTTCACGACCCATCATAACGCCATCGACCTGGAGCAATTGCTCGCGGGTTTGTTCTAACGTTTTAATACCGCCATTAATACTGATATTCAGCTCAGGATAGGCCTGTTTTAGCTGATGCACCCGTGGGTAATTAAGTGGGGGGACTTCGCGATTTTCTTTCGGGCTCAGCCCTTTCAACCAAGCCTTGCGGGCATGGACAATAAAAGTGTCGCACCCTGCGTTAGCTACGATATCGATAAAGCGGGAGAAGTCTTCGTATTCGTCCATATCATCAATGCCGATTCGACATTTTACAGTAACCGGAATATCCACCTCTTGCTGCATGGCTTTAACCGAAGCCGCCACCATTTCTGGCTGTGCCATTAAACACGCACCAAAGCTACCGTTTTTAACCCGGTCTGACGGGCACCCGACATTGATATTGACCTCATCATAGCCGCGCTCCTGTGCTAAGACGGCACAGCGAGCCATATCTGTTGCGTCGCTTCCGCCTAACTGCAACGCCACAGGGTGTTCGGCATCATTGAAAGCAAGGTAGTCCCCTTTCCCAAAAATAATCGCCCCGGTGGTGACCATTTCGGTGTAAAGCAAAGTGTGACGCGACAACTGACGTAAAAAATAACGGCAATGACGATCTGTCCAATCCAGCATAGGTGCCACTGAAAAGCGCCTGTCGATAGCGGGCTTTACAAAGTTACTTCTTGAACCTTTTGTATCAGACACTTACTGCATTCCTCTACTCAAAACTATTGTTAAAATTATCAAACTTTTCACGGGTTTTAGTCCCCATTCAGGGAACGCGGTGCCCAAATGGGGGAGTAATTTTCCGCTTTGCGCACCCTCTAACGGGTTAAATCAGATGGCTAATATTAGCATAAGTAAGGGAACGAGAAAAAATGGAGTTTCTTATACCGCAAGGGTTAGACAGAAACAAAGCGGTATTATCACGTGTTCTAAAAGTAAAACATTCAATACTAAAGCAGCAGCCCACAAATGGGCGAAGGAAACAGCTCATAAGGTCGAGAACAATACTTTTAGTCCTATTCATTGTGCCTCCCAGTCTAAATTCGATTAGGGTGCTGGTCGGCACAATGTCATCAGCAAAAAACTGGGGGGCAGAATAGTTTCCCCACCCAGAAAAAAGTGCTAGTCCGTCACCAACTCCATCCAGGTAACGGTTTCACCATTGTCGGGGGGAGAGATTGCAATGTGTGACATTTTTGAGTCAGGCGCAGCCCCATGCCAATGCCTGGTATTAGGTGCAATGGTGATTACATTGCCTGGAAGCATGGCTCTTGTCTCACTGCCTTCACGTTGAACCAGTCCTTTACCGGAGATAATAATAAGTGTCTGTCCTTTGGGATGCGTATGCCATGCAGTTCGGGCACCCGCCTCAAACTCTACCATTGCCCCGCGATAGCGGTCCCCCACCGGAGAGGCAAAGCGTGAACTGACTACTGCCTTTCCGGTAAATTTATCTGGGGAGCCAATTGTACGGGATTGGTCTGTGTTGACTTCAACATCCGCCAAATGAGTGTCTTTGAAGGTAATATCCATTTTGTCATTTAACACATTTCGTGCCCTGATGGCACTGTCTTCACTTACTGCTTCTTGAAGTATGTGGGTAAATTGACGTAGCTGGGCAGCGGTATATCCTACTCGCATGGAAAGCTTCAAATGCGAGGTAAGCTGGGCTTCAGCGCCTGCCATTGCTGATAGCATGCTAATGGTAACCAGCTCTCTGTCCTTAATACTCAGGACATCTCGATAAAAGATGTCGGCAAAAAGATGTTCAACAAGAAACGTATCAATGGTTGGAACAAACGCAGCGTAACCTGAAGTACGATTAGAGATATCTCTGCCTACCAGTTCATTGCGTGTTTTGTGGCCGTAAGCATTTGCATTGTAGTCACTCGGCAAAGGCGTCGCCTCATTCCCCAGCTTATCGCTAAGCCCTTGCTCTTTTCGATGCTCCGAGACCTTAATAAAGGTATTAATACCATTTAGTGCACGTGGAAATCCTGCGTAGGCATAGGAGTGAATAAAGATCTCTTTCACTTCATTTACTGTCAGCCCATTGTTCAGCCCGTCGTTAAGTGCGCGTTCCAGCGCCTGCGTGTTGCCTGCCGCCGTCAGCGCTGCAATAGGAATAATGGCCTTTTGTCTGTCAGTAAGTTGGGTATCGGGTTCTGCAGCATATGCATAACTAAATGCCAGAAAATAAAAAACCATCCCTCGCACTGCCAACAGGAGCGTCGTGGCTATCGAACTCGCTCTATTCATAGTGTAAGCCTTATTGTTCAGTATTATTTTACGTGATTAATCCAGGCCTTTTTCTTTCAGCCAGTCCGCCATTAATCGGGCGATTTGAAGATTGTTTAAATCTGAAAAAGGAAAATGTGTGTTGCCATATATGCCCACCTTCGGCAAATGCACAACAGTGGCATCACCGCCATGACGGTTTATCGCATCTGCCCATTCATAGGCCATTTCCAACCTTACACGCCAGCCATCCTGCCCTGGCATATTGCTCGGGTTCTTGGGGATGTTGTCGCCATAATAAATAATAATGGGAATAGTGGTGAGTTTACGAAACGCCGTTAGGGGCACTTCCACGGCGCTTAATTCGCCGCCTGAACTTTGTTTGGGAGCAGGTGCTTCTCCTTCTGGGAACACAAAATTACTACCTGGCTCATAAGATACAATGGCTTTAACATTTGGGTTTTGCATCGCCGCCTGCCAGCCCATCCCGCCACTATGAGAGTGAGTCACCAGAATTCCCTCGCCTATACGGTTAAACAGCGCATCGACGGCATCGGCATTCACGTCAATATCAATCGGCCCAATGTCCGGCGTCATTTGACGAAAGTATTGCGCCAATGATGCGTCATCAGTTGGAAATTGTACGTTGGCAAAATAGTCAGGCCATTGCCCTACCCGAAAAATATTAAACCACTTTTGCTCGTCTGGCACGGGGGTATACGTACCCGGTTGAGTGCCTTTCCCAGCGTTTCCGCGACGAGGCTGGTCAATCAGATAGACACCATACCCTTTGCGTAAAAAGATACTCTGATAACCTTGCCGACCATCAGGGGTGGACTCCCATGTTTTTGAGAACTGACCGAACCCATGCCACATCACGAGCGGATATCGCCGCTCATCTACCGGAATCTGATAGAAGACGTAAGCGTGATCACCGTGCAGCGTTTGTCCTTCAGCACCAAGTTCAATGGGGTCGAATTCTCCCTCACGCTCAACCACAGAGCCGCCAACTGCGAAGCTGCCTTGTTTGGCAATCATCAGTGGTGAAGAAGCTGAGTTGTGATTTGTCGATGTGCATGCCGCAATAAAGAGGGCTATCACTGCCAGTAGCAACCTAGCACTTCTGGTCTTTATCTGAATCATCATGCTGTTTCCTTAACGTAACGTATCTATAAAGAAACTGGAGAGTTTAACCATTGCCTGTTCAACATAGTCAGGTTTCCAGTAAGTTTCGATGTGAGTCGACCCTTCTATTAAGGGCATCACTTTGAATTCCGTGGCTTGCGCTAAAGCATAAGTCCCTCGTGCCATGTAAAAAGAATCAGCCTTGTTCACCCCTTTCGCTATAAGTGCTGATGCTATCAGCAATTCACATTTATTTAGTGTCGGGCGATTAGCATAGCCATCAGACACCAAAAAACAGTAGTCAATTCCTGTTCTTTAATTGCCTATTTCTCTTGCGCCTGACTGAATTTATACAACGATGAGACACGCAGCGCTATACTAGTTTATGAAAGACTCAGTGTTATAGGTAGTTCGTATGAATAAAGGTTCAGTGGTGAATCGCAATAGCCAAATGGATGGACTCGCGTACAGTATTGCAAAGCTAACGGAGAGTGAAGGCAATTTGCTAACACACGTACCCGGGCTGACAGTATTTAAGAAAACCGATGCTGCCAAGCCTATTGCAGGATTCTATGAGCCTAGCGTGTGCCTTATTGCCCAGGGGGCGAAACATGTTCAGCTGGGTAATGAGAACTACACCTACGACACGGAACACTACCTGTTTTCTGGTGTTCATCTCCCCGTTGTCGCACAGGTCATCGATGCCAGTAACGAAATGCCTTACCTCGGACTTAAATTGACGTTTGATTATCAGGAAATCACCCAGTTAATGACCGACAGCCAGCTTCCCCCTCCCAAAGCACATCGCTCTGGGAGGGGTATGGCGACAGGAAAGTTAACGCCGACCTTAATTAACGCTTTTCAAAGGCTTATCAATCTTACGGATGAAGCGACAAATATTCCCATGCTGGCACCAATGATAAGAAAGGAGATATTTTACCGACTTTTAATCGGCGAACAGGGCAATACACTTCGCCGACTCGCTGCAATGGGCACGCAAACTTATCAGGTTGCAAAAGCAATATCATGGCTGAAGTCACACTTCTGTGAACCGGTTCGCGTTGAACATTTAGCACAAATTGCCAATATGGGGGTGTCGACGTTTCATCATCACTTTCGTAATATGACCGCCATGAGTCCACTACAATACGTAAAACAGCTTCGTCTTCAGGAAGCAAGAAAGTTGATGCTCACGCAATATCTTGATGCTGCATCAGCCGCCTATCAGGTTGGTTACGAGAGTCCTTCGCAGTTTAGTCGGGAATACGGGCGTCTATATGGGTGCTCCCCCGCAAAAGATATCAACGAGCTTCGTGTAAGGTTGGTGCAGGCATGAAACACAGTAAGCTTTAAGAAAACTTATTGCTCATAGAGTATTGAATAAATATTCTCACGCCAGTGTCGGTGTTTATTATCTGCCCAAGAGTAACCGGCAGATAAAGCCAAGTATTTTATATCTATTAATATTTTGCCAACTTCCGCTCTAGAGTATGAGCCATTGCAAATAAAACAATCGGTCATTTCTGGTTTTTCCGTATATTTCATTGCATTGAGGAGCACAACTGGAATAAAAATGAACAAGCATTAGGTAAGCAGTAATAAACCTATAATTAAAAGCACTGTATGATTGCTCCCCCTTTTTTATCATCGTTCGCTGTAATCGCTACTTTTGTTTGGCAAGCATTTTATTGATATAGAAAAGAGACTTTTTACTGCCCGAAGTCAGCATGGTCATGGCGCAAAAAATATCGCCCTTAGGTTATTTTGGCCTTCTTAAAATTTATTTAATTTTGGCATGACTTTCGCAGCTATTATATCAGTTTCCCCAGGGAACTTTTAATCGCCGATTAGTTTAGTTTTATAGGTGGTTATTGAGCGTAGAGAAATTATCAATTTAACGTGAAAGTAAGGAGCTTCATTATGTCTCATGAAAAATATGCTGATTGTATCGATGCCTGTAACCGTTGCGCCGACGCGTGCGACCATTGCTCTACAGCGTGTTTAGCAGAAGATAATATTGCTGACATGGCCCAGTGTATAAAAAATGATATAGATTGTGCGGCAATGTGCCGACTCGCCGCGGGGGCTATGGCCCGCGATAGCGACATCGCCGGTAAAATATGTTCGTTATGCGCGCAAATTTGTGAAATGTGTGCAGAGGAATGCAGTAAGCACGAAGCAGATCATTGTCAGAAATGTGCTGACGCGTGTAGCGAATGTGCTAAAGCTTGTCGCTCTATGACCGCTTAAAAAGGCAATGTTACGCCAGACTGGGTGAAGCGCCCTGATGGCGTCTGCAATTTTTAAAGTAAAGTGATGGCCCATGGCATTCATGGGTCATCACTTTTACTACAAACTGCTAAAAGGCATAATAAAAAAACCTACCGCGCACGCACCTGCTTAAGTAAAAACTTATTCGAGGGCCGGGCAGGTAGCGTTTTCATATCCATATCAAGATTCTGCCCGGTTACCTCATATTCGCAGTTAAGCAATGCTTCGGTGGCTATTTTCATCTGTTCAATGGTAACCCACTCGCCGGGACACCGGTGATTACGATAATGTTCCCCGCCCCCCTGCGGAATCAGCCTGTAGGTATTATCCTGAGCATTGGCGAAACGTTGGGGCGAAAATAGGTCTGGACTATCCCAGATACGCGCATCGTGATTAGTACCGTACAGATCAAGTAAAACTTTACGTCCTACAGGAAACGTTTGATTGCGCCATGTAAAAGTACGTTTAACTCTGGCTACAGTAAAAGGGAAAAACGGATAAAACCGGCGTACCTCCTGAACAAAATTGTCCAGTGCCTCGGGCGCAGCATGTTGTAGTTCTGACTGTAATTTCGGGTAGCTTTTTAAGGCGTGGGCACATTGCAAAACATAGATAGAAACGGCAACAGTGGGCCGCAGTATGTTATTTAGCTCTATTGCCGCAATATTCACATCCAGAAGCTGGCCGTCAGGGTTCTGATGCAAAGCAATCACTGCTGCGGGAGTGTCGGAATTTGTTTCAGGGTTTGCTCGAATCGTTTCGATAACCCCCATTAACCATTTTTCGTTGAGCTTTCGGGCGCGACGTGCTTTCCAATGAGAAAGGCCAATACTCCCCGCGTCTTCATAGAGTGAAGCCAACTCTGCTGCTCTTTGACCAGCCTCGTCCGGCGCCAATGGCACCCCAGCCCATTCACAAACAGACTGGGTTAATAATTTACGTGTTTGCGAATACAGACAAACGTTGTTAGCGCCGTCCCCTTCACTACTCAGCTGTTTCCATCGGCGTCGGGAGATAGCTGATAAGGTCTCAATTTTTTCGGGAACCAATATTTGCATAAACATCGCTTTTCGATGTTTATGAGCAGCGTCATCCAACCCCTGGACCCCGCCTTCGCCAAAGAGGGTTTTCTTTATTCTGCCAGGCGCCACATTTTGCCGGTTAAACTTATCATTATCGTAAAACAACCGGGCAGCTTCTTCGCCTCTTACACAAATAAATTTTTGCATTAAGATTCGTGTTTCAACCACATCTGAATCGTGTTTGTTACATAGCTTTGAGATATAGCGATAAGGATCCCGATATAGCGCCAGTGTGTGATCAAGATATTTAGTGAAGAAACTTTCCATAGCTTTTAACCTCAATGAGCGTCTTTGGGTTATTTTTCAGGTTAACAATACCGCAGATTTCCGGCGACGCCACAAGCATCGCCTACTTTACGCTTTGAATTAATTTATATTACTCATCATATGCTTCGCCATATCTGCAATATCTTCGGGAGTCTGGGAGTAAACCTTTTGCAAGCCTTCAAGATTTAGCGTGCCGCCGTGATTTTGATAACCTATAAATGCTGTACGTTGGGGCCCCAAATCCAGCCTTCTTAATACCCCGGCCATAACATCTGCACCGGTATGGCTTACCACTACCTGAACCTTACACCGGGGTAAAAGCGTTTGAAGACGCTCGTCTGAATGACAATAACTGGCTTCATAGGCATCACGGGGCGCTCTGAATTTTCCGGGCTCTAATAATGCACCGAAGCGTAGCCAGCCTCACTCATCACTTACAATCTATATTTGATTGTCTGGTCTGTTTTATCGGTGAGGGTCGAGCAGTAAAGGTTCTTTTGCCGCCACTATCGACCAGCTACAAAGGGAATAAAAAAGGCGTTCTTATTTGAATGTGAAATAATTATCACTTTACATGTAATAAAATCCCACACTTTCATTTCAAATAACATTTACCAGACACTTTATTACTAATCGTACTGCAATAGGTAATAATAAAATGCTGTTAAATTAATGCTTAAAAAGGATAATAACATTTAACTATCATCAATAACCCAATGTTCATTATTCAATACTAAGGTGGCTTCAACTTTGGCATTCGTATCCGCTTGTATTAATTTAACCCGCCCGCGCGGGTCGAGGAAGCACTGCAAAGATAAGCCTGAATCCAATTGTACCGTTAACGCTTCGTTATCTTTTACCACCGTAATATCTACCACGCGCAAAGCACCCCTTTTACAGTAGCTACTTAGTGCATCAATTATGTAGGTAAACTTTTGAAACTGATACTGGCTTTCTTCGCTGACTACTTTTTTCCATCCAACATAACCACCTTTTACCTCCTTGCTAGCATAGGTAGTAACGATTCAATCATATCCATATACCTCGTCTATTCACATAATGAAAAAAACTTAATTTTATGTTTCAGTGATCGTAGCTCACCGAAAGTCTGTATCGAAGAAAAAGCCTTGTTTTTGCCTATAAATTAGCCAAATTGAGTTTCTTAGCATTCAGCCTTTTTCAGTTTTAGCTTAATAAATTATATAGTTAGCGCCGCATCTACATACTTTAGCTGGAAATACAGTTCAATAAATACATTCCCAAAGAGCATGACTACAGAGAAGTTGCGTGTCCAAAAAAACTAATAAAATAGTACCATTAAAAATCGCAAGCTATAGAAATGTGTGAAGTTAAGTGCTGAGGGTTGCTTTATTGAAAGATGAATAACGGTTTGTTGAGTATGGTTTTTTGCCACACCTGCGAAAGCTTTAAAACTTGGTTCATCCATCACCTAAAGCCCGGTAGAAAAGGAAACTTTATTGTAAAGGATGAAAATAACAATAATAAAAGACTATGTTTTCAGTAAATAAACGGCATTAAAAAGCCATTAATACTACCACTTCTTCTTTTAATACTCCCTTAACTTTATGGAATCGAACTTGCTTATGCTTAGAAGATTCCTGAAAATAATTTCAGGCATTTACATTATGGAGATGCGCAATGTTAATTGATGAAGTTATGTCAAAAAATACTGAAGTCGTTAAATCTACAGCAAGTGTAAAAGAAGTAGCAAATAGAATGGCCGAATTTAAAGCGGGGTTAATGCCAATCTATGAAGACGATAAACTTATAGGAACGGTGACTGACCGGGATTTGGTTATTGAAGCTATCGCAAAAGGAAAAACTCTTGAGGATAAGATTTCGTCAATTGTCAGTGAACCCGTACTCTATTGCTTTAAAGATGATGATACTGAAACTGTACTAAATAATATGCGCAAAAACGGGGTCCAGCGTTTGGTTGTACTTGATAATCAAGAGAGCAAACGTCTTGTGGGTATTGTTTCATTGGCCGATATTGCAAGTAAATGTGATAGCAATGAAACAGCTAAATCGATTGTAGATTGCTGCAAGCATTATCACTAGCACGCCTCTGCTTACTCGAGGTCTTTAAGAGGCCTCGATACTTATTTCTGAATTCAGACTATCAATAGTCGGTTTCAGGTTTAAATATTAATTTAGTGTAGGCTACGTTCAGAAAGTTTGATGAGTCAATATTTTGTTTTTTAAAACAGTAAGGAGTTTGTAATGACTAAAGACCATGGCAATCAGATTAAAAATGACGATACGTATGAAGAGCTACGCGACCAGGGCTACAGCAAGGAAAAGTCTGCCCGTATTGCCAATGCGCAGAATAACTCCAATCAACAGCCTTCAAGAAAAGGGGGAAAAAGCAGTAAGTATGAAGAGCGCTCAAAAGACGAACTTTATCAAAGAGCAAAAGAGGTCGGTATCGAAGGCCGCTCAAGCATGAATAAAGACGAGCTTATTGATGCGTTACGTAACCACTAACTGTGTGTTCAGTGTAAGCTGCTAAAGACGTTGTAAAGTAGTGAAGCTGGCCATTATGCCCTTAGGCTGGATTTTCGGGCAGTTAAGTCTGGGGTATTAGACCTGACCATCTCCCAGAACGAGTCCACACGCTATTTACAATGTATGGATAGTTAGCGTCTGGCATGCGGGTATGACACGCAGTATATTGAGGCAATGCCTATGTAGCCTGGTGCACCCGTGGGTATTCGTTAGATGATTTGATTTTTTATGCCGGTATAGTCGCCAATAAAAGGTAGATATACTGAAATTTGGCCTTACTCAGTTGGGGGAGCCCTCCCCCCCAATACCGCTTACAATGTGCAATGCTTAATTTTGGTGATTAAAGGCGGGTTTAATTGCCAATGGGTAGAAGCCACACCCCGATAGCGTCTCACATTCAACTATACCCACAGCAAGCTTAACTTGCCGATAATCATCATTATATCTGCAACCCAAAACCATCAATATATCTTCAGCCTGGCAGCCCCATTGAAGTGCTGGTCTGTTTCTATCTTATCGATGTTTTATATTAATAGGCAGAGCCCGCTCTGTTGCTGGCCGGCTTAATCAGAGAGGGTATTTGATACCAAAGAATACCGTGCCTGGTTATTTTTCGTGAATTCTGGCCCACAGCCTGGCCAAGGGCGCCGCGGACATACCATGCACAACCAATGAGGCGGTCACTACTAAACTGCCTGCTACCCAGGCTATTTCATGCCCGCTTTTATCCAATATAACCATACTGTAAAAAAGGGCTGAAATACCAATGGGCCCGAAGTGTCCCGCCAATAACGCAAGCTTCCAGCTTTTCCAAAGCGGCATTAGCCCAGATAGTAAAAAGATAACGGGGATGCGCCTGAATAAAAGGATGGCTATCGTAAATCCGATACCGCCCCAGCCAAGTTCTAACCATTGCTCCACAGGAAGCATTAAACCAAATAATATAAATATAGGGATAGTAAAAAACAGATTTACGGTTTCTTGTACGTTGTCTTCTTTTGCCCGGGCCGCCCCCCCGACTAATTGGCTAAATACCACCCCAGCCACGAAAACAACCACTATGCTATCCGTACCAAAATATTTACCTAAACCCAGGGCCAGCATGGTTAACGCCAGGCTCGTGGCTAAAAACGCTTTGTGATCGAGCGTTTTGTGATGCTCTGCCCACAGTAAGCTTTTCCCCACGCCCCAGCCTAATCCTATACCTAACATAACCGCTGCGCCAATGGGCCACATTATGGCGTCCCACAACCAGGTAAGCCAGGGACTATCCTCGTTTGGCTCTAATAAAAATATAGGTAAGAAAACCAGTGGATACGCCAGTCCATCATTGGCGGCTGATTCTGTGGAGAGCCCATATCGAAAGGCTTCAGGTAGATGCTGGCGGGCCAGCCCACCTGTGACAATAGAGCTGGCGACTACCGGATCAGTAGGACAAATAGCAGCTCCGACCAGCAATGCTATAAGAAAAGGTAATCCCAACGTCCAGTGAACGATTAAGCCACTGATAAGAAACATCATCGGCATGCCTAAGCCAAGCAAAATAATCAATGACGTACGGTGTTGAAACAGAAAGTTCCTGGATATTCGAAGTGCAATAGCCATCAAACTGATACCAAGAGTAAGACGAGCACCTTCTTCCAGAATTTTAAAGCTATCGCCCCATGTCGTTGGCAACAACAGGCCGGTACCTAAAGGACCGAGCAAAATACCGCTGATTAGTGCCAATAGCGGGATTGAAAAATACGAACGGTTAATCCATCGGGTGAACATGCCTAAACATAATACCGTACCGCCTGCGGCAGCCAGAGCAATATTAAGTTGTTCCATGACTTATTCCCTTTTTTAACTATCAAATATTATCAAAGGTCGGAAACTCTACTTTTTATAAGCCAATACTACTTGTAAACCGGACTGCTTAGTCAACTATAAAGCTTTTAATTTTAAACTTATAGTGTATTTTTCTCTTAAAAACGCGGTCTTGAAAGGTGCTTCTATACCGTATTAATTTATCACTTAAATACGGTGGCAGATATGCCTCACTAATTTCAACTTAGTTGAATTATAGGGGGGTAGATGACATGAGTTTTCCAACAATGTCTATTGGCTCGCCGCAGCTATCTGTCAACTACCCTGGGAATATTTGATAGATAATTGTTCAGAACTTTCCAACATCAGAGTTCGTACTGGTAACTTAGGTCGACGTTGCTTACTGCTTACAACCACGCTTTACAGATATAGCTCGTAAAAACACGCCGATTATCGCACCAATATGGCTCTGCTACATAGAGACTGGCATGATAGCTGTCTGTATAGCATTTTATTCTGATCATTAATAAAGGACTTTTTATGACATTTCGACTGGCACTGTGCTTTGGACTTTTGTCTTGTTCAGCAACGACAGTGGCACAGGTTCCTGAAGATATTGAACGAATTACCACAACCGGTTCGCGCATCAGCAATTCATTTAACGACTCCGACATTGTCATTTCAACGGTTTCTCAGGAACAACTGAAATTAACGTCACCTCAGCATATTCAACAGGTGCTTAATTATATCGCGGGCGCGGGGGTTCAGCGCGGCAATGGACAGGAATACCTTCCTGCATTGCGCTCTGCGGTCTTAACCGGAGCTGGAGCCTGTGGCGGTATACTGGCTGCAGAAGATAATATTCCCTTACGCGCGGCTGGCTTTTGTAATATCAACGAATTGTTTGAAGCCCATACAGAAATGGCGCAGCGTATTGAAGTGCTTAAAGGGCCGGCCTCGGCCTTATATGGCTCTAATGCTATTCATGGCGTCATCAATGTCATTACGCCTGATACCACCCGCGGTAACCCTCAACTCTTAGGCTATGACTATGGTTCGTATGGGTATAACCGTTTAAAGCTGCGTCATGGTAAAGATTGGGGTGACAGTGGCCTGGGGGTTAATGCCAGTATTACCCGCGATACCGGTTATCGTGATGACGAGGGCGTGGATCAGGAAAAGGTCAATGTTCGTTATCGCTATAATACTGACGATATTAATATTATGACCGGCCTTACTTACACGAATCTTGAACAGGAAACCGCCGGGTATATCACCGGGTTCAAAGCGTATGAAAGCGACGCGCTGTCACAAAGTAATGAAAACCCCGATGCTTTTCGTAAAGCTTCAGCACTGCGGCTATGGAGCCGGGTTCAATGGCAAATGAGTGATAAGCTGGAGCTGTCGGTTACGCCCTACCTGCGCGACCAGGACATGGATTTCAAAATGCACTTTTTGCCCGGGACCCCACTAGAGCAAAATGCACAAAAAGGCTTAGGCTTACTAAGTCAGGCGCGATTTACGGCCACCGATGCCACCTACTGGGATTTTGGATTTGATACCGAGTACACCGAAGGCAGTTTATTGCAGTTTCAGGACGGCCCAACTCAAGGCTCGCCGTTTTTAGTCGAAACTGTGCCAGCCGGTAAACATTATGACTATGATGTTGATGCAACACTATATGCGCCTTATGCATCGTTTAACTGGCACACTGATACCTGGCATTTACAGTTAAGTGGTCGGTTTGAACACATGCGGTATGATTATACCAACAACATGTTGAGTGGTCGCACGCGGGAAGACGGCAGTGAGTGCGGAAAAGGAGGGTGTCGTTATTCGCGACCTGATTCTGATACCAACAGTTTTTCTAATTTCAGCCCCAAGGCGCTGCTTAGTTATCAGCTGAATTCAGAAACCCGTTTGTACAGCACCGTGGCACGTGGCTACCGGGCGCCCCAGGCAACGGAGTTATATCGCCTACAGCGCGATCAACAAATTGCTGACTTAGATTCAGTCACTGCCACTAACTTCGAGATTGGCGCGCAGGGACAGCTTGATAAGCTGGACTATAAGATTTCATTGTATTCGTTATACAAAGACGATGTCATTTATCGCGACAGCGACTTTTTCAACATCAACAATGGCGAAACCTGGAGCCGCGGAATAGAAATCACATTGGATTTCCCGTTAACGGCTCAGTTGAAGCTGGCCTTTGCCGGGTCGCATGCCTTGCATACCTACGAGCATGATCAGTTGTTAAACACAGTCAATATCAATGGCAACGACTTAGATACTGCCCCGGCAACGCAATTCAACACCCGTCTGGATTACCTGATTTCTGATAAAACTCAGGTTAATCTTGAGTGGCAGTTTGTCAGCGAGTACTTTACCGATCCTGAAAACCTGCATCGTTATGAAGGACACAGTGTCTTTCATCTACGTAGCCGGCATGTGCTAACGCCTCAAATTACTCTGTATGGACAAATTAACAACCTGCTGGATGAAAACTATGCCGAGCGGGCTGATTTTTCTACCTTTAGTGGCGATCGGTATTTTCCGGCCAGACCGCGTAATTTTATGATAAGTGTTGAATACCAATACTAAGAATGAAGTCAGGCAGTCGTTCAGACTACGGTTTATTCAGACTGTCTGTGCTAACTATATTATCCGGTAGAATTTATGAGCGAACTTGAACAAGCCATATCAGCACGAGAAAAAAGCCTGAAGATTCTGACCTGGGTGGTTATCTGCAGTGTGTTGGTGATTTTAACGTTAGGTTACAGTACCTACGAAAATTTTGATGGATTGTATGCCCGTAAACTTAGTGTTTATCCGACACTCAGCGCTATTGCGACCCTGCCTAATGTATTTACTTTAACCTGTCTGAGTTTATTAATTGTAGGGGCGGGCGCTAAGGTAAAAAGAGCCAGTGAGTCTGTTGCGTTGAAGGCCTATACGCTTTTGATAAGTGAAGGGTTTATAGCTTATAGACAAGAGTATCAGCCCATGGTGAATCATTTTTTACACGCTGCCGGTTTACCTGCCGATTACTCATTTACCCGTCTGGCTAAAGTAAAAACACATCATTTTGTTAAAACTTCGTGGCCAATCAGTCGCTCGGTTGTTTTACGCCGCGCGCAGTGGGTCGCTCTTAGCCGCAAAGTATCTTAGTCCGGGCGGTAAAATCATACTTAAACATGTAATGCCATTGAAAATGCAGGCACTACTGAGCACCAAAAAGGCGAGCCACAAGCTCGCCTTTTTCATTCAGGTATGGGTTGATAACCGATAGCGCTAAATCAAACCTAAGTTTGCTGCATGAAACTGCAAATGCTCGTCTATAAATGAGGCAATGAAAAAGTAACTATGATCATAACCTTCATGCATATTGAGCGTTAGCTGAGTGTCAGATTTTTGCGCCGCGCTTATCAATGCTTCAGGCTTGAGCTGTTCAGTTAAAAACTGATCGCTTCTGCCCTGCTCTACCAGCATGGGTATATAATGTTGCTGCTGGGCGAGTAATACCGAAGCATCGTACGCTTGCCAGTCGTCTTTATTATCGCCAAGGTAGGCGCTAAATGCTTTTTCGCCCCACGGACAATCCACCGGATTAGCCACCGGGCTAAACGCTGATACCGAAACGTATTGTTGAGGATTACGCAGCGCTATAACCAGCGCCCCGTGCCCGCCCATCGAATGGCCACTGATTGCCCGCTCGCGGGTTACCGGAAACTCGCTTTCTATTAATTCAGGGAGTTCTTTGGTGACGTAGTCGTACATCTGATAATGCTTCGAGTAAGGCGTTTGGGTGGCATTTACATAAAAACCGGCACCTTTACCCATATCATAGCTGTCTACATCAGCAACCTCGTCGCCCCGGGGGCTTGTGTCCGGCGCCACAATAGCCATGCCTAATTTTGCTGCCAACTTCATTGCGCCGGCTTTTTGCATGAAATTTTCATCATTACAGGTTAAGCCCGATAACCAGTAAAGCACGGGTACAGGGTTGTCCTGTGAGGCAAAGGGCGGTAAAAAAACAGCAAAGGTCATATCACAGTTAACGGTAGCCGAGCTGTGTGTATAGCGGCTATGCGTACCGCCAAAAGCGCGATTCTGACTAACTAATTCCACTGTAGTTACCCCTTAAGTGCGTCAAAATGCACGACACTGCGAATACTTTCACCACCGTGCATATAATCAAATGCATCGTTAATTTCGTCCAGCGACATAGTGTGAGTGATAAAGGTTTTTAGCGGAATATCGCCATCCAGGTATTGTTCAACCATACCGGGTAGCTCAGAACGCCCCTTGACGCCACCAAACGCACTACCGCGCCATACCCGGCCGGTAACCAGCTGAAATGGCCGTGTGGAAATCTCTTTACCCGCGCCCGCAACGCCAATAACAATTGATTCGCCCCAACCCTTGTGACAACACTCAAGTGCCGAGCGCATAACGTCGGTATTACCTATACATTCAAATGAATAATCAACCCCACCGTCGGTCAGCTCAACAATCACTTCCTGAATAGGTTTGTCGTAATCTTTAGGATTGATCACATCGGTAGCGCCCAGCTTTTTCGCTAAGTCGAACTTATCTTCATTAATATCAATAGCAATAATGCGTTTTGCATTGGCCATCTGTGAGCCAATGATAGCCGCCAGACCAATACCACCCAAACCAAAAATAGCCACCGTGGCGCCTTCTTCTACTTTGGCAGTATTTAGCACAGCGCCTATACCGGTAGTTACGCCACAACCTAATAAACACACCTCTTCAAGGGGTGCCTCTTTATTAACCTTAGCCAGTGAAATCTCAGGCAGTACGGTATATTCAGAAAATGTCGAGGTGCCCATATAGTGGTAAATGGGTTCACCATCTTTGCTAAAGCGGGTGGTGCCATCAGGCATCAGGCCTTTGCCCTGGGTTTCACGAATTTTTCCACATAGGTTGGTTTTGCCTGATTTACAAAATTTGCATTCGCCGCATTCGGGCGTATACAGAGGAATAACATGATCGCCAGGTTTAACTGAAGTAACACCCTCGCCCACAGACTCTACTACGCCGCCACCTTCATGACCCAGCACAGCCGGAAACGTCCCTTCAGGGTCTTCGCCTGATAACGTAAAAGCATCGGTATGACACACACCGCTTGCCAATACTTTAATGCGCACTTCACCGGCTTTAGGGGGAGCAACTTCAATTTTTTCAATTGATAACGGTTTACCTGCTTCCCAGGCAACCGCCGCCTGGCACGTAATTGATTGGCCTTCCATAATTTATCTCCGGTAACATCTATTTAGTTATTAAGAGTAACGGCTCTATCGGCTTTTAGTTCAATCTCGTTTACACTAACCGCCTAATATTAGAGGTAAATGCCATGATTAAAAACCTGAGCCACCTGTTAAATGGGTCTCTTTCGGTTATATTTTATTTTGTGAATACGGTGTTCTGGGCTACTCCGATTTTTTTGTTATCAGTTTGCAAGTTAATTCCTATTGCAGCCTGGCAGCGTTTTATCACCTATTTACTCGACGGATGCGCCACAGCGTGGATCAGTGTGAACTATATCAACCAGCAAATTTTTAGCCGTACGTCATGGCAAGTTTCCGGTTTAGATCAGCTGTCACAAAAAGACTGGTATCTGGTAATGGCGAATCACCAGTCCTGGGTTGATATCTTGGTATTGCAACGGGTTTTCAACCGCGAAATTCCGTTTTTAAAATTTTTCTTAAAAAAAGAGCTTATCTGGGTCCCTGTGTTGGGGCTGACATGGTGGGCGCTCGACTTTCCATTTATGCGGCGCTACACCAAAGATTTTTTAGCCAAAAATCCGCATATGAAAGGTAAAGACATGGACACTACCCGCCGGGCCTGCGAGAAGTTTCAGCACAAACCGGTCAGTATCATGAATTTTGTCGAAGGTACCCGTTTTACCGAAACCAAACATCTTAGACAGCAATCGCCTTTTACCCATTTGCTCAAGCCCCGGGCTGGTGGTATTGCCTTTGTGTTATCGGCCATGGGCGATAAACTCCACAAACTCATTGATGTCACCATAGACTACCCTGATGGCGTGCCCACGTTTTGGGACTTTGTCTGCGGCCGGGTAAAACAGGTAAGGGTAAACATTTCAGTTACTCCCATAAAAGAAATTATGGACGGCGGATTTTTTAGTGAAACGTATTTTGCTGACCCGGCCCAGCGGGCTCGCTTTCAAACCTGGTTGAATGGACGCTGGAAACACAAAGACGAACTTTTGAGCTCTTACAACTCCACACAGAAACCCTTATGAGAACTGTTTTCATACCCGTAATTTTTACGGTTCACCTCACCGCTCAAATTTTTAATCTGGCCTTCTGGGGAAGCCTTATTATCGGATTCGGGCTATTTCGGCTTGTACTGCCTGTCTCATCTGTGCAAAAACTGCTGGCTACGGTGATGCAATGCCTTTTACTGACCTTCGGACGGTTGAGTGTGGCGCTGATTCAGCTCTTTAACCCGGTGGTTATTGAGCGGCGCTTCAGTGCCCCTGTTTCTCGCGATAGCTGGTATTTGATTGTGGCTAACCATTTAAGCTATCTCGATATTATTTTACTTATAGAGCTTGCCAGCAATCGCTTTCCCGCCCCTAAGTTTTTTCTTAAAAAAGAACTTATCTGGTTACCCTTTGTAGGGTTAGGGGCCTGGGCGTTAGATATGCCTTTTATGCGCCGGTACTCAGCGGCCCATGTAGCAAAGCATCCACATCTTAAAGGCAAAGATATCGACACTACCCGGCGTTATTGTCAAAAGTTTTCAAATACGCCCACCACCGTGATCAACTTTGTTGAAGGCACCCGCTTTACGGCTGCCAAGCATGCGGCCCGACAAAGTAATTACCAGACATTGCTGCCACCAAAGGCAGGAGGGGTGGCTTTTACCCTGGCTACTATGGGTGATCTTTTCACAAACATTTTAGATATTTCATTGCTGTATCCACAAAACCGCAAGCACCCGATGATGGCCATGCTATGCGGACAAATGCGACATATTATTATCGATGTGAATGTGCTGGCGGTTCCGGCGCAGACTCAGGGCGACTACTTTAGCGATGCAACCTATCGCACACAGTTTCAACACTGGTTAAACGATCTTTGGAAAGCCAAAGACCAACGTATATCTCACATTCTGGAGACCAAATAGTGGAACTTTCTGATACCGGGCGAGCTTTATTTCAGTCGTTACTTGAACAAGTCAGCCCGGCCCTTGCGCCAGATGATACGCTGTATAAATTTGTAGCGGCAGTGGCTATCGCTACTGTGGCATTGCTGGTCTACATTGTGGTTCGTTTGTTAGTTAAGTTTTACGCCGAAAGACTGATAAAGAGAACCACAAATGGCTGGGACGATGCACTGCTTGAGCATGGCTTTTTTACGCGATTGGTTCACCTGGCGCCTGCCTTAACTATTTTCATACTAACCCCGGTGTTAATGGAAGAAGATGGTTGGCTGCATGGCTTACTGCTCAAAACGTCATTGCTGTATATGATGTACACCGCGCTGCTGACCATCTTTGCGCTACTTTCAACTCTTGAAGATATGTACAACGCCTCCTATCTGGCCAACCGGGCTTCAATTACCGGATTTATTCAGGTAGGCAAGCTGATGTTTTCTATCATCGTACTGCTGCTGAGTATTTCAATAATCATAGAGCGTAACCCGCTCATTATTCTTTCAGGCCTGACCGCCCTGGCCGCCGTACTGTTATTAATATTTAGAGATACTATTTTGGGGTTTGTGGCTGGAATACAAATAGCGGCAAACCGAATGTTTAAAAACGGAGACTGGATTCAGCTAACCAAGTATGAAGTTGATGGGGAAATACAGGAAATTGGCCTAACCAACGTCAAAGTACAAAACTGGGATATGACAATATCTACCCTGCCTACTTACTCGCTCACTAATGAGGCGGTAAAGAACTGGCGGGGTATGGAAGAGTCGGGCGGCCGGCGTATTAAACGTGCCATTTATATTGATATTCACTCTATAAAACTGTGTGATAATGCCATGCTTGAACGCTTTGGAAAAATTCGGTATTTATCTGAGTATATAGACAAAAAGCTCAACGAACTGCGGGCTTATCACAAAGATTATAATATTGATGAAACAGATTTACTGAACAGCCGACGTTTAACCAACATTGGTACGTTTCGGACGTATTTGCAAAATTATTTGAGCAAACATCCAAAAGTAAATCAGTCGTTAACCTATATGGTGCGCCAGCTACCGCCTAATGAGCTGGGCCTGCCCTTAGAACTGTATTGCTTTAGTGTGGAAAAATCCTGGACCCATTACGAAACAGTGCAGGCAGAAATTTTTGACCATGTTCTGGCCATGCTAGATACCTTTGACCTGCGTGCATATCAGCGAGACAGCCATGTGGTGCTTAGTAACGCATCTGAGAAGCCTACCATCAGGGTGCCGGCTAACCCACAGTAAAAGGTAAAGTGTTAATGGCTTATGCCAGTGCGTAAGTCATTAACATACACAAAACCAGGCCGGTAACACCAAAAAAACCATATTCTATTTTCTTTTGCATACCCATACTGCCAGGTTCATTGGTTGTAAACCCCATAATAATACTGGTGGCGCCAAGTACGAAAGCCACCAGCCCCACCCCAAAACCTACCGCTGCGAACCATTCGCCCATAGCTTTTCCTTTATATACTTTACTATTTAACCAGACCAGACCTGCTTTGCTTGCCGGTCTGTTCAACTTTGCTCTATTGTATTTTTATTATGCATTATGCAAATCAAAAAGCCTATTTTAACCGTGAAAAACCGTCTGCTAGCAGTACAGAAAAGTGAGTGGTAATTACGCTATTAATTAGTCAATTTAGCTAAATCGCTAAATGAATAGGTTTTTAAGATTGCAATATAAAAGTTTATGTCATTGTTTATAAATAATAAAATAAGTTGGCATGGCTGATGCTCTACTCTGTTTACTTTTGTATTGATGAATTGGAATCACAATGAAATTATCTGCTATTGCGTTACTGCTAATCACCTCTTCGCCAGTTCTGGCGCACAGCGACTCTGACTGTAATATTGAGGTACAGGGAGAGCTTGAATACAGCCCATCATTACTTACCCTGACCCAATCCAACGGTGATGTGATTGCCATTAGTGATGACTACAAACTGACCATTAATCGCGAAGCTGTCTCTCTTAATGAAAAGCAGCAACAATGGGTAAGTGAATACTATGACTCTATCAGCGAAGCGGTGCCTTTGACTGTCGGTATCGCCTCAGAAGGTCTTACGCTGGCAAACACTGCTATTACAGAAACCTTTGGCCAGATTCTGGGTGAAGATGATGAGCTTATAAATGACTTTCAAGACTCGTTTGAAGAAATGAAAAACGATTTACAGCAACGTTTTCATACTGATGCGGGTCATTTTCGAATTGGCGGTGAAGACAGTGGCTGGGTAAAACAAGCCTGGGCGGATGAGTTTGAAAACCGTATCGAAGATTTGGCTGAACGAGCCATGGGCCGAATTTTAATGGCGCTTGGAACCCAGATGATCACCTCTGAGGAAAGCATAGAAGACTTTGGCGAACGTATGGAAGCCTTTGGCGAAAATCTTGAAGAGCGTATTGAGGATCAGGCTGAAGCATTAGAAGACAAAGCCTCTGAATTATGCGAAACGCTACGTCGTGCTGACGGTTACGAGAACAAACTTCAACAAAGCGTAGCGGGTTTAAGCGACTTTAATATTTTGAACATCAAGTCTGATTAATCTGAACAATACAATCGCATTGATAAGACCAAGACCGAATTGGTTTTTAATTACTTACAAACGCGATGACTAACCTGACTTTGTGTGGTGGCGGTTTGCCCGATCAACAGCCGGTACGCCGCCTGCCCGCTTGTTATAACATTTCAGGCACTACCTGCCGCTCAAAAAAAGCCGCTAAGTGCTACTTTCAGTTAGCCTACGGGTGCCTTTTCGTGAGTTTTCGTGATGGTTAGCGCAGCCTGTTCAGATGCTATGCAGATTTGGCACAATATTGAGACTGGCAAGGATACAATCTCTTGGTGGTCTGCCCTCGAGGTTTGCGGGCCTGGATAACCCTGTCACTAGCAATATTACTTACCTTCCCACTGACTCAGTAGTTTTATCAGATAGGACACAGCGTCAGCAAAATCATTTTTGTCGTACATACAAAACCTGAATATGTCCACAATGTTGACGTACTACTTTGCAAGGCAAACGGGGCTATAAAGTCAGGCTGTTATAGCGAAAAAAAGCCCAACCTTTTCTATCCTTTTGTTTTTGTTTACTAAAAATGCATAACCCGGTTATAAAAGCTATGATGAAATATGCGCAGGATCAGTGTGAGAGACGCATTCGGGCAAAGACTTGTTATATTATCACAGGCTGGGTTATGGGTTGGTATACTGCCTTTTTGTTGTTTCAAAATATTAAAAGCATACCCTGAATCTCACTATAAAGATGAGGTTCTGATTATGATGTTTGGAAAATCCCTGCTTGCCCTGGCAATTGCCACCACGTTGACTGCCTGTGGTGGTAGCGACTCACAGCCCGAAGTGGCGAACAGTGATACTCCGGCACCACCCGCGGAACAATCCCCGTCAAACTCCATCGCTGTAGAAGGCGTTGTTACCGGATTTGGTAGTGTATACGTTAATGGTAAGCGGTATGTTTCAAACAGCGCAGCATTTACCATCGCCGGAAAAAGCGGCGCGCAGGAGTCCGGGCTGAAGATGGGGATGGTAGTCAGAGTATTGGCCACCCAGCCTGAAAATGGCGGTGACCCACAAGCCACTCAAATCGTTTACGAAGAAACCTTACAAGGCACCGTCAGCGCCATTGATAACGCTAATGCACGGTTCACTGTTCTGGGACAGGATATTTACTTTGATGATTTGACCGAGTTTGAAGATACCGATGCGCAGCAGCTGGCTATTGGTAACCTGGTTGAAGTGAGCGGATATATTACCGAAGATGGCTTTTACGCTTCATTTGTAGAACTTGAGACTGAGGATACTGATGTCAAGCTGTCTGGCGAAATTAGTAGCCTTAATACTGACCAGAAAACATTTTTAATTAACCAGCAACTCGTAGACTACAGCCAGGCTGTTTTTGAAGATACTACGGCTGAAGACTTATCTAACGAAATGCGGGTAAAAATTGAAGGAAGCCTGGCTGAGGGTTTATCAGGTACGCTGATCGCCAGTGAAATTGAAAATAAATCGGATCAGGAAGCGCAGGTTCCGGAAGACATCGATGAGGTCGATATTGCCGGGGTTGTTACTAGCTATGATGATTCAACAGGCACCTTTAAGGTTAACCGCTATGACTTCGTGTTAAGTGAAGAAACCGTCTTTGAAGATGGTGAGCGCGAAGATTTTACCGGTAATATATGGGTTAATGTAGAAGGCAGCCGACTTGATGATGTCTGGGTTGCAGAAGAAGTAGAATTTAAAAAGAGAGAGAGCAACACCAAAACTGAAGGTACCGTGAAGCGTGTTGACGTAGATACACAATCGTTTGTAGTAAACGATATAACCTTTGTTACTAACGATGATACTCAATATGACGATGAGTCTGATCTGGAAGAGCGTCGTTTTACCTTTGACGATATATTGGTGAATGATTTATTAAAAATTGCCTCTCGCGAGACTGAAGATGGCACTGTAGTCGCTTTAAAGGTAAAGCGTATCGATGAAGAAGATCGCGAAGGCGAGATTAAAGGCGCAGTAAGCCAGGCAACAGCGGCAGGAATGACCGTCGCCGGTGTATCGGTAACGTTTACATCAAATACCGAGTTTGAAGGCAAAGACGATATGACCTTGGATACCTTTTTAGCCTATGTCGAGCAAAGCCCTTCTGTAAGAGTAAAAGTTGAGGGTGAGTACAGTGACATCAGTCTGGTGGCTGAGGAAATAGAAGTTTTATCGGTTAAGGGTAAAAATGGCAACGACGCCGACGATAGTGATGATGACAGTGATGAAACTGCGTCCACTAAAATTTCTATGGAAGGTCTGGTAGAGGCAATTACCGAACAGACTGTCATTGTGAATGGCTTCGAGTTGCGCTTTTCAGAAAACAGCGAGCTGGAAGCCAATGATGAAACGGTTAGTGCACAGGTATTTGTAGCCGCTCTGGAAGTCGGTACGGTGGTTGAGTTTGAGGGTACACTTGTTGAAGAAGGTGTTGTGCTGGTAGATGAGGCCGAGACACAGACCGAAGAAAATGACGAAGACTCAGAAGAAGGCTAAACCGTTTTAGCGTTAACCACGCCTGAAACTTTGACCTGAAATGATATGTAGTGGTGTGATTACCAAGAGATACTAAACGGTATACTTACCAAGTGGCTTTGACGTAATCACACTATCAATGTTGTCTTACCCTATTTTCGTAGACATTGGCTGGCAACTTTGTGACGGTCTGCTTCGAACAAACAGCAAACATTCGCAACTATTGAGTTTTATTCTAGTCATTCACTAAAACCAAACGTTCGACCAATCGCTTGGCTCCCTGCCCACTCCAAAATATGGTTATGATGTGTCTGGTGAACTAGTAGCGGTTCAGAACAAGGAAATAAACCAGCAGCGCTGCCTACCCTTACAGGGCGCAGCATAGAACAAAGGGGTCAGAGTTAATTTCACTAAAAAGCACTCTGACCCCACTTACTCTAGAAAGAGTAATTAAGGTTGAGTAAATACGTTGGGCCAAACTGGCGGCGTGAAGAAACAACGCCGGTGGCATCATCGGTGGTTTCTTCGTCTTCGTCCGCAAGGTTGGTGCCCGACAGAGAAACCCTTAAACCTTCAAGGTACTCCACTTCAGAATCAGCAAAGTCGTAGCTAATTTGCGCATCAACCAATGTAACCTCGCTGCGCGTTGCTTCTTCTATTTTGTTCGAGCCACCTCGCTGATAGGTCAGGAAGTCTGTGCGATGGGTTGTCGCTACTCGAACTTCAAAGCCCTCATACTGATAATACACGGTCAGCGAGTATGATTTATCAGACTGACCAGGAATACGGGAGCCATCTTCAAGTTCAGCATCAACATAGGTAAATGACGCTGCTGTACCAAACCCATCCAATACCGTACTAAATGTATTAAAAGGTACGTTTGCGGTTAACTCTATACCTTCAACTTTTCCTTCTAACCCATCTTCAAAGAAAGAATAAGTGCCTAAGTCAGGCGGCGTTGCTATATCACCGGCCTCGTAATAGACATTCGCTGGCCCGTAGATACCGTCTGTTTCAATAACACGGTCATGGAATCCGGGAACGAAGTAATTTGCTCCGCCATTTGTTTCATCATTAGTAAAATCAATTAACTGATTCCCATCCCGGGTCCAGTTCACTAGGTCTTTATAAAAATAGGCCAGCGCAAAGTACCCTTCGTCACTAAAGTAATTTTCATATGACAGGTCGATATTATTCGATTCAAGCGGGCGTAACAGCGGATTACCGGTAAATTTAGACCAGGGTGAGCCATAGTTTTCCACAGCGTCTTGTGAATTTGGGATAGAAATCTGATCGATATTCTGCGTGAATTTAACGAAGCCCGACGCCTTCATTTGGTCGATACGTGCGCGGCTAATTGTCTTATTTGCAGCAAATTTGAGAAATTGTCCCTCTGCAAACTCTAGACTTAAATTCAAACTAGGTAATATATGGCTATAACTATCGCCCATACTCACTAAGCATGACTCGTCGACCACATTATCGTCATTATCATCGCACACTTTAAAGTTACTGCCGATAACCGCAATAGTGCCGACGGATGACTGATCGGTATCAACATATTGAACACCTAGATTCCCGGTCAAGAACATGTCATTGAAAGCATATTCAAAGTCAGCTTTAGCATACAAGGTTAACACTTCTTCTTCGACCTCGTACGTATCTCCTAGTCTATCGGGCTCTAAGAAACCCGCGTCGTTTTGCGTATAAGTGCCATCTTCGTAGGGACGAAAACCGTCATAGGCTACCACTTCACCTAAGCCCATCCAAGTTAGATCCGCGGTACCATACACATACTCGCTAGGGATAGATTCGCTGTACGGGTATGATTCTGCCGTGGCGAAAAAACCTTTGTTTATTTTATCTTTATAGCGGTCTGAGTAATTAACCCCAGTAGTAATTTTAGTGAAAATTTCGCCGTCCAGAAGGCCCGACAGTTCCAATTTAACAGTGGTTAGCTCTTCATTAAAATCGGCAAAGTTTAAAAAGCCATCTTGTCCATTGAGGTAGGAAAACGGGTTGCCGTTCGCTTGTAGAACGTCAGTTTCAAATTGCTCAGCTAAACTGGCCATGCCCCCACCCCAGCTTTGTGGGCCAGCTAACTGCAATAATGCTGGGTCTGAAAAGCTATCGAGTCCTGTGGAGTCGGTAAACTCTATGCCATCTGGCGACATAATGAACTCACGGCTTCCGTATTCAGAGGGATCTAAAGCGCCAGAGCGCGCAAGACCTGCATAAGACTCACCGCGTAGGTCACGTTTTTCTGATTCACTGTTTGCCGCGTCTAGTTCGATGGACCAGTTGTCGTTAAGGAAGTAAGTCGCATTGATACCAAAGGTACTTAATTCACCGTCTTTTTGTCGAGGGTCAGTTCTAAGTACCGAATTCGCATTTACTTGGGTACCTGTAGAATTAGCGCCGCTACCCGTAACGTTTATGGCAGTAAAGGGGTCGATGATACCCCGTCTTATGCCTGAATCTGAATAGTCGATGGATAGCACATCCAGCACTATGTCTAGGTTGTCTGAAGGACGATATTGCAGCACTCCAGATATGGTATCCCTTTCTAACTCAGTACTTATTACGTGGCTGCTAATGCCGGTGGGGAGTATTTGTCCTTCTTCATTAGTGCCATATCCCCATACGCCGTAGTTTCTTTGATTGTTTGGTGAGGTTGTTGTCGCTAATGCAAGTGCGAAGCCCACTGTATCATCGGCAAATTTTTTATTTATGGAAACGGCTAGACGGTGTCCCTCATTACCAAACTCGGGGTTATCTGAATCACGTTCCCCTACTTCATAGCTGGTATTAATGGTATAGGACTCTTCTGCCTGCAGTGGACGCACAGTTTGTAAATCCACTGTTCCACCAATACCTTGAACCATTAAATCGGCCTGGGTGGTTTTGTAAATGGTTGCGCCTGTCATAATTTCAGAAGGATAGAGGTCGTATTCTACGCCTCGGTTGTCACCAATCCCTATCAGCTCTCTACCATTTAACGAGGTACCTGTGAAGTCTTCTTTAAAGCCACGGATGGAAATACCTGATGTGCGACCGCCACTTCGTTCACCGGCAAGGCCAGGCAAGCGCGCCAACGACTCGGCAATAGATGAGTCGGGTAATTTACCGATATCTTCAGCAGAGATAGACTCAATGATCGATGCCGCATCCATTTTTTCAGCTTGTGAACGCGCTAACGCGCCACGGATCCCTGAAACCGAAATCACTTCCATTTCTTGCAATTTAGCTTCATCGCTTTGCTGCGCCATAGCACCATGTGCAGCGAATACGGATGACACTGATATTGCGACCATACTCGCTTTAAACATCTTTAAATTCATACAAGTCTCCTAAACGTGTAGTGTGTTTTGTAGTGCACTGTGTAAAACGTTACTTCGCGCTTACCTGTTGCTTTCCAAGCAGTCGGTAAAATGCGAGGTCAACGCCATTGGTCCAACCAAATCCATCTTGAGTAGGGTATTCTCCGCCACCGGCCTTTAAGGTGGTGTCTACCACATTGTATTTTTCCATCATCTTGCCTTCGGCTTTGTAAACTTTCTCGTTAAGCGCAAGCCATCTGCTCATTGCTTCATGAGCAACGTCGTTTTGTTGATAGTTAAGCAAGCCTTTTACTCCGATGTATTGCAGCGGCGCCCAACCATTCGGGTAGTCCCACTGCTCACCCGTTTCGACCAAGGTTGATACAAATCCCCCTGGCATAAGAAAATGTTGTGCGAGGTAGTCTGAAACACGTTTAGCGGCGGTGTCGGTTGCTGCGCCTACGTAGAGGGGGTAGGCCATTGCCATGGACAGGCGTCCCGTATGTTGTTTCAGCTTAAAATCATAGTCTTGGTAGGTGCCTGTTTTTTTATCAAAATGATATTTGTGAAGTAGTGATTTACGGCGCTCTGCTACGGCGAAATAGTGTTTGCTCTTTTCAGTGTTCCCTACATGTTCGAACAGTAACCCTAACGTATGCTCTAGTTGAAAAAGCAAACTGGTTAAATCAACAGGAATAATGTCCATAGCATGAGTCGTCGACTTATTAACCCCATCCTTGAACCAGCGACTGCTAAAATCCCAACCTGATTCGCACACGGCTCTAAGATGTCGGTGATAGTCGCCTCGTTGCGCTTCAGGCAGCGCAGAAGCCCAGCGTAATTCTTTTCCGTATGCTTCGGCACGAGGCACTTCTTTTGCTCCTGCATAGCGATTTAGATAATCACCGTTTTCCAAGACGATAAGGTGCCGGCCATGTGTCGCCTTATTTGGAATTTCATCATTTCCATCCATCCAATAACCATATTCAGCTTCCAACTGCGGCAGGTAAGAAACGACAGAATCCATGCCATGCTTGTCGGCATAAGCAAGTAAACTGGCAGCGAATAAAGGAGGTTGTGAGCGACTTAGAAAATAGCTGCGATTGCCGTTTGGTACGAAACCAAACTCATCAATCATGTAGGCAAAATTATCAATCATTCCGCGGGCAAGCGCATCTTCATCCGATTCTAAAAGCCCAACAATAGTAAAGTAGCTATCCCAATAGAACATTTCTCTGAAACGCCCGCCTGGAACAACATACGGATGAGGTAAAGCAACCAGCGATGAATAATTAGATTTTTTTTGAGGGTCGCGAACCAGATTTCCCCAATGGTTATCTAGATGAGTTTTTAGCTCCGATTCATGGGACACTGCTGCCGCCTGGACTTTCTCTGGCAATGTGAAATTAGCAAGTACAAACTGATTCAGGTCAAAATCTGCTGTGTCTTTTTGTTGGTTGTACTTTTGAAGGATCGCTTCTGGAGAAGAATTAGGGATCGCATCGACAAAGGTTTTATAGTCTCCTAATATCTTAGTAGTTTGTACCTGAATAAATAACTCACCCAGTTCAGCGTCAGGGTGGTATTGCTCCGCGTGACCAGAAGATTCACCACTTGCGTGCCCTGCTACACCAGCTATCAAAATTAAAGCCGTCCATTTTCTCGCAGTGGCTTTCTTACAACGTTCACGCCAATAATTCTTTATCACAAAAACCTCCAAAATTTACGACCAGATAGGAAACCGGTTTCCATAGTATTTAAAAAAATAGGGTATGTCTGAATAAGATCAGACGAATAACCCTAGGATTAGCACAAGTGTGATGCCGATAAATCCGATGAGCGTGGCCATACACGTCCATGAAATAAAGGTGTCTTTAACAGAGATATTGAAGTACCTATTGATGATCCAAAACCCTGTATCGTTGACATGAGACATAGCGGTTGCTCCTGCCGCAATGGCTATGGTCATTAACGCTAAAATAGCAGGCGAGAACGTTAACTCTTGGACCACTGGGCCCATCAACCCTGCTGCCGTTAACATGGCTACTGTTGCTGAGCCTTGAATTATTCGTACAGAAATAGCAATTAAAAACCCAGCGGCTAAGGGTGGTAACGGAGACAGTGCCACAACATCTGCGAATGCTTGACCTGCCCCAGAGTCTATAAGTACCTGCTTAAACATGCCCCCTGCCCCGGTAACCAAGATCACCAGTGCAACCGGCTCTAATCCGCGTGAGGCGATATTTCTAATTTGATCATTCGATAAACCCTGGTTTTTACCTAACACTTTAAAACATGCAATTGTAGCCAAGGTAAGGGCGATAAATGGATGACCAATAAACATGACTATTTGTTTAAAATAGCTATCCGGTAGTGCGAACTTAGCAAGCGTACCAATTAAAATTGCAAGTAATGGAAATAACAGCAAGCTCGCCACGGTCATAAAACTAGGCATGTTTTCCATGCGGTTTGTGGAAGCGGAAGCCTCAAGGGCATGGGATGGCACAGGCACATGTAAGCGTTTCGCAAGAAACGTGGCGTAAATTGGCCCGGCAATGCACGCACAAGGAATACCCACAACAAAGCCAAACAAAATAACAAGGCCGATGTCAGCGCCCAATATCGACGCAACGGCCACGGGGCCTGGGGTTGGCGGTATAAAAGCATGGGTAACAGCTAACCCCGCGGTTAGCGGAATACCATAATAAATAAGCGACTTGCCGGTCTTTTTCGCCATCGAATATATAAGCGGCATGAGTATAATCAGACCCACTTCGAAAAACACAGGTATTGCCACTAAGAAACCGGTTAACACCACGGCCCATTGACTATTTTTCTCGCCAAAGCGCTTATTAATAGTTTGTGCTAAGCGGTCTATGCCCCCAGACTCTTCCAGGAACTGGCCGAACATTGCACCAAGACCGACGATGGTGGCCACAAAGCCCAACGTATTCCCCATACCCGACTGCATAGAAGCCAAAACGTCAGAGGCCTGCATACCCGTTCCAAGCCCAACGAAAGCGGCTGCTACTAAAATGGCCACAAAAGCATGCACTTTTCTTACCACCACCAAATAAGTAAGAAGTACGATGCTACATATGGCGACAAAAAGTAATGAAAAGGTATCTGTCATAGTTTCTCTCTAGATAAAATCGACTGAGATGTGCATAAAAAGCGCTGTGATTTTAAGCTTGCTGGCTACTCCCGTGCACACGCCACACAACTCAATATTAACAACTTATTAATTACACTAACTTTTGGTAACAATATTATAATCACCTCTTGAACGCAACCGGTTTCCAAACTATTATTTGCTGGTAGTTAACATGAACCACACGTCGGCAAGCATCAAACCCTGACCCTTAAAGTGAGAAGTGATTTTATGACCCAACGCAATGTATTTTTTGTTTCAGGAGTGTCTGGCACAGGAAAATCGACCTTAAGCCGGTATCTTGCTGATACATTTTCGTTGTCTTTTGAGGAGGGTGACAGCTATCACAGCCCGAGTAATATCGAAAAAATGTCCGCTGGTATTCCATTGCAAGATGCGGATAGATGGGAATGGTTAAAAACCTTGAATAAGGTTGCCAAACAACATTTGAATGCCCAGCAAGATGTCATTATCAGTTGTTCAGCGTTACGCGCTGCGTATCGGGATGTACTTACAAAAGGCATCAGCTCACGTTGTCACTTTATTTATTTGCACGCGTCTCAGCGGGTGTTAAGTGAGCGGTTAAAACAACGAGAGCATTTTTTCAACGGTGATGCTATGCTCGATAGTCAATTTTCAGCGTTAGAACTCCCCTCAAAAGAGAACGCATTTATCATCGATGTAGCGCAGAGCTTCGACGAAGTTGCCAAACAGGCCGAAAGTTATATACGTTCAGTAATAACGCAGAACAAATAATAGGTGAGTGCTTCCGCGCAACATTTCGATAAAATTGAAACGAGATTGTAAGAACAAAAAATGACCATGGCTAAAAAACCCCGTACTAAAATTTCTGATGTTGCCGATTATTTAGGTGTTCATAAAACAACCGTTTCTCGAGCACTGAATAACTCCAGTGGCATATCGAAATCGTTAGCGCAAAAAATCAAACAGGCTGCGCGAGAGCTAAACTATATCCCCAATCGCGCTGCCCAATCTCTTTCTGCAGATAGCAATCGTACAATTGCACTATTGCTCCCCTCTTTTGGCAACAATGTATTTAACGACGTAATGCTAGGCGTGAAAGCGGTTGCTGATAAAATGAATTATTCTTTGATGATTGGCGATTCAACTTATACTGAACTCGGTGAAGAACGCATTGTTGAATCTTATATTCAGCAGGCTGTCAGCGGGTTTATTCTTACCTCAACCCGCCATACCCAAGAAACCCGAAAAATGCTTTTGGCCACGGGGACGCCTGTGGCTGAAATAATGGATATTTCAAGCGAGCCGTTTGATATTAACTACGGGGTTAACAATGAGCTTGCCGCGAAAGAGATGACACAGTATTTAATTGATAAAGGGCGTCGTAACATTGCTTTTTGTTCTTTATTTCTAGATTGGCGGGCGCTACTTAGAAAACAAGGTTGGTCTAGCGCGCTCTATGAAGCAGGCTTATCTTCTGAACGGTGTGTAGCTTCAAGAGCGGAACCCTCTTTTCAGGCAGGAGCTGAGCTTCTTTCTGAAGCCTTGCATAAATGGCCAGATTTAGACGCACTATTTTTTGTCAGTGACGAACTCGCGGCAGGCGCTGTGATGGAGTGTAATAGACAAGGCATTAAACCCGGTAGAGATATTGATATTTGTGGGTTTAACGATTTGAGTTTCGCCCGCTCAATATACCCCTCGTTAACTACCGTGTCAGTGCCTCGTAGGAAAATGGCTGAAATGGCTACCGCCTCTCTAATCGCTCTTATTGAAGGTGAAGAGGTAGAAAAGACCAAAACCATTTTACCTTTTGAACTTAAAATTAGAGAAACTGCGTAGCATACGCGCTATTTTTAATCTTCTGGTATGTCACCTATGTATTCAAAACGGGCCAGCGTTTGCCCGTCTTTTTCTACCGCTTCGAAAAACATTTCTAGCGGGCGCACCCACAGCGCTTTTTCGCCGTAGCAAGGACGATATACCACAAGCTTACTTTCATCTTCTGAATGCGTAGCCACTTCATAGACGTCATACAAGTTACCTTTATAGTGTTGGTAACGCCCCAGGGTTTTTACCTTATTTTTGTTCACTACTGCTCTTCAAATGGTAACGGTATTTGTTGCGATTCAGGGAGACGGACACAAAGAGCCCGATAAACAGGTGATTTTTACACTCTCAATTTCCGCTTTTAAATAAGTGAATACAATTTTTAGAGTATTGGCAGCCATACTGCCTGAGCGCTGTTGCCCGCTTATCGTCACCGATGCGGGCTATCGCAACACCTGGTTCCGGGAAGTAGAAAAGCTTGATTGGTTCTGGCTTGGACGTGTCCGTGGTGAAGTCAGCTTTCGTGAACAGGGTCAGTCCAAATGGCGCAGCAACAAGTCCTTTTACCCCTCAGTCAACACCAGAGCGCGTTGCCTGGGAACCGGTGAATTAGGTCGAAAAAGCCCCATTAATGCCTGTTTGCATCTGTTTAAAGCTAAATCCAAAGGACGTAAAGACCAGCGCTCCTCCAAAGCCGGGCGTCATCACAATGCACAGCAAAATTATCGTGATAGCAGTAAAGAGCCCTGGCTACTCGCAACGAATATCCCCGCGGAATCATTGTCCTCAAAGAAACTCGTCAACCTCTATGCCAGGCGAATGCAAATAGAAGAAAGTTTCCGCGATATTAAAAGCCCTCAGTACGGGCTGGGACTGCGTCACAGCAGAACACGTTGCCCTAAGCGATTCGATATGCTGTTGCTCATTGCAATGCTTGCCGAATGGCTACTAGTGTTAAAGCATTTATTATACGCGATTTGCCACAATTGTAGCGCATTGCTACAATGTTCTAATGAACTATTAGGAGACATATTATGGCAACCGCGAGCGTAAGACTAGACCAAGATCTAGTTGAGAAAGCTACCATTATGGGCAAAGCACTAAACCGAACTATGCCAAAACAGATTGAGCATTGGGCAAAAATAGGTGAAATGATGGAAGATAATCCTGATTTGCCATACGAATTCGTGAAACAGGCGATTATTTCCAAGGCGGAAAAAGAGGCAGGGAAATTGGAGCCTTACGATTTTGGCTAAGATTACGAGTGTTTTACAGACAGCTAATTTTAAGAGAGCAGTAAAGAAGTTACATAAGAACCAGAAAAAAGACTTGGATAAAGCTGTAAAGGAACTGATGGACGACCCTCTTCTAGGAGAACAGAATAAAGGCGACCTAGCTTTTCTTCGCGTGTACAAGTTCAAGATGGTTAAGCAGTTAACCTTACTAGGTTACAGCTACGATGATGGCACTGTAGTACTTGAGTTGATAGCTCTTGGTTCTCATGAAAACTTTTACCGCGACGTTAAAAAGTTATTCTGACCAATTGTGTATAACTTTAAGCTTTGGGACGCTAACACGTGGGCTATAGAGTCAGCCCACGTGTTAGCGTCCCAGCGACCGGAGGGAGTGGCAACAGCGTTTTGTTAGCTGCTCAGCTGCGTAATATGCAACAGTTCACCCACTGGCCCCCATAAATAAAATACTTTTCCCCAAGCTTCTTCTTGGACTGGGGTAATCTTCGTTTTGTGTTCGGATTTAGAGCATAACTCATGTGCTTCGTAAATGTCTGCAACGCAGATTTGCAACATGAAATTTTTAGCCAAATCTTCATTGTAAAAACGCTGCAAAAAGAAAAGGCAATCACCGTTTTCAAAAAGTGTGAGTTCGTCGGTTACGTATTCAGACTTGAATCCAATTTCCGAGTAGAAAGACTTTGATGTTTCGAAATCCTTACTTGGGATAAATGTTTTTATATCTATTACATCCATGACTTTTTCCAGAGGCAGCTAACGCTAAGCTAACGGGCAGTGACGTAGCAGCATAGTAACGCAGCGCCGCTGCGTTACTATGCCAGTGAACGAAGTGAACGTGTTTAGCGCTTTGTTAGCTGCCTGTGCGTTCTAACGACTGCGATTGCTCCAGTCTCTCAGCCAACCAAACCTTAATTATAGATTGGCGAGTAACACCAACCCGACCGGCTTCTCTATCCAAGGAATCGATCATCCATTCCGGAATGTCTACGTTAATCCTTTTTTGTTTTTGCATTGGGCGTTTTGCTTTGGATAAATCTAAGTGCTGAAGAATTTCATCTCCACTCTCAAATTTTTCCTCGAAATTTTTAGCTTTCATATATTGCCACCTCTGACTTTCTGGCGCGTCGTACAGAAATAATTCGAATGTTTTTATTCCTATAAGTAATCACTGCTGTCCAGTGTTTGCCACCTATAAGACCAATAATGATATATCTAGGTTCATCCTCTGTTTTTGCTGGGATCTCCAAAAGCATTGGGTCATTCCAAAGCTTTTGGGCTTCAACAAAGTCGATTCCATGTTTGGTTAAATTAGAATCACTTTTAGTCTGGTCAAATTCGAAATTCTGCATGAGTAAAAATTATACCTTTTTAACTCATTCTGCAAGGGGTGAAATTGAGGGGCAGCTAGACACAATGACTCCCTGAGAAATGCTAGCCTCCGCATTTTCGTGGGTTAGCTAACAGCAAAACTGCTCACCAGAG
>NZ_JAESDK010000024.1 GCF_019249245.1 Alteromonas lipotrueiana | reverse complement strand
AGAGTACCACCAACAGGCAGTTGATCTCTTCTCACCGTTTAACCATGAGTGGTGCACTTATTATCTGAATTCGGGCCCCGCTAAAACACAATAAGTTAAGATGTATTAAATAAAAAAGCAGAGAAGCCGGATGGCTTCTCATGGTTCAGAGCCTTTTAAAAGGTACTATCCTGATGAATTTTTATAAAGTTTGGCGAGCCGGCTTTACTGTAATCTACTTTGTATTCTTTGCCGTTTAGGGTTTGAACAAACACAAGTGTTTTTTCGTCTCCAAAAATTTCCCCCGCCGTCAGATCAACCATTTCCATGTCCATCATTTTTGCATCACGTTTGTTATCAGGAACAGTGCCTTCATAAGCTTTAAGGCCGCGAAAGGTGACCAGCACAGGGGGCTTATCATCGCCATTAAAAAGAAGCAGGTCGAGCTTTCTTACCTTATGAATAATTGTATTTCGGCCACTGACCAGAAAGGGCTTGTCTGTCATTATTTTACATTCTCCGCACAAGCGAACTAACAGGTTAAAAAGTGAGAGCAAAATATAGCAAATAAAATTTGGCGTTGCACTTTCTGCAAGTTATAAAGGGCCATACCCTAGTTTTGCTTTAGGTATACCCGAGAAGGAGCATCCCACCTGATCCATTCGCGACCGGTTAAGTTAGACAACACCTTTCGACACTCGCTACCTTCAGGGGTGGCCAGATTACAGTCACCAGCCGAAGTTAAATTTGCTCTGAACAAAATTTGGCTTAGCTGTGCTGTAAGCCGTAATTCTTCGACATTTGCTTTTAAAGGCAAATCTAGCGTAACGCGATTAGGTTTGTCGCACCGTGTTACGATGCTGCTCTCCTCATTGCTGCGACACAATCCGCTGGCAAGCATAAATGACCAACTGTGAGGCTGTTTATCTGCATCCACTTCTTTTAGCTCTATGCGCATAAACGAATGTCCCGCGGCTTCAGACTGAAACATCGACTTGTCGTTAAGCGGTGCCTGAGACTGCTCAGCGCGCGCGTGATTATCTTTAAATGGAACGCCTATTGTAAAACTGATCGCCGAAGCCCGGTCTAATAAAGCCTGATTAGCATCTAGCTTAATTACAGAGTGATTGTTTTGTGGCTCGCAGGCATGATGAAACTGCATAAGCGCCAGATTTTCAGTCTGGTTGGGGCCTGGGATAAACGATAAAGCCTGCCAGCGCCCTTCTATACGTACCTGCGGTTCAGATAAGTAAAAAGCCAGATACTCTACTCCCCATCGCCGATTGTTTACATCTAATTCATACTGACAATTATTGTTTTTCTGAAGATCAACAAACTGCACGGGTATATAGCCCGGCGGCTGCGATGCTTCAAAAAAACCGCATCCGGTCAGCAATACCGACAATACTGCGGCCCATCCTGCTTTAACTACCATTGCGCTCTCCTGCGTATATCTTATGGGTATAACCTGCTACCTCAAGATGCGCAAGTTTATCGCTTTTACCCCACAGTGCCTATGCTATTTTAGACAACCGCAACCCGCTAACTATCCAAGAATTGTTATACAGTAGATGCGCTCATATGGATAAAGTGATTATTTAATCACCATTTGAGTTTACTAAGCACAAAAAGACGCGCTGGCGGGGGTGACAAGGCTTTTAAAACTGCTTATACTTCGCGGCTCTTGCAATATAACTTGATGTATTGCAAAGCATCTAAAGGCCCCTTAGCTCAGTTGGTTAGAGCACACGACTCATAATCGTTAGGTCCAGTTCTTATGTGGTATACATAGAACTTGCGTACTTGAAGAGGCATAAAAACAAGGTGCAAGACCTTGACAGCATAGGGAGATAGAAAGTACCCTTGCGACTACGCACTTGCGTATATAAATGACAATTTGGCCCGTTAGCTCAGTTGGTTAGAGCACCCGACTCATAAAAAATTGTGACCTATATCAGTAATGATATATGGAAAAATCGGATGAATTGCTGGAAAGCTTCGTTTTAAAAGAAACATGCCAATCAGCAGCCAAGCCTAAGAAGCGTCTTAGGAAGGTTCAGAGACTAGGTGGAGCAGCACGAACTTGCTGTGTAATACACCATTAGCGTCCGACACCCCACCGTGAAAACGAGGGTGATGATATAGTCCAGTCCAATGCGAAAGCATTGGGGTAACCGAATCGGTAGGTCCCGTGTTCAAGTCACGGACGGGCCACCACTCCCTCCCTTAATATCAAATTAAATCTTGAAAAGTAAGTTTTTAAACCTTACTCGGCTGTAGTCTCATTTCTCCACAGATATGATAAATCGTATCTCATTGGATTACTTTGTAATACTTAAATACGCAATAGTACTTACATGAATTAAAAGCACTGGTATACTGGACTTTGTTCGGAGAAACCTAGATGCAAAAAAAAAATTTTATAATAGTCGGCGACATAACTGACGGCCTCATTCTTGATAAAGACGGGAACCCCTTCCAGCCTTTCAAAGTATTTGTAAACCACGCCATTGAGAAAGACTTAGCAACGAATACGGTAAAAATATACGCTGAGCATGTTCTGAGATTTCTAAATTACATCTATCGAGCGATGGAACTGGCAACGACTCCTCTCAGCCGATACGAGCTTAGACAACTGATCTATTCGTACACATCTTACTTAGTTCATGCAGGTGACTCTCCCAACGAGATCGCCCGAACCATTGCTCTTGAGAATAATCGCACTAAAAAACTCCAAATATCTTCTATAGCGCCTATCGACAATGCTATCACTTACTTCATTCAGCTTGGCGAGCTGATGCAAGATGAAGATGGAGCGGACCAAGTCATCCCCCTTTTGGACGCGATTCGATCTCGTCGAAGTGCAGCAGAACGGTCAAAAATTAAAAACAACAGTATGCTCGCGGGCGTTCTCAGAGGCGATCTTTCAAACAAAGAGCGTGTTCAATATGGATTTTCGGCACTTCAAACGGGTGGCAAGAAATCAAGAAAATCGAAGAAGTACATCACCCGTTCAATCGCTCTTGAGCAAATCGCCGTCGTTGTGGACGCCGCCCCAAACCTCAGAGATAAAACGTTTTATGCGTTGTTAGCCGCTTCGGGCTGTCGATCTCACGAAGCATTACAGGTAAGACTAGAAGATATAGATATCAGCACTAAAGAAGTTTTCCTAAGGCCACCGTCAACACCTGATAGAAACAATCTCGGTCTGACCATTAAAGAACAAGAACAACTGAGTTGGAAAGGTAGAGCAACAGAAACGACATTTCTAATAGAGCCATTCAAGTCGATGTTTTTTAATTGTCTCACCCGTTACATCAAGGAAGAGCGCGTATCGACATGCGGTCATACATTCCTGTTTCAGAACAAGAATACCCTTAGACCACATTTTTGTTCTGATAGGAGTAGTCGCATCAAGCAATTCAAAGCTGCATTAAAGCACGCGGGGATCATTGATACCCAATTTCTCAGTCCACACTCGCTCAGGCACTCTTATGGTTATTATACATTGAATTATATACCTGTAGGCGATGGTGTATTTGGTCTTCCCTTAGCATATGTTCAAGAGTTGATGGGGCATTCATCAATAGAATCCACAAAAATATATTCAAAACGCGACGAAGACATCACCAAGGAGATGGTGGACTATGCGAATAGTCTAATGTTCGGCGTCAACACTCTCAGTTCTGAACAAATCCGCATCAAATTCTATGAAAGTAAGCTCAGGTTGTACCAAGGGGAGTTAGAGAAACTTTATCTAGCTGAGGGGATGACTGCGAATGTTTAATAACACTACAGAACTGATGTTCCTTAAAAAGGGAGACGATCTTAAGGCTTTGATTCACCAATCCCTTGAAGAATGCTTCCAAGTGATTTTTAAGCATCATGGGCAAAGTAACCTACTAACACCTGCCGAGATCACAAGTAAAAAAAACTATGTTTTTTCACTATACAAATTTTTTCATAATCACAAGCAAAGTGATTTTCTGTTTGATGAAGAATGGTGCAATTTCGTCTTTAAACTAAGTAGAGAATCCTCAGACCAATATAAATTACTTAAGCAAGCTAAGAACTACATTTGTGCAAGCATGCTTAAAAAACCTATATCAAAAACTCAGTACAAAACTATAAAGTCATCATTACGACTTTTTTTCTACATCATGTGGCGGAACAAAGGTTTGTTGCTGCCTTTCGATTATAAGCCACCGAAATCACGTTCACCTTCTAACAAGGAATGGGTAGATTTAGGTTTAGAAATGATGCCTGAAACATTGCAATTGATTCTAAATACATTCGTAAAGAAATCACACATTGGCAACCTTGAGGCACACTATAAAGCGAGTTTGAATACATTAAAATCATATGGTTACAAGTGCATAATCACAAGTACGTGGTACACAATAGAAGATATCGATATTGACGAGGTTATCGAATTCAAAGAGTTCTATGCATCACTAAGAGTACATAATCTCCATTATGCAACGATAAGCGCTACTCTGCCGTTCAATGATCTACTTAAATCATTTTATTCATATGCCCCAGAGCGTTGCGATTACCAACTGACTGATCTTGAGCGTCTTGCTTTAAATCTGGACGAACCCAAAACGACTTCACTTTTGAATAAAAAAGAATTCTCCTTTAAGGCAAACCTTACTGACGCTCCGCTGTTGCTAATGCGAGGCGATGCACTGCGCCTTGCTATTTCAAACGCATATAGCAATACAAAAATCACACTACTCAATCGTATCCATCAAGGTGATGGCTCTTTTGAGCCGGAGAAGCTCAAGGATTACGCCTCTCCTAACACTACGTTCATCAGAGTATTCAGACACGGAATTCCAGCAAACTTGGAAACAATCTTTCATCTTTATGAGCTGCTATCCTATGATTATGTGAGCAAGTTCGATCTGAAAGATTTTTTAGGTGATGAAGAGCAACTATCTGATTGGGACGAACTGCGTTCCGACAATTTCAAATCTGGTATACGAATTTTCTTTGTTGAGTTGTATAACGTTGAGGCCGTCCTACTACCCCTAACTTTTGATATTGCTACACGGAAAGCTTTAGCGACTACTTCTGTACGATTTCCTGAAGTACTGCGCCTCATTTGGGATTTTGATGCGTTACCTCCAGAAATAGTAAACCGTGTTAGGTCGCCTAAATTCCTTCACAAAGCTGTTCTGTCTTGTAATTGGCGGCGCGTCCAAGACATCACTTGTGAAGATGCATTAGAGTATCAAATTCTTTATCAGGCGCGTTCAATCAGCTCACGCTCTAACGTCAGCCTTCCCTTGTTTGAGCTTCTAGAAGCATTTCTAACAGTTGCTCCTGAGCGTTGCCAATACTCACTCGAAGATTTGAGCGAGATAATTTCAGATACCAATGTGGCTACACTTATCAAGAAGACATCTGTTCAAAAAGCCGATAAAGATCTCGGTTTCAGATGGAAATACCTGATTAATCAATATTTAGAAGAAAGACGAAACAAAGGTTATTCGTCAGAGAATCGGTACATTACAGCACTCGGAAAACTTTTACAGTATGTCTCTGTTGATCTACCGCGAGAATTTGGTAAATCCAGCGACCTTATTCCGAAAACACCCAACGAGTTCAAGAGATTTCACTTTATTGGGAATAACTTAATCACCCATTCTCTTAAACATAAACTCAAGATGACGTTGAGCAATAATGGCTTTAATATTAACTTGCGAGCAATCTCAACATTCTTTGATTGGTTAATAGACACTCATCATGAAGTCGCAGATATATCCGGTTTCAGAAATCCTATTGTTGAGCTTGATTATGTTAATGCGCCTCGAAGAGACAAAACTGATAAACAAGCCTTTCTAGGCTCTCAGTTTTCTTATATTCATTCATTCTTTTCATCAGTCTGTGAGTTTTACTGGTATCTGGTCACCAACAATCACTTCGTTGAGGGTGCCTCCAACCGTCGGCTTGTATACGACACACAGGAAGTTGGTTATGTGCCACTCGTTTCGATTGACGGCACTTTTTATCCTCTATATTTGGTCCCGGCCAGCCTTACTACCGAAACTCTGATGGGAAAAGAAAGCAATATTAAAAGTTACCCTCAGTTTCAGACACTCTTTGAAAATCTCGTGGCACTAGAGACGGGGCTGCGACATATTCACATTCGTTGGCTTGACCGTGACAACTTCGACGTTAACGGCCACCATTCCCAAAGAAACTACATTGGGGAATTACTCGTTAATTATGCATTAACAAACGAATCGGACTCGATTGAAGTCGGCAGCGACAAAGTAAAAACGATCCCGTGGCAGCCATACGTCAGTAGTCGCGTTCTCAATCTCCTTAGACGTTTAAAAGCCTTTCAGGACAGAATCGAGGTCGAAGTTCCTTCCCTGTGGTACAACGACCACGAAGGGTCCCCGCACGGTAAAATCCGTTCACTTTTTAATACTCTAGATGCTACAAAATTTGAACCAAACGTCATTTCTGACAGCAGTGTCGCTAAACAGTATCGACGAATGCTATTTTTCTTCGATCTGTTCATTCAACTCTCTGAGATCCCTGACGTAGATTTGTTGGGCGAAACGCCGCAACAGTCACTCGACGTCATTGAATCGGCACGAGAACAGGTCAATCAACGTGTTTTTGATGCAGTAGCCTCAGCAAATCCTGAAGGCAAACCAACAGATATGTTACTTGCAGAATTTGACGCCTATAAAGATGAAAATAAACATCAAAACTATTCGGACATCTGGCAAGCAGCGCTCAAAGGTGCGTTTTACTTTAATGGGAAATATGAGACACCCTTCACCCCACACGGTACGCGCAGCTCTGTTGCCAGCGACAGGATAAAAGTTCTCCCACCAGAAGCAATTAAGGAGTTTATTACAGGACATGAAAGCACCGCAGTACTCTCCTACTATATCCAGATAGATCCTGAATACTTACAAGAAATTGGCGATTTCAATCAATTGTTAATGTTGAGTGGTGCTTACTCTAAAAATGTCGGTTCAAAGAGCCTGAGCGAGAGCAATAGAGCAGCGTTACAAGCTAAGCTGAAAGAGATAATTGAGCGCGACCCATCGTTGCTGGTGCGAGATTATGGTGCGATGAGTTTTACAACGGAAAGCAAAGGTGAAACCATCAAGGGTGGTATACCTCTATTGAATATCACACCTGTTTCCAATCTAGCTATCATGCCAACACACATATGTCCTTTTGGGGGTAAATGCCCAGATGATATCAAGCAAGATGTTGGTGAAATGCAATGCGGACAGTGTTACTACTCAATCAAGACAGTAGATAACATTCCGCGAATACTGGCTCATATTCGTAAGCTGTTCGATGAAATGGTTGAGAAACGCGATAGCATTAGAGAAGCAAAAGAAGAAGGAGCGGATAAGGCAGCTTTGCAGGTAATGGAAGCCGAAGTGGTGATGATTTCACGGGAGCTTGCAGCATGGATCTACACCTATCAAATCCTTGAAGACAATTTACAGGCATTGAGAGCCAGAGAAGCGAACTCGCCGAATGAATTCTTTGTGGCTAAGCCCGATATGCTCATGCAGCACTATGCTGAGGGAAAAATCGAAAACAATGAAGTGACTCAATTATTGGTTCGCATACAGGATGCTCAGTCATTCAAAGAGTACTTCACACCACAATTAAAAGGAAAGATATCGAAGATCAGAAAGAAAATCCTGATCAATGAAAAACATTTCGAAAAACTGCTCGATGAACCGACGGGCTACGATTTACTGGATGAATTTCGTGGGATATTGAGGGCATTTACGGAGACCAGAGGTATTACCTTAGAGGAGGCTACAAGGCAGTTATCGCAACCTCTTCATGTTCGTCCACGTGCCAACCTGTTGGAGGCCGTCAATGCCTAGAGGAGCCAAGAAGGGAGAGAATCGCTTTGGTGATCACCAGACCGAGAAAGTTGACCTTAGATTGGAACTCATCAAGCGGGTACTAGAAAATGTTAAGGCGTGGAAAATGTCTTTTCCCAATCTCTGGCAGCTTTCTCAATATGTTTCTAATGAAGTGAATCTAATATTAAAGGAAGAATACCCAGAGATTTTTGCCAAGCCAAAAGGCAAGATCACTGCACCGACAATATCCACGAAGAATGAAACCTACAAGCGCGAACTTGAAAAACACCTTCAAAGTCAGAACTTGGAGAACCAATACAGCGAGCACGTAGCGAGAATATTTGAACTTGAGTTGAAAATAGATGAACTCAACGATGAGAATCAGCGGCTAAATAAATTTATCAAATCATCCAATATTGCTGGCAGTGTTAAATCTCTCCCCAACAAACCGTTGACGGAAACAGACGACGTTGCCCAGTCGCTTGCACTAGACGCTTGTCATAAAATTATTCTGGCTTTGATTGAAGCCTCCGATGGTGTGTTTGTTTTCAATGACAATCAAATTGAAGACCCTTCGCAAACCGCAGATAGCATTGTGGTGGGTAAGGAACAATTGGAGAAGTCAGGCTTGTTAAGCAGCTATCTCTATAAGGGATCAGGTGATGAATAAGCTATCGCCAAATGCTAAGCATGAGCTTATCGTTCAGAACTTTCATGTGTACTGCCAGCAACTACTGGACAGTGGACGTCGTTTCCCCACAAACCAGTTGGGTGCTGTCAATGTATCCAATGTCGCTGAAATGTGTGGTTGTAAGCGAGGGGCCTTTGAAAAGCGAGGTTCTTATCTGAATACGCTGTTGCATCAAAAAGTAGCTGACATAGGCTTAGAAGTGCCGACTAATTCTGTTTCACTAGAGCGGACTCCAAACCATGCTTCGGGCATCAAAGGTAGTCCAGACTTATCGAGAGCATTAGCGAGAGCGACGGCTGAAATAGAGAAGCAAAGAGAAATAATAGAGAAACTAGAACAAGAAGTCAGCCGCTATGAGTTGGCGCGTCAAGAAGCACAGCTTTCAATGGAATCGATGCTTGATGACGGGAGAAGGCGCTTTACTTGGGAATGATATTTCGAACGACGGCCCAGATTGACTATGTCAGCTTGGGAAGCATTGGTGGTGCCATTTTTACTGGTACTGAATTGCGTAGTGAGCGGAAATTTCGCTTTGTAGCAGACTATAAGGTTTTAACGAGAGAGCCAGTTAAAGGCGAGTTTTACTATATTGAAGGGATGCAAACTCACCATCGTGATCATGGTGAGCAGATAAGGGTCTCTAAATGCCAATTTAGTGGCCTACCCTCTCCTACCTATCTCAATAGATTCCTTTCAAAGCACCCTGCCTTCAGGGGCTTTGGGCTTGGTAAACAAAAAATAAGTAAGCTGATATCTCATGTAGGCGATGAAAAGATATTGTTAGATTTGATCGACAGAAGGGACATTAAATCACTTACTGCATGCATTGCTGAACCAATAGCAATTGAGCTTTGTAATCGATGGGCACCAATATCAGAAGAAACCAAATTACTGCGTTTTTTTATAGAGTACGACATTCCTGTCTCACTATTTGGTTATGTAGACCGAGTTTTCAAATACGATGCTGTTGATAGGATCCAAGCAAATCCTTACTCCCTGCTAGCATTCTTTCCGTCGAGTCCGAGTATATGGCGCAATGTGGATAAGACTGGGAAAGCACTGAAGTTTTCTAAAGATGCTGAGCAACGACTTATCGGTGCAACGGAGTTTATATTTTATCTGGCGTTAGAAACTGGTGACACAGCAATCCCAAAGTCTGAGCTTTTATCACGACTCAGCAAGTTACTGAAGAGTGACGTTTTAGCGAATAAGGCGATGCAAGCGACCTGTCAGAAAAAAGCGATCTGCTCATTTATCTCTTCTGCTGGCAATTTGATGTTTCAGTCATTAGGCGCAGCGGTAATTGAGAGCAGCCTAGAGAAACATGTTGCTGGGTTATGGGATAAGTCAAATGAGAATATTGAAAACGACAAGATAGACCGACTATTGAAGAAAATGGAGAGTGTCGGCTCCGTGAGTTTGACTTCAGAGCAAGTATCTGCGGTAAGGCTGGCAGTGAGTTCGAGTATTTCAGTCATAACCGGGTTTGGCGGAACGGGAAAAACGACTGTCATTAAAACAATTGCTGAGATTTTTCAGCGATTGGGAAGCATAACGGTGCTCACTGCTCTGGCAGGAAAGGCAAAGCAGCGTTTAGAGCACGTTACTGGCATGAAGGGACACTGTTTTACGATTCATGGTGCTATTGACGCAATCAAATCGCAACGGCTTATTGGTACAAGTGACCGGGGAGTTGACAGGACGCTTGTAGTTATCATTGATGAAGCAAGTATGGTGGATATAGCTCTGGCAAACCGACTTTTGAATGCTTTGTCTGGGTGGGATTACCGACTTGTGCTCGTTGGCGATAACGCGCAGTTAAGCCCTGTAGGGTTTGGTCTTTTCTTTCATGTGCTTATTGGAAAAGTTCCTACCTCTTACTTGACTCAGGTTCACCGTCAGACTCAGGACAGCCCAATCCACCAAATGGCTATGCAAGTAAGAGCGGGTTCTAGAGTTGATATTCCGACATGGAAAGGACAGCGAGAAGGCGTGTATTTTTTGGATTGCGAAGGTGATCAAAAGTCAATAATCAGGGCTGTTGGTCAAGTGATGTCGAAGGTTTCATGTCAGATTATTAGTCCCCATGCGGCGGAGCGCATGCAGGACAATGTCCATAGTTTGAATGGGGCGATGCAGTTTCTGATGAATCTTGGGAAAAAGGATGAAGAGCTTGATGTCTGGGAGATAGAAAAAAGCAGACCAATATTCAGAGTTGGGAATATTGCTTTTCTGGAAAACGATCCAGTGATCGTGACTAGAAATCAATATGAGTTATCGCTCTTTAATGGGTCTTCAGGCGTGATCAAGCGCATTGTTTTGAGTGAAGATGGACAACCGCGTATTGAGGTGGCGTTTGAAAACGGAAGTTATTTTTTGACTAAAGAGCAATGTTTGGTGCTGGGCTTGCAACTGGCATACGCCATTTCCGTGCATAAGAGTCAAGGCAGTGAATACGAGTCGGTGATCGTAAGTTGTGCTGTGAGAAGCAAGTTGTTAGATCGTTCGCTTATTTATACTGCTTTGACAAGGAGTAAGAAGTTGGCGGTATTTGTGGGTTCTAGGGATGTTTTATCGTCTGCAATAAAAGGAAAACCTCGACATTTAGAAATTGCGCATGGTTTTAGCGTCTCTAAATTGGAAAGCAGATCAAATTAAAATATTCTGGTAAGAATCAATTTCTAATGACGATTATATAACCCTTCAAGCTGAGGAAGAGAGAGGAAGTACGACGGTTGCGCATTGCTAATTTTCCCTGCGCTATTTTGCCGCAACGCAGTCTGTATCAAGATGCATAGTCTCTCAGCTCTTGTAATTCCAACATAGTGTAGGTTGGTTTCCTGTCCAAGGTCAGGATATATAGGATTGTTGTAATCCCTTGAAAATTCGCGATATGGAAACACCCATTCCTCTAGCCCGAAATGGATAACTACATCAAACTCTAGCCCCTTAGACTTGTGTAATGTCATTACCTGAACTTCGCCTTCGTTCTCTGGGCGAAACATCTTCAGGATGGATTCTGATGTTTGAATTGTCTTCGTCGCTTCAATAGTTTCTACTTTAACTGGCAAACCAATCTCGCCAGCTAACAACAGAGCTGCTTCTAAAAACTCTTCATCACTTTTTTGTCGAATAGACTTTATGAATTGGAGTACAACACTTTGCTCTTTGCCACTCAGAAAATACCTGACTGAAATCGAGTCTAAAACAGTTTGGGCAGATTGTATTGCACCATGTTTATAACTTAATAACTCTGAAAATAAATCGGAGCAATCAGCGCCGATGTCGTCTAGAGGGGTGTCTGACACTAGCCTGTAGTCACATGTAAGACCTTCGCAAACGCTATTCAAAACCCTCGCAGTTCTGGCCAAAATTGCAACTTTAGAAGGCCCTGCAATTTTCTCTTCTCGAACCCACCTCATAATCCATTCTGAAACCTTGTTTGCAGCGTCAAAAGGCAATCCGTCCAATACATAACGTGCCACCCTAATATTGTCTGTATCCAATAGATCGCAATCAGGATCTAATAGGCGATTTGCATAGTTTGTAATAGATGGATGACAACGATGATTCTTGCCTAGATGAATGTGCTTGAAATCCGGCGACTTAATAAGCCGGTCTAAAAGTTCTGGACGGCTACCTCGAAAGCGAAAAATTGATTGATCAGTATCACCCACTGCTGTGGCTACTAAACCAAGATCCTTCAGTGTCAAAAACAGCTCATGTTGTGCTAACGAGCTATCTTGATACTCATCCATAAAAACATGAGTATATTTGGCAGAAATATAATTCTGCGCAGCAACTGACTCCCTAAGAATAAACACAGCAAGCGCAGAAAAAGAGGACATCCACAGCGTGTTTTGTAAATATAACTGTTTGAACCCAACATCATTATCCAGCTCTTGGATATTCGGTGAATTATATTTTCTCTCAAACAGTGCGGCTTGATCATCGCTGAGCCTTTTAACTACTGCGCATTTTTTAGAGTTACTTCCCCAAAGCCTCGAAAGAAAAGGAACAATCAACTCCTGATAACAAAAGCTATCTATGGTTCCAAAGAAGCTGCTCTTTAAGTCTTTTGCGTTTGAACTACACCGCTTCTTCAATTCTGCACTAGCTTTCTTTGTGAAAGTTATTCCGATAACGCCTTGATATTTTTGATTCAAAGTCAAAACATCACTAATTTTTTCTGACATAACAGTAGTTTTTCCACTACCGGGACATGCTGTTACAACCAGTGAATCAGGATACGCAATTGCCTGCTTTTGCTGTTCTGTTGGGTTAAAAGGCATCAGGTTAACGCTACCAGCTCTACAAGAGCGTGAAGTGGCTTGGCTAACTGACCTCCAGATATACTTTTCAAGTCTCCAGAAATGTCTTTCAAAAGCTCTCTTATATGTAGCGCTTTTTTATCCTGAAGATGCTTAATAGCGGATTCTTCTGTTTTCTTCCCAAGCGCTGTTAAAACTTTTTTCCCAAGTTCTTCAACTAAATCAGTTTCCAGATCGATGCGTGCCAAGAAAATGTCATCTTGCTCGACGTAATCCGCCACTTCCTTCCACAATCCGTTCTCTAAAGTATTTTTTGCTGTAACTTCTTTGTCCGAGTGTTCTTCCGGGTCATCCCCTATAATTGCCAAGCACCGATTCATTCCTGCGTACTGCCATTCGTTCTTTTTAGGAACTTTTGAAACATCATTATCGGTTCGCATCACCCACGGTATTTCTAAAGCATCTAAAATTTTCACATAAACTTTGAAAGAAATGCCGTTTACACAAAGAATGGACAGGTTCAGGTAATCCAAATCTATGTCTAGTGATTTAGCAAGAGCATGGTAGAGCAATTCTTCCGAAGGACCTTCAACCAACAATACACCACTCGAAAAAAATGCTTCCGCCGGAATGATGCTCATGCGATAACTCATATCTTCAAACCCCTGCTCAATGCAATCTGAGCAACCACCACTGGCAGCAACCGTTGAATTATCCTTACTTAGCAATCTGATAATTGAGTCAGGCTTAAAGTTTGTTGCTATTCGAGAGGAATGGGTCGATATTATCGTTTGACCCGGCAGTTCATTGATCAAGTAGTTGGTCATTCGACCTTGCTGATGAGGATGTAAGTGCGCTTCAGGTTCTTCTACCACGTAAAAGACTACTTCGTGGTCTACAGCATGCTCCCTTATGCTCTTCGCTTTCCAAAGAGCTAATAATATCTGATTATTTCTGCCATCTCCTCCAAGGGTCACGGAGGAGCCATTAGTACTCGCTCCTAACTTCAATCTATCGACAAAATCACTCACCTGTATGGCACCTGTATCCAATTGCACATTGTAATTGAGGTGTTGATTGGATAGCTTTTTTAGTTCGGTATTGACCTCTGACGTCGCTTGGTCAACATAGACAAGTTGAGAAACCTTTTCGTTTAAATCCAGCAAATCCTGACTAATTTCATCCATTAACTCTTTGTCTTCTTCGAGTTGCTGTTCAGACAAAGAGGCAAAAGAAGTTTTAAGCAATTTCCGCTTTTCTTTTGCAATGTACTTTTCTAAATCTCTTTGTGATTCCATGTAGTTGAGATTCACGTACCGCAAGTAAAACCGACTATTTACCTCTTCAAGTTGGTCAATTTGATGTCCAATGAATAGACGATAACTCAAATCAGACAAATGGGCATTGTACTGAAAAATACACTCCCCCTCATCGCTGACAGCCCCCTTAAGTACTGACAGTACGGCGTCCTCAGTTACATTCTTAAAATAAATTGTTATTACTATTTCGTTGCAGGATGCAACTTTGCTCGTATAAAAATCAGTTTCTGATGGCTCAATATCAGCCTCGGATAAATTTTTATCTAACAGAATTCGCAGAGCATGGAGAAGGTTACTTTTTCCGACATCATTGGCCCCTATCAATAGACTATCGTATTGGAAGTTAACGGATGCATTCTTAAAATTTCTATAACCACTTAGGTCAACTTTACTTATTTCCATTTAACTACCTTACCATCCTAATAAATATCGAAAGCCATGCAGGAACAAGTCTTTGTCCAGATGTAGAACCATGTATATCAGTTGTGGTTTATTTTACAAGCTTATGCCGTTAGCCTTACCATAACGACTTCAAAGGTAAGGTTACTTGCCAAGCTAAATTTTTGGACGAAACATGGAAAGCCTGAAAATACCATATGGACTAGATGACAAAGATAAACTCGTTGCAGCGAATCAAGCTCTCAAAGGCGAGAGTTATCGCTGTCCGCAGTGTAAGACTTCACTAGTTTTCAGATCTGGTGAATATCGAGCGGCCCACTTTGCACATGCGCCTGAGTCGCACTGTAGCCTTGAGTCTATTCTCCACATAACAGCTAAAGGCTTAATCCTCGAAGCCATGTCTGCTAACGCTTCTGGCAACGCAGTAATTTGTTTGGAAAGTCATTGCGAATGCTGTGGTGTTGTCTTCGCAACTGATTTGCCATCTGGAACGTTCACTGATGCAAAACTAGAAGTTAGAGTCGGTGACTTTATCTGCGATGTGGTTGGCTATCGTAGTACGAACATAGCTTTGGCTGTAGAAATTTTTAATACACATTCTGTCGATGTTAATAAGGCAACTAATTTAGAAGTCTACTGGGTAGAATTGAAAGCCGAGGATGTTTTGCGAGATCCATTCAAATGGATTCCAACCCAAGCTCAACTGAAGAACACCTACTGCACTGATTGCAAAACACATTTAAAGGATGTTGTAAGACTGTGTGATCACTTCAATATCGACAGATCATTATATTCAGCCATCAAAGATCCTAGGCAAGCTCATTATATTGCTGACATAGAAGAATGCTTTCGGTGTCACGAGAAGACTCCCGTGTTTTGGTGGTATGGCGTGCCGTTCTGCGAACATAAACCGCCTTCACCTAAACCGGCGACGATTCAGTACCGTCACTCAAAAAAATACGGTGGTTCATACTGGGCAAACACTTGTGCATGCTGCAACGCTTTACAGGGAGATAATTTCTTGTTCCTTTTTGACAATGCTCCGTTCAAAGGTTTACCCCTATCTCACGAATCGTCAGGCAACAGTCGCCAAACCGGTAATGTTAAAATCGTCACTGGAAACAATGCAGCGATGTCAGAGATGATGAAAGTGATCAAACGTAACTTTGGGTAAAAGAGAAACGAGATGATAGTACCCAATGTGACAGATATGGAATTGAACCTTTAGTGAATGAATCTGAAATCTACCAGCGCGTCGGCGAATTCGTTGTTTCGTTTCAATGGATTGAGAACAAACTTCGAGAGATCGGTTGGTTTATTATTGATCCAGAAAGAAAACAATGGCCCCCACTAGAACTTCGTACACTGAGCAATCATGACCTAATCAATGAAGTCCAAAAACTTTTCATTGAAGCGCTACCGAAATGTACTCTACCCACTCATTTGGAAGAGGATTTCCTTAAGTCTTTTCATAAATGCGCAGAAGAGCTGCATGCGCTAAGGAAATATAGAAACAGGGTTCTACATTCAGCATACATTGAGATAAAAGGTGGAGGAGAGATAGTGGCGATCCTTCGCTCAAATCCTATTATTGTCATTGATGAAAATACTGAGGAGTATTCTTTCGACCAAGAAAGTCTAGGACCCGACTCATTTAAGGAAGAAATGGTCAAGATGGCAGAGGTATCCCTATTTCTAAATCGAGCTTTCATTCAGTTGGTGCATCGATATCCCAATGGGGGAAGTAACCTGTAGTGGGTCACATCTCATTTGATATTTTATTTCAAATGCTTAGTTGTTCGATTACTTTTTCCACACTTTAACAGTTTGACTTGGTATCAAAACACAACCAAATATCATTTCAATTTACATCATGATAGCTTTCAGAATATCTCAGGATACTTATGAGCAAAAAGTACCCAGAGAACTACATCGACTAATTATCACTGATAAATAACTACATGATTGATTTCAAAAACGAAGAATGCAGTGCGTGCTGCAAGAAAAACGTCTATTTCTCAACTGAGATATTGTCTGTTGATGAAAAAACTAGTGCTATCAAAAAGGTATTTTTGTTTCGCTGTGAAGACCATTTCGATACCGATTTAGATGAGATGTTTGCTTTAAGATGGAAGAAACTAGAAAGCAGTTAGACACCGCACCGCAAAAATCTCATACACATAAATAGAGCTAGGTTTTAATTAGATATTTTACCGTGTCAACAGTCAGTTACCATCACTAGAGCAAATCCGCCATCTGTAACCATTGCTTAAAAATCGGCGGTGTTAATAGTAGTGCGTCCAGCTTGATATCCGAGCCTGTAAAAAACGCCCCACCATCACGCGATGCCCACTCTTTAGAGCTACCGGGTATTCCTTCAAAAATAATTCCAATTGCCGATAGGTTCTTACTTTCTCCAAACTTAGTAAATACCGGGCCGCCACTCATTCCACTGAAGTAAAGGTTGTGCTCTTTCTCAAGACTAGAAAGTAGGGAAAACCTTTCTCTAGTTGGATTTATTGGTGAGGTTGGTTCCAGAATTGCCTGAATATATGCTGCAAGTACATGGGTCTCAGTCTGAACCTTATGTTCCGTTGCATAACCACACGCCAACTTGTGACAGTTGTACCCCCAATCTGGCTCAATCCAGTTATCAAGATCGATAAAATCTTTATTCTTTTCTAACATGTATAGCTCGATGAAGGACCGACCAACAGGAGCAATAGCAATATCTGGGTTCCCATTGTCTAATTCGGTTTTTTGTAATGCTTTGAAGGCACTCACGTACCCGTCCGGTCCATAGCCACCAAATTGAAAGACCGTTCTACTGTTACCTACCGCTGTTAGATGTCTTTCTGATGATGTATGCAGTTTTTGCTGGTGATATACATGTGAACAGGTTACTACGTATCTGGCATTCTGATATTTCACGAACGTCATCGTTCCATTGGCCTTTTCTGCTGTATGACCGTCTTGCACAAACGGTTTTGAGAGAAAAATCGGAGCGCAGTATGTTGAACCGTATTCATCGCTAATAGCCATAAAAGACCTTTATAAATTTATTGGATTAAGAGCTTTGGGCATTCCAGCAGTTGCTGGTATGAATGTTCATGTACGACTTACCCTAGCAACAAATGCTTTTCCCTCAATATCGCCTTGTGTTTGGGAGAATTGTTGTAATTTTCATCGACAATCCTTTCTATCGCCGTCTTAACCGCATCTTCTGCCAGTTCGTTGTTAATTAGATGAGATGAATGTGGCCGCGCCATAATTACAGACTGAAGCTCCTCGAACGCTATAAGGCTATGTGGAAAGTAAACATCAATTGTAGGATCCTCTTCTTTCACTTCTTCGATAGCCTCTCGTCCAAGGTGATTCGCAGCGTTAAAACACTCGTTGCACACTTTAATATCGTCAGCAAATGAATCGCTTTCTGTATTGTGGGCAAGAATAGATTTTACTTCGAAAACCCAAGGGTTGTTCTTTGAGGGCTTAAGGCAGTCGTATTTGGAACGCTCACAACATGGACATTTCCAATTGTCATCATACCTTGTCCAACTACGCCCTCTTGTCTGTGAAAGATGAGCAACTTGACCTGCTGTTGGTTTATCCTTGGTCTGTTGCTTAGGCTTCAGTCGCCAAGATGAATGATTCCCTTTAAATGGCATTGAGTTGTAAAGCAGTTTTTCAGGATCATAGTGCAACGAATTTAGCCCTCGCAGATTGAAGCGGTAGGTCGCTGCTCTCTCGACTTCTTTTGCCGATGAGTTGGAGGGCTGATACCAATGTGCGTCACTTGCAGCTTGATTAGCAATATACTTTGCGAGCTTCATTCGCTTGTTAAAAACATCAATATTCTCATGCCAAATAACGGATGCGACTTCAGCGTCTATTTCATGTTCTTGATTATTTCTGGGCTTAACAAAGCGACCTATTTCAGCGGGAGAGAAGGAAAAGTCCTGATGCGCCTTTATCTTTAATTTAGCTAAGCCATCGGCCTTATTGCAGTCAGCGCAAATGACCGTATTGTCATATGCGGATATTGCGAAGGACGTTCTGACGGCGAAGCGTTCAGCCAGCTCACTAGCAACAACTTGCTCTCTGGATGACGAAATTTCTTCGAAAAGTCTTCGAACAATATCTTTCATGTGGTCATGATGTTCATGTAATTGGCAGGAAGCGTAACCGCGCGAATCAAGTTTGGCGATTTGTGGCTTTTTTCTCTTGCAAGATGGGCATTCCCAATCCATCGGTGTCCTCACCCACCACTTGTTGAGATGTGCTCCCTTCGCGCCAAGTGCTTCAACCATCTTATGTGTTTGTGGAGAGAACTCCGCATCAAACCAAGGATTACCGCCATTGCTAAAGAACTGTTTAAGCTCTTCTAAGCTGCCAAATTTATCAATACTCATATATCACCTAAAGTGTGGCAGTCAGTTCTCGGTACTCATCTAACGCGAAACGATCAGTCATCCCACTTACATAATCAATAATTAACCTTGAGCGGTAATACAGCTCTAACTTTTCATCATCCTGAGATATGTCGCTCTTCTCAAAGAGGGCTTTTACACTGTCTGAATAAGTTCGCTTATGCTTACTAGACAAGTCATGGAATAATCGCGTCTCAATAGGCGCGGGTTTCAAAATTTCTTTTTTAGACAAAGCCTTAAAGTCTTCAAAGTTAAGTTCTAATAGCGGTGTGTAGATATTAAGGAGGCCAGAAATAACAGCAAGTCCTTTAAGCTCAAGCCGTTCCACTTCGTGATCTGAGAACACCTTTGAGATCGCTACTTTTTTCAAGGTCTCCGTCGCCAAATAAAATTTGTCACTCCCCCCTAATAACGGTTCGTCCAATGTTCCGTTGAAGATTTCTTGGTGATTTTGAATAAATCGATCTGACGCATAGTTTGCGAGGTCATTCACAAGTTTTGTGCGCAGCGTAAGCATATATGCATGGTTTTTGTTATGCGATTCACGCTCATAATTAGCCAAAGCTGATTCCGCTATGTTTAATAGATACCCTTCATCCACAACACTATCCGCAACGTCTTCCTTTCCCTTAAATGAATTCCACGTTTTCATGATAGCGTCGTGCAACTGAGGAACATCTAATATTTCTTTGTCTAGGGCATCATCTAAGTCCGCGATGCAGTACGAGATGTCATCAGCCGCTTCCATTATGTATGTGAGCGGGAAACGACAACCATTGCCAATACCCAATACTGCATTCAGTTGTTGAACAAACTCCAACTCGGAGTAGTAAAACCCCGGTTTCTTCATGCGATATTCAAACTCGTCACCTTCAGATGGCTTATCCTCATAAGCCGGTCTAGTGTATTTGATGAGACACGCAGTTTGCGTGAAAGTCAGATTCAAGCTTTGCAAACTATGCAGTAACCGAATAGCTTGAGCATTACCCTCAAATGTCATTAAGTCAGTTACGAGTGTGTCACTCTCCACTTCGTCACCGAACTTTTCTTTGAAAATAGATTTGAGCCGATTACGTGCCCAGTTATTGATAGCTTCTTCGCCGAAATGGCCAAACGCTGGATTACCGACGTCATGCAGTAAACAGGCTATCTCTATTGCACTAACAAAGCCTTCACGCTTGTCATTCAAACAAAGTTGAGTCGTTAATTCCTGTTCATCCAGCTTTTTTAATATCAGTTTTGCTATGTAACGTCCGGTTTGCTGAACTTCAAGTGAGTGGGTTAATCTGCTGCGAACTGCGGCGTTCGTTTCTAAAGGGAAAACCTGTGTTTTCTGCTGGAGTCTTCTAACTGCTGCTGAATTAATTGAACGCCCACGATCACTCTCCATTTCTTCGTTAAAGTCCCGGCCAGTAATTCTAGAAACATAATACCGGTCACACTTCAGTTTGTTGTTGTAATCCATGTGCTCATTCACTCTTTTGGTTTAAATATTTGTACAAGGTCGTTCGGCTCACTTTAAAATGTTCTGCTATTTCGCTAATGCTAATGTCATTGCTAGAAGCCATTGCTTTAGCTTTCTTAACATCTTCTTTTGATAACAAGGGTTTCCTTCCGCCGACTCGGCCTCTGGCACGAGCGGCAGTTAGTCCACTTTTAGTTCGTTCGATGATGAGTGAGCGTTCGAATTGAGCTACGGAAGCAAAAATATGGAAGATGAGTTCTCCTGAGGGACTACTCGTATCAATGTTTTCAGTGAGTGATACAAACTGAACATTTCGTTCTTTGAACAGTTCAACGAGAGCAATCAGATCTTTAATTGAACGACCCAATCTATCTAGTCGCCAGACGATTACTTTGTCACCCTCCCGCAAGCTATCTAAGAGCCGTTCAAGTTGCGGGCGCACTTTTGATGTTGCGGACACCTTTTCTTCATAAACTCGATCACAACCAAACTTCTCTAGTGCATCAATTTGAAGTGCTGAGTTTTGATCATTTGTACTAACTCTTGCATAACCTAAAATCATTCTCTAAACGTACCTTTAGTTAACATAGATAAGTTAACAAGTTTATGGACAGCTTGTCGAGCAAAATCTGAACAAGATGAGATATACATGAAGATGTATGGAAAACGGAGGTTTTATGAACAGGTTTGATTTAACTTTTTCGATAAGGCGCTGACGCTGGTTTTAACTTAACTTTACATATACCGCCATATTGGCTGCCAAAGTAGCCAAGCACTTTTTGATTATTTCTATATTTTTTCAGTTGACGAGGGTTCAAGGTTTCTGCCTTTTTCAGTCTTTCGCTATAACATTCTTGCCCTTTTGCTTTGGACTTTGCCATATCCTCAAATGTGAGGAGCTTAGGAGGGACTTCCGATACCACAGTTTGATTAATAGACCTGAAATAACTGCGTAACCGCTTGATGTTCGCCCTGACAATTTTCCTCCTCATTAAGCCCCACTCTTCGCTATGGCCTGACATAGGTATCGGTGTTTTTGCCTCTCACCTGCACTGTTTACCACAGTGAAAAATGCTCGACTTTTATCATCAGACCTATTAATTAAACAAAGTAAAGATAGGAAGCACTGCCGCTGCATGTCTGTAAGGCTGGCAATATTACTGATCAATTGCTCTGAACTAGTATCCTTAATATATGTGAAGTACTTACCCAAAAAACCTGCAATGACATCAGAGAGTTGCACGCCTCGATGATCATGGGATTCGACAAACTCGTAATTTTTGAAAAGTTTTCCATCTTTTACTAGAGAGGCCCTTTCGATTAAGCATTGGATCTGTTCTTCTTTATCAAAGATATGTCGTGAATTCTTGAAGATGTACAACTTCTGAAGATAAAACACCATGAAGTTATCAATCAGCTCTTTTCCATGAAAACTAGAAATAAAGGGTAATTCATCTAACTCAAGCGACCTTTCGAACAGGCTCTTCAGCATACCAGTGCGATATGTTTGAAGGCTACCAGATCGTTCTTTTACAAATTCGATTAGCCAACGACAGAAATCCTTCGCTTCAGCTTCATCAACGTCTGGATATTTGAAAGCGGATAGTCGTGACAAGAACGTCTGCCTATTTGCCATAGCCAAGTCATAGAAGTCTCCCTTCAACTGAAGGTGGGAAATTATAAATGCCCTATCGTGAGTCTCGCCAATTATTGAGTCTATGATGTCTAGGACAGACCAATACAATGGGTTGAGATTAAAATAATGGATGTAAAACTCATTTTCGTTCAACCAATCAAAGATTTTCCTGAGCTTGCTCGACTTCAACATATCGAAAGGTCCACCTTTCGCAATATGTTTCAGCTTCAGTTCGTTTGCAGATTTCTGGAGTGAAAGAGAGTTAAAAAGTGACTCAAACCGATTGTTGTCGAAACCACTGATGTGAGCGATCCCGGCCAGTACAAAGTTTTGATCTTGCTGAACATTTAGGCCAGAGTCAGTGAGATAAAGCTTCCGAATATTATTGGACTCATCATAGTAAAAAGTGTAACTATCATCTACGTTCAAAAATTGCTCCTGAGCCATTATTATTTGTCGAACGCGATCAATATCCATATTCACTCTAAAAACCGTTGCTTTCTGTCGCTCTCTATCAAGCGCATTATCTCATTGAACAAGTCCACCATTTCCTCTTTGACGGTATCTGATCCTAGTTTACAACGTCTCAGTGCTTCTGTAGCAATTCCTAGCTCTCCTTCCCTAAGATAAGAATCAAAGGCTTCGCTTCCGGTATAAGCTAAGTCGTATGCAAGGTAGGTGTCAGCAACAATCTGCTTTACCTGACTTAAAAGCATCATCTTAAACTCTCCATTCATATTAATTACCTGACTTCAGATAATAATAGCGCAGGTAATTTCAACAACCGCTTTGGAGTACAGTTTTATTGGATACCTTTTAACTGGCCCTGAGGTTCGGATCTCTATATTTCCTGACAAAAATATAATTCGGCGTACCGCACCAAATAATGGGCTTACCTTGCCCATCACCGCTGAAACGACAAGTTCCAGCGACAATAACCCAAGCACCAAGTAAATCGTCTATGTCATCGACCTCAAATAGATCGAGAAAGTCATCCACGATATCGTCAAATATGGAAATGCTAGCCGAGCTATAGTCTTTACTCGAATTCAGCCAAAGTCTTCCATCAGGTGTTTTACCAACAGATGCGATTGGCCCCCAAAATAGCGCTGAACGGTCATCATCAAACTTGGTAATTTGGTCAAAGCGCTTAACCACATTTTTAATAGCGCCGTTCACGAAAACTTCATTCTGGCGCTTGTAAAAGACGACCTCATCCGAAGAACTTCTGAATGATGCACTGCGCACTAGTCGCAATAGTAAACGCCTAAGGTTTGACTGTTGTGGTGAGTCACCTTCAAACCTGCGGCGGACAAAACTATTGCTTGTAGAGCCGTCGAACTCTTTGTTGGGATCTCGCTCTGGATGAGGCTCTGCGACTTCTATTGAACCGCCTTTTTCTTCTTCTAGGTTAATTATGAGCGTGTTAGATGCCTCGTGATCCAATTCAAGCGCATCATCGTCACTTTCGCTTGCATCTTCATAGTGTGTTTTAAATGTGCAGTCTTCAGCATGGTGTGCGCAGAAGTGAGCTGGAGAAAGACGACTTTCTTTTCTGTACCAAGCAAACCCATTGCATTCTGTACATAGAAGCGCCCTTCTTTTGCTTTCTCTCTCCGCATTGGGCAATGCTACGAACTCGGCGATTTCGTATTCTTCACCGTCGTCTTTACAAAATACCATATCCATAATTGTCTTCCCTTCTAATCCAATTTTTCCTGTCCATTTCTGTTTTGAACTGTTCAACGCGCATCCACTTTATATCATCACGAGCTAATAGTGTTGGTATACCGTCTTTACTCATATACATAAAAGCACCCAACCATTCATCGATAGGCAAGCCGTTCGGAAATTCATTATCGAACACCAAATCATTAAGAAAGACCGCGTAGTGATTGTGCGTTGTTGTAATAACTTCTTTTCGATTTTCTGATAACACAATAAAAGGAGCAATTGCCTTTTCTTCGATGTAGATATGCATGACCTGAAGCTCATTACCAAACTTCTTGACCATATCTTCAGCCGCCTCCAAATATTTTAGCCGTGGCAATTCACTACAAATTTCAGATGCAACGCGTATATCTCCCTTCCGTTGTGTTTCCATTTACTTAACCTGTGTAGTGGAGTGGAACCGAGACACGCTATCGTAGTTTCGCTTTAATTGGCTTGTTAACCTTAAACATATACTTAATAGTAAATTGTTTGAAATGACCAAGCTTATTAAAAGCATTTGGATAAAGTAACGCTGCTTCTTCTTTTGTTACCGTTTTAGACGATGAAACAGCACCAGTAAAAAGCACCCCAAGACTATGCTCTTTGTAATGAAAATCTTTAGTCATAATACTTTCAATAACTTCAACCTCATTGAACATTTCTATTAACACAGATTTTTCCTTTGTGTAACTAAACCTAAGCATGTTCTTAACTCGTTTGGGATTAACTTTTGAACGTTCAATTTGGGCTTAGTTCGCATCCATAATTATGTCATCACGCCCATAGGCTTTTTTATGTTTGTAATTACGAGTATTCAAGGACATTAACATGATATTTTCCTAGTAAGGCTAACAACTTAAAACTGCGCAAATCACACGTTTTTTTCTGGGCAAGTGTTCATTTTTATCCATATTGCCATGATTAATAAGCTTCTGAAAGTCGATAAATATAGACTGCAAGAGAGTGAGTCTGATTATGTTAAGAGCAAAAAATCGCAGTCCGCCATTATCCTTAATAGGGAAACAATGCAGCGGATGTGACTAGATTAATTGTGGTGATACTAGAACGCCAACGTCTGCTGTTCGCTCATTGGTGCCATTAAGCTCTTTATAAGCCTACTACCGCAATAAGTACGGAGCTGCCGTACCCCCCAAAATTCTGAACGGCAGTTACTGGAACGATCCGGCCCGATAACCTAATCGTAAGTTAAAGCAACAGGAAACCCTAATGGTGTACCATAACTAGTAGCTCTTGCCGCTATCCAGTTCTCTGAAAAACTGCTCACCATCGACGAGGTCATTTTCATCAATGCTACAAAATCGCTCTTTCACTAGCTCAAGCTTCAGCTTTTCCATTGCTTCTAGCCTATTCTCGTGCTGAGTCTTCATTTTAACACTTTTTACAACAATTTTTGATGGCTTATGTCGTATCTGAATACCAACGTAAGCACCTACGACAGGATCATTGGGGGAAGAGCAAGTGTCAATTATCAACTCTTTTTCATTCATCTCAGTCCACCAAATTAAAAGCTTATAGAGCTATGGTACATGATAAAGGGAAAACTGGTGAAGATCTGAAGTTGGCAATAGATTCAACTCAAAACTGGGAGCGCGACTGTCCGGAGTGGCCATTGTAAGCAGACGGCCAAAGCGGAGATCGACGAGCCGACTATCGTTCATTAACGTCGTAGCTGTTCTTTCACTTTAATTTCAGCAAAACGTACTTAGAAGAATGTCAGTTTCTCTTTGTAATCAAACCCACCAACTAGAATCTTTTAGTCACAAAAGTTTGTCCATACAAGTCTCAGTAGTTACTAACGTACTACCATTCAATCTATCACTTTCGACTTCAAAGCATGGTCGGAAAAACGCCTCATACCTTCTTTTGTTGATCACAACGTATTTTTCTTTGTAATCGTTGAAAGCGCTATAGCATTGTTTAGCTTCTGCATAATAATCGATATCCACACCTATATACTTACCTTCCTCATTTACTTCGAAAACCTCCAAACAGATTGTCCCATCTCCAACTGAGAACGCAGTCTTAAAATTGTGTAAATTCTCGTCTGTGAGATAATAGTCTAGCGTTTCTCCTACAATTTCGCCCTCGTCCACTGCAAAGCCAATCATTAAATAGTCAAAGTTGGACATTTGTACTGTCTGGAGTTTCGACACTAAATTTTCATTCTTGATTACTGTTAGGAATTTATTCACATTTTGCTGGAATTCTTCCTGCTGTTGATTCTTGGGTTTGGCAACACTATTAAACGCATTCTTTTGAGGCGCATCCTTTATACCTATTGTGTTGAAGAAAATGTCTGCCTCTTCCTGCCATTCTTCCCATCTCCGCCATGCTATCGGTGGAAATTGATACTTTTGAAACTCGCTGTATAAAACTTGAACTTGGATTAAGCTGTTGTTTTGAAAAGAGCAAGCAGTGATTACGTTTACTGCTAATAGTCGGTACATTACACCGTTTAAGGTAAAATCTTTATAGTATACGGTGTCTTTGTTACCTTGAATTTCGGTGTAGACCTTCCAGCCGTAATTAGAAAAGCTATAAAAATCATCTAAAAGGTTCTCTTCAGCTTCAAAGCCAAAGATCCGCTGAATAGATTTGGAGAACGCTCGCTGACTAATAGGTTTTGCCAAACATTTGGAAAATCTCTCTTTTAGATGTTCAACGTGATTATTTAAGTAAGCTAAAGCATCCTCTCCGTTTTCTGGAGAAACTTTGCTGAATGGATAAGCAGATGCTTTTAAACTCTTGCTTCGAATTTTCCTTGAGAGATCGATGTAGTCATGACACCGATATATTGATTGTGCTACGACATCTTTGGCTCTGGACAGCGGGATATCAAAAACTTTAGATGCTCGTTTCGCTTGAAGGTAGATATTTTTTTCAGAATTATCTTTAGACATGTTTATGCGACTCTCAGTAAAGAAAGAATAAGCGTAAACACCTGCCTGAGGCTCACACTTCATACACATAAACAAATTGTCTGGATGAATCCACTTCGCCTTCAAACGCACATATCGCGATTTGGCAGATACAGGCTGTCCAGTCAACCTTCGACAAGAATAAGTTATTTTAGCTACTATTGAAAGCGCGATAACGTTGCGAAGCCAGTACATCAACGTTCAAATCAAATAAACGAAAAATTAATTCTCTAGTCGGACCTTGATACATACTTGCGAGAGGACTGTTTTCAGTTCTCTGATATATTTCTCCAAACTCACTTAAAAATTTATCTAGTGTTTGATCATCAGCATCCGAAGCAACAGCAGCGAGAAAGATTAGACCTGTAAACTTTCCTTTGTCTATCTTTGCTTTTACATGCTCGAAGGCGACTTCAGAATAAATGTGAACAGCAAGAAGATATTGTGCTTTAGTTAATGGTACATCAATAAGCTCTGACAGCCGCTTAGATTGCCTCTTCAAGTTTTCCTGTAACTTATGCTTTTCAAAATCAACAGACATACTGATCCTAAAAGCAGAGTGATCCGCACCATCACACCACTTAGATAATCAGTTCTCTCATCACTTTTGGGCGAGTGAATCCACTTTGTTTCTGCGGTTACTGGCAGCTCGCCGCTGCCGATGTTGCAATTATACTCCCAAGTCCATAGCTATTTGCAATTAGTATCAAATTACAACTAAATAAAATTTCTGCTGACTTAATGCTGTCGAGACTCAAGTCGTCGTAGGTTTTATGATTAATACCCAAATGCATCTAGCTAGACGTATCGTACTTGGATCTGGCCGTCGGCTGGGAGAATAATATCGATATCACTGTCGCCCCCAGTGTCATCCTGTCCAGAGACCGTGTGACCTACCCACTCATTTTTTTGAGGCGAATTGCATAAGTTTGTTCTGAAACAATTATCTTTTAACACCACTATTTAAATACCGGTTATAGATGCATGACCTGCGAGAGTATCAATGATCCTCGTTGTCACAGTTGTTTAAGCCCGCAAGATTATTTTTTCCCCAGTTTGCATAATTTGGCAGGGAACCACTGCTCTCATTGAGCGACAGACATCCCTCATTCAGTCAGGTTTGCCAGCCGAGCGTTTTTGAAATTCCTTCAACGCGTCCATATCATCTTCGTTATATTCGCTAGCCAACTTCGGCAAATCATCTAATACTCCCATATCAATTTTTTCACCAGTTTCGAATGTTTCCATACCGTCAAAGAATGAAGGGGCGGTTGTTTCAGGTTTTAGAATATCTTCAATAAACTTCTGCAATCTCTTTTCAGAGAACACATAGAATGGTGCTGAAGATTCTGAGACTACTTTAATAATTTTGTCCGAATTGGCAGCAATAGCTGCCGGTAAGCTTAGTTTACTGGATGAATAGTCAAAATCAGCTTCCGCTATTTTGGATATGTCAAAGTCTCGTGAATTATGCATAGAAGCCTCTTCTCTGATGTAGCGCCAACCATAGGTTAGTTTAGACAATAACAGCGGTTGGAGGGGCTAATCAATCACCACATTCAGTCGTTCGTACTGACAGGTGTAGAAAGGCCAAATGCTCCTTCGACCTCTTACAAATCTAACACAATTAAGACTTCACTTATCAGGCCGCGAACCGAGAATCATCTTTATGGGATTTGGACATTGTGCTTCTTCTGTTAAAGCTATATTCAGAAGCGTTTATTCGTCCCTGTGATTCAAATTAGGCGTGGCGTCAGGGTGAGAATGGCAGTCCCCAATATACGTAGTTTTACCCTGATTTAGCTCGAACCGACACTCTATTTATTTCAGTAGATATTCCTGATCTGGCTTGAAGCTATACTTAATCCACTTCGCACCGCTTCCAACGCTTACCACACATGTGGAGTCAGATGACATTTTATAAATCATCAATGAACTCGCAAATTCTGACAGCTAAAGAACCTGCCTATTCATAGTGTGTGATTTAAGTGACTTATTAAACAATGGGGGATCAACAGTTTATCTAGACAAATTATGCTCTCTGTTCCAACTTGGGTCGTCAAACCTAAGGACTACGTACAGCATTATCTTTGTTAGCAATGAGTGCTGAAAACAACTTCGGATAGCATAGTGGATACATTCAAACGAAATGCGTGGAAAACCTACCTGACGGGTTCTCGAAAACAGGTAAAGGAACAGATCGAACCGCTAAGAAAATTGCCGATATAAACACGCGTTCAGATTAGGCAACAAACTCCCTGATGGCGGGACTGCAATCAGACATTCGAGCTACTTTATTTCTTTCGAAAGTAAATTGAGTGTACTTGTATCCAAACAAAATGTGGGTAAGGAAAGGTTGACAACACACTAGCTGTTGCGTTCAATGGCATAGCGCTTATTTAAATATAATAAAAGGGAGTGATTATGTCTGGAGATAGCGGTAGATATACTCCACCAAGCAATGGTGGCGGTGTTGTAAATGATGATATTTGCAGCAAATTGAGATTTGAAACGCAAGTATCCAATGTAGATCCAGATGTTTTGGATGACATTGGCGTAGACTTTGTAGTTGATATCGGTCTTATCCAAGAAAACGGTGTAGAGACTGTGGCAGTTTTCTTCGGAGATAGGATTTTGGGCGGAATCGGCAGAGATGGTGCCCGTCTCAAAGCTTGCTTGGAAAAAGGGTTTCCTTTTGTTGGCTTAGTTCGGTCTATTGAGTTTGGCGTTGTTCGTATTTTTGTTCAACCAAATGAATAGGGACATTCATGAATATCACCATAATGGGCGGCGTATATCGTGAGTACTGTGCGTGGCCGAAGCGAGTAAGTTTACTAGGTTCCGCTGGTCGTGCTGCACTTTGTATCGTCCAATTATCAAAGCATACTTCAGTAGAATTGATATCCTCATTTGCCCAGAGTGATGAAAGTAAAATTGCGGAGTCTTTTGCATTTACTGGTTGTAAGGTAACTAACCGTCCAGCCGAACATACCACTGAGTTTCTGTACGACCATCCCCTAGCGACTCCAATTATTTACCCGAATGCTGCGCATTTCACAGAACTCCCACTGTTCGAAGTAGACAGCCCAAATATTGAGCATGCACTACTCTTTGGTATGTATGAAAAAACACCTATTTTGTCGGCGAAAAATGTTATTTATGATCCACAGAATACGCATTGCCCTCATCTGTATACTGAAAAAGGTGCGAAAGCTGAGAACCTAATATACGTACTCAATCGCCGAGAACTCACTCTCCTGTTCAAACGGTATAATGCAGAAGGTGAAGAAAGCATTGAGGAGATGGTTAATTGGCTATCGAACTATGAGGCAACCCGCGCTGTTATAGTAAAATGTGGTCCCAAAGGAGCCTTCGTTTACTGTGATCATGAACGCTCAGAATGGGTGCCTGCTTATCAAACCCATAAAGTCAGCCCTATCGGCTCAGGCGATTCTTTTGTAGCTGCGTTCACTCATTACCACTATGCACGTGGACTAGATGTTATTGAATCAACCAAAATGGCAAGTGCTGCCACAGCTTTTTACGTAGAAAAAGGCACGATGACAGCAGACAACAACATAGCCAGCTTTGTCGATACACTTTTACCACATCAATTCGATGGCGAAATTAAAAGGAAGAAAGTTTACTTAGCGGGGCCGTTTTTCAATATGGGGCAAATGTGGTTAATCAACCAGTGTAAAGCCTGCTTAGAAGCGGCTGGAATGGATGTCTTCAGCCCATATCATGAACTGGGAATAGGTCCTGCTGAAGAAGTCGCACCAGAGGACGTTAAAGCAATCGAAGAGTGTGATGTGCTTTACGCATTGTTTGATGATCACGACCCCGGCACGTTGTTCGAAATCGGCTATGCAATTAAAGCCAAAAAGCCAGTTGTAATTTACAGTGAAAAAAGCTCTGATGAACATCTTAAAATGTACGAAGGAACTGGCTGTTTAATTGAAAGAGATTTCGCAACGTCTATCTACAGAGTTTCATGGATGTGAGTGCTTGAAATGAAAGGAATATTGCTATCTGGCGGAATGGATTCAACGACTCTGGCATATTTAGAACAGCCTGATATCGCTTTCAACATAAATTACGGACAATTGCCAGCAAAAGCCGAACGAGAAGCGTCACGTAAAATCTGTCGCGAACTAAACATAAAACTTATCGAGATTAATATTGATTGCTCGTCTTTGGGAAGTGGAGACCTAGCGGGCAAAGGCAAGCTGGAGGTTGGTGCAGAAAGCGATTGGTGGCCATACCGCAACCAGCTTCTGATAACACTTGCTGCAACAAAGGCTCTAACACAGGGTTGCAAAGAACTCATCATTGGAACAGTGGCTTCAGACAGCTATCACAAAGACGGATCACCGGAGTTTATAGACAGGATCAGTGCTTTGATCTCGTTTCAGGAGGGTGGCTTGATAATCACAGCACCCGGTATCAAGTACAGTGCCTCAGATTTAATCAAGATTGCCAAGCTACCGCCTCAATTGCTTGCAATGACACACTCATGCCACAAAGCCAACTTGCCCTGTTTCGAATGCAGGGGCTGTAACAAACATCAAAATACACTTGATGATTTAGAGGTTCTGTAAGTGTATATCGGAGAGCCGTCACTAAGAGAGCATATTCTTCCCTATGTTCCCTTCAGGTTTACTACAACGGAACGAATCAAACTGATAGCAGCAAAATCTGTCAATACAAGCTTTTTAGATGTCTTGGAATCTCGCAAATCTTCCAGAAAATTTGCTCATCTTGATTTGGCGAAACTCGGAGCATTTCTTTATCTGTCGAACAGAATTAAGAGAACAGACTGTAACGAGCTAGGCCAAGAAATCACTTATACGAATTGCGCATCACCCGGTGCTATGAATGCACTTCATTTACTTCTAAGACAGCCTTCTGATCGTAGATGGTACTCCTATGATCCTCTCAAACATGAACTAGGCTTTCTGGGAAATGACATTGATTGTGATGGCTTTATCGCACATATGTGCCATGAATTAATACCGGCTACAGACACTGCATGGATTATTTGGAATGTTGCAGACCTCGAATCATTGAAGTGCAAATACAAGAACCCACAGTCACTGGCATACCGCCAATCCGGTGGAATAAGTGCAACGCATGCGCTTGTCGCGCAGGCGTTGGGACTTAGTTACTGTCAGCTTGGAATAATGGGTGAATCTGAAGCTTCGAAGTTATCAGATAAGCGCGAGTTGCTCGGTGTCGGCCTTGCGTTTCTTGGGGACTCTCTTGATAACAGTACCACTATCGACTAGGCCATTCTTAAGCTGTTCTCTGTATTCAAGTAATCTCTTAACAGATGTGCTTTGCTGCATTTCATACCACATGACAGCGTCAAGCTCAGAAGTACGAACCTCCATTGCTTGGGCAAGCTCAATAAACCTTTGCTCTAAAGCAAGATAGTCCTTCTCGACAGTGAGATGATCATCAAAAAATCCACCAAGCAGTCCTGCGCGATATATATGGATATCCAAAATAGCTACATCATCAGCATCCAACCAATTTCTTGCGATCCATGAGGCAGTCTTGAGGCCGATACCTTTGATTTCAGTAAGCCAGTTACGCAGCGCCATTCCACTCTCCGTTGGAGGTGTTTCTTCACTCAGTCTCTTAAGCGCATGATGTAGGTAAGCCGCTTTTTGCTTTGCAAATCGATATTTAATGTCCTTCCCATTTAAATGAATTGGTTGTGATAACCATTCAAGTAACTGTTCTTCCGAATGAGCAACGCCAGAAAAGGCACCGTGATACTTCAACTGCTCGTAAGCGGCAAGCCCAATTGCAGCCGGTATCCCGTGGCCACCGAGCAAACATGCACCGACTTCTTCATGGAGTGAACGCCCCAGTTTGTATAGGATATTGGTGTTATCTAATCGTTTGGAGAGTACGGTATATAGCCAGTACGCAACGGTAGGAAACGCTACTATTTTGCCCCATTTCACACCCGGTACGACCTCTGAATGCTCATGAGGAATGTCAAAATGGATGAGGCTTTTCCCTACCGTAAGATATGCGCGTTGATGGTTCATAAATTTTGTTCACCTTTGTGTAAAGGGAACTCACTGTTCAGCCACTCCATCATCGCAGACCGTTCTATTGGATTCATTTGACGAAACTTTTGCTTAAGACGATCTTGCCTTCTTTTGATCGTTTGCCTTTCGCGAAAGCTATGTCCCATGAATCTTGGATCATGAAGTGTTGTCGGTTTTCCATAGTTAAACCAAACACATTCTTCACGTATTCCAGCTTGGGTCTGACTACTGAAACTATGGAAGTTCCAACTATTCAAATAATCTTCATATAGGTCACTTAAATATCCACTAATCATGACCTTACAATTCTGTTTTGTAAGAAAGTCGAGCAATGCTTCGTGCTGTGAGTCAGAATATTCGAAGCGATAGATCTTTTTCTTGCGACGCGTTTGGTGGAGGTATGGGGGATCGCAATAAACGAGAGTGTTCTCGCATAAACTTTGCCCTTGCAATAATTCCAACGCATCTATGTTAAAAAAAGCGGCGTAATGTAGATGTTTTACCCCCTCGATGCAAGTCGCATCGAGGTCATTGCCTATGTTGAGCGTAGCCGGGCGCTTGTTTCTTAGAACGGCCCCCGCGCCCAAAAATGGCTCAATATATGTTTTGTGAACCGGCATGAGATTGATTAGCTGCTGATACGTCTTACCTTTACCACCCGGATACATGAACGCTGTTGTTTGCTTTTATTAACTAGTACAAGTTTTAGTATCGTCAAAAGTGACGATGATTGCAAGAAATCAATTGTGGGAAGTGGGAATAAATTCGGAAGAGCAAATGAAATTAGCATGCCACTAGCCAATCGGCATGCAGTTGTGAATTAATTGAAAATAGAAGGGCAGAAAATACTGCCCTTAGGGTTATCGCGCCTTGTTGGACTGTGATAACACAGATGCTGCCAAAGACTTCGTCTCCTCACTATACTTATCACTTTGCAAGACACTCGATGCCTTTGATTCCATCGCCGCACCAGTTTGATGCGTAGTCTTTGTTTGACTCAAAACGGAAGCAGCAAGCGATTTCTGGATCTGAGAAGAACTCTTGTCAGACAGAATGGATGAGGCTTGAGAAGCCAATTTTAATGACGACTGTTTACGATTAGCCATGTTCTTAATCTCGAAAAAATAATATTTAAAACGCCGGGTCCCATTGAGACCCGACTCTCTTACTGATTTTTAAGCCGACTCTATGGGCACAAGGATCGGCCAAGCCTTAAGGCCATGATTTCTCGCATAGAGCATCTGACCAGACTTAGGATCTTTGCGATAGGGTCTAAAAATCAGCTTCATTCCTTTCGGAACTTTCAACTTGTTCTTAGAAGCCATTAGCGCACTCCTTAATGTTATCTAGGAGGCGATGGTTGAAAGTTTTCGAGATTTCGACTAAATTAGCCGTGCATTCAAGGAAACTTCCTGAGTCCACCTCGCTGGGTTTCGGGCAACTTTCCCGCTCAAACAGTGTTGGCGCACTGTTTGAGCAGCACCATACCCGCCTATGGAAATACCATTTTCCTTACTTCTTTACTTCCTATAAGTCTGTTGTAAATTCTGTAGTCACCTACTTCTTTTCTGTACCTGCCTGCAATTACCGCAGGGCTTACTTTCAATGTTCTTGCAAGATTCAGGACGCTATCGGGAGTAGTGAGTAATGCACAATATTTTTCCCACTCAGATTTTTTCACAAGCGCATCTAAAGCCATCTGATCTGCTTCATCTTCTTTATCATCTCGACTGTCTTTGACGCCATCAATATCGTCAAAATAGGCTTCTTTGGAATCCTTAAGGTGACGAGAAACGTGGGCAAGCTCATGCATCAAAACAAACCAGAAATTATCCAGTCGGTCATACCGAATCGTCATCCCAATTACCGGGTTACTATCAACGCCCCACATGGCCGCACCATCTAAGTACGTTTTAGGCAGATGCTCTTGGAACACAAGGTGAATTCCGTTATTCGCAAGCTCTTCTTTTGCTAACAACGGGCCGTTCTCCAATCGAGACAGCTTCAGTGTCTCTCTCAAAAATGGCAAATCAATTGAATCCAACTGACATTTTGGTAACTTCTTATCAAGTGTCTTGTGCAGAACCTTCGCCTGCCACGCTTGCAATGCAAGACTATCCATACGCTTGTTGGTTGTGTGAGCTGCGCTTCGCAAATGTGGTGCGGCTGTCCCAGCTCCTGACATTACGAAAGGTGTTAGATTTACCGCCTCAAACATGTCTCGGATCAGCTCTTCAGCTTTGGCTTTTGCATCTGAGGCTGATTTTATCGCCTTGGGGAAAAAGCCTTTCTTGAACATTGCTGTAATCGGGTAATCTTCGTAGTTAACCTTCCGCAGGTCTGGTTCAAGCTTCTGATCTTGCATAAGGACTTCATATGAAATACCCAGCCCCTCGTGAAGGTTTTTGATCATAGATAGACTCAAAGAAGCCTTACCATTCATTACTTCTGAGACGCGACTCTGACTACCCATATATTGGATCAGGTCCTTTCTGCTTAATCCCTGTTGGTCCATGCGATGCTCAATGGCAGATACAGGATCAGGCAAACCAATATCAAAATGCTCTTTCTCATAGTTAGAGATAAGCAGGGTCATGATGTCAATTAAGTCGTCATTGTCTTGATCTCCCGACGACAACAAATCGTCCAGATAATCAGTTGCTTTTCTATACTCTTCACTATTTCTGATAATTTTAATATTCATGTCTCATCCGCCAGCCCCTGTGAAATCCTTTTCTGGTTAAACTGACAATCCAATCTCGTCAATTCGTAAAATGTTCTTTCTAAAAATGGCTTTGGTTACCACTTCGACCGTCCCACGACCCACAACGAAAGTTACTTCATTAGCGTCTGAGACTTTTGCCCCCTTGTAATCTTTTAAAACATCATCAGCACAACACCAGCTCGCTTCTTTGACTTCAGCCAACCAGCACTGCAAGGCAATGCGTTTTTCAGCATACCTTTCAGAGAAATCAGCTAATCTGTCCTGCCTGATGACTTGCAATACGAACTACCTCTAACATACATAAATGCATTATTGATCCAAAAAACAAATATTCCAAATGATTTTCGGAATTATTTTTAAAGTACATTCCAAAATTGGTTGAAATAGAACAAGGTGTTGCCTTATGACTGGTGCAACTACGTTAAAGCGCCAGCGCATGATTGATTAAAGCGAGACGCCTAGAGCCTATCGGCCAAATTAAATATGGAAGTAGACATCGTATTTAAAATGAATGGAAATATTACGATTAAATAGCCACACACCATTATCCTAGGGCTGGTGTTAATACACTAGCTACATACAGTTGGTTTTATTCAATAGATTTTTACCACATAAAAGTTCGAGTCTGGGAGGGGCCACCATTTCTCACTAACTTCCAGTATCTACAAGCTTTTCAGCATATTTTTTCACTTTTACGCCACCGTTTTAAATTTATTGTACCTGCCAGTTTACTTTTTTATCTCGGCAAATATCGCCTGATTGGTCTTTCATTTTTTTGGTGAAGCGTATATCTCAACTTTATGAAGCTAGCTTCATAGGATGAATGCGTTCTGTATACGAGGTCTTACTGATTTACGAAAGTCTGCATTTTGTATTCGGTATTTTCGGTAACTACGCCAGCTTCGTCTGTATCATCGGTAGCCTGGCTAAAAGCGGCATTCGATGTGCTTATGAACAGCGACTCTTTTAATCTCCAATAACGCATTTCACGTCATTAAAATTCGATAACTTTTATAATATCCCCACGTAAACTGTTCTTTTGGGCAGTAGCCATGCCTGCTGTGTCTTTGTAAGGTTAAACAATCTCAACACATTATTTTATTATAAGGAAATATCATGGCAGCGCTTTGTGATAGCGAACTGACACAAGTCAATGGTGGCGGTTTTTGGTCGGTACTCACCCGAGGGGTAACTTTGCTCGATGCGGCTATGTATGCAAGCAATTCGTCAGGCTATTTGGCATCAGATACACTAAACCATAACTCAGAATTTATGTACGCGGCCACTAACCGGCTATAGCACTGAGAACACCAGCACAATGAGTTATCTAACAGCTCTATATCCGTTGCAAAAATGGCCTCAACGCGTTTGCCAAATTCTGGAAAAAAGCGGGATTCTTTGTCTTGCCGTTTATATGACCGTTTTAAGCCTTGGTAGCGCCCTTTTGATATTAGCTGCTGCGAGCTTGCTGACGGATATTGATAATAAGCCTCTTGAGCTAATGTCTGTTCCAGCAGGTTTATTGTTACTATTGACCATAGTTGTAGCCCCTTCGCTTGAAACCGGACTTTTGGTACTGTTTGTCAAAATGTTCCGGCGAATCACCATTAACCCAATAATAAGTAGTCTGTTGTTTGCCACAGTAATGGGCTATTTTCATTCTGAAGATAGCCTTCATGGACTGGTAGTTATTGGGCCCTTTTTTATCTGGACGTATTTTTATACAACCTGGGGGCCGCGTCTGCCCGATAAAGCCTGGAAAATCGTGTTTTTCTCGCATGCTCTGCATAACTTTATAGCTGTTAGCCTGTATTTGCTGTTCGCTTAGCAAAACATCAGCTGAAGATGATTTAACAGGCGCTGTAGTGATGGAAGGTCTCACACTCAGCTGTAACCTGGCTTTAGCTTGCAGGCTTTAACTTTCTCTCACGAACCTTAGTTCACCGGTTCTAACTCACATATTCTGGCGCGTTAATATAACCGCCTTGAGCATTTTGATAAGTCGACGCAAATACACGATTTTTTAAAACTCAACGATCGTTTGGCAAAAACGCTAATAATGAAATGAAATTAGTGGCTTAACTCAAAAATTAGGCCCCGCAAAAATTAGGCCGCGCAGAAATCATCCACGCCCCAAAAGAAAAATTGCTAAAAAAACAGCGTCGCAATATTGCTTATAGTGCGCTGTAGCCAGCTCATAGGTTGAACAATAAACTTTTCAAATTCTACCCGTCTGGCTTTTGGATTGGTTTGTAGCGCTTTATGAAGCATGTCTATGTCATTCTTTTTCAAAACCACAGATGCTTCGTTTGGCTGAAAAGTCGAACCTACCGGATAAATAGTAAAAGGCGTGTTTGACATTTCAATATGAGCGCCAAGTACAGCGTTAACCTCATTTTTTTCACTAAAATTAAAAAGTAACTTAATCGAGTGCCGGTAAGCTTCCCAATTCTTTACGTAAATTAGTCCTGGGTACAAGGTGTCGCCGGTCAAAAGCAGTTTATACTTCTCATCGTAAAGAGAAATTGCATCTTTATGATGGCCTGGCGTTGGGATAATAGTTAACTTTCGCTCTCCCAAAGACAATAAGTTTGTTTCCCTGAAACCTTCAGTGAAACCCAGTTGATTGCCTGCCTGGGCAATGTCGCTTGATATTATCGTCACTGTGCCTGTACTGGAAAACTGGTTGTCTCCCGCCGTGTGATCATTATGACCGTGAGAATGAAGCACAACGAGCGGCAATGTTTGGCCTGGGCTATTTTGGTTTGGGCTATATTGCTGTAATAGATCTTCGACCGCAGAGGCTACTGGAGAAACGCTAGCATCGCTTATCGCGCCAGTGTCAAACAACAAAGCTTTATCGGAGCCTATGAGTAAGTATAAAAAAGGAGCTTCGAAGGTAGTGCACTTGTTTTGTCTTAATATAAAAGTCTGATTATCTAGTTTCAGAACATCGATGGGATCTGCCTTATCGGTTTCACAAGTCGCTGAGCCATGCAGCCAATCTTTATTCTCAATAACAGATACGATTGAGTTCGCGCTAGTTGCATTTTGTATTGCAGAGGGTGCAATTTTCTGACTTGCTGTGGAACACGCTGCAAGAGGCCACATCAGGGCAAACCCAATTATTAAATTCTTCATCTGCTTAATCCTCTTCCTGCATTGTTGAAATTCTTTCCAAACGCTTTGAAATAGGCTTTTTATCTATAGATTCGCAAAGCTCAAATAATACTTTCATCAACGGAATGTTTTTCTCTTGGGATATATCACTAATCACATTAGCCACGCCTGTTGTTACACGCTCCAATTTACTTAAATCTTCAAGGCCTAACGTTGTTAAAGAAAGACGTTGGCATCTTGCGTCATCCTTGTCGGGGTGTCTTTTAATAAGACTCAGCTTTTCTAATGCACTGGCTCTGGAAGCCGTGCGTTGATGCGAATAGCTAAGGGCTTCAGCAACCTCAGCAATGGAGGGCCTTTTAGCCTGCCCTAAAAAAATGATCAGAGAAACATCCGTCACAGGAGTGACAATAGCGGCATTCTTTAAGACTTCCGTAAAATCATCGTTGATCATTTTACTTAGCCTGCTGGTCATATTGGCCAGAAATGCATTGCAAGTCTCTAACTCGTAAAAAAAGGGCTTTCCCATCCTACACTCCAAATATACAACTAATTGTACAAATGATTGTATTAGTAGTTACATAAATGTCAACTCGTTCTAAAGTTATCGGCGCATGGCTGATCGATACTTGCAGGCAGGCTAATGCAAAAAGATAATGCTGAATTGGTGCTGTAAGCGCTTAAAGCTTTAAACAACTGTTGTGCGTCAGCCTGGTGAAAACAGTTGATTAAAGCTTTGGAGTAGCTATATACCAAAGGTAATAACAGAGTCCCGTTAGCTGCCGTGGCTGTTCTTTGGATAACATTAAGGTAAATAAAATCTTAGAAATTTACCGGTCCAGATTTTCAAAACTACTTTGCTCTTTTTCACCGCTTTGGCAAGGCCATAATACAACAGACCGCCAATTAGAATGGCGAAAATATCCCACCAGTCAAACGTGCGTTCAGGAATATAAATTTGCATAACCTCATACAAACAGGCGCCAATTAGGTAATACACAAAACCGTATTCATCATAGTTTCCCTGCCACATTGCCAGCAGTGATCCCCCTATAAATACACTTAAAAAACTAGGTAGATTCTGCGCAAACCAATAAGCCGGCGCGGCTTCCTCTTGCCAGCAAAACAGGGCATAGGCCACTACAGTATTTAAAAAGTAAAATATTCTTACCATGCTTTTAAAGCCAGCCCTGGGGCAGGCCCCTTATTATCAGTTTAGTTTTCGATAACAGTAACGTAAGGAAGACTTGGTGGATGCCCAGCCATTGGAAAAATACCGGTCGAGGCCGGCTTTGCCACCCACAGCTTCATAGGCATAGGCTCCAGCTATACCGTATGCTAGCGGCGCCCCCCGCTGATATTTTCCAAATCCTTGTTATCTATTTCTTTCATCATAAGCTCCTTTTTAAGGCAGGTTTGTCCTGCCGATTTACAATACAAAGACTGAAGCTTTATCGATACTGAACAGTGGTTCAGTTTTATCTAAGAAAGGGTTTTAGACGAGCTGGGGCACTTTGAGAAAAGCGAATTTGCTGGCTGTTGCCAACAAATCCGCCTGGGGATGAACAATTACGTAGTCAGGGCTGATACCCGCGTTGTTCTACAGAAAAGAAGATTGCGATAACCGACTATTTCGCCATTATATTGATTCAGGGTATTGCAAAGGCAGGGTCACATGCTTTTTAACTATTTGTGCTTACAACCTTTGAAATTCCAGCTTTTGGGTGCAATTTATGCTATCTGATGAAGTCAGGCTTTCTACTCATATTGAAAGCTTTTCCCAGAATTAAAATCAAGCTTGCTGAATCGTTTTGTCTATTGGTTACTCCATGGGTGTTATCGCAACCGCATAGCGAGTTGCTATTTCGCGGCCACCATTACCGCATTAATATCGTCAGGCACTACCCGAACAGTTTCCAGGTCTTTAATTTCGACAGTAGGTGTTAACGGATCGCTGTAACGTTCAAAAATACGCAGTGTCTCGTCAGCGCCGTAATAACTGGCAAAGTTAGCGACTGTCATACCGTTGCACATTAATCCTTTGCCTAACATTTTGTAGGTAGGACCGGCAATTCTATTACCTGGCGCCATTTGCAATACAGCATGGTGTAAATTTCCACGATTATTTTCAGCCGCGTGCCGACAAACTGAAATTAAATCTTTTTCTATTTCTTGGGGGTAGCTGTTGGCCAATGCGGTACTAACACCCGCAGACATCGCCACAAACGTAAGACCAAAAGGTATAGCTTTGAATTTATTCATGACATTTCCTTCGGTTTTATTTGATATAAGCAAAATTATGCTGCTTCTACTTCTACTTCTACTTCTGTGTAGCGCCACTAAGTCTATACCCTCAATAAATAAAGACCCTGACAATCCACTGAAACTTGCATGACATTGTTATGAAAGAAGCGATCAATTTATATTTCATTGGCATTTCATTAGTTAACGATAACTGGTTTGGTTAACGGGTCTGATGACCGTCTGGACGCCCCCTTATATGCTATTCTCTTTATATAATCCCGTTCGAGGAGGCTGTGCTATGAGTTCCTCTACTTTCTTACGCTACGACGCAAGTACCCATACGGTAAGGAATGCTCAGGGAAACACCAAAATATTGTCGCCTCAATGTGCGGCGCTGTTAGCCTTGCTGTTAGAACACCCTCATGCCGTGGTTACCCGTGACCATATACGCAATATTATTTGGCGACATAATGTGGTTAGCGAAGATCTTATTAATCATGTGGTATATCGACTAAAAAAAGAGCTCAAATGTCTGCCTGGCTCGCATATATGGCATATCGAAGCGATTACTAAAACCGGCTACCGGTTAACTTATTCGTCTGGTGAGTCTCAGCCAACCCACTACTGGCTTCGTCGCTGGCGTGCCTGGTTAAAATTGCACTTTTGGTAACACACTGCAAAAACAACCCTACCGCTTTCCCTTTCATACAATTATTCTTTTATATCAACATCATAACTGTATTTTTTAAATTATTGGGTAGCAATTTTTTTAATGATGGTTAAAATTTCCTCGACATAGCGGGCGCGATTCTTTATATTGCGCGCCCTCGGCTCTGGCATAGAGCCTGTTTTTTTCTTCTGATATTACCCTCTGGATACCTGATTTGATTACCACTGCCAACATCACAATGCAATTTGGCTCTGAGCCATTGTTTGAAAATATTTCTGCTAAATTCGGAAACGGTAACCGTTACGGTTTGATTGGAGCTAACGGCTCAGGCAAATCGACCTTTATGAAAATTTTGAGCGGCGAACTTACTCCTTCGGCAGGCAATGTGTCTTTTGCGCCGGGTACAAAGCTGGGTATTTTGAGTCAGGACCAGTTTGCGTTTGAAGAAATGAGCGTCGTGGATACGGTCATCATGGGCGATCGCGAACTGTGGGAAATTAAACAGGAACGCGATGCTATCTATAGCAATCCTGAAATGACCGAAGAAGATGGCATGCGAGTCGCCGATCTTGAAACTCAGTTTGCTGAAATGGATGGTTATACCGCCGAAGCCCGCGCGGGTGATATCCTCAATGCTGCTGGCATTGAGGAGTCGTACCATTTCGGTTTGATGAAAGAAGTCGCGCCCGGCCGAAAAGTTCGGGTTTTACTGGCGCAGGCTTTGTTTGCTGAGCCTGACATCCTGTTACTGGATGAGCCTACCAATAACCTGGATATTTACACTATTCACTGGTTGGCTGAAGAGCTGAACAAGCGTAAATCAACTATGATCATCATTTCCCACGACCGTCACTTTTTAAACTCGGTCTGCACCCATATGGCTGATATCGATTATGGCGAGTTGCGGATATATCCGGGCAACTACGATGCGTATTCTGAAGCCGCAGCCCTGGTGCAGGAGCAGCTACACAGTGACAATGCCAAAAAGTCAGCTGAAATTGAAGAGCTGCAAGGCTTTGTCGCACGCTTTTCTGCTAATGCCTCAAAAGCTAAACAAGCCACATCCCGTGCTCGTAGGCTTGAGAAAATAGAGTTGACCGATATCAAAGCGTCGAGTCGCCGCAAACCTTATATTCAGTTTAAACAGCATAAAAAATTACACCGCCTGGCTATTACCTTAGAAGGGTTGGGTCATGGGTATCCAGACTTGCCTCTTTTTGATGATGCAAACCTGTTACTGGAAGCCGGTTCACGACTTGCAATTATTGGTGAAAACGGCGCCGGTAAAACGACGCTATTAAAATGCCTTATTAACGAACTGCCGGCGAATGAAGGGGTGGTAAAGTGGGCCGAAAATGCCGCCGTGGGTTATATTCCCCAAGATAGCAGTGCTCACTTTAGCAGTGATATGACCTTATTTGACTGGATGTCACAGTGGCGCGGTCCCAAGCATGATGATCTACAGGTAAAAGCGATGCTGGGTCGTTTGTTGTTTGGTTCTGATGACTTCAATAAAAAAGTGAAGGTGTGTTCAGGGGGCGAAAAAAACCGCCTGTTGTTTGGTAAGCTTATGCTTCAGGATATCAATGTTTTGGTTATGGATGAACCTACAAACCACCTGGATATGGAATCTATCGAAGCGTTAAACAACGCCATGCTGAACTTTGACGGCACCGTAATCTTTGTGAGCCATGACCGTGAATTTGTTTCATCACTTGCCACTCAGATAATTGAAATAAAAGACCAGCAAATTCATAATTTTGAAGGTACCTACGAAGAATTTCTCGATCATCGGGCTGCCTGATATATTTTTTCTATGCTGCTATCCTCACCTTGGGTAGCAGCTATTTATCCTTTTTTACGTTTGCTTTCACCCTCTCTTTTTTTGTACTTTTCCTGAAACTTCAGTTTTGCGATCCCTCTCTATTTCAGCTTTGAAACCGTTATCCAAATACGTTCGCTTAAAGTTAATAGCCCGGATGCTTCTGTCAGGAACATGATTTGCTTTAACTATGTACAAATCAGATAAGTCACCCGATTACTGTGAGACTTTTTCAAATTTAGCAAAAATTTGATACGTATTTACACAGTTGCCTCTTATAAACAAAAGGAGTGGACCATGAGCAAGCACGCCGTTTTGTACCGTATGATGACCGATGAACATATTTGTCCGTTTGGGCTACGTTCAAAAGATTTGTTAGAGCGTCAGGGATATGAAATAGAAGATCATTATCTTAGGTCGCGTGAAGAGATAGATGCTTTTAAAGAAAAACACCAGGTAGATACCACCCCGCAAACCTTTATTGATGGGGAACGTGTGGGCGGGTATGACGACCTGCGTGAATTTTTTGGTAAAGGCGAAGCCGGGCAACAAGGGACCTCTTATACCCCTGTTATTGCAATTTTTGGGGTTGCATTGGCTGCCGCCATAGGCATGGTTTTACCTGGCGATTTAGTGTCTATGCCTACGCTTATGTTGTTTATTGGCTTCGCCATGATTTTGTTGGCTGTTCAGAAGTTACAGGACTTACATAGCTTTACCAATATGTTTATCACGTACGATCTACTGGCAATGCGTCATCTTCGATACGCTTATATTTACCCGTTTGTAGAAGCCTATGCCGGTATTGGTATGATTTCGGGCTTTTCGGCCTGGTTGGTGGCGCCCTTCTCGCTATTTATTGGTGTGGTAGGTGCAATTTCGGTCTACAAAGCAGTTTATGTAGATAAGCGTGAATTAAAATGCGCTTGTGTCGGCGGCAGCAGTAATGTCCCACTGGGCTTTGTTTCACTATCAGAAAATTTATTTATGATAGTAGGCGCGTTACTGATGATGTTTATGTAGCTTATCACTCTGCCTTAAAAGTCTTTTCAAATACATTAAACAAACTACACCGCACGAGTTTTCGTGCGGTGTTTTTGTATTAGGCTACGATATTAAGTGTGAAAGACCCTACCCACAGTAAAGTTCACTACCGGGCCTGTTTTTGCCCCCCTAACCGCTAGGTAATTCGCAGTTTTCAGTGTTTGATATTTATCTTGAAAGAATGCCACGGGAGGGCGTTTGCATCGGCTACGTAAGGTTTGTAACAGCCATGCCCAAATGATGTTTTTTGCGAGGCAGACTTATATTGCCTGCGCCAGGCTATCTATCTGTACAGGCAGTTCACGATCGTTTTAAATTAATGCCTTCATTATCCAGTTTTTGTAACAAATTACGCCATCGCGAAAGCCGCGCGGTGGGCGAACCCACCGATTTTGCGGCGCCTTGTGACCAGATACCCTGACTATTGAAGCTGAATACCGGTGTTAAATCGGTACGTTGACTGGCGGGTAAGACATCGGCCAGCAGACTGTCGAGTATTAACGGTTCGCTGTTATTGTCTCCATAGTAACCCAATACCATATGTGCCTGGGTAACCGAGCTGCGTCGGCCACCAATTCGGGCTTTTACATAAATTAGCCGAAGCTGAGCAGACTCCAGGCCCAACTCTCGCAAAAAAAGGTACTTTGCGATAGCGTAATCTTCACAGTCGCCCCGGGCCTTGCTAAGCATCTCAGCCGGGGTTGCCCAGTAGTCGTTTTGTTGCCAGACAATATCGTCAGTTTGGTAGGTGACCCATTTATCAAAATAGCGATTCACCTGCTCAAGTTTTTGCCGGGTTGAAAGGCTTTCCTTTTTATTTAAAATAGCCGCGAGCTCAAGTTTCTGGTGGCTCAAATCGCCAGTGCCTGCGCGCGCTGCGGCCTGCCAGAACTTATTAAGGTTGATCTCTATCAGCGACGAAGCACCTATAGAGCAAAGCGGCAATAGCAAAGCAGCGCCCAGCGCTATACATGTGTATTTGCTTCGCCATTTCATAATATTACTGCTCCAATAGTGGGGCGATAAAGTGACAGCCAACACTACTGTTGTATCACTACGCCATCGAAACCTATTTCAAACAGTATATTTTCATCCTGGGACGAGCCCACACCGTCAGCAAAAACATTCATGCCAAGCGAGTGAGCCAAATCGGATAAACCACGCAAATAGGTTTGATTGGTCTGATTATTTTTTAAATCATAAACATAGGCGCTGTCTATTTTTATGTAGTCTAATCCATACTCATGTATATCTGAGACCTGAGAAAAACTTTCGCCAACTCGCTTCAACCCTATCCCTACCCCGCGGCGTTTAAGTTCTTCACAAAAGTGTTTAAATTCAGCCTGATAATGCGCCGCTGAACTTTCTCGTAGTTCTAATGATAAACGGGGTAACAGCTCAGGGTGAGTGTCTAATTGTTGATAGATTTCCTGGCGAGCGGCCTCACTGCCAATTGAAGAAGGATACAGCAACAGGGCCATTTTTTCGTCCGGATGTTGTTGTAATTGTTGCATTACTGCATCAAGACAAATTAAATCAAGTTGTTGAACCGCACCAAACTCTTTTGCCTTACGCATAATAAAGCTTAAGTTTTTATTTTGGTTGTCTACCGGCATCGTAAAAAAGACCTGCTGATGCACAATGCACTGACGACTGTCTTTTAGTAAAGCACGGTGAACCGAAAGAGTTCCTGGTAGGTCACTTAGTAACTGAGCCCACTGACTAGGGGTTTGCTCAAAGCGTTTCTCGGGTAAGGCTTCAAGATTAAAAGACAGAAGCGTGGCTTGTGACTGGGCTTTTTCAAGCTGCGCATCAACTCTGTCCATTAACTCAAAACTGGCCTCATCACCGCGAATATAGACCCCGCCGGTACAAATAGACGCATGTTGGTTATCACTGACCGGCAACCCACCACTAAAATCTGGCGACTTTTCCATCTTTTGTTGAAGTGTATCAAGCGAGATAGCATCGGTAAGCAGCACAGCAATGTCAGTTTCGTTAATGCGAGCCATGCGTAAGTCGGTGTAATACGTTGGATGGGTATGATAAAAGTGACCAATACGCTCGGCAAACAAACGTATGGCTTCATTAAAATCATCGCCCAACACAGTTTGAATATCGTAAAGCTCACTGGCAAGGCTGTGTACCAGCAACACATTCTGACCATCGGTATCACGGTAGCGTAACTGCGACTCAAGGTGAGTAAAAAAAGCATTAATGTTACACAGCCCGGTGACCAGATCGTGCTGACTACGAAAACGGGTGTCTTCAAGACGTGTATTGTTTTCAATGACAATGGTTTTGAATCGCGTGGCCAAAGAGTTCATGGCGTCTACAACTTTAGCAAAGTCAGGTGTAGAGGGCCGCGCTATGGTAATAAACCGACGTTGGGAAAAACTGTGGGCCTGTTGCACGATATCGTCCAGGGGCCGAATTATCATTCGCAATATAACTGAACCAACAAGCCCTATGATAACGGTCACTAATAGCAGGCTGACAATAAATTGTTTAAATCGCTGCCAAAGCATTTGCAGCGCGTAAGAGGTCTGGCTTTCAATATAAAGGGTACCGAACTGGTTCCACCCTTCTGCAACCTGCGCGGTACCTACCGGAATATCAAACTCAACCAATCGAACAAACCAATCTGGAATGTCTTCTGGGGTTTCATAATGCTCTAACTTGATAAGCGATGTATTGGCCGTGTTGGTCAGCTCAATACGCGCATAGTGACCGGCATCAAACTTTGCGGCTGTTAAAAGCTCTATTGAAGCTTGCGATTTCTCTGCCTGAGTAAGCACAATCGCCAATGAGTTAGCGTCATCAATGTTTTTGAGATACAACTGCTCTTCGAACATCTGCTGGCTTGAAATAAAAAGTAACCAAAAGCTGATAGCGCCGTTAAACACTACTATCGTAACAATTGTCAGCCAAAGTTGTTTATTTAGGGTCATAGTTTTACGTCAGTTCACGTTAATTATTGCTAGGCCAGTTTTCTGAACTGCCCAAGCTTCAGTAGTAATCCAACCCTGTCGCGGGCAGCGAACTTTTTTAAAATAGCACTGATGTGCTGCTTTACCGTACGTTCTGTTATACTCAGCTGCTCGCTGATTTGCAGGTTGTTGCAGCCTTCAAGAATTAAATTCGTTACCATTTTTTCGCGGCCGGTAAGCGTTTCTGTGGCTTCAGTGACAGGGCTCTGGCGCTGGTACTGAGGCAGTGTTGCTAAATTCCCTACCACTTTTGCCAACAAGTGATTGGGTACCCACAGGCCGTTGTGAGTGACAGTAACGGCAATAGTAGTAGAAGTTTGCGACGATATTTTGGTGTCGCAGTAGCCTCTTACCCCCAACGCAAACGCTTGTTGCATTTGTGTCAAATTAAGTTCGCTGCTGACTAAAACGGTTTCAATCCCCTGAGCTTTAAGACGCATCGCCAGCTCAGGCCACTGCGTATGGCATTCGTCCAACCAACATAGAGAAACCGTAGCGGGTAATGCATCCAGCGTTTCATAAGCCGGCAAATGTGCAGCCCATAACCAGGGGGTTTCTGCGTTTTTCAATAGGAGCGCTTGTTCCATCTTAGCGCTCCTTAAGCGCCGAAGACGCTGCATTTAAAATCGGTTTAAGAATAAAGTTCATGACACTGCGCTCGCCGGTGACAATATCAACCTGCGCGGTCATGCCGGGCAAAATTTCCAAAGGTTCATCGCCTACCGGGGTCACGGTACGAAGCCTGACCACATAGAACGTATTGTCTTTATCGTCGGTAATTGTATCGGCGCTGATGTGTTCGACCTCGGCCTCCATTCCGCCATAAATAGCAAAATCATAAGCACTGAACTTTAAAATGGCTGGCTGGCCCAGTTGAATAAACGCAATATCCTTAGGAGAAATTTTCGCTTCCACGATAAGTTGGTCATCTAGCGGCACAATCTCAACGACCTGACTGCCAGGTGATATAACGCCGCCCACGGTATTAAACAATAACCGTTGTACCGTTCCTTTGATGGGCGAACGAAGTTCAGACTGCGCTACCACGTCTTCAAGTCCTGTTTTAGATTGCTTGAGTACGCCAAGCTTCGATGTGGCTTCGGCTAATTCACGACGCCACTGGTTGATCATACGCAGCCGGGCCTCCTGCTGGGCATTGCGCTCTTCGGTTATCGTTGACTCGCTGCGTTGAATGGCGGCGCTGGCGCGCTGTATGCTGCCGTCAAGCTCAACCTGTTGACGCTCTAGCCGTAGAATGTCCATTTGTGAAACCGCGCCGCTGGCTAACAAGGGCCGGGTAACAGCCAGTTCCTGATCAATCAGTTCTTTTGAACGTTTATACTGCCCGTACTCAGCTTTGTAAGAAGCTAAGTCCTGCTGCTTTTGCGAAATTCGGCTATGGTAACCTCCCATCAATTGTTCGAGCTCCTGAAGGTTAGAACGATACAATGCCTGCTCACCGCTTTTTATTGCTGCGTTTTCACCCAACGAAACCGAAAACTCTAATGGCCTGTTGTCTATCAACGCCCGCAATCGATCTGCTTTTGCCTGCAGACCTTCCTGCTGGCTGGCATTTTCTTGTAAAGAAGAAACAAAGCGGGTGGGATCGACTCTTACTAACACCTGACCGGCGGCAACCTGCTGGCCTTCGCGGATCAAAATATCCTGCACAATACCGCCGTCATACGACTGCACCACCTGTAGTTTTTGCGAAGGCACTACCTTACCCTCGCCTCTTGCTACTTCATCAATAATGGCAAAATTAGCCCAAAGCACTAAGGCCAATATGGTAATAGCGATACCATATAGCAGGCGTCGTGCCTTTGCCGGGGTTTGCTGAATGCGCGCCCATTCTGCTTCCAGTACCCAGTCGTATTCTGCCGGCGGGGCCAGAAAATCACGTACCTTTCGATGTAAAAATGAAGATTGTGAAGCCGCTCCACTCATTGATGAGGCTCCTTTTGCGCCGCAGCATTAAGTGCGGCCAGTTTTTTCAGTACGTCCTGCTTGGGTCCATCAGCAATAACCTGTCCCGCTTCCAGTACAATAATTCGATCTACCAGGTCTAACATAGTTGCTCGGTGAGTATTGAGTATCAGGGTTTTGTTTTGACTGCGCGCAGCCAATAGCTTTTTGGCCAGGGCTTCTTGTCCTGAGTCCATCGCTGAGGTGGGTTCGTCTAGAATAAAGATAGACGGGTTTTTCAATAATGCACGGCCAAGCGCAACTGATTGTCGTTTTCCTCCTGATAGTTGAGCGCCCCGCTCACCTACCGCCATATTCAAACCATCGGGATGGCTGTTCACAAAAGCGGTTAACCCGCACGCTTCAATAACCTCCCAGATAGCATCCTCGTCTACCCCCGAGTCAAATACGGTCAGGTTGTCTTTAAGGCTACCACTAAACAGTTGATAGTCTTGTGGTACATAGCCAATATGCTGGCGTAGCGCACTGGGCTCGTATTGCTGCAAATCTATACTGTCGAGTGTAATCAGGCCTTTTTTGGGGCTGTAAGCTTTAAGCAGTAACCTGTTTACAGACGTCTTTCCGCCGCCATTTCGTCCCAGTATGGCCACATGTTCGCCCGCTTTAATGGAAAAGCTCAGTCCTTGTAAGCGCTCAATGCTTTGCTCCGGATAGCTAAACCGAACCCCTTCAAAGCTGATGTTTCCGGCAATCGAACTGTGTTTGGTCCAGCGTCGCTTTTCCGGGGCCTCTTCTTCTTTCGCCATCAGGCCGTTAAGCGAGTCAAGTGCCGTTTGGGCATGATGAAACTGAGAAATAAGGTTGGCGGTGGCCGACATAGGCCCCATGATCCGGCTTGATAACAAATAAGCGGCAATAAGTCCGCCCTGGGTTATGACACCATCTACCACTAAATACACACCCGTGATAATGATGCCTACCCCTACGCCCTGTTGTACCCAGCTTGCCAAATTGCTGACCGAGCTTCCTAACAGGCGCAGCTTGGCGTTGACCTTTGCCAGAAAAATAGCGTGTTTTTCCCATTGATACTGCACGTGGTTTTGAGCACCAAAAAAACGTACATCATCAAACTCTGCAATAGCTTCGGTCATCAACCCATTTTTTTTAGCGCTGATATTTAGTGAGTCGGCGGCCAGCTCGCGCATGACTTTTTGTACGTAAAAGCCGTAGGCAATAATTACCACGCCACCTAAAAAAATAATGCCTGCCAGATAACTGTTAATGATCATCACGATGGCAAGCAAAATAAAAGCAAATGGAATGTCTACCAGGGCAACAATTGTTATCGAGTTCAGCATGCCCCGAATCGCTTCAAATGAGTTTAATGAGCTGACCAGCGCGCCGGTAGAGGCAGGTTTTTCTTTAAACGATAACGACATCACTTTTTGTAATAATTTGGCCGACAAACTGACATCAATACGGCTGGCTGCCAGTTCGACAAAATAATATCGGAGCGCCCTGAGACAAACATCGGCCAGCAGCACGATAAGCACCCCGATGGCCAGTGCCCATAGTGTTTCTATGGCGGCGTTAGGCACCACCCGGTCGTACACATTCATAACAAATAGCGGCACCGCTACTGACAACAAACTAATAAAAATTGATGCCAGTATCACATCGCGATATAACGCTGAAGCTGTTTTAACGACACTCCAAAACCAGCTACCCGGTTTATTTTTTGAAACCACCTCACACGATGACGCTATTTGATTATGCGGACGCATAAAAATAACGTAGCCGGTGTATTGTGCTTGTAATGATGTCAGATTTACTGTGGTAACCGATTGATTAAGCTCAGGATAAATCACTTCTGCTGAATCATTTTCTACATCTACTGATTTAAGCACACAGGCTTGTTGATCAGCCAACACTAAAATAGCGGGCAGCAGCGCCGGATTTATATGGGACAGTAAGCGCTTGGCAGAACGGCTTTGCAATCCGGCTTTGGTGGCGGCCTGGGTAAGCGCTGAAGGAGACAACTCGCCATTTTTCAGTGGCAGGCCTGACAAAATGGTTACACGCGAAAACGGTAGCTTATGAATAGCACAAATGGTTTCCATGCAATCCATCAGCACGCCGCCATCAGCGCGCTCTTTAATGACCACATTCGGCGCGGTGTTTACAGAGGCATTCATAACTATTGCGTTCGTCCTTCGACCAGGTCTTTCAAGGCCACAATTTTGGCTTCAATCCGACGGTTTTTCTGATGTGCACTGTTTGTGTTGCCGGCAGCCAGGGGCATAGATTCGCCGTAACTTACGGTGACTATTCGCTGAGCATCAATACCACCTTGCTGTTCAAGCCAGTCTGCGACCGCTTCGGCCCGTAAAAAGCCTAACTTTTGATTGTAACGCTCTGCGCCATCTATAGAGGTGTGTCCTTCAATGATGACCGCTTTGTCTGAATCTGAACGCAAGGTGTTCAATAGTTCGTCCAGCCGTGTTTCTTCGCTGTTCAAAAAATTGGCGGTACTTTTTTCAAACTGAACGGCAATGGTAATATTTTTTTGTACCGGAACCTGTTCGAGAAATGACTTGTTGAAGGATGATGCCGTGTCTGATGGCGTGTCTGATGGTATGGCCTGTTCGTTTTTAATCACAGGGCGTGCGGTTACGGCACAGCCGTTTATATCCACTTTTGCGCCTGGCTGGGTATCGTTACAATCGTCCCACAGATCGGTAACCCCATCATTGTCAGAGTCCTGACTTAAAATATTGCCAGCCGTGCCCAAATTAGCGGTATTGATGGCCGGGCAAATATACTGCGGATCGTAGTTTACCGGACGCTGCGCCAGTTCTGCCGCAGCAGGCCAGCCATTAGGGGTCAATTTCAGACTTTCTGTTAATGTGCCGCGTGCAGCTAACAACCTGACAACTGCTTTATACTGAGTGTATTTGGCTAGCGTATAGGCTCGGGCCGCTTCGTAAGCTTCGTTTTCAGAATCAAGCAAATCCAGTAAGGTTCGCTGGCCCAACTTAAACTGGCCCAAATACGCGGTTCTTACCCGGGCCGATGACAAGCGGTGTTCATTTAAAGTAGGCAGCTGACGACTTAGGTTATTAATATCGTTGAACGCAATTTGAATGGTTTGACGCATGTCACGACAGGCACCATCACGGAGATCCTTTGCCTGATCGATTTGCAAAAGTGCGGTTTTGATTGCTGTTTTATCTCTTCCGCCGTTATATAAGTTGTAGCTAACGGATAGTCCCGCGCGAGCTTCAGTCAACGTATTGTCTGCACCGGTTTCGTCACGGTTTTGGGTACCGTAAGATACGCCAAGTCGAACCACGGGCTTATACAAACCCTGCACGCTTTTTTTATCAAACTGGCGCGCATCAATATTATAAATACTGGCCTGTAAGCTTGGGTTTGTCACATACGCATTTTCTATTATGGTAACCACCGACTGCTCGTTGTAGCCTTGCGTTGATGGGGCGTAAGGCGACAAAGATAAGTTAGGATCAACACCGGTAATCCGTAAAAACCGGGCAGAAACGTCGTGCAAGTTAGACTGCTCGGTAATAATGTTAGACTCAGAAAGCGACAGCCGGCCGTTAATTTGTTCAAGGTCGGCGCCCCGGGCTACCCCCGCAGCTGCGCTTTTATCAACCTGTTTAAAGACACTAACGTGCGTGCGCAAATTATCTTCAGCGGTGCGCATAAGTTCGCGATATAGCAAAATATCTAAATACGCTTCTACGGCTTCCTGGGCGGTTTGTTCTACTTCAGCATAAAGCTGGTACAGGCGTACTACCTGACCTTGCTTCAGACTGCGAATATTGTTGTAAGTCAGCGAGCCATCATACAACAACTGCGACAATGCAATTTGTCCCTGGTACTCACCATATTCGGGATCGCGTCCGATATTTTGGTCTACATACGCCGCTGAAGCAGTGACATCTACCGTCGGACGTAGCGCCCCTTTGGCGTCCTGAACCTGTAGCTGCGCTAATTTTAAATCTTGCAGGCTGGCCTGAATGTCGGGGTTTGTATTGAGTGTATGCTGAACCACATTTCGAACGTCAAGTTCTTGCGCAGTAAGGGAAAATGATAAAAACAGACTACATGATAGAGCGACAGCCTGGTGAATCTTCAAACTCATTGTTGCATCCTGATAAGTACATCGCGGCAGTCCACTGCCGATAACGACAAAAATATTGTTACTCGAATTTTAAAAGTAGTCCTGTCCCCGATATTCTGCAAATTCGTTTCATACATAGGTATTTGTTTGCATTCGCTAAAAAAGACCTTTGTTGTACTCAGGTCCAATACGTCTTTGTCGATGCTGTACTAGTGTTATTCAGTAATTGCTAATCCGAATCTTATTTCGAAGGAAAACACACTATGGCAGCAACGCAATTCAGCATTGTCGAAATTCAGGGCGGCTTATTTTTAGAAGACAGCTCAGGCAACGTTACCGAGCTAACGCCGGCCACGCTAAGCGAATTAAATATTCAACTTGAGGGTACTGCCGACGGCGGGGCTCAGCTTACTACTTCTGATCAGGTGATCAGCTTATCTGCAACTCAGTTCAGCCATCTGCTGGCTCAGTTTGCGAACCAGCCCGCTGAACCTTTTGCGACCGAAGGCGGGGTGTTCGATGAGTCAATTGAGGAGTTAAACCAGGCTTTGGATGACGCCAATGTTTCTCCTGCTCCCAATACAGATGATGCAGATGCTGAGTTTCTAAGCGCGCTGGCGGGTGATGGCGATATTTTAGAGAATTTGGAAGCTACTGCAGCCGGCGGTGGCGCCGGTCGTGGTGACACTGAAGACGGCAGTTCGTTTGTCAGAGTAAGCCGGATTGCCGAAGAAACTGATTCTGAAGAATTCGCCTTCGAACAAACCGGCTCTAATTCTGATCAACCTGATACAATTGGAAACAATACTCCAGTAAACAACGACGCTGATTCTGACAATAATGCTCCCCAACTCAGTATTGATATTCCAGCTCAAATCAATCTGAATACCGCACCTATTACCGGACAGTCATCGCTTAGTGAAGGCGAAGAAGTCGCGGTTGTATTAACCGATAACGAGGGTAACACCATAGACCTGAGTTCGTCAGTGGCTCAGGACGGTAGCTTTACACTGGTACTGCCAGAAGATTTACCGGCTGGCGATTTTTCTGCAGACGTCATCGTAACCAACAACGCGGGAAACAGCACCACTGAAACGTTCAACACGACTATCGATCTTATTGCGCCTCAGATAACCATAGACCCGCCTGCTTCGGTCAACGGCGAACAAGTGGTCATCAGTGGTTCTACCGATTTGCCTGAAAATAGCCAGGTGACCCTGATTGTAGAAGACGCAGAAGGCCAGACCCAAACCCTAACTACCACTACAGACGAGCAGGGTAATTTCAACGTTTCAGTTACTACCCCCTTAAGCGAAGGTGAATTTACTGTTTCTGCGCAAGTTACAGATAATGCAGGTAACATCAGCAGTGCGTCTGTTTCAGGTACGGTCGATAACACCTCTCCTCAACTGACCATTGATGAAGCGGGTGCCACCAATAGTGAAACGCCTGTCATTAGTGGTTCGACTGATGAACCGGCAGGCTCGCAGGTTTTTTTAACCGTTACCGATGCCCAGGGCCAGAACCAAAGTTTAACTGCGGTAGTGCAGTCTGACGGAACATTTTCGGGGCAGGTGCCCTCGCCATTGGCTGAAGGCGAGTTTTCGGTAGTCGCTCAAATAAGTGATGAAGCAGGAAATACCACAGAAGTGAGCAGTAATGCTGGCACTATAGACACCACAGCGCCGGATATCAGCTTAAACACAGACAGCGAACAAGCTTCCGACACACCCACATTTTCAGGTACTACGAGTGCCCCTGAAGGTAGCACGATAACGCTTTCGATTACCGATAGTGCCGGCGACACCCAACAACTCACTGCCGCGGTTGACGCCGATGGCAGCTTTGAGCAAACGGTTACTTCTGCGTTAGTCGACGGCGAGTTTACGGTTGTTGCCCAGGTAACTGACAATGCCGGCAATGTAGGTACCGTTACACAAACAAGTAATATTACCAGTTCAACAGCGACGGAAACTGACGAATCAGAGCCGGCAACAGACAACAGTAGTACTTCGTTTTTAGAAGTGAATGTTGCTGAGCTTAGTAATGACTCCACACCGCAAGTCAGCGGTCAGACCGATGCCCCGGCCGGATCTACAGTCACGATTTCAATAGAAGACGCTGCCGGTAATGTACAAACGGTTGAAGCCGTTGCTGACGCTCAGGGGGCCTTTAGCGTATCGACCCCAACCGCACTCTCTGACGGTACTTTTAACGTAAATGCCCAAGTTACGACCGAAACAGGCGCTGTGATTGAATCTAATCAGGCAGGTGCTATCGACACTCAGGCTCCGCAACTGACTTTAGACGAACAAACATCGGTAAATAATAATACCCCGCAGATCAGCGGTAATACCGATGCCGCACAAGGCAGCACGGTGGCGATTACCGTGACGGACAGCGCCGGCAACACCGAAAATCTCAGTGCGACAGTGGATGTGAATGGGAACTTTACGGCGACTCCCACTACGGCGTTGGCTGAAGGTGATTATACCGTTGCGGCAGAAGTAACCGATGTCGCAGGTAACACGGCCACTACCTCTCAAACCGGCAATATTGATACCTCTGCGCCTACCCTGGTACTAGATGCATTAGGTACCGGCAACGACACCACCCCGCAGATCAGTGGTAACACTGATGCCGCCGAAGGCAGCACGGTAGCCATCACTGTAACTGACAGCGCCGGTAACACCGAAAACCTGAGCGCGACTGTTGATGTGAATGGGAACTTTAGCGTAACTCCCACTACGGCCCTGGCTGAAGGTGATTATACTGTTGCAGCACAAGTAAGTGATGCTGCGGGTAACACCGCCACTGCGTCGCAAACGGGCAATATTGATACCTCGGCCCCAACCCTGGCACTAGATGCATTAGGTACCGGTAACGACACCACGCCGCAGATCAGTGGTAATACTGACGCCGCCGAAGGCAGCACAGTAGCCATTACCGTGACCGACAGTGCCGGTAACACTGAAAACTTAAGCGCCACGGTGGATGTAAATGGAAACTTTACGGTTAGCCCAATCACTGCGCTTGCCGAAGGCGATTACACCGTGTCTGCCTCGACCACCGATGCCGCAGGTAACACCGCTACTACGTCACAAACCGGTAATATTGATACCTCGGCGCCAACGTTAGAGTTGGATGCACTGGGTACCGGTAACGAGACCACCCCGCAGATCAGTGGTAATACTGATGCCGCCGAAGGCAGCACGGTAGCCATCACTGTAACTGACAGCGCCGGTAACACCGAAAACCTGAGCGCGACTGTTGATGTGAATGGGAATTTTACGGTTAGCCCAATCACTGCGCTTGCCGAAGGCGATTACACCGTGTCTGCCTCGACCACCGATGCAGCAGGTAATACCGCAACTGCGTCGCAAACCGGTAATATTGATACCTCGGCGCCAACGTTAGAGTTGGATGCACTGGGTACCGGTAACGATACCACCCCGCAGATCAGCGGTAATACTGACGCCGCCGAAGGCAGTACGGTGGCGATTACCGTGACGGACAGCGCCGGCAACACCGAAAATCTCAGTGCGACAGTGGATGTGAATGGGAACTTTACGGCGACTCCCACTACTGCGCTGGCTGAAGGTGATTATACCGTTTCTGCCTCGACGACCGACGCCGCAGGTAACACCGCCACGACGTCGCAAACCGGTAATATTGATACCTCTGCGCCAACGTTAGAGCTGGATGCGCTGGGTACCGACAACGACACCACCCCGCAGATCAGCGGTAACACCGATGCCGCACAAGGCAGCACGGTAACCATTACCGTGACCGACAGCGCCGGAAAAACTGAAAACCTGAGCGCGACTGTTGATGTGAATGGGAATTTTACGGCGGCTCCCACTACTGCGCTGGCTGAAGGCGATTATACCGTTTCTGCCTCGACCACCGACGCCGCAGGGAACACGGCCACGACATCACAAACCGGTAATATTGATACCTCTGCGCCAACCCTGTCATTAGACGCACTGGGAACCGGTAACGACACCACGCCGCAGATCAGCGGTAATACCGATGCCGCCGAAGGCAGTACGGTAGCCGTTACCGTGACGGACAGCGCCGGTAACACCGAGAGCCTGACCGCGACTGTTGATGTGAATGGAAACTTTACCGTATCCCCCACTACGGCGTTGGCTGAAGGTGATTATACCGTTGCGGCAGAAGTAACCGATGCCGCAGGTAACACGGCCACTACCTCTCAAACCGGCAATATTGATACCTCTGCGCCAACGTTAGAGTTGGATGCACTGGGCACCGGTAACGACACCACGCCGCAGATCAGCGGTAATACCGATGCCGCCGAAGGCAGTACGGTAGCCATCACCGTAACTGACAGCGCCGGTAACACTGAAAACCTGAGCGCGACTGTTGATGTTAACGGTAATTTTACGGCGACCCCCACTACGGCTCTGGCTGAAGGCGATTATACCGTGTCTGCCTCGACGACCGACGCCGCAGGTAACACCGCCACGACGTCACAAACCGGTAATATTGATACCTCTGCGCCAACCCTGTCATTAGACGCACTGGGCACCGGCAACGACACCACGCCGCAAATCAGTGGTAATACCGATGCCGCCGAAGGCAGCACGGTAGCCATCACTGTGACCGACAGCGCCGGTAACACCGAGAGCCTGAGCGCGATTGTTGATGTTAACGGTAATTTTACGGCGACTCCCACTACGGCCCTGGCTGAAGGTGATTATACTGTTGCAGCACAAGTAAGTGATGCTGCGGGTAACACCGCCACTGCGTCGCAAACGGGCAATATTGATACCTCTGCGCCAACCCTGGCACTAGATGCATTAGGTACCGGTAACGATACCACGCCGCAGATCAGCGGTAATACCGATGCCGTCCAAGGCAGCACGGTGGCGATTACCGTGACCGACAGCGCCGGTAACACCGAAAACCTGAGCGCGACTGTTGATGTGAATGGTAATTTTACAGCAACCCCCACTACTGCGCTGGCCGAAGGTGATTATACCATTGCAGCACAAGTAAGTGATGGCGCCGGTAACACGGCCTTTGCGTCACAAACAGGCAATATTGATACCTCGGCCCCAACCCTGGCACTAGATGCATTAGGTACCGGTAACGACACCACGCCGCAGATCAG
>NZ_JAESDK010000023.1 GCF_019249245.1 Alteromonas lipotrueiana | reverse complement strand
AGCCGCTCCGGTTGCTGCGAATGTCTGAGGACATTCGGTCAACCTACGCCCCCATGTGAGAGTAGCACACTGTCCCTGGCCGGCTACGGGGCTCCCGTTCTAAAGAAGCTTTTTGGCGAATATTCGTGTAATGCGAAGGAAACACGTATTGAGCAGCATTTGAAAAGGCAATAGATAGTCTTTTCTTTACCCTATCAGGATAGCTCAACGCACTGTTGCCGGATAAATGCTGTTTCAATGAAAATGACATGAATAAACATAAAGCATGTAAATGATGTGAGGATTTAAAATAAGCCCAATTGGGGTTGGGTTAATTCTTCAAATGAGATATTGATTGTGGGTAAGATACTTTCAGCAATGGGTCGTATTTGTTTTTCGATATAATGCTCGTAATCTAAACCATGTTCCTGATAGTCAGTTGTTTGAGGCCCGCCTTTGGTCATTACATATTGCACACTTGACCGATAGGTATACTGCATCGGTTTTTTAAGATGGCGGTTTTTAGTTTCAGCTTCTTGCGCTGCACGTACATGCGGCGGGATGTTTTTGATATATTCAGCCAAGGGTTTACCCAACCTTTTGCGATACACGAGCTTGGTATCAAAGTGCCCCAGCCGAATACCTTCTATAGTGTCTACCACATACTGCTTTACGGGCTCGTTGTTAAACACCTTCAGGTACAATGCCTGCTGAAACTCTTTCGCTAATAAAGTCCAGTCTGAGCGGACCGTTTCAAGTCCTTTAAAAACAAGAGTCTCTGGCTGTTTATTTTTTATCAGGCCAGCATAGCGTTTCTTGCTGCCTTGCTCAGAGCCACGAATAGTAGGCATAAAAAACTTATCAAAACAGGTTTCAAACTCTATTTCTAAATGGCACTGTAAGTTAAATTCATTGTGAAGCTTTTGCCGCCATAAGCGATTGACTGTGTCTTCAAGATGCTTGCCTAGCTTAAGAGCTTCGTCGCGGCTCTTAGCGCCGGCCACATGAACAAAAGTAGAGTCTGTATCTCCATAGATTACCTTTACCCCTTCTGCTTCAATCCAGGCGGCGGTGGTTTGCATTATTTCATGGCCCCTTAGCGTGATAGAGCTCGCCAGACGAGGGTCATAAAACGGACATCCGCTACTGCCTAATACCCCATAAAAAGAATTCATCAGAATTTTAATAGCTTGCGAGCGAGGCGCGTCATTCAGTCGTTTAGCTTCATCGCGTTGCAACCATAAGTTAGCGATAATTTGGGGAAGGTAATGCTTGTCTCGTGAAAAACATGCGCCCTTAAAACCGGGTATAGCGTTATCGGGTTGCCTTAACCCTTCAGCTAGTCCAAGAGGATCAATTTTAAATGTTCGAATAATGGACGGGTACAAGCTTTTGAAGTCTAGAACCAATACATAATCATACAAGCCTGGTTGGGAAGTCATTACATACCCTCCGGGGCTCGCCAGACCACCGTCGGCAGGCCGAATGCCGCATACATAGCCACTGCGATGAAGTCGGGGCAGATACACATTTATAAAAGCGGCTACCGAGCCCCCGGGGCGCGAGATATCCAACCCGGTTAGTGTGCTTCTTAGTATGAGAAAGTCGATCAATTGTGCTTTAGACTCTATTTGATTAACCAGTTCGCAGTCCTCGAAATTATATTGAGCCAATTGCAGCGGATTGTTTTTGTATAAAGCCTTAATCGCTGAGAGTTGATCCGTTTCTGTTACCAGTTTGCTTTTGTTCAGCAGTTCACTTGCAACCGAATTCAAACTATAGCTGTCGAAATGCCAGGCCATTGTTTTTAGCGCTTCGATACCATCAACTATCGCCCGCCCGGGAAGCTCAACATAAATACCGGTGTCCCATTGTCGCACCGATAAAATGCTACCGTTACGCCCCATAGCAAGTGACATGTTATGAACTTTCGCACGCCGCTGCAGTACGGCGAAATCAAACTGCTTAACGTTCCACCCTATCAAAACATCGGGATCGTATTCATTGATAAGCGCAACAATACGCTGTAGTAGGTGTTTCTCAGTGGGGACTACTTCTAACAGAAACTGGGTATCACCGGGGGTAGCAACTGGGCGATCGTAGACTAACACTACCCGCTTTAAGGTTGGGCTACTTAGCCCAATTGAAAAAAGATGTTCGTGTTCATCACATTCAATATCAAGACTTAATGTTGTCAGTGCAGGTGTGTAGGTTGCGCCTTTAATCTGTGCTTCAATAAGTTGTTTGTTGGGTAAATACTGTGCGCGATATTGAATGCTACCGAAAGCAAATCGTTCCATTAAAAAACGGTCCGCGAGCTTTATATCTCCTTCATAAAGCTCTATGCCTTGCTGATGCAGAGCCTGGCGAACCGAAAAAGGCAATCGGTCGGGAGCATAGCGAAGTAGGCTTACCGGCTGCTGTGAAAGTGTACTAAATTTTACTTGTTCAACCGTAACGTGTAAGCGATGCTGACGTAATAAGTCGCTAGCCTGAAGCGCATGTTCTTGCAGTACAAAGCATACATTTTTTTGAGCGGTAGAGTGCAGACAAAGAGGTCCCTCGTCTGTGGCTAGCCATAGCTCAATCTTTTCTTCGTTGTTGTGCTTTATCAGACGCTTGGTGAGAATAAAGCCCAGACCCGTTTTATAGTTTTCTGGGGTTTGATTTGTCACGTTTGCCCGTAGATACGAATACAGTCACGTCCGGCTTCTTTTGCTGCATAAAGGGCTTCGTCAGCCATGTTCATAAGCTGGGCGACATCTTCACTTTCTCTGCCGCTGACCAATCCAACAGAAACCGACAAACTGATTTCTTCACGATTAATATCTGCCGGAACGGCTTTAACTTTCTCACTAAAACTCTGCAGTAGGGTATACGCGCTTTGCGCGCAGGTATGTGGAAAAACGAAGAAAAATTCTTCGCCCCCAATTCTTCCTAAAATATCTGTATTTCTAAACGACCGGGACGCCAAATTGGCAAAACCTCTCAAAATATCGTCCCCGGCTTGATGACCATAGGTGTCGTTAATATTTTTAAAATAATCTAAATCCAGAATAGCCATCGAAATAAAATCATCATGTCGGTGGGCAAGATTGAGCTGTTGATTGGTATCTTCAAGGGTTTTACGGCGAGTGAGTAAGTTGGTGAGTCCATCCTGATTCGCTAATGTTTCATATTTTTTCTGATGCTTTCTGCTGATACGATGCTGTAAAAGTAGGAGCAAACAAATTACAGCCAGTAACGTAACCACAATAGCGGTGTACCCACGCTGTTTGCGCTCGTTAGCCAGCGCAGCCTGTTGGCGGAGGTTTTGCTCTTGCAAAAGCGCGTTTTGTGAACGCTGTTGCTCAGTTTCAAAAGCAGCTTGCAACTTAATGAGACGTTGACTGTTTTGTTCGTTTTGCAGACGCCGCTCATCTTTCATCATGGTGAGCAGTAAGTTATAGGCCTTTTGATAGCGATCATCTAAAGCGTAAGTTTCGGCTTTAAGTCTGTTTATTTGTATGCGGTGCGGCAAAAACGCATCCCCCGTGGCGAGTTCTTTCGCGCTTGAAAGATATTGCATAGCTGCTTCGGCTTTTTGCTGAATCAACATTATTTTAGCTTGTGCCAACAATACACCAATCTGCTGAAAAGGATTTTTAGCCTGTTCAAAAAAATGTAAGGCATCGACCAGATAGGTTTGCGCCGCTTCTATTTGGCCACGCTTGATAAGTACCTGAGATATTTCCTGATAGCTATACGCGGCGCCCTGTATATCGCGAATTTCCAAGGCTAAGCGAGCCGACTCAATCAGTAGCTCCAGCCCTTCCTGCTGCTTATTCAACTTAAGATAACTACGCCCCAGGCCAAATAAAGTATTCGCCAATTCAAGCCGTCGATTTTGCTTGCTGTAATAGACTTTTGCCTGCTCAAAGTAGGGGATAGCTAACTCTGGTTCATCTCGGTATTCATACACTAAGGCAATCATGCCGCTAAAGTCGGCCGGAGTTAATAGTAAACTGTGTGTTTCAGCAAGCCGGTAACCTTCCTGAAACCGGTTAAGTGCTTCATCGGTTTCACTCAAAACAAGATTGGTATAACCGGCCACACTTAATGCGTAAGCCAATAATTCGTTTGAGTTGTTCTGACGAGCCCACTGTAGAGCGCCGTCCACCAGAATTTCGGCTTCGCGGGGGCGTCCTAAACCTTTTAATGCCTCCGCTTTAGCCAGGTTAAGGTACGCTATTAACCAAGGCTGGGTGGTTCCTTTTAGTAGGCTCAGCCCTAGTTTGGCTTGTTCAAGTGCCTGATCGTGTAATATAAGAGAAGCATAGGCCCGGCTGGCGAAAAAATGATGGATTGCTTTTTCAGTACCTTTGAGCTGCGGTAAATCGTTAATGGTTTTATCCAGCACCATTCGCGGATCGTCACGAACCGCTTTAAGCTTATCGACACTAACCGCAGACCATTTATGTATCGTATCAGCAGATACGCCTTCTGTTATTAAAACAAGCCAAAGTACCACCCAGGTTTTGAACCACAAACGCCAGAAAGGAGTTTTAAAAACTAATTGACTTCGATTTATTTTCAAGACGATACAACTCTTTGGCGTGATATTTTATCCAACGCCTATGATAGTGCTCCATTGCTAAGTAAACAATGGTTCTGCAAGGGTTTTCGAACCTGAGAACATCATGGCTGGGTGGGAAATACTGTCAATAAGATCGGTTGACTTGTGCAAGGTACACTCTAAGCTGAACTAAAGTTCAACAAAGCCGAATTTTATGAGTAAACTCATTCTTTCCTTAGACGGTGGTGGTATCAGAGGTGCGGCCAGCATTCAATTTTTACGCAAGGTAGAAGCTCAGTTGCAGCGTAATCATCAAACTTCCTTGCGTGATTGCGTTGACCTGTATGCGGGTACCAGCACCGGAGCGGTTATTGCGCTTGCATTAGCGACTACCCAGCTGTCGGTGGAGCAAATTAATAACCTATATAATGCCCAAACCGCAAAAAAGATTTTCACCCCCAATAAGGGCTGGTTCGAATTTGACGGTATTAATGCCCCAAAGTATGAAGGGCAAAATAAACAACAAGTATTGAAGCATCACTTTGCAGGCGCACGTTTAGCCAATGCCCGAAAAAATGATTCGCATATATTGGTGGTGACATTTGGGGTGGAATACCACCGTCCCAAAATTTTTAAAACATCTGATGAAACACATCATCAGTTTGCAAGTTACATTATTGCCGATGCGTCTACAGCGGCCCCCACTTATTTTCCTAGTGTGGCGGTGCCTAATTTGGAAACCGGGCACCAGCAGTGGCTCATTGATGGCGGAGTGGTAGCAAACAATCCCGCTATGTGCGCCATTGCCGAAAGTCGGCGACTGTGGACAAAAACTCCATTAGAAGACGTACGTTTAATATCTATTGGTACCGGAAAGCGAACCCGTAAAATAAATGGGCCGGCAACTCAGGAATGGGGCGCGTTGCAATGGATGCGCCAGGGGCAAATTGTTGATGTGTTGTCTGACGAGCAACTGGTCGCATATCAGGCCTCCAGTATAATGTCGGATGGGAAATATCTACGGATCAACGCCCAAATGCGAGAACAGCCCGGTCTACCTTATCCTCCGGATGATGCGATGGATGACATTAGTCAGACCAATATCGACAAACTCAAGCAGCTTGGAAACTTTTGGTTTGAAGAATATGGTCAGGCAGTAGTGGCAATGCTATTAGATACTTATAGTGGGCCATCGCTTGATGCTATAGACCCACATACAGGAAAACCCCGGCCAATACGGTAACGGGGGGCTACCAACGCTGAATTGCCCAGTTTATTGCAATCACTGCAATGGCCGCAGAAGTTATTGGCATAATAAGTTTTGCGTACAGCCTTACAAACCTAAGTGACAGTAAAATAGGCAATAACACCGCTACTATTACCAATTGGCCTATTTCTACCCCTATATTAAATGAGGCGATAGTAAGCAGCGGTTTGGTAGCAGTACTTTGTAATTCGGCAAATACGCTGGCAAACCCCATGCCGTGTAACAGCCCAAATGCAAAGGTAATAAACCCTAACCTGCGTACTAACGGCCAGATATTGTTTAAGGCCGTTAGCAAAACAGATATCGCGATACCTAATTCAACCCATCGGCTGGAAGGTGTGTACCAACCCAGTGCAGTAGAGGTCAAAGTGAGCGAGTGGGCCAATGTGAAGGCAGTAACCAAATAGACGGTTTGCTTTATAATTTCTTTACGACTGTGCTCGGGATTCCATTTATGTTTATGTCGGCACAAATTTACAGTAAGCAAAGTAGCAATTAAAAAGAGAATATGGTCGATACCAATCCAGATATGAATAATACCTTCATACACAAAGTTTTTTATTGTAGTAAGCGTACTTTGTGAAGCAAGGTCTAACGCTACCTTATTGTCTTGTGTGGTGAGGACCTGAGTAAACGTATTCTGCAGATTTGAGAAGGTGAACAAAAGCTTATGTGATGGGTCCTGCAAAAATATGCCTGAATAAGCTAAAGCTAAATTGTTACTGGCAGGGCAGGTGAAGGTAAGCGGAATATAAATCAGCTGTTGCCCTGAAACACGATGAAGCTCTAATGCATTGGTACCTGGCTGGCATAGTTTTTTGTCAGCGGTAAGCTGAACATGTTCGTACGCGTATCGCTGTATGCTGTCAGTCTGAGATTGCGCTTCTTGCCAGGTGAGCTGATTGTCATTATTTGTATCCAGACCTAAAGCCTGATGAAGGTCAAAAGGCTGTAATAATATAGCGCCTGAAAAAGTACTTTCAGATTCTGCCTTTAACGAGATATATCCGTTGCTTAGTTCGTGCGCTGAGGCAGCCTGGCACAACAGGAATAAAGTAAAAAAAAGAGCCCAAGACTGTTTAACTAATCTCATTAAGTATTATCTACCTGTGCCTGTGATAAAGAAAGCCCGGTCCGCTTGAGTAGATGCTTGTCTTCAAGGCCTTTAGCTACATCATAGTTAATGCGCGCATAATGCTGCGCTTTTTTCTCGTCGGGCTTAACATCCAGGTAATAGCGTGCAATATAGGCTGCATGAGACCAATCCTGGCGCCATATACGAAGAGAAATACGCTGCTCTGCCCGGGTTTGCCAGTAGGTGTCGGTACCTACCTGTTTTTCTGCGGTGGCTAACAACAGCAATATTGAATCATCTAATTCATCTGCTTCTTTAGCCACGGGCGAAAGTCTTGACAGCAAATCAGAATAATTTTGTAGCGCAAGCTGGGCCTGGCCCCACAACGAAACAGTAGCCGTTGCCGCATCGTTTAAGGAGATTGGTTCAATATGAGTCAGGGCCTGGTCAGGCCGCTCTAAAGAAAGCGCCATAAACGCCAGCGTTTGGTTTACCCACCGTTTAACATCCTGCGATTGCCGGGTGCCCAAGGCGGCCGCTAACTGTTGTAGCTTTTGGTACGATGTTGCTGATGGAGTTTGTTGAAAGCGAGCATCTAACATACATGTTAATGCCACTAAGTGGGCATTGCCAGAAGCCAGTTTTTTGCAGGTCTCTGCGCTTTTTTCATGTAATCCTAAATTATTATAAACGGAAGCAAGAAGTATAAGAGAGGAGGGGGAATTCAAAGGGCTTAGCTTTTTTGCTGCTTCGCTAAAATTATGATTGCGCTGTAATATACTTGCTTCAATAAATGTCAGCTCTTCAGCAGACATTTGAGAATTTTCACTGGAATTTAAAGATTGTATCAGTTGTTTAAGTGGTGCGGCTGAATGTCCAAATTGCTGAGTTTGATTCAGTACTGTTAAAGCCTGTGTGTAAGTGTATGTTTCAGAAGCGCTGTCAGGCCATGAAGCAATGACATCGTTAGCAGAGGGGGATACTTGTTCAGCCTGAATATTTCCAGTCATTATAAAAAGTAATAAAGACAGACTGTATTTAAAAATACTCACAATAGGTCCTCTATTAAATTATAGCGGCCATCCCTGACCGCTATATTTGTTACCAGTTTTGCTAACAGCGATTACTGACCAAGTAGATCATCAAAAGCTGCTGGATCTTCAACATCCTGAGTGAACTCTCTACCATTAACAGATAGCGGTTCATCCGTAGCGCTTTGCGCAAACGCGGCGCGTACATAAGATGATATAGCAACTTGCTGAGCTTCTACTGTAATAGTAATCGTAGCTTCTACAGGGTCACTTTCTGAATCCGTAACTGCAAATACAAACGCATCTTCACCAGTAAACTCCGATTTTGGAGTATAAGTAAAACTGCCATTGTCTTCTATAGTCACGCTACCATTACCCGGTTCGTCCACCAACGAGAAAACCAGTGGATCCTCATCTTCATCGGTGCCGGTTAACTGGTCGCTAAAGGGTGTGTCGGCTTCAGTAACAAAAGCTTCTGACACCGCTTCAGGTGCGTTATTCGGTTCGTCAAATACGTCGTTGTCGTCGTCATCGAAACAACCTGACAACACCATACTTAGCGAGGCTACCAATAATACTTTCTTCATAATACCTCCTTATTCTGCAGAGCCAGCAATAGGCGTCATCAGATAGGGGAATGCCGTAGTTGCAATATCAGAATTAACCGGCGCACCGTCTGTGTAAGGCACATTACCCGTATTAGCATCTTCTGGGGCACACAGACCCAAGTCGGTATCTTCACCATTTACAGGTACTGGGTAGCACAAACGACCCATAACCACACGAAGAGCAATGTCAACTACATCATCACCAGGACGACGACCATTCGGGAAGCCTGCAAGGTCATCACCTGCTACACCAAATGCTGATTGATCAGCGGCCGGCGTGGCGGGAATACCTGTGTTTAGACGCATCATTTCAGAAGGCGTTACTGTTTGTTGCTGGTTCACACCTTCAAATCCGGTTAAAAACGCGGCGACTAAGTCGTTACGTGGGAAGTTTGTAGGTGCAAGCGTTTCGAACTCAGCTCCAAGTGTGGAGTTAACTGCATCTTTAAACAGGATATTCAGTAATTCTGGCAAAACCGGATTAGTTACGTAGTCAGCAAATTGCGCATCATCTTTAGGTTCTGCAGCTGAGAAGGTATCTTTATCAGGTAAGCCAATAACTAATTCATTTACCAGCGGATTACCCAAACGAGACACCTGAGTCATGGCTCCGCCATTCACTTCTGGTTTTTCAAATGTAGCATTTGGATTAAGAATACGTGCTTGTGGCAGGCTGGCTGTGGTCCACCCACCAATAACACCATTACCATCGCCAGTCAGACATTCTTTAGGAACTTCAATGGCTATAGAAGTAACATTTTTGTCTTTCAAATCGTTATTGGCAGGATCTTGTGTAATGCCACCTGGGAAACCGCCGTCGTCATTAGCACCTGGAGCACTGTCGCCTTCAACCGGCACATAATTAACCAGGTCAAAAGTATCGCCCAGATTAACTACAAACGGGTCTTTACGCTGACCTACGAAAACTTTGCCGTTTGCATCACATCCTGCCATTGCAAAACTGTATACAAACTGGTTGGCATAGCGTTGATACTCTTCAGGGCTTGTAAATGTTTTATTGCCGATATAATCAAGTGGCTTTTGAAAGCTATCGCCTTCACTGGGTGATAGTTCGGTACGTTCGCCGTTCCGCATATCGCCACTTACCATGGTCATATCGTAAAGCTCGATAAAGTTGGCTGCGCTCGCATCGTCAGCTGAAATAGGGCCGATATTTTTAAGCGGTACGTTAATCATTTTCTGATTGTCAGCTGGTCCTACAGGCAGGGCCAGGCCTTCACCGTCGGCAGCCAGGTTATTATCAAACTTAAAAGAAAAACTAATGTCTTCTACGGCATCGCCGTCGTTATCGATATGGATTGAATATTGTGCAGCTGGGTCCATAGCAAAATAGTTAGGGCCACCGTAGGGGTCTTGCAAAGGAATATAGTTAGCAATAAGCGTTACGTACCCTTCGCGACCGCTTTCATAACTATTAAACATATAGAAATCGGTTGAATCGACAGTAGGCAGGCGGGTGATATTTGGCGCTTCTCTATGACTTGAGGCTATAGCCCCTGACGCAACTAACGCGCCGGTAAGTGCAACAGCTAAAGGTGTAAGTTTATGCATGATCTATCCTTGCTTGTTAAGAATGTACAATGACCATACGCATATTAGACTAAAGTTGATTCATTTATAGGTGAAATAGTTGTTAAGTTAACTTAATGAAGATGTAATGGAATGTTTTATAATTTTCTGTTATTGCGGAAATAATATAGACTTTTATCTATAGGCCTTTTATTGTGGAATATACCTTAATTAGTAACTAATTTAAAGATAACCCAACTCAAATAACGTCATAGCTAAATCTTCAGGGTCTAGGGGCTTACGAATAAACTTCACTGCTCCCAAGCCCATCACGATTCGCTGCTTCTCGGGTTGGAAATCGGCGCTGATAACCACGGTATGCGGCTTCTGATGCTTATCGACAAGGTGTTCCAACACGCCTACGCCGTCTATTTCAGGCATAGTAAGGTCAAGTAGTAATAATTCGAACGGGGTTTTATTTAATAGCGCAATTGCTTCTTTACCATTAGCGGCTTCACAAATGTCGTACTCCAGCTCAGGAGGCAGTGCACGTATGGCATTACGCCGAGACAACCTTGAGTCGTCGGTAACCAATACTCGCATAACCATAGTGTCACCTTAATCAATAAAAAACCGGTTAAACAACGAAAACTGCAAAACATGGGTAGAACACGTCAGGTATTGTGAGGTACAGACGTCGACAGCCGAGGTCTCTTTAATAGTAAAAAGGTCGATAATTTAAAATCTTGTTATTTGAAATAAATTCACTGTATAGAGTTTACAGTCAGAAAAAGCGCGTAGGATATTAACGTTAATACCTATTAAATATATCGCATACTTTTTTGTATTAATCGGGACTTTGTTTTAAGCCTTGAAGTAAAAAGCTACAGCCTGCTGACAGCACTTACCAACTTTAGACACTGCACAATGGGGTCCGCAACTCATATCCGGAACGTTATCTGATTTAAGCGGAGCACATCCTATCGAACGGGTGTACATTCAACCTGGTAAGCCAAAGCTGAACAGATGTATTGAGCGTTTTGCTGGCTCATTTTGCAGAGAATTTTTCGATGCTTACCCATTCAAGGGCATGGGTAAAATAATATAAATAGCGTGGTTCTGGTAACTAAATTACACCGAAAAAAAACCTGCGAAAGTCAGGGTTTTCTGCCAGTGTCAGCTTACCGAGCTAAATCAGGCAAGGTTAGAAAACTCTGATTTAAAACTGACTCATAATGGGGCTAGACAGGCGCATACCCGCAAAAGCTGCTGTACGAAGAATGTTATAAATTCTTCGTACAGCGTTATCCGTTATGCAGAAGCCCGGTATTTAACCGGTTGCGACACAGTATTGCTATTTTCAGGCATAGCAATATCAATTTGAACGGGTAAATGGTCAGACATTATCCGGGTTCGTTCATTTTTAAGTTTTTTTACCCGACGTACACGAATATCTGATGTAGTCCAAACCCTATCTAACGAAAACAGCGGAAAGCGACTTGGAAATGTGGCGCCAATTTTGTATTGAGTGAGCGTTTCATCCAGGCCTTTAAACGCGGATGTAAAAAATTGCCATTCGTTAAAATCACCCGCCAAAACAAGCGGGGTAGGGCGTCGCCTTAATTTATCCGCGATGTATTCGTGTAACTGCCCAAACTGAGAACGACGTTCGTGCTTTTTGAGTCCTTTGTGAGTATTTACTACGGTCAAAGGTCCGTCAGGGGTTTCTACAGTAACCATTTGAATGTTACGCGGTTGAAATCCTTCCTGACTTACGTCCAGCGTTTGACTTTCAAGTACCGGAAACCGTGTTAATACCGCATTACCATACCAGCCAGACTCGGAGCTTAGCGCTGGTGAAGGCACTAAATGGTAAACACTGCCCGCACAAATATCCCGAATATCCTTAATAACATCTCGCTCAGGCGCGCGGGTATCCATTTCTTGCAGTAAAACGATGTCAGCATCTCGCTCAGCAAGGTAGTTTCCAATGCGGCGATAGTCATGTTTTTTATCCTGACCAACGCCGCTATGTATGTTGTAACTAATTATGCGGCACATTCTTCTGATTTTGCCTTTTCTTTTTGCTTACGTTCCTGATACCAGCGGGCAAACTTTTGTGAGCCCCATATCATCAGACCCCACAGCACAATACCGCCGACTAAATAAGAAATTGTTTGAGGTGATGGATTACGAAAAATTTGAGTAATAGAGTCGCCCACCAGTCCTTTTGCGATCATTGGGGGAAACATACCTAAAAAAGTTCCCATCAAAAACTGGAATATACCAATGGATGAGATTCCCGCTACCAGATTCACCAAGCTAAATGGCGCAATGGGTAACATTCGTATCGCGGCCACGCCCACAATACCACTGGATTTGAGCTTTTGGTCCACGGCCTCAACTTTTGGGCCACCCACTTTTTTAAGGCCGGTATTTCCTAGTAACTTACCTATACCAAACATAGAGGCCGAGCTTAACAACGCCCCAAGCATTCCATAAATGGGCCCCCAGATCGGACCAAATACTGCAGCTACCGCAATAGATAAGACCGTTACCGGGAAGAACAAGAGCCCACCAACAAGATAGACCAATAGCACCGTAGGTAAGGCAAAGTAGGTGCCCCGGCTTTCTTCAAGAAACGCGTTGATGCTGTCTGCGCTTAGCCATGAAATAGACTGACTGGCCCAGAACATCAGCCCGCCTAAAATTGCGATAACAAGGAGCCCAATACCAATCATAATGGTACGACGCCGAGGGTTTTTTACCGGTAAAGACTGGCCATCCAGCGTGGGCATCGCAATAAGCGGTTCTTCTGGATCAGAAAAAGAACGAAACAGATTGTCAGAGGGCTGGTCAGTAAATATCTCGTCGTTTACCTGGGTAAGTATGTAGCCGTGGGCACGCTGATTTTCGATGATGGACCGGGCTGGCGTATCGCTTTTCATCAACTGCGCCGTATCGGCCAGTTCGCGCCCAGTATGCTCAGCAATCAAATCGTCACGCATTCTGATAATATTTTGTTGGTTGTGCTCGGTATTGCCGTACAAAACGGTGTCAATTTCAGTATCAAGCGTCATAGAGCGATTGCTCAGGTTTGACGAACCGATAACCAGGTATTGATCATCAATGGTCATAACTTTCGAATGAATACGTTTATAAGCCGAGCGACTTTGTTCATCGGTTATCGACGAATATGACATGATAATTCGGTCAGAATCGACACCCTGAAACAGAATCTTTTTAAATTCAATGCGGCTTGCCCAAAATGCTTCACACTCAAACCGCCCTTTAGGTTCGTACGAGCTTATAATGATGACATTAAGTTGTGGACAGGCTTTTAACCGGCTATTCAGTGCCTCTGCAATTTCCTGGCGACTGGTAAATTGGTTTTCGATATAAATAACGCGTTCGGCCTGACTAATTAAGTCAAGCAACATGTTGCGAACTTCCTGAACAGGTTCTACTTCGTCCATAAATGGAATGGTTCTGGCCAAAGCGCATTCGACGTTTTCAAACCAGGGTTCATACGCCTCAGGCCATGCGTCGGGTAATGGGTCGTCTAATTTATTTTTTGCACTTTCACGAATATCGATAGGCTGAGATTCTGCCACACGCAGCCAACGCCAACGCACAAGTTCAGCAAAATCTTTAACCAGAGGCCCTGAATATACAGCCTGAACATCATGCAAAGGCCCATATTCACCATCTGGCCCGTCTCGCTCGCTTGACTCGACAGGGTGATCGCGGGTGTCCCACCGGTTGGTCGAGACGTCCATTCCGCCTGAAAACACCACCTCATCATCGATAATTACAATTTTCTGATGCTGGCTGCCACCCATAGGAATGGTGTCATCAAGTACGGTTTCAACATTATCGGGAGTTTTTTCATCCCACACTTCTTTTGCCCACATCTCTCGTTGAGCAAAAAATGCTAACGATGAGTCCCAGCGAAGCAGATATATATTAATCTCAGGATTTTGTTCGGCTTTCCATGCGAGTAAATCACTGATTACAGAAGGTGCTTCGCTGTTCGCTTCATCTTCACCACGAATAAGACGAATTCGACTATCAATGTCCCAACCCACAATAAATATTGAATGCTTTGCTTTGGCAATAGAGGAATGCAATGCTTTATAATAATTTGCGCAGTCAATAAGCGGCGCAGCAAAACTGGCCTTGCTACTAACCCAACAATTCTCTCCCTGCTGAAAAATCGAATTCGAATTCGACATTTGAGCCTCCTGACTTCTTTCTTTGGCTATTTTTTAATTTGCTATAAGGGCAGGTGTTGCAAAAAACGTTCCACAAGGCACATATAAGAAGAAGGTGCAAGCTTCTGATTTTTAGGGATATTTGAGAAGGTTACTGCCTGAAAATACTAAAATAGGGTGGGGCCTACAGAGGTTCATGTAGATTTTACTTATTCATTTATAACGACTTTTAGTTTTATAAAAAACAAGAGGAAATAGCAGGTCGAATGACTTTGCAAGTATCCCCAGGACAAAAGCAAATTACCGTGCTAATGCTGAGCTTTGCCACCACTTCATACTATTTAAATTTTTTGCGTTTACACTATTTCAAGCAGAAAACAGTTAGGTAATATCTGAGCATATAGGTTTCAAAGACACTCGCTGACTATGTCGAATGCCTTCGATATTGTGCATCAGGTATAAATTATCCGAAATAGCGTATTACGTAAGATCAGATGCTGTGGGCAATGCCTCAAAGGCACCAAAGCGTGTCACTGTGACTGCACCGCAGCGCATGGCAAACGATACCGCTTCAAGCAGACGTTGACGCTCTTCTACAAATGCGCTGAACTGGTGAAAGCTGGTAATAGACTGACTCATTGAATATAAAAAGCCTCCGATGAAAGAATCGCCGGCAGCAGTCGTGTCTTTCACCGTGGTTTCGGGCACCTGACATTCGCCATTAAACGCATTGGTATAATACCGAACCGGTTGGGCACCATCGGTCACCAATACAAGCTGTACTGTGCCTGACAGCCACTGCTGAATAACCTCTTCAGACTGTTCGCCGTACAGCTGCTCAAGCTCTTCATTGCTGGATTTGATAATGTGCATCTGTGCCGCCGCCTCAAAAATAGATTGAGCGATGTTAGGCGTGTCTTTTTTCCAAAAGGCAGGGCGATAGTTAATATCCATACACAGCACACTTTGTTGCTGTTCAGCCCGTGAAATTAATGCCTGCGCACTGGCGCTAAGTCCGGGAGTAGAAAACGAGCCGCTGCAAAGGTGTACTATGGTGTCATCACCCACGTTCACTTTTGCTATGTCTTCAGCGCAAATGGTGGTGTGCGCCGCATTATCCAAATAAAAATCGAAGCTACGCTCGCCAGAATCATCCAGACTGACAAAAGCCAGGGCGGTTTTGGCTTCGCTTTGCTGAACATATTGGGTATCGACCTGATAATTGTTCAAAGTGTTAACCAGAAATCGTCCAAACTGGTCATTTCCTACCTTTGATATCAACGCACTTCGGCCACCTAACTTTGCAATGGCTACCGCAACATTTGCCGGAGCTCCCCCTGCAAACGGCTGAAATATCTGAGCTGTAGGCGCTTGTGGGTCTGTTGTAGCAGTACCCAACATATCGATAAGTACTTCACCTATTGCCAATACCTGCATGGTTGTTTCCTTTTGTACCTGATAAGCGTTTATTTACGCCTGAATACCTGTAATAGACAAACAGTATTTATGAATTCAGCGAATAAATCAACCAGGTTTACTTAATATTGTAATTATGGGATAACAGTGTTATCTGTGAAATTACGGTGTTTGAACCTGAAATGTATACCAATAATAAGTTTTCAGCCTGTTCCTCATTTTGTGAGCAACTGCCATTAAGCGCAAACGCCCGGCGCGCGCTAACCCTGTTGCGCAGTGGTTACGCTATGCCAAAAGCAGACATCGCCAGAAGTCTGGGGATCAGCGCGCAGGCGGTGACCAAAATGTTTACGCAGCTCGAAGCGCTGGAGCTAATAAAGCGCGGTGCACCCGATAAAGGCCGGGTGGGGCAGCCCACCGTCCCGTTTATGTTAAACCCTCGCGGCGCATTTAGTCTTGGCCTGAAAGTCGGAAGACGCAGTTTTGTGCTGTCTTTAATGGACTTATCCGGGGCGATAATTGACAGTTACCAGCAAACCTTCGATACCCCTCAAACCGATAAGCTGGAACAATTTGTCAGCACCCATCTGCCGCTACTTTATCGGCAGTTGAGCCAGGAAGAGCGTACACGGGTAGTAGGTCTGGGCGTGGCGATGCCATTTGAGATCTGGAACTGGCCGGCCTATACCCGGGTCCCCGCGGTACCACTGGAAAACTGGCAGCACTACAACATTGTCGGGGCGTTACAGCATCTATCAGGTTTGCCGGTGCAACTGTGTAACGACGACACCGCGGCATGTGAAGCAGAATTACTATGGGGCAACTACCCCGAACCGGCCAGTTTTGTGTATGTCTATATCGGTAGTTTTGCCGGCGGCGGAATTGTGCACCATGGTAAGGTGTTGTACGGCGCCCACCACAACGCTGGCGCCTTAGGCTCTCTTAGCGTGCCGGACCCCGCAGGCCAGCCGGCGCAGCTACTAACCCAGGCATCGCTTTATTCGCTGGAGCAGGATCTGAATACACAGCAGTGGGCAGCACTGTGGGACGGCGACACCCACTGGCCCGGACTTGCCGAAACTCTGAATCCCTGGTTACAACAGGCGGCAAGAGCGCTGGCTCATGCCGGCCTTAATTGTCAGGCGGTGCTCGATACACAGCACCTTATCGTTGAAGGTAATCTTCCGGAATGGGTAAAAGAGCAGCTGGTGGCCGCTATCAATGAGCAGTTAAAGCATCTGGACTGGCGGGGGCTGCATGCTATTAAGGCGCGTCCAGGATTAGTGGGGGGCAACGCGCAGGTTATGGGCAGTGCCAATTTACCGTTAGCCAGCCGGCTGTTTTTACATACTCCGGGCCATTAGAATTTTATTAAGATGGATCGTAGATGCGGAAACTACGTAATCTATGGTAGTGCTTTTTTAGTTTTGGTTTCGATAACCGCAAAGGATCAGGCTATGTTAACTGTTGTTGCTACCTTACAGTGTACTGAAGAAAATCTGGAACATGTCATCAGTGCTCTTAAAACCCTGCAGTTTCACTCACGCCAGGAAAAGGGCTGTGAACGCTATGATATTGCCCGGCGCATTACTGAGCAACATATTGAAATTGTGATCACAGAGCTTTGGGCGTCTGCAGCTGCCCTTGAGGCACATTTTAATGCAGACCATTTTACCCGCTTTAGTGCACAGGCAGAAAAGATCGTGCTAAACAGTGAAGTGAAAAAATACGAAGTGATTGAAGCCGATTAAGCTGCTAAAAAATGAAGATAAAAAAATGGCCCCTTTCGGAGCCATCTTGATTTAACTAAATACGAATAACTGCGGTGCTACGGCGTGATAATCAACCGCCATGGCAATGCTTAATATCGTGATATTGAGAATGGAGAAGCCAAACACCTGGCGTGCCCATTTGGTTTCATCTACGTCATTGCGATAACCACGTAGTGCCATAACCAGCCACCAAATGCTGGTGGTTGCAGCAACGGCCATAAAGCCCAATCCGGTATACCCGCTCAATGGTAACAACATGGTAACCAACGCATATACCGCAATATATAGCACGATATGCAATTTGGCTTTTTCAATACCCTGAGCCACCGGTAATACCGGAATATTCGCAGCTTCATAGTCTTTGTAGCGAAAGATGGCAATGGCGTAAGAATGCGGCATTTGCCACAAACTAAACATGACCAGCAAGATAGCCGCGCCTGCATCAAATTGTGCAGTGACCGCACAATAACCAACCACCGGCGGAACAGCCCCTGACAGGCTGCCCACCAATGTGCCGTAAACTGAATTCCGTTTCATGTACAAGCTGTAAACGCCTACATAAACTACGTAGCCTAATGCTGCAAAAAATACAGCCACGGCATTAGTAAAGTAGGCCAGCAGGGCAAACCCTGCGATTCCTAATACTACACCGTGAGCAAACGCTGCTTTAACAGACATTTCGCCGGTCACCGTTACCCGGGTTTTAGTTCGCTGCATTCTGGCATCAATGTCCCGATCAATACAATTATTGATGGCACAGCCAGAGGCAACAACCAGCGACAAACCTACTAAAGTAGCTACCATCAATAACCCGTCCACCTCACCGCGCGAAGCCAGTAAAAAGCCTCCGGCAACAGAGATTAGGTTACCCATGATTATGCCAGGTTTTGTCACCTGTAAATAACGTCGGAACATTTAATCAGTTTCTCCCGCTAACAACTCAATATCGGGATGTTGTACCAGCCGCGAGGCTAGTACATCATCATGGCGTTAGACTCGTAGATAATCCAAATGGACAGACCTACTACCATCACAATAACCAGGGCGCTGAATAAAAATGAGAACGTGCTGGCACGACCATCTTCAGTAACAAAGTTAAGGTGTAAAAAGAACTTCAGGTGTACCCATAACTGCACTATTGCAGTAACGACAACAATCCATAGTGTCGTTGTTTTGCTGAAGTCGCCTTCCATTACGGTCCAAAAAGGAATCACTGTTAAAATCACCGATAACACAAACCCAATAATATAGGATTTTACGTCACCGTGATTATCAACATGTTCTTCTTCGGCATTTCCAGGGGTGGCTGAATGAGAATGACTATGGCTCATTACATCGCTCCAATCAAATAGACAACGGTAAATACGCAAATCCAGACAATGTCCAGGAAGTGCCAGAACAAGCTCAGGCAGCTAAGACGCGTTACCGTTTGATTACCCAGTCCGCGGCGCAAAATTTCGATGATCAATATCGTCATCCAAATTAAGCCTGCGGTTACGTGCAGACCGTGCAAACCTACCAGCGCAAAGAACGCTGACAAAAACGCGCTTTCGCCCGGTCCATTACCGTTTACAATCAGATGATGAAATTCATAGATTTCCATACCGATAAACGCAGCACCAAAGGCAAAGGTGACCCCGAGCCACAGTAGCGTTTTGGCTTGCTTTTGGGCGTGAGCCGCAATCATTGCAAAACCAAAGGTGATACTACTAAGAAGCAGGGCAGCGGTTTCTACTGCCACAAAATCTAGTTCGAAAATGTCTTTGCCCGACACGCCGCCCGCAGTGTTCATAAACAGCACGGCGTAGGTTGCAAAGAAAGAGGCGAACAACAAACAGTCGGTCATCAGATATAGCCAGAAGCCAAATATCGTGTCACCGCTTGTATCATGGTGCTCGTGGTCATGACTGTCGTCATGACCGTTTACATCATCATTAGGATTTAAGCTTGCTGCATTAGAACTCATGCTTGTACCTCTTTTGACGCATTGTTGATGTGTTCATCTTCAATGCGTTTAATCTCATCAGGTTGCACATAGTAATCAACATCTTTGGTGTAACACCGCATGATGTAGAAACCAATGCCACCAACCAGACCTACAATGGCTAGCCACCAGATGTGCCAGATCATTGCGAAACAAAATACGGTCAAACTACCGCTAATTAACACACCCGCCGGCGTATTTTTAGGCATATGAATCGGCGCGTATTTGTCGTACTCCTGGTACGCCTCGCCTTTTTCTTTCATATCAGTCCACGTATCTATGTCACTTACATGAGGAATTTTGGCAAAGTTATAAAACTGCGGCGGTGAGGCAGTAGACCATTCTAGAGTATGGCCATTCCACGGATCGCCGGTTTTATCATCCAGTGCTTCACGGTTCATGAAGCTGACTACCAGTTGAATAAGCTGGAATAAAATACCGAAGGCAATAACTACCGCACCAAAGGCCGCGATATACAACCAGATATTCCAGTCTGGATTATTGGTTGAGTTAAGACGACGTGTCATTCCTAAGAAGCCCAGTACGTACAACGGCATAAAGGCTAATAAGAAACCAATCTGCCAGCACCAGAACGCGCGCTTACCCCATTGCTCATCAAGTTTGAAGCCCATCGCTTTAGGGAACCAGTAAACAAAACCTGCAAGATAACCAAATACCGCACCACCAATAATGGTGTTATGGAAGTGAGCAATCAAAAACAGACTGTTGTGCAGAACATAGTCAGCGCCTGGAATGGCCAGCAAAACACCTGTCATACCACCAATAGTAAAGGTCACGATAAAACCAATAGACCACAAAATAGGAGTACCGATAATCAAACGGCCACGATAAATTGTGAAAATCCAGTTAAACAGTTTTACCCCGGTCGGCACCGCAATAATCATGGTCATAATACCAAAGAACGCATTAACGTTGGCACTTGAGCCCATAGTAAAGAAGTGATGCAACCAAACAATAAACCCTAGAATGGCGATTGCGCCACTGGCGTAAACCATTGATTTATAGCCAAACAAACGTTTTGCTGTAAAGGTTGAAATAATTTCTGAGAAAATACCAAATGCCGGCAGAACCAGAATATAAACTTCAGGGTGACCCCATGCCCAGAACAGGTTGATGTACATCATAGAGTTACCACCGGCTTCATTCGTGAAGAAGTGGAAATCCAGATATCGGTCTAAGGTCAGCATCGCTAATACCGCAGTCAAAATTGGGAATGACGCAGCAATCAGAATGTTGGCCCAGGTACACGTCCAGGTGAAAATAGGCATTTGCATTAGTTTCATGCCCGGTGCACGCATCTTAAATACAGTTACCAGGAAGTTAACTGCAGTTAGTAGCGTACCGAGTCCGGATATTTGCAAGGCCCAAATGTAGTAATCAACACCCACCCCCGGACTGTATTGCAGACCCGACAACGGTGGGTACGCAACCCAACCCGTTTGCGCAAACTCACCCAAACCTAAAGATAGGTTGATAAGAATGGCGCCACCGGCAGTCATCCAGAAACTAAGGTTATTCAAAAACGGGAACGCAACATCACGGGCGCCCACCTGCAACGGAACAATAATGTTCATCAGACCAATCATAAATGGCATGGCCATGAAGATGATCATAATGACACCGTGCGCGGTGAATATCTGGTCGTAATGTTCCGGTGGCAAATACCCCTCAGCACCGTTGGTGGCCAGGGCTAACTGCGAACGCATCATGATAGCATCGGCAAAGCCGCGCAACAGCATGATAAGCGCTAATATGATGTACATGACACCCAGGCGTTTATGGTCGATAGATGTGATCCAATCGTTCCATAGTACGCCCCATTTATCATATTTGGTGATCAAAACGGCAAGCGTAATGCCTAATATTGCCACCACGGTCAGCGTAGTCATGATAATAGGATCATGATACGGCACCGCTTCAATTGATAATTTACCTAAGAAAGACATGATTACTCCTTGGCCCCATCTTCATGAGCGCCTGAGTGCGACGAAGATTTTTTCGCGCCTTCATGGTGCCCCTGGACTGCATTGTTTGGTTTGCTGTAGTAGCTCATATCACCGTGATCTTTCATAAATCGCATAATGATGGTATGAAACAGATTGTCTTCTACGTCAGCAAAATAGGTCACTGGATGACGCTCTGTGGGTTTCGCCAGCGCGTTGTACTGAGCCATATCAAGCTCACCACCTTGCTGCTTAACCTTTTCAACCCAGGCGTCGAAGTCACCTTCAGTCGGCGTAGCAATAGCATCAAATTCCATTCCGGTGAAACCTGACCCACTGTAGTTCGCTGAGATACCCATAAATGTACCTGGCTCATCTGCGATTAAGTGCAATTTGGTTTCCATACCCGCCATAGAATAAATCTGGCTGCCTAACTGCGGAATGAAAAATGAATTCATTGTGCCTTCAGAAGTGATTTTGAAAGCCACAGGTTTGTCTGCGGGAAAAACCAATTCGTTAACGGTAGCAATGCCTTGTTCAGGATAAATGAACAACCACTTCCAGTTTAAAGAAACCACTTCCACAGTCATGTGTTCACCCTTGCCTTCAAGCGGCTTATAAGGGTCAAGAGCGTGTGTCGATTTCCACGTAATAACACCCAATACAATGATGATCAGGACTGGAATAGACCAGACCGCAGCTTCAATCTTTGTCGAGTGAGCCCATTTGGGCGTGTAGACTTCAAAATCCCGGCTCGCACGGTACTTCCAGGCGAAATAGAGGGTCAACACGATAACCGGAATAACAACAATGAGCATAAGAAGTGTACAGATAATAATCAGCCACTTTTCTTCTACACCCACCTGTCCTTTCGGATCGAGAACCCCGCCACTACAACCTGCTAGTGTCAGTACGATGGCGGTAAGAGCAATTTTACTAAGGTTACGAATAAGCAAAGGAATTTTCCTACAACCCAGAGGTTTACTATCCTGCCGTTCCGCATGCAGAACGACGCTCAGATTTCAGGGACACCCAAGGTAGTCCCGATATTTTAAGTCGGTCGATATAACACCTGGTTTGTCATTAACATTGTTCTGTAAACAACAAACCCACTTGCTTTATCAGCCGGGACTTAAAGGGGGAGCGCGCGAGCCATGTGTAAGTTGTTCACGATGACTAGCGGCAAAAAATTGGAGCGTAAGTCGCGTTTGGCGAAGAATAACACCCGCGCGTCGGGCCGGTGTACGCTGAAACAGGCGAGTAAGTAACGAAGATTTTAACGAGCCGCACATCACAGAGTAGGCCACAAGAAGACCTAACAGGGCGACGGTAACCGGGCCAATGACCGGGTTTTCAATAATTGCAGAAACTACCTCAGTAGAGTCAGCTAGCGACCCGCAAAGAATCAGAACAATATTTAATGACGCAATGAATAGCGTCATACCGAAGCTACGACAAACCCAATGCACACACGTTCCCGCGTTTTGCTCTAGCAAAACACTGGCCTTAGCGAATGTGATTGAAGGTAATAGCGACATGGTATCCTAATTCTCATTTAAGTATTTGGTGGCGAAAAATTCATCATCAGAATATTTGCCGCAGAAGGATAGCAAAATAGATGACTAAGGGAAATGAGATTTAGCGATGAAAGCGTCAACATAATGTACATTTGTGTAAATATAATGTTAACAGTAAATTAAGTGTATGATTAGATTTGATTATTTATAAATTAAGATTAGTTAACCAATTAGTCATGTTCGGCGTTTTAAGACTTTTTTGCTATTTTGACAGAAACTATTACGCAGTTAAGACGTTAACAGGCTGCAACACCACAATTTCATCTGTTTAAAGAACAATCAATAATAACTGGTTGTTTAAAGCTACGTAGTAAAGGCCGGCTTTGATAAGGTTCATAAAGCCAGCCTGTTGGTCTATTTTTCGAGAATACGCACTTCGCGTTGCGGATAAGGAATCTGGATATCGTTGGCCCGAAGGGTTTCAAATACAATTAACAGCAAGTCACCCCCCACACGGTTTTTGCCGTCATCAATACCTTCCATCCAGAATTCTACAAATACATTGACACCCGAGTCGCCGAAACTGTCAATTTCGCAATCGGGGCGCTCTTCAATAGGGATGTCATCGCCGCTTAATACCTGTGGGTGCTCGGCGACCGCCGCTTTTATAATCTCGACCATGGCACGGATGTCGGTTTGATACGCAACTGAAAAATCGATGCGGTAACGCTGTTTAGGATCTTTGTGTGTCCAGTTAACCAGTAGTGTGCTGATAAACTTTTCATTGGGAACTAAGATATCCTTGCCGTCATAGGTTTCAAGTACGGCGTAGCGCATTTTAAATTCGCGCACAAAACCTTTCGCACCATCCTCCAGCTCAACATAGTCGCCCACCGTTAGTGACCTGTCGAGCAGTATAATTATACCTGAGATAAAGTTTGATGCGATGGTCTGTAGCCCCAAACCAAGCCCTACACCTAACGCACCGCCAAATACGGCTAAGGCAGTAAGGTTGATGCCCATAACGTTTAGCAGCAGTAACACAATAATGCAGAACAGCGTTACCTCGTAAAGCTTTGCAAAGACTTCTTTAGTGGTAATATCCAGGTCGCGTCGGTTACGGATAATATCCTGACCCATAGTATTTGAGGTGCGCCCCATCCAAAACAGCAATACACCAAATACCAGTACCCGAGACACCCCGTATGCAGAAACATCAACATTACCCACCGACACCGAAATAGTCTCGAGCGTCTTTACGATCGCAGGTAGCATGCCGATAAGGTGAGCAAACACAATGGGTAAACCCACATAGCGCATAAACAGAGCTACCGCCCGGCTACGTACAAATCCATTAATGCAGGAATTTAAAAACAACAGCACAGCAATCATCAAAGCTACCTTCAGTAGCCACGGATTAAGCTGAAACTGTGTTCCTAATGTGGTCGATAGCTTTAATAAAATTATGGTCAGAAGTGGAAAAAGAGTACGACCCAGCTGATACCCGAACCATTTAACAGTATGGGTTTGGCTAGTCGGGGGGTGATTCATAAAAGGAATCTGACGGCGTAGCCCCCGCGCGGCGACCCACCCCACAAGATAAAGCGTGGCAATGATAATTAGCTGTAATAAAAAGGCGGGGCTGGTAAGAGCCTCCTGTAATTTACCTAATGCTTCTTGCCAAGCCAGGTTTAGGGTGTCGAACGACAACATGCTAAAAGTGCCTATTCCAGAGTGAAAAAAAATATTCAGACAGGCTTTGTAGCGTGAACCAGCCTTAAAATAAAGGACTAATCTTTATTTGCAGACCAGTAAAGGCCCAAAAATGGCACAAAGAATTTTTAATCTGACGCATTTGGCTGGATGATATCAGCCAGAGCTGCGCTTTGCGTGCTTCAAATAGTAAGACTTGCCAGGCAAATAAAAAGCAAAGGCCTGTTTTTCGCGTAAGCAACGTTGGCCATCGAAGGGTGTTGCATACAAGCTGCCATGGCTATTATACAAAAGTTTAGTAGGCTAAAGTGTAGTGGAGAAAGCTGTAATTAGTTTATATGCTTTTGTTTCTTAACAGGGAAACGGAGCCCACTATGAATTTCAATTTTCCTGACTCTTCGACCATGGGGCAGGCCTCCATGTGGGATGGTCTTTCTCAATTTTGCGCTGCGCAGCAATTGGTTATTAAAGAAGTGTCTAATTACCGCGAAGCAGGGCCTATTCGGGCCACTTTGGAAAATGGCGCTACGCTATGGTGCGAGGCCAATTCGTTAAATGAAGTTATGGTGTATTTATACATGGGTGGACAAGAACAGCTTTATCAAATGATGTTTGCAGCCAAAGAGTGGCGCATTAAAAATTTTTAGTAAAATAGATTGCTGATTTTAAAAAGCCTTACCAGCAATTGATAAGGCCCTTTTTTAAAAGCAGATTTTTATTTTTGATTACCCAGAACTTCATTAACCTTTTCACGCCATTCATTGGTATCGATAATACGCAATAACGTAGTGTTAAACTGTTCACGACGAGGGCTGTCTTCAGGCAACGCCAGGGCATAGTCCTGTCGGTCAATCACGTTGGGCAATACCTGAATTTTATCTTCAAAATTCTGGTTGATACGATATTCAAGAATCGGCTTGTCGTAGACCAGGGCATCCATATCGCCCTTCGCCATCGCAGCAAGCCCTTCATCAATCGTTGCTACCGTTTTGTAATCAATTGAGCGGCTCTCTAAAAAGTCGGCGCTGGCAGAGTTCGCTAATGTTGATACACGAACACCGGGTAAGTCATCGACCCCTTGCACCTGGGTTTCTAGCTGGCTGACGGTCAAACTTGTTGCGATTGCAGCTGTAAAGCTACTGATGATTATTATGGCAGCGAACATCCAGATAAAGCCAACGACACGGCCCGCTGCTGTTACCGGTGCTTTATCTCCATAGCCAACAGTTGTCATAGTGACCGCGGCCCACCAAAAGCCAGAGCCAATGCCTTTAGAGGTAGAGCCCCCAAACTGTTCTTTATTGCCATGGCGCTCTACCAGCCACATTATCAAACCAACCACAAAAAGAAGTAAACAAAGCCCACCTAACGCGGCCAGAAATTCCCATGAAAAGAAATTTGAAATAGCTGACATCAGCCTGCTTTCATCTTTAGGTACCGCAATAGCCAGGCCGGTAGTATAAAACGGGTGGGTAAAGTCGACTTTAGTTTCACGTTCAGCGTTTACGGTTATCGCGGCAATTGACGCGTCATACTTTCCTTCTTGCAGACCTTCAAGCATGCCGTTAAGGTCGGTTTCTTCGTAACGGTATGTAATATCAAGCTCTTCAGCCACTTGTTCGAACAAATAAATACTGATGCCTTCAAACTCACCTTCTGCATTTTTCATAACAAAAGGTGGTGCTTCTTTTGTGGCAATCACCATTTCGGCACTGTTATTTTGCGCCATAACAGTTGCCGACCATAAGGTGCAAAACAACAGTCCAAGTGTGAGCAAACGCTGCATAGTATTATCCTTTTTTATTTTTAGCATAACAATTACCTATCAGTGGCTTGCTACGACCTTGGTACTAAATTTGTTCAGCTTTATGTTACAAGTTGTGACATATCCACAAAGAACAAAAAACAGGCTGGTGTATATGACGAAAGCCTGATACTATAATGCTCGCCTTTAGAAGGTTCTATTTCAATTTGATAAATGCTTCTTTACGTTAGTTTCTTGTTAGTCCCCCTCGTGCGATTCACATTTAGACGTCTACCGATAAAAGCCTACTGCAAAACAGATAGCCCTTCAGTGCAAACTGGATGCCTGGTTGCATCCACTATTTAATTAATCTCTTTAGGAATTATCTATGTCTACCACAGGTACAGTAAAATGGTTTGACGAAACCAAAGGTTTTGGTTTCATTACTCAAGCAGACGGCGGTAAAGATGTCTTTGTACATTTTCGCGCAATCAAATCTGAAGGTTTCCGTACGTTGACCGAAGGTCAGGAAGTACAGTTTACCGTAGAACAAGGCAATAAGGGTCCTCAGGCAGCCGACGTGGTTGTACTGTAAACCCATGCTTGTTGGTTACAGGCACTCATAGTGCCTGTAACGGTTATGTTTCTATAACTCCCTTCTTTTTTTGCTCATCTATTTTTGCCATTCGAGGTATTATGTCGTTTTCCCAGTTGGGTTTGTCAGCCCCGCTTCAACAAGCTATTGAAAAACAGGGCTATAGCACGCCGTCTCCCATTCAGGAGCAAGCTATTCCTGCTATTTTGTCAGGACAGGATGTTCTGGCCGCTGCGCAGACCGGAACTGGCAAAACCGCAGGGTTTGCCTTACCTCTTTTACATCGTTTGGAGCACGGCAAACCAGCCTCACCCAACAATGTACGGGCACTTATTTTAACCCCAACACGTGAACTTGCAGCTCAGGTAGAGCAAAGCGTTCGCGAGTACAGCGAATTTATGCCGCTTAAAACCGCCGTGGTTTTTGGTGGGGTAGGGATTAATCCCCAAATGAAGCGCCTTCGTGCAGGGGTGGATGTATTAATTGCTACTCCAGGCCGTTTGCTGGATTTGTATCAGCAAAATGCAGTTAAATTCAGCGATTTAGAAGTGCTGGTATTAGATGAAGCCGATCGCATGTTAGACATGGGCTTTATTCACGATATCAAGCGAATTTTGAAGTTGTTGCCTGCCAAGCGTCAAACCTTGCTGTTCTCAGCCACGTTCGCGGGTTCTGTTACTGAGCTGGCTGAGTCGATTACCCGACAGCCGGTTAAGCTATCGACCGCCCCTGCGAACACCACGGTTGAAAAAATCGATCAGCGTTTGGTGCCGGTAGATAAAAACCGAAAAATTGCGGCGCTTATCTCAATGGCAAAACAACAGAGCTGGGAACAGGCACTGGTTTTTAGTCGGACCAAACACGGTGCTAACCGCATTGCCAAAAAGTTAGAGTCAGCGGGTATTTCCAGTGCGGCCATCCATGGCAATAAAAGCCAGGGTGCTCGGACTAAAGCGTTGGCCGCTTTTAAAGACGGTACGATAAAAATTCTGGTAGCAACGGATATCGCCGCCCGGGGGCTGGATATTAGCCAGTTGCCGATTGTGGTGAACCTGGATTTGCCTAACACTGCCGCCGATTACGTTCACCGTATCGGGCGTACCGGACGGGCGGGTGCCTCAGGCCAGGCATGGTCTCTGGTAAGCGCCGATGAATATGACCAGCTTAAAGACATTGAAACCTTGATTCAGCAATTGCTGCCTCGTGAAACCTTAAAGGGCTTCGAGCCTCAGCTGAGCTTGCGTGAGACAACGTTGTCAGCGCCTAAGAAGCCAGCTAAACCGAAAAAGCCTAAAGCTAATTCGGCCGGTCGTCGCGATGGTACCCGTGGACAAAACGACGGCCGCAGTCAGAATAATGGCCCGGCGCGTCGCCGTCAGGCAAAACCCCGGCGTCAGACCGAACAGGCATAACACCCACCAGCGTGTAGGCCAGTGATACTAAAAACCCGCTTGCTCTTTACGAGCCAGCGGGTTTTTTTATTTCTGTCTCATGGCTTTAAAGAAGCCGGCCCGGTATTCATCAAACGGTGGAGCTAAATTTTTTACTAATAGAACAACAGCGGATGCGGCATAACAGAATCAGGCATTTGCATCTTTGGCCTCGACTCGTCCTCTGGATACAAGGTGTTCACAGTAAGACGCGGCTCTGACACGTATGCCGTGGGCCCCATTGCGCCTACTGTCTGGCTCACACTGTAAAAGCTCTGCAATTTTCCCTCAATCTCCAGCTCGGTCTTAAAGCTGGCCATGGGTTCTAATTTTGCCGCGCGTAGCGCCCAGTCGGCCGGCACCCCCCGGCACTGTGATAAACGGTGCAAAAGCGCAGCTATGGTGGGATCAGGGCGCAGCAGATTTTCTTGCTGAAGGTTCATGAGTATTAATGCCAACGCATCCTGCATAGCCTTACTATGGTGGTGGTGTAATTCAAACAAAAACTCAAAATGATTCACGGCACTTTGAAGCGCCTGACGCCCCACGATTGGCGTATAGAAATGTACCCAGCCCTTATTGACCATTAATATTTTTCCCGCCTCGTTTATCAGCACCGACGGGTAGGGATCTAAAGCTCGCAAAGTTAGCTTCATGGCCTTGCGCAACCAGCTCAATCGGGAGGCATGAAAGTCGGTTTGGGCCGGCTTGGCCATAAACCCGGCGGCAATTAACAGATGGCTGGTGTCCCGCTCTTTAAGCTTTAGAAATGCCGCTATTTTTTCGACCATGTCAAAGCTTGGATGTACATGGCCGTTTTCCAGACGGCTGATATGCCGGGCCGATGAATTAATGGCATAGGCCAGCTCTTCCTGGCTTAAATCAAATACTTTGCGCCAGAATTTTAACAGGCGGCTAAAGGCCTGCTGCGCGGGCAGGCCGGCCTGTTCAGATAATAATGAAGACATAATTTTAGAACATATCGCTTCTTATTGATGACAAGGCAATATGGCCTCGAAAAGTATGACCTGTAAGGTCATGTTACTTCGAGCTTATCACAGGAACAATAGTGTTAAGTAAAGTTACCAGACGCCACCGCTTGCCGGTTTTTATTATTCAGAGGATTTCATGGCTGCATCAATCTTAAATGAACGCGATTTGCATTTTATGCTGTACGAATTGTTTGACGCTCAGGAATTAAGCAGTCGCGAACGCTTTAGCGATCATAATCAGGAAACCTTTGAGGCGGCCATGCAGACCGCAAAAAGTGTGGCAGAACGTTATTTGTTACCTATCAGACAAAAGACCGATCTGCAAAAGCCCGAATTTGATGGAAAAAAAGCGCATCTTATTCCTGAAATTAAAACCGCGGTTCAGGCAGTTATCGACTCGGGCCTGGCGGCTGCCACTGCTGACTTTGAACATGGTGGTATGCAGCTGCCCTCACTGGTGGCCTGCGCCGTAAGTGCGCATCTTACCGCTTCGGGTATGAGCGTGATGGGTTACACCACTTTGACAAATGCGAATGCAAACTTGATTCAGGCTCATGGTACGGCTGAACAAATTCAAAAGTGGGTCACGCCCATGCGTGAAGGACGCTTTACCGGCACTATGGCTATGACCGAGCCTGGCGCCGGCTCTGGCTTGGCCGACCTTATTACTAAAGCCGTCAAACAGCCTGATGGCAGCTACCGAATCACGGGCAGCAAAATTTATATCTCGGGCGGCGATCACGATTTAAGTGACAATATTGTGCATCTAGTACTAGCCCGCATTCAGGGCGCGGCCAAAGGTATAAAAGGTATTTCGCTGTTTATTGTACCCAAGCTGATGGTAAATGATGATGGCAGAGTGGGCGAGCCTAACGATGTGGCCCTCACCGGTTTGTTTCACAAGATGGGCGGGCATGCTATTACTTCTACCGCACTTACTTTCGGTGAAAAGGGCGGCGCAGTGGGGTATTTGGTGGGTGAAGAAAACATGGGTCTGACCTATATGTTTCATATGATGAACGAAGCTCGTTTGTTTGTGGGCATGGGGGCGACGGTAATGGCACTAGCCGGCTATCAGTATTCATTAAACTATGCCAAAGAACGTCCGCAAGGTCGGTTGCTCAGTGAAAAGAACCCAGAGTCTGCACCAGTCAATATTATTGAACACAGCGATGTGAAACGTATGTTGTTGGCGCAAAAAGCCTATGCTGAAGGATCGTTGGCGTTATGTCTGTTTGGTGCCCGGCTGCATGATGATGAAAAAACCGCGCCCACTGCTGAAGAACGAAAAGCAGGGCATACGTTGCTGGACTTTTTAACCCCCATTATCAAAACCTGGCCTTCAGAATATGGTTTAAAAGCCAATCATTACGCTATTCAGGTGTTAGGCGGGGCGGGCTATACCAATGAGCATCCGGTAGAGATGTTTTACCGCGAAAACCGGTTAAATCCGATCCATGAAGGCACCACCGGAATCCAGTCTATGGACTTGTTGGGTCGCAAAGTACCCATGAATGATTTTGCCGGTTATAAGGCATGTTTGGGTGCCATGCAGCGCACCGTTAGCCAGGCCGTAAAGCAACCGGCACTAAGTGAATTCGCGACCGCTTTAGGCGAGGCAATAAGTACCCTCGACAGCACTACCAAAAAGGTGCTGACGGCGACCCGTTCAACCAACATTGATGCCGCATTTTCGAATTCAGTGAAGTATCTGGATATGTTTGGACACGTGGTGATTGCCTGGATGTGGCTTAAACAGGGGATGGTTGCAAATCAGGCCATAACTGATAAGCCAAATCAAAGCGACAGCGAACAGAATTTTTATCGAGGCAAATTGCATACTATGCAGTTTTTCTTTCGCAGTGAGCTGCCTGAAATTAAACACTGGGCTGCGCTTATTAGCCAGCTGGATACGACGAACGCCGATATGCAAAGCGAATGGTTTTAACTAACGGTTATAGAGCGTAACGCAATGTGCATCGCAATACAGGAAGCCTGAAAAAATGCAAATCGTAACTCATCAACAAATGTTAGACAGCATTGGTCATAGCCTGCCGCCTACCGACTGGTTCTGCGTCACCCAACAGCAAATAGACCGTTTTGCCGACTGTACTCATGATCATCAGTTTATTCATGTGGATGAAGAGAAAGCCCGGCAAACGCCTTTTGGTACCACTATCGCCCATGGTTTTTTAACCCTTTCGATGCTCTCGTATTTTGCAGAGTCATTTAGTTTGCAGGTAGAGGGTGCCGTTATGGGCATTAACTATGGCTTTGACAAAGTGCGGTTTTTAGCTCCGGTTACCCAGGGCAGCCGAATTCGGGGTATAGCCCGGATAAAAGAGGTGGACGATACCAAGTCAGGGCAATACAAGGTGACGTACGATGTCACCATAGAGATTGAAAACAGCGCCAAGCCGGCGCTTAAAGCCGAGTGGATAGGTTTGCAGCTAATAAAAAAATAACAGCACAGGCTGACAACAGATTAAATTAAAACGTAAATAATGAAGGGCATACAATGACAATTTCATTTGAAAATCAAGTGGCTATTGTAACCGGCGCGGGAAATGGTCTGGGCAAGTCTCATGCACTTGAGCTGGCAAAACGCGGGGCCAAAGTGGTGGTGAACGACTTTGGAGGGGCGCGCGATGGCAGTGGCGGTTCATCGGCGGCTGCGCAACAAGTGGTGAAAGAAATTGAACAAGCCGGGGGACAAGCCATTGCTCACGGCGCAAACGTGGCCGATATGGCACAGGTACAGGATATGGTAACGACCACATTAGACAAGTGGGGGCGTATTGATGTGTTAATTAACAATGCCGGTATTCTGCGCGATAAGTCATTTGCTAAAATGGCCATGGACGATTTTAAAGCGGTATTTGATGTACATGTAATGGGTACGGTTAACTGCACCAAAGCAGTGTGGGAAACCATGCAAAGCCAAAATTATGGACGTATTATGATGACCACTTCATCAAGTGGCCTGTACGGTAATTTTGGACAGACAAATTATGGTGCTGCAAAAATGGCCGTTATCGGGTTTATGAACACGCTGGTATTAGAAGGGGCCAAGCATGATATCCGTGTAAATGCGCTGGCGCCTACTGCAGGCACTCGCATGACCGAAGACTTACTGCCCCCCGATATTTATAGCATGCTGACCACCGAATCGGTGACTGCCGGCGCGCTAACACTGTGTCACGAAGATGCGCCAAACCGTATGATTTTATGCGCCGGAGTGGGAGGATATTCTTGCGCGCGGATTGTGGAAACCCAAGGCGTTTTTTTACCGGCGCAAGACCAAAGCCCTGAAACCGTGGAAGCTAATTTCAGCAGTATTACCGATCCCGCCAGACAGCAAGAGCTTGAAAACGGAGCGAAACAAGGTGAGAAATTTTTAAAGCTGGCCATGGCACATGTCAAAGCAAGTCAGTAGGCGTTTTATTAAAATTTGCTTGTTGAGTATAAGGGGGCACCATTTAGTCTTAGGCGTTTTGGAAACCTACGCAGCGCGTTTGTTTTGGCGATGATTCCAATTCATGCGGTCGCCATGTCTCTTTTTATATCCGGTTTGACGACTATTTATCCGTTCGTTTGGTACAGAACCAATCTTTTTTGTTCAATCAGGCTTATAAAAATAGGTTACAACAAACGCGAGGACCAAGCATGTTAGGAAAATCATATCTGGTAGTAGCAAATCAAACTGAAGCAAAACTTTTTATTGAACAAGAAGGAGCCAGCAAGCTCAAGCCGGTAGTGGTTCTGATGAACGACGATGGTCGTGACTCTGACAGTGATTTAGTCACTGATCGCCCAGGGGCTAAATCGGCGCCAGGCGGTAACGTACCGGGTGTGGACAGCATGAGTCGCAAAGATGCCACCGATATTGAGGCAAACCGGTTCGCTGGCACCATTGCAGACTGGCTCGATAAGCGCCGCTGCGAAGAAAAGGTTTATCATATTGATATTATAGCTGAAGCGGGCTTTTTAGGTCGGTTACGTAATAAGATGAATAAACAGGTTAGCGAGCTGGTGGGCTATACCATCAACAAAGATGTGGTTCGCGAAGACGAAGGGGTTTGGATTAATTACCTGAAAGACGCCGGTCGCGGTTCTGAAGTAAAATAAGCGGCACAACAGCGCATCTGGCGGCCTGTCTCGAACCAACGGGTTCTTTGAACGCCGTTGGGTGCGTGTTTAAATTCTGCCAAAGCACGTGTCACCACATCACATAAATCCTTCTGCCGGGCCAACAAATAGCGATTAAGACCGTTGATGATGTTTAGGCTTTTCGGTTATATCTACCAGAAGTTTACCTATCGAGCCAAGCAGCATAAAAAAAGCCCCTCCAATAAACAGCCAGACCCCTGTAACCTTGTACGCTTCAAACGCAGGTAAAAACAAAATACTGCCTGCAAAAAAGGCAACATTGCCAAACAAGCCGAGTGATAAATGAATCCAGCCATAATCATTCACTATTAACTTTAACAGAGGCGGCATATCTATTCTTCCAACTGGTAATCATGGCGGTTCGCCCTAAATAGCATCATTATAAAATCTCTCTTCACCAAAGCAAACGGCGCTTGGATTTAAATCATAAGATACCTGATAGTCTGGACGTGAGTGTTAGGTATATTAGATTTGATTAAATGTAGTGAAGATAAATCAATATACGTTTCGGCTTATTCCCTTTTTAAACGATTTCATGCTAAGCCATTCGTGGTTAGACCGAGTAAGTCTAAGATGCAGTAACTTCATAAATATAAGTCTATTCTTATGTGTTCAACACGTAATGAGTTCTTTAATAACATGCCGCTGTTTGCCTGGTTATTGCCGTTTTGGGCCCATTGGATTTATACCCAAGAGGATACAACAATGAAAAAACTGGTTCGTAATGCTTCAGCGGTTGCCTTACTTCTATATTTTGGTTTAACAACAATAAGTGTGATGGCTGACGATCATAAAGATAAGGGCGCCGATAAAGAAATGCTGGCCGAAATGTGGATAATGGTGCCTAAAGAAGGAAAACAAGAGGCCCTTGAACAGGCGTTAAAGGAACACGTTAAGTTTAGAAAATCGAAAAATGATCCTCGTGAATGGCATGCGTATGTGCCGGTTTTAGGAAATAAGCTGAATCGACTGGCGGTCAGAGCGAATCAGTTTACCTGGGCCGACATGGACAGCCATGACGAGTGGGCGACAAAAGAGGGGATTAGCGAAAACTGGCAGCAAACGGCTGATCAATATGTTGATCACTATCACCATTACCTGGCCGTTGAAGATCACGAAAATAGCCATTGGGGTCCTGATGTAGAGTATAAATACGTGGGAGTGACCAGTTATCAGCCTAAATTGGGTCACGGTAGTGCTATTTCAGACGATCTTAAAACTATGGCAGACGCTGCTCGTGCTGAAAAGTGGCCCTACAATTGGGCGTTTTCGTGGGCGGTAGGTGGAGAAGGCGAACTAAACCTGGCAGTGCCTTATAAAAACTGGGCAGAGATGGCGCCCCCGGAACAAAAATTTATGGAAATTCTGGCCTCGCACATGGGCAGTGAAGATGAAGCAAAAACATTAATGGAACGCTGGGCAGGGCACTTCGAAAAAATTGAACACAATATTTGGGAGCGGCGAAGCGACCTTACCGAATAGCTAAATACGAGAATTGGCAAAATGCTCTTCTACTTTGTATCTCAGTAAGAGCATTTTTTTTGGCCGGGTGTTTTTTAAAACGCCACCAGAATCATCTGACTTTCTCTTTTTTATGTATCAATAGTGGTAAATCTCACTTCAACCGGAATTTCAAATGTTTGTAGATGTTGCGACGCTGGATATGATTGTTCGCGGATTGCTGCTTACGGCACTAGCGATGTGCTGGGTGGTCATCCTGGTAAGAATAAATGGGCTTCGCTCATTTTCTAAAATGACAAACTTTGATTTTGTTATGACCATTGCGTTGGGTTCACTGCTGGCCGGAGCCAGTCAGTCGACCAGCTGGAGCGAATTTTTTCAATCAGCGATAGCTATGGCGGCGCTATTTGCGGTGCAATTTGGGGCTGCGCGGTTGCGGCGTTCTTCAAACACGATTGAATCCATAATGCAAAATACACCGGTTATATTAATGCGAGACGGCGAAATACTTGAAGATGCATTAAGACAAACAAGGGTGGCTCGTAGCGATTTGATCGCTAAGCTACGAGAAGCCAATGTTTTAGATTTTTCGCAAGTGAGAGCCGTTATTTTAGAAACCACCGGTGATATTTCTGTTTTGCACGGCGATAAATGTTCTCAGGAAGTATTACAAGGCACGACGTATATTGACAGATAAAAGGCGGTTTATGTAAAACAGGCCGATTGTGGTTCGGCCTGTTTTATCATTTCGCAATATCATTTCGCGATTAATCAGTTTTTTAAAACTGGTAAGTTGCACCCACATTAACGGTAGTACCCAACCCTTTTACCCGGTACCCTCCGTAGGTATAAGCCTGGGCCCGGGCCGGAAAATAATCTTCATTCAGCAGATTTTGTATTCCAAAAAAGCCCTGCCAACGAGAGGTAAATGCGTAATTTCCGCTCAGGTTGATTACGTTGTAGCTGCTTACCGGAGCTTGGTCGGTGCTATAAATACCTTCGTTATCTGCATCGAAACGATCACGACTGCCCACATACAGATACTCCAGGGTTAAATTTGCCTCATCGGTAGGTCGCCAATTGGCAATGAATGTAGCCTTAGGTGGGTTAATAGTACGTCCGCCAAGGTAAACATCGTTCTGCGTATCTTTACCTTCAACATAGCTGTAGGTGGCACTCATATCTACAGTGGAAGAGACCCGATAATTTACAACCCCCTCGTAGCCCCAGATTTCCTGTGGTGCCCGCACAGGTAAATAGATGCCGGTGGTGGGATCAAAGCGGGTAGAAGTGCCTAACTCTGACGTACTCCGGTAAGCGGCCATCTCAAGGCGGATGGCCGGTGATATTTGTGAGGTAAAGCCAATCTCGTAATTGTCGATAATAGACGCTTCGGTGCGTACATCAGTAATGTCGGTCACGGTTGCCGAGCGCAGAAGGCGCCCGGTGTCCGAAATATCAGCCCCTTGTGAATAACTAATAAACGGATGAAAAAACGGCGTGAACTGATATTTTACCGCCACGTTGTAGGTGGTGGCATCGTAGTCAAGTTCACCGCCCGTTACGGCTACCGGCACCGAGCACTGATCTGCTTGCCGGCACAAACGCAAAGTATCGTAATCATCAACCTCCAGGGTAATATGTTCTCGACGCGCACCTGCTTTTATAATCAGATCATCATTGTAAACCCATTTAGATTGTACAAAACCGGCCACATTGGTCATGTCCATCTCGGGCACCCAAATCCGGCCATCAACAAGAGGCTGCGACGTTACATCGTTAAGTGCATCTAAACCATAAATGAAGGTGGCTTCAATATTGTTGAAGTCGAGCTGGCTGTTGAAGGTGGCGCGTAGTCCTTCTTTTTCTGATTTGATAACCGACTGTCCGCCACTGTAGCCGTCCTGTGGATTAGCCAGGTTGGGAGAAAAGAAAAACACATTTTCAATACTTTGATTGTAATAATCTAAGGTAACCTGTGTATTGGCAAAAATATTCAGGTCGGTGTATTTCACCATAAGGTTGGTGTTGCCATCAGGACCTTGAGGTTCCCCGCTTTTTTGCAGAGCCGGGGGCACATGAATGGCTACATCTTTAGTGCCATCGAAGGTATCGCCCAGGTCTGTTTTTTGCTGCGAGCGATAAAAATTGTAACTTACCTGCAATTGCTTATCAGCATCAAAGTTGTAGCCAAGTTTGGCAAAATAGTTTTGGGTAATAGCGTCAGACAACCCGTACTGAAGCCCTAAAATGTCACCTTGCGCATCGCGCTGTACGCCATATTCTTCGTAACTGGCAGTCAGCAAATAATGCCATTTATCAGCACGTCCATTAATAGCAGCCTCTAGTCGATGCCCTGCGCTTTCATCAGGTTGTACTGCACTAAAGCGACTTGATACAGAGACTTCACCTTCAAGTCCATCACTGGCTCGGGGGGTACGGGTAATATAGTTGATAATACCGCCTGCAGCGCCATTACCAAAAATCGAGGTGGCCCCTTTAATAACCTCAATACGCTCTATGGCGCTGGGATCAAGTGTTTTAACGCCCAAAGAGCCGTTTCGAAGGGGCGTAGACTGCGGTACGCCGTCAATCATGATAAGCGGAGCACGGCCGCGCAGGGTCTGGCCTGTGTTACTCGAGCTGCCGGTATCAGGCCCCATGCCGGGAACATACATAGCCAACAAACTTTGCAGTTCGGGGGTAACTTTAAGATGATCATGAATGTCTTGTTTTGTAATAACCGTAACAGAAGCTGGAACTTCATCAATGCTTTCTACCACCCGGCTGCCAGAAATTATAATTCGTTCCATATCGTCGGGCTGTTCGGGGTTGGCAAGGGCCGAGCCAGAAGCAAGACTAAGTGATACCCAAAGGCTGGCACGGCTTACTGAAAACTTCATTGCTATTATTTTCCTTGAAAGTTCAAAACACTTACAAGGTTAATGTAAAAGAGAATGATTATCAATTGCGTTTTATCTGCACTGAGTTTTTTTCCCATTTTTGCGTTTAAGCCAGAAATACACGCCGGATATCACAAAAAAACAGGGCGATAATGCAATAATCAGCCACAGGGCTTCAACTACAGGTCCGGCAAAACCCCCGATATGAAACTTATATTTAAAATTCCACACCTGTGTTGCCGTCGATGCGATTGACGCGTCGTAAGTTTGCAAAACATTCCCGCTGTAGGGGTTTACCCAAACCCAACTATACGCATGACTTTCGCCAGGCATTTGAACTCTGAGTTTTAATGCATCGCTGTGGGAGGCGGGCAAATAGATTCTAAACAAGGAAGCCTGAGGTAACGCCTGAAGCCCGTTGGCTACCGCTTTATCAATATTCATTCTAAGACCGGGGGTGAGTTCTGACACTGTGGGGCGGCTTTCAATTTGCCCTGGAGACAATACATTGACGATGGCAGCAGTGGGCGTTTTCCAGTTAAAACCAATGCCAGCAAAAGCAATAAGTAACAAGGGTAAGAACAGAAAAACACCAACGACAGTATGCAATTGATATAACAAAATTTTAGGCTTAGCACGGGTGTTTATTTTAAGTCGTTTCAACCGTTTTTTAGGTTTTATCCATAAATAAAATCCAATCAGCACCTCGACGATAAACAGCAAGGCTACAAGGCTGACCCAATTGCGTAATGTTGTATTGTTATCAGCATCCCGGTACAGCAACCAGCGATGCAGCGACATAGTGAACCCATACAAATGTTCATCAAAAGCATAAGTTAGCAAAATATCGCCGGTATAAGGATTTACACTGGCGTACTCACCATTTTCTAAGCGCAACTGCCACGCCCAGTCGGGATGTTCTGGCTCAGTGCTTACCGTAGTGGCGGTTTGCCCGGCAGCGGTTTCTACTTTTTTAAGTAAGTCGGCTATCGGTAGCGTTGAAGGTTGTTCGGCTACGGTCCAGTAATGAGGGTTGATCAGCGCCTGAATGTCTTTGGCATAAATTAAAATGGCCCCGGTAATACTCAAAATCACAACAAACACCCCCGTACTTAATGCAATCCATAAGTGCATTTTTCGAAGCCAGTTCTTAGCAAAGCTATTGTTTTTCATAGTGTCCGTGTTTTTTATCAAGGCGGGTTTGGCGAATAGGTACGATTATACATAGTCTAAACACAAATAATAACCGTTCGCATTAATTGTGTAATTCAAAGCCCACATTAATGGCGGATTATTATGTGTTCAGCCCGGGGATGCTAAAGAGTATGAAAAAGCTGAAATAAAAATAAACGCAATAGAATAAAACGGCTCATTAGGGTAAGCAGAATAATTAAAAAATGCGTATTCAGTTACTTCAGATTGAACTTTCGCAGAGTATGTTGGTACCAACTTGAACAGGCGTTCACGATGTATTAGTGAATCTTACTGGCCAGCACAGAGCAAATCGTGTTGCCAGAGTACTTTTATAGCAACCAATAGAGGGTCTTATGAATAATACAGCCAAAATGGAAACACTCGACACTCAGTATACGATGATTGAAGGTCATCGCATCGCGTATAAAGAGATGGGAGAAGGACAGCCATTACTTCTGTTGCACGGTATTCCTACTAATAAAATGTTGTGGACCCACGTGATGCCTGAGTTGGCAAAACAGTATCGGGTTATTGCGCCAGATATGCTTAATTATGGTGAGTCAGATATGCCGGAGAATGCCGATGTATCTATTAACGCCCAAACCCGCATTATGGTTAAATTAATGGATGCGCTTGGTATTGATAGCGCTGATGTTGTTTCGCACGATATCGGAGGCGGCATTGGTCAGTTATTAGCGGTAAATCATGGGCAGCGTGTACGTCGGCAAGTGCTTATAGATAGTGTGTGTTTTGATTCATGGCCCATTCCCGAATTTGAAGAAATGCTTGAGCCTGGTGTGGAAGAGTCGACCAGTGTCGAAGAATTTATCAGCACAATGCGCGGATTTATGCCCAATGGGGTGTATGACGACGATGTGGTTACCGAAGAAATGGCCGATCGTTATCTTAATCAGTGGAACAGCGAAAAAGGAAAAGCCGCATTTTTCCGTAATATGCGCAGATTGAACAAAGAGTACACCCAGGCCATCGCAGATGAGCTCAAAAATATAGAGAATAAAACGCTTGTATTATGGGCCGACAAAGATAATTTTCAGAAGCCAAAGTACGCGCCGATGCTAGCCGATGCGATTCCCGGAGCCAAGCTGGTCTGGATTGAAAATGCCGGACACTGGGTGACAGACGAAAAACCCGAGGCAGTCACAAAGCATATTCTGGAATTTCTTAAACGCTAGCCAATAAACTGTTTTCTGAGTTTAAAAATCATTAAGAAGCCGGGCCATCCGGCTTCTTTTAATAACATCACATGTGCCTGCGTCAGAACAAACACCCACGACTTCTTCTGCCTATTTTTGTTCCTACCTGTATGCCACGGTAATTATCGAACTATTTACCAGCCATACCCTTATTTACGGGACTTTTTTTACGGGACCTTTTTTACGCGGCCTTTGCTAACGATGTCTTTGGTTACGGCAAAATGAAATAGGGTTCTTTTATTTACAGTACTAAGTACAGGCTCATTTATTTACAAAAAAGGCTAAAGTGGTAACACCGTATTGAGCTGTAACACTCAAATGGCAAAATCCAGAGCGAGAAAACGATGTTTCGATTGTACCCGATAACTGCCTCTTTATTAGCCGGAGTTACACTTTGGTGCTGGGGCCTGGATATTGCGCGTGGCAGTTATACCGACCACGCATTGCTGTACCTTAGCGTACTAGTACTCGCCGGAATATTTTTTCGCTCTAAATTAGTCGTAGGTAATCATGAAGTACGTGTGACCACGCCATTTATGCATCAATACACTCTGAAGATAGACAATAAACAAAAGTGGTATATTGGAAGTACTTATTTAACAGTCACCAAGACATCCGGACAGGCCATCAAGATTCGTTTTGAACGGGGCCGGGCGCAGTTTATAAAGCAAAAGCTGAGCGCGCTTCCCGCCATATCGCAGCAATAAAATGTAGCTATCCTTCATCAAAATCTGGCAAGCGGTTCCCGCGAATATTATAAATAGTCAATGGTATGACTTTTTAGTCTGATCGCTCTCTGGCCTCCGGTTTTATCGTTATTTCGTTTCAAATATGTCCTTCTGCTTTGTTGCCTATGGCTTATTTCATCTAATACACCTAAAAACAGGTAACCCGGCCTGAGGCAGATGCGCTGCTTTACTTTCTATTAGGTAGCCGAGCTGGCTACAGCTTACAACATCCAATAGACAAAATTGTTTCAATTTGATTAAAGGATGCATTAAGGTGCACGATGCTTAAAAACCAATGGATTTTTTAATGAGCTCAAATGCGTCTTCTTCACTGCTTCAGCGCTATATGAATGGCAATATTGTGCTGCAAATTATTATAGGTCTCACCTGCGGTATCGTACTGGCAGTTTTGGCGCCCGAGGCAGCCCGTGCTGCTGGGTTACTTGGCGAAATTTTTGTTAAAGCGTTGAAAGCCATTGCCCCTCTATTGGTTTTCATTTTGGTTATGGCTTCCATTGCTAATCACAGAAAAAGTCAGCAAACCCATATAAAACCCGTTCTTATGCTGTATCTGGTAGGCACACTCGTGGCCTCAACTACGGCCGTTATCTTCAGCTTTTTGTTTCCCACAGAGCTTAGCCTGGTTTCAGCTCAGGTCAGTCAAAAAGCGCCAGAGGGCGTGGGTGAAGTTTTAAACACATTACTGTTTAATATGGTGGACAATCCGGTAAATGCGCTGACTAGCGCTAACTATATCGGGTTATTAACCTGGGCGGTGGGGCTAGGGTTTGGTCTGCGCCACGGCTCACAAACCACTAAAAATGTTCTGCAAAATATGGCTGACAGCGTTACCTTTGTGGTCGGCATTGTGGTGCGTATGGCGCCAATCGGTATTTTTGGTTTAGTAGCCAGTACGGTGGCTAACACGGGCTTTGATGCTCTGTTAGGTTATTCGCATTTGTTAATAGTGCTTATTGGCGTCATGTTGTTTATTGCACTTATAACCAATCCTTTATTGGTTTATGTGACAACGCGACAAAATCCGTACCCGTTGGTGTTTAAATGTCTGAAAGAAAGCGGCATCACCGCGTTTTTCACCCGTAGCTCCGCGGCCAATATTCCCGTAAATATGCGCTTGTGCGAGCGTTTAAATCTTGATGAAGATACCTATTCGGTTTCTATACCACTAGGCGCAACAATCAATATGGGCGGCGCGGCAATAACGATTACCGTGCTAACCCTGGCGGCAGTGCATACCCTGGGTATTCCGGTAGACTTTGCTTCAGCCATACTATTGAGCTTAATTGCGGCGGTGTCTGCGTGCGGAAGTTCTGGCGTTGCCGCAGGCTCGCTGTTGCTTATCCCGTTAGCGTGCAGTCTGTTTAATATCCCCAACGACATTGCCATGCAGGTGGTGGCAGTGGGCTTTATTCTGGGTGTGGTTCAGGACTCTGCAGAAACAGCGTTAAACAGCTCTACAGATGTTTTGTTTACCGCGGCAGCGTGTCGCCGCGCGTCAAAATAAACCGTATAAAATTAACCCTCCTGAATGGTTAAAACAGTCACTTAGCTCAATACGAGTTGTGACTGGTTTGGCTGTATTTTCAAGATGCGCAGTGCGTATACCACGTGATTTTATCAGTTATAAACCTGATTAATGAGTTTCTTTATCAAGCCGGGTAACAACTGTGCCTCCCGAATTCTGGTGATAGTGGACCGCCCACGGCGTGTGGACGCTAAACAATTAGCTTTCGGGAAGGCGGTATACGAAAAGTCTGAAAGGGGCCAGGCGAAAAGAGTCTCGCTCTTTAATTCACTGACCGTTTATCCCAAAGCCCGGCATTAGCTAAAGGCTTACTTGCGTAAGCTTCCCGGGTCTGGTTATCACGACGCGATTTAAGCTATTCGGCGCACCATCAATCAGCAAGTCCGTCGAAACAAAATTTGCGATAAATACTACCTGCCCGTACTAAACAAGCATTATCAATATAGCTTTGCATCGCAGTCTTTGGCTGTCTGACAGCGTCTTAGGTTTAGCAGAATTGTATTGTTCGCAAGGGTTATCTCGTAACTTGTTCGCAATAGGATATAATCAGGTAAATCAGCAATAACACCAAAGGATATTGTATGGGCGAGAAAACCCGCCAGATACCTGCTTCCAAAACAAATGATGTGCAGGAAAAACCCTTCGATGCAATAGATAAACCGACCTTTTTTGGATCTATTTTTGTATTGTTAGCCGTAACGCTACCGCTAATAATGTTTCCCGACCAGGGGGCCATGTGGGTAGCGGCTGCTAAAGACTTCGTCACCAGCAAGCTAGGTGTGCTTTACCTGCTACTTGGCGTAGGCGCCGGCGGCTTCATGGTTTACATTATTTTTAGTGATATCGGTCAAATCAAGCTTGGCGATGCTGAAGAAAAACCCGAGTTCTCAGTTGTTTCCTGGGCGGCAATGCTATTTTGCGCAGGGATAGGGGCTTCGATTTTGTACTGGTCTATGATTGAGTGGGTGTACTACTATCAGGCACCGCCTTTTCATGTAGAAGGTGAGACACCGGAAGCCGCAATGTGGGCCGCCGCTTATGGCATTTTCCACTGGGGGCCACTGGCATGGGCAATTTACTTAATTCCCGCGGTACCTATTGCCTACTTCTATTATGTTCGTAATCACAGTGTTTTAAAAATTTCTGAAGCTTTGATGCCAGTTATTGGCGAAAGGCTGGCACACGGCTGGCTGGGCAAGGTGATTGATGTTTGCTTTATCTTTGGGATGCTCGGTGGTGGGGCTACTACCCTTGGACTTGCCGCTCCAATGATTAATGAAGGCGTACACGAGTTGTTCGGAGCTCCGAAATCACTCACCACGCAGGTCATTGTGTTGTTAGTTTGTACCGCGTTGTTCGGTTACAGTGCCTACGTAGGACTGAAAAAAGGCATTAAATTACTGTCTGATATAAACTTTTGGCTGTCGATTGGTTTGTTGTTGTTTATTTTCATTGTTGGGCCAACGTTATTTATGGCCAATACCGGTCTGGATGCACTAGGACGGGTCATGAGCAACCTTATCCACATGGCCACCTGGGTAGAGCCTTTCGCAGAATTTGATGGCTTTGAAAATACGCATTTCCCCCAAGACTGGACTATTTTTTACTGGGCCTGGTGGCTGGTGTTTGCACCTAGCGTAGGGCTGTTTATCGCACGAATTTCACGGGGGCGCACTATCCGCGCTATGGTTGCGGGTTCTATGTTCTTCGGCACAATGGGCTGCTTTTTGTTTTTCATGGTAATGGGCAACTATGGCCTGTATCTCCAGCTGTCGGGAGAATTAGATGTAGTGTCCATACTTAATCAACAAAGTCCGACTGCCGCCATTTTTGCGATGCTGCATACATTACCACTGGACTATGTGGTCATCTTTGTATTTACGTTATTGGCTTTGATCTTCACTGCTACAACGTTTGACTCCATTTCCTATATTCTCGCTGCGGTGGTTCAAAAAGAAGTCGATGAAGAGCCGATGCGCTGGAATCGTCTGTTCTGGGCATTCGCATTGTCATTTATGCCAATTGTGTTGATGTTTGTAGGGGGGCTGGAAACTTTGCAAACGGCGTCCATTATCGGCGGGGTACCGCTTCTGGCAGTTGCGCTATTGCTCTGCATATCTATTGTGCGTGCCGCAAACTATGATATGCGTTACCAGCCAGACTATACGGTAAAAGAAATTAATATCGGCGAATTTCCTGAAGATGATCCATGGTCTAAAGAGGGCAGTTGGGAAATACAGGACGAAGAGGTTCCCGAAGCAGGTAAGCCAAGGCAGAGCCCACCGAAAAAGCATGTTGAAGGCGACCCCCACAGTCATCCTTCACGGTTGTGAGGTTGTCATCAATTAGTGCAGAAAAACTGAAAATATAGCTAATGCTATCTGGCAGTAAGCCTTTATAAAAGGTTTACTGCTTTAGCACTACTCGTACAAAGAGGGCGTGAGGTAAAAACCAGGATAGTATAGACGAAAAGTGTTTTACCCTACTGTCACAGATATTTTGTAGGGCTGGTATTTTCTGGTTATATATCTGGTTATATATAGAGTCCGGTGCTTAATTCACTCAAGACACAGAAAAACTAATCGCCGGGCATCGGTAACTTCTGTCGAACCGCGTTTTCAATAAAAAAACTAACGCTTTAGCAATATCAAAAAGAGCCTGAAATAAGCCCCATAAGCTATTGCGAAAGTTTGCCTGAAAAGTTCAGGCTTTCGGTCAATCAGCGTTCTAATTTCTCGCTTTTCGGTTTTTCGATTTCAAAATGAAGTAGCATGACAGCGCAGCTGTGAGCCCCGCAAAGCCGAAAAAAGTTGGAAACATTCCGACTATCAGGTCAATAGTACCGCCTACGAAAAAACCTGCCACCAGTGCATATGACACCAAATGACCATTTTTAATTCCTTTACTGATAATTTTCATTGTTAGCCAGTTATTCTGTTAGTTGAAGTTAACCTGATGACATCATCTTTTAAAGCAAAACAGGGCGGAAGCTTTCCGCCCACCGACTTACCAGGGATAAAGCCCGGCAAGATCATCATTAAAACTACTTCCGAAGATATAGCCTCCGCCAAATGACGCTGCGCCAGCCGCCGCCATTCCTACCCAGCCAATAGGGGTCGCCGCCATAGCTACACCGATTGCGACTAGTCCTATACCAGCACTTGTTTGGCTCCAGTTCGCACCACCGCTAACTTGATCTAAATCGTTTTCCATTAACATTTGCATAGTTGTTCCTTTGACTAAACATTATAGGCAAGCAATGTCCTGCCACTTACATCTGCTTTTACGCTGACTGGGTTAGCATAAACGTCAAATACCAGCAGGTAAGCTGTACTTAAGTCGGTTTCTGGGCATGAAAAACGAAAAAAATTCACGGCCTTATTTTTTAGGGTTCGGAATATTTTTTAAAGGTCAGTGTCAGGTTTTGTGGGTGTCTGTTTCTACTGGTGCGGAATATTTTTTAAAAGTAAGTGTCAGGTTTTGTGGGTATCTGGCTTTACGTAGAGAAAGAGAGAATTAATAGGGGCATTAGCTATTACTTCTGGCCAGGTAGCTATAATAGCGAACCCGACTTTTCTATGTCTTATGATTCATATAAAAAGATATTACTAATATTATCTTAATGGACACCCACCGTGCCCATCTTTAGAAAAAATAGTATACCGCTGTATAAAAGCTTGAAATTGCTTTGTAATTTCATTTTTTGTGTGGGGACAGGTGGTCTGCTGATGCACGTCGGAGCTCTCTACCTACCAAATATTAATATATGGATAGAGCTACTATTCCATACTCTAACAGGGGTTTTATAGCAACGGGTATTTACTGACTATGTATACAGCCGGCACGTAACATAGGCGACTTGGAAAAAAGCTAACCTTCAGACAGCCAAACATCTCGTTTATTGAAATCCTTAATTGAAAGTAAAAAGTGCTATCACAATAGCGAGAGGAGTTCTGAAATTCGCATGCTAGGCTACTGCGCAAACCGGATGTCAAAGGCGTAAATGTTCGTTTGTTTATCTACTACAACAATCGTTGATGACAACTATTATTTTAGTTCAAATTCAACTATGCCTATTACCGGATAAGCTTAGCGCCGCTATTACATAGCGCCCCATGGCGCGGGTGGGGCATCGATAGGTTGGCTCAAATCAAAATCTACCCGAAACTCTCTGCCTTCCCGCACAAGTTGGTAGCTAAACATGTCTGGATAGATAAAAATTTTCCAAATATTATTGATAGATTGAGGTAGTCCTTTTTCTGCAAACATCCATTGGGTGTAACTGTCAGCCGGAAATGACTGTACTTGTGCAAAACCGGATTTATGACTGACACCGCCGTACATAGTGACCGCATCTTCGCTGCCATCCTGGTGACGATGATCGTGTTTCAGGCTCAGACCGCTGCCGGTTCGGGTGATAATCCAGGTTCGCGAATGGTCGTCGCCTACATGAAAGGGAATATGAATTTGGGAGTCGCTGCATTTTCTGACATGCATAATCAGTGCTTTGTTGCTAAATGCGTCTGAGTTCGCGGTATCGGCTACCACTTTTCCTTCAAATGCCTGACCACATAACTGTGTCAAAGCCTGAAAGAAAGCCAGCTGGTTAGGATGAGATTGTAAGGTAGGGGCGGTTTTCGCTGCGTGCGCTGCCTGTAAAACCAAAAAGGCGAAGATCGCCAGAAGTACAGTATATTTCATCGGGTAAACCATTATTCATCAGTAGTGCAGCTAACTATACAAGATAGTGCCTGTCTTATCTGCAATAGTTCTTTGTAATGGTAGAACCTACCCACTGGCGACTGATGCTGGCACATGTAGACCATATAAAGAATAGTGCTTCTGAAGGTTCCTAAAAGTAGATTTGCCCTTAAATAATGCCAGGTGTTTAAAAACTGATTTAGCTGATAACTATCTAAAGGATAAATGTTGGAGTTGTTTTCGGTATTGCTTTGCCTAAGTCATACTTTTATAGTCTGGCGAAATTGATTTTCAAAGTAGTGATACTGTTGAGCCTGTTCAGCAACAAAAGCCCGAGAATTAGCGCCGCATCTGACCCGGTAGGTAATCAGATAACGGGACTGCATAATTTTGTCGGAACATGGCATTTGAACCGAAAAATTCTGCAACCAAATGGGGATGAGTTTGTATTCAAGGGAAAGGCTGATTTCACCTGGCTTGAAAATCGGTTGCTGTACCAGGAAGACGGGATGGTGACGCTACCTAACGGTGCAGAATTACAGGCTGAGCGCACCTACTTTTGGCAAATGGGTAACAACCATCAATTTGATGTTTACTTTGCCGACAATCGCTATTTTCATAGCTTTTCTGGTGCAACGCCGCAGGCTGAACATCTTTGTGGCACCGACCATTATAAAGTGAATTATACCTTTGACCGCTGGCCTTTATGGGAGTCGTCATGGCAGGTAAAAGGACCAAGAAAAGACTACACAATGAGAAACTGGTATCAGCCGGGTTAACGCCCAAAAGCAGCAGTTAGCTTGTATTAATGAAGAGCCTCACAGGCTTCTTTTTTGCTACGACAATGAGACAACCATAACGCTGCCGCGATAATGCCACCTCCAAATGCCAGCCGGGTAAGATCAGTGTCTTTTTGCCAAAGCAGAAGGTTCACCACCAGGCCAGCAGGTATCAGCGCATTATTCATAATGGCCAGCGTGGCTGCCGAAACCTTCAGCGCCCCCTGATTCCAAAAGTAGTAACCCAGGCCCGATGCTACCACTCCCAGCCATACAAGTACGCCCCACTGCATCATGCTGTGGGGAAGCTGTTGGTCATTGCCGAATATGAAAAAAGCCGGTAATGCCACCGTCAGTGCCCCCAGATAGAACCAGCCAAATACGTTGTAATGCGACACTGTAGAGGGAAAGTCGGATATTAATTTTCGATAACCTACCTGACCAAGCGCAAAACAGATATTGGCGCCTTGTACAATAAAGAACCCAGTCCAAAAATCTGAACTTACTTCCTCAAATCGAATGACCATTGCCCCGACCATCGCAATACACGCACAAACAATATGAAAAGGGGTAAAGCGCCGAAACAGAATATCATTCAGTATTGCCACGTAAAGCGGGGTGATAATAGTAAACAGCAAAACTTCGGGTACAGATAGATACAAAAAAGAATGATAAAAAAAGATATACATTACGCCCAGCTGAATTGCTCCTAAAGCAGCAAGCATCAGCTTTTGGACCGAGGTAAGCAGTGATAATTTTAAACATGGCAGAAATACCAAAGAGGCAAGCAGAATACGGGTAAGTACGGCAAAGTAACTATCAACACTGCCAGCCAGGTACTCACCAATTAGTGAAAACGAAAATGCCCATAACATGGTAACCGCGACCAGTTGAATCACGTGCTGCTCCCTTTGTATCAGAAGCGCCGTAACCTATTGCATTTAGGCGGCTGAATCAATAGAAAACAGACCAAAAATGCTAACGTTAAACCGACCGTGGATATGAAGCCAAAGAGATTCCTCAGGTTTAAGCTGCTTAACGTGCTGGTCGGGCAATAACGCCGCGCGGTTTGATTTGACCAAAGGTTTGCTCAGCTAATATTGCAGCGAATATTTTGATAACAATTTCAACATCGGGCCGGTAAATCGCACAGAGCTACTGCTACCTATTAAATGCCTGCAAAAGCGCTTTGCGATTGTTCAGTTGGATATGCGTCCACATAATACCCTTTGTTTTCTGGGCGTTGCCTGCAGATTACACAATTCAAATGATATTGATTTGGACGTTTCTTCATTCTGTAAACTGTGTTTAAGGGTAAGGTCGCAGGGCAGGGGGACGGGATACTTAAACTCATTCGTAATGGTAAATTTATCGTTTGAAAAAGGTGTCGACAGTATCATCACAGACACACAACGGGCCAATACATGCGTTCCGTGTGCGATAGCCTGCTTAAAACCAAATAGCTTAGCACTCCAGGAATAAAGGTGAATGGGATTATAATCACCGCTGATTCGGGCATATCGACGTCCGGCTGTAGCGCAAAAGGAGACCGGTGAACTTTGGGGTTGCGCTATTGTAAACGCCTGCGCTGTTGTATCGCTGCCATTAGCATGTTGGTTAACCGGTACATCAGAAGCCTGGCGGTAAAGATAAGTGCTGGTAATAGTCTGACATGTGCTACCCCCTTGCCTGACATCCATCATAACATCTACTGCGATACCCCAACGGTGCGGGCGAATGGCCCCAAAATAACAGCGAATATGCATCTTATCGGGCGATAAGGGACTAACCTGATTAATGGTATTTTCTATATGAACCAATCCCATTAGCGGGAAGGGCGAATGCTTATGGCTCAGCACATCAATATGCTGTGATAGCCCCAGAAACTGTGCAAAGCAAGGGTGTAATGAATCTTGCTGCCAGTGGTGAACATCATTGAAAGCCTGTATCGATGCCATGACTTGCTGAGCAGAAAAGTGCCGTTCTACGCTGACAGCTGAAAACTCTGAGATTTCTGGTTCTGTACTCCATTGTTCGAGTACGTTTTTGTCGGCTTTCTTTAACGCCGCTTTTATGGCTTGAACAAACTGTTTCACTACGAACTCCTTTCTCACCAGTTTTTTATTCCCGCCGGCTCTGTTTTTTACAGCGAGTATCAGGTTGCGGTTAGTTTTTTTATAATAAAGGCAGGCTAATGCAGCTGATTTACCATGGTTCAACATATTACGATATATCTGTTTAGTTGAAAGATAGGCTTTGGTTTACAAAACTAACCGCCTACGGCTGATATTTACAGGTCGGTCTTTGATTTTTTCTATCGCCAAAGCCGTACTGTAGGCATTACTATAAAAATAATGACTGAATAACCAGGTCTGTTCGCTGGCCACCGATGGCTCGGTAACAATAACTTGCGGGTTGACCGACTCTATATCGTCAAAATAAAACCCGTCTCCGGGTATCGCCATGCCTTTTCCTTCAGCTTTGATAAACGCTTCTTTTAGAGTCCATAGTTTATAGAATTTCATCACATCGGCAAGTTCATCACTCGTATGCTTCAGGGTGTTGAATTCGGTGGGGTGGAAATAAAATTTTGCAAGATCATGCACCTGACGGGTTCTGTCAATGCTTTCAATATCTACCCCACAGGCCCGGCCACTGGTTATTGCAATGAGCACTGTGGTGCCAGAATGTGACAAGTTGAATTGAAGTTTTTCGCTATTAACCGCGAGTGCAGGTTTACCATAGGCGTTAAGGGTGAAAGTAAGATCCCTGGGTGAGGGCATTTTCAACAGAGCATTAAGAAGGCATCTCAACACTGCTCGACTTACTAAAAACTGATGTTGTTTTTCAGCTTTGCGAAACTGCTTAATTCGCAATTTTTCTTCGTCAGACAACAGGCTGAACAAATTATCAATATCGCTTTTTTTATAAATGTCACGGGTATCAATAAGCCATAAATGAACGTCATCAAGGGTGATGTGCGCTACCGGAGCAGATTGAATGAAGTCGGAAAACATACAAAGTTGCAGAAATAGTTTTTATTGTAACATTAGTTTAAACTAGCGCACTTTCAGATAGAAGCGTACATAGTAAGGACAGTATAAACTATGGCTACACAAACAGAATCCGAACTAAAGATGGCTCAGCTTTTGGTTGATGCTCTTAACCTTGAAGACATGGAAGCGGAAGAAATTGATCCAGAAGATCAGTTGTTCGGTGACGGTCTGGGACTTGATTCTATCGATGCGCTTGAAATTTCATTAGCGATATCAAAAGAATACGGCGTACAAATTAAAGCCGAAGACGAAGGTACCCGCGAAGCATTTAAGACCTTAAGAAGCTTAACTGCATTTGTTGAAGAAAATAAATAAGTTCGGGCAGGGTCCCTCTTAATGACATGCAAATAGATATTATTGATTATGAATCCTGTTCGGCTGCCGGAGTAAACCTCAGTGCCTTAAGGACCTCTCTCAGGCAACATCAAAGTGGTCTGATTAAGAATAACCTGCCGGGTTCAGATTTAGATACCTGGATTGGTGTTGTCGGGCAAGTTAGCGCGGTGAATGACCTGGGCGAATGGCAGAGTCGCAATAACAGGCTGGCAGCGCTGGGGTATGAACAGGGAACCATCCGTAGCACGGTCTCCGGTTTAATTAACAAATACGGTGCGGCCCGAATTGGTCTGATTATGGGTTCTAGCACATCTAGTATCGATCGCACTGAAGAAGCGTATACTAAGCTCAACAGTGAAAACGCACTGACAGATGAATTCAGACAGCCATTTGTGCACAACCCCCATGCACCTGCTCTTTTTGCCGCGCATCTTTCGGGTATTAAAGGACCCTCTTTAACCATCAATACCGCATGCTCTTCGTCAGCTAAGGTATTTGCAACCGGGTCACGCTGGCTCGAGACCGGCATTGTTGACGCAGTTTTAGTCGGCGGCGTAGATACATTATGTTTAAGCGTGTTGCATGGTTTTGATTCGTTGCAATTATTGTCGCCAGATCCCTGTAAGCCCTTCGATCAACACCGCAACGGTATTAATCTGGGTGAAGCTTCGGGGTTCGCAGTTTTACAACGAGCTGGCGAGAATGACAACGCTAAGGGAATAAGGCTGACAGGGTATGGCGAAAGTTCAGATGCCTATCACATGTCACACCCTCATCCTGATGGGTTGGGCGCTCGGTTATCTATGACCCAGGCGCTCGATAGAGCAGGGCTGCCACCTTCAGCTATTGATTATGTCAATCTTCACGGTACCTCCAGCCGCGCTAACGATCTTATCGAAGGCAAACTGATCTCCGAGTTATTTCCTGGCTCAGTAAGCTGCTCATCTACCAAAGCATGGATGGGACACACACTGGGCGCTGCCGGTATTACAGAAGCCATTATTGCTATGGATACATTGCAGACTAACGTAATACCCGGGTCCAAAAATCTCGAAATACTCGATGAGGCGCTGAATTTTTCAATCAAAGCTACAGATGAGCCAAAAGTTTGTCAGCATGTGATGACGAATTCGTTCGGCTTTGGTGGCAATAACTGTACACTTTTGTTTAGCAGAACCGGGTAATATGCAGTCAAAAACTTTAAAATGTAAAATAGCAGGCATAGGGGCCTGGGGTAGTTATTTTGAAAGCTGGCAGGCACTGCAAGCATTACTCAATGGTGCTTCGTTACCAGAGACAAAATTAAAAGGTCCGAAGCCTGATATTATTCCTGCAAATGAAAGACGCCGTGCGCCTTTGCCGGTAAAGTTAGCGGTGGCCAGCTCGTGGCAGGCAACTCAGGATGCGGGTGTAGAGGCTGATACGCTGACGTGTGTATTTGCATCGGGTTTGGGTGATACCGACCTGACCGACTACATGTGTAAAACACTGGCTTCAGAACACAAAGCCCTGTCGCCCACAAAATTTCATAACTCTGTTCATAATGCTCCTGCCGGTTACTGGACTATCAGCACTGGCACCATGAAGGCAGCCAATTCAGTGGCCGGTTATGAAAATTTGGTGTCACTGACGTTGCTTGAGGCGATGATTCAGTGTGAAACTGAAAATACACCGATGCTGCTTACCTTTTATGATGCCCCTGTGGCTCAAATATTAACGCCCGTACTGCCAAATCAGGAGACCTTTGCGTTTTCTTTGGTGGTTTTTCCCCACAGCGCTGATGTTGAAGGCCCCCTATTGACCGCTAATGTAGAGCAACAGGAACACACAACCTGGCCTGCACTACAAAGCAAAAGCGATTACTTGCGCCGACTTTATGCAGCCAATCCAGCGGCTAAAATTTTAAGTCTTGCTGAGCTTCTTGAGCAACCCAAGCGCGACATTGTCGTACCTCTAAGCAGTGGAACTGCGCTCACTTTTTCTTGCGAAAAATAAACGATGAATCAGATGAATACGGACATTATTATCGTTGGTGGTGGCCTGGCAGGCATGAGCCTGGCGTTACAGCTGCTTAACCGCGATGCATCTTACGCTATCACCATTATTGAAAAGAACACGTTTCCGGTGCCTGACACCACCGCCAAAGTAGGCGAGTCGACGGTAGAAATTGGCGCCCATTATTTTTCTCACGTGCTGGGGCTGCAATCGCATTTTGAAGAAAAGCATTTGCGTAAATATGGATTGCGCTTGTTTTTTGGTAAGGGCCAGGACGATTTCAGCGGCTATGACGAGCTTGGTGTGAGTGAGCTGTTCGGTATTCCAGCTTACCAGATAGAACGCGGCACCTTAGAAAACCATCTTTACACCTTGTTAAAAGACAGAGGCGTTGTATTTCTTGACGCAGCGGTGCCCGGCAATATATCTCTGGGCGATAAACACCATCGGGTAACCTGTCAACGCGGCGATGAGGAAATTACCATCACCGGACGCTGGCTGGTGGACGCCGCTGGCCGTCAGGCTTTGTTACGCAATAAGCTAGATTTGCAGACAGAAACCGGCCATCAGGGAAATGCCGTTTTTTTTCGCATTAATAAGCGAGTCATCATTGACGAATGGTGTGATAACGAACAGTGGCAAAACCGGGTGTGTGAGCCGGGTAAGCGCTGGTTAAGTACCAATCATCTGATGGGCCCGGGTTACTGGGTGTGGGTGATACCCTTAGCTTCTGGCGCGACCAGCTTTGGTATTGTTATGGATGACAAAGCACTGGCAGACAGTGGCATTACCACGTTTGAAGATACCGTTTCATGGTTGAGCAAAGAGCACCCATTATGCGCAGCAGCCATTGAAGGGGCCGACCTGCTTGATTTTAAAGTCATGAAGGGCTACTCCTACGGTTGTAAAAAGATGTTCTGTGACAGTGGCTGGGCTATGACCGGTGAAGCAGGGGCTTTTTCTGATCCCTTTTATTCGCCTGGTAGTGACTTTATCGCATTGAATAATACCTTTGTAACGCACCTTATTGAGCGCGACAGAAAAGGACAGGACATACGTTTTGAAGCAGCGCTGTTCCACAAATTCTACGATTCGTTCTTCGAAAATACATTGTCGATTTACAAAGATCAGTACGGGGGCTTTGGCGATCGTAAAATGATGTCAGTGAAGCTGGTGTGGGATTACACCTATTACTGGGGTGTGTTTGCATTGCTGTTTTTCACTGACACAATTGGCGATTTGGATACGATGCGTAAAATTACGCCAAACCTTCTGAAAACCCAGAAACTGAATAAAAAAATGCAAACGATGCTACGACAGCGGGCTGAACGGCGTTTAGTGCTGCCGGCAAAAGGCAGCTTTATGGATCAGTTCCTGGTGCCGTGCTTAAGTGAACTTAATGATGTTCTGAAAAATCCGGATATAGACGTTGAGCAGGCGTTGGAAAAGAACATCACTATCATGCAAAAAATTGTCCCCTATTTTGAAGATATGTTGAGCGACGAACCTGTCAACCAAATTGATGAGGAAGAACAGGCGATTCTTGGTGCTTACAGATTAAAAGTGCTGGCGTGATGAAACCAAAACGACAGCGCGGACTAAAAGATTTAATTCCGTTACTTTTAATGCTGCTGTCAGTGGCTTATCCGTTCTTAGTATGGCTGCATATTGACTCGGTTGACCCTCGCTGGTTTGGTGGTGCATTGCTGCTTGTAGCACTGGTAAGAATGGCGGTTGTCGATACTGCACGCAAAACCAGTGACTGGTTAATGACAGCGGTAATCGTGACATTTTGCATTGCAGTAATCTTGCTGGACAGCGAAATATTGTTAAAATGCTACCCGGTAATGATGAGCGCTGGTATGGGGCTTCTGTTTCTTATTTCGCTACGCGATGAGCAAAGTTTAATTGAACGTTTTGCCAGAGCCGGCGGCAAGCATCCGCCTCCACAGGCCAGTAATTACCTCAACAGATTGAGTCTGATATGCGGAATGTTGTTACTACTCAACGCTCTGATTGCTGCCTGGACTGTCTGGTATAGTAGTTTAGCAGTGTGGACCCTGTACAATGGTTTACTTTTCTATGTGTTTGTTGCAGTGTTTTTTGTGATAGAACTGATGTTCCGGCGCCATTATAAAAAGAAGCATAAAATTATTGATGACTGATATAAATGCGCTAAAAGCACTGTTTAAAGAACACGAAGGCCCTGACATTACCGGGTGCAGTCTGGTAGATAATTCTGCTCAGATAACGCTCAGGGTAAATGAAAACTTAGCCTGGTTTGACGGGCATTTTCCGGACCATAAAGTCTTACCCGGTGTGGTGCAAATTGATTGGGCGGCTAAACTGGCAAGAGCCTTGTTCGTCAGTGAAAATCGTTTCCATCAACTGACTAACATAAAATTTAAATCCATGGTGATGCCTGGCATGGCGCTGCAACTGATATTAAGTTATAACGCCGCTAAAGAAAGCGTCACATTTCATTTTTCCAGCGAGTCTGACTCTTTTTCCACGGGCAGCCTGAAGTTTACCGTATCATGAAATATTGTATTATTATTCCTCATTATAAACACGAAGTGCTGTTTGAAGCGTTTCTTCCTGCACTCGCGTCGCTTAACTTACCGTGTATTGTTATTGACGATGGCAGTGGCGAACAAAGTGTGGCTAAGGTTAGCGAACTGCTTGAGCCATATCCCGATTTTCATCTTGTTCAGCATCAAACCAACCGCGGTAAAGGCGCAACGGTTATTACCGGCTGTTATCACGCCAGCGCAATGGGGTTCAGTCATGTCCTGCAGCTAGATGCTGATGGGCAGCACAACATTGAAGATGCTCAAAAATTACTCGATTACAGTCGGTCTCATCCTGAGGCGTTTATCTCGGGTAGGCCTTACTTTGATGAAACTGCACCTTTTGCCAGAAAATACGGGCGTAGGATTAACGATTTTTGGGTGGCAATAGAAACCCTGTCGTTAAAAATCAAAGATGGGTTGTGCGGGTTCCGTGTTTATCCGGTAAAACAAATCGAGCAGGTGTTCGATAATTATTATCTTGGTCCCCGCATGGACTTTGACCCGGAACTACTGGTGAAAGCCGTTTGGGCCGGAATTGACTTACATTTCATTCCGACCAAAGTGGTTTATCACGAAAATACGGTCTCACATTATCATTACCTGAAAGACAACGTAATGCTGTTTCGATTACATGTACGGCTAATGTTTGGCATGCTGGTACGCTTACCTCGATTATTGTTCAGTCGCATTAAACCGCTGTTCAGTTAACATGTCTGAAACTCAAAATACGGCTAAGTCGCACTGGTCTCAAACCCGCGAGGGTGGGACTATGGCAGCCATGCGTTTGGTTTTCTTTATCTACCGGGTATTCAACCGACGGGTATTTTCATTAATCATGTATCCGGTAGCGATGTACTTTGTATTGTGCCGGAAAGAGCAGCGCAAGGCATCGCTGCAATACCTGTTGAAGCATTACCGCTGTAAGCCCGAATACTGGAAACATAAACCCGGTTATCGTCATGTATTACTGCACTTTAAAAGTTTTGCTGAAGTCATTTTGGATAAAATGCTTGGCTGGCTGGATGAAATTACCACAGACGATTTTGTTCTGACATCTCCAAAAGCTATAGAAGCGCTGCATAATGATATCCAGGGTCAGCTGATCATTGGCTCACATTTTGGCAATCTGGAGTTTTGTCGTGGTTTTATGCATCGCTATGGCACCAAGGTCATTAACATTCTGGTGTATGACAAACACGCAGGCAATTTTGTAAAAATGATGCAAAACGAAAATAATGAATCTCGCCTTAATGTGTTTCAGGTCGATGAGTTTAACGTTACCACTATCATGAAGTTGAAAGACAAAGTTGATGCAGGTGAATGGGTATTTATTGCCGGTGACCGAGTACCGCTGAGCGGGCTGGACCGGACCGTCGATGTGCAGTTTTTAGGTGAGCAGGCCCCGTTACCGATTGGCCCCTACATGCTGGCAAAAGCCTTAGAGTGCCCGGTCAAACTCATGTTTGCCTATCGCAGTGAAACAGTGGGCAATAAGGTAGTGTTTGACGTTGCTTCGTTGTGCGACAAGCTACAAATCAACAGAAAAAACCGCCAGCAGGATCTTCAAAAATATGCACAGCAATTTGCTGACAAGCTTGAAGAGCATTGTCTTGTGTCTCCTTATCAATGGTTTAATTTCTACGATTTTTGGCAGCCCGGCGTCCATAAGCCCATACCCGCCCACTAACAAGAATAACAAGAATAACAAGAAGGACAGTCACGTTGCAGGATCCCCGCTTCGACAGCCGGCTTTTTGAGTTAATTCCGCACCGGCCGCCAATGTTGCTTATTAATACTGTGTTGAGTGTTGATGAGACATCATCCTCTTCGATAGTCATCGTAGATGAAGTTAGCCCCTTTTTTGAAGATGGCAAAGGCGTACCCACATGGATCGGGCTTGAATATATGGGCCAAACGGCTGCGCTTATCGCCGGGCATCAGCTGGAGCTGGGGCGGGTCACACCGCATCTTGGCTTTTTACTTGGTACCCGGGCATTTAAAACCACCCATAATTATTTTACCCCTGGTACCTACAAAGTTCGGTGCGAGGAAAAAGCAGTGGTAGGCGATGGCCTTGCAACCTTTGCGTGCTTCATTGAAAATGAACCGCAAGATGGTAGCGACATACAATGCCTGGCCACCGCAAGTTTGTCGGTGTTCCGCCGGCCGATTTAATAAAAGGATGTAGTTTGAATAACAATAACAGACGTGTTGTGATTACCGGAGCTGGTGTGGTGTCTGCACTTGGTGATGACTGGGCACAAGTGAAGTCGGCCCTGCAGGCAAAGAAGTCGGCGGTATGTTATATGGAAGACTGGAAAAAATACAAAGGGTTGGGCACCTATCTGGCTGCGCCAATACATAACTTTACCTTGCCAGCCCATTTTACTAAAAAGAAAAAGCGCAGCATGGGTCGCGTGGCCCAGCTAGGTGTACTGGCTACCGAACGGGCGTTGGCCGAGGCCGGATTGGCACAGAGCCCGGTAATTCGTTCTGCCTCTACCGGCGTGGCCTACGGTTCAGCAACCGGCAGTAGTGAAGCAGCGCTTGAATTTTCGCCTATGTTGGAAAACTTCTCAACCTCGCGCATAAACAGCAGTACTTATCTGCGCATGATGAATCACACGGCTGCGGTAAACATCAGTGTGTATTTTGGCACGCAAGGGCGCATGTATACCACATCCAGTGCCTGTACCGCGGGTAGTCAGGCAATCGGCTACGCGTACGAAGCCATTCGATATGGCCAACAAGATGTGATGATAGCCGGTGGCGCTGAAGAGCTTTGTCCCTCACAAGCGGCCGTGTTCGATACTTTGTTCGCCGCGAGCACAAAAAATGATACGCCAGAAGCGACGCCGCGCCCCTATGATGTTGACCGTGACGGTCTGGTGCTTGGCGAAGGAGCCTGTACCTTGATTCTTGAGTCATACGAGCATGCCAAAGCCCGGGGCGCAAATATTCTTGCAGAAGTCGCAGGTTACGCCACCAACACAGATGGCGCTTATCTGGTAAAACCTAATCCTGAAACCGTACAACGGGTGATGTCAACCGCGTTGAAAGACGCGGGTGTAAATGCAGATGACATAGGCTATGTATCTGCACATGGTACCGCCACACAACATGGTGACATTGTTGAAAGCCATGCAACGCATCAGGTGTTAGGTGCCAAACCTATCAGTTCGTTGAAAAGCTATACCGGCCATACGCTTGGTGCATGTGGTTCGTTTGAGGTATGGGCCACCATCAACATGATGAAGGAAAACTGGTTTGCTCCCACTTTGAATCTGCACAATGTTGACCCAGAGTGCGCTCCGCTGGATTATATTCAGCACGAATGCAGAGAAATATCGACAGAGTGCTTTATGAGCAACAACCTGGCATTTGGCGGTATCAATACATCATTGATCATCAAACGGGTGTGATTCTCTTCCCACTCAGTCTACAGGTATAAACGGGTATCTCTGGGGGCGAGGTGATGCCCGTTTATGCTTATTGCTTGCTGTTCTTTTTTAACGAAGCGTGCAGAGCATCGATATTTTTTCTCAACAGTTTGCCGTTTGGCTCTCGGGGCAAAGAGTCAACGACATAGACAGGCCGGGGAACAAAAGCACTGTCCAGGTGGGTTTGTAGAAACCGAATCAGCGCCGCTTTTTCCGCCCCCGGTTTTAGTGAGACAAACGCAACCAGACGGGTTACCAGACGGGTGGACTCTGGTTGAATAACAATACCATCTTCTAATCCTTTGAAGGTTAACAAGGTCTGATTGATGTTGAAAAGTGAGCCGCGTTTTCCGGCAATTTTAATCAAATCTGAAGCTCTGCCCGCGAGCACAAAATAGTTGGGCTGCTTAAACTCAATAAAGTCCTGTAATACTATTGGGCCCGGCAGATGCTTTGCACTGACTGTGGTCATTTCGCCCTGCTGGGTAAAGTCTATCCCCTCAAACTTCAACCAGGTTTCTTCTTGTGCGGCTCTTCTAACTGCCATTGAGCCGACTTCACTACAGCCATAAACCTCGCGTAATGGCGCATCAAACTTCTGCTCTACCTCTTGCGCCAGTTCTGTGGTTAACGCCGAGGTAGCACAAAGTACAGAATGGGTGACCCCCAAGCTGTTCATTTGCGCCGTGCTATACATTTGTGCACATAAAGCCCGCAGGTGCACCGGAGTTGAAACCAATTGCTTAGGCGAGGGCAGGCTCTTGAACGTATCAATTATATCCTGGGGAAAGAGCGGTTTTGCGTCACTCATACAGACTTGGCTAAACATGGGCAACAGGGCTGACGTTTCAAGCCCCCACATATGCTGTGCAGGCATTGTGGCTAACTGATACAAAGTTTCATCACAGTCGGGGATCATAAATGAATAATTAATCAGGCTGCTGCGATGCAAGGTTCGCCAATACTTTAGATTGGGCTTGGATTTACCCGTTGAGCCAGAGGTAAAGCTAATGCAGGCAAGAAAATCATCTTTGATATCTGGCACTTCATGATGGCTTGTATTTACCGGGCAAACCCGAACCGATAAAATATCAACGGCAGGGAGTAAACCACTGATATCCCCGCCATCATGAATAATAAAGCAATCACTGTACTTCTGGGCAAGTTGTTCCTGCGTGGCAATATTATTAACGGAGGGCAGAAGATTTGTGGTGCCTCGCAAAATGGCAGCACAAAACCCCACCAAAAACAGATAACGGTTTTCACATAAATTGATGGCATGCTGATGATTAGGTAACGCGTTTGCGACTTGTTTTACATGCGCAATAAATTGCCGTGCAGAAATTGGTCCTATAGAAAGCCCTATCGGCTCTACTGGCTGCGTTAGAAACGCAAGAGCATCTTCAGGTTCACGAGTAATAAGGGGAAAAGTATTTGGCATCGATGGAGTCAGTTACAGGTGTTCACAAATTTCAACAAGCCGGGTAAACGGTCAGTTCATTCGCTTTATTTTCAATTTTTGCTAGTTTAAACTACCGCTATAATAAAAACTAATTTTGTGTCATGGAATGATCACCTGAACCATTGCAGTGTCTCGCAGGCTGGCGGCTTTGTTTCCTTGTCACATTACCTCACATCCAGTTGTCTTATGTTAAAACAGCATTTTTGTTCCACCCCAGCAAAAGAATTATTGTCCCGCGACAAAACTTTGGTGGTAATGCCGCTGACCAGTCAGTGTGAACCGTATGGCGAAGGGTTGATTGCAACCGGTCTGGAAGAAGCCGATGCTCATCCTGTTAACGAAACATGGAGTGTCAGTGAAACGGTAACAAGAGGGCAATCAGGGCGTTGCTATTGGTCTGAAACAAACAATCTGATTTGTGTTGCTCATTGGTTGAGTAAAGATGAGTGCGAACAAATTGAGCAAAGTACTCAATTCGCCTACGAGGCTATTTTAGCCGTGCTTGATGAACATAAATTTCCTCACCCCTTTCGTTTCTGGAATTATCTGCCGGGGATCAATGTTGGCAATGGCGATGACGAGGTGTATAAAAAGTTTTGTACCGGGCGCCTGAAAGCCTTTGAATCAAGGGGGATTTCTGCCCAGGCTTTTCCGGCAGCATCTGCCCTGGGTCACCACAGTGACGGGGCTGTATTCTATGTATTTGCCAGTCGGGCTCGCCCGCGTCATTTCAATAATCATCGCCAGGTTAATTCCTACGACTATCCTCGTCAGTATGGAGTTACCAGCCCCTCTTTTGCCCGGGCCACAGCGCTGAGTCTGAATACCTCTCATTTTTTGTTTATATCCGGTACTGCCAGTATTACGGGCCACCAAACATTAGGTGAAGATGACATAGAGAAACAGCTCACTGTAACCATGGAGAATATCAGACACCTGCTTGATACCGCCAACCCCGACAATCGTGAACTGGCCACATTCAAAGTGTATATACGCCATGCCCATCACCTTGCTTTCATCCGCCACTGGCTTACCACGCACTATCCCCAGGTTGAAGCGGTATACACGCTGGCTGACATTTGTCGTAAAGATCTGTTGGTAGAAATAGAGTGTTTTTGTGACTGAAACGGTGCACTCTCAACAAAATAAAAAAATCAGTAAGCCACCTTTCAGACTTCGTCGGTTTTTGCGAATTTTCATCGCCAGCGCCTGTTATGTGTTATTTGGCACAGGTGCCGTTCTGGTTGGTATATTTTTCAGATTGCTGAGCCCGGTGAGTTTCATTTCACCGGCAAAAAAACAGCGGATGATTCGTTGGTGTATCCATAAAGGCTGCCTGAATTTCATCCGCATTTTGCGCTTTTTTAAGTTAATCCGATATCACTTTGATGTTGAGTCGATGCATGCGGTTAGCCCGGGTCACATTGTTATTGCAAATCACCCTTCACTGATTGACGTGGTGCTGTTGCTGGCGGTGAACAAGCAGATGTGCTGCTTTGTCAAAAGCGCAGTTTGGGATAATTTTTTCACCGGCGCAGTAGCGCGGCAGGCAGGCTTTATTCCTAATCATGCAGAACAGCTTTTACCCATGGCGGCTGCCCGATTAAAGGCAGGAGAAAATATTCTTATTTTTCCTGAAGGTACTCGTACCAAAGAAGACAATGTGTTGCGATTTAAGCGAGGCGCAGCAAATATGGCGGTGGCGGTAAATGCTTCTATTATGCCTGTGGTAATTGAATGCTACCCCCGCGCGCTAAAAAAAGGCGATAAGTGGTATAATATTCCTCAAGGCACTCCGGAATTTACCTTGCGCTCAGGAAATTTACTGGCGCTGGAGGAGTGCATTGACAGGACGTTACCACGACCTAAGCAGTACAGACACCTCACACAGTATCTGGAAAACTATTACAAAAAGCAGCTTTCAACAGATACGCCGGTTCCACCGGCAGAACTAAAGACACATTAAGGGAATACATTATGAACGAAGAAAAACAAAGCATTCTTGCAAAGGTCAGAGAAATTCTGGTCGATCTGTTTGAGCTGGATCCTGCCCAGATTGTACCTGAAGCACGCCTGTATGAAGATTTGGACATTGACAGCATTGATGCGGTTGATTTGCTGGTGGACCTGAAAAAAACAACTAATGTAGAAATCACGCCTTCTCAGTTTAAGCAGGTAAGAACCATCGGCGACGTGGTAGACGTATTTGCCGGGCTTTCTGCAAAAGCGTAACCCTGATGAAAAAAACCTATTTAGATATCGACATACCGTTTTTCGATGTGGATGCTTACCGTGTGGTCTGGCACGGTAATTATCCTAAATATATTGAAATGGCGCGATGTGCATTGCTGTCTGAAATAGGCTGTCCTTACAGCGTAATGGAGCAGCAGGGTTTCTTTTTCCCCATTGTCGATATTCAGGTGAAATACATCAAACCTTTGTTGTTTGAACAAAAGGTGGTGGTGGAGTCGTGGTTGACTGAGTGGGAAAATCGCTTAAAAATCAGCTATGTCATTAAAGACCGAAAGACAGGTGAGATTTTTACTAAAGCAAAAACTACCCAGTTTGCCGTGGCCATGCCCGAGCAAATTACGCAATACGAGTCACCTGCTTTTCTCACCGATGCGGTAGCCGCATGGATAAGTAAAAAATGAAAAAAACATCTTTGAAATGGCTTACTGCGTTATGGATGGTCGCTGTTTTGGCGAGTACTGCGGCTATGGCAGGGCAAACCGAGGCAAGCGAAGAGTCTCTGTTGTCAGGCTTATTTCCGTCTAACTGTTATTTTTCAGGTCATTTTAAACAACAAAAAGCCGTGAAGGGTCTTCCCGCTGCGCTAAGCTCGTCTGGCGATTTTTTTTACGCCTGTGATTTGGGGCTTGTCTGGCATACCAGTACGCCGTTTAGCGAGGCCGTACTGTACGTTAACAGCACCAATAATTTCACAGCGCAGGACGACGGTACACTTTCGCCACTTAGTGGCGTGGCACGCTATATCATGTCCAATATTTTTGTACGTTTGTTAGAGGGAGACACCCGCTATTTTGCCGAAGAATTTGCAGTGAGCCAGGAAGAGACCAAAAGTCTGGTGTTGCTACCTGAAAGCGAAATGATGCAAAAAGGTCTGGAAGCTATCCGCATCAGTAAGAGTGGCGATAAGACAGCGCCGGTAACCTTAAACATAAAGGTGACTGACGCTACAGGCCAGGATACCCAGGTGTTAATAGAGCAGATTAAGCACTACAATTTCGACGGCAAGCGTAAAGCCTATGAGCAATGTCTTGAAATGTATTCTGACAAAACAAACTGGTGTCAGGTGCTGCGTTCTCCTTCCCGTTACGATGCTTTGTAATTACCGGCCATGATGTTTCTTGTTCGGTTGTGCTTTGTTTTTTTCATCGTTGCCGGCGTACTGTTCGCCACACTTAACCCGCAGGCAATTCAGATTGATACAAACATCAATGACCTGAACCCTGAAAAAGTCAAAGACCCGGGTCTTCAATACGCATTGGATAGTCTTGCCAACGATATCAGCCAGCGTTTTACGGTGGTGGTAAAGGGCACCGACAAGCGCAGTACCCATAATGCGGTGAACGCGCTGCAAACCTCCCTTGACGAGTTGCCTGGCCTTGCCGCTGTAAAAAACGAGCGTTTACTGAATGATTATCTACCGATAGTCACGCCTTACCGGTTTAATTTTCTTACTGAAGCTCAGCATAAAGCACTAAAAAACAAAAATGCAGAGCAATTGGCTGGCGAGGCTCAACGAAAATTATATCAGCTGGGGGATGGCGTTAGGCTGATCCCATTTGAAGACGATCCTCTGGGCTGGTTTTCTGACTACCTGCTGGCTATGTCAGGCGGTATTGAAACAGCTGACCGGGTCACCGAGAAGGGGGAGTCGGTAGTGTCATTTGCGGTAACCTTCACCGATTTTCCCGACAACATGGCACAGCAGTTTAGCCTGTACGAGCAAATAAAAGCGGCCGAACAAAGTACAAGCCACAAATTTGATGTAACCGTACTGCACTCCGGTATGTTCTTTTTTGCCGTGGACTCGGCACAGTCGGCCAAAGCAGATATTCAGCTGATTGCCATCGGATCGGGTATTGGCGTGCTGGTATTAATGCTACTGGTGTTTCGCTCGTTGTTGCCCTTAACATTAGCGGTGGGCTCTATTGCCGCCGGTGTCGGCTTTGGGGTGCTGGCCAGCATCTGGGTCTTTGGGTCGGTACACGTACTCACTATTGTGTTTGGCGCCAGCCTGATTGGCATTGTGGTCGATTATTCATTGCATTATTTTTACCACTTTTTGTCAGGTAAAAATGCGTCTGAATCGCGTAAGGGCCACTCTGATAATGTATTGCGCCGCGCTATGTTACTTAGCGTCATTACTTCGCTGGTTGGCTATGGGGCTTTAAGCCTGGCCAATCTCACCATCCTAAAAAAAATCGCATTATTTTCGTGTTCAGGATTGGCCATGGCCTGGCTTAGTGTGATGATTCTTGGACCGCTGGTGGTACGTCGTCCTATCGAAGCCAGACAAACTATGTTGAAGTCGGTCATTCGTGGCTGGCAAAACGTATTTGCACGTCGTCCGCGCGTACTCACCGCCTTTGGGTTGGGGTTGGCGGGTATCAGTGTGGTGTACCTTTTGGTGGGCAGTGTTAATGTAAACGATGATCCCCGACGTTTCTTTCACGTGTCTCCGGCTTTACTTGAACAGGAGCAAGCCGTATCGGCACTTACCCAGGTATATGAACCCGGACGTTATTTGCTTATTCGCGGGCAACACCCGCAGCACATATATGACGCGTTCGATGCTTTGTATGATTTCCCGGGTGCGAGCCGTGAAATGGTGACCGGCATTTCAGACTGGCTTGCCTCTCCCGAAGATCAAAAACGCAACTACGAGCTGCAGGCAACAATATATGCGGATGGCGGCGCCCTCGACGTATTTGCATCTGCTCTGGGCTTGCCTGCTGCATCCTTGGCACCGGTAAAGGCGGCTTATCATGCAGCAGAGGGTAAGGTACTGCATTTCTCTACACTGGCGCAGCAGGTTCCAGCTTTGCCGCCTTTGTTAAGCGAGCGAGTCGGGCAAATTTACAGCTTTGCCTTAATTCGCAAAAATAGTGATTTAAAAGCGCTTGCCGCCGCAGCCGAGGCTATTCCTGCCATTGAATATATGAATACGCTGGGTGATGCAACCCGAGCACTCAAGTCACAGCGTAAGAGCGGGGCTACCCTGTTGCTGATTGCCTATGGCCTTGTCAGTGTGCTGCTGGCAATGTGGTACCGCAGTGCGTCTGCGGCGCTGCTGTTGCTTATACCGGCATCTGCCAGTTTAATTGCTGTGGCGCTGGTGGCGGCCTCTGGACAGGCACTCAATGTCTTTCATATTATGGCGCTGTTTTTGGTGTTAGGACTGGGAATGGATTACGTTATTTTCGCCCGGGAAATGACTGCACAACCAGAAACAACCCAACAAGCCATACTGCTTTCAGCGGTTACGAGTTTGCTTTCTTTCGGTTTGCTCGCATTCAGTGCAATGCCGGTAGTTCAGGCTTTTGGTAGCATCATTCTGATTGGCAACACAATTAATTTTATTGCGGCAATAAGCCTGTTTAACGGTGAGCCTGAACAAAAGGAATAAGGACTTTATGTCTGCCCAAAAAAGAATTCTTGTCACAGGAGCAAGTAGCGGTATTGGCAAAGCCACAGCCTATAAAATGGCAGCTCAGGGCTTTGCAGTAGCCGTGCATTATCGCAGCGGTAAGCGCGAGGCCGCCAAAGTGGTTGATGATATCCAGACTGACGGTGGCACTGCGGTGGCGCTGCAATTCGATATTGCCGACCGGGAAGGTACGCGCGAAGCAATTGAGACTGATATTGAACAAAACGGGGCTTATTACGGTGTAGTGTGTAATGCAGGGGTGACTCGCGACACAGCGTTTCCGGCCATGACCGGCGAAGAGTGGGATGGGGTGGTTCATACTAATCTCGACGGTTTTTATAATGTTTTGCATCCTGCCATTATGCCAATGATTCGACTGCGCCAAGGCGGCCGAATAGTAACATTGTCTTCTGTTTCGGGTCTTATGGGAAATCGTGGGCAAACCAATTACAGTGCGTCTAAAGCGGGCATTGTAGGTGCGACCAAATCGTTGGCAATCGAGTTGGGCAAACGTAAAATTACAGTTAACTGCGTGGCGCCAGGTGTTATCGAAACAGGCATGATTGAAGGTGCTGTTGCAGATGAAGCGAAAAAAATGATCCCACTTGGTACCTTCGGGCATGTGGAAGATGTAGCCAATACTATAGGTTTTCTGGTTTCAGACGAAGCCCGCTATATTTCCCGTCAGGTAATTAGTGTTAATGGCGGTATGTACTAGCGGCAACTTCAACTCATCTCAACATAAGGAAATTTAAATGAGATACTTATCTACCGGCGCAATGGCGTTGATGTTGGCATTTAATGCAGTGGCAAAGTTAGAGCCCGAAGAACAGAAGCTGGCCGATATGTTGCTTTCTGGGGATATGACACAGTTAAAATCTGCCTCAAAACAGATTTATAATAGTGAAATATCAGAGCCGGAATTATTGGATATTGGCGCTGAAATACTGTTAAAAAAGTACCCGGATGCGGTGCGCTCAGACATAGATTCGCTGGCGTGGCTGGCCCGTGCTATAGGCGCCTCTGAAAATGGACGCTACTACAATGTATTATCTGAGGTGGTTGAACACGCCCAAAACGATAAGCTCGAACGTCATGCAGATACCGCGCTGGATGAGTTGCCGGGGGCAGAAGGTGAGCAATATGTCGCGGGTGGATACGCGTTACCTGAAGGCTTATACACAAAAGATACTGACGCTGAAGTCATCAGTCGTCTGAAACAAAAGATGTTGGCCGGAGATCTTAGCAACCTTAAGCAAGCTGCCAGAGAAATGGCTTCAAGAGAGCTTCGCAGCGAAATATTGGGTGATATCGCTGCAGAAATCTTGCTAACCCACTACAAGGAAGTAAAGAAGAATCAGGTCGACACTTTTGCCTGGCTGACCAACGCGATTGGACGCAGCAAAATGGCTCGTTACCGAGATGTTTTACGTGAAATTGAAGACAACGGCGAATTCAGAAAGTTACGTCGGTATGCAGAATCAAATCTTGACGAACTGCCCGAGGAGGCTGCCGAGCAGTATCAAAAAGGGATGTTTAACGAACCCATACCTGATTATACATTTTAGGTAGCAGGGAAGAAAAGCGGACAGTAAATAGTCCGCTTTTTCTATGTTGGGCCCCAGTCTTCTCGCCATTTACAAATTGTTTTTCTCGCCAAACTTTTAAAATCCACTTAGCGCTTTAGCAAAACGTAAGCAGGTGTAGTTGTGCCTGGCCTTCAGGCCAACAATCGCAAAAAAGTACTGGTTAGACTTTTGCTACCCCATTGCGAAGGGGATAGCGGTCAGTCTGATGATTACCCCGTCAAAACCACTAATATTTATGGGTTTAGCTAACTTTAAGTAGAGCTGAATACCCCAACTATATGTAATATATAGTAAATTCATTTGGCATAATGCCTGCTACATGTTATTGAATTGTTAACAGTGATGGGGCAAATAGTATGTCAGTTAAGTTGGAAGACAGACCAATAGAGCAAGTTCGTGAAGAAGTTATCGATGTTCTTATATTCAATTATAGTCATGGAGTAATTTCGGCAGAAGCCTTTGAACGCCGACTAGATGAAGCTATCGCCAGTCAGGATCATCAAACTACTATGGGGTTAGTCGCTGACCTGAACAAAAGTACTGACTCTCAGTTTGCTTCTGAAAAAGAACGGCACCTGAACATTAATTATACAAATAATCGTGATACTCCTAAAACTGACAATATCATTAATATTTTAGGCGGCTCTAATCGTAGCGGACAATGGCAAGTCGCAAAAGAAATACGCATTTTAACTTTGTTCGGCGGGGCAGATATTGATTTCACTGATGCCATTTTCACCTCGCCAAATGTAACAATTAAAGTGTTGTGTTTATTTGGCGGCAACGACATTTATGTGCCTGAAGATATTAATGTGGTATCAAAAGCCTTCTGTATATTAGGGGGAATAGATAATACAGCCCCGTCTATTGCTTCGCGTCAAGCTCCCACCATTACAGTAGAAGGCTTAGTCATGTTTGGTGGTCTGGACATAAAGGTGAAAAAGACGATTAAAGAAAAGTTTGTGGCTTTCGCCAACCAAATGAAAGTCATATTCAATAGTAAGCCCTAGATTAACGCCGATTGGCTTATTAAAAAGTCCTGACGTCAGTTGTATATCAGCTTGATTTGAATTTTTCAAAGTATAGACATTCGCTATTTTATGAACCTATTTATAGGTAGGAAAACAGACTCATTTAGTATGGCGTAACGAGCACTGAAAACAATCACCCATGGTTTGATAGTACGCATTTCGCATAGTTACGCATAGTTACGCATAGGACAGTCACTGAGAAACACTGAATAGGGCAACTTAAAGCAAGTGACTGTCCTATTAGCTATTCACTTTTGAAGAATTTGCTAGTATGAATTACTTTATAAGCAGTTATCTTGACTAGTAGTAAATTAAGGACGAATGCATGGATCGCACAAAAAAATACTTGCTCGGATTCGAATACCTAAAAATTGGGAATTTTTCTTTTGCGGATACCCCGTGTCAGTTAAAGACTTGGGTTTCTGAAATTTTGCTCAATTTGAGAGATGCACGATATGAAAAAATTGGTGAAACCCTTTATTTCATATCTAGAGATGAAGAGATCGTCTATATAGGGGAGTTCACATATACCCTGAAAAGCCGATGGCTTAGCAAAGGTTATGTTGTGCACCATATATACGACAAACTTGCTGAGGCTCTTAGGGAAGGTTCAGAGCTGGCAATGTGGGTTGCAGTTTGCCCTTACGTCAATATACCTGATATGGGGGAACTTAATATTAGCAAAAGCCTGGAGCAAAAAATGATCAAACACCTTAAGCCAGACTGGAATATAAGAAACCGATATTCGGCTGATAAAGAGATCTGGGTAACTAAGCACTGCATGCGTCTAGATAAGCTGCAGCCCACAAGTTAAATGGAAAGCATTTTGGGGCGATAGCGTACAATGCTTGTCGTTTCTTTTCCTGGTTTTCTAGCATCTCAACCACCCTGGATACGCTATGTAAATACCCCATTAATAACACAGTTATTTCGTAGAATATTCAGGCAGCGCTTCTATACTCAGTAGGCGTCATATC
>NZ_JAESDK010000022.1 GCF_019249245.1 Alteromonas lipotrueiana | reverse complement strand
GAGTACCACCAACAGGCAGTTGATCTCTTCTCACCGTTTAACCATGAGTGGTGCACTTATTATCTGAATTCGGGCCTCATTATCAAATGGTAATGAGGAACATCAGGTGCTGCTTTTCAGGCAATCATAGCATCAGCTTCTAAATTTTTTATCATTTGCTCGCGCATTTTAAACTTCTGTAATTTCCCCGTGACCGTCATTGGGTACTCTGTTACCACACTTATATGTTTAGGTATTTTGAAGTAAGCAAGGTGGTCTTTTAAATAATCTCGAATGTTTGCTTCATTTATGGTCGCGCCATCTTTAAGCTTAAGCCACAGGCAAACCTGTTCACCATAGCGATTATCAGGGATACCAAATACTGCCGCATCGCTAACCTCATCGTGAAGATAAAGTACCTCTTCTATTTCACGAGGGTATATATTTTCACCGCCCCGGATAATCATATCTTTAATACGACCCACGATGGTGACATAGCCATGGCTGTCCATTACCCCTAAGTCACCGGAATGCAGCCATCCTTGTTCGTCTATGGTAGCTTTTGTTTTTTCTGCGTCGCCCCAGTAGCCTTGCATAACGCAATACCCGCGGGCGCAAATTTCTCCTGACTGGCCGACCGGCGCAATATTGCCTTGTTCATCGATAATTTTTACTTCGGTATGGTCCATTGCGCGACCCACCGTTTTGACTTGCTTTTCTATTTCAGAATCTGTTTCGGTGATATGATTAATGGGGCTACACTCAGTTTGTCCGTAACCAATTACCACTTCTTTCATATGAAAAAGTTCATGTACTTTTCTCATTAGCTCTTCCGGACAGGTACTGCCTGCCATCACTCCGGTACGTAAAGAGCTTAAATCAAATTTATCAAAATCTGGATGTTCCAGCTCGGCAATAAACATTGTGGGTACGCCATGCAGCCCGGTACACTTTTCTTCTTCAACGGTCTGCAATGTAGTCAGGGGATCAAACGCCGCGCCAGGAAATACCGCACACGCACCACTGACCATACATACCAGGTTACCTAACACCATGCCAAAGCAGTGATATAACGGAACAGGGATACACAGTCGATCGGTTTCGTCCATACGCATTGCTTTAGAGACAAACAATGCATTGTTGAGAATATTCTTATGGCTCAGCATTGCGCCTTTAGGATTCCCGGTGGTTCCCGAGGTAAACTGAATATTGATTGGCTGATCTGAGGTAAGCGAAGACTCTCGCTGCCGCATCTGTTCGTAGTGCGTATCTTTGGCCAGGGTCTGCAATTGTGAAAACGGCAGCATGCCAGTTAATGTTTCTTCACCAATACTGATCACACGGCTAATCGAAGGTAAACGGTTTAATTCAGATGAGTCCGCATCTTTGAGCGAAGGCATGAGTCCGTAAATCATCTCTACATAATTAGAGCCTCGAAACTCCTGAGCCATAACCAGGTACTTCACATCAACATTGGTAATGGCGAACGCCAGTTCTTCAGGACGGTATGCCGGATTAAGACAGACCATGATCGCACCAATTTTAGCGGTAGCCATCTGTACCAGGGCCCACTCAATATTATTGGGAGACCAGATTCCAATACGATCGCCTGGCTCTACACCCAGTGCCAGGAAGCCTGCTGCCACGCGCTCTATCTCCTGATGATACTGTTGATAGGTCCAGCGAATATTTTGATGTCGAACAACAATGGCTTCTTTATGAGGGTAACTGTCGACAATCTTAGCGAGATGCTGGCTAATAGTCGCTTCGCTGATAGATTTGTTGGTGGCCCCGCAATAAGAACTCATGGTTAAAGGAAATGATTGTTTTGTTGCTTGAGATTCGATTGGCATCTTGCCTCCTGACTAGCACAGCACTGCCGAGAAAGATTATTTCGATTGGTGCTTCACACTGTATGTACAGGGAAGTATCCGAAACAAAAGAAGCTTCACATTAAACCCATGTTAACAATCTAGCAACAAAGCATAGACTAAAGTCGTAGATGATGTGTCGACATGTTCAAAACCCTATACATTGCTTTTCATCATCGCCGCTGATAAAGCTATAAGCCAACGCTTGACTAAATAGTGCCGAATAAAAAAAACCTCGCAGGGTGCGAGGTTTTTCAGGTGGGACAATGTTAAAGCGAATGGTTACTTCAATTCAGGTTTTTTACGAGTTCGCTTTGGTTTACCGAGCACCAGCTCTTCATGATCAAAGTCATCTACGCTGATGGTTCGCATTCGACCCGCTTCAGTACGCTTGAGTAACTCGGCCTCTTCCTTGTCGATAATATCGTTCTCTAACGCTTCGTTGGCTAATGTATCCAGGTTCGTAAAGGGCAATTTAGCATTTTTACTTTTGCAGATACGGTTAAAGATAGTTTCACTGGCAATAACATCTTCCAGAGTTTGTTCTAAATCACCAAACAAACTGCCTTCTTCGCGGGTTAAATACTGACCCTGACCAAGCCGGCTGCGTGCGGGCGAGGGTGTTTGTAGTATACCGGCTATTTTATGTTCTAACCGGTCTGAGGGTTTTTCACACCGACGACCAAATGGCATTACAACGGCTTTTAATCCAAGCGCAATACCTTTTGAAGGAAAGTTTGCCAGAAAATCAAGAATGGCAGTTTCAATATCGTACAATGTTTGCTGAAGCGCCCAGTGCATAAACGGCGCATCTTCGGGTAAGCGACCTTCTTCATCAAATCGCTTAAGCGTAGCACTGGCCAGATAAATTCCACTTAAGACGTCACCTAATCGTGCAGACAACCGCTCGCGACGCTTCAGGTCACCGCCCAATACGCCCATAGATACGTCTGTCATAAACGCTAAGTTGGCACTGTATCCTTTTAATAGTTTGTAGTAGCGTGCGGTATCGTCAGCAAATGGCGCAGAACTAAACGCATTACTGGTTATGGCGAACCACAGGCTACGTACTTTGTTCGACATCGCAAAGCCGATGTGTCCAAATACCGCCTTGTCGAACGCCTCTAACTGTTCTTCACGGTCTTCCATTGCGGCTGCTTCGAGCTCTCTAAGTACAAATGGGTGACACCGCATTGCGCCCTGACCAAAAATCATCATATTGCGGGTAAGAATATTAGCCCCTTCCACAGTGATAGAGATTGGCGCACCTTCATAAGCCCGTCCCAAATAGTTATTGGGACCCAGCATGATGCCTTTACCACCGTGAATATCCATTGAGTCGTTGATTACCTGACGCATTTTTTCGGTCAGGTGATATTTACAAATAGCTGAGATAACCGAAGGTTTTTCACCCAGGTCCACCCCCACTGTAGATAAGCGTGTTACTGCATCCATCAGATAAGCATTGCCGCCAATGCGGGCGAGCATTTCCTCAACGCCTTCCATGTGCCCCACCGGAATGCGGAACTGGCGTCGAATGCGGGCGTAAGCACCGGTAGCCAGCGCACAGGTTTTAGCCCCACCTGCTGCGGTAGAGGGTAGGGTAATGCAACGACCTACTGACAGGCATTCCATCAGCATACGCCAGCCTTTCCCCGCCATTTGCTGACCGCCAATAATGTAACTCAGCGGAACAAAAATATCGTTTCCGCGAATAGGGCCATTCTGAAATGGTGTATTTAACGGAAAGTGACGGCGGCCAATATCAAGACCTTTGGTTTCACGAGGAATAAGAGCACAGGTGATGCCCAGATCGGCATTATCGCCCAGTAATCCTTCGGGATCCTGAAGTTTAAATGCTAAACCAATAACGGTTGCCACAGGAGCCAGAGTAATATACCGCTTGTCAAAGGTCAGGCGCATACCTAAAATTTCTTCGCCTTCCCACTCACCCTTGCACACTATACCTACATCAGGGATAGCGCCGGCATCAGAGCCTGCTTCAGGACCAGTTAGCGCAAAACAAGGTAATTCGCTACCATCAGCCAAGCGTGGCAGATAATAGTCTTGTTGTTCGGTAGTACCGTAATGTTGTAATAATTCGCCTGGGCCCAGCGAATTAGGAACGCCCACGGTGGAAGACAATACCGCACTACAGCCGGCAAGCTTCTGTAACACACGCGACTGCGCATAGGCTGAAAATTCCAGACCACCATATTGCTTTTTGATGATCATCGCGAAGAATTTATGTTCTTTTAAAAAGTCCCAGATTTCTGGAGGAAGGTCTGCGTCTTTGTGGTTTATCTGCCATTCATCAACCATATGACAAACGCGATCTACAGGCCCCTCTAAAAAGGCTTGTTCTTCTTCGCTTAGTCGGCCTTTAGGGATTCCGTGTAGTTTATCCCAGTCTGGATCACCACTGAAGATATCACCGTCCCACCATACAGAGCCGGCATCAATAGCCTCTTGCTCGGTGCGTGACATCTCAGGCATAACTTTTTTGTAAAAGGCCAGCAGCTTTTTTGTAATGTAGGGTTTTCGAATATCAGCTACCCCTAAAGGTATGGCAACAACCAGATACAATACCCAACCAAGCAGACCGATATCACCAAATAAGGTGCCAAGAATCATGATAGCGCCGGTAAGGGCGATAGTGCTCGTCAGCCCAATGCGCTTGTAGCTGGCAACACAGACTGCCAGTAAAATAATTAAAAACCAGACTAGCTCTGCCATTTCACACTCCCGATAAATTTGGCGGTAATGCTGGAAAAGGGTCGACAACAAGGGTTGAGGTCGAGGTCAGACCAGCTTAATTTAAAACTATATATTTATGCACAAAAGATCAAGCAAAAGGGACTTCAATACTGCTAAATATTGAAGCAAGAAATGTAATAGTTGGTTACTACGCACGCAATGGGACTAATGTAGTTCGAATTCAGATAACCGAATATCGCCTTGTTCATCGCCCTCTTTAAATTGTTGCAAACGTACCAGCTGATAATTTAATTTAGGCGCAAACCAGGCAAAGGTTTCCCGAGTTTTCGAGTCGCGTACCAGCTTTATTTTTATAGTGTTAAGCTGACCATAAGGCAGAGACAAGGTTTCGTTACCTAAAACAGAAATTCCGTAATGGCGTTTTTCACCTCGATAATTAATAAAGTCGTAATTCAGATCGTGATTACCAATCTTAAGCTGACGGGCAATATCAAGCCGATAAAGCTGATTGTCCAGTTCGCCATTCCATTCCAGGGTGTCGCCATTTTTAATCTGGACAGTCGGTGTTGGCTCGCTTTCAAATTTAAGACCGAGTTGTTTATCAGGACCCGTGCCCGTGCGCTTGTAATGATACTGAGATGGCACCAGCTGTTGATCTTCAATAAAGAAAATAGAGTGTTCGAAACGTTCATCAGACAAAAAAAACTTTGACACATCTGATGAGTACGTCAGCGAGTATTGATTTTCAGACAACGCTTCAAGCTGCATGGTCGCTTGACCGACATCATCACCCCATTTATAAGCAATGTAGGTTGCTTTAAAAGGTTGTGGAGCAGGCATCGGCTGCGCTGACACCGTTGCGCTTAGCGCCACCAATGCCAGTGCTACCGTAATTTTGCCGAATTTAATCGTTTGCATATCCCGTGGAAGGAATTGTTTCATGATCTAAAACTGCCTTGTTATTTTGCATACTCAGCCGACCTTCGCAGAACCATTTTATTACCAGAGGATAAATACTAAGTTCCTGTTCACGAACCCGCTCAGCCAAATCGGAGGCTGAATCGTTTTCAAAAACCGGCACCTTGGACTGTATAATTACGGGTCCGCCGTCTAACTCTGGGGTCACAAAATGAACGCTTACGCCATGTTCGGTGTCTTTGTTTTCCAATGCTCGGTTGTGGGTATTCAGCCCCTTGTATTTAGGCAGCAAAGACGGGTGGATATTTAACAGCTTTCCGGTATACCGGGTTACAAAGTCTGGTGTTAAAATGCGCATAAAGCCCGCCAGAATAATACACTCGGCACCACAGGCATCAATGGCTTCAGACAACGCTGCATCATAGGCCTCGCGTGATTCATACTGGCGATGGTCTAAAACGGTGGCATCAATACCCGCTGTTTTGGCTCGTTCTAAACCATAGGCATCAGGCTTGCTGGAGATAACATTGACGACCTTGCCATAAATTCGACCGGCCGCCACTGCATCAATTATTGCCTGCAAGTTTGAGCCGTTTCCAGAGATAAGTACGCAAATTTTTGTAGGCTGTATCATCGCTTAAACAATCTCAACCTGTTCGCCGTCACCACGTGCTTCTATATGGCCCAGCAACCAGGCATTTTCACCCTGTTCTTTAAGAACCGATAATGTCGTATCTACGTCGCTTTCGTCTACTACCAACACCAAACCTACACCACAATTGAAGGTACGATACATTTCGTGGTCGGTAATATTGCCATTATCTTGCAACCAGTTGAACACGGCCGGCCACTGCCAGCTTTTTTCTTCAATAACTACCTTAGCGGTATCCGGCAATACCCGGGGAATGTTTTCCCAGAACCCGCCGCCGGTAATGTGCGATATAGCGTGCACCCGGGTTTGTTCTAACAATTTAAGTACTGATTTAACATAGATGCGGGTAGGCGCCAGCAAGTGTGACTTTAACGACTTACCGTCCAGTTCATCATCTAAAGAAGCGTTACTGACTTCCAGTACTTTGCGCACTAACGAATAGCCATTAGAATGTGGGCCTGATGAGCCCAGCGCAATGAGCTTTTGTCCGGCGGCCACCGTAGTTCCGTCGATGACGTCGTCGGCTTCAACCACGCCAACACAAAAGCCGGCAATATCATAGTCGCCGCCATGGTACATGCCAGGCATTTCGGCGGTTTCGCCACCAATTAATGCACAACCTGCTTGTTCACACCCTTCACCAATACCGCTGACGACCGATACCGCAGTATCCACGTCTAATTTACCAGTGGCGTAATAATCCAGGAAAAATAGCGGCTCTGCGCCTTGCACAATAAGATCGTTCACGCACATTGCGACCAGGTCTATGCCAACGCCATGATGCTCGTTAGCATCCATCGCTAAACGCAGTTTGGTGCCTACACCATCGGTGCCTGATACTAACAAAGGGCGTTTGTATTTTGCGGGTAATTCACACAATGCGCCAAAACCGCCCAAACCCCCTTTAACTTCGGGCCGCTGCGTTTTTTTGGTTACCGATTTAATTCGGTCTACCAACTGATTGCCAGCATCGATATCTACGCCGGCGTCTTTGTAGCTTAAAGAGGTTTTGTTATCGCTCACAGTAATGCCCTGATGCAAAGGATGAAAAACGCGAATTCTATCAGCAACCGAGGGTAAGTCCAATGCTGTAAATTTGCCGCGTATTAATAGATTGTCGCAAGCCCTCATGGCCAAACCCCACGCTACCCGTTGAAAATACCAGCATTTAAGGGTTCACCCTAGCGGGTTCCTTGCATTTTAACTACAAATTAAAGGTGAAATATAACAGCGTATAGCTCACAATGAGACGCAAAGAACGTACTATTTTGTAAAACACAGTCAGGCTTGTTCATGTACATCAACTTATCTGTTCGTCATTATTTTTCATCTTTGTGCTGCGGCTTACTGATCTTATTATTCAGTTTAAGCGGATACGTGCACGCAAGTTCTTTGGTAGAGCCTGACACGGCAAAAGTGGCGGTGGCGGACCATAGCGCCAAAGCTCGTTCGCAAGCTCAAAAAGAAGCATTAAGGCAGGTGTTTATTAAGATGAGCGGCACCCCCTCGGTATTGTCTAATGAGCAGGTTCGCCGTGCGGTAAACAATGCCTCTGATTATTTAGTCGCCTATCGTTACAGTCAGCCGCAAGACACACTTTTTTATAATGCCTCTTTTGCCAAGGAGGCATTAGATGCCATTTTACGCCAGGAGCAGTTGCCCCGTTGGGGCACCCGAAGACCCGATACCTTATTCTGGCTAGCGGTAGAACAACAAAACCAGCGGTGGATTTTACGTGAAAATCAGCCCGAACCATTAGGTGTTGCTTTAAATGAGGCGGCAGCTCGAAGAGGCATTCCGGTGGCATTACCTCTGATGGATTTAACCGACAATACAAATATCGGCATTTCTGATGTATGGGGGCAGTTTGGACGTGTTTTACGTAAAGCATCGTCTCGATACACTCCGGATTTTATTCTCAGTGCCCGTTTATTTGAAAAAGGCTCATCAGCAGAAACGCAGGGTTTATCGACCGAACAAAAACTGGAACAGGCATTGGCAGCCAGTAATCTGATGTTTGAAACTCAGGCCGAAAATAACGACGAGACGAATAACACAGACGCCTCTGCAGCGGATGACATAACGCACACAATGCCGAAACTACACGGTGAGGGACAATATACCCTTGAGTGGGTTTTACTTGAAAATGGCGCAAGTCAATATGGAACCATAAGGGCCGATAGTCCTCAAGCATCAGTCACCCAATTGATGGAGCAATACGCAGATTATCTGGCAAAGCGCTTTTCCGTGCGTTTTAATAAAGAGGGAACATCAGATAACGCTCTTATTGTCTCGGTCGCTAACCTGGACAGCCTGACACACTATGTGCACGCCCAAGAGTTTCTCAGCCAACTCAGTGTTGTAGATTCTGCGGTATTAACAAAGCAAAACGGTTCCGTGGCCACTTTTTCTTTGCAATTAATGGGCAACCGAAATGACTTTTTCAACGCACTGTCATTTGAATCAAAGCTGCGGCCGGTAACTGATTCATTTGGTCAGGCTTTGGAAGGAAATAACTTTTATTGGAACGAATAGACCCGCAGCTGCAGTGGTCGGTATCAATATTGGTTGAAGCAGCCTTTAGCAGTGTTGTGGCCGCCAACACTAAGCCGTTAGCTGATACGATGTTGCAGACATGTAGCAGGGCTTTGGGCTGGCGCTGACACACGTTGTTAGTGGCGGTTAGCTGGCCAATGTTGTGGACATACTGATATGTAGTATGGCAATACCGACAGAAAAGTTATTGGCATCGGGTTATCTGCCTTCGTGGGCCATCGCCTGGCTGAACAACGCTGTTTACTGTGGGTCTTAATTTCACTGCTGTTTCTGCTCAAAATACCTGTGTAACTGAAAGACTTAAAAGTTTTAAGGTTGGCAATAGACAATATGCACGCTATTGCGGCCAATACGGTACGACAAAGAGGCTGTGTTTCTCCGGGTTAATGGATCACTAAAATACCCCGGTGCTGTGTTTATGGTTATCTTCCGTGTGGTCACCATCAATCCGAATTTACGTTCCAAGGTCTAGGTTCAAAATTGCTCTGGGGTATTGCATCCCGGCTTCGTTCATTAACTGACAATCAGCGAAGACAGACTTTAGAGCCGGGCGTCCATCACCCAGGTTTGAAATTTCGCTGGCGGTTTTGCGCTACTAACTTACCCCTTGCCAACGTTTTTAAAGAACTGATGCGGTAGTCTGAGCTACTTGTCGCTCGCGGCAAAAGCAAAAATAACCTTGGCGCCAGGTAAGCAAAAAGCAGGCGTAAGTTAATGCGTTACAGGTAACCGCATTGTTCGTTCAAAATGGTCTGGGTGGGTTACGCGTAACGTATTTTTATGTTTAGGTACCGCGTTTTGCTCGATGGTCTGGACCCCCGGACTCAATGTGGTAAACCAGTCATCACCGGCACTAAATAAGATAGGTTGGGGCATAGCATTTTGCGCTGACGCGGTCGCCAGCTCTGGTAAAACCTGTTGTACCACAAACGCCGCTCGAGCCTGAATATGGGCTGCATTGATTCGGTTTCGCTGGGCCCAGCTCACCGGGAAATTACCGTCTTTTATCGCGTCGTTGTCAAACAAGGCAATATCAGCATCTACCTGCAATCGATGCAACATCATAAACCGTTCGAACAGGGTTGCAAAATCTTCTTGAGGGGTAAAGTACGAATACATCGATACCGCACTGTCTTCGGCAAACATGTAAGCGACATCTAATGCAGAGAATTGTTTTTGTTCCAGGGTGGCTTCAGCGCCGCCATAAGTTACCTGGGCTAAATTTACCAAAGACTCAGACGTGAGCGTGTAGATTTGCTCTAGTGTTGCCGAGACAGGTAAGTGACGATTGGCATAAGACAACGGACTGTCAGAAAGCGTAAGCTCAGCCCAGCTTGTGGGTGGGAAAAAATCATTTGCATGAGCTAATTCGTGGTAAAGCAGCCAGCTGAGGGCCGCATTGACCTGCTGCTGTGTTCGCGATCGTCTGTCAGACTCTGGTAAGCCGGGCTGAGGAAAGTAAAGCTCGTTACTTTGAACATAACGCCAGCTGCTACGATATTGCAGCTCATCACCAAAGCGGGTGCGGTAGTCTGGCGCCCGGTCTAACGTATCGCGCTGAGCCGCGCTACGCCACAGTTTATTTGCATCTAAATAAATAGCGCCGGTGGCGCTCCAGTAAAATGACGGCCTTATATCATAGGCTATCACCACGCCGGTGGTCGCCCGTAATAGCTGCAAAATATCGGCGCGGGCAGGCGAAGTAAGTAAAAATTGTTTGAATGCATCGCCCATCCAGTCATGAGATACCAAAGTGCGTTGTAGAATTGTATCGACAGAAGGGGCGGGATGGTCTTGTCCGATAAGTGGCAAGGTTGCAAATTTGCATGACTGGGAAATCTGACTATTGTACAAACACTGCAAAATTGCTTCCTGATATGGCCCTGGTTTATAAGCATGCATCAAATCAGTGGGGTAAATATCGTTACCTGCAAAAAATCCCTGCGTGGCCTCAGGTGTATCTTTAACCACAATAAAAGCACTATCGTGCTGGGTTAAACCTGACTCATTTTCAACAGTGGCTTGAATTTCGAGCAGGGTATCATTTGCCACCGAGGGGGCCTGAAAATATACCGTATCGCCTGGTGTGTCAGTAAACTCAGACTGGATGAGCTGCGTGTCAGGTCCCCGTGTCACTTCCCAGCGGATATTATCTATTGATTCGTCAGACTCAATGGTCGCCTTTAAAGATACTCGTCCTAATTCAACCGCCTGATGGCTCAATCGTATCTGTACAAACGAATTCTGAGACGCCTCCACCGTGAGCTTTTGATTCACCGTATGGCTACGGCCGGCGGTATCTGTCGCGGTCACGCTAAACGCATATTCTCCGGGAGCTGGGGCATCAAAGCCGATCGCCTGAGAGGTGGGCGCCAGAAGCTCAATAAGGCTGCTGTTAAAATGCCAGCGGACTGATTTGATGGTTTGGCCACTATCGGGCATCACCGCCAAAGATACCGTGTCGTTTTCGTTTACCGACAATTTGCCGTAAAGACTCAGTGATAGAGGTGTAGAGTCCGGCGTTTCAGACGGCTGCGACGGCGAGACGGGAGCTGAACTATCGTCACTGCCACAGGCACTTAATAGTGCAATACATACAATCGGCAGCCACTTCATAATAGAAATACCTTTTACAATGAGTCCACAAGCGTTGTAAGACTCAATTTTTTGACTTTTTTTTCAGACCTAGACCTAATTCTCGACCGCGCAACCGGGCAAACATACTGCACCCGATAAACATGGCAGATGCCAGCACAATTTCAACTATAGCATAACCACGTTCGTTGGCGACGGCGTAGGCTACGGTGATTCCGTGTATAAGATAAAACAAAGTTATAAAATTTGCCCATGCATGGGTATAAGGTTTTGCCTGAATCATACCTTTTAAGGGAAGCAGTAAGGGCAGCGCGTAAATAAGAATAATAAATAGCGCTGAATAGGGATGCGTAGTACTTAACCAAACCTGCCAAAAAACCACCCAAAATAGTAGTAACCCATAACTTATTAATGCCAGCCAACGCAGTTTTGATGTGGTTGGCGACATGGGTTGATGATTCATTGGCTGGGATCCTGTAATAACTTTCGGGCAATTAGCGCCAGGCGCTTGCCCTGAGCCTGCGCCAAATCATTTTCATGGGAACTCAGTGTATTAACGTTATTGCCGGCAACATGAGTAGCGCCATAGGGTGTGCCGCCGGTAGTAGTTTCATGCAGACCAGGTTCGCTGTAGGGCAGGCCGCAGGCAAGCATGCCGTGGTGTAATAACGGTAACATCATACTTAGCAAGGTAGACTCCTGGCCTCCATGCATACTGCTGGTTGAGGTAAACACACAACAAGGTTTATCGATAAGATGACCTTTGAGCCAGCTGTCGCTGGTGCTGTCGATAAAGGCTTTAAGGGGCGCTGCCATATTTCCAAAGCGGGTAGGGCTGCCCAGCGCCAAACCACTGCATTCTTGCAGATCCCTGGTACTGACAAACGGGGGGCCATCGTCGGGAACCGTTTGAATTTCATGGCTTTGATAATCGCGAATAGGTGGAACAGTACGCACCCGTGCGCGGCAGCCGGCGCTTTCAATACCACTGGCAATTGCTTGTGCCAGCTTTGCTGTACTGCCATGGCGGCTATAATACAACACGAGAATATCAATCATTTGAATAACTCCATCACCGCTTCAGGAGGACGGCCAATACGCGCATTGTTATCTTTTATAACAATAGGGCGCTCTATTAGCTTTGGATACTTCGCTATTGCCTGTAAACCTTGTGGAGTATCAAGATGCTTTTTATCAAGGCCAGCTTGAGTAAATTCTGCTTCTTTAGGCCGCATCATATCCAGTATGTTGTCGTAGCCTAATTTGTTAAAAACAGCTTCGAGCTCCCTTTCGTTCAATGGGTGTTTTAAATATTCGATGATTTGGGGTTCGATGCCATTTTCTTGCAGCAACTGTAATGTTTGACGACTTTTACTGCAGCGTGGGTTGTGTAAAATCTGAACATCGGTCATAGTTTCATCCCATTACCAAATTAACGGTAGACGAGCTCTACCTACCGTGTTTATGCTATTTTCTACGATTCTAACAAGGTTGTTACAGTATTGCCTATCTCTGCAAAGAAAAAAACTAAACCATTGTTTTATATTGCACTTGCGGTAATAGGAATCGCTGCAGGTGTGCTTACGCAACAGGCAACCCGCTACGACTTTATTACCAGCGAGGGTGTCAAGTATCAGTGGAGTGAGCTAAAAGATGACTGGGTGGTGATAAATTATTTTGCGCCTTGGTGTGCGCCTTGTTTAAAAGAGCTTCCCGAACTGAACAAGTTTGCCGATAACCTGCCAAACCACACCCACTTATTTGCAATAAACTACGACCCGGCAGATCAGCTACAGGCTCAGGCACTCAAACAAAAGTACAATATTCAGTTTCAGGTTATTGTCGCAGAACAGCAAACCTATTTGCCCATGACGCCGCCGCCCGCCTTGCCAGCGACATTTATTGTGGGCCCGCGTGGTCAGGTGGTTAAAACAATAATGGGTGAAGTTAATGCCAAAATGTTAACCGATGCGCTGTTAAAGCTGCAAATGACCTATAGCGGTGAGCCTGTTAAAAAAACTACTGGAGACGCTTAAGCCGCTCTTCTTTAGCGCGAAGCTGTTTAATCCGGGCTCTGATACGCTGTTTGTCCAGGTAGTTGTCCTGGGTATAGTTGTATGCAAACTGAAGTTCATCTACTGCTCGTTGATAGGCGCCATACAATGCTAATACCTCGGCTTTAGATTGATGCATATCTTTTCGGTCCTGCGCGGTTTCATAGGCGCGGGTGAGTAGCTGATAGGCCAACTGGTGTTCTTCATTCACCAGAATAAAATCTTTGAGTATTTTTATTGCTGGCTGACTACGACCGGCCTCTATCAAAGCATTCGCCTGATTTAATACCAGTACCTGATTTCGGGGTGTACGCTCTAAATGAGGTGCTAAACGCTCTATCGCTTCATCATAGCGCTGCTGAGCTAAAGAAATATCTGTAGCCGCATCCAGATAAAACAAATTTTCCGGCGCTTTTTGTAATAGTTTTTCGATTATAGGCTGTGCTTCACCGGGTTGCTGATTTCGAAGATAAGCTAACGCCAAACCATAGTAAGCGCCGTCAGTAGGCTGGCTGGCTACCGCTTCTTTGTAATATCGCAGGCTAAAGTGTTCATCAAAGGTATAGCGTGCTTTGACGCGGGCTTTAGCCAGATGATAAGCAGTACTGCTGGCTACGCGAACATTTGGATAGTTTGCGGCACGGGCCCGGGCATCGGCAACCCGCGACTCGGTTAACGGGTGCGATAACAATCTGGCAGGAGTTTGTGAGACCAATCGGTACTGTTCGTTGAGCGTAGCAAAAAAACTCGCGGCGGCATTTGGATCAAATCCAGACCGGGCAAGCATTGCAATTCCGATACGGTCGGCTTCTTCTTCATTAGAGCGGGTATAATCTATTTGCATCTGAGCACTTGCGGCCTGACTGCTTGCCAGTGCTGCCATTCCCGCTTCAGGATTCGCAATGGCTAACAATATACCCCCTAACATAGACGCCAGCGCCAAGGGGGCTGAGCGTTGCTGAGCCTGCATACTGCGCGCCAGGTGGCGTTGGGTAACATGCGAGATTTCATGAGCAAGTACTGAAGCAAGCTCGCTTTCTGAGTTAGAATAATGGATTAATCCTGAGTGAACGCCAATATGACCACCGAAAAAGGCAAACGCATTTATCGCATCGTTGTTAACCCAAAAAAACGAGAACGGAAATTTAGCGCTGTCAGCATAGACCACCAGGCGATTGCCTAAATCCTGTAAATATTCATCCAATACAGGGTCCATGATTAAGGGGGCCTGGCCGCGCATTTGGCGCATTACCGCATCGCCAATGATCATTTCTTTATCTAACGAAAGTGTATCAGCCGCTACAACGCCAATTTCGGGTAGCGTATTTCTATTGTTATAAGTTTGTTGAGCAACTGCAGAAAAACTGAGTACTACTAAAAACAAGCCAATTTTAAGGCCGTGGTTCACAAATGATCTCATTACACCCTTTCTAGAGAACTGTTTACACCGATTATTAGGTTGTTAGAGCTATGATAAAGCCGAACAGTTTCATTTATTTTTTGTTTTGACGGTTTATTCTGGCGCAGGTAACTGGCTATTACCAGATGTTTTACCTTGCCAACAGGTTACCTCACCGACGCAATATGCCCAATTATAGACCGATAGTCGCAGATATGTTAACGGTCTTCGTATTGTCTGTTGCTCACAACGCAGGGTTACCCTATGATGCCTTTTTTGTGTTTTCATAACGAGACTTTTTGATGAGTTTGTTGAGTGTCTTCGGACGCTGGTACTGGCGTAAATTCTCCGATCCCGATGCAGCGATGCTGCTGATACTGATTATTCTGACCACCGCAGTGTTGCTAATTTGGGGCGATTTAATTCTACCTGTCCTGGTCGCCGCTATTGTTGCTTACCTCTTAGATTGGCCGGTCACCAGAATGGTACGCCTGGGGATAAGCCGGACGTTGTCCAGTGTACTGGTATTACTGGGGTTTGTTGCTATCAGTATCTTGCTGCTTATCGGGCTGGTACCGATTATCTCTCGCCAGAGCATTAACCTTATACAAGAGACACCGTTAATCTGGCAAAACGCGCAGGACTGGATCCTCACGCTGCCCGATAAATACCCTGATTATGTGCAGGTGTATCATATTCATCAAATGATGGGTGGGCTGAATGAAAAGCTGGTAGAAGTTGGAGAGCAGTTAATCTCAGCGTCAGTAAGCTCGTTAGCGGACATCGCCGCTTTACTGGTTTATTTAGTTTTGGTTCCGCTGATGGTCTTTTTTATGCTTAAGGACAAAAATTTCTTTCTAACGAGTATTTCTAAGGTGTTGCCACGTGAACGTCGTTTAATCACGCAGGTAGGTCATGAGATGAACTCCCAGATAGCAAACTATATTCGCGGTAAAGCTATCGAGATTGTTATTGTGGGGGCTATTTCATGTATTGCGTTTGCGGTTATGGAACTGCGTTACGCCATACTGCTTGGGGTTTTGGTCGGGTTGTCTGTATTAATTCCTTATATTGGTGCCGCTGTAGTCACCATTCCGGTGGCGGTAGTCGCAATGTTCCAGTGGGGGATCTCCCCTGAGTTTTGGTATCTGATGCTGGTGTACTCTATAATTCAGGGGCTCGATGGAAACTTACTGGTGCCATTATTATTTTCTGAAGCCGTAAGCTTGCATCCATTGTACATCATAGTGGCGGTATTGTTTTTTGGCGGGCTGTGGGGCTTCTGGGGGGTGTTTTTCGCCATACCGCTGGCCACGCTGGTTAAAGCATTGATTACAGCCTGGAGTAGCAGCCCAGAGCCGCTGCAACCCTCGGTCTGAATCCTAAGCCTTACATGATAAAAAAGCCGCTCATGTTGAAGCGGCTTTTTATATGGGGTTAGGCGTGATTTAGATAATCTAACACGACCTGATGATGCTCTTTGGTCTTAAACTTATTGAAAACGTGTTCAACCTGTCCCTTCTCATCGATTAAAAAACTGATGCGATGGATACCATCATATTCTTTGCCCATAAATTTCTTCAGGCCCCATACACCAAACTGCTCAGCAACCTGATGGTCCTCATCACTAAGAAGCGTGAAATTAAGATCTTGTTTTTCGATAAACTTTGGCAGACGTTTTACCGGGTCGGGGCTGATGCCCAATACCACCACATTGTGTGCGTCTAATTGCTCTTTGCTATCGCGTAGGTTTTGGGCCTGAGTCGTGCACCCCGGTGTCATTGCTTTAGGGTAAAAGTACACCAACACTTTTTTACCTGAAAAGCTCTGCAATGACACTGCTTCGTCATTTTGATCCTGTAAAGTAAAGTGAGGCGCGCTATCACCAGCTTGAAGTGTGTTCATGAGTCTCCTTATTATGTTTATCGACGACTTTGCCCGTCACGTTCAAAGAATCAAATAAGGCCATTAGCTCTTTTTGCAACTCATCAAAGTTAATAGAGTCAGGCGCATTAACCACAAAATTACATCGCATTTCTTGTTGTTGCCCGGCGTTATCCGGGTAAACACGCTGTCTGAAGGCACTGATTGATGCTTGCCGTTGGGCAAAAAAACCGGTGACCGCTTTTATGAGTCCAGCTGCGTCTTTTCCCTGAAACTCCACATCAAACAAATGTTCGAGGTTTTGTTTTGCGTGATGCCGCGTGCGCTTCATCATCGACAAAAGATCTAAGCGCTGACATAGCGTTGGAATCATACATTCTGCCCGGGTAATGGCTGTATGCTCGCCCTCTAATATCATAGTCAGAGAGAACTCCTGGCCATAAATAGCCTGGCGACTATCAAGAATATTGCATTGTGCTTCAGACATCAGGGTAGCCAGCTCACTTAAAATGCCGCTACGGTCAGAGCCCAGAATAGTAACGATGAGTTGCTGATTCATAGAAAGGACGACTAATTTGTTGTTGTTTGAATGGTAGCATAGACTTTTTTGGTGATTCTAGTAGGGGTACTTAGCGAAATAGTCTAAATTTCACGGCTATCAAGCTTGTTTTTGACAAGGTGAATAATTAACATGTGCGCTCATCAAACGCGGAGATACTATGTTTAAAGGCAGTTATGTTGCACTCATCACGCCGATGCTCGATAACGGTGAGATTAATTACCCGGCACTTGAACGCTTAGTGCAGTTTCATATAGAGCAGGGCACACATGGTATTATATCTGTTGGCACTACAGGCGAGTCAGCAACATTACCTTTTGACGAACATGTTGAGGTAGTGCGTCGCACGGTGGCCATGACCAAGGGAAAAATTCCCGTGTTGGCTGGCGCCGGAGCAAACTCCACCGCCGAAGCCATATTTTTAAGTGAACAGATGGCCCCGTTAGGCGTAGATGGTTTTTTAAGCGTCGTTCCTTATTATAATAAGCCGCAGCAGGCCGGTCTCATCGCTCATTTTACCGCCATTGCCGATGCGTCTGAACTGCCCGTTGTATTGTATAATGTTCCAGGGCGTACGGTTGTTGACATGCTGCCTGAAACCGCGGCTGAATTGTCTAAGCATAGTAATATTGTCGGGCTTAAAGATGCGACCGGTGATATCGCGCGTTTAAAAGCTCTGCAAGCACTGGTCGATGACGACTTTGTATTGCTAAGTGGAGATGATGCAACCAGTAAAGACTTTTTATGCGAGGGTGGTCATGGTGTTATCTCGGTAACAGCTAACGTGGTGCCCAAAGCAATGGCGCAAATGTGCGAGGCGGCCTTGGCCGGTGATAACCAGCGTTGTCGCGATATAGACGCCAGTATAGAACAACTTCATTCGGGCTTATTTGTTGAGCCAAATCCGGTCATGCCAAAATGGGCATTGTACAAAATGGGCTTAATCAATAGCGCTTTTTTACGTTTACCTATGGTATTGCCGGAACTTGCGAGCCAAAAACATATCGAAACGATATTACAACAATATGACCTGATAAAAGGTTAAGAAGGAATACCGATGAATAAATCCCTGGCTTTGGTAAGCGGTCTGGTGGTAATGGCTGTTTCCGGATGTTCTAGCCAACTGGACAATCAAACCGCCTCTGGCAGCTATGAATATCTGGAAGCGGAACAAAGCAGCGCAATCAAGACCCCTGAAAGTTTGGATAAACCTGACTTTGCACGCGATTACGATTTACCTGAATTGGGGCCTGAGGCAAACCAGAGTCTGGTAGGAAAGCAAATACCCGTGACCTCGCCGGCGTTGGTTCATCCACTGGTAAAAGGTTCGCACGTTGAAGAAGGTCAGCGTGAGGCCGCTATTGTATTTGATCAGGTTGATGACTCAGTTCCTTTAGACCAATCTATATGGAATGCGTTGCGTAGTTTTCTGGAAAAACATCAGGTTGAAGTGGCTTCATTCGATCAACAGCAAAATAGGTTAGTGACCGAGTATTTTGTAGTCAGCGAAGAAGTTGAAGATGAAAACAGTCCCTGGTATGCCTTATCTGATTCTATTGATACGAATCTTAAGCGTAAGTTTGCGTTCACCATGAACGTGAAACCTCATGGCCGCACTGCAACATTGTCGGCGAAGCTGGTCGATTTTAAAAAGCAGCGGGGCGACGAAGTCAGCAATACAATTAATAACCTGGAACAGCGCCGCGAAGAAGTCTCGATGCTGAATCAGGTTATCGCCCATTATGAATATCTGATTCAACTTGATAATACCCGTCGACTGGCTGAAATTCGCCAGGGTTTGCAAACCGAATTAGCCGACAGTGCTAGTGGCGACCCGGCCATTATTGTTGATGGTAAGTACGATGTGGTGTGGCCGCGGATGTTGCTGGTTTTACGTAAACTGGGCTTTGCCGTTAAAGATTTAGATAAATCTAACGGGCTATTGTTTGTTACCTACACCGGCGAAGACAATGGCTGGTGGGGCAATCTGTTTTCTAGTGATGAACAATTACTGGAACAAGGTAACTATCGTTTGCAGGTAGCACCTATGGACGAGCGCACGTCGGTGTTGTTTATGAATAACGAAAGTGAACCGTTCGATAGCCAGCAACTTGGTGATGTTTACGAGTCATTTTCTGACGTCATGTCGCAAGACAATCTGGATATATAATACTGAGACTCAATATGCAAAAACGTGAAGAGCTTTACCGGGGTAAGGCAAAAACGGTTTATTATACCGATGACAGCGACAAACTTATCCTCGAATTCAGAAACGATACCTCAGCCTTTGACGGTGAAAAAATTGAACAGCTTGACCGTAAAGGTGAAGTGAACAATAAGTTTAATCATTTTATCATGACAAAACTGGAAGAGGCGGGTATTGCGACTCAGGTAGAACAGTTATTGTCAGACAATGACTCCCTGGTTAAAAAGCTGGACATGATACCGGTCGAGTGTGTGGTACGTAATGTTGCCGCGGGTTCTTTGGTTCGTCGGTTGGGCGTCGAAGAGGGTGAATCACTTACCCCTCCCGTTTTTGAGTTCTTTTTGAAAAATGATGCTCTGCACGACCCCATGATCAACGATTATCACATTATGTCGTTTGGCTGGGCTACCGAAGCGCAGGTATGTGAGATGAAAAAGCTCACATTTCGGGTTAATGAGGTATTAAAAACGTTGTTTGATGATGCTGGCATGCTGCTGGTGGATTACAAGTTGGAATTCGGCGTTGATAATACGGGTGCTTTGGTTCTGGGCGACGAATTTACCCCTGATGGTTGCCGGCTATGGGATAAAGAAACCCGCAAAAAAATGGACAAAGACCGCTTTAGACAAGGGCTTGGTTCAGTGGTAGAAACTTACATTGAAGTGGCTGACCGTCTCGGTTTGAAGCTTTAGGATACGTTTAAAGGGACCATACGGTCCCTTTTTTATTATGTTTATTACTTCTGAACCCTTACGGGTTGCTGTGTTTACCTGTATTGCAATGCTCGCTTTTGCTGGTAATTCATTGCTGTGCCGTATGGCATTGACCGATGCTGCACTTGATCCGGCGAGTTTTACTATTATTCGTTTGGTCAGCGGGGCTTTAACACTGGCGATTATTTACAGTGTAAAAAACGGCATTAATTTGACCGGAGGCAGTTGGACAGCCGCAACAGCTCTGTTTATCTATGCCGCGGGGTTTTCATTTGCTTATACCGGCATGAACACCGGTACTGGCGCACTGTTATTATTCGGGGCTGTACAATTAACCATGATAGGTTACAGCCTGGCCAACAAAGAACGCTTTAACATTGTGCAAACCATTGGCTTTGTGGTTGCCTTATCCGGTTTGATTATTCTACTGTTACCATCGGCAATCAGCCCTGCAATAGTGCCTTCATTGCTGATGCTAAGTGCGGGGGTAGCCTGGGCGGTGTACACCCTGATGGGACGTAAAAGCGCCAAACCTTTGTGGGTTACTACAGGCAACTTTTGGCGCGTTTTGCCATTACTAATCATTTTACTGTGGTGGTTACCCGAAGACAGCGTATCTAGCATTACCAGTGCCGGACTAATGTACGCGGTGCTATCGGGCGCTTTGGCTTCAGGCGCGGGTTACGCCCTATGGTATTCGGTGTTACCGCATTTGCAAAGTTCAGTAGCAGCGACAATTCAGCTAAGCGTTCCTGTGATTGCTATGCTGATGGGCTGGGTATTTCTGGACGAACTGATTACCGCTCAAATGCTGATTGCGGGTCTGGCAACGCTGGGTGGTATTGCCCTGGTGATTCGTTACAAGTAGGTCTGCAGAAAATGGCTTTTATCAGGTGACTAAAAAAGTGTCAGCGCAGTAACGTTTATCAAAAAATTTTAAAACAAAGGCGACCAGGCTCCCAAAATTATGCGCTTACACATAACTATAAGGGTAGGGTGCACAGTGATTACAAGGGTACGATAACCTTAAGGTCAGAGGTAGGAATACAACAGCAGGGCAGTATTTCATCATCATCGATAAATGCTAGCGGGTCAGTTGTGTAGCGTACTTCACCGGTGAGTAGTTTGGTACGACATGCTCCGCAAAATCCTTCCCGACAATGGTAATGTACGGCAACTCCTTGTTGTTCTAAGGATTCCAGCAAAGTTTTGTCATTACCAGCAGGTACGCATTTTGTATCCACAATATCGATACAAAATGCGTCGTCAGGCTGTTTCATTAAACCAACAGAGTACTATAGCTCAAAGTCGGCAAAGTCATCTTCGCTTACCGAAGAATCGATTTGTCCTACCAGGTACGAGCTAATTTCAGACTCTTGCGGCGCTACCTGCACATTGTCTGAATTAAGATAATTGTTCATCCATGGCAGTGGATTGCTTTTTACTTCAAACGGGGTATCTAAGCCTATAGCTGACATACGCTGATTAGCAATATATTCAACGTATTCACATAAAATCTGTTTGTTCAGGCCTATCATAGAGCCGTTTTGAAACAAATAATCAGCCCATTCTTTTTCCTGCTCTACTGCATTCATAAAAATGTCGCGGGCCTGATCTTTACATTCTTCGGCAATCTCTGCCATTTCTGGATCATCTTTCCCTTTTGCCCACAAATTTAAAATATGTTGGGTGGATGTTAAATGCAGATTTTCGTCACGGGCAATAAGACGAATTATCTTTGAGTTCCCTTCCATTAATTTGCGTTCGGCAAAAGCAAAGGTACAGGCAAAAGACACATAAAAGCGAATAGCTTCTAAAGCATTAACCGAATTCATGCACAAATACAGTTTCTTTTTAAGCTCGCGCTTATTAATGACGTGAGTTTCACCGTGTACAGTATGTGTGCCTTCACCCTGCGTTTGCCACAACTGAGTCGCAAAAATTAAATCGTCATAGTAACGGGAGATATCTGCAGCCCGACGCTTAATTTCTTCGTTTTCAACAATATCTTCAAAAATTTCACTGGGGTCAGAAAACAGATTTCGCAAAATATGCGTGTAAGAACGTGAATGAATGGTTTCAAAAAATGACCAGGTTTCAACCCAGGTTTCAAGTTCTGGCAGCGACACAATAGGCAAAAATGCAATGTTCGGACTTCTGCCCTGAACCGAGTCCAGCAAAGTCTGATATTTCAGATTCGAAATCAAAATATGTTTTTCAGGGTCGGTTAACTTTTGAAAATCAACCCGATCACGTGTGACATCTACTTCTTCAGGGCGCCAGAAAAAGCTGATTTGCTTTTCTATCAGTTTTTCGAAAATAGAATGCTTTTGTTGATCGTAGCGTGCAACATTTACCGGATTCCCAAAAAACATAGGTTCGTCCAGTGTATTAATGCTGTTTTGATTAAATGTGGTGTATTTCATAAGTACCGAATAAACTCAATTTTTATGTATTAAACCATGGTTAGTGCACGGTGCGTGTTAAATTGTGCTATGTAGTTAGTTTTTATGTAACAGCTGGGTGGGTGGGTCGGTTCTGAATCCCGCCGACTATAGCTCACTACACTCACTCTTTACTTACATAGCAACATAATTTGTAACTGCCCTCTAATGTATCACAAAATCAGGCTCTATTTGAGCAAAAAAGAACCCTTTTGATACAAGTGCAAAAGCGTCAAAATGTTACATTTCATTGCTCAGATCCTCCGTTGAACGGTTGAGGATGTTTCCCACCTTCAACTGTTTAACGGTTGAGTATTTTGGTGCAGGAGATATTATTCACGGTTTTTCTTGTCTTGTAAGGGCGTTATAACAGCGCCTGTTAGCAGACCTGCCATCATCAAACTTAATCTCTAAGAGAATGCGAATGACCTAAAGTACCCCGGCCTTTGTCTAAGCTTCAACAGTAAACTACTGCCATCAAGTTGGAAAGGGGTTTGCGGAAAAGTTGGCTATAATCCATTGCAGCAATCAGACAAATACTCTAGGCATCGATCGACTGCGGAAATCAGTTCTGGCTCCCTATTAAGAATGTTTTGCCAGTATGCATTTTCGTTTCGTACGGCCTTCCCTACGTGTATAAAATTTCTGTACTCAAGCAGCAAATTCAAGTCATCCCATATAGCTGCAATCTCTTCACGCGGAACACCATCGGTTGACCAAGCTGTCAACAATTTACCAAATGACTTCTTAGATAGCTGCCTTTGATACGGCTAAAAGTTCTCCCCGACTTGCCAAAATCCCCTCAATTATTGAGCAACCAAAAACAAAATAAGACTTTATAGCACCAGTCCGTAAAGATAATGAAATAGAGGGTAAGCCGGGATTTATACAGAAATCGCCAAACCTAGTCTACTCAATTGATAATTGTGGATTTTTAACTTAATCGTGTGTCCTGTTGGAAAGTAACCAGATTGGATAGAATGGATCCATGACATCTAAGGTATCTTGCGCTGATAGCGGCCGAAGCTTTCTGCTCTAGTGCTCTACGGCGTCAACTAAATGCAATCTAAATGGCTGTTGCCCACGGTCGTCTGGTTATTCATCGAAGTAGAGACCGAACTTCTCGTAAAATTTTCGGAGTCTAGTATTGAGCAGTGTCTCTACCAGGCCACTACCAATTCCGTATTAGCGGTGCGCTTCATTAAGAAATAAATCATCAATGTGAATAACATCGTCCTCAATGGTCCAATTTAAGTACCCGAGCCTTACTGATGGTTCTTGCTCGCGTATAGTTTGGACATTAAAGCAACCACGAAAGTCTGAAAATTCTTGATGTTCTACGATGTATTGCGTGCAATGAACCCGTATCATTTTATATTTTTTTTCAACGGTAACTGTAAAGATAGCTGGTCATCCAAAACGGACAAACATAAGGTTCGTTAGTCTGTGTAAAACTTTTGAGTGGAGCTCTTTAACCGCGTTGTTTTATAGCTAACGCCAACCATACACAATAATTCCCATGCCAGTGAGTACAAACGCCGTCCCAATCAGGTCGAAACTGGATAGCGGCGATTTATCGACAATTCGCAGCCACACTATGGCGCTTAACACGTAAATACCGCCGTAGGCTGCGTAAACGCGCCCGCTTTCCGCTGGATGAAGTGTTAATAAGTATGCAAATAGGGCTAAGCTGATTGCCGCGGGAATGAGTAACCAAACGGAATGAGCCTCTTTGAGCCATAGGTAGGGTAAATAGCAACCGACAATTTCAGCAATTGCGGTGGTAATAAACAACCCGAGTGTCTTGAACAAAAATAATGCACTCATTATGAATCCTAGAGATTACCCGCAACACCCAGAAATATCGTCTCTTTCACCTGCCCTTACGGCTATCGCGTCTTTGATGATGCGAATAGCAGAGTGCAGTACAATGATGGCTATGACAGTTGCGATGAGTAAGTCAGGCCATGCCGCATGGAGCTGGGCGACGAGCATCGCAGAGACAATAACACCGACATTCATGATCATGTCATTGCGTGAACAAATCCAGCTGGCGCGAATGTTAATATCGCCGTTTCGGGAGCTATATAGAAGGGCAAAGCAAACGATGTTTACCAGTAATGCAAGCCCCGCTATTGAGAGCATGACAAAGGTTTCGGGCTGACTACCAAATGCCAGTTTAAGGATGACATCCAATAACACCGCCAGAGCTAATAATGTTTGCAGTATGCCGTTTAAAATAGCGGCATTGACTTTATATTTAATGGCTTTGCCAACAGCGTATAAGCTCACAGCATAAACCAAAGTATCGGCAAGCATATCCAGCGAATCAGCAATAAGACCACTGGATTCAGCCATCCAACCCGCAATGAACTCAACAAAGAACATGACGCCATTAAGGAGTAGAACCGTCCATAACAACCTGCGTTGAGAGTTATCCATTTCGGCTTGCGCTGAACTTCCGCAACATGATGACATTGGAACAACCTTAAAACGATTTCGATATACCTACAGTTTATCACACGTTAACACGAGTTTCAGCGCTGGTTTTATGGTGGATTATTAGATAAAGTGGCCGTTACGAAAATATCTTGGTTGCTCATATTGGTCTTATTAACACAGCTTTTTTACCTCTGCATCTGCTTCTTTGCATATTTAAGACTCGGGTCACCAAAGTGTCGATGTTGTGTTTGGAGAATATGATATCGAGCATCAATTTCATGCGCACATCTGTTGTATTACTGGCTCGTCTTGAACAAAAATAATGCACTCATTATCAGTTGTCCCGGCACGCTTCATCAGGATTTTCGAGTTCTACCGTTGTATGGCTTAGAGCATAGGGCGCAAGGACGTTATCGATGCGCTGTTTTAAATCGCTACGGGTCTCAATATCAAGGTTTTCAGTTAACACCAAATGAACGGTTAATACATGCTCCTCGCCGTCTAGTGACCAAAAATGAAGATGGTGTAGGTCAGCAACATGAGGTAGCTCCAGTAAAGCGTCAGCGACTTGTCTGTAGGTTTTTTTGTCAGGAGTTGCTTGTATGAAGAGTTTCAGCGTTGCCCACAGGTTGCGTAGTACATTCACTAAAATAAATAGAGTAAAGCCAATCGACAATATAGGGTCGAGAATCGGCCAGTCTACGAACAGCAAAACAATACCAACGATAAGTACAGCAACCCAGCCGAAAACATCCTCCAGCAAGTGCCAGTTAATAACGCGTTCGTTTAACGTTTTGCCCTCTGACAATTTGTAAGCAGCAAATCCATTAACTGTAATGCCAACGACGGCTAAAGCAATCATGCCATCAGCGACGGGCATCTGAGGGTTCCAGAGTCTGGGAATTGCTTCCACAAGTACCCAGGCAGAGCCTGCGATTAACACAACGGCATTAATAAATGCACCGGCAAGATTCAGTCTTTTATAACCGTAGGTAAAGTGTTGGTTAGCCTGTTTTTTGCCAAGTTTATTTAGTATCCACGCGAGACCTAACGACAGGCTATCGCCAAGATCATGAACGGCATCAGCTAAAATGGCGGTACTGTTGGTAAGAAAACCACCAATGAACTCAATAATGGTAAAAACAAAGTTAAGCAGGAATGCCCAACCTAATCGGTTGGACGGCATGTCCTTTGAGTGATCATGGTTATGGTGATGTCCCATAATACGTTCCTCTTTTAATAAAAGGGGGCGACAATAACCGCCCCCTTAAATGCTATTGAACCCTAACGGCTCAGATCCTTAATTTTTTGTTTCGAAAACCAAGGATAGAGCACGGGTAAGATAACCAATGTCAGCAGAGTAGCTGATACCAAACCACCAACAATGACGGTAGCCAGTGGGCGTTGAATTTCAGCCCCTGCACCGGTTGCAAACAGCATGGGAATGAGTCCTAACGCTGAGGTTATTGCTGTCATTAATACCGGGCGTAGTCGCGACCACGCGCCATCAAACACGGCATCATTAACCGCATGCCCATCGGTTATTCTCTGGTTAATACTCTCGACCAGAACCACACCGTTTAGTACCGCTACACCAAACAGTGTGATGAAACCCACGGCGCTGGGCACCGATAAGTACTGTCCTGACACATAGAGTGCCACAATACCGCCGATGACTGCCAATGGTACATTCACCAAAATCAACATGGCTTGACCCATGGTGCCGAAAGCAAAATAAAGCAGCAGGGCGATGAGTGCCAGCGATATGGGAACGACAATGGACAAGCGCTCCTGTGCTCGTTGTTGACTTTCGAACTGGCCACCAATATCGACTGAGTAACCGGTTGGTAAATCCACCTTCTCGTCAATCGCCTTCCTAATATCGGCAACCACGCTACCCATGTCACGACCCTGAACGTTCGATTGAATCACAACGCGACGCTGTACGTCATCACGACGGATTTGCGGTGGTCCTGATTCAATTGCGACGTGGGCGACTTCGCCTAAGGTTACCCAGGCCCCTGAGGGAGTTAACAGGCGTAACGAACGAATAGACTCCGGCGTATCGCGGAATTGCTTGGCCAGCCGCACGTAAATATCATAGCGCTCATTACCGCGAATGATCTGGCCTGCCGAAGCGCCACCCAAGCCATTGTCGACAACGCTCAGTACATCGGTGACATTTAAGCCGTAGCGTGAGAGTTGCTGGCGTTTCGGCGAAACCACGAGTTGTGCTTCACCTTTTATTTGCTCCATCGCTACAGCAACCGCCCCGTCAACTTGCTTGACGGCACCTTCTATTTCCTGGCCTTTACGGGCCAACACGTCAAGCTCGGGTCCAAATAGTTTGATGGCTAGCTGCGATTTTACACCTGAGAGCAGTTCATCAACCCGTGTTGCAATAGGTTGTGAAAAATTAAACAACAAGCCTGGGTGAGCATCTAGTTTTGCCTCCATTTTTTCTTGTAAGGCGTAGCGATCGGATGCCGTTGTCCATTCGGATTGCGGCTTAAGGCCCACATATATCTCGATGTTGCTGATAGGCTCTGGATCACCACCCACTTCAGCTCGTCCAATGCGGCTGAGTGCGTAGGTGGTTTCCGGGAACGACATCAGGATTTTTTCAAGCTTCGGAGCCACCTCTAAGGCCGTTTCAAGGTTAGAGGAGGGGGCTAATGTCACGCGAATATTAATCGTGCCTTCTTCCAATTCGGGCGCAAATTCTGTGCCGAGACGAGGCACTAACACCAAAGCGCCGACAAACAGCACACCGGCCAGGGTAATAACAGCCTTTTTACTGCGTAACGCCACCGATAATAGTCTTTTATAACCATTATCTAGTGGTTTAAGCAGTTTATTTTCACGAGGCTTAATACCCCGACTGAAAAAGTAACTGGCTAATGCCGGTACAACCATGATGGCCACAAAAACCGCGGAGATAATGGCCAACATAATACTGATAGCCATGGGCTCAAATAATTTAGCTTCAACACCCTGAAAACTAAACAGTGGCATAAAGACCACCAAGATAATCATGGCGGCAAAGAATACCGGTCGTGCCACTTCGTTCGCCGCTTCCTTAACTCGCAGCTTGATACCATGGCTATCGAGTTTGGCTGCCTGAGGATCTGGGTCGCGGTGCTCTGTGCGTTGCTCGGCGTCGTCTTGGTGTTCACTATCCGGACGACTTAAGTGCTTAAAGATGTTTTCAACCATCACCACGGAGCCGTCGACCAGCATACCAATGGCAACAGCAATCCCGCCCAGCGACATCAGGTTAGCTGACATGCCCATCGCGGACATTACCATCAGGGCAATGGCGATAGAAACGGGAATGGACAGTAACACTAAAAAAGTAGCGCGTATGTTGAGCAAAAACAGTGCTAATACTGCGATAATAAAGACAAAGGCAATGAGCAGTGAATACGCGACCGTAGATACGGCTTTTTGTATTAAATCGGCCTGATCATAATACGGCTCAAAGGTGACACCCTCGGGTAATGCTTGCTGAATAAGCGGAATGCGCTTTTTAATACCGTCGATGGTGGCTTTGGTATTCGAGCCCATGCGTTTGAGCACAATACCCGACACCACTTCGCCCAGCTGGTTGACCTCGCCGTCGACTTTACGCGACATTGAGACCGCTCCCTGGCGAATTTCACTGCCGATTTCGACGTCGGCAACCTGGCCCAGTGTTACGGAAACGCCGTCAACGGTTTTGAGCGGTATTTGTTGTATCTGCTGTAGACCTTTTTTACCGCTTTCCAGCCAGCCGGTGCCGCGAATAACCAACTGCTCCTGACCGCGGGGCATATACCAACCACCAACGTTACCGTTATTCTTGTTGACCGCGCCCATGACGTCTTGCTGGGTAAGGTCGTAAGACAGCAGCTTGGCGGGATTGAGGTTAACCTGATATTGCTTAACTTCACCGCCAAAGGACAAGACTTCGGTAATTCCCTCAACGGGCATCAGTAGCAGTTTAACCACATAGTCGTTAAGACTGCGTAGCTCCATGCTACTGACATCAGAGCCCGGCTCGGCAAGTAGCAGATACTGATAAACCTGGCCGAGACCGGAAGAGTTAGGGCCCATTTCGGGCGTGCCGACTCCCTCTGGAATCAATTCCTTTGCCGCTTGCAGCCGCTCGAATACCAGTTGCCGGGCAAAGTAGATATCGACACTCTCGTCAAATACCACGGTAATGCCCGATAAACCTGTTTTTGAGATTGACCGAACTTCTTTGACGTCGGGCAGGGCATACATCACCGACTCTATCGGATAGGTAATCAGCTGCTCGACTTCGGTCGCTGCTAATCCGGGTGCTTCCGTATTTACCGTTACCTGAACGTTGGTAACATCGGGAAAGGCATCCAGATTAAGTTTGGGAATAATAAAAAATGACGCAATGCTGATGCTGAATAAAGCCAATACCAATAACAGGCGATTGGCGACAGCAAACTGAATAATGCGCTGAAACATACAACCTCCTGTTAGTGGTTATGTGGGTCAAAACCGCCTTTAGCGATTTGTGAGCGAACGAAAAACGCGCCGTTGTCTACGTATTTTGTGCCTTCCTTAACGCCTCGAATAACTTTCCACGGACCCTTTTCATCAACCAATTCGACTTTCTTCGGTTCAAACTTTCCGGGTTCGTGCTCAATGAATATCTGCCAGTCACCATCAGATGCCCGCATTAAGGCTGAGTCCTTAACTGCAAGCACCGGTCCATCCGACTTGACTGAGAAATAAACATCCGCAAATAAACCAGGGTGTAATTGGTCCTTTTCGTTATTTACCGCAAGTCGTACCGTTCGGGTGCGGGTTTTATGGTCTATTGTGTGGCCTTCCTGAATGACTTTTGCCGCAAAGCGCTGATTGTCGACACTCACTGTAACAGGATCACCAAACTGCACATTAAGGTCAGCTGAGCCTGGTAGACGAGCATTAACCCACAAGGTTTCTTCTTGCAGCACTTCAACCAAGTGATTACCGGCATTAACTTGCTGGCCTTGCTTGAAGTTATCGCTAACCACAATCCCGCCAATTTCTGAGGTCAGTTGGTATTCGCCGATAGGGTAGTTAGCTTTACTTAAACGCTTAATGTCGCTGGCTGACATACCAAATGCTTTGAGTTGCGCTTGCGCTGAGGTAAAGGCGTTTTTCGCTTCGACAAAGCGTTTTTCACCCACCGTTGACTCGCCGAGTGACTGCACGCGTTGCCACTCGTTAAGTGTGACCAAATACTGACTTTGCGCCTCCGCCATGGTCGCGCTGAAGAGGGTTGCCAGCGGCTCACCTTTTTCGACGTGGTCGCCAATACTGACAAAACGTTTGAGCACGGTCGAGTCGATGCGCGGACTCACGATGTAGCTGTTAAAGTCGTTAGCAACCACCTCGCCCGGAGCATAAACCGGGTATTCAATAACTTGAGTTTGCAAGGTTCGCGTGGTGATATACGCCATGGACAGCTGCTTGCTGGATAGCTCCACGCCTGCACTTTCCTTATGTTCACATTGCTCGTGTTTGCCTTTTTCCTTGTGGGTATCTTCTTTTTCGTCGTGTCCGTGTTCATCCTGCGCCATAACCGAAAAGCTCAGCGCAAGTGCTATTGCTGCGTATAAAGGTTTTACTGACATCGTTTACTCTCCAATCTCTGCGTTTGTTGGCTGGCTTAACGGCGATAACGTCAGCGCTTTACTGAGTTCGCCCGAACGGTACAACCATTCAATGGCGGCCAACCGATATTGTGTTTGCAGCGCTATCCCTGCAAATTGGCTATCGAGCTGCTGTTGCACAGCGGTGAGGTAGTCTGTGGTGGATAGATCACCGGCGAGCCAGGACTGTTCAATCACCTGCATCGACTCATCCTGCCGAGATTGAAAGTCTTTTTGCCAGCTTTGCCACTGTTTTTTCACAAAGCGATAATTGTTAAGAGATGATTTCAGTGCTGCTTGCCATTGTTGCCTTAGTGCAATCAAACGTTTTTCTTCAGCAACAGCTTCGCTATTGGCTGCGCGTACTGCATCGCTGTAGTTATTGCGAATCTGTAGTGGAATGCTGAATGATAAGCCAACTACTGTTTCGTTATCGCTCTCGCCCGCTTCGACGCCTATGGTTGGGTTGGCGGTGGTTAACGAGCGTTTCCAGTCGACATTGGCGCGCTTTAATTGCCATTGCAGGTAAGCGGCTTTTAACGCTGGATGTTGTTGCCAACGAGCCGTTAACGCAGGTTCAACGTTAAATAGCTCCTCGTTAATGGAGAGTTGACCGACATCAGATGTTGTTAGCAGAGCGTTTAACTCTGCTTCAGCGGATTGCAGTTGTTGATAAGCCGCTGCCGTTTGTTGCAGTTGCCGACTTAGCGCGAGTACCGTCAGTTGTTCGTCGACGGCACCTAAGTCACCGGCTTTACGTCGTTCGGCAACCAAGCTTATCGCCTGTTTAACGATTTTCTCTTGTTGCTCGGCCAGTGCGTAACGCTGTTTTGCATCCAGCCATTGCACATAGGCATTCAACAGAGTTTTAGCATGCGATGTCGCCGACTGGCGATAAATACTCACTGCCATAGCCGTCATGGCGTCACTCTGACTGGCTCTTGCTTCATTGCGAGTGCTCCAGTCCAGCGTTTGGCTTAGACCAACAGTGTAGTTATTGATGTCACCCTCGCGCTCTAAGCGTGACGATAAGCTAGGGTTGTACAAAGGCTGATTTAATTGCTTGCCCTGTTGGATCAGCGCTTCAGCCTGCTGTTGAGCGGCTTCAACACTGGGGTGTTGCTGCACAGTTTTTTGCCATTGCTCGGGCAACTGTTGTGCATTGGCGTAGCTTGAACTTATTGCCAGACTTACGGCAACAAACAAGCGTTTGCTATGTGTCGAAAACGGACCCATAGATAGACTCCTCAGTCATATTACTGCGTAAAATAATGATTTCTTGCGCTGCTAACGCAGCTTATTAGGCAGTTATGAGGAGATGGGAGGCCGGAACAGCGGAGATGATAGAGGGTTAGTGTAAAACTCAGTATACCCAGGACGTATTGTGCCCATTCGTGGTAACGCGAGAGTTTTTTCAGCCTTCATGGCATATAAATGAAATGAACCATGGCAGTGACAGCAATGATGGCAGTCAAAGCTGATTTCGCCACTTTTAGGGAGGTTTCGCTTATCGATGTGCGATTCGTCATGCTCAAAATTGAGGTGTTGCTCAGAAGATGACTGGTGAGATTGATGCACGTCAGCAACCGACTGACTGATTTGAGTCAGAACGGCAGCAAGCACCAGTAATAAAAATCCCAGTCTAAGCATTTCAAACCTAAGCCATTTACATTAACGAGGTTAGAATACCGTGTTCAACTTCAAGCTGCAACTGTGTCTGCCGGAGTGATGCAAAGGCAACAATCGGACCTTGAAGTCAGAAATGCTAGATAGACCAGTTAGAGAGAAGTAAACACATTCTTGTTGGCCCTTTTTTAGGTTCGGGATTAAATTTTTCATGACATAATAGGTTTTACCTTCACCCCATTCCCCGTTAGGCATAACGAGCGAGGGAAGGATGTGTCTTCCAGTAACTTTAAAACCTGTCTAGAAAGCTGATGCATTATTTAGCGTCCCGAGTGAATGATAGCTAGTGTGCTCTTCGAAGTGATGTGTAAGCAAAGTGTGCCTATTCAAGGCATTGGATTGGCAAAGAGCATCGTTAAATGCGTTTCGATCGCCAAGTAAAACAACCTGTTTTTTTGCTCTTGTGATTGCAGTGTAAAGCATGTGCCTATCCAAATTTCGACTCTGCTTAACAACCACTACAACCCGATCAAATTGACTACCTTGTGATTTGTGTACAGTCAATGCGTAGGCAAAGTCCAGAGAGCAAAGCTTGGAGGCAGGGAGGTTCACGATTCGTCCAGTAAAATCAATGATGACCTCATTTCCCTTTTGTTCTATAACCTTTCCTATCGACCCATTACGAATATCGTGCTCATAGTCGTTCACAGTACACATGACCAATTCACCAATACGTAAGGCACTGCCTAGTATGGTGTGATTAAAATAGCCGAAGTCGGAGGAGTTAAAGGATAGCGGCTCCCCTTTGGCGAGAGAGTCATGAACAAGCAAGTTCAAGGCGTCAACACCTCCTATCTGGTGTTTGACTGGGGAGACCATTACAACTTCATTGGAAGTTCCATCTCCCCCTAATGTTTGGTATATGTCCAAGGCTCGTTTGTTTAACTCTGACGCCTCGCACTCAATAAAGCTAACGCCATTTTGTATTCCCGTATATGGTGCAAAGTTAATTTCGCTGGGAGCTTGCGGGTAACGTCTTATCGCCATCGCGACTGCCGGTATTCCAGATTCCTTAGTTTGCCTTTGAATTGCAGTTAATTGGGGATGGGGTAATGGCAAGTTGACCAGAGTATGTAACCCTAAACCAACCCCCACTGGCGGCAGTTGTTCTTCATCACCAGTGAGAATAATACGCCCGTTTTTTGGGAACCGTTTTAAAATCTTAAGTAACGACAAAATATCGACCATTGACGCTTCATCGACAATTATTACTGCATCATCCGATATCTCTTCCTGCTCTAAAGCAAGCACAAATTTCGCTATAGTCATTGCCTCTCGGCCAGTAGCCTCGGTAATTCGCTGTGCAGCCTTTCCAGCCAATGCGAGCAGGATGACCTGGCTTGTGTAGCCTAAAGCCTCCAGAGATGAGCATATAACCGCTATTACGGTTGTCTTACCACAACCGGCACCACCTGTTAGAAGAGTGAAAGAGTGCTTGCAGCACTGGAATACCGCATTGGTTTGTTCGTCCGTCAACTCAATCCCACTGTCCTTTTCGTACCTTTCAATCGCGTGATTAAGGTCTTTGTTCAAAGTATCTGAAACCGCTCGGAACTGCGATTTTGTTATGATGTCGGCAACAGTAGCTTCAACTATTGCCATACTCTTAACTTGTGCATAGTCACCAATAACGATTATTTCTTCGTGCGCTACCGCCACCTCTATCGCTTGAGCCGCGTCGAGTGGTTTAGGCAAAGTCCGTTTTAATCGATACCTAAGTTCATTGACCGGAAGACAGGTATGCCCACTATTAAAGGCTTTGAATAACACCTCTTTGGTGTACGCTATGAGTCTTTGCGGTGAATCTAGTGCCATTCCTAGCCGGTCGATTGCGTAGCCATCGACCATGTGCATGTCGGCCATAAAAGCAGTAAGGAAATATGGATTTTTCTTTATTTGCTCATAGGCATTATTTTTCCAAATTTCTAACACTGATTCTCCGACACGGGGTGGCACACCTAATTCATCGAGAAGCTGCAAGGTCCCAAGCTGTTCGTATTCTCTTAAACCACTAATGATACGTTCCGCTACATTTCGCCCGACGACCGGCAATAAGCGCTCAATGTCTCCCTCAATTGCGATCTGTATTAACCCATCTCCAAAACATTCAACAAGTTTTTCTGCTTTAAGGTCACTAATCCCCTTGAAGTCACTGGATTGCGCGAGAAGCTTCACTAGGTTTTCGTTTTTTGCTTTTTCAAACGTGAGGGACTCAGCTTCAATTACGCGCTCATTCGCTGTCGTACCGTCTTTCCAAATTATGGTTTCATCTTTGACTGCGCCTTTGACGCGCCAGATATGCCTATCTTTGAATAGGCTGGGGGATCGAGCCATTTTCCAATTAGCTTTAACGACATATCGTTTGGGGTTGGCCTCCAAGGTGGCCGCAGATAAAATAACCCCACCGAATGGACCTCTATTGCGAACTTTTCTAATTTGTAGGAGACCTTCAAACATTCCGTTACAGTCTCCCGGTGGCCATGAGATAATCCTCTATTGCCTTCAAGCGCTTGAGCTTCTCGTTAGCCTCTTTCAGTTCCCTCGTAACGTCGTATAGTTGTGCCTGTAGCGATGCATTTTGTTGCTGTTGAGAACTAATAAGTTTCGAGTCTTTGCTAGCGATTTTCAAAGCAGTCTCGTGCTGCCGCTTTTCGGTTCCTGAACGAGAGTCAGCGACCAGTATACCTTTCTTTACAAGTTTCCTTTTTATTAGGTTATAAAGCCTAAGGATCTTGGTGTTCCCCGTAATCCTCTTGCGATCAAATTCGCATTCTCTCGCAATCCGTTTCTTGTTTAAATCAAGCTTGTCTGGCAGGACATAATCGTCCCAATCATCTTCAACGCAGTGCAGTTTCACAAAGGCTCTGAATGTTTGATAATTTTTTTCTGCTTGGGGATTAGCCACCTTACACCTCTGTGTGCTTTTTAAGTCGTGGAGTGTATACAAACTGAGGGTCTATATTGTGGTCTTCTAACATTTGGTAGCAGTCGTTAAGCCGTAACTGTAACGCCTCAACTTGACTCTTTAAGTCTTCAATTTGTTTATTCTTACTTTCAAGTTTCTGCTTCATTCCATCAACTGGAGCCGGGCCTGTATTTGGCTCGGTGGATTGGTAGCCCTTGAGTATTTCTTTCACCTCTCGGTACCGTTTCATGTATTTCTTACTGCGATTAAGCGTCATTCTGCTGACACCTAGATTATCGACAAAATACTGGTGACCAAACTCACCTTTAAATTCTGGATTTTCGGCAAACCACTGCAAGGACGATAATGCTTTAGGTTCCCAATTTCTGTTAGCCATCTACATTGCCTCCGGATCATATACTTGAACGACGTCTATTCTTTGGTTCTTTTTCTCAGTCCAGTTTTCATAGGACTTTAAAGCATTCTCACATCCTTTTACCGTGTCAATGCAAAACTTAATATGCTGATCTAGAGGTTCTTCTGTATTGAGCTTTTCAGTTAATTCGCGGTAATTTGGAATTAGTGCGGCAAGCTGATTTTCGTAGTGAGTTTTTGTATTTAAGATGTTTTGCTTTGCTTCTAGATCGTCCGGGTCGATACCAAAATGTTCGCACCCTTCACCTGTATCTCCCCTTAGGCACATCATACCTTTTTCGCAAGGACTTACGTCTAGGTCTCTCTTGCATGTACCCCATGGAGTATAGTGAATCACCGACATTGTATGGTTTAGAACCCAGTCTATCTCGCTTTCAGGGACATCGTTGTCGCGCATACGCTTTATTCGCCGGCCAAGGGCATCATCTGGTGGGGGCTGGCTCAAATAGCGCTCACGAATAGTTTCAGCGCGTTCTTTTGATGTCCGATAGTCATAATGTCGACCTTGTCCCGGTGTTCGGCCCATGAACAGGTCAATCATCATTTCATTTTTCCCTGAACGCTTAAGCGCAGTCGTCAGCCAATGACGAATTTGATGAGTCTTTATGGATACTACGTTTCCGTCCTCATCTCTTATATCGTATCGCTCAAAAACGGTTTTACTCCTCGAAGACTTGTCGTTTGATATCCAACTCGAAAATGACTTTGCTGTCATTGGATGAGGGATGAATCCATGACCTGAGGATTGGCTCGTAAATGTCTCATCTTTTACTATAAAGAGAAGCTGACTAAATGGGACGGATACAGAGAAACTTTTCGATGAAAAGCTGCCAATTTTATTCTCATCAATGTGGTTCTCGTTGTAAATTTTTTGTCGATAAGCTTGGTACGTTGAATATGCGATAGACGATATTTTTTCTTTGCTGTACACCGTATGGGATTGATTTTTTTTTGCTCTGGGACTTTTGTATTTAATGAGGCCAACTTCAGCCGTTGCGTATCTTATCCTCAAGGCGCTGTATGAAATGCCGCTCTCATGTTGCACTTCACGTGACGGGCTGACTTCTGAACGCAAGAAATATAAGTTTGGATTGTAACCATTTTTTTTCAATGCTTCGGTTAATTGAGCTGGTCTAGAGTCAAATTTAAGAGCAGAAAGGAAAGCTGAAGACGCATCTTGCTCTACTTTCTTAGCGAACGCACGGTGTTCTGTTGTCAATTCCTTTATCCGCTTGTATGAGCTTACGATGACATCTTCCCACATGCGTGGTACTGGACGAGCGCTTGGGAGTTCGCCTTTCTCTGTTAAAACCTTCAGATAGTATTTTTCGTTAACCTCGTCATATTCGATGCAGTCATCTGTAAGCCTGCACAATTCACCTATGCGTAACCCGAAGGCCATCAAAAAAGGAACCGCGAGGAGTCTTAATTCATCATAACCCTCTTTTGGTTCTGGATGGGAGTGGGCTTCATCTTGTATTTTAAGGTGCTTGAAGTTATCAAATTTGGCTTTAACCTGGCCTAAATACTTGTCTATATTTTGATCATATTTTTTATTTCGGCGTTCTTCGTATTTGCTTGTTGTGACATCAGCTTGCTCGTGGGCTGGGTTCTTCATGTTAACTTTAGGATTAAACCGAGGTACAATTTTGAAAGGAATCAGCAACTGTTTAGTAATGGATACCATGGTTTTATAGCGCTCAAATGGGCCACGGCGCTTAAAGCGCAATTCAAGTGCTGGGATGGTTGCGTCAAGAGTGGATTGGTTGAACTTAATGAGTGACTCATCCATGTATGATACAGAGTTGGCGAGCCACGATAGTGCCCCAAGTTCAGTGGAGATGGTTCTCCCGACTTTACCGTTTTTAATACCTTTGAGAGCCCACAGTCGCATTATAACTGCCCAAACGCCGTCTACAGGCTCTCTATCGGACTTTTTCGTTTTTCCAGTAACTAGATTTTCATTTGCGTCCAATGGCTTCGTAAAATAGATGCTACGATTTTGGTATCGCCATACATCATCTGTCCATCCCCCCAATTGAGGATCTGTCTGGCTTAAAGTTTCGAACTCGTCGCGGGCATTTCTTTCTAGTTCATCTAATCGTAATAAAACACTTCGTAAACGCTTGTTTTGACGGATCTTATCGAGGTCCCCGACGCTGTTCATGAGTCCGATTCCTTTTTTAACAAGGGGTAAGCGGATTAAATGGTTGATCTTACCTTTGCATGAGAGTGAGGCAAACCGGCATCTCATCGGATTATCTGGTTGGCACTCCAACCTACTGCTGATGCATGCTTCCCTCGCTAATTCCAGCAAGAACCCCACACGCCTTAACTTCCCGGTCATCGTTGCAACGCGCTCTTAGTGAAACGAGTTGTTTCTCAAGTGCCTGTAGAGCGGTTATCTGCGAGCGCACATGAGAGATGTGATCATCGAGCAAGGCATTGACAGCGGTACAGGACTGATGAGGGTCGTCCTGATAGCGCTTTAGTTCGTGAATTTCTGCCAGTGACAGATCCAGGCTGCGGCAGCGACGAATAAAGGCCAGCCGCTCAACGTGTTTCTCGGTATAGACACGGTAACCGTTCTCCTGCCGACCAGGCGGCGGCAACAAGCCCTGCCGTTCGTAGAAGCGGATCGTCTGTGTATCTACCCCTACTGACTGTGCCAACTGACCAATACGCATCGGGTTCCTCCGCAACGGATTCTCTACGCTATTGACCTTATAGCGACTATATAGTTTTAAATGAAAACCCGATCACATTCAAGTGGAGTCATATCATGAGTAAAAACTGCGGAGGCCCCTGTGGCGACCATGCAAGGCCTGCGGCGGATACCGATATGCAGGCCTCCTCCGATGCGTCGGGGGAATGGGTCAGTGTTTATGCCGTGCCGAAGATGGACTGTCCATCAGAAGAGCGCATGATTCGCCTGGCCCTGAACGGCGTTGAGGGGATTCGGGCACTGTCCTTCGACTTGTCGAACCGCCGGTTGAAGGTCGTGCATGACGGTGAGGTCGAGCCCGTCACCGCGAAGCTGAAGACCTTGGAGCTAGGCGCCTCGCTTCAGGAAAGCGTCGCTGCCGATCCGGAGACCATCAAGGCGGCCGAGTTCTCGGCAGCCTCTGCCACGCAAGAATCCGGGACTCTGCGCTGGTTGCTCGGCATCAATGCGCTCCTTTTCGTAGTGGAAATGACAGCCGGCCTGATCGCCCAGTCCACCGGCCTGATTGGAGAGTCCCTGGACAATTTCGCCGATGCGGCCGTGTACGGGCTCGCACTTTATGCGGTTGGACATAGCGTGAGAATGCAGCTACGTGCCGCGCATGTTGCTGGTGTACTGCAACTGATCTTGGCTGTGGGCGTACTCATAGAGGTGGTGAGACGCTTTGTATTCGGTAGTGAGCCTGAATCGCTGGTGATGATGGCTATCGCATTCGTCGCATTGATTGCCAATACCAGTTGTCTGCTGCTCATATCCAAACATCGGGAGGGCGGGGCGCACATGAAGGCAAGCTGGATATTCTCGGCCAACGACGTGGTGATCAACCTGGGGGTCATCACCGCCGGCGCCCTGGTCGTGTGGACCGGTTCCAATTATCCGGATCTAATTATCGGCACCATCGCGGGGCTCGTCGTGCTTAACGGTGCCAGGCGCATTCTGGCGCTCAAGGGTTAAATAATGCTCATTATTGGCAAAAAGCTCTCGCCGTACGCCCTGTTGTCCATATCGGGCCTGCTGGCAACGTCTGATCAAGCTGTAAAGTGGCTGGTGCAGCAATCAATGGCCTATGGCGAGTCTGTTTCGGTGACCCCGTTCTTTAACTGGGTGCACCTAAGGAACACCGGTGCCGCATTCAGTCTTTTTGCGAATGGTGGAGGCTGGCAGCGCTACTTTTTTATCGGAATCGCGGTAGTGGTCTCGATTTTTCTGATCAAGCTGATCCTTGAAAATCGTCATAAAGGAGAAGCCATCGCTTACAGTCTTATCCTCGGTGGCGCCATGGGCAACCTGATTGACCGGGTCTTTCGCGGCTATGTTGTGGATTCCTTTGATTTCTATTGGCGAGACTGGCATTGGCCGGCCTTCAACCTGGCTGATATTGCAATTGTCCTCGGTGCCTTACTTTTCGTTTCCAGCAGCTTGTTGGGTAAAAAAGCAAACACCAATGCCGAGTCGGATGGATCTGACTGACACCTACGCCTATACAACACCATGACCGAACTTCCCGACAACATCCTTCACCTGCCGCAATACCAAGTACTGGGCTGCAAATCAACCGACGACGAAATGCACTTCCAGGTGGACGTGCCCGATCCCATCGCCCGCGAGGAATGCGGCGTGCAGGGTGAGTTCGTACGGTTCGGCAAGCGTGACGTTCCCTATCGTGATCTGCCCATCCACGGCAAGCGGGTCACTCTCTGGGTGGTCCGCCGCCGATACACCTGCCGGGCCTGCAAGACAACATTCAGGCCCCAGTTACCGGAGATGGTGGACGGATTCCGTATGACACTGCGGCTGCATGAGTACGTGGAGAAGGAATCCTTCAACCACCCCTACACCTTTGTGGCGGCACAGACCGGCCTGGACGAGAAGACGGTGCGCGACATCTTCAACGCCCGCGCCGAGTTCCTGGGGCGCTGGCACCGCTTCGAGACGCCCCGCATCCTGGGCATTGACGAGCTATACCTGAACAAGCGCTACCGCTGCATTCTGACCAACATTGAGGAGCGAACCCTGCTCGACCTGCTGGCCACCCGCCGCCAGGACGTGGTGACCAACTACCTGATGAAGCTGAAAGACCGGCAGAAGGTCGAGATCGTCAGCATGGACATGTGGAACCCCTACCGGGCAGCGGTCAAGGCTGTGCTGCCCCAGGCCCGTATCGTGGTCGATAAGTTCCATGTGGTGCGCATGGCCAACGATGCCCTAGAGAGAGTGCGCAAGGGCCTCAGAAAGGAGCTGAAACCGTCCCAGAGCCGGACTCTCAAGGGAGACCGGAAAATCCTGCTGAAACGCGCTCACGAAGTCTCAGACCGGGAGCGCCTCATCATGGAGACCTGGACAGGCGCGTTCCCGCAACTGCTGGCCGCCTACGAGCACAAGGAGCGCTTCTACGGCATCTGGGACGCCACCACACGGCTCCAGGCAGAAGCCGCCCTGGACGAGTGGATAGCCACCATCCCGAAGGGCCAAAAGGAAGTCTGGAGCGATCTGGTCAGGGCAGTGGGAAACTGGCGCGAAGAGACCATGACCTACTTCGAGACGGACATGCCCGTCACCAACGCTTACACGGAGTCCATCAACCGACTGGCCAAGGACAAGAACCGTGAAGGGCGCGGTTACTCCTTCGAGGTGATGCGGGCACGAATGCTCTACACCACGAAGCACAAGAAGAAGGCACCGACTGCGAAGGTCTCTCCTTTCTACAAGAAAACCATCGGTTACGGACTGCCGGACTTCGCAGAGGAACTCAACTACGGAGTCGATCTATCAACCATCTGAGGGTGGTATCAGATTGATGGGGTGAAGGTGCCCCATCAACCATTAAATCCGTATACCCTTAACAAGTTTTGAGCCTCGCAGATTTCGATAGCCCCTTGTAAAGCTTCATCCAATTGGTGCCGTACGGGGCCAGATGAATGTTGCTGGACAAACTCTCTCTCTGCTTCAATAACTTTTAGTTGGGCCTGATGATCTGCATTTTTAAATGGCCTGAATTTTCCGCATCCATAACAACTAACAGTAGGATGAAACTCACAGCTGGTTTGCTTTAAACATTTCCCAAGATTTGCAATTGAGCTCGTCCGAATCAGCCTACCTCCGACGGAACTGTCGTTTTCGTCAATAAGGAACCCTTTCCATCGCATGACGGCATTTTCTAGCACTATTGAAGAGTCAAATGTGTCGTCAATAAAATCAATCAAATCTCTATTGTAACGAAAGTAATGTTGAACCGAGTTAGTGGAACCGTGATCTAGGGCAATAGCGAGCTCTTCTGGTGTTTTCCCCTCCAGAACCATACGAGTACCCAAGGTATACCTGAACCGGTAACATGAAATTCTCAGTAGCGTGGGGTCGCCGTTATCATCCTTTACATGTCTTGAAAATATGTTTAATCGCTTGCCTAATGAAATGAATTTATGAGTTAACGCATTCGAATTTTTATGCCATGCATATTCTGTTAACTTATCATCTACAATTAACTCCTTGTCGACTTGCTCTCTTTTAAACAGGGGACGAGGAAGTGGGGTGCCTTTAGGATGAGTTAGTGACCTAACGGCATCCTGCTTGATTAGTTCACCAATCTCATTTGCCAGATCATCTGATAACTCCCGAAGCACGAAGTTATTTTGATTTCGGCGAAGCTGGGATACTTTCCCTTTTACGCGAGGGATATTGATATACCAACCCAGCTTAGAGGCGTCATAATAAATATCTGATTCTCGCAACAGCGCGAGTTGAATAGGGCGTAAACCAAACTGCATTGCCAACTTTATCATAACCCGTTCATGGATATTTACGTCATCATTTTGCAATGCCTGCGTGATTTCTCCTATTTCTGATCGTGTAAAAGGCCCGTATTCATGATCCAGCAGAGATACACGCGCCTTCTGGCCATGATTTTTAATTTTTGTTTCAGCGAGCTTAAACACAAGGGTTTCGTCAAAACCCCAATAGCAGTTTTCAATAGCGTAATTAGCGAATGCCCGAATAGACAACCAGACACTTTGATTTTGTTTGTTTTCTAATATCAGCCTGGATAATTGGGAGGCGATCTCCTTAGCAAACACTGCCTCATTAAGTAGCGCTTCATCAGAAAGCGAAATATGTTGAAGCACAGGAAGTCCGTAGGCATAGTGCATTATCATGGATGGACTGCGTGTTATTGCTGTGTCGAGCCAGCACTGTATCGCTATATAGCTCAGATAGTCGTATTTTGAATATTTGTCGCTTAGCCTGAAATTCGCAGTTCGACTGCCTAAATTGATTAAGCGTATTGAACTCTTTAACCGTCCGTCTGAATTGCGAATCGTGACCTTCTGACCAAAAAAAGTCTCTATCTCGTAGGGAAGTGGTTCGTAATCATGATTTAGGCGTTTTGCTTCCGCGTATAAGTATTCATAACAATCTACGCTCTGATTTGCTAGATAAACTGTGTTTGCATGCGCCATCCACAGGCCCCTTTTTAGTATCTTTTTCGGCTAAATATTCGTTTATTTTTCTCATTAGATGAGCGTTAGTGTAGCGCTTAGGCATCGAGCTTGTGCTAGTCCATCCTCCCCAAGTCGTAAGTGTATCTTGCATGTCGCCAGCTTTAATCATAGGAGAGTTGCTGTTTGCATATTTATTGTCAACCGACTCTCGCAATTCATTCATTCTTGCCACTCGAAAACGATGGGGCGTAATAACATCAGCTAATCCCTTGGTCTTATTAAAGATTGTTTCGACCACATACTCAAGGCCTGAAGTTGTCATTGCACCGCCGTCGTGTTCACTCACAAAAAGATAACCTGTCAATTGTCCCCTGTAAGGCTTGCGAAGCTTTGGCCGGTGATCTTCAATATATTCTACGATTAAATCACGTAATCCAGGACTGATAGGGAGTTCGCGATTTCGTGTTTTATGAGATGCTCCATCTCGACGATGCCGTTTTAAGTTGTTTCCCGCGGCGGACTGTTGAATAACGACCGTGGCATTATGAGTTAATTTTAAGTCCAGGTCGTTATTCCTTAGCAAAACCAACTCAGAAGCCCTACAGCCAAGTTCAATTAGAAGCAATATGAGGCATGCATTTCTAATTTGAAGGCTCGTACGGAAGGGGTTTACCTCGTTTTTGAGGTCGTCGCTTGAGGGGCGGATCACAAGCTTGATTATTTCAATTTCCGCTGGTGAAAGGGGGGGAATCTGGCGAGTTTGGTTTTCTACATCGCAAGTTGAATATTTCTTCTTCTTGAGTAGAGCGTCCAGCTTATCTACTCTCTTCTGATGAATATCTGCCATTTCAATATTCTCTACACGGGCTATATAACGTGAGTAGTGAAATCTTAAAAAGGATCGAATGGAGTCCAACCTGCGATTAAACGTGGAGGGAGCGATCAAAATATGGTCTTCAATGTTATGGTTAAAGTTGAGTAACAGAAAACTTGTGAGTTGATTTACTTGCCTTGAAGACAATGTTTTTAACCGTGCAGCATCAGAAAAGAAATCGCTATACTCAGTGCTTACGAACTCATAAAACACGCAAAGATCGCGTGCTCTAGCTTCTACCGTATTGAACTTCCCGGAAAGCCATAAATCCCATATCCATAACGCTGAGCTAGGCTCGGGAATGCTAAAATTATTCTTATCGATCAGTAATGGTAGCCTCTGATCGTTGTACTGTGGGTGAGGTATGCTTAGAACTGAATAACGCATCGAAATGTTACACTTTAAACTAAGAAAAGATATTCAAGTATAGTGAGCAAAAAAGGGGCGTCAAGCGCCCCTTTCTAAGTTATTGATTTATTTAGTGTAACGGAAAGTTATCCACAATAATGTTACACTTTATAAAACACAGCTATCATATTTTACACGCACCCCCTGCGCAATCGTCATCTTCTTCAATGATGGCTTCCTGTGCCAGCGGTTTTTGCTGCTGGCTTTTAACTTCCACAGAGCTCGCGTCAGCTGCACCATCACGAGTATTGTGATAATAAAGTGTTTTAACGCCCAGTTTGTAGGCTGTTAATAAGTCTTTTAATAACAGTTTCATGGGCACTTTGCCATTAGCATGACGACTTGGATCGTAGTTGGTATTGGCAGATATCGTTTGGTCGATAAATTTTTGCATAATACCCACCAGTTGCAGGTAACCATCATTAGATGGAATATCCCACAACAGCTCGTATTTTTCTTTAAGAGTCTCGTACTCAGGCACCACCTGCTTTAACACACCATCTTTGCTCGATTTAATGCTGATATGCCCTCGTGGCGGCTCAATACCGTTTGTTGCATTAGATATTTGCGATGAGGTTTCTGAGGGCATCAACGCTGATAAGGTCGAATTGCGCAGGCCGTGAGTTTTAATGTCTTCGCGCAGTGAATCCCAGTCACAATGCAATGGTTCGTTGCACACTGAGTCCAGATCCTTTTTATAAGAATCAATAGGCATAATACCTTGCGAATACGTAGTTTCGTGAAACTTAGGACACGCACCTTTTTCTTTGGCTAAGTTGTTTGATGCCTTAAGCAGATGATACTGCATTGCTTCGAAGGTACGATGAACCAGCCCATTGGCGCTGTGATCAGAATAACGCACGTTATTTTTAGCCAAAAAGTAGGCAAAGTTAATCACGCCCACACCCAGGGTACGGCGATTCATCGTCGCATTGCGGGCCGCCGGCACCGGGTAATCCTGATAATCCAGTAAACTGTCTAAGGCGCGCACGGCTAAATCTGATAACTCTGCAAATTCGTCTGTTGATTCAATGGCGCCCAGGTTGAAGGCCGACAGAGTACACAAGGCAATTTCGCCTTCTTCATCGTTCACATGACGCAATGGCTTGGTAGGCAGCGCAATCTCAAGACACAGATTACTTTGTCGTACCGGAGCCACCGAGGGGTCGAATGGGCTGTGGGTATTGCAGTGATCAACATTCTGCAGATAAATACGACCTGTAGAAGCACGCTCTTGCATAAATAGACTAAACAGCTCCATGGCCTTGATGCGTTTTTTACGAATACTGTCGTCGTTTTCGTATTTTACATATAGCTCTTCAAATTTTGCCTGATCAGCAAAAAACGCATCGTACATACCCGGGCAATCAGAAGGGCTGAACAAGGTAATATAATCATCTTTCATCATGCGCTGGTACATCAGTTTATTAAACTGCACACCATAATCTAAATGACGCACCCGGTTTTCTTCCACACCGCGGTTATTTTTAAGAACCAGTAATGATTCAACCTCTAAATGCCACAACGGGTAAAATAAAGTGGCAGCTCCGCCGCGTACACCACCTTGCGAGCAGCTTTTAACCGCAGTTTGAAAATACTTATAAAACGGAATACAGCCGGTATGAAAAGCTTCACCCCCGCGAATAGGACTACCCAATGCCCGTATACGGCCAGCATTAACGCCAATACCCGCGCGTTGACTGACGTATTTAACAATAGCCGACGAGGTCGCGTTGATGGAGTCCAGGCTATCGCCGGTTTCAATTAATACGCACGAGCTAAACTGGCGCGTAGGGGTGCGTACACCTGACATTATTGGCGTTGGTAAAGATAACTTAAAAGTCGAAGCCGCATTGTAAAAGCGTCGTATGTAGGTCAAACGTGTTTGTTTGGGGTAATTTGCAAATAAACACGCTGCCACTAATATATACAGAAACTGAGCGCTTTCATAAATATCCCCGGTCACCCGGTTTTGAACCAGATACTTACCTTCCAGCTGCTTGACCGCCGCATAGCTAAAGTTCATATCACGCCAGTGATCAATGTAAGAGTCCATCTCGGCGAATTCTTCTGGGGTAAAGTCTTCGAGCAAATGCGCATCGTATTTTTGCGCATCGACCATTTTAACGACATGGTCGTAAAGGGCAGGGGGTTCAAACTGGCCATAGGCTTTTTTACGTAGATGAAATACAGCCAGACGCGCTGCCAGGTACTGATAATCCGGGGCATCGGTTGAAATAAGGTCGGCTGCCGATTTAATCAGGGTCTCATGAATTTCACCGGTTTTGATACCGTCATAAAACTGAATTTGCGCTTTAATTTCTACCTGAGAAACAGAAACATTGTTAAGGCCTTCTGCCGCCCAGGCCACCACTTTATGAATTTTTTCAAGGTCAATGGGCTCTTTTTCACCGTTACGTTTGGTGACTAGTAAATCGTTATTCATGATATCTGGCCGTTTTTCTGTTAGCGCTGGTCGCGTGGGCAGTGCCCGATTATATTATAAGTCGTAACCGACAATTTTTATCGATGGCAAATAGCCCCGCGACATGCATTAAGCCTCGTCGATGAAAATATCAACACGAGTGCGCCAAGGGTCTAATTGAATAGCCACAAGATAGTGAGGTTTAAGGTGTAATGCAACCGAATATCCGGACCAAAATGGTGCATTCGGAGTGTCAAGTTTTTAATGTTAGTAGTGACTAACCTAATACGGATTTGCAATCGCCATATATCCAGATTGCAACCTTTTTTAGCGGAAGATAAAATTTAAAAATTTTAGGGTGAAATAAAGCGGCTGCTGACAAATTATCGATATGTAGTGGTCAAAATTTGACAGCAGCACTAGATGTAGTGTCACATCGCTTTTACACTGTGTAGCATATAGTTGACGTCAAGGTTCTGATCAGACGTATAAAAGGTCTGCGTGACAGGATTCATATGCAGGCCTGTAGCATGGCGTGTGACCAGCCCTGAATTATCCATCATGCTCATCAGCTCAGAAGGTTTGATAAAGCGTTGATACTGGTGGGTACCTTTAGGAACCAGTTTCAAAATATATTCGGCTGCAACAATACCCAGTGCATACGCTTTAGGGTTTCTGTTTAATGTAGAAAAGTAGACTGAGCCGCCGGGTTTCACTAACTGTGCACAGGCAGCCACCACTGAGGCCGGGTCGGGCACATGTTCTAGCATTTCCATACAGGTCACGACATCGAATTGTCCCGCATGTTGCGCGGCATAGGTTTCGGCAGTCACGCAGTCATAATTAACCTGTATGCCCGATTCTAAACCATGCAATCGCGCGACCTCAAGCGACGCCTCAGCCATATCGATACCTGTAACCTGCGCTCCCATTCGCGCCATCGACTCAGCTAATATGCCGCCCCCGCAACCCACATCGAGAACTTTTTTATCAAATAAACCATCAACATGCTGAGCGATAAAATCTAAACGCAACGGGTTGATTGCGTGAAGGGGTTTAAATTCACCTTCGGTGTCCCACCAGCGAGACGCCAAATCACCAAATTTAGAAATCTCCTGCGGATCAACATTTGCCATGACCGGGCCCCATCGTTAACTTAAAACACTAACATAGCGCAAAACCAGTCCTAATAGCACGCTTTTGCGAACGCGTAGGGGTGTATATGGATGAAAAATAGACGCTTGAGATCTTACTTAGCATTTGCTGTGATTAACCGCTACATAATTTCTCCGGTCAGTGATACACTCATTCATTGATCTATTACCCCAATAATAAGAATGTGTGAAGCCAGCCGTTCGGCTGTTTCGGACTTTTTATGTCCGCTAGTGCGCACTAAACCTAAGCTAAGGGAAAAAGCAGTTTATGACTGATAACGCTAAAGAAATTCTCCCCGTTAACATAGAGGAGGAGCTTAAAAACTCTTATCTCGACTATGCGATGAGCGTTATTGTTGGCCGGGCGTTACCTGATGTTCGTGACGGTTTGAAACCAGTGCACCGTCGGGTGTTGTTCGCCATGAACGAATTGAAGAACGACTTCAATAAGCCGTATAAAAAATCTGCCCGTGTGGTGGGTGATGTGATTGGTAAATACCATCCGCATGGCGACTCTGCAGTTTATGACACTATTGTGCGTATGGCGCAGCCCTTTTCATTACGGTACATGCTGGTAGATGGTCAGGGAAACTTTGGTTCGGTTGACGGCGACTCGGCAGCAGCAATGCGTTACACCGAAGTTCGTATGGCAAAAATTGCCCATGAACTCCTGGCCGACCTGGACAAAGAAACCGTCGACTTTGTACCAAACTATGATGGTACTGAGTTTATTCCAGAGGTCTTGCCCACCAAAGTACCTAACCTGTTGGTTAATGGTTCATCGGGTATTGCCGTGGGCATGGCGACGAATATTCCCCCCCACAACCTGAATGAAGTTATCAACGGCTGTATTGCGCTAATTGAAGACCCTGACATTGCTATTGAAGGTCTGATGGAGCATATCCCGGGTCCGGACTTTCCTACCGCTGCAATGATTAGCGGTCGCAAGGGTATCGAAGATGCCTATCGCACCGGGCGCGGCAAAATCTACTTACGAGCTAAAGCCGATATCGAAACCGAGAGCAATGGTAAAGAAACCATCATTGTGAACGAAATTCCTTATCAGGTTAATAAGGCGCGTTTGATTGAAAAGATTGCCGACCTGGTTAAAGAGAAACGTATAGAAGGTATCTCGGCACTACGAGATGAATCTGACAAAGACGGTATGCGCATTGTTGTTGAAGTTAAGCGTAACGAGTCAGCCGAAGTATTACTGAATCATTTGTATGCCAATACCCAGCTTCAAACGGTATTTGGTATTAACATGGTGGCGCTGGATAACAACCAGCCAAAAGTTTTCAACCTTAAAGAAGTACTCGAGTGCTTCATTTTGCACCGCCGCGAGGTAGTGACCCGTCGTACCGTATTCGAATTACGCAAAGCACGTGACCGGGCGCACATTCTTGAAGGCCTGGCGATTGCCCTGGCTAACATTGACCCGGTAATCGAGCTTATCAAAGCGTCAAACAGTCCTGCCGATGCTAAAAAATCATTGGTTGGCCAGGGCTGGGAACTGGGCGATGTCTCGCAAATGCTCGAACGTGCTGGCAATGACGCGGCGCGTCCAGAGTGGCTGGCGCCTGAATTTGGAATTCGCGACGATAAATACTACCTGACTGAGCAACAAGCTCAGGCTATTCTTGATTTACGCTTACACAAATTGACCGGTCTGGAACATGAAAAAATTCTGGCTGAGTACAAAGATTTGCTTGAGCAAATTGCTGAATTAATGCATATCCTTGAGAGCCCGGAACGTCTGATGGAAGTCATTCGTGAAGAGCTTGAAAAAGTTCGTGATGAATTTGGTGATGTACGTCGTACCGAAATCACTGCCGCAACTCACGATATTGATATTGAAGATTTGATAGAGCGTGAAGAAGTGGTGGTTACGCTTTCTCGGGAAGGCTATGTAAAATATCAGAAACTATCTGATTATGAAGCACAGCGTCGGGGCGGTAAGGGCAAGTCTGCCACTAAGATGAAAAATGAAGACATCATCGAACGTCTGCTGGTGGCCAATACCCATGATCATATTCTGTGCTTTTCTACTCGTGGACGTTTGTACTGGCTCAAAGTGTATCAACTGCCATTTGCCAGCCGTAATGCCCGTGGCCGGCCCATTGTAAATATTTTACCCTTGGAGCCAAACGAGCGTATTACTGCCATTTTGCCTATCAAAGAATTTGAAGAAGGCAAGTTTGTATTAATGGCAACGGCGAATGGTACCGTTAAGAAAACCGATTTGAGCCTGTATTCACGCCCGCGTTCAAGTGGCATTATTGCGGTAAATTTGAATGAAGGCGATGAGTTAATTGGCGTTGCCATTACGCATGGCGATGACGATATCATGTTGTTTTCAGATGAAGGTAAAGTAGTACGATTCAATGAAAAACTGCGTGATTCAGAAACCGGCGAGGTTAAACGCGACCCTGAAACTAATGAAGAGTTGTTAGCATTGCGTCCTATGGGTCGTACCGCTACCGGTGTGCGTGGTATTCGGTTAAAAGAGGGTCAGCGCGTTGTATCATTAATTGTACCGCGTGGTGACGGGGCTATTTTAACTGCGACCGAAAACGGTTTTGGTAAACGTACACCGTTACAGGATTATCCTGCTAAGAGCCGGGCAACCCAGGGTGTGGTATCCATTAAAGTATCAGAGCGCAACGGTAAAGTTGTAGGCGCGGTACAGGTTGATGAGACCGATGAAATAATGCTTATCAGTAACCAGGGCACGCTGGTGCGCACCCGGGTTGATGAAGTTTCGGTTGTTAGCCGCAATACACAGGGCGTTCGCCTGATTCGTACCGCAGAAAACGAGGCGGTAGTAGGCTTACAGCGCATCGAAGAAGTTGAAGATGTTATTGAACTGGATGAAAACGGCGATCCGGTTATTCAGAGCCCCGAAGCAAACTCTACCCAAGCAACGGAGTCTGTGGCAGAGCCAGATAACAGCCACGATGATGAAGCGTCAGCAGCCGACGACTGATCCTTAAAACCGGCTTGCCGGTTTAGCGATGGTTAATGTGCAAGCGGCTTCTGGCCGCTTGTTTTGTTTTACAACGAGATAAACGACTATGTCTAAAGTGTTTAATTTTAGTGCGGGGCCGGCCATGCTTCCTGAACCGGTTATGCAGCAGGCTCGCGAGCAATTTGTCGACTGGAATGCAAGCGGCTCCTCGGTTATGGAAGTGAGCCATCGGGGATCCGAATTTTTAGAGGTTGCAAGCCAGGCCGAACAGGATCTACGTGACTTATTAGCGGTTCCTGATAACTACAACGTTCTTTTTATGCATGGCGGGGGGCGAGGTCAATTTGCTGCGGTTCCGCTAAACTTATCTACACCTCAACAGTCTTCTTTACATCTGGTTTCAGGTTCGTGGTCAAAAGGCGCGGTCGCAGAAGCCAGCAAATATAATCAGGCTAAAATTATCGGCGAGCCCCAAATAAAAGATGGATTAACTTTTATGCCGCCGCCCAATCCTGAATTAATTGAGGCTAACGCGGCGTATCTGCATTTTTGTCCCAATGAGACAGTAGATGGTGTGGCGTACGACTGGCTTCCCGAATCAAACGGTGTGCCGCTAGTCGCCGATATGTCTTCTACCATATTGTCTCAGCCGCTTGATGTTTCGCGTTACAGTGTGTTGTATGCCGGCGCTCAAAAGAATATCGGACCTTCGGGTCTGTCGGTGGTGATAGTAGATGAAGAGCTGGTTGGTAAAGCTCAGTCGGTGACACCGTCTATTTTTGATTATAGTCTGGCAGCGAAGCACGACTCTATGTATAACACGCCGCCTACTTTTTCCTGGTATTTGGCGGGCCTGGTGTTTAAATGGTTAAAATCTATCGGCGGTTTAGACGAAATGGCACGCCGTAATCACCGTAAAGCCGCTACGCTATACAATGCTATCGACGCGTCAGACTTTTATCAAAACCGGATTCATCCAGAATGCCGTTCTAGAATGAATATACCTTTTCAACTGGCAAATGCTGATTTGGATAGCCGTTTTTTACAAGAGGCGGAAGCTGCAGGACTTAAAGCGCTTAAAGGGCATCGTTCAGTAGGGGGAATGCGTGCCAGTAGTTATAACGCTATGCCGCTGGAAGGGGTCACCGCACTGGTTAGTTTTATGACCGAATTTGAACGTAAGTACGGATAAGTAATATGCAACAATTAACACTACAGCCGGTGGGCCGGGTTCAGGGCGAGGTGAATGTACCGGGCTCCAAAAGTTTGTCAAACCGGGCGTTATTGCTGGCTGCGCTGGCCGAAGGCGAAACCACACTGACCAATCTTTTAGACAGCGATGATATTCGACATATGCTCAACGCACTGTCTATGTTGGGGGTGGACTATTCTTTAAGTAACAATAATACGTGTTGTACGGTTACCGGTCTGGGAAGAGCTTTTTCCCACTCGCAATCATTGGAGCTCTTTTTAGGTAATGCCGGAACCGCTATGCGTCCGCTTTGCGCCGCTTTAGCTGCCAGTGAGTTATCAGTAAGTCTGACTGGGGAGCCGCGTATGGAAGAGCGGCCCATCGGCGATTTGGTTGAGAGCTTACAGCAAGCCGGTGCAAACATCGTTTATCAGAAAAATGCAGGGTATCCACCGTTGACAATTAAAGGTCAACGTTTAAAAGGCGGCGATATCACCGTTGACGGAAGTGTGTCTAGCCAGTTTTTAACCGCCTTACTCATGGCCGCCCCGCTATTTAGTGAAACAACCACGATCAAAATCAAAGGTGAACTTGTTTCCAAACCCTACATCGATATTACTCTTAATACAATGGCGCAATTCGGGGTTGAGGTGGCGAATAACAATTACCGTAATTTTACTATTGAGGCAGGCCAGCGTTATGTATCACCCGGCCGTTTCTTAGTAGAAGGAGATGCCTCATCTGCCTCATACTTTTTAGCGGCGGGCGCCATTAAAGGTGGCACGGTAAAAGTGACCGGTATTGGGAAAAACAGTATTCAGGGAGATATTCGTTTTGCCGAAGTACTTGAGCAAATGGGCGCAAAAATCAAGTGGCATACAGATTATATTGAAGTTACCGGCGCTCCTTTGTCGGGTATTTCAATGGACATGAACCACATACCTGATGCAGCAATGACGATTGCCACCACTGCGCTGTTTGCCCGCGGGCCTACCACCATCAGCAATATTTATAACTGGCGGGTAAAAGAAACCGATCGTTTGTATGCTATGGCAACAGAATTAAAAAAGTTAGGTGCCGGGGTGGAAGAGGGACAGGATTACATTACTATCACGCCACCAGATACACTGCAGCATGCCGCTATAGATACCTACAATGACCACCGCATTGCGATGTGTTTTTCGCTAGTTGCATTAAGTAATACAGCCGTAACCATAAACGATCCGGGATGCACGGCAAAAACGTTTCCAGATTATTTTGAAAGATTTGCCACACTTTGCCAGTAAGACGGTGAGCGCAATGCACTGGATTTTTGGTCAGTAGTATGATTCGGGGACAGAGCATTGCACTACCGGTGGGAGTGCGTATAATTGCGCCCGATTTTTTAACCTTTTGTTAATAACTGGAGCAGGTATGCATCCGATTCCCGTAGTCACGGTTGATGGCCCAAGCGGTGCCGGTAAAGGAACGCTTAGTAGCCTTCTTGCAGAAAAGCTAGGATGGCACTTTCTAGACAGTGGCGCGATTTATCGCGTACTGGCCGTGGCAACACTGCATCATGATATTCCAGCCGAAGATGAAGAGTCTATTGTCCCTTTGGCTACCTGCCTGGATGTTAGCTTTGAAACTGATGCAGATGTTATTCGTATTATTTTAGAAGGTGAGGATGTCACCGATGATATCCGAACAGAGCAGGTAGGCGCGGTCGCCTCTAAAGTAGCTGCACTTCCCAGAGTACGCGAAGCATTGCTGCGCCGTCAGCGAGGTTTTCAACACGAACCGGGGTTGGTGGCTGATGGTCGCGATATGGGGACGGTGGTTTTTCCAAATGCCCAGGTGAAGCTATTTTTAACGGCCAGCGCAGAGGCACGCGCGCAGCGTCGTTATGAACAGTTGAAAGCCAAAGGGATGGATGTTAACATTGCGCGCCTTTTAACCGATATTAAAGCTCGGGACGAACGCGATACCAATCGTAGTGTTGCCCCTTTAATACCGGCAGAAGATGCGGAAATAATTGATTCGACTGACCTGGATATTACCCAAGTCTTTGACCAAGCAATGGAAGTTATCTCTTCTCGTCTCAGCAATATGTGAGCAGTATAGCGCCATTGCAGTTAGCCGTAACAGGATGTAACGGTATATATTAATAACCCCACGTTAACCGGATTGTAATGTGGATTTCAACTGTATTTAATTAAAAGACCTTATGACTGAAAATTTTGCACAACTTTTTGAAGAAAGCCTACAAGAACTTGAAACCCGTCCGGGTTCGATCGTAAAAGGTACTGTTGTTTCTATCGATAAAGATATCGTACTGGTAGACGCAGGCTTAAAATCAGAAAGTGCTATTCCAGCAGACCAATTTAAAAACGCCGAAGGCGAATTAGAAATCGAAATTGGCGATACTGTTGACGTTGCACTTGATGCAGTAGAAGACGGCTTTGGTGAAACTATTCTTTCTCGTGAAAAAGCCAAGCGCCATGAAGCGTGGGTTGAGCTTGAAAAAGCATACGAAGAAAAAGAAACCATCACAGGTGTTATCAACGGTAAAGTTAAAGGCGGTTTCACTGTTGAAGTTAACAGTGTACGTGCGTTCTTACCAGGTTCTCTGGTTGATGTTCGTCCGGTTCGCGATACTACGCACCTTGAAGGCAAAGAGCTTGAGTTTAAAGTAATCAAGTTAGATGCTAAGCGTAATAACGTAGTCGTTTCTCGTCGTGCCGTTATCGAAGCTGAAAACAGCGCCGAGCGTGAGTCATTGCTGGCTAACCTTGAAGAAGGTCATGAAATTAAAGGTATCGTTAAGAACCTGACAGACTACGGTGCGTTCGTAGATCTGGGCGGTGTTGACGGCCTGCTACACATCACAGATATGGCTTGGAAGCGAGTTAAGCACCCAAGTGAAATTGTGAATGTTGGCGATGAAATTAATGTGAAAGTTCTGAAGTTCGACAAAGAGAAACAACGTGTATCTCTTGGTATGAAGCAGATGGGCAACGATCCATGGCAGGACATTTCACAACGTTACCCAGAAGGCACTAAGATTTCTGGCCAGGTAACTAACCTGACTGACTACGGCTGTTTCGTTGAAATCGAAGACGGTGTTGAAGGTCTGGTACACGTTTCTGAGATGGATTGGACTAACAAAAACATTCACCCGTCTAAGGTTGTTAACCTGGGTGACACTGTTGAAGTTATGGTTCTTGAAATTGACGAAGAACGTCGTCGTATTTCTCTGGGTCTTAAACAGTGTATTGATAATCCTTGGGAAACGTTTGCTAAGTCACACGAAAAAGGTGACAAAGTTACTGGTAAGATCAAGTCAATCACTGACTTCGGTATCTTTATCGGTCTTGATGGTGGCATCGACGGTTTAGTTCACTTGTCTGATATCAGCTGGAATAAATCTGGCGAAGAAGCCGTACGTGATTACAAGAAAGGCGACGAGATTTCTGCAGTGGTATTGCAGGTCGACCCAGAACGTGAGCGTATTTCTCTTGGCGTGAAGCAGATTGAAGAAGACCCGTTCAACAAGTATCTTGCTGATAACAAGAAAGGTACTATTGTTGTCGGTACGGTCACCGAAGTTGACGCTAAAGGCGTAACGGTAAATCTTGCTGAAGAAGTTGACGGCTACATTCGGGTTGCCGATTTAGCACGTGACCGTGTTGAAGACGCATCTGAAGTGGTTAACGTTGGTGAATCAATCGAAGCGAAATTTATGGGCGTAGATCGTAAGAACCGCGCTGTTAACCTGTCTGTTAAAGCAAAAGACCAGGCTGACGAGAAAGACGCAATCGAGAAAGTTAACCAGCAAGACGATGGTGGCTTCGGAAGCGCTATGGCAGAAGCATTTAAAGCTGCTAAAGGCGAATAATCCGGTAAAGTGCGCCAGATTGGAAAATCTGGCGTATACTTGATTTGCAGTTGTTGTTTAGATTTTATTTTTGACAAAGAGGTTTATATGACCAAGTCGGAACTGATTGAGCGGCTCGCAGATCAATATCGTCACCTTCCTGCAAAAGACTTAGAATTGGCGATAAAAGAGCTGCTTGAACAAATGGCGCAAACCCTGCAAAAGGGTGAGCGGATAGAAATTCGTGGATTTGGTAGCTTTTCTCTTCACTACCGGGCGCCAAGAACGGGACGTAACCCTAAAACCGGCGATACAGTCGAGTTAGAAGGTAAATATGTTCCGCACTTTAAGCCCGGCAAAGAATTGCGGGAGCGGGTTGACGCTTCTATCGCATAATTGCTTTATAAAAACCGCAGTTTTAACTGCGGTTTTTTTATGCCCAGAATTTATTGGTTGCCGAATGCTTTACGCTATTTAATACTTTTTTATGAATTATTTTCACCGGATAAGCGGTGATTAGTTGACCACTAAAATTAAATAGTTATATATTAACCGCCGCCTACAATAATAATAACGATGGCCATGGCTGGCGAAGAAGCACAAGTAATTAAACAATATCATGCTTTGATTCGAGCATTGATACCTTATGAACAGGAAAACCGTTTGCTCGAAGGGCTAAACCGCTTTTCGGGTCGTATTCCTACCAATGTTCGCAAGACTATTCGTGATGAAGTTACCCGGTTAACATCGTTGACCGATGCTCCAGCAGATAACTCGCACTTCGCACAGTTTCCGGTATTCAAATTCAAACACTTCGGTATTGATATGCGCCTCGATAAAGTGGGTGCAAATATACTGAAAACAGAATCTTCATTGTATCAAAACCGCTATACAGTAGGGGTTTTTGAATCACTTACGAATTCAGAATTTTATCAGGCTCAGATAAAGAAAGAGCAATACCGGAAAATAGTCGATGCATTTACTATTGAAAGCCAGTCGCAAAGTGATATTCAATTTGGTAATGACATTGCTATAGCACCTAATTTTCAGATTGCTTGTAACGATTTTGATAAAGGCCGAAGCAGTACGGTTACATCACTAAGTTACGACAAGGTAGTGACTGAAACCAAAAGGCCACCTAAAGCCAAAGAGGGGGAGGTTTACGAATTCACATTGCCCGAAGTCTTTTTGCAAAACAAAGACACTACCGTTAGCTACAAACTGGATAAACTCACATTTAACAAAGAAACCGATAGATACGAAAGCCACTTTTCTATCGACGCACAGGTAAATGAGAAAACCCGCGCGCATATAAAAAAATACATCGAAAGTAATACCTATCAGCAACCACTTAAGCGCGAATTAGAATTAGAACGTGCGATGCAAGATTTGGAGCGAGACCGCATTGTTGCCAATAGCCCCTGGGTTGCAATACAAGTTAACAATGAGAATGGAGTCTTAACGCCCAGGTCCGCCTTATTTACCAAAAAAAACCAGCACTACAATAAGGGATTTACTTCTCTGGCGGCGTTTTCTGGAAAACATAATTTTGAACTATTAACAAAAGAACTTGAGACATTTAATGAAGCTTTTTTGCTATGTGGCGAAATAACAACCCGGCGCGGTACCCTGAAGATAAACGCGACTCATAGGCAGCTTCTGGCCTCGAATTTGTTTATTCCTGTCTTACATTTACTTAGCAAAAGCAAAGGTTTTCAATGCTATCAATGCCGCTGGGTGAAAACCTCTGCTGATATTAAAAATGTTGCTTTTGCGATGCATGATATAGCTCTTAACCAACATGAAGAATTAAACCGCTGCTCAAACCTCCTATTTTTCACTGATATTAGTCATCAAATTGACCCATTGGGTCTAACCGAAGCTTGTCAGATGGGACCGGTACATCAAAACCTGCAAGCCGATAACCATTTGTGGGATATCCAGGTGGTTATGGATGATAATTTGGACCGCCGTCAGGAAGCCAGGTATGAAGTAGAAAAAAACGCAACCATTAAGCTTGGGCTGTTGCGTTCGGTAAACGCAACAGTGTTGGATGTGTCTTTAAAAGGGATCAGAGTAAAACTTAATGAGCCGGATACAAATTTATTGCCGGCAGTGCTGAAAGTCAGTATTGCAGACCTGAAGATTAAAAATGAAAAGTACCAGGTAGTACATTATTGTGAAAAGCGGCAAATTGTACGCCTGAAAACGGTGGAAAAAACTTCGTCTGCTTTTGCGCTATTTATTAATGAGAACCCTTCATATTTTAAACCTCGCGACGCGGCAAGAATGAGCCGCAATCGCTATCGATTTATATGGGAGATGGCCGTAAGAGAACATCCTTCAGCCTCATTACTGTGTGTAGCGAACCGGTTTTTGCTAGATCGTATTAAAACCTTATATCTGACAGACAGTTCACAGGATCTCTATCCATTCAATCAAGAGAACAATATTGCGCCGCTGCACGGTTTTTTTGCAGATCAAGGACAAAGTAAGCCCAAATCGGCGTTACTACAACGCTTGTTAAAAGCCGAAATCAATCAGACCTCTGTCATTCATTGTCAGCGTAAATCAGACAATAAACTTGTTTATGTTAACTATGCTGATTATTGCTACAAAGCTATACGGCAGCAAATGATTCGCCACCTTGCCGAAGATAAAATAGAACTGTGTGCTACCCGGGTTGAGGTTCAGCGCTGTGCTGAAACATCACCGTCTTTGATTAAAAAGCGATTAGCTTTATTGTCAAAAGTAGATAAAAATTTCTATGAACGGCTATTAAATATGCAAAGTGCCTATACCCATATTATTTATCTGACTAATGAGTCGGTATTACAAACTGCTATTCTGGCAGGTCGATTGCGACCTATTCCTCAACCACCGGCTTCTAAGTCTACCGAAGTCGCTGCAAATCAAAGTTTACCCCGCGGCGTTAAAAAGACCTCTTAAGGTTTACATTTACACTGTTTTTTGCGAACAATACATATCAACACGGCGTTCAATTTGCTATGCTCAGTAGCACTTTAGGTTCTTAAGGGTCAGGCATTGAAAGGAATTTTTTCACTTTTAATTATTGTGGTTTTGTTAGTATTAGCGTTTGCTATAGGCTCTCAAAACGAATCAGTGATATCAGTTAATTATTTAATTGCTCAAGCACAAATGCGTGTATCCACGCTTATTGCTATAGCGCTGATGATAGGTGTAACAATTGGCTTTCTGATTATGCTTACCAGCTGGCTGAGTTTACGCCTTCAACTGACGACGACCCGTAGCCGTTTGAAGAAAGCACTGAAAGAACACTAACATGCTAGAGCTGCTGTTTCTTTTACTTCCTGTTGCTGCTGGTTATGGCTGGATTATGGGCCGTAATAGTGTGCGTCAGGCGCAGCGTGAACAATCTAGTATTCTTTCTAAACATTATTTTCGTGGCTTAAATTTTTTACTGTCAGATCAACCCGATAAAGCGGTCGACACCTTGATCAAAATGATCAACCTGAACAGTGATACGGTAGAGACCCACATAGCCATGGGAAACTTCTTTCGCCATCGTGGAGAAATTGACCGGGCTATTCGCGTACATCAAAATCTGGTAGCTAAAGAAGAAATCCAAACTACGCAACGTGAAAACGCCCTTAAAGAACTGGGTATGGATTATGTTCAGGCCGGTTTTTTAGAGCGCGCCGAAAATGCCTTTTTGCAATTGCTAAATAGTGATAAGCACTACGTTATTGCCCGTCAGCAACTTTTCAATATTTATCAGACCACCAAAGAATGGCATCGCGCCATAGAGCTTGCCGAGCGTATGGTCGAGTGTCACGGTGATAATGATGATGTTAGTGAGCGTCTTGCCCATTTTTATTGCGAACAAGCGCTCATAGAACAGCGAGCAGAAGAGCACAGACAAGCTTTGGGTTTATTGCAAAAAGCCGTTAATGCTGATGAGCGCGCAGTCAGGCCCTGGCTTATGCTGGGCGATATCGCTTTGCAACAGCAACGGTATGACGATGCCATTGAATACCTTCTGCAAGTGGCCGAACGTGATATTAGCTGGTTTAGTGAAGCGGTTCCAAAATTAGAGACTATAGCCCAGGAAACCGGCGAATGGCGACGTTTTGCTGAAGAACTGGAGTCGCATTGGCAAGAGTGTGCTACCTCTTATCTGGCGATGGTAGATGTCATGCTGCGAGAAGGTGAGACCGGCTCGGCTGCAGAGTATTTGTTAGATCAGTTACGCAAACGTCCTACAATGAAGGGGTTCAAAACCCTTATGAGTTTGTATATTGACCAGGTGCAAGATCAGGCGTCAGCAGACAGTTTAAAATTACTAAAAGAGTTGGTTGAAAACCAGATAGCACTACGCCCGAAATACCGCTGTGTCAGTTGTGGTTTTTCAGGACGCAAGTTGTATTGGCTGTGTCCTTCCTGCAAGAAGTGGAATGTTGTAAAGCCAATAAAAGGATTAGACGGAGAGTAACGTGAGCGCAGAAGATCCCAAAGTCATAGTGGCACTAGATTATGATAATAAAGAGCAGGCATTAAACTTTCTGAAGCAGGTTGATCCTACCGTCTGCCGCTTGAAAGTTGGAAAAGAAATGTTCACGCTGTTTGGGCCTGAGTTTGTCAAAACGCTGGTTGATAAACAGTTTGATGTATTTTTAGATCTGAAATTTCATGATATTCCCAATACGGTTGCCAAGGCATGTAAGGCAGCGGCCGAGCTGGGCGTGTGGATGGTCAACGTGCACGCAAGCGGTGGCAAACCTATGATGCTGGCGGCGCGAGAGGCAATTGATAAAAGTGCTCACCCTCAGACAAAACTTATCGCGGTGACGGTACTCACCAGTATGGACCAGGCCCAGCTTGATGATGTCATTGGTCACACCACTACAGATGAACAGGTGAAAAAGCTGGGCTTATTGGCTCAGGCGGCGGGTTTAGATGGTGTCGTATGCTCAGGCCACGAAGCATCGATGTTACGAAGTTGTACCTCAGACCACTTTTTACTGGTAACCCCAGGCATCCGTCCTGAGGGAAGCAATACAGGCGATCAAAAACGGATCATGACGCCGACTCAGGCTATGAGCAGCGGGGTAAGCTATCTGGTTATGGGGCGACCTATCACTCAGGCAGCTCAACCCTCGGCCGCGTTAGCCAGGATTAATCAAAGCCTGCATAACTAAAAGCAATACAAACAAAAAAAGCCCGTTATAGGGCTTTTTCATTATTGGTTTGTCCCATCCTGGATAGGCTTATCTGCGCAATGCTTCTTCAGCAGGCACATAGGTAAGATTTAATTTTTCGCCTAATGCATCAACGACTGCTTTGTAGGTCACTTTACCTTCATGAGTATTCAGACCAGCGCGTAGGTGGGCATCATCCAGCATCGCTTTGACGGGGCCTTTGTTCGCCAGGGCTAACCCAAATGGTAAGGTAGCATTATTCAGCGCCATAGTTGAAGTACGCGCCACACCGCCAGGCATGTTAGCTACACAGTAATGCACCACATTATCAATAACGTAGACAGGGTCTTGATGCGTAGTAGCTCTAGAAGTCTCAAAGCACCCGCCCTGATCAATGGCAACATCAACCAGTACCGAGCCAGGTTTCATGGCTGCAATTTGTTCGCGATTAAGCAGTTTTGGAGCGGCCGCGCCAGGAATAAGAACCGCGCCTACTACCAGGTCAGCGTGTGATGAATAATGCTCAATGGCATCAACAGTAGAAAATACGGTTTTCACCCGGCCAGAAAAAATATCATCAAGCTGACGCAAACGGGGCAAAGAACGGTCTAAAATAGTAACATCTGCGCCTAAACCTAACGCCATTTTTGCCGCGTTAGTGCCCACGACACCACCACCGATAACCAGCACCTTGCCAGGCGCTACACCCGGAACGCCACCTAACAATGTACCCGAGCCACCCTGAGCTTTTTGCAGATAATGTGCACCCGCCTGAACCGACATGCGTCCGGCAACTTCGCTCATCGGTGCTAACAATGGCAAACCGCCATGACTGTCAGTAACGGTTTCATAGGCTATACAAGTTGCACCAGACTCTACCAACAGACGAGTCTGCTCTGGGTCGGGGGCCAGGTGAAGGTAAGTATAAAGGGTTTGGCCTTTGCGTAGCATTTTACATTCGTTAGGCTGAGGTTCTTTCACTTTTACAATCATTTCTGCTTCAGCGAAAACCTGTTGAGCAGAACCGGCAATGGTCGCACCCGCTTCTTTGTACATCTCGTCGGTAAAACCAATGGCGTCTCCGGCGATGGTCTCTACCAACACCTGATGCCCGTGGGTTACAAATTCCTTCACCGCAGCAGGCGTTAATCCCACCCGGTATTCATGATTCTTAATTTCCTTCGGTACACCTACCAACATAACTTGCCTCATAATTTTTGATTTATGTGGGCGCAGTATACTGGTTATGAAATCGAAGTATGTGCTGAAAATTATGCCAGGGCAGGGTATTATACTGTAAAAAGCGGAAACAACAGGATTTACTGTGCTAGTCAAAACCCCCAAAGATGTTGACAGAATTGATCGTAATATTCTGACCGTATTACAGCGCGACGGTCGCATCTCTAATGTAGAGCTGGCAAAAGTGGTAGGGTTAAGTGCCAGTCCATGTCTGGAGCGTGTACGCAGGCTCGAAAATCAAGGGTATATTACCGGCTACCATGCCACCGTAGACCCCAACAAATTAGGCGCGGCAATGCTGGTGTTTGTTGAGATCACCCTGAGTAAAACCTCGGTAGACATCTTCGCCGAATTTTCTGCTGCGGTACAACAGCATGAAGACATCCAAGAATGTCATTTGGTATCAGGCGATTTTGATTTTCTGTTAAAAACCCGGGTGGCAGATATGTCGAGTTATCGAAAGCTGTTAGGCGATACGCTATTGCGTTTGCCTGGGGTTAGCGAATCGCGTACTTATGTAGTCATGGAAGAGGTTAAAAGCACCAGTCGGTTGCGAATTAACCTGAAATAATAAATCTGTGTTTTTGTACAGCTTTATAATAGGTGCAAAGTTTAACTTTGTGTTAGGCTTTGCCACAATAGAGTAGAACCGTAGCCAGTCTTAATGGGCCATACACGCCTTTAAGGTCATGGATGCTGATGTTTTTAACGTGCGTAGCTGCACCATAACGGTTGATAAGATTTGAGAGATATGGCGCGACTTTCCGGAATTCAGCGTTTGCTGGAAGCAGGTATGATCATTGCCTGCGTGTTTGCTTTTTATTTGTTGCTGGCACTGGCCTCTTTTCATCCTGGCGACCCAGGGTGGAGTCAGGCTGGTTTACAATTAGACATTCATAACTGGGTGGGGGCGACTGGCGCCTGGATTGCCGACTTGCTGCTGTTTAGTTTTGGCTTTCTAGCCTATTTATTGCCGTTCTGTAGTGCTTTTTTAGGCTGGTTTTTATTTCAGCATGTTAAACACATCCAGGAATTTGATTATCTGACTATTGGCCTTAGAATTATCGGGGCGTTGCTCATCTGCCTTGGCATCTCAGGCATTGCCAGTGTCAATTTTAACGATTTGTTTAATTTTTCGGCCGGCGGTTTTGTTGGTGATGTTATCAGCTCTGCGCTTATTCCATATTTTAATACACCCGGAACGGTACTGTTACTGCTGTGTTTCTTTTGTACCGGTTTCACGCTGCTGACGGGGATTAGCTGGCTGACTATAATCGATAGTACGGGCCAGTGGGTCTTATGGTCGGGTCGTAAATTAATAGAGGCACCGGCGCAGATACTCGATATACAAATGCCACGTTTAGCACTGCCGTCGCTGGGTAAAAAAGAATCGTCCGGATACAGTGACGAGCTGGATATTACCAGTATGCGCGCCGAGCCGCATGCAGTTCGCTCTGGCCCTGAACCAACCAGCGCTTCAAAAACCCGTGAAGAGCCCACTTTTGGCATTCCTGATGAAGTGTTTGAATTTGACGACGAAACTCCAACTTTTGAGCAGCCTGAACCGCAGGTAACTGCAACTAATCAAGCCAATAACCCGACCAAAACTGAGACCCAGTCACCACAGCAACCCAGAAACAGCAATTCAGGTGCTGCTTTGCATGGTGATAGGGTAGCGCAGGGCCATAGCGAGCCCGAGGCACCGGCTATAGCTGAGTCCGCCGCAGCGTCTGACAAATCCCGGTTTTCATTATCATCATTAAAAGAAAAAATGAAAGGCAGCGCGACCCCGCCCGATTCGGCCTTAGCAGAAGAGTCTCAGGCGGCTAAACTGGTGGATAATATTGCCGATAGCAGTCAGCAATCTAAACGAGCGGGGCAGGGCGGCGCGCAGGAGCCTGGCAATGAGACCACAGACGTAGCGCCCATGCCTTCCTTCGATTTACTTGAACGGCCCGATAAACATGAAAATCCAATTACCCAGGAAGAGCTTGATGCAGTTTCCAGACTGGTAGAAGAAAAGCTGGCCGACTTTAATATTGAAGCCAATGTGGTTGGAGTATATCCCGGACCGGTTATCACACGCTTTGAATTAGACCTTGCCCCTGGCGTTAAGGTAAGCAAAATTACCGGCTTATCGAAAGATTTGGCGCGCGCAATGTCAGCTATTTCGGTGCGGGTTGTGGAAGTGATTCCGGGCAAGTCGGTAATAGGGCTGGAGTTGCCTAATAAAACACGTGAAATGGTGCGTCTGAGTGAAGTAATCAGTTGCGAAACTTTCCAAAGTAACCCATCTGCACTCACTATGGTGTTGGGTTCAGACATTAGCGGAAAACCCGTGGTGGTCGATTTGGCGAAAATGCCTCACGTTTTGGTTGCTGGTACTACCGGGTCTGGTAAGTCGGTGGGGGTCAACGTGATGATATTGAGCCTGCTGTATAAGTCGACCCCAGAAGATGTTCGAATGATTATGATCGACCCCAAAATGCTCGAATTATCGGTGTATGAAGGCATACCGCATTTACTTTCAGAAGTGGTCACTGATATGAAAGAGGCGGCTAATGCCCTACGTTGGTGTGTAGGCGAGATGGAACGGCGCTATAAGCTTATGTCCGCGTTAGGCGTAAGAAATTTAAAAGGTTACAACGCTAAAATAGCGCAGGCAATTGCTGACGGTAATCCAATTAAAGATCCATTATGGCGGGCCGAAGAAAGTATGGATACCGCACCGCCTGACCTTGAAAAGCTACCGGCCATTGTGGTGGTGGTTGACGAATTTGCCGATATGATGATGATTGTAGGCAAAAAAGTTGAAGAACTGATCGCTCGTATCGCCCAAAAAGCCCGGGCTGCCGGAATACATCTGGTATTAGCTACCCAAAGGCCGTCGGTCGATGTCATTACCGGCTTAATCAAAGCCAATATTCCTACCCGGATTGGTTTTCAGGTTTCCAGTAAAATAGATTCAAGAACGATATTAGATCAGCAAGGGGCCGAGGCCTTGCTGGGGATGGGTGATATGTTGTACTTGCCGCCGGGCAGCCCGGTACCGACGCGGGTGCATGGTGCATTTGTAGATGACCATGAAGTACACGCTGTGGTGGCCGACTGGAAGAAACGCGGTGAGCCCGAGTACATTGATGAGATATTAAACGGTGAGACTTCGGCCGAAGTTCTGTTACCCGGTGAGCAGCCAGAAGGCGCCGACCAGGAAGTTGACGAATTTTATGATGAAGCCGTGGCCTACGTCACCGAAAGCCGCCGGGCCAGTGTCTCGGGTGTCCAGCGCAAATTCCGTATCGGATACAACCGGGCCGCAAGATTAGTCGAACAAATGGAAGCTAGCGGTGTCGTAAGTTCACCCGGCCACAATGGCAATCGTGAAGTAATGGCGCCGCCCCCGCCTAAGGATTAATAATACAATGAACTTTTTTTCCAGATTAGTACTTGCCGGCGCGTTAAGTACAACAGTTTTTTCTGCTTTAGCCGACGAGCAGGCAAAGCAGGCTTTGCAACAGCGGCTCAATCAGATGCAGCAGTTTCGAGCCGACTTTTCGCAACAGGTAACAGACCTGCAAGGCAATACAGTGCATCAGGCTAATGGTCAGCTGACTATGGCACGCCCCGACAAACTCAGGTGGCAAACAAAGTCACCGGACGAAACCTTACTGATTGCAGATGGACGGGCGGTTTGGAACGTGGACACGTTTGTTGAGCAGGTGACTATTATTGAGCAAAGCCGGGCAATAGAAAATAACCCTATTATATTGCTCACCAGTAACGACAGTGAAAAATGGCAACAGTTTCGTATTACTCAGCCTCATGAAGACACATTCACCGTTACTCCTAAAAACAGTGATAGCCAAATTCAACAACTTCAGCTTGTGTTTGATGAACATAGCTTAGTAGCCCTGAGTATGAAAGATGCGCAAGAGCAAACCAGCGAGTTAAAATTTACAGCGATCGAAACACAATTTACGCCACAGCTGTCAAATTTTGAGGTGACTATTGATGATACTTACACCATAGACGACCAGCGTTAATGCTTTTTAAAGACGAAGAGCCTTTTGCTCCGCTGGCAGCAAGAATGCGACCGGTGACGTTAGATGAGTACTCGGGTCAGTCACATTTGGTAGGGGCAGACAAACCGCTGCGTAAAATGCTGGAGGCGGGTCATTGTCATTCCATGATTTTATGGGGGCCTCCCGGCACTGGCAAGACAACGTTGGCTGAATTAATTGCTAGCTACACTCATGCTAATGTTATTCGGTTATCCGCGGTTACCTCAGGGGTTAAAGAGGTTCGCGCTGCAATGGATAAAGCCCAGGAAGACGTGCGCTATAATCAGCGTACCTTGCTGTTTGTTGACGAAGTTCACCGTTTCAACAAAAGTCAGCAAGACGCCTTTTTGCCGTATGTTGAATCGGGTACGGTAACCTTTGTGGGTGCAACCACCGAAAACCCGTCATTTGAGCTGAACAAAGCACTGCTGTCACGTGCCAGGGTTTACGTACTAAAAGCGTTGGCCGAAGACGATTTACACGCGTTACTTGAACGTGCCCTACAAGACTGTGATAAAGGGTTGGGGCAACGCGGCTTAGACATCGCTGAAGACGCTCGCAGCGCGCTTATCGGCCTGAGTGGGGGTGATGCCCGCCGTCTGCTGACCAATTTAGAGCTGGCCGCCGACTTTACCAGCGACACCACTATTGTGCTGGCGGATATCGAACAAGCTGTGGGTGAAAAAGTGGCAGCGTACGATAAGCAGGGCGATGCTTTTTATGACCTTATTTCAGCCTTTCACAAGTCGGTACGTGGGTCCGACCCTGACGCTGCTTTATATTGGTATGCGCGCATTTTGAATGGCGGAGGAGATGCCCTGTATGTTGCCAGACGGTTATTGGCTATTGCTTCAGAAGATATCGGAAATGCCGACCCGCGAGCCCTGCAACTGTGCCTGAATGCATGGGATACATATCATCGGGTCGGACCGGCTGAGGGTGAACGTGCGATTGCCCAGGCCAGCGTATACTGCGCACTCGCGGCAAAAAGCAATGCGGTTTATAAAGCCTTCAGTGCCGCTAAAAAATTAGCGCGCGAGGCCCCGGATTATCCTGTTCCTGACCATCTTCGCAATGCACCTACTAAACTAATGAAAGAATTAGGTCATGGCGAAGGTTATCGATACGCCCACGACGAACCGAATGCATTTGCTGCCGGTGAAATATATCTGCCTCCCGAATTGCAACAGGAAAGGTTGTACGAACCGGTTGACCGGGGCCTCGAAAAACAACTCAAAGCAAAACGTGATTATCTTTATAATCTGAATAGTCAGGCAACACGGAAACGTTAAATTATGAGCGCCACAGTGGTTTTATACGGCTATATTGCTGCAGGAGGCGCGCTGGGAGCTTGTTTACGTTACTTTCTGACCAGCCAGGTTGATTCGTGGTTTGGAAAAAGCCTGCCATTTGGTACACTTGCGGTGAATATTCTTGGTTCGTTTTGTCTGGCGCTGGTATACGGCCTGTTTGAACGACAGGAGCTGGCAGAGACACCTTACCGGGCGTTTATCGCCGTTGGATTATTAGGCGCTCTGACTACATTTTCAACATTTTCAATAGACACTCTGGCCCTGCTACAAAGTGGCTTATGGATGAAAGCTGCATTGAATGTCATTTTCAATGTAGGCATCTGTTTGCTGGCGGGAGGGTTGGCCATGACCATAATCAAAGGATAATTATAAGCACATGTTAGATCCCAAGTTTTTGCGAAGTGATATAGAAGCAACAGCTAAACGGCTTGAAAGCCGTGGTTTTAAGCTGGATGTTAACGCGTTTAATAAACTCGAAGAACAGCGTAAATCACTGCAAAGTCAAATGCAGGAATTGCAAAACGAACGGAATGTGCGAAGTAAGTCCATTGGTAAAGCAAAATCACAGGGCGAAGATATTGCGCCGTTACTGGCCGAAGTGGGCAAATTGGGTGATGAACTGGATGCCACTAAAGCAGAATTTGCGAAAGTTCAAGAGCAGGTTACCGAGCTAACCCAGGGCATTCCAAATTTGCCTCATGACAGTGTGCCGATAGGCGCCAATGAAGAAGAAAATGAAGAAGTGACCCGCTGGGGCACCCCTGCAAAGTTCGATTTTGAGCCAAAAGATCATGTAGATATTGCAGAAGGTCTTAACCGTGGGGCCGACTTTGAACTTGCTGCTAAGTTAACTGGTAGTCGCTTTGTGGTAATGCGGGGTGCAATCGCGCGTATGCATCGGGCCCTGGCTCAGCTTATGCTTGATACGCACACTGCTGAGCATGGCTATGAAGAAATGTATGTACCTTATCTGGTCAATCATGACAGCCTTTATGGTACCGGCCAACTTCCAAAGTTTGGCGAAGACCTGTTTCATACTCAGCCTGCAACCGAAGAAGGACAGGGACTGTCATTAATTCCCACCGCCGAGGTGCCTTTAACGAACATTGGTCGTGATGAAATTTTTAATGCCAGTCAGCTGCCTTTAAAGCTCACCGCGCATACGCCCTGTTTTCGCAGTGAAGCGGGTTCGTACGGTCGCGATACCCGCGGTTTAATTCGCCAGCACCAATTTGAAAAAGTTGAATTGGTACAACTGGTAAAGCCTGAAGACAGTTTTAATGCGCTTGAAGAGCTGACCGGTCATGCGGAAACTATTTTACAAAAGCTGGAACTGCCTTATCGCAAGATGTTGTTGTGTACCGGAGACATGGGCTTTGGTGCCTCTAAAACCTATGATTTGGAAGTATGGCTTCCGGCTCAGAATACCTATCGCGAAATTTCTTCATGTTCAAATATGCTGGATTTTCAGGCTCGTCGGATGCAGGCTCGCTACCGCAGTGCTGAAGGGGCCAAACCCGAATTATTACATACGTTAAATGGCTCGGGTCTGGCGGTGGGCAGAACATTAGTCGCCATTCTCGAGAATTATCAGCAGGCTGATGGCAGTGTAAAAGTACCTGAGGCACTGGTTAATTATATGGGTGGCGTGACCCATATAAAAGCAATGTGAATGCGCATAAATAAGCCGCACAGACAATGAGACAAATTATTGGCTTCATTGTCTGTGCGGCCCTTCCTCGCTAAGTATCTTTTGAATATATACAGGGTAAAAAACCTACCTGATTTACTGGCGCTTATTATCCCCCTGTGATTAATCCACCTACAGTTTTGCCACTAACAAGCCTGCGGCCAGATTTTTTTAAACCATGCGGATAAACAAGGCCTATATAGCTTACCGACTATAAAATGTTCTGTTGTTGGCTGAGCGCTTAGGTTCGCGAGCCGCGTAGGGTACAGAATCTATTGCTGCTCGTACTTTTTAAAGCCCGGTATTTTTCAACCCGTTTCTCACTCAGCGGCTACTTGATACTCAATAAAATTTACAGATAGTTTGCAGCTTTTGCGATTTTTGATTTTTACTTGTTGTGTATGCAGTAGGCTAATGATGGCTGAACCACTGATAGCAGGGGGTATGCAGAGCAATGATGAAAACAGGCACATGCATTGCACCTGATATTATTATGTAATGTTATATACGCATTCAAATTGCGAAAACAGGAGAAGCTATGAGTAATAATATTGAGTTCACCGCTCCAGGTATGGATAACGAATCGGCGAAGCGTACTATTGATATTCTTCAGCAACGTTTGACCGCACTGTTAGATCTTCAACTAACGTTGAAACACATACACTGGAACGTAGTAGGGCCTAATTTTATCGGCGTACATGAGATGCTCGATCCTCAGGTCGACTCGGTACGTGGTATGACTGACACATTGGCCGAGCGTATCGCTACATTAGGCGGCGTGCCGAAAGGGACACCTAAATCTATTGTAGATGCCCGTAGTTGGGACGATTACGATTTAGGCAGAGCATTGGTTAAAGATCACCTGATAGCGCTGGATAATGTATACAAAGGCGTTAACGGCGATCACCGCAAAGCATTAGAAGAGCTTAGCGAGATAGATCCCGTGTCAGAAGATATGATCACAGGTCAGCTTGCAGACTTAGAGCAGTATCAATGGTTTGTCCGCGCGCATCTTGAATCGTCGACAGGCGAGCTTAAAAGCTAAAATTCATTGATCCCCGTATATCAGTTGATAGCAATATTACTATGAAAAAGCCCAATGAAGTTCATTGGGCTTTTTTTTGAGTCGGGATTAGAAGTGCGGCTAACGACTAGCCAAGACACTTTCAGCTTTTCGAGACGCCTACGTCAATCCACTCAGCTTCTTTCTTTCTATCATTCAATGATGTTCACTAAAATATAGCTAAATTTGCAGGATTGAACACGCTAAAGGCATTTAGCGGGCTTTGGCAGCCCGGCCAGACGGGTTGCTTGCTTTGCCGGGCCCTTTGGAAACAAGCGCTGTAAATACCGGCTATTGCCTTTCTCGGGCCCATAAGATTGTTTCATTGCGTTTACCAATGCCCGTATAGCCGGGCTGGTATCGTAGTCCATATAAAATTGGCGAACAAAGCGAATAACCAGCCAATGGTCTTCTGTTAGCTGTATGTTCTCCTCTTCAGCCAGCCTGGGCACCATGTCTTCGTGCCAGTCTGAAACATTTTGAAAATAGCCGTTTTTATCTAGTACAATTTGCTGATCCTGCCAATTGAAATATGCTTGTTCCATTTTTTACCATTTAATCCAGGTAGAATATTTTTCGTTTAACCTGACCAGTTCATCTGAGCTGACCGCTTTATAACCACAGCTTACGGCGACACCGCGGGCCAACGCATCGGGCTCATACACCACTATTTGCGCTTGCAGGTCGGCCATACCACATATTGTCAGGTAGACCGCGTCAGACATCAGCAAAACAACATCATCCTGGGTAAGCGCACTCAATTGTTGATTAAGGTCGTAATTTACATTGTTGTATTGAAGTACCATTAGCATTAGAAAGTCACCACGTGTGTTGCTTCTTTAATAAGCTCTACAATACGGGCATTGTCTACCAACATACCTTGACTAGTAGGTATATCAATACAATGAGTGGCAGCTGCAGACTGGCTCACATAGCAAGGTTCAACTTCAAATAATGGCAGTGCCCTGAGCTTTTTTTGGATATTCTTTACACCCACAGGGGGTTGTTGATTGCTTTGCCACATCCATACCGCATCGCCTTCGAATAAGACCGATACCTTATGTCCATAATTTGTCGCCGACATGGCAAATTCAAGTCCATCGATAGCATGACTGTTCTGATAGGGGCTATGGGTAAATCGAACCAATATACGTGCCATTAGAATTGCACCAGCTTATTGCACTGGTGAAGAGCTGAAAAAAATTCGCCTAAACCCGCCTGTTCAAACGGCTTGTGCAAATTATGCATGTCGTCTTTAGCTTCATCAGCGCTGACTACACCCCGTTTTATCGCCGCGGTAATGCACACTAACAGTTGACATTGAGTCGCATGATGCAGGTTGCACCAATGATGGTAGGTGGCATGTTCGTCGCTGGGGGCCAGGTTAAGGGCATTAGCATGCAATACTCCTTCGCCATAAAAAAAAATGTTGTCAAGGTGATGGCCTTGCAACTGAAGATTTTGTGCAAATTGCTGAGCAGCAATAGTTTGTGTTACATCAGAAGGAGAATGCGTAATCAATAATGAATAGGTAGTCATACAAATAAAAACACCCCGGCAGGCGGGGTGTTTTCCTTGTTATAAAATTTAGTCGTCGCCGCCAAATACACCTAAAAGATGCAACATAGAGGTGAACAGGTTATAAATGTTCAGGTACAAAGCAACCGTAGCACGCAGGTAATTGGTTTCACCACCATTGATGATACGACTGGTATCAAACAGGATAAGTCCTGACATGATAAACACGATTGCCGCATTCAACGCCAGTGTAACTGCGGGTACCGCAAAGAAGATATTGGCGATTCCGGCTACAATAACAACGACCAGACCCACCATTAAGAAGCCGCCTAAGAAGGAGAAGTCTTTTTTAGTGGTCAGGGCATAACCCGATAGCGCAAAAAATACTAATGCAGTAGCGCCTAACGCTTGCATGATTAAAAGAGGACCACCTACGTTCAGGTAATAAGAAAGGGTGTACCCAAGTGACGCCCCCATAAGACCTGTGAAGGCAAACACCCAATAAATGCCCGAGGCAGATTCAGCCTTTTTATGTACTACAAATAGCGTAATGAATGCACCTATCATCATCACCAGTGATTGAATAGCTGTTACACCCACTGCCATAGCAACACCCGCACAAGCAGCACTAAAGGCCAGCGTCATTGCCAATAGCATGTAAGTGTTTCGTAGCACTTTGTTAGTTTCCAGCACCGACTGCTGTGATGCATTAGCATACATCGAACGGTTATCCATCATTCCCTCCAACAGGATTAAAAACAGCAAAAAACAGTAAGTTTTCTATTTGAGTCATTTGTATGGGTTTTGGTTCCCAAATTCAAGTATTTCTAATGATATATTATACGAAATATTTTGCTCCTGGGATGAAAAATAATCAATAAGATTAAGACATCCATCAAATTGGCTAAATCACCACCAGTTAAAACTTTTTTTCAAATTACCTCTTTACAGCACGCAAAATTTCATTAAGATACGCATCTCTTGCCGGAGAGGTGGCAGAGCTCGGTTTAATGCACCTGACTTGAAATCAGGCGAAGGGTCAAACCTTCCGGGGGTTCGAATCCCTCCCTCTCCGCCAACTTATTATAGAATAGCGCATAGCGATATTCACAGTGTAATAGCGATAAGTTTTACACTCGTTAACTTTAATCAGGTTAACACACAATTTATGGAGAGGTGGCAGAGCTCGGTTTAATGCACCTGACTTGAAATCAGGCGAAGGGTCAAACCTTCCGGGGGTTCGAATCCCTCCCTCTCCGCCATATAAAAAAAGCCCACCTTTTGGTGGGTTTTTTTATGGAGGTAATAAAGTATAAATTAGGGTGATTTATTATACCCCGGTTGCTTCTATGTCTTTCTTTGCTGATCTCAATCATTTATTATTTTCGTATTAACTTACCTGTTTATTCTGAGCGTTGTAGCTTTGCCGCGTATTATAAGACCAACTGACTGACCACAGTTGTTTATAAGACCAACTGACTGACCACAGTTGTTTGTACCTGCGATATCGCACACCAATTTACTTTCACTGTTCTGCGAGTTTCTCATCCTCAGAAATGAGCGTAGTTCAGTTTTGCGGCTTTTAGTAAGAGGAAGTACCATGAATGTCATTCATACCCCCAACCTGCACGAGGGAACCGTTGCACAAAAACGCGCAGAATTGTTGGCGTATTTTCATGACTCATTTGATACCTATGAAAGCCTGTTCACAAATTTAAACAGCGACGAAGCGTTTTATCAGCGTCCAGATAACCTCAGACACCCATTGATTTTCTATTATGGCCATACGGCTACCTTTTTTATCAACAAATTAATGCTGGCAAAGCTAATTAATGAGCGAATTGACCCGGAATTCGAATCGTTATTTGCTATTGGCGTTGATGAAATGAGCTGGGATGATTTAAATGAAGCTCACTATGACTGGCCCGATGTCGCTAAAGTAAAAGCCTACCGTTCAGCGGTTCGTGAGAAGGTAAGTGATATTATCAGCAATATTGAATTTTCGTTGCCTATAAATTGGCAGAGTCCGATGTGGACGCTGGTGATGGGCATCGAGCATGAGCGTATACATCTGGAAACCTCCTCGGTGCTTATTCGTCAGCTTGATTTGAGGTTTATTAAACCGCAGCCTCAATGGTTGCCAAGTGATATTCACTGCGATGCCCCTGCTAACACATTGCGATCGGTAAGACAGGGAGAGGTGAAGAACGACAAATCAGTCAAATCACCGTGGTATGGCTGGGACAATGAATTTGGTTATCAACATGAAAACGTGCCTGAGTTTCAGGCGAGCCGATATTTGGTAAGTAATGCTGAATTTCTGGAGTTTGTTGAAGCGCAAGGCTATCACCGTTCAGAATTTTGGGAAGATGAAGGCTGGAAGTGGCGTGAATTCACGCAGGCCCGCCACCCGGTATTTTGGCGCAATACAGATAACGGATACGTGTACCGGGCGATGATAAAGGAAATGCCGCTACCTTTGAGCTGGCCAGTGGATGTAAATTATCATGAAGCCAAAGCTTTTTGTAATTTTAAAACAGCCCTGACGGGCGAGGATATTCGTCTGCCTACCGAGAATGAATGGCAGCGCTTGCGCGACGAAAGTGGATTAGATCAAATGCGCTTTCATGAAAATATGAATATCAACCTGGCCAGGGCGGCATCTTCCGAACCGGTAACAAAAAATGCGCATGGAGACTTTTTTGATGTTGCCGGCAATATTTGGCAATGGACCGAAACGCCTATTTATCCGTTTGATGGATTTCAGGTTCATCCAATATATGATGATTTCACCACGCCCACCTTTGATAATAAGCATAATTTAATAAAAGGTGGCTCGTGGATTTCAACAGGCAACGAGGCGACCCGCGATAGCCGATATGCCTTTCGGCGACACTTTTTTCAACATGCGGGTTTTCGGTATGTACAATCTGATAAGAAGATTTCTGTGAACGATTTTGATTATGAAAGCGACACTCAGGTGTCACAATACAGCGAATTTCATTATGGCCAGCAGTTTTTTGGCGTAGCTAATTTTGCTCAGCAATCGGCTAAATTATGTCTGGAATACACCAAAGGCCGTGCTCAGAACAAAGCCCTGGACTTAGGGTGTGCGGTAGGTCGCAGTTCATTTGAGCTGGCCCGACAGTTTGATGAAGTACACGGTATTGATTTTTCAGCCCGGTTTATTAAAACTGCTACGGATATGCAGGAGCGTAAAGAGCTGCGCTATACCTTGATAGACGAAGGCGAACTGACTTCATTTAAATCGCGCAAACTTAAAGACTTCGACCTTGAAGAGGTCGCCCATAAAGTATTCTTTTCCCAGGGCGACGCGTGCAATCTGAAATCTCAGTTCAGTGGTTATGATCTTATATTTTTAGGTAACCTGTTAGATCGGGTTTATTCACCCCGTAAGTTATCGACCGACATACAGCAGCGTCTGAACATGAATGGAATTCTGGTCGTCGCTTCGCCCTTTACCTGGCTAGAAGAGTATACCGAGCGAGATGAATGGCTAGGGGGCTATAAAGACAATACGGGTGAAACATTGACTTCAACCGCTGCTTTAGAGTCTGCACTCACTCATTGCAAACGTATAGGCGGACCAAAAAATATTGAATTTGTTATCCGTGAAACAAAACGCAAATTTCAGCACAGTATTTCTGAATTCAATATCTTTGAACGGGTGAAATAAGCTGTTTATTGACCGTAGCCACACCGGCTCGCTGAAATACGACGGTATTGAGCAAAAGTTTGGCGTCGTCGGTGATAATATTTTATCCATGTGGATTGCCGATATGGACGTGGCAATGCCACGCCCCGTCAGCCAGGCGATAACTAAGTATCTCCACTCTAAGCAAGTGGGGTATCAAAACGTCGATATCTGCTCTGCTGTTATTTCCTGGCTAAAACAGCAAGGAGTACCCGCATGTGACTCTTGGATAGTGCCCATAGCCAGCGTTGTCAACAGCCTTTGGCGGTGTATTGATATATTCTCTGAACCGGGAGATCGGATTGCGTTATTTTCACCGGTTTATGGACCTTTTTTTAATAGTATAACCGAGCAGCAGCGCGAGTTAGTCGAGCTAAACTGGCAATATAATGGCCAGACTTATCGCCCCGATATTGCCAATCTGCCTACCGATGTATCAATAATACTTATCTGCCAGCCAAATAATCCCACCGGCAGTGTTTGGAACTATGACGAGCTGGAGGCGTTAGCCCGGCATTGTAAACAGCATAACATTGTACTTATTAGCGACGAAGTACACCGGGATTTCGGGTTTGATACTCAGGTTAATAGCGTTCTCAATTTGCCAACGGAGTTACTTGAACGCTGCATCATGCTCGGTTCGCCCTCAAAAAGCTTTAATTTAGCGGGAATTGGGCCTGCAGCATATATCATCACAGCTAATTCAGGCATTAAGCACAGATTGGCGAAAGATGTGGAACGACACCATCAGCAGCCCAGCCCATTAGCCAGTATTGTCACAAATGCAGCCTGCAGTATGTGTGAAGATTGGTTTGACGCAGTGAAGCAGGCTATAGCCGCAAATCGTCATATAGTATCCACATCTAACCTGAGTGAACCATTTTCATTATACTTAGGTCCGGCAACTTATTTTGCTTGGCTGGACGCGAGCCGGTTAGGTGATAATGCAAAATATCTTATGCTTAACCACTACAAACTGGCACTGGGCGATGGTACTCAATTCGGTAAACCCGGCTATTTCCGTCTGAATTTAGCCACTCATCCTGAGGTTGTGGTTGAGGTACTAAAGCGTTTGAATTTCACGTGTAAAGATGTGGACACTCACACTTTAAATGGTAAATAGGTGGACACTCACTTAGGTTGGTGACAAATAGCTAGACACCCATTTGTGATAGTTTGAATTTTGCTTATAGCTACAACGCTCTGTTTGGTACTAACCATCTAAAATACCATGTAATTTCCCTTATACTTTCGATAAGTCGAAAATGGATTAACCTTGGACATCCATGTCGAATAGGCTAAACCATGGACATCCATATCGAGTTAATAAATTTAAGGACTCTCTTATTAAATCTCTTTAGATGTTTAAGATGAAATCTTGGGCTTCGGGGTCCGAAAACATGCGGTGCCGGGTACAATTATACCCAAACTTTTCTTAAAAAATTTCGATATAATAATTTAACTGAAGATATGATTTGCTTTTGCTAAAGAAAACTTTCACGGGTTAATTGTCATTTTTCTAAATGTGACAGAAGCTAGTGGATGTTTAGATAACTCGACGACGCTCACGCCCTAGCTTTTGAGTTGACTCATTTAGACTCACACGCGAGGTGAACCTGGTTTCAATGTTGTTAACTAACCAGAGCCAGTCTGTATTTGAAAGGCCTGTGTTTTCTGTTATGGGTAGAGAGCTTGTTATTCGTCCACGTTTTCGGGGCTGAAATTGTCGACCGGTTTGTTCGACTAGCTCGATATAATCTTTAAGCAGAAAAGGCAGGCCGGTAAGCCTGTTATTTTGGGCAGAGCCGATAAAAGGACTAAGCT
>NZ_JAESDK010000021.1 GCF_019249245.1 Alteromonas lipotrueiana | reverse complement strand
CCTGGCGCTGCCCCTGCGGGCGCCTGGTGGCGATACAAATTGTTCCTGACAATTTGTGAACCCGCACGCGGCTTCAAGTCCATCCAAATTCAAGACATAAAAAAAACCCCATGCCTTATGGCACAGGGTTGTTTTATGTGGTGGAGCTGGCGGGATTTGAACCCGCGTCCAGAAAATGTCTACTATTGGTACTACATGCTTAGTTTGTCTTTTGTTTAACTACTTTGGACCCCGACAAACAGGGTTCCTGGTAGCTGTCCTGATACTGTTTCGCGGTTCAACCTCAGGAAAGTTTCCCTCGCTAGTTTGCTTATATGACCTTCCGAATCCACGCTAGCAAACTAAGCTGTGGTGGAAGGGCCTATACCGGTTATTAAGCGGCTAGTGCGTAGTTTTCGTCGTTTGCGACTATTTAAAGCGGATTTTTTAAGAGGCAATCCGCACCTCTGCATGCACCTCCAGCGTCCTAGATCCTGTCGAATCCTAATCAGCCCCGGAAGTCTTTTGCTTAAGTAAAATCATACGACTTACTCAAGCGAACTCGTATTCTACCTTTAGCTATTGGTTTACACAACCAATACTACTGCAAGTTTACGATTTTACTGGCTTTTTGCCTACATTGTAGACAGTTCAGCAGATTACCTGCTTTCACTAAACTCTAATATCAGGTTATTGTAAAATTTATCAATACCGCAACTAAGATATTTTTTCCAACAGATGCATTTTTGTTGGCTAAACGGTACACTGCGCCGGTCTTTTTTTGACCTTCATGAAGTTAATGAGTTCACATTCAAAGTTGTACACCTCTATTACGCTGCCATGCGGTAAAAGTTTAAAAAACCGTATTGTTAAAGCTGCAATGGAAGAAAACATGGCCGGCGACAACCAGCTACCGGACCACAATCTATTATCGTTATATCGATACTGGGCCTATGGAGGGCTGGGTATGATAATTACCGGTAATGTTATGGTAGACCGACATGCGATGACCGGACCCGGCGGGGTAGTGTTGGAAAAAGATACCTCGACAGAGCGTTTTGAACAATGGGCAAAAGTAATCGGCTCAGGTGGCGCGTTAGCGATCATGCAAATCAATCATCCTGGCCGGCAGGTTTTTAAAGCGGTAAATAAAACGGCCGTGGCACCTTCTGCGATACCGCTGAAATTAGGGCGTTACAGCAAGCAATTTGCTGCTGTAAGGGCTATGACCTGTGATGATATTTATACGGTGTGTCAGCATTTTGTCGATACGGCTGTACAAGCACAACGAGCTGGGTTTGACGGCGTGCAGGTGCACGCTGCCCACGGGTATTTGCTCTCTCAGTTTTTATCGCCGCTGACGAACCAGCGAGACGACCAGTGGGGCGGTTCGTTATTGAACCGTGCGCGCCTGTTGTTAAATATTGTATGTCAGATACGGGCGCGCTGCGGCCGTGGTTTTGCGGTCATGGTAAAGCTGAATGCTGCTGATTTTCAGCGCGGAGGCTTAAGCTTAGAAGATACCAAAGACATTGTATTGCAACTGAATAAGCTGGCGGTGGATGTTATTGAAGTATCGGGGGGTAACTACGAAGCGCCCGCTATGCAAGGACGAAGTAATGATGATCAGGCTTTGAGCAAACACGCGTACTTTGTCGAGTTCGCCAGTCAAATAGCCGGTATTGCTGAAATGCCAGTAATGACCACTGGCGGAATCAGAAGTGCTGAGACCGCCCAGCAGGTATTAGATCAGGGATGCGATTTAGTTGGCCTGGCAAGCGCGTTGGCAATTACCCCGAATCTAGCGCTTAAGTGGCAAAAAAATGAACAGGTTGTAGCCGATGCGCCGCACTGTACCTGGCCCGATAAAACCCTGGCCTCACTTGTCACGATGGCGATGATTCGTAGGCAGCTACGACGATTAGGAAACGATCTGTCGACCCAACCTAAACCTTCGCAACTATGGAGTCTGGTCCTGGATTTGCGCCATCGTAAAAAAATGACCCGAAGGTATCACGAATTTCTTAAACGGGAACGTCAGTCAAATACCTGAGCCGCCAGAGTATAGGCTATTTTATTTGATGACCCACATCGTGCGCTGTACAGGTTAATGTACAGCGCCGTCAATAGCTATACGCTGTGCTTCATTACCCGTTCTTTTTGACGCTGCCAGTCGCGGTCTTTCACGGCATCGCGCTTATCGTGGTCGTGCTTACCTTTAGCCAGATGAATTTCCAACTTAACCCAGCATTTTTTCCAATACATAGCACTGGCCACAATAGAATAACCCTGACGGTCACGCGCGCCCATAAGCCGTTCCAGCTCACGCTTTTTAAGCAGGAGTTTACGGGCGCGTTCCGGGGCACAAACCACATGGGTAGAAGCCTGATTTAACGGTGTTATACGACATCCCACCAAATACGCTTCGCCATTTTGAAAAATAATGTAATTGTCGGTTAAGTTAACTTTACCATCCCGAATACTTTTGATTTCCCATCCCTGTAACGACATACCGGCCTCAAACTTATCTTCAAGGTGGTAGTCGTGACGGGCCTTTTTATTCAGCGCGATGGTTCCGCTGGTGTTTTTATTTGCTTTATTTCTTTTCATATCCGCCATTATACCGATTGCGTATTTAATGTCTTTAATTTAAGGCGTTAACCCATGCTGTTGGTACGCTATTTATCCTGATATGGGTACAATAGAGCATTTTTCAAAGTGTAGGTTTAGGGCAATAACTCATGGTAGAATATGAAACAGTGTTTAAAGTAGTTAGTGAATATTAATGCCCACAATTCAAAGAAGTGCGCTGGTAAATCACAGTGCTCAAGCTATGTACAATTTGGTCAATGATGTGGAATCGTACCCTGAATTTTTGCCTGGCTGCAAAGACAGTAAAATTGTTGACCAGGGGCCTGACTCTATGCAGGCTTCGCTGTTAGTTGCTAAGGCAGGGGTTAAACAATGGTTTACCACCAAAAACAGATTACATCCTGCGCGTCATATCGATATGCAGCTTATTGATGGTCCGTTTAAGCAGCTTTCCGGAGGCTGGACTTTTTCGCCATTGTCTGACGAAGCTTGCAAAATTGAGCTTAACCTACAATTTGAGTTCTCTAGCAAACTCACCGAGCTGGCCTTCGGAAAAATATTTAATGCGCTTGCCACTAGTATGGTAAAAGCTTTTATCGAGCGTGCCAAACAGGTTTATTAATTATGCGTCTGTTGAATACTGAAGTTGCTTATGCCTTGCCTGGTAAACAGTCAATCATTGAGGTTGCGATAGCTGAGGGGTCTACGGTAAAAGAGGTTATCGACGCTTCAAAAATTATTGAGCAATACCCTGAAATTAATCTGGACGAAGCAAAAGTAGGTATTTGGAGCAAGGTTGTTAAACTTACCAGCACAGTAAGTGACGGTGATAGAATAGAGATATACCGGCCATTGATTGCCGACCCTAAAGAAGTACGTAAGAAGCGCGCTGAACGGGCCAAACAAGAAGGCCGGGCTGATAAGGTCACCGGTGGGCGACCCAATCAGCCCAAAGCTTCATCTACACAAGACTAAGGATTTCGGTCTGAAATACTGCCCACCTCTAAAAAGGGCGAGGCATCAATTTTTTCAGCGTCCATCATGGTAGCAATGCGTTGCATTGTTGCCACCATCTGGCTTTGCTCCCATTCCTTCAAATGATTAAAGCGGTCGATAAAGTGTTCTTGTAAAGGGCGCGGCGCATTTTCAAGCGCCACGTTGCCTTTATCGGTCAGATGCACACTTACCTTGCGTTTATCAGTTGTGCTGCGTATACGCTGGGCTAAGCCGCGCGCTTCAAGTCGATCCAGGATATTGGTTATTGTAGCAGGGCTTAAATTAATACTCTCAGCAATCTGGCGTACCATCACGCCAGGGTTAGCTTCAATATTCTGCATAACCATAAGTTGTGGCCCGGTTAGGCCAACATCTTTACTGAGCTGCTTACTGCGCAAATCAACCGCGCGAATAACGCGGCGAAGTGCGACCAATAATTCTTCTTCTTTACGCATGCATAATGTCCTGTGTGCTCCTTTTGACCTACTTCATTAAGTGAAGGAAGTGTTGATGTTTGTGGTAATGATCTATTACATCGTTAATGATGGCAAGTTTAGACCACCCAACAATATCGTAATTTTGACCACCTTCACTTAAATGAACTTCAGCCCGACAATAGGTTTGCTCAGAAGACGCCGTGGCGGTGCCATCATCATTAGGCACAAACACGGGTTGTTCTTCCTTGGTCACGTATACGGCGTAGACAAAGTTCATTTCTTTATCCAAACCGATGGTCAATCGCAAACTTTCCGGTTGATGCTCAATTTCAACATTAAAGCCTTGTCCTTTAAATTCGTCTGCCACCTCACGAAGCGCAGGCTCGGCGGTTTTTTCCATAAACCGATGCACGGTTTGTTCGTTCGGGAAACTAATAATATTTTCCAAACGTCCACGCCAGTTTTTATCAGTTTCGCCTGATTGTGGTTGCATGGCAGTAAGGTTTAAGCTTTCTCGTTTACTACCGTCAACACGCAGCGCTTTTAACAGCCCGTACATCGACACCAGCAAAATAATTGCAAAGGGCAGGGCTGATACAATGGTCATTGTTTGCAGTGCGCTTAACCCCCCAGCATACAATAATATGGAGGCGACCACACCCACTGCAATAGCCCAATAAATTCGCTGCCACAACGGAGTGTTATTGCTACCGTGCGAGCAAAGCATATCAACTACCATCGCGCCGGAATCGCATGAGGTGACAAAGAAAATCATCACCATAACTACCGCCAGCAATGTTAGTACATTGGAAAACGGGAAGTTTTCAAGAAATACAAACAGAGCCACGGAGGAGTCGTTTTCAACCATACTCGCTAGCTGCGTCACCCCCTTACTGAAAACCAGATCAATAGCAGTGTTTCCAAATACGGTCATCCATAATAAAGTGAATGCAGTGGGAATGAGCAATACCCCGAAAATAAACTCACGTATGGTTCGACCATAAGAAACACGAGCGATAAACAAGCCTACAAACGGCGCCCAGGCGAGCCACCAGCCCCAATAAAATATTGTCCAGCCGCCAATCCAGTCAGTTTTATCGTAGGCGAACAGATTCAACGTATTTCGCACAATATCAGACAGGTAAGCGCCGGTGTTCTGGACATATGCCTGTAAAATAAATACGGTCGGACCCACTATAAAAATGAACAGCAACAATAAAATAGCCAAAACCATATTGGTTTCTGATAAGCGCCGAATACCTTTTTCAAGACCGGTTGCTACCGATACGATCGCCAGCAATACCACAAAGGCCATAATTGCGATTTGAACCGAATTACTGTTTGGCAAATCAAAAACATAGCTTAATCCCGCATTAATTTGTGCTGCGCCTAATCCCAAAGAAGTCGACACACCAAAAATGGTAGAGGTTACCGCAAAAATATCTACGATATGGCCGGTCCAGCCGTATATTCTATCGCCAATTAACGGGTAAAGCGCCGAGCGCATGGTTAATGGCAGGTTATGGCGAAACGCAAAATAGCCTAAGATCAACGCGACCACGGCATAGATAGCCCAGGCATGCAATCCCCAGTGAAAAAACGTAGTTTTCATGGCTTCTTGCACAGCTTCTATGGTACCTGGCTCAGCCGTAGGGGGCGCCTGAAAATGCATAATAGGCTCTGCAACCCCAAAAAACATCAGACCAATACCCATACCCGCAGCAAACAACATGGAAATCCAGGTTGGCATTGAAAATTCGGGTTTCGCGTGATCAGGACCTAAGCGAATTTCACCAAAACGGGACATGCCTAAATATACAACCAAAATCAGAATTATGGCTACGGTGGCAACATAAAACCAGCTGCCGTTAGTTACTATTGTATCTTGTGCACTTTGAAACATCTGGCCAGCGAATTCAGGGCCTGAAGCGGCGAAAGCCATTAGTGCAGCAATCAATATCGAAGAAGAGATAAATACCTTCTTATTCAATTGACCTTGTTCGACATCATCACTTTTCACGTGAACGTCCTTCTGTTGCTAAAGAGTAAAACGACTTAATACTTTAGGATAATAGGTCTTAGGTAATTAAGTGGGGCGGAATATACGCGAAGCATAAAGAAATTTAAACTTTTAGCGTAATTATTAGAGTTCAATGTGATTCTTGTGTAGAATTCAGGCGAAATAATACGAAATGCTGCAACATTTGGGTTAAAAACCCCGAAAAATAGATATAACTTAAAACTAATTGTGTATTGAGCGGCAGCAACGTAACCATTAAGCTAATAATTATACTTCAATGTATTTTTCGATCGCTCTTTTTAAACAAAGGAAACACACTTTTATGAGAAAGACTCAGTTGAGCTGCGCCATTCTGGCCGCGCTGGCCTCAGGATCTGTTTATGCCCAGCAAACTAACGATAATAATTCAGGCGCTAAAATAGAAACCATCGAAGTTACTGCCACCAAACGAGCCGAATCTATTCAGGATGTGCCCGTTGCCGTTACCGCACTAAATGGCGAAGCTTTGGAAAATATGGGTATCGACAACTTTCAGGATTATGTCGAGTTTTTACCCAACGTGACTTTTCAGGGCACGGGCCCGGGTCAAAACGAAATTTACATTCGCGGCGCAGCTACCACGCAGTCTAATATCATGCTTTCGTCGGTGCAGGCGCTGCAACCTTCAGTCGCTTTTTATGTAGATGAACAGCCAGTATCAATGGCTGGCCGTAACCTGGATGTGTATGCCACTGACATTCAGCGTGTTGAGGTACTTCCTGGGCCGCAAGGAACTTTATTTGGCGCAAGTTCACAGGCGGGTACAGTACGTCTTATCACTAATAAACCCCAACATGATGCCTTTTCAGCAGGCGCCGACTCAAATATTTCATTCACCAAAGGCGGTGATATGAGTAATGCGGTAGAAGCGTATTTTAATATGCCGATTACCGATGATTTGGCGGTTCGTGTTGCTGCTTACAACGACCAGCAGGGGGGTTGGATTGACAACGTGTTAAACCAGCCTGGCGAAGGCGGCTACATTAGCAGTGCTCAGGTTATTAGCCGTATTTCTGGCGGCGTGTTGGCAGACCCTGTCGGTATGGATGCAAATCGTATCACTAACCCGAACATCAATAGCCCGGAAGACGCAGCAGTTGTTTCACCACGTAACGATGCGTTGGTAGAAGACAACTTTAATGACGCCAGTTATGCTGGTGCCCGTTTTGGTCTGTCGTACATGTTCAACGATGACTGGGATTTATTGGTCCAGCATACTCAGCAAACCCTGGAGACCGAAGGTGTCTTTGCCTACGATCCTAACCTTGAGGGTGAAAGCTCAACCAACCGTTTTCAGCCAGAAGAAAATACCGATGAATTTGGTCTGACTACCTGGACTGTTGAAGGGCGCCTTGAAAAGCTGGATGTGGTTTATACTGGTGGTTACCTGGACCGTGAAATAGATACACTGGCAGACTACACCGGTTATACTAATGGTGGCTTATTCTCTGCCTATTATGTGTGTAACTATGGCGGCAGCGTCGCAGCAGAAGACGAGCGGTGTTTAGATCCGACTAAGTACTATCGCGAAGATACGACCTCTACCCGTTCTACTCATGAACTGCGCTTTAACACCACCATGGATACGCCGTGGCGTGTCACCGCTGGGTTGTTTTACGATGATCAGGAAGTAGCGACCGTAGGGCAGTTCAACATTGCCAGTACTGAGAAGTTTCCGGCAATGGCGCGAACGCTGGTAGGCTCTGAAGGTATTAACAGCAATGGCGGGCCATTTCCGGCTGACGTTAGCTTTATTAACGATATTACCCACACCATTGAGCAAATTGCGGTCTTCGGTCAGTTAGAATATGACATTACCGAAGATTTAACGGCTAGCTTCGGTGCGCGCTGGTATCAGATTGATGATGAATACAAAGGGTCAACGTCTACGGTAGACGTGTCGCGCCGTATTCGCGCGTTTGGTACGTTAGATGAAAGCGAGCTGGCTGCAGTGGGCCTTGATCCGGTTGCCGTTAACGCTGCCATTGATAGTGGCCAGTTAATTGTAGACGACTTAAAACCTGATGGTGTGTTGTCGGTTGATGATACGATTTTCAAGTTTTCACTTGATTACAAAGTTAACGACGACATTCTGGTGTTTGGTAACTACTCTGAAGGTTTCCGTCCGCCGGTAACTAACCGTGTGGGTGGTGGTTTGGCATCAAACCAGTCTGGTAAGTTTGAAAACTTCCGTATTCCGGTTTATTCAACCACTGATACGCTGGACAACTACGAGCTAGGCATAAAAGGTGATTTTCTTGACGGAATTTTACGGGTAAATGCCACGGCCTATTACTCTGAAATTACCGATTTACAAACATCACGCTTTGACCCCACCAATATTTCGTTTTTGGTATTCACCGATAACGTAGGCGATGCTGAAATAAAAGGTATGGATGCTGATATCACCTGGTTAGCCACCGATGATCTGGTGATTAACGCGGCGTTCAGTTTACTGGATACAGAGTTAACCCGGATTAATTCAGAGCTGGCAGGTATTTCTGCCGGAGTTGGCGCACAACTGCCTTATTCGGCAAGCTTTTCAGGAAACGTCAATGCGCGTTACTTCTTTGAAATGAAAGAAGGCCGTCGCGGATATGTTAACGGTTCAGTAAGCTACACCGGCGATCGTCTGGCGGGTATGGTAATGGATGCCTATGTGATGGAAGATGCCACACAGCTTATCTATGGCACCGGTTCAGGCCTGACAATAGAAGATGAAGCCGCGGTTTACGAAGGGGTTACTTACGCTGATTCGCAGGGTGAAACATTCCGTGGGGGCCGCTATGTTCAGGACTCTTATGTTATTGCTAACCTGGCAGTAGGTGTAACCAACGATGTCTGGAAAGCCGAATTATACGTCGACAACGTTTTTGACGAAAACGCGGTACTGAACATTGATACCCAACAATTTACACCAAAAGTAGTGACCAATCGTCCTCGTACTATTGGCGTAAGATTGTCTTACGACTATTACTAAACTTCAGTTAGTGTAATATTTACGGCAACCTTTTGGTTGCCGTTTTCATTTAGAAAGAAATTAAAATTATGGCAGTACAACACACTGATATCCAGACTCGTATTCAGCAAGCAATTTCAAATTCTCAATTCAAGTCAGCCATTACCATGTGTAAAGAGGGTATTGAGCAGTCTACAGGTACAAGTGCCGTCGCCTTCTGGTATCTTAAGGCCGTAGCCCAGCGCTTAAGCGGGCAGATTGAAAATGCCCTTGAATCGTTGCATACCCTGCTTGAATTGCAGCCTGATCACGGCCGCGCGTATCAGGAACAAGGTTATTGTTTTTTAGCAAAAAAACAGAGCGGCGATGCCGTATCGGCATTTTACCAAGCGACCAAATTTAATCCGGCACTGATTAGCGCCTGGCAGCAACTTTTAAAAGAATACCAGCATCAGAACAATGATCAGGCCTTGCAGCTGGCAACAAAGCATGTCGCGTATTTGCAAAACCTTCCACGACCAATACTGGGTGCGTACGACCTGATGTATGAAGGGCAGTTGTACAAAGCCGAGCAGGTTTGCCGACGCTTTTTACAACAAAACAAACATCATGTAGAAGCTATGCTGCTGCTTGCCGAACTTGGCTTGCGAATGAAGGTATATCACGATGCGGAATTTCTCTTAGAAAGCTGTACTGCGCTATATCCACACGAAGAACGTGGACAAATAGCTTATCAAAGTTTGCTGCTAAAACTGGGTAAATATCCTGAGGCAATAGCGCTGGCTCGCACACGCCTTGAGCACCAGCCCGAAAGCGTAGCGGCCCTAACTGCATTAGCTGAAGGGTTAAGTGGAACCGGGGAGCTGCCCGAAGCCATTGCTATTTATCAGCAATTGCTGCGCGCACAACCAGACAAGCCAGGTTTGTGGCTGGCCCTGGGGCATGTTCAAAAAAGTGCCGGCGAGCTTAAAAACGCCATTGAGGCCTACCTGAAAGCAGCGCATTATCAACCTGAATTGGGCGATGCTTACTGGAGCCTTGCCAATACCAAAACCTATCGATTTACCCCTGAATTACTGGCGCAAATGCAACGCATAGAGGCAGATAAACACACCAGTTTACACGATCGTATTCACCTGTGCTTTGCCTTGGGCAAAGCCCATGAGGACAACAGACAATATGACCTGTCCTTTGACTACTACCAGCGGGGCAACACGCTAAAAAAACGTACTCAGGATTTTGATATCCGGCGTACCGAAAAAGCGCTTCGTACCCAGCAGCAAGTGTGTAACGCAGCTTTGTTTAAACACCAGGCCGGGCACCTTGCACCCGATCCTATTTTTATCGTCGGACTGCCACGCGCAGGCTCAACATTGCTTGAGCAAATATTATCGTCGCATTCACAGATAGACGGCACAATGGAGTTGCACGACATATTATCCCTGGCTTCGCGTTTGTCAGGACAAGGTGAAGGTTATCCACAGAATCTGCATAAACTAAGTGATAAGCAATGTCAGGTATTAGGCGAAACCTACTTAGCACAGACTCGTGCATACCGACAAAGCGCGCCATATTTTATTGATAAAATGCCTAATAACTTTGTGCACATTGGCTTAATAAAACGAATTTTGCCAAATGCAAAAATTATTGATGCCCGACGTGAGCCTTTTGCCTGCTGTTTTAGTGGCTATAAACAGCTGTTTGGTGATGGTCAGGAATTTAGCTACGACCTGAATGACATAGGCCGTTACTACCTGGCCTACGAACAACTTATGGATCACTGGCACAGTGTATTGCCGGGCGAAATTTTAACGGTTCAGCATGAAGCGGTATTAGATGATTTAGAAGGACAGGTACAGCGGCTACTTGATTTTATTGGGGTAGAGCATGAAGAACAATGCTTACGCTTTTATGAAACCCGCCGGGTTATTAAAACCCCAAGCTCTGAACAGGTAAGGCAACCTATTTATCAAAGCGGACGGCATCAGTACAAAGCGTTTGCTGAGTATCTGACCCCGCTGTTTGACCTATTCAAAACTTCCTCAGCAAAGCCCTAATACTTACGACGCTGCAGCCCGGTTTCGGCCAGAATTTTGGCCGAAATTTCTTCGACCGAATAGCGGGTACTGTTTAAATAAGGAATTTTTTCGCGTCGGTAAAGGTTTTCAACCTCACGTAGCTCCATCCGGCACTGCTGCATTGAGGCATACCGACTGTTAGCCCGACGCTCAGAGCGTATCTGATGCAGACGTTCAGCCGCTATTGTCAGACCAAATAATTTGTCTTTATAGCGGCGAAGGGCGGGGGGGATTTTCAGCATGTCGCCCATGTCTTCCTCAGTAAACGGGTAGTTGGCAGCTTTAATGCCATACTGTAGCGCCAGATACAGACTGGTGGGCGTTTTGCCTGAGCGCGAAACGCCCACTAAAATAATATCCGCATCACCATATTCTTTAAGATTTGAGCCATCGTCGTTGGCCAATGCGTAATTCACGGCTTCAATCCGAATATCGTAGGTGGTTTCGTGAATACTGTGGGTCCGATGTTTTTCAGGTTTGGACGGTACGCCGAGGACTTTTTCCAGCGGAGCCACAAATTGGTCCAGAAAATTGTAGTTTATACCGACCGAACGAGAGATAACTTTGCGTACATCCACATTCACAATTGTATAAAAAACGAGCGGCCTTTCTCCGCTATCTTGAAAACTTTCAGATATTTGTTCAAGTACTTTGAAGGCTTGTTCTTCCGTTTCGACAAACGGTATGGTGTTATGCTTCAGCTGCAAAGGGAATAGAGACAGTAATGCATGACCAAAAACTTCTGCAGTGATGGCTGTACCATCTGAAATATAATAAGCGGTTCTCACAGCCGTTCCTTCTATTTGTTGTAATAATATTACAGAATTAATAAAAAGTTTACTTTCACTTTTGGCCCATTCTATGATGGTTTCAACGAAAAGCCAGTCGGATGATGATGTAATCTGAATTCGGCAGGTAAATGCAATCCATTTTCATGGACACTATTTTAGTCAAAAGCTGGAGGCTCAGGCCGTGCAAGAATACGTACTTTGGTATCAAGAGTTGGGAATGCAGGATGTCGGTCGCGTAGGGGGCAAAAATGCTTCATTGGGCGAAATGATTTCAAATCTGGCTAACGCAGGCGTGCAGGTGCCAGGCGGTTTTGCTACTACATCAGATGCCTTTAACAAGTTCTTGTTGCAAAGCGGTTTAGATGACCGTATTCATAAAGTACTTGATTCACTGGATGTAGACGATATAGATGCACTGTCTGAAGCAGGCAAAAATATCCGTCAATGGATCATCGACACCCCATTTGAACCCGAGCTTGAAGAAGCGATTGGCTCAGCCTTTAAAACGTTGCAAGGTGACACCGGTGACGACGCGTCTTTTGCTGTTCGTTCATCTGCAACTGCCGAGGATATGCCTGATGCGTCGTTTGCAGGTCAGCAAGAAACGTTTTTGAATGTAAAAGGTTACGATTCGGTGCTGGTGGCAATTAAACATGTTTATGCGTCATTGTTTAACGACCGTGCTATTTCGTATCGGGTACATCAGGGTTATGACCATAAAGGCGTAGCCTTGTCTGCGGGTGTACAGCGTATGGTTCGCAGTGATATCGCCTCATCAGGGGTAATGTTTACTATTGATACCGAATCAGGTTTTGAAGATGTAGTCTTTATTACCAGTTCAGTAGGTTTGGGTGAAATGGTGGTGCAGGGGGCGGTGAATCCTGATGAGTTTTATGTGCACAAACCTACACTGAAAAACAACAAACCCGCCATAGTACGTCGTAACCTTGGCAGTAAGCTGGTCAAAATGATTTACTCTGACGACGCTGAGCATGGTAAGCAGGTAGATATTGTTGATGTAGATCGTGCTGACAGCATGAAGTTTTCATTAACCGATGACGAAGTGCAGGAACTGGCGAAACAAGCCGTTATCATCGAGCAGCACTACAAACGTCCTATGGATATTGAGTGGGCTAAAGATGGCGTAGACGGCAAGCTTTACATTGTTCAGGCTCGTCCAGAAACTGTTCGTAGCCGTGAAGACACCCAAAGTATTGAGCGCTTTCAACTAAAAGGTCAAAGCACAGTTATTTGTGAAGGCCGCGCAATAGGCCACAAAATTGGCGCCGGTACCGCCAAAGTTTTAGGCTCTATTGACGAGATGAACAAAATCCAGGCCGGTGATGTTCTGGTTACCGACATGACCGACCCGGACTGGGAGCCGATCATGAAAAGAGCCTCGGCCATTGTTACCAATCGTGGCGGTCGTACCTGCCACGCGGCGATTATCGCCCGTGAACTTGGTATTCCGGCAGTGGTAGGGTGTGGCAACGCTACCGAGAGCATTAAAACCGGTGATGCCGTTACCGTATCATGCTCAGAAGGCGATACGGGCTACATCTACAACTCTGAGTTAGAGTTTGATGTAGTAACGTCTCAGGTTGATTCTATGCCCGATTTACCGCTAAAGGTAATGATGAACGTAGGTAACCCCGACCGAGCCTTTGATTTTGCGCGCTTACCAAACGAAGGGGTAGGCTTAGCGCGACTAGAATTTATTATCAACCGCATGATTGGTGTTCATCCTAAAGCATTGTTGAATTTCGACGATCAGCCTGAAGAGCTGAAAGAAGAAATTTCTGACATGATTGCCGGATACGACTCGCCTACCGAATATTACATTGAAAAGCTGGTGGAAGGCATTGCGACCATCGGGGCTGCATTTGCGCCCAAAAAAGTGATTGTGCGTATGTCTGACTTTAAGTCAAATGAGTATTTCAATTTGGTAGGTGGCTATCAGTACGAACCAGACGAAGAAAACCCAATGCTGGGCTTTCGTGGTGCCAGCCGCTACGTTTCAGAAGAGTTTCGCGACTGTTTTGCTTTAGAGTGTGAAGCTATTAAACGTGTACGCAATAAAATGGGTCTGACTAACGTTGAGATAATGATCCCATTTATTCGTACTGTTGAAGAAGGTCAGCAGGTTATCGATTTGCTGGCAGAGCAAGGACTTAAGCAAGGCGAAAATGACTTGCGCGTTATTATGATGTGCGAATTGCCTTCTAATGCGTTACTTGCCGACAAATTTTTGGATATTTTCGATGGCTTCTCTATCGGCTCCAATGACCTGACCCAGCTAACCCTTGGTCTGGACCGGGACTCTGGTCTTATCGCTCACTTGTTTGAAGAACGAAATGAAGCGGTAAAAGCCTTGTTGTCTATGGCTATTCAGGCTGCTAAAAAACGGGGTAAGTATGTCGGGATTTGTGGTCAGGGCCCCTCTGATCACGAGGACTTTGCTGCCTGGTTAGTAGACGAAGGAATTGATTCGGTTTCACTAAACCCGGATTCAGTGGTTGAGACCTGGTTGTATCTGGCCGAAAATCAAAAGTAATTTACAAAATGTAAGTTAAGCCGCCTTTTTAGGGCGGCTTTTTTGCTTTTTTAAACGTGATGTATTAACCGCGCCCTTAGGAGTAATCAGAGTTGAACCCTGAAGACTCCCTCTTTTAGCTTCAACGCTTTGAATACAGCTTTTCAGTAATCACAGCGTGACTTGTTTACGCTTCAGGTGCAGCTGATGCAAGGCCACTTATCTCTTCTGTTTGCTCTGTCGGTTTTCTTATGCCTGTAAGTGCCTGAACTTCGTTTACACAGATATCCACCGAGGTGACTACCACTATTTTACCATTCTCTGGCAACCGGTTTTGTAAGTCGGTAGCGTCCACCTCATAATTCCAGATCCCCAGCATGCACGTGGGCGCAGATTTCATTTTATTTAAGCTTCTGCCTAAACGGCGGGCAGGCATAAAGGCGCGGGGTGGAAGCGCCGAGATGCACACTAAGTCAGGGCGTTCATACTCCCCCAGCTCTGCATAACTTCTGACAATACTGTCGCCGTAATAGATGCTGGACGATATATTATTTAACGCGAAAATTTTTGTCAGAATTACCGCTGAAAGCTCATCCATTTCATCTTTTGCCGGAACAATCAGCACGCGCTTACGGGTATCTGTATCTTCAATTTCTATATCGTCTTTATCGAACAGGTCTTCGAGTAATTCGGGTGTGTTTTGTAAGATGAAAGAGTGTCTGATATCTGCTAATCCGCCTTTATGCCGGTCGACTTCGGCCAAACTTAACGCCGGTAATAATAACTGGTCAAAATATTCGTGAGTCGTGTTTTCTTTCAAAAAACTTTGTGACAGGAACAGCATCTCATCGTAATCCATTGCCAGCATGCGTTGATACAACCTTTCGTGGGGCTTAAGTGCCGGTACGCTGCCTAGTAATACACTAATAAAGTTGAGGCTGGGAACATAGTTTCCTAATACAACCATGCAAACCGTTAACGGCGTTGAAAGAAACAGTCCGACCGGGCCCCACAGCCAGGTCCAGAAGACCGCCGCTACCATAAGGGCGAAGTTAGAGGTTCCGGTGCTTACCCCATATAACCAGGGCTCAATAATATTGTTGCTGACAATTTCCAGACTCAAAAATAAGCTTAACGCTAAAAAGAATTTTGACCAGCCTGGGTCAATGGCAAAGGCTAAAGCAAGGGGGAAAGCTGCGGCCAACCACGGCCCCAAATAAGGAATAAAGCGCAGCAGGGTAGCCAAAAATCCCCACAGCATGGCATTAGGCACACCAATAAAATAAAGCCCGATACCAATGGGGATTCCATACGCGGCATTTACCACCAATTGCATCATTAAATAACGCGATACCCGCTTGGCAGCTTCATCTAAAGCTTCGGTGGCAATGTTTAATCGCCCCCCGCTTGATATTCGGATAAATCTTTCACGCAGGTCTTCACGCTGAAATAAAATAGCGATAACGAAAATGGCGATCAGTGCGGTGGTCCCCAATGGGCTTACAAAAGGGCCAAAAACCTGTGAGGTAGACTCAAAAAAATTCATTTTTGCTGGTTTAATTTCTACCGGGATAGGCGCTCTTGCGATAGTACTGGCATCTTGCTCACCAGATTCAGATATTTCAGTGGCTTCGTTATTCAGCTCTTTACGCAGATTTTCGACAACATCGCCGGCTCTGCTCAAAGGGCTAGGGGTAGGTTCAGGATTATTTATCTGGCGTACCTTGGTGCGAATTGTTTGCTCGTAACCCGGTAACTGTTCGGCCAGGCTTATTACCTGAATACTTATCATCCAGAAAATAGCGGTGATAACACTAAAGGCGATAATTACTGTGGAAATTATTGCCACCACCCGGGGTAAGCCTACACGTTGAAACCGAATAACCAAAGGGGCCAGTAAAAATGTCAGCATTACGGCAACGGCAATGGGCATAACGACCATTTTTGCCACATACAAAATAGTCACGACCAGTGATAAACCCAACAGCGTAATGAAGCTACCGTGTTTTACCAAGCTGTTAGTTTCAGCCTGTATTTCCTTCATTACTGTTTACCCCGAATATAATGTGTTGTGCATAATTTAAGTGTGTTGCTATAAATACGAAGCGGTTACCGAAAGGAACGTTATGCCGCGCTAAAAATAAATATTGTACCGAACTTTGCACACCATTTGGTTTACCTGCAAAAACATGCGTGCTGGAAGTCGATCTGAATACCCAAATTCTTCTTATACAGTTAACAGATGATCACCCACACACTGAGAATGATATGGCAAATTTATTAGGTAAAAAGGGCCTGGCGGCTTATAAGGCTTATGATATATTCAAAAGCAAAAAGAAGCCCAATGGTTTTTTAGCTTCTGAGACGTTAAGCGCGGTCACCAAGCCGCCAGCTGTCGTTGCCCTGGCGGCCTCAGCATACGCAGCTTCACGTTTTTCTGATTCTAAAACAGTACAGAATACACTGCTAAGAGCCACGTTAAGCTCGGCCTTAGCGGGAGCAATTAATGCAGGTTTAAAAAGAATAATAGGACGTCAACGGCCGCGTGCTGATTCTGGCTCAACTTTTGATTGTTTTAGTTTAAAAGATAGCCACAACTCTATGCCTTCGGGGCACGCAGCCGCGATAACGGCCGTGGCAGCGAGTCTTCCTAAAAGCTACGGACCGATATTAGCGGCTGGCGCAGCGACCGCTATCATCGGGCATTCGCGTACCCAGCGTGATGCTCATCATTTTTCCGATGTATTAGTAGGCGGGGGCGTAGGTTTTGCGTCAGCGTATCTGGTGTCTAAATTACTTAAACCTGCAGCTAAACGTACATCGACAGATACTACTGTGCAACAATACGCCAAGGGCGAAACCTACCAGGGTGAAGACGAGAACTCGGCTGACACCGACAATCCACAGACCAATACTAACAAAAGTTCTGCCGATAAAAATTCTCAGGATGACACCGGGGCAAAAACGAGCTCGGGGCCTAAAACCAATAAAACGAGTAAGTAACAACAATTGCTCGGCGTAGCGTCGCGCAAAGCGTGTATTCGCCTTTGCGCGAACTTATTACTGCAAGCTGTGTTTTGCCTTTCGTTATCAGATGTTACCGATATTTACGGGCAAGCAATAGCGCATCCACTTTTACGGCGCTGCGCCGCATCGCTTTTTGGCAAACTTTTAACCAGCGACGCGCCGGCGGCCAGTCGTAGCTAAGTAAGACTAACCCCCCAATGACCAGCAAAATAGAACCTGGCAACAGTGTTAATACCACGCCAACAATCATTAATAAGGCACCCAGGGATAATCGAAGTATTTTCATGGAGTAGGTGTTCTTTGCAAAATCAGGTTTGAATAAGTATAAACAAACCAGCCAAACCGCACAGCCTGTGGGTAGTAACAAAATGTGTTAAGCAAATTTAGTCTGATAAATCGGTTAAATGAGCTAGAGGCGGGACGCACACCCGCGTATAATACAAGGCAGAATATTGTGTGGAGCCAAGTCTTTGAAATTACCCCGTATTGCCCCCGATAGTACTCTTGAAAAGCCTTATAAAGCGTATTTACAGGCGCTACAACTAAGTGCATTTAAGGGTGATATTGAATATAAATATGGCAGTCGTATGGTCATGGCTACCGATAATTCGGTTTATCAGGCGATACCACAGGCCGTTATATACCCGCGTTCGGTCGAAGATTTACAAATTGTCGGCGAGCTTGCCAACCAGCATGGTCAGGTTAAGTTTGCGGCAAGAGGAGGCGGTACGGGCACCAACGGACAAAGTCTGACCTCTGGCATTGTGGTAGATTTATCACGTCATCTTAATCAAATATTAGAGATAAATATTGATGAAGGCTGGGTTCGGGTGCAAACCGGGGTAGTCAAAGATGCGTTAAATGATGCCTTGAGGCCCCACGGTTACTTTTTCTCACCCGATTTATCAACCAGTAACCGGGCCACCTTAGGGGGCATGATAAGTACTGACGCGTCAGGGCAGGGGTCTTTGGTCTACGGAAAAACCAGTGATCACGTGCTGAGCCTTACTACTATTCTGGCAAACGGCGAGCGGCTTGATACTACCCCGATGTCTGTTGACGAAGCACGCACTATTGCAGATACAAGCGACACCAGAGGACGCATTGTGCGTCAGGTGTTAGCAACATGTATCGATAAGCGTGACAAAATACTGGCCACATTTCCACGTATGAACCGGTTTTTAACCGGTTATGACTTAGAGCATGCCTACGATGCTCAGAATCAGCGTATTGATATCAGCAGGCTGATAACCGGCGCCGAAGGCTCATTAGGGTTTGTGGCTGAAGCCACGTTGTCGATAACGCCGATTGCACGCTACAAAACTCTGATAAACATAAAATACGATACATTCGAGTCTGCACTTCGCCATGCTCCGCGCATGATTGCCGCAAACGCAACATCGGTTGAAACCGTTGACAGCAAAGTTTTGAATTTAGCCAAAACCGATATCATCTGGCATTCAATTTCAGATTTAATAACCGACGTGCCTCAAAAAACCATGCTGGGGCTTAATATGGTGGAATATAACAGTAACAACCAGCAGGAAATTGAACAGCGTCTGGCTGCGCTAGAGGAAGAGCTGAACGAAGATATTAAAAGTCAGCGCAATGGGGTTATTGGTTATCAGCTTACCAGTGATACGTCTGATATTAACAAAATTTACGCTATGCGCAAAAAGGCGGTGGGCCTGTTAGGGAAAGTAGACGGCCCCCGAAAGCCCATTGCATTTGCAGAAGATACCGGCGTTCCACCAGAAAATCTTGCCGACTTTATTATGGACTTTCGGGCCCTGCTAGACTCCCACGAACTGCAATATGGGATGTTTGGGCATGTCGATGCTGGCGTATTGCACGTCAGGCCAGCGTTAGATTTAAACGATCCGGCACAAGAACAGTTGATGCACCAGATATCTGATGAAGTGGTTGCGCTGGTTGCGCGCTACGGAGGCTTGATGTGGGGAGAGCATGGTAAAGGGTATCGTAGTGAGTATGGCCCGGAGTTTTTCGGGGAAGAACTGTACACCGAACTTCGTAAAGTAAAAGGCGCGTTTGATCCGGGTAACAAAATGAATCCCGGAAAAATTTGTACTCCGCTACACAGCTCAGAAAGCCTGGTAAAAGTAGCCGATCCGAAGCGTGCTACTTTTGACCGAGCAATTCCCATTGAATTTAAACATGAATTTGAACCCGCGATGAGCTGTAATGGTAATGGCTTGTGCTTTAACTACGACACGTCATCACCTATGTGTCCGTCATTCAAAGTTACCGGAGACCGACGCCACAGCCCCAAAGGCAGAGCCGGCCTCATTCGCGAATGGTTACGATTGTTAAGCGAACAGGGCGTAAAAACCGACTCGCTGAAAGCTTCTGATTTTTCAGAGTCGTGGTGGCAAAAATTGCACAATACCCGGCGTAAACACGATGATTTTTCACATGAAGTTTTTGATGCGATGGATGGATGTCTGGCATGCAAATCATGCTCGGGTCAATGTCCTATAAAAGTGGATGTTCCTGATTTTAGAGCACGCTTTTTGTCACTGTATTATCAGCGGTATACCCGACCTCTGAAAGACTATCTGGTTGCAAATGTGGAACGAATGGCGCCTGTAATGGCAAAAGCCCCTGGCGTGTTTAATAGCGTTCAAAAACACGGTTGGGCGAATCGTTTGATGAAAAAAGCATTGGGTTATGTCGATATGCCGCTTTTGTCTTCACCGCCTTTAAGTTCGACATTATCGCCCGCAATACAACAGTTTGATCTGGCAAAACTAAAAACGATGAGTAAGGCTGAACAGCAACAGCATGTGCTGATTGTTCAGGATCCGTTTACTTCATTTTATGAAGCACCGTTGGTGGTGGATTATATTCGTTTAGTACAAAAGCTGGGGTTTAAGCCTGTGCTGTTACCGTTTAAGCCCAACGGTAAGCCTGAACATGTAAAGGGTTTTTTAACCAGGTTTGCTAAAACCGCACAAAATACCGCAGATTTTCTTAATGAACTAAATGAATTGGGGTGTCCGTTAGTTGGCCTCGATGCTTCATTAGTACTGTGCTATCGCGACGAATATGTCAAGGCTTTGGCCGACAAGCGCGGCCATTTTAGCGTATTGACTGTACATGAATGGCTTAACGATGTGCCGGTTGAAAATTTTAAGACCTTGAAAAAGCCTGACAATACTTTAGCGTTGTTTGCTCACTGTACCGAAAAAACCGCGCTTCCTGCCAGCGAAAAACATTGGCAGCAGATATTCGAACGATTGAATCAGTCGGTTGAAATTGTCAGTGTAGGGTGTTGTGGAATGGCTGGCACCTATGGACATGAAGCACATCACAAAACCAATTCATTGGGTATTTATCAGCTCTCCTGGGAACAAGCTATTGCTAACTATGCGCCAGAACAAATAATGGCTACCGGCTACTCTTGTCGCTCTCAGGTAAACAGAATTGACGGATTTAAGCCAAAGCATCCGTTACAGCAGCTACTGTCTTTGCTTGATAACTAGTGCAATTGGGTAACATCCGGCAGTTTAAACCGGCCAATAGGGCAGCTCATAATCTGGCGGGCTACGCCTGCCTCCATAAAAGCCTGGCCGGTAGGTCTGAAACCTAACCGCGTATGGTGATCTACACTGGCTATGTTGCAGCTAAGCGCAATGCGCTGAATGTTATTTTGCCGCGCATGTTCAACAAGTACACTGAATATTTTTTTGTAAACTGTCAGGTTTCGGTAGCCAATGCGAATGGCTACGCGGCCTATTTCGCCGTCTTGGGTAAGCCGGGCTGTAGCAATAGCCTCGCCCTTTTGGTTGCTTAAAATAATATGTACTGCCTGTCGGTCAAGTTCGTCAAATTCACATTCACGTGGCACTTGCCATTCCAGAATAAAAACTTTTTCACGTAATTCAATTAAACGCTGACTTGCGCTCGACCAGTCTACTTTCTCCACCAAAAAAACCATAATATACGCCCGTATCATAACTCGCAGTCCCTGCGTGTGATATCGGCTAACTGCTTCAGAAGTCTTCCGTTTGCTCCCAATAGCCCTTGTTTATCAGTGTCGTTAAAAGCTCAAAAAATGCATCATCTGGCTTATAATGTTTTACGAATATATTATTTATTGGGTCACCTTTCAACAAAATCAATAATGCTTCAAGGTTTTCACCACCATAAGTAAAGGCTTCACCATTGATATAAAAACAAAACTCAGATGAAAAAGCGCAATCGCTGAAAAGTGGCCGACAAGCAGGAATGCGTACATACTCATCACCGTTGTCTAACGATTCTGCTAACTGCTGGCATTGCATTAATGTAGACGGCGTTTGCGTACTGAGCTGCTGATCACTCAACAATCGCATCAGCGCCTGTTCCCACTGAGGCTGGGTCACAACATCTAAAATCATCGATTTGAGGGTGGTTATTTCAGAACGGCTGATCTTCGAAGGATGATCGCTGTGCTGGCGGGCCGCATCGGTATAACGAACATTCGTCGTATTATCTTCATCAAAGATATCAGGAAGGGCATTAATAAGTTGTTGTTGATCAGGCGCTCTGAATCCCACCGAATAAGTAAGACAGTTTTCTTCTGCAACCCCTTCATGAGGCCAGCCTGGGGGTACATACAAGATATCACCGGGCTCAAGCACAACATTTATCAATGCTTCAAAAGGCTCTATTTGCGCTATCTGGGGATGTACAAACGCAGGCGTATGGTTGCCAGGTTTACCTACCTTCCACCGGCGCCGGCCTTTACCTTGCACCAAAAAGACATCGTATTGATCAAGATGCGGGCCCACGCCTGCGCCGGGGGAGGCGTAACTCACCATCAAATCATCCATGCGCCAGTAAGGTACAAAGTTAAATGCTTCGATTAATTCAGAAGCGTCACCAATATACCGGTCAACACCTTGCACCAATAAAGTCCATTGCCCGTTACACACTTTTGAAAAATCATCAAAAGGACCATGGCTAACGTGCCATTGCTTTTGGTGGTGTTGAATTATGCGACTATCTACTTCGTCTAACTCGCTTAATCCTGCCAGGTCGTGCTCGTCTAAAAGGTCGACAAAGTTCAAAAAACCCTGGCGAATGACTAAAGGTTGCTGCTGCCAATAGTCTCGTAAAAATGAGACCACATCTAATTGAAGTGAATACAAACCCTGAACCTGGAAATAAAAAACATTTATGGGCCGAGATTATACAAAATTCTGGTGAGTTTTGCGCAGCTCGTACGCTTTATACTGGTTGCATAATAAAATTTCGGGTCCCGGTTCAAAGCCACTTTGTTGATGGCTTAACAGGCGAGCGGTAAGCGTGCATACCGATATTCTGTTGGCGCGACTGTGTTGTTCAAGCCGGGCGGCCATATTGACGGTTTTTCCCCATATATCGAAGCTGGGTTTATGCAACCCAATCATCCCTCCTATAATGGGGCCGGAGGCAATGCCAATTCTTATCGCGATGTCACATTCGTACTCAATTGCTAGCCGGTTTGTTACCCCGATGATTGCGAACGCAAAAAGACACAGATTTGATGCGCCCCGGTTGGGGTGAAACTGCGGCAAAAACAAAGCAGATTCCATCTTGCTGGTTGCGATGTACTGATCGCCATTGGTTTTAATTTTTTCTACATCAAAGCGCAGGGTCAGCGCATCGACCTGCCGATAAAACGAGTCGAGCAGTCTTACAACTTCTGCATCTGAAAGGCTTGTATACAGTTGGGTGTAGCCTTTGAAGTCGGCAAATAAAACGCTGACGTTGTCGTATTCTTGTGGGGGGTTAAATGACGTCATTGTTTCAACGAACCATTTCGGGAATATAACAACGGGCAATACCAGAGGCTAAGGTGAAAACCCCAGACAACAGAACGTGACAATATACTGACCACTTTGCCTATTGCCTGGTAACCTATACCAATACCCACAACAAGGGATAGTGCAACTCGCAACTGGAGCAATAGACTTACCTTAGAACAAAAGCCACCTGCCAGGCACACACTTTGCGCCAAACGCCGTACACGCATTTCGCTAGCGGTGAATAACCAACTACCCCAAAAAATAAAGAGCACTAAAAGATAGGGTAAACCAATGTCCTGTTTCCATAGTGATGTGACTAAAATAAGCAAAGACAGAGTAGCCATTAAAAATGGTGGGCGGGCAGGTTTTACGGCCGGTTTAAGTAGGGCCGGGCTCAAGCTACCAAAGGTAGTGAACAAAACACCCAAAGGCCAGGAAATGAAATGGTTATGGGTCGCAAAAAAATAACCAACACCACTGAAAAAGGATAAAGCGTTGCCAGTTGCAATGTATGTACTCGCAACTAACCTGAAGAATAATGTGGATTGGTTTTGACCGTTAACGTTCACAGCTAATATTGTCCATAACAACCGGTAAGGCAATCATGAAATACCTGCGCTGTTTCGCTAATGAGCCAAAACCCGTGAACGGCTTAGTTAAAGCAACGCCAGTAATTCATTGTTGAAAAAGCTGGCGTCGATGTTTTATTTACTCGGGGAGTTGGTCCACCAGACGTTCAGCATCCCCAATATAATTGGCCGGAGACAATTTTTTCAACTCGTCCTTGGTACTGTTTGGCAAATCCAGGGTATCAATAAACTGGCTAATGGCTTCGGCATTTACCTTTTTACCGCGGGTTAACTCTTTAAGCTTTTCGTACGGTTTCTCAATACCGAAACGGCGCATTACCGTTTGAATAGGCTCTGCAAGTAATTCCCAGTTGTTGTCCAGCTCGGCCCGTAAGCTGGGCTCGTTAACCTGTAACTTGCTAATGCCTTTTAAGGTAGCCTGGTAAGCAATAAGCGAATAGCCCACACCTACACCCAGGTTGCGCAGTACCGTCGAGTCAGTCAAATCGCGTTGCCACCTTGAAATTGGCAGCTTTGTGGCTAAGTGGTCAAAAATTGCATTAGCCAGCCCCAGGTTGCCTTCAGAGTTTTCAAAGTCGATAGGGTTTACCTTGTGCGGCATGGTAGAAGAACCAATTTCACCTTCGATGGTCTTTTGCTTAAAGTGACCCAGAGCAATATAGCCCCATACATCACGGTCAAAATCGATAAGTATCGTATTAAAGCGACCTACAGCATCAAACAGCTCAGCGATATAATCATGAGGTTCGATTTGGGTGGTGTAGGGGTTCCAGCTCAGGCCAAGGCTATTTACAAATTTTTCAGCAACCTGATGCCAGTCAATGTCTGGATACGCGGATAAATGAGCATTGTAGTTACCCACAGCCCCATTAATTTTACCCAGTAATGAAACCGCCGCAATTTGATCGCGCTGACGAATCAAGCGCATTGCCACGTTCGCCATCTCTTTACCCATAGTGGTAGGAGAAGCGGGCTGCCCATGGGTGCGGGCCATCATAGGAACGCTACGATACTCTTTAGCCAAACGCTTTAGTTCGCTAATGATTTTGTCGCAATAAGGAAGAATGACTTCGTCGCGAGCATCAGTTAGCATAAGTGCGTGAGAGAGATTGTTTATATCTTCAGAAGTACAGGCAAAATGTATAAATTCGCTGATTGCGTTCAGCTCGCTATTGTCTTCAACTTTTTCTTTTAAAAAGTACTCTACTGCCTTCACATCGTGATTGGTTGTACGTTCAATCTCTTTAATACGCTTTGCATCATCTACGCAAAAAGAATCCACAATGTTGTTAAGCAGAGTGTCTGACTGTTCATTAAAGGCGGGCACCTCGTCAATCTGTTGATGAGCTGCCAGCATCTGAAGCCACCGAACCTCTACCTGAACGCGGTACTTTAGCAAACCATACTCACTAAAAATTTCGCGCAGCGCTTCACTTTTTCCGGCATAACGACCATCTACCGGGGAAATAGCGGTTAACTGATTCAGTTCCACCTTACATGCTCCTCACATTTTTAAATTAATCGCAATGCCTGACTGGCACTGGTGACAATACTTTTTCGATTTAGCAAAATTTGGCGACGTTTACCGCCCATTTGTCGCCACATAACGGCTGCACGCACACCGGCTAACAACAAAGCCCGTACACGGTGCTGATTGACTGGCTGGCTAAGGTGATCGGGGTTACCCGCCACCTGAATACGGGGGGCCAGGGGGCTGACAATGTCCGAGTAAATACTGGCCAGCGAACCCACAATTTGGCTGTTATCAAAATTAACGTGTTCTAACTGGCGCTGAACATGAGAAATTCGGTCGCCTAAAGTACTCATAGCATCGGGTTTAGCGGCCAGTTTTCGCTCCAGTCCCAGCAAACTGGCAATATAACGGGTTAGCTCAGTATCTTTGGTCGTTGATTTATCTGACAGTTGTGCCAGCAAGGTTTGGTAACCTATCTTTAAGTTACCCAGACTTCCAAAAACATGCTGCGGACTTTCGGGGTCGGTGACCAGTATGCTTGACATACTGGCTTCAAAAGCATCCCGGTCTACGCTTCCGGTACGGGCAATTTGTTTAACTAAAGCTGCAGCCTGACAAACACCGGCCAGAGCTAGATGTTGTTCTATTTTTGGATCAAGCATCAGCGAATATAACTCTCAATAATAGCGCCGCCCAGACACACTTCATTTAAATAAAATACGGCAGACTGGCCGGGGGTGACCGCCTTTTGCGGTTCATCAAAGGTAACCGTAATCTCGTCATCGCCGGTGGGCCGAATGGTGCAGGCAATGTCCTGCTGACGGTAACGGGTTTTTACCGTAGCCTTAAGGGTATCGGTTAATGGCTGACGGTTAACCCAGTGAAGCTGGTTGGCAACCAGCCCGTTAGAATATAAGCGCGGGTGGTCGGCGCCCTGACCAACAATTAATACATTACGCGCCACATCTTTGTCGACGACATACCAGGGGTCTTCGCCAAATTCAGCCATACCGCCAATATGTAAACCCTTACGTTGCCCTAATGTGTGATACATCAGACCTTCATGACGGCCAATAGTCTGGCCTTCCGCGGTTTCTATATCACCTGGCTGTGCTGGTAAGTAACGGGCTAGAAAGTCTTTAAATTTACGCTCGCCAATAAAACAGATACCGGTTGAATCTTTTTTATCTGCTGTTACCAATCCCTGCTCTTCAGCAATACGACGTACTTCAGGTTTTTCCAGGTTGCCTACCGGGAATAATGTTTTGCCAATATGCTCATGACTCAGGGTATACAAAAAATAACTTTGGTCTTTATTGTTGTCCAGACCCCGCAACATTTGCCATTTTTGATCTACATTACGGCGCTGTACATAGTGGCCGGTAGCAATGTAATCAGCACCTAAATCTTCGGCGGCAAATTCTAAAAATGCTTTAAATTTTATTTCTTTGTTGCACATGATATCCGGGTTAGGCGTGCGACCTGCCTTGTATTCGGCAAGAAAATATTCAAACACGTTATCCCAGTATTCAGCGGCAAAATTTATGGTATGAAGGTGAATTCCAAGTTTATCAGCCACGGCTTGCGCGTCTGCAAGATCTTCGGCCGCCGCGCAGTACTCATCATTATCGTCTTCTTCCCAGTTTTTCATAAACAGGCCTTCTACCTGATATCCTTGCTGAAGCAGCAGATAAGCTGATACCGAGGAATCGACACCGCCAGACATGCCGACGATGACTTTTTGTTGTGCAGGGGCTTTAGGGCTGGAAAGGGGTTCTGTCACCGTATTCTCTTCACTCATAACACTGTTAAATCAAAAGTCGCGAATTCTAGCAGAAAATACGCTGCTTGACACACTCAATGGCGCGGTAACCTACGCTAACAATAATACTTTCTTGTACTACATTATGCCGCGTTCAGAAATTCGACTGCAAGGTTCTGGGTCATAAGGTGAATTGAACAAACTCACCGTTATCAATACCATCAATAGTCCAGTTACCCACCCGGTAACGAATTAATCGCAAAGTAGGGAAGCCAACATGGGCCGTCATGCGGCGAACCTGCCGGTTGCGACCTTCAGTTATTGTCAGGCTTATCCACGAAGTGGGAATATGCTGGCGAAAGCGAACGGGCGGGGTTCGTTGCCACACCTGGGGCTCAGCCATTCTTTTTACTTTAGCCGGCGCAGTAAGCCCATCTTTTAATTCTACGCCGGTATTTAAATTCAACAGCGCTTCATCGGTAATATCACCTTCAACCTGGGCCCAATAAGTTTTACTTGTTTTTGCTTCAGGATTGGCCAGCTTGTGCTGTAATTTGCCATTGTTGGTGAGAATCAAAAGCCCTTCTGAGTCCCGGTCAAGCCGCCCAGCTGCGTAAACTTCGGGTATAGGAACGTAATCTTTAAGCGTGGCACGTCCTTCGCCGTCAGTAAACTGAGAGAGCACATTAAAAGGTTTATTAAACAGAATGACAGTAGACGGGGGCGTGGGCATTAAAATGAACCTGGTGTTAAAAGAAAAGTCGATAGATTAAGTTTACCAGTGTTTTTAACTAAGGCACGACCGGGATTTTCAGTCCCAGTGTTAATACACGGTATAAAGCTGAGTTAGCAGGTAAAGACAATGGTATGACTTGTAACTAAAATATTCGCCCTTATACTATTGAACGCGGCATTTTTTGTCGGGTTCGCTGATGTTAGATGTACGCTGGTCCGTTATGGGGCGAGGCGGGAAGTGCATAAAATCGTAGCTGAGCAGCCCTACAGTGAAAGGTGCCAGTCGAAGCGTTTGTGACCAGCAGTTGCTGGCTGATAACGTACCAAACGGACTAATTACGGTAAGTTTACCGCAAACTTTGAGGTATATAATGACCAAAGCCAAGTCGACTATCGTCTATACAAAGACCGACGAAGCGCCCATGCTGGCGACCTATTCGTTGCTTCCTATCGTCGAAAAATTTGCTGGTGCAGCAGACATCGATATCGAATTAACAGACATTTCTCTCGCTGCCCGTATTCTGGCGAATTTTTCTGACTATCTGTCTGATGAACAACAGGTACCCGATGCACTGGCTGAGCTTGGCAAGCTGACTCAGGATCCTAACGCTAATATCATAAAACTGCCTAATATCAGTGCCTCTGTTCCTCAGCTGCGCGCAGCAATAAAAGAATTGAACGCGAAAGGTTATGCGGTTCCGGCGTTTCCTGATGATCCTCAAACTGATGAAGAAAAGGACATTCGTGAACGTTATGGCAAGGTCTCTGGTAGTGCGGTAAACCCGGTACTGCGTGAAGGTAATTCAGACCGTCGAGCGCCCGCAGCGGTCAAAAATTATGCTCGTAAATACCCACACTCAATGGGGGAATGGAGTCAGGCATCTCGTTCACATGTTGCACATATGCAAAAAGGCGATTTCTTTTCTAGCGAAAAATCGACCACCATTGAAAAAGATGGCCATGTCAGCATCGAATTTACCGACAAACAAGGTAACAAGAAAACACTTAAGCCTCGCGTAGATTTGTTGGCCGGCGAGGTTATCGACGGCATGTATATGAGCAAAAAAGCACTATGCGACTTTTTTGAAGAACAAATTGAAGACGCCAAAGACACCGGTGTGCTGTTTTCGCTACATGTAAAAGCCACTATGATGAAGGTGTCGCACCCCATCGTTTTTGGTCATTGCGTTAAGGTATTTTATAAAGAGTTGTTTGATAAGTGGGGCGACCTGTTTGAGGAATTGGGTGTAAATCCAAACAATGGCCTGGGCAGTGTTTATGACAAAATTGAAAGCCTGCCTGAATCTCAGCGTTCTGAAATACAACGCGATATCAATGCCTGTTATGGCAGTCGCCCGCCTATTGCAATGGTGAATTCTGATAAAGGCATTTCTAACTTGCATGTTCCTAGTGATGTCATTGTTGATGCATCTATGCCAGCGATGATCCGTAATTCGGGGCAAATGTGGGGACCAGACGGAAAAGCGCATGATACTAAGGCCGTGATTCCGGAAAGTACTTACGCCACGATTTATCAGGAAGTGATTAATTTTTGTAAAACCCACGGCGCATTTGACCCGACCACAATGGGCACGGTTCCAAATGTTGGTCTGATGGCGCAAAAAGCTGAAGAATATGGGTCGCACGACAAAACGTTTGAAATGGAAGCCGATGGTACCGTTCAAATTGTCGATGGTGACGGCAACGTATTGATGGAACATAGCGTTGAAGAAGGCGATATCTGGCGTATGTGTCAGGCCAAAGATGCGCCTATTCAGGACTGGGTTAAGCTAGCGGTTACCCGTGCGCGTCAATCAGGCATGCCGGCGGTATTCTGGTTAGACGAAGAACGCGCTCATGATGCTCAACTGATTACTAAAGTTGAAAAATATCTGCAAGAGCATGACCTGAATGGTTTGGATATTCAGATAATGTCGCCTGTTCGAGCTATCCGATACAGCATGGAGCGCGCAATACGCGGTCTGGACACTATCTCGGTAACCGGTAATGTTTTACGTGACTACCTGACCGACCTGTTCCCAATTTTAGAGCTGGGTACCAGTGCTAAGATGCTGTCAATTGTGCCATTGATGGCCGGTGGCGGTTTGTATGAAACGGGTGCTGGTGGTTCCGCGCCTAAACACGTGCAGCAATTTGTTGAAGAAGGACATCTTCGCTGGGACTCGTTAGGCGAATTCCTGGCATTAGCGGTATCGTTTGAAGATGTTGCGATTAAACATAGTAACGCTAAAGCAAAAATTATCGGAACCTCTTTAGACAAAGCAACCGAAAGTCTGTTAAACAACGGTAAGTCACCCAAGCGTAAAGCCGGTGAGCTGGATAACAGAGGCAGCCATGTTTGGTTGGCACTTTACTGGGCTCAGGAAGTATCTTCACAAACCGAAGACCCGGATTTGGCAGCCAAGTTTAAAGATATTGCTGAACAGCTTGAAGCCAATATGGATACCATCTTAGAAGAAATTGATGCGACCCAGGGTAAAGAGCAGCCTATTGACGGTTACTACTATCCAGATACTGATAAAGTATATAATGCAATGTCTCCTAGTAAGACACTGCATAAAATTCTGAGTTAAAAACTGAAAATAGTTATGAAAGATAAAAGCCCGGCGACTGCCGGGTTTTTTTATTTAAATGAAAAACAATGTGAAAGCCCAATAATAGAAAAGAAAGCTAAATACGCAAAATGATGAGGAGGTGCTTAGAGAAAACCAGTGGCAGCGAAGGTTTGTACTGTTTGAATCTATTATTCTAACGGCTTGATTTTGCCAACATTATGTTTAACACATAATAAAAAGGCTTTTGCCTAACAACGAATGCCAGGGAAAAGCCCTTTGAATACAAGGTTTCTTTAGGTATTAACGCTCAGGTTCGTCGCCTTTCAATCCAATATTTTCGGCATGTAGCCCTTTAGGGCCTTGCTGAACGTCGTAGGTCACATCCTGGCCTGCTTTCAGCGAACGATAGCCTTCCATCTGAATTGTTGAATAGTGAGCAAATATGTCTTCACCGCCGTTTTCTGGAACGATGAAACCAAAACCCTTTGCGTTGTTAAACCATTTAACTTTACCAACCGCCATACTTCGACTTCCTCTTAATCCTTGAACTCACACAGTTATGCCCCCACAATAGATTTTAAGGGGCAACTATAGCCAAATGCGTCACTTCATTTCGCTATACCTAAACTGTAGATTTTTTAAACACTAAATGTCAAGCGTAAATTAACAGAATTAATCTGTCTGAAAAAATTCAGCGTAATATACGCTAAGGCACTATCCTATTACTATGAGTAGAGACAACGCGATCAGTATCGAAAAAGAAAAACTCCGGGATGCGCAGCGTAAGAAAACGCAGCCGCCTCCAATGTATAAAGTGTTATTAAACAATGACGACTACACGCCAATGGATTTCGTGATAGAGGTTCTTGTGCACTTTTTCAATATGGATGCCGAAAAGGCAAATCAGACAATGCTGACAGTGCATTATAATGGTAAAGCCGTCTGCGGAATTTATACCGCTGAAATTGCTGAAACCAAGGTAATGCAAGTCAATCAGTACGCACGCAAACAGCAACACCCACTTATGTGCACAATGGAACAGGCGTAAGTCAACCAACGATAAGGCGAGCGATATGTTAAATAAAGAATTAGAGCAAACGTTAAATGAAGCCTTTGTGTTTGCTCGGGAACACCGCCACGAATTTATGACCGTTGAACACTTGCTATTAGCTTTGATGGACAACGCTTCTGCGCAAGACGCCCTCAAAGCGTGTGGCGCCAATATTGATGTCATCAAAAGTGAGCTTATTGAGTTTGTAAAAGACACCACGCCACTGATACTTGATGAGCAGGCAAACGAAAGAGAAACGCAGCCAACCCTTGGGTTTCAGCGAGTATTGCAACGCGCCGTGTTTCATGTGCAATCTTCTGGCAAAGATGAAGTTACGGGTGCTAACGTGCTGGTTGCTATCTTTAGCGAGCAAGAATCTCAGGCTGTTTACATTCTCAAAAAAGCTGATATTACCCGCTTAGATGTTGTGAATTTTATTAGCCATGGTGTAAGTAAGTCTGAAGATGAAGAAGGCCAGAGCCACGGCGAGACGGGTGAAGAAAGCAGTGACAGTGACGGCGACGATTCGGCGTTAAGTAAATATGCTACCGACTTAAACAAACATGCCAAAGACGGAAAAATAGATCCGCTTATTGGGCGTGATTCTGAAGTCGAACGGACCATTCAGATACTTTGTCGTCGTCGTAAAAACAATCCGTTATTGGTGGGCGAGGCTGGCGTTGGAAAAACCGCTATTGCCGAAGGTTTGGCGTACCGCATTGTTAATGATGATGTGCCTGATGTTATTGCATCAAGCACGGTTTACTCATTAGATTTAGGTGGATTATTAGCCGGTACTAAGTATCGCGGCGATTTTGAAAAACGCTTGAAAGCGATTTTGAAAGAACTTAGCAAAGATGAGCATGCTATTTTGTTCATAGACGAAATTCATACCATTATTGGAGCCGGTGCGGCCTCTGGTGGGGTTATGGATGCGTCTAATTTGCTTAAACCCAAACTAAGCAGTGGCGAACTACGGTGTATCGGGTCTACGACTTATCAGGAATATCAGGGCATTTTTGAAAAAGACCGCGCTTTGGCCCGGCGTTTCCAAAAAGTTGATGTGGTCGAGCCTAGCGTAAGCGATACCACTAAAATTTTGATGGGCTTAAAAGAACGTTACGAAGAGCATCACAGTGTCCGTTTTACTCGTAAAGCGTTACAGGCTGCGGCAGAGCTGTCGTCTAAATATATCAATGAACGCCATTTGCCAGACAAAGCGATTGATGTGATGGATGAAGCCGGTGCCAGTCAGCGACTATTACCCCAGTCTAAGCGTAAAAAGACCATCAATGTTGCTGAAATTGAACAAATTATTGCCAAAATGGCGCGTATCCCTGAAAAATCGGTTTCAGCTTCAGACAAAGAAGTGCTGAAAAACCTGGGGCGCGATTTAAAAATGATGGTATTTGGGCAAGATCAGGCTATTGAGACCTTAACCAATGCAATTCACTTGTCACGTTCAGGCCTGGGCAATGAAACAAAACCCATTGGTAGCTTCTTGTTTGCAGGCCCAACCGGGGTAGGGAAGACGGAAGTCACTCAACAATTGTCTAAGATAATGGGTGTGGAGCTGGCACGTTTTGATATGTCTGAATACATGGAGCGTCATGCGGTTAGCCGGTTAATTGGCGCACCTCCTGGCTATGTTGGTTTTGACCAGGGTGGTTTATTGACAGATGCGGTGATTAAGAATCCGTATTCGGTCGTATTGCTGGATGAAATTGAAAAAGCTCACAGCGATATTTACAATATTTTACTGCAGGTAATGGATCACGGCACTCTGACAGACAATAATGGACGCAAAGTTGATTTTCGTAATGTGGTACTGGTAATGACCACCAATGCGGGGGTTCAGGAAACTGTGCGTAAGTCTATCGGGTTTAAACAGCAAGATCATAGTCACGATGCATTAAGTGAAATCAATAAGACTTTCTCACCTGAATTCAGAAATCGTTTAGATGGCATTATTTGGTTCAACCATCTTGAAACCGATATTATATTGCAGGTAGTGGATAAATTTATTATTGAGCTACAGGCGCAGCTTGATGTTAAAGGGGTTTCGTTAGAGGTAACCAGTGAGGCGCGTGCATATCTCGCCGAAAAAGGTTATGACCGTTCGATGGGGGCACGTCCCATGGCACGATTGATTAAAGATGAGATAAAACGAGAGCTAGCCAATGAGCTGCTGTTTGGCGAGTTAGCTAAAGGCGGCAATGTGAAAGTGGGCTTTAAGAAAGACAAACTTGTTTTTATCTACTCTGATGTTGATTCAAAACAAATGCATGTTGAGTCTAATTAAGACAATACCTGTCAGATAAATAAAAACCCGGCCTAGGCCGGGTTTTTGCTATCAGGTGTTAAGATTCTTACTTACCGATATTATCTCGCGCGATAGATAATACGACCTTTAGTCAGATCGTAAGGGGTCATCTCTACGGTGACCTTATCACCTGTCAGGATACGGATATAGTTTTTACGCATTTTTCCTGAGATGTGCGCAGTAACCACGTGACCATTTTCAAGTTCAACGCGGAACATTGTATTTGGAAGCGTGTCAAGAATGACGCCTTCCATTTCAATAGAATCTTCTTTTGCCATGTATAGCAGATGCCTCAGTAAGTCCAAAATTTTGCCGCGCAGACCTTAACTAATCTATCGCGACATGTAAAGTTTTAAAATGAATCTTTATGGTCAATTTGCCATTTGTTGTGAACAAAGCGTTCATGTGGCGTAAATTTACGCTTATAATTCATCTTATTACACTCGTCTATCTGGTAGCCCAAATAGAGGTAGTCTTTGTCAGCCCGAAAAGCATGTTGAAGTTGCTGTAATATCATCCAGCTACCTAGCGAAAATTGGCTAAACTCGGGATGAAAAAACGTATATAACGCCGAAAACGCCTGATGGTGATGACCATCATTTATATCATCTGTTACGGCTACTGCTATCAGCAGATCGTCTTTATAAGCTTCTATAAATATTGGGTCTTTCCAGCTACAAAGCACAAAACTTTCAAACTGCTGCCGACTCGGGGGATACATTGTACCATCAGCGTGGCGTTCGATGATATAGCGTTCATACAGTCTATAATAGTCATCGTTAGGAGAATGCACTAACCGGCTAGTAAACTCCTGGTTACGTTTTAAAAGACGGCGCTGACTTTTGCTTGGCGCGAAATCTTTTACCCTCACTCTTATCGACTGACACGCATTACAGGCAGGGCAGTGGGGCCGGTAAACTTGTTCACCGCTACGTCTGAATCCAGCCTGGATAAGCTGGCCGTAACGCGCCGCAATATGTTTGTCTTTTTCGGCATAAACAAGCAGTTGTTCTTGCTCGGTGGCTAAATAACTGCAGTCAAAGGGTTGGGTAATACCAAACTTCATAGAGTAATAACCTGCTTTTGCCAGCACATTGTATAGTCGGCAGAAATCGCACCTTCGGGGTCTAACATAGACCGGTACTCACGCAGCTGAGTAATAAACTGTTCGCGGCTAATGGTTTGCGCCCCAAGACTATTAAGGTGCGCAGTGGGCATTTGACAATCAATAAACGCAAGATTGTGTCGGCGCATATGGTTAACTAACGTATACATAGCAAGCTTAGAGGTATTCGGAGCAATATGGAACATTGATTCGCCGCAAAATACCTGACCTATTCCCACCCCATAAAGACCACCCACTAAAGTATTTTGGGCATCCCATACTTCAACCGAATGCGCCAGCCCCGCCTGATGCAATCTTTGATAGGCCTGTATCATAGATTGAGTTATCCAGGTTTCAGTTGATGCGTCTTTTGCGCCGGGCATGGTACGGGCGATTGACGCGCAATGATGAATAACGCCTTCAAAATTATGATTCAGGGTAACGGTATAAACTTGCTTTCGCGCGAGCTTGCGTAGACTTCGTGATGCCTGAAACTCTTCTAATAAAATGATAGCTCTGGGGTCAGGCGACCACCATAATATAGGCTCACCATCACTAAACCAGGGAAATACACCATTAGAGTAGGCATTAAATAGCCGTTCAACACTCAACGAGCCACCAAACGCCAATAGCCCATCCGGGTCTTTTAGCGCTTTGTTAACCGGGGGGAACGGTGTATGTTCAGCTAAATAAGGAAGTTCAATCATACAACCCGTGGTTCTGGTTACATCAACATAATGATGAGGATTTATAAAAAACGCCCCCAAAGGGAGCGTTTTTTTGAGCAATAGCAATGATGTTAGGCAATCTGGCTAACAATTACCACTGATCAGCGTGTGACCCATCCAGAAATTTCTCAGCATCTAACGCTGCCATACAGCCGGTACCTGCCGAGGTAATCGCCTGACGGTAAACATGATCAGACACATCACCGGCAGCAAAAACACCAGGGACACTGGTTTGTGTGGCATTTCCCTGCAAGCCGCTGTTTACCGTAATGTAGCCATCTTTCATTTCTACCTGACCTGCAAAGATGTCGGTATTAGGCTTATGTCCAATTGCGACAAACAAACCCATCACCTCTAAGTCTTCTTTGTTATCAGTCTGCGTATCAGCAACACGTACTTTCGTTACCCCCATTTCATCGCCGATAACTTCATCCAGCGTACGATTAAGGTGTAAGGTTACATTGCCGTTTTCAGCTTTGTCACGTAGACGCTGTTCAAGAATTTTTTCGCTTCTGAACGTATCACGGCGGTGAATCACGTGAACCTCAGAGGCGATATTAGATAAATACAACGCTTCTTCTACTGCGGTATTACCGCCGCCCACTACGGCTACTTTCTGGTTTCGGTAAAAGAAACCATCACAGGTGGCGCAGGCAGAAACGCCTTTCCCTTTAAACGCTTCTTCTGACTCAAGACCCAGATATTTGGCAGAGGCACCGGTGGCAATAATCAACGCATCGCAGGTATAAGTGTTTGAATCACCATACAAAGTAAACGGCCTTTTGGTAAGATCCGTTTTGTTGATGTGGTCAAATACAATTTCGGTATCGAATTTTTCTGCATGCTTTTGCATACGCACCATCAAATCGGGACCGGTTAGTCCTTCAGGATCTCCCGGCCAGTTTTCGACCTCGGTGGTGGTGGTCAACTGCCCGCCTTGCTGAATACCGGTAATTAACACCGGGTCCAGATTAGCGCGCGCTGCATATACCGCCGCAGAATACCCTGCCGGACCTGAGCCCAAAATTAATAGGCGTACATGTCTGGTCTCTGCCATAATATTTTCTCCAGTTTCTCCCACACTACATGGGAAGATAAGTTTGTGTTCTATTATTAGGGCGAATTATTCACAATCAATAGCGCAATGGCAAATGCTATGACACGATTATTGAGGGTGATTATTTTTTCATGAAAACTTTTTCAATATAGTTAACCCTGAGATTGAGCTATACTTGCGGTGTAAGGGTACTATTTAAAACGATGGGATTTAACAGCGGTAAAACAAGATACCGCTATCCGGTTCTTCGAATCAATTCCCCATACTAGAGGTGAGTTATGGCGCAGTCCATGGTTACAATGTTTCGCCAGGGTCACAAATATCTGAATACCTGGCCAAACAAAAAACAGCTTTATGCTTATTTTCCCGAGTGTAAAGTTATTGCCGCTACGCGTTTGGCAATTCGTTCTATGCCGCCGTTAGCTGTAGTTTCATGTGCATTGCTTCTTGATACATTTGGTACAAGCTACTTACCTCAGGCTATCGCCATAGGTGCCTTTTTCTTAAGTTTGCCTTTACAGGGATTGTTGTGGTTAGGCCAGCGCGCCGATCAACCTTTGCCGGCATCTCTTAAAAACTGGTATTTTGAGATTTATTCTAAGTTGCAAGAAGAGGGTTGTGAGGTACAGGTACGTAAATCTGAACCTAAATACCAAGAGCTGGCGATGATATTAAAAGCCGCTTTTGAACAGCTTGACCAGGGATTAACGCGTTCCTTTTTTAATTAACCCACCACTTTGATCGGCTGATTCATTTATAGGCTAGCAGCCTGTTGTTCGGCCGTTGCTATTAAGGTTTGCTTACAGCGTCGACAAAAATACCGCTGTTGGCCTCGTATCACTTTATTATGACGTCGTACCGACAATTCTACCGGCCCACAGTCACATCTATAATAAAAGCTTTTCAGCTTTAAAGGGGCCAAGTCGAAGTTATGGGTGGTATTAGCAGGGCGCTGAAAAACCTCTTCCATCATTTTCTGCCATTGCCAGCCGTGGGGCTGAACCCTTCCAAATAGCTGAAAGACCAATAGATGGCTTAACTCATGAGCGATAACATCAGTAAAAAAGGCTTCTCGGTTATGACAAAACAAAACCGGATTCAAATTAATTCGATTGTGGGTGAGATTAGCGGTGCCCGCGTTTTTACCTGATTTTCTCCAGGTAACAGCGGGACGCTTAAAAGGCACTTCATAAAGGCTGCTGGCAATTGCCAGCAGCTGATCTATCTTGCGTTCGACCTGTAGCTTGTCGGTGTTACAGGGGCGGTCCATATTAACCTTAACCTATTGAACCTTACACTGCAGACACATAATATAAACGCCCATTGGGTCATTCAATTTATTGACCGACTCGTACTCGGCTAATACGTTCTTGACCATGCCCATTAACGGCGAGTTATTCTGACTAAACTGAGTTTTTGCAGCCCATACAAAGGCCTGGCCAAAAAACTCTTTCCAGAATAGCTCCTGAGGGGTAAGGCGATGAATTTCATATTTAGTTTCGTAACTCTCAAGGCCGGCAAGTTCGCCCGCGCTGGCAATCGCATCTTCTAAGGTACCCAATTCGTCGACAAGGCCGATTTCTTTAGCTTTGGTACCAATCCATATCCGACCCTGAGCAATTTCATCTACCTGTTGAGGGCTCATACCGCGATATTTACCCACCATGGTAATAAATTTTTCGTAGTTACTTTCTACGCTGCGTTGTAACAAATCACCAAACCGTGGATCTAACTTGCGAACCGGTGACAATCCCGCGATTTCTGTTGAGCCCACACCGTCACTGTTTACACCCAGATAGTCCAGGGTGTTTTCAAAGGTCATAAACATCCCAAATACACCAATAGAGCCGGTAATAGTGCTGGGTGAAGCGTAGATTTTATCTGCTGGAGCTGAAATCCAGTAACCCCCTGATGCTGCATAAGTACCCATCGAAACCACAACAGGCTTGCCGGCTTCTTGCAGCTCTAATACTTCCTGGCGAATGACTTCAGACGCAAACGATGAACCACCAGGACTATCGACCTGCATTACTACTGCTTTCACTGTATCGTCGATACGGGCCTGTCGTAAAAGCCGTGCCGTGCTATCGCCACCGATAGTTCCGGCCTTCTGATCGCCATCCAGTATCTGACCTTTTGCGATAACAACTGCCACCTTGTCTTTGTCAGATCCGGGTACCCGGGTCGCTGCAGGGTTAATAACTTTTAAGTAGTCTTTATATGAGGTGACGTTGACGCTTAACTCAGTCTCATCGGCACCCACTATTTCCACCAATTCATCGCGGATATCGGTTCGTGATTTCAATGCATCGACCCAGCCGTTTTCCAGCGCGTACTGAGCAAAATCACCCCCGGCTTCGTTAAATTTTTCGACCAGTACAGAGAGCTTTTCATCGAAATTGTCTTCGCTTATACCCCGGGCTGCGGCGACATCCTGTTTGTATTGTCCCCAGTAGGTATCAAGCCATTCGCTGTTTGCCTGGCGTGCGGCATCAGACATATCATTTCGCAAAAATGGTTCGACCGCTGATTTATAAGTACCTACCCGAAATATGTGGGTAGTCACTTTGAGCTTTTCAAGCATGTCTTTAAAGTACAGTCCGAAACGACCATAGCCTTCTAGTAGCAACGTTCCCATGGGGTTCAGGTAAATATGATCAGCATGCGCAGCCAGGTAATACTGATTCTGCGAATAATAATCACCAATGGCATAAACCGGTTTGCCTGAGGTTTTAAAGTCATCAATTGCCTGACTAACGGTTCTCAGTTTGTCCAAGCCACCGCCCTGAAAATCCTTAAGGTCCATAACCAAAGCTTTAATTCGATTATCCTGCTTGGCGTTTTCGAGCACACTGACCAGCTCGCGAACCAACAATTCAGGGCTTTCCGGCTCATCGCCAAAGGCTTCCTGCATAAATTGTTCGAAAGGATCTACGGCTTCTCGCTCAATAACCAGCTGGCCTTTCAGGTTCATATACAATGCACTGTCGGGGCGCACTGATACTGGCTTTTTATCGGCGGTGATAGCAATTAAAAGTGCTACTACGATAAAAATGAAAATGATATTAAAGAACAGTTTTCGACAAAAGTTGAGTACTGTCCATAGTCCTACGAATAGGGATTTAGTCCAGCTTCCGTTCGCTGCCATAGTCGGTTTTACCTCTGATTACGTCTTGGCACAATGGTATAGAAACTCAATTGAATCGCTACTAATAATTGTAAAGAATTGTAATTTTTAATCATATTAATAGTGCAATCGGCCGGTTAAGAAGAAGCCCGATAGAAAACAGCCAGCGCAACAAACCCGCTAACGCTAAGGGAAAGGTCAATACTTCATAAGCTTGTGTTGTTGTAAAAAAGTCGTTTGATAGATTTTTAATAGACGCAGTCCAGGTTCTAAGCACACTCATTGAGTTGAAGCTTACCCTATTTAGGTGACCGCCACTGATATCAACCTCAAATATCAATGTTGGCAAGGGGGCAACCTGTCTGAAACTATGTCACCTCGTATATTCTCATCAATTCGTACTTTAATTATACAGCGACTGTTTGGCCGTGACTTATTATTGAACATTAGTGAAAAAATCGAAGGTGGTCTTTTCGTTTTTTCGTCCGTAGGATAGAAAAATACTTTCATACCTACGCAACCGGAGAATTTAATGGATGCACTGTCTTTATTATTAAACCGTCGGTCTCAGCCCCGACTCACGGCTCCGGCGCCTGCTGAACAAGCGTTAGAGAATATCAAGCAAGCCGCACTGCGCGCGCCCGATCACGGGGCACTGATGCCGTGGCATTTTATTGTTTGCGAAGGGCAGGGGCTTCATAAGCTGGGCAGTATTTTTGAGCGGTCTGCTATTGAAAATGACAAAACCGAAAAAGAGATAGAGCGTGCGCCTCAGTTACCTTTACGTGCGCCGATGGTTATTGTTGCTATCGCTAAGTATCAGGAGCACCCGAAAGTGCCACGAGTTGAACAAATTGCCTCAACCAGTTGTGCGGTTATGGCCATGCAAATGGCGGCTCAGGCTCAGGGTTTTAACGGATTGTGGCGAACCGGGGCGTATGCGCAGTGCGATATTGTCAAAAAAGAATTAAATCTTAACGACGAAGACGAGATAGTCGGTTTTTTATACCTTGGAACGCCGGTGACCACCGCACTGCCACCCGAGAAAAAAGAGGCAGAAGTCTTTTTTAATCACTGGAGATAAAGCAATTACAAAAAAGACCAGCTTCACCGGCTGGTCTTTTTGATGTTGTAAGGTGCTGATGCGTTAAACGCGATATCTAGTCAACTTTGACAATTTTCATCGCGTTAGTGGCACCGATCTTTTCCATCTGGTCGCCATAGGTCATGACCAGCGTATCACCGGCTTCAACTTCACCGAGAGCTTTAAGAGTATTAATCACATCATCTTTAAGCTTGCCCGGTTCGCTGTTTTCTGAATCAAAACAAACAGGCTTTACACCGCGAAACAGTGCCATCATGTTTAACGTGTCTTTGTGACGTGACATCGCAATAATAGGCAAACGGGTGGTCATTCGAGACATTAATTTGGGCGTGTTACCGCTTTCTGTTAGCGCCACTATTGCCCGAATGCTGGGAAGATGGTTGGCTGCATATACTGCCGAAAGCGCGATAGTCTCGCTGGTATTTGAAAAAATATCATCCATACGATGTTTCGACAAATGAATGCTAGGATGCGTCTCGGCTCCTTCGCACACTCTGGCCATAGCAGTGACTGTTTCTACTGGAAACTTACCCGCGGCGGTTTCAGCAGACAACATGACCGCATCAGTACCATCAAGTACCGCGTTGGCAACATCCATGACCTCAGCTCGCGTAGGCATCGGGCTTTCAATCATCGACTCCATCATTTGAGTGGCTGTGATAACAACTTTGTTTAACTGCCTTGAACGTGAAATAAGCTTTTTCTGCACGCCCACTAACTCGGCGTCGCCAATTTCTACGCCTAAATCTCCACGCGCCACCATTACTGCATCAGAGGCACTAATAATATCGTCCATCGCTTCAGGTGTGGCAACTGTTTCTGCTCGTTCTACTTTGGCGCAAATCTGCGCATGGCAACCAGCCTCAATCGCCAGTTCGCGTGCATAGTCTAAGTCTGCTCCGTTTCGCGGAAATGAGACCGCCAAATAATCCACACCGATTTTAGCGGCAGTCTTAATATCTTCTTTGTCTTTATCGGTCAACGCCTCAGCAGACAAGCCACCGCCCTGGCGGTTGATGCCTTTGTTGTTCGATAACTTGCCACCGACGGTAACTTTAGTATGTACTTTTTGCCCGACGACCTGAGTCACTTGCAGTTGTATACGGCCATCATCTAACAGCAAAATGTCGTCTTTGTTGACATCATCAGGCAGCGCTTTGTAATCGATGCCCACCTGAGTTTCATCTCCAGCGTCTATAGCCAGTTCAGCATCCAATATAAACGGGGCACCGTTTTCCAGCTCTACCGACCCATTTTTAAAGCGGGCCACGCGTATTTTCGGGCCCTGTAAATCCCCTAAAATGGCCACATACCGGTTCAGATTTTTTGCCGCCTCGCGAACCCGTTCAGCTCGCTCTATATGGTCCTGGGCCTGACCATGAGAAAAGTTCATACGTACAACATTAGCGCCCGCAGCAATAATTGCCTGAATTTTTTCCAAAGAATCGGTTGCCGGGCCTAATGTAGCTAAAATTTTTGTTCTTCTGCTCATAGTGTTTGTCGCTTATCTGCTTATAAATGATGAAGGGCGAATTGTTATTTTAACGTAAAGCGTTCAGGTTGTCTCATAGATGTAATCATTTTTCGTAATAATATTACAAAAATTGGATCTATAATAATATAAATGGGGCTGCACACTCTTAGATTATTCATGGCCAACAGTTAAACGAGGAACGAGCATATTGCCTAATAAGTAGTCACAGTGGCTGCGTAGTCAACCACTATAACGCAGGTCATAAACCCTGCATTAAGCGAACTGAACAAAGTAATCTGAAGTAATGTACAAAAAAGTAGTGAATAAGGTAGACCAGTCAAAAAGAGTAGGGAATGTACTGGTATTAAACTGGCGCTGATAAGGTTGCTAACAGGGGAGCTACACCTGAGGATAATTTGAGTAGTGTAGCTTGTATAACAACCCTGACTTATTATTGAGATAAAAGCGTATTTTAATCGGGTTTATCGTAACGCGAATCCCGTAAGGTATCTTTGACCCGCTTTAGATTTTCTCTGAATTTATTGCCTCGGCGCAATGTAAAACCGGTAGCCAGAACATCGACCAGAGTCAGCTGCGCAATACGCGAAGCCATAGGCATATACATATCTGTATCTTCGGGTACTTCAAGCGATAAAACGTAGCTGCATTCATTAGCCAGTGGACTGTCTTGCGATGTAATGCCAACTACAGTAGCGTCATTACGACGGGCTATCTGGGCAATTTCGACCAGGCTCTTGGTGCGGCCTGTATGCGAAAATAGAACGACAACATCACCGTCGGTGCAGTTCATACAGCTCATTCGTTGCATAACCACATCTTCAAAATAAACAACAGGCACGTTGAAGCGAAAAAACTTATTTAATGCATCATGAGCCACAGAAGCCGACGCGCCCAGGCCAAAGAAAGAGATTTTTTGAGCCTGGGTAAGTAAATCTACCACGCGGTTGATTATATTCACATCTACAGACTGCCGGGCTACCTCTAATGAAGCCATTGTAGACTCGAAAATTTTGTTAGTATATTCCTGGGGTCCGTCGTTCTCGTCAACATGACGATTTACATAAGGAGTGCCATTTGCCAGGCTTTGGGCCAAATGCAGTTTGAAGTCTGGGTAACCCTTGGTGTCGAGGCGGCGGCAAAAGCGATTAACAGTAGGCTCGCTTACGTCTGACATTTTCGCCAGCGTAGCAATACTTGAGTGTATGGCGGTTTGAGGATGAGCCAGAATAATATCAGCAACTTTTCTTTCTGACTTACTGAAAACGGCTTTGTTTTGTGTGATTTTCTCAAGAATATTCATACAACTTATACACTTAGTATTATTATAGATCTGTTTTTATAAAGCCTATACTACGTTAAGCGTGCTCATAGACAAGGAAAATGTACTTTTTTGACGTCATGGTAAAAAAAATACAACAGATTTTGTTAAAATTCGTAACGTAATTTCTGCATCAAAGTTGTAATTTTACTACATTTGGTGTTAACTACTGGGCAATAACATCAGGGAAATGCTATTTTCAGACGTATAACAATAGTATTTCTACTACTTATTTAAAAAGGCCACACTATGGTAATGGATAATTCATTCGAACCCTGTGATTTTGTGTTATTTGGCACACTGGGCGATCTTTCACGCCGAAAATTGTTACCGTCGCTATATCAGCTAGAAAAAGCGCAGTTGATTCATCCAGATACAACTATTGTCGGTGTGGCACGCCAGCAAATGAGTAAAGATGAGTACATCGCTGAAGTAAAAACGAATATTGAAAAGTTCAGCGATAAGCAGATTTGTGAAGAGACCTGGGGGCGCTTTTGTAAGCGGCTTGATTATATTCAGGTTGATATGAAGGACATTGCCAGCTACGAGCAGTTAGATACCGTAGTAGATGCAAGTCGGACAATGGTGTGTTATCTGGCCACCCCGCCGGCTATTTATGGGGATATCTGCCGGGGCTTACACAGCTGCAATATTATCGATAGCAGTGTACGGGTTGTGCTTGAAAAGCCGATAGGTCACGATCTCGAATCATCAAAGGTCATCAATAACCAGGTTTCTGAGTACTTTAACGAATCGCAGATTTATCGTATTGACCATTATCTAGGTAAAGAAACGGTACTGAACCTTATTGCACTGCGCTTTGCTAACTCTATATTCACTACCAACTGGGACCATAACTGTATTGACCATGTGCAAATCAGTGTGTCTGAGTCGGTAGGTATAGAAGGGCGGTGGGGATATTTTGATGACGCCGGACAAATGCGCGATATGGTGCAAAACCATCTGTTACAAATACTGAGTCTGGTAGCCATGGAGCCGCCGGCGACCTTAGATGCAGATAGTATTCGGGATGAAAAACTTAAAGTATTAAAAGCGCTAAGACCCATTGATAATTCAAATGTCAGTGACACTACAGTACGTGGTCAATATTCTGCCGGCTTCGTAAAAGGTGAGGAGGTTCCCGGGTACCTTGAGGAAGAGGACGCTAACACCCGCAGCGAAACCGAAACCTTTGTAGCCATAAAAGCGGAAATAGACAACTGGCGCTGGGCCGGAGTGCCATTCTATTTGCGTACCGGAAAACGCATGCCAACCAAAGTGTCTGAGGTGGTTATTTACTTTAAACGCCAGCCACATAATTTGTTTGGTGCCAGTTTCAATAGTCTTCCACCCAATAAACTGGTTATTCGCCTACAGCCTGACGAAGGCGTAGAAATTACCGTAATGAATAAAATTCCAGGGCTGACCAGTTCAGGGTCGATGGATTTGCAAAAATCCAAACTTAACCTGAGTTTTTCTGAGGCATTCTCTGAAGACCGTATACCTGACGCCTATGAAAAACTGTTGTTAGAGGTGATGTTAGGCAATCAGGCTTTATTTGTTCGTCGGGATGAAGTAGAGCATGCCTGGAACTGGGTAGATTCTATTTTAGAAGCCTGGAAGCATTCTCCAGAGCCTCCTGAGCCTTATCAGGCGGGTACCTGGGGTCCGGTAGCATCAATTGGCTTACTGGCGCGCGAAAACCGCAGTTGGTATGAAAGCAAAATGACGAAGAAGAAATAATATGGCATTAACACAACAACATTTTGAATCGGCTGACGAGCTTACAGCAAAATTTGCACAAACATTAACGTCTATCTTGTCAGAAGGAATTAACAGTCGGGGCCGGGCTAGCCTGGTAGTCAGTGGCGGCCGCACACCCCTGGCACTGTTTAAAACACTGAGCAAAACAGAATTAGACTGGTCTAAGGTAGATGTGACGCTTGCTGACGAACGTTGGGTTAATGAAGACCACGAAGCCAGCAATACCCGTTTGGTAAAAGACAACCTTCTACAAAATAAAGCCAGTGAGGCTAATTTTGTTGAACTTAAAACGGACGATCCGGACGCCGCAGACGGTATTGCCCAGGCTGAATCTAACCTATCGAGTATGAGTCAGCCCTTTGATGCCTTGATTTTAGGCATGGGCGAAGATGGCCATACTGCGTCATTATTTCCATGTTCAGAACAAATTGAAGATGGTTTGAATTTGTCTAGTGGAAAAATTTGTCTGGCGGTTCAACCGGCGACTGCCCCGCACCAGCGTATTTCGTTGACGTTACCGGCGCTGTTAAATAGCCGTAATATATTTATTCACCTTACCGGTGAGAAGAAAAAAGCGGTTCTGGAAGACGCGCTTACAAACAGCACAGAACTTGAAAAACCGGTCACTGCCGTTGTAAACCGGGCCCCCGTCACTTTGATGTGGGCACCATAGGAGCTATTTATGAACAATCAAATCGCTGAAGTCACGCAGCGCATTATCGAGCGAAGCAAAGAGACACGAAAAGCTTATCTGAATAAAATTGACCGTGCGCGCCGTCAGGGCCCTCATCGTGGAGTGCTTTCTTGCGGTAACCTTGCGCACGGATTTGCTGCCTGCGGTACTGATGATAAATCTGACCTGCGTAGTATGACCAAAGCCAACGTAGCAATAGTGTCGGCTTACAATGACATGCTGTCAGCTCACCAGCCCTATGAAACCTATCCTGATGTTATTCGCCAGGCAGTCAAAGAGGTCGGTAGTGTTGCGCAGTTCGCTGGCGGTGTTCCGGCGATGTGTGATGGCGTGACCCAGGGTAATCCGGGTATGGACTTAAGCCTGATGAGCCGCGACGTTATTGCTCAGGGTACAGCAGTTGCTTTGTCTCACAATATGTTTGATGCAGCCGTTATGTTAGGTATTTGCGATAAAATCGTACCAGGATTATTGCTTGGTTCATTATCATTCGGTCATTTACCTACGGTATTTATCCCTGCCGGACCCATGCCTTCAGGCTTGCCTAATAAAGAAAAAGCGCGTGTAAGACAAGAATTTGCTGAAGGCAAAGTAGGCCGCGATGCCCTGCTGGAAGCTGAATCACAGTCTTATCACTCAGCCGGAACCTGTACTTTTTACGGTACCGCTAACTCAAACCAGCTTGTGGTTGAAACCATGGGTTTACATTTGCCCGGTTCATCATTTGTAAATCCGGGTACGCCACTACGTGAGGCTCTTACAAAAGCCGCGTCGGTTCAGGCAACCCGTTTGACTGACCTGACTGACAACTATATGCCTATTGGTCATATTGTCGACGAAAAAGCCATTGTTAACGGTTTAGTCGCGCTATTGGCTACCGGCGGGTCTACTAACCACACAATGCATTTAATTGCGGTAGCCCGTGCGGCAGGTATTCTGCTGAATTGGGACGATTTTTCACAAATCTCAAATGCAACACCACTGCTTACCCGTATTTATCCCAATGGTTCTGCCGATATTAACCATTTTGTGGCCGCCGGCGGCATGGCGTTATTGTTCAGAGAACTTCTGGATGCCGGATTACTGCACAACGATGTAAATACTATTTGCGGATATGGGCTTGAACGTTATACCCAGGAGCCTCGTTTAGAAGACGGCGAGCTGGTATGGCGCGACGGTACAACGAAGTCACATGACAAAGAAGTTGTGGCGACGGTCGCTACTCCATTTAAACCTGATGGCGGTTTAAGCGTACTTGACGGTAACCTTGGGCGTGCAGTGATAAAGACCTCTGCGCTGGGTACACCCCATTGTAAAATTAAAGCGCCAGCCGTAGTGTTTGAAGATCAGTTTGAATTAGATGATGCATTTAAAAACGGCGATTTAAATAAAGACTGTATTGTTGTGGTTCGATTCCAGGGGCCTTCAGCTATCGGTATGCCTGAATTACATCGTTTAACTCCGCCACTGGGTGTACTACAAGACCGAGGCTACAAGGTTGCATTGGTTACAGACGGTCGTATGTCGGGCGCTTCAGGAAAGGTGCCTGCCGCCATCCATGTTACGCCAGAAGCATTTAATGGCGGACTGTTAGCCAAAGTGAAAAACGATGACATAATCGAGCTGAATACTGAGACCGGCGAGCTTACTTTGTGTGTTGATAAAGCACAACTGGATGCACGCGAACCGGCTAAAGCTGACCTTACCAATCATCATGAAGGGATGGGACGCGAAATGTTCGGGGGCATGCGTGCGGTACTCACAGGCGCTGAAGAAGGTGCATGTTCATTGTTTTACACCCAGGAACAGGCGCTATGAGTGAGAAATTTGTGGCCGATGTCGGGGGCACTAACATTCGATTGGCCCGGGTGACAAGTACTGGGGTGACAGACATAAAAAAATATTTATGTCTTAACTTTGCTTCTCTTGATTTAGCCATACAGGCTTACTTTGATGAATACAGTGACTACCAGTTTACTCAGGGCTGTATTGCTATTGCCTGCCCGGTACTGGGCGACCAGGTAGCAATGACCAACCATAGCTGGGTATTTTCTCAGCAGGCTTTACAAAAGCAGCTCAGGTTGTCGGCTTTGTTTGTTATTAATGATTTTACGGCGGTCGCGCATTCATTACCCGCACTGGACAACAGTCAGGTTGTTCAACTGGGTGAGGGCACAGCACTACCGTCGGGAAATATCGCTGTATTTGGCCCGGGTACGGGCCTGGGTGTTGAGCACCTGACAAAGACGTCCACAGGATGGATGACATTAGACGGGGAAGGCGGACATACCGACTTTGCTCCTGTCGATGAAACAGATGTGGTTATTTGGCGCTATTTACAAAAAACACAGGGTAGGGCATCTGCCGAAGAGGTAATGTCAGGTCGTGGGATCATGAATATTTATCATGCTTTGGCAGACGACCAGGGAATTCAGGCGACATTGAGCAGTCCAGCACAGGTTACCGAGCAGGCACTGGCGCAAAGTTGTGATATTTGTGAGGCAACGTTAACGCAATTTTGTCGCATTATGGGAAGTTTTGCGGGTAATTTAGCCCTTAACTTAGCGACCACCGGCGGCATTTTTATTGGCGGCGGTATTGCTAATCGTTTTGCCGACTTCATTCAACGTAGCGATTTTCGCGCTCGCTTTGAAGCCAAGGGCCGAATGAAACACTACGTCAAAGATATACCAACCTATCTTATTGCCGAACCTGATCACGGTTTGCTAGGTGCAGCAGCCTATTTAAATCAACATATTACGAGTGAATTATGACAACAAAATGGAAGCTTTCTCCCGCCGAGGTTTTTGCAGCGGGGCCCGTAGTGCCAGTATTGGTAATTAACGATGTGGAAAAAGCCGTTCCTTTAGCCAAGGCGTTAATGGCCGGTGGTATAAAGGTATTGGAAGTTACTCTGCGTACTGCACAGGCGCTGGATGTCATTAAACGCATTGCGACCGAAGTTCCTGATGCATTGATTGGAGCCGGGACGGTAACCAACGCACAAGAGCTTAAAAATGTCGTTGAAGCCGGGGCAAAGTTTGCGATTAGTCCGGGTATGACCGCCGAGTTATTAAAAGCGGGTAAAGAGTGCGAAATTCCTTTGATCCCGGGTATCTCTTCTACTTCAGATTTAATGAAGGCTAAAGACGCAGGATACACGCATATGAAGTTTTTCCCTGCTGAAGCATCAGGCGGTATAAAAGCCATTAAATCTATCAGCGGCCCATTTCCGGATGTTACATTTTGTCCAACCGGCGGTATCAGTCTTGCCAACTATAAAGATTATCTGGCATTAAAAAATGTCGTGTGTGTTGGCGGCTCGTGGGTGGCTCCTGATGACGCTATCGAAAGCGGCGATTGGGAACGCATAACTCAGCTGGCTAAAGAAGCCGTATCAGGCGCACAAGCTCAGTAATTGAGTTTAGATTAAGGTACTGCGCTTTAATTTACGCAGTACCTGCTCTTTTGTTAAACCGGAACAATTGTCTGCTGTAAACAATGTTGCTCACCAGGCTCTACCACAGCGCCCTGTGTAACGGCAGTTTCAATACAAATCATATGCTTGTAGCCAAAAGCGTCCATATCTGAAATAGACGCCGCGCCTTGCCACGGATTCCAGACCACTAAACTATCGTGACCTTCAGATTCAATAGCCGTAAAAGGTGTTTGTTGTTGTAAAATTTGGGTGCGAGGCACTGGTGTCAAATGTATGCGGTCGGTCTCACTTACAATAGTGTAGGGAGTCGGACTGGCTTTTATGGCCCAGTTATCGGTCTTGTCTTTATAGTTTCCTTCGATACCGGTTAATTCAGTTTTCTGAATATTGTCTACCTGAAAATAGGTATGTAAAGCGGTATTGAAAGTAAACGGAACAATGCCTGAATTTTTGGTGGTCAGGCGTATTTGCAAGGTTTCTCCAACCAGAATATCTAAGCTTACTTCACAATCATATTCAAACCCGTCGGCGCGGGTATAAGACGGCACAAGTTTAATATGGGTGCCTTTTTCAGATGATTCACTGCTTTGCAACTGCCATACCTGAGCACGTAAAATACCATGAGAGGGTAACTCACCTTTTTCGCGACCATGGTCATCACTAAACCAGGGCCAGCATACCGGCACTCCACCGCGTATGGGTTTTCCCCCGTTAAGCGAAGCATAAGGGCTTAACCACAATCTCTCCTGGTTATCGCTTTTTGGTATGTAGGACAGTATATGTCCCCCGAATAAGCTTATTCGGGCGCTTGCAAATCGGTTTTCAATGTCTAAAAACGTGATGCCTGAGATTTCACTGACCTCAATATCTGGGGCAATACTCATTATTGTTAATATCCTACTTATCGCAATCGTTACGTATATCACGCAACCCGTATGAACTACACACACAAAAAAGGTGCGGTTTTACGCGCACCTTTGTTCTCATTCGGGCGACCTGACAAGACAACCCTATCAGCCCCGTAGGTATTATTACTTACTTATATGAGCAACCAGATCAAGAACCTTGTTCGAATAGCCCCATTCGTTGTCATACCACGAGACCACCTTCACAAATTTATCGGTAAGGGCAATACCTGCCCCTGCGTCAAAAACGGAGGTACGCGCATCGCCCAAAAAGTCATTCGAAACTACCGGATCTTCGGTATAGCCAAGAATGCCTTTTAGTTTTCCTTCGGAGGCTTCTTTCATCGCCTGACAAATATCTTCGTAGGAGGCCGCTTTTTCAAGGTTAACCGTTAAATCGACAACCGAAACATTAGGCGTTGGAACCCGAAATGCCATGCCGGTCAGTTTGCCGTTAAGTTCTGGAATAACTTTACCTACTGCTTTTGCAGCGCCGGTCGAAGAAGGGATGATATTCTGGCTGGCACCACGCCCGCCACGCCAATCTTTGGCAGAAGGCCCATCCACTGTTTTCTGGGTAGCGGTAGTAGCATGCACCGTGGTCATCAATCCATCAACAATACCAAACTTATCATTGAGCACTTTAGCAACAGGCGCCAGGCAGTTAGTGGTACATGATGCATTAGAGACAATAGACTGGCCTTCATAGCTTTCGTCATTGACACCCATGACAAACATAGGCGTATCATCTTTAGAAGGGGCCGACATAACCACCTTTTTGGCACCCGCATCTAAATGTTTTTGTGCGGTTTCTTTCGTTAAGAATAAGCCCGTTGCTTCAACCACAACATCTACGTCAACCTGGCCCCAGGCCAGAGACGCCGGATCTTTTTCATTGGTCACGCGAATTGTCTTACCGTTAACAATCAGGTTTTGATTGTCTACCGATACTTCACCATCAAAAATGCCATGAGTAGAATCATATTTTAAAAGATAGGCGATGTAATCTGTGTCCATTAAGTCGTTAATAGCAACAACTTCTATATCATCGCGAAGGGTCGCTGCGCGCATTACGAGGCGACCGATTCGTCCGAAACCGTTAATACCGATACGTACTGTCATGACTTACCTCTACTTAAGTATAGTTTAATGTAAATAAATTACGTAAAGTATGGATCAAAATGGCACAATTAGCAAAAGTAATTGCTTTAATGTAGCTTTATTACGAAACTAAATTTATGCAAACGTATTCAATTTCGCTTAACCGATGCTTTCACATAATGTTAACGGTATGTAGGCGAAAGTGACCCGTTCGCCTTTTAACATCTTATGCACTAACGCAGCCCGATTAAGGAATACGCTAGAATGACCAATCAAGTTTTACAAACGCTGGCAGAAATGCGCGGCATTGAATCAAATTACGTAGATGCCTGGGGAAAACCTGCGGTTATTAAGCAAAGCAGCAAGGAAAAATTACTTAATGCGCTTGGCTATGATACTACCGACGAAGAAGCGGTTCTGAATCAGATAAAAACAGAGACTTTGACTTACTGGCAGTCAGTGCTCAACCCTGTTCAGGTAAGCAGGGTCTCTGAACGGTTGAAGTTTTCGTTGAGGTTGCCGTTAGAGTTGGTAAATGATACGTACGATTTTGTGGTTACCACCGAGCAGGGCAAGGTGTTTACCAAGACATTTGTTCCGGTTGATACTCAGCTAATTAATGTTGCACAACTTGAAGAGGTTGAATACCAGGAATACGTCATAGATTTTGAAGAGCAACTTGAGCCGGGTTATCACACGCTAAAACTAATGGTTGAAGGTGATGATGAAGCGTTTGTTACCATGCGATTAATCATGGCTCCCGACTCTTGCTACATGCCAGACTCAATTGCATCAGGTCATAAAGTGTGGGGTCTTAGTGTTCAGTTATACTGTGTGCGCAGCCAGACAAACTGGGGAATAGGCGATTTTTCGGACCTGGATCGATTGGTCACTGACGCGGCCAAAAAGGGTGCACAGTTTATCGGTCTTAATCCTATTCATGCTTTATACCCTGCGAATCCTGAAGCCTGTAGCCCGTATGGCCCATCATCTCGTCGATGGTTAAACTTCTTATACCTTGATGTAACAGCCATCGACGGTTATCAGGACGCTGCTGTGCAAAAGATAGTAAACAGTCAGCAGTTCAAAACCAAGCTTCAGGCCGCCCGTGACGCCCAGCATGTTGACTATGCATTAGTTGCAGAGCTTAAGATAGAAGTACTGAATGCTGTTTTTAGCACTTATGAGAAGCAATATTTTGATAAAAACAGCCGCCAGCTCAAAGCGTTTAATGCGTTTATCGAAAATGGCGGGGAAAGTCTCGATATGCTGGCCGTTTATGATGTTATGCAAGAGCATCTTAAAGACGCCGGTGAACCGTCGTGGGGCTGGCCGGTATTTCCAGACAAATTTAAAGAATATCACAAACCGGAAGTGACCAAGTTTGCAAAGAAACATGCAAAACGAGTACGTTTCTATCAGTTTTTGCAGTGGCAGGCTGCTGAACAGCTAGAACAGGCTAATCAGGCGGCGCAAAAAGCCGGCATGACCATAGGTTTGTATCGCGACCTGGCCGTGGGTGTCAGTGAAGGAAGTGCTGAAATTTGGGGCAACAAAGACCTGTACTGTGTAAAAGCCAGTGTGGGTGCGCCGCCGGATGTTTTAGGCCCGTTGGGTCAAAAGTGGGGGTTACCGCCCATGGACCCGCAACGTCTGTATGATCAGGGATATCAGCCAATTATTGATCTGTTTTCTTCAAATATGGCCTCAGCCGGGGCGTTAAGAATTGACCATGTCATGGCATTGCTTCGATTGTGGTGGGTACCTGAAGGTGATCACGCCCGCGAGGGGGGGTATGTTTATTATCCGGTAGATGATTTGCTTGGCATATTAGCTCTTGAAAGTCATCGTAATAAAAACCTCGTCATAGGTGAAGATCTGGGCACCGTACCTGAAGAAATTCGTGGTAAGCTGGCAGAAAATGGCATTTTTTCTTATCGGGTATTTTTCTTTGAACAAGCCGAAGATGGTGGATTTTTCTCACCTTCGCATTATCCAGAGCAGTCCATGTCTACGTTAACCACTCACGATATGCCTACTTTGATAGGGTACTGGCACTGCCATGATCTTGAGTTAGGTAAAGAGCTGGGGTTATATCCATCAGAAGATGTTTTACAAAACTTATACGCAGCTCGACACGCCGACAAACAGGAAATTCTGAATTCGATGGACGGCCATAATACGTTAAGTGGCGAGGTATCCCGGGACGTAAACCAAACAGCAATGACTCAGCCGCTAAATTTTGGCTTACAAACGCATATGGCAACAGGCTCCAGCGCCCTGTTAAGCTTGCAACTTGAAGATTGGTTGCAAATGGATATGCCGGTGAACATCCCTGGTACTTTCGACGAATATCCAAATTGGCGCCGTAAGCTTACACGTAACCTTGAAGATATTTTTGCTGACGAAAACCTGGCGCAACTGGCAAAACGGCTAACTGATGCACGCGATCAGGCTAGCACAAACAAATAAACTATTGATCACTGAGGGCGCCGCTTATTTTGGCGGCACCGGGTACAGGAGTACATCATGCATATCGAGCAACAATTAGCCTGGGCCAGTTGCACAAACCCATTTTCAAAATTAGGAAAATTTGAAACACCGCAAGGACAGCGGATTTGTGTATGGCGTCCTGATGCCACACTGGTCGAACTCAGTCTTGCCGATTCAGAAGTCGTTCTTGGTCGTCTTGAGCCTGACCAAGAGCCAGGTTTGTTTGAAGGGACTTTTTCAGAACTGCAAGACGATATGCTGTACTGCCTGCATGTTCACTATCAAGATCGCGTAGAAAAACATCTGGACCCTTATCAATTTAAAACTCAGGCTTTTAGTGCGGTCCATTTTATTGACCACCAGCCCGCTAATCTGTACCAGCAGGGTGGGGCGCAAGTAATAACTCTGGACGGCGGACATCAGGCTATCCGTTTTTGTGTGTTTGCCCCTAATGCTTCCGCGGTATCCGTTATTGGCGACTTTAATCGCTGGGACGGGCGGTTGCATCCGCTGGAAAAAACCCAGATTGGTTACTGGGTGCTGGTTATGCCTGAAGTGGTTGCCGGTGACCGTTATAAGTTTCAGATAAAAGATGGCTGTGGTAATACGTTACCCCATAAAGCAGACCCGCTGGGTTACCAGGCTGAGCAATACCCATCTCATGCCTCGGTAGTCTACGACCATAATGAGTATCAGTGGCAAGACGAAAGCTGGATGGCCCAACGCGGCTATGACAAATATCATCAGCCCATGAGTATCTATGAGGTACACCTGGGGTCGTGGCGTAAACCTGACGATGAACGTCGCTATTTAAGTTATCACGAACTGGCCGATACCCTGGTTCCTTACGCGGTAGATATGGGTTATACCCATCTTGAATTAATGCCGGTCTCTGAATTTCCTTTTGACGGTTCATGGGGATACCAGCCGGTAGGAATGTTCGCTCCGACCAGTCGTTTTGGTACTCCAGACGACTTTAAGTACTTTGTAGACAAGTGCCACCAAAGCGGGCTGGGCGTTATTATTGATTGGGTTCCGGCGCATTTTCCTGAAGACGGTCATGGACTGGCTCGCTTTGACGGTAGTCATGTTTATGAATATGACGACCCAAGACGCGGCTGGCATCCTGACTGGAACTCTTGTATTTACGATTTTGGTAAAGACAGCGTGCGCCAGTTTCTGGTTGCCAATGCATTATTCTGGTTAGACAAATTCCATATAGACGGACTAAGAGTTGATGCAGTTGCTTCGATGTTGTATCTGGATTATTCGCGCAATGAGGGTGAATGGATACCCAACGTTGATGGCGGCAATCAAAATTACGAGGCCATAAGTTTACTGCGCTGGATGAACGAAGAAGTGTATCGTCATTTTCCGGATGCGATGACCATTGCCGAAGAATCCACTTCGTTTGCAGGGGTTTCCAGACCGGTTAGCAGCGGCGGGCTGGGCTTTGGGTTTAAGTGGAATATGGGCTGGATGCATGACTCATTAAGTTATATGAGCAAAGACCCGGCTTATCGGGCGCATCATCATGGCCAGCTAACATTTTCAATGGTCTATGCCTATGACGAAAACTTTGTATTGCCGTTGTCCCATGATGAAGTGGTGCACGGAAAAGGCAGCTTGCTTGAAAAAATGCCAGGTGATGAATGGCAGGCTGCGGCTAATCTTCGTACTTATGCGGCGTACATGTTTGGCCATCCAGGTAAAAAGCTTAACTTTATGGGGAACGAGCTGGCCCAGTTTAAAGAATGGAATCATGATACTTCGCTTGATTGGCACTTACTGGAATACCCCAAGCATCAGGGGATACAGCATTTATACCGAACGTTGAATAGGTTGTACCGACAGCACCCCGCGCTGTATGAACTGGACCATGACCACACCGGATTTAGCTGGATTGACCTTAGCAATTCGGGGCAAAGCGTGGTTTCGTTTATACGCCACAATAAAAAACGCACTCAGCAAATTTGTGTTATCAGCAATATGACCGCTACGCCTTATGAAAATTTTCGCATAGGTGTAGAAAGTGACAAAGATTATACCTTGCTGCTAAACACCGATGATGAGTGCTTTTGGGGCAGCGGTTACGCGGTATCAACAAAAGCCAGAGCACAATCGGTACCGTGGAACAATTTACCTCATTCGATAGAAGTTACCCTGCCTCCTTTGGCAACGGTTTATTGGATTTGTGAATAGGACAATATTTTGAATGTATCGTTAGAAAATCAGTGGGTTCAAAGCTGTGGAAGTGCAGTACCGCTAGGCGCTACAGTAACACCAGAAGGTGTGAATTTTGCCGTCTACAGTCCTGATGCGCATTCGGTGATTTTGTGTTTGTACAGTTCTGATACTGAAGAAACACTTTGCGAAATAGCCTTAGCCAATAAAACAGGCGACGTCTGGCACGGACTTATCCATGGCATCGGGCATCGTCAGTTATATGCCTATCGGGTAGATCGCGGCCATAGCGAATTGCATAGTTCTCCGGCCGATAAACTGCTTATCGACCCGTATGCTAAAGCATTAAGTCGGCCGGTGCATTGGAATGCCCGCCAATACATTAATGATTCGCATTTTATGGTGCCCAAGTGTCTGGTGATAGACCACGCTGTTTATTGTGAGCAGCGCCCGGCTAAACCAAAACTGAAGCCGCATCAGCGAATTGTGTACGAGGCGCATATAAAAGGACTTACCCAGTTACATGCGCAAGTACCTGCTGAGCAGCGGGGTAAATATCTTGGGGCTTGTCACCCGGCGGTGTTATCTCATTTAAAAGCCTTGGGGGTAACCAGCGTTCAGTTTTTGCCCATGGCATCTTTCATGCCCGAGCCTTATATCACGGAAAAAGGCATGACTAACTACTGGGGCTACAATCCGGTAAACTTTTTCGCTCCAGAACCACGCTACGCTCATGCTGATGCGCTTTCAGAAGTACGCACAATGGTAGATCGCTATCATGAAGCGGGTTTAGAAGTTATTGTTGATGTGGTCTTTAATCACACGGCCGAAGGCGGCAAGGGCGGACCGGTTTTATCGTTTAAAGGCTTTTGCCCTTATCAGGCGTATTTGTACGAGCAGGCGCCTAACGGCGAGTTGTATTTTTCAAATCATTCAGGGTGTGGCAATAGCGTAAATGCTGCGCAACCAGAAATGATGACACTCATATTAGATGCTCTGCGCTTCTGGTTAACCGCTATCGGCGTTGACGGGTTTCGGTTTGACCTGGCGGTGAGTCTTGGCCGTGAGCCGCAACACTTTACTCCTACGGCAGGTTTGCTTAGGGCTATGCAGCAAGATCCGATAATAAGTCAGGCGGTATTAATTGCCGAACCTTGGGACATTGGTCCTGATGGTTACCAGTTAGGTAGTTTTAATAGCGATTGGCTAGAGGTTAATGATAAGTATCGCGATAATGTTCGGGCTTTCTGGCGAGGCGATAAAGGCACTACCGCCGAATTTGCTACCCGCGTTTTCGGGTCTGGCGACATTTTTATTAAAGGTCACCGGCACATCAATACATCGGTTAACAATATTACCTATCATGATGGGTTTACTTTAGAAGATCTGGTTAGCTATAACGAAAGGCATAACGAGGTTAACGGTGAAGAAAACAAAGACGGCCATGGTCACAATTTATCAGCAAACTATGGGGTAGAAGGCCCTACGCAAGACCCGAAAGTATTAGCGCTTCGTGAAAAGCAAAAGCGTAATATGTTTGCAACGTTACTGTTAAGTCAGGGCACCCCGCACGTTCTTGGGGCTGACGAATTAAGTAAGACTCAGCATGGCAACAACAATGCCTACTGCCAGGACAACGACATAAACTGGTATGACTGGGAACTGAACAAAAGACGGCAGGATTTTCTCAATTTTTGTAGCTACGTTATTGAGTTACGAAAAAGCAGTGATGTGCTGTGTCATTTGTTAGAACCAACTGACCCGTGGCAGCAACGTAATAATGTGTCAAAAATACGTTGGTTCAAACCCGATGGCGCGGTGAAAGAAACCGAGGACTGGCACGAAAATAACCAGACTTTCGGGGTTGAAATTGAAGGACTCGACACGCCTGAAGCGCCTGCTGAACATTGGTTTATTTGTTTTAATACCAGCGAAAGCGAAGTCACCGTTCAGTTACCTACGGTAAGTGAATGTAGCGGCTGGCAACTTAAGCTCGACACCCGGTTTCCATCAGTACAGGAGCAACCTGAGATGTGCGTACGGGATACCTTTTTGCAAGCGGGTAAAAGCCTGGCGGTGTTTAGTCATACCCTGGTTAATCCTGCCCCCGTAACGTAAAGATTACTTGTGGGTGGTGTGGGGGTTATTTGTCACTTAGCAGGGTAAGCTTGTAATAATAACGCGGTATCCCCATCTTAATGTCAACGCCAGTGAACACAAGACACTGGCTTTTTTCTTTTCAAACTGTTGTTTACAGTGTTCAAAAGCGATGCAGGTGGTAACATGCGCAGCCATCTGAAACACAAGGTGAAAACCATGCACAAAGAAGATGGAAATGCTCTGGTCGAAAAAAACTGCGATGTAGGTTTTATAGGCTTAGGCGTTATGGGGGCGAATTTAACCCTGAATTTAGCTGACAATGGTTATCGGGTTGCGTGCTTTGATTTAGACCAAAGTAAAGTTGATTTGATACTGGCTAAAGAAGCAGATGAACGCGGCGATGATTCTGTACCGCGTATTGAAGGTTGCAGCTCGTACACTGAGCTTTTGAGTAAGCTAAAAGCGCCTCATTTAATTATTCTCTCTGTTCCGGCCGGCGACCCGGTCGATCACGTATGTCACCATCTTATCGATGCCGGTATCAAAGCCGACGATATTGTTATTGATACGGGTAACAGCCTTTGGACCGATTCGGTCGAGCGCGAAGAGCGCTACAAAAGCAAATTTATCTTTTTCACCACCGCGGTTTCTGGTGGTGAAGTCGGCGCCCGCTTTGGACCGTCACTGATGCCTTCCGGAAATCCCTATGCCTGGACCCGAATTGAACCGGTGCTTACGGCGATTGCCGCAAAGGTCGATCCTGAGACCGGCAAACCCATCGAAAGCTACACGCCAGGCAAACCGGTTAAAAACGGCGAACCATGTGCTACTTACATAGGTACCATGGGCGCAGGCCATTACGTTAAGATGGTGCACAACGGTATTGAATACGCGGATATGCAGCTAATATGTGAAGCCTATCAAATTATGCGTTCTTCATTACGAATGTCGGCAGCCGAAATTGCTAAAGTTTTTCGTAAATGGAATGAAGGTAAACTAAACAGCTACCTGATGGAAATCAGCGCCGAGGTGCTGGAGCAAATGGACCCTGAAACGGGTGTTCCTTTGGTTGATGTTATTTTAGACAAAGCCGGTCAGAAGGGAACAGGATTGTGGACGGCGGTAAGTGCTTTGCAAGTTGGCAGCCCTGCCCAAACCATTACCGCGGCAGTGTTTGCGCGCAGTATTTCCGGTCTTAAAGAAGAACGCGTTAAAGCGAGTACTATTTTGCATGGCCCCGAGTCACAACCGCTTAGCGATGAAGCGAAAATGAGCACGGTAAATCAGCTGGAACAAGCACTGTACTGCTCTAAAATCTGTGCGTACGCGCAGGGCTTTCAGCTTATGGCAACTGCTGCCACTGAGCATAACTGGGACCTGGAATTTGGTGAAATTGCTAAGATCTGGCGGGCAGGTTGTATTATTCGCGCAGTATTTTTGCAGTCAATTGCACATGCGTACGAGAATGACGAAGATCTTGAGAACCTGCTGCTGGATCCGTTTTTTGCTGATCAAATCACCCAAATGCAGTCTGACTGGCGCGAGGCTATCGCTCAGGCGACGCTGGCTGGTATTCCGTGTCCGGCAATGATGTCGGCGTTAAGCTATTACGACTCGTATCGTACCGCAGTATTGCCAGCTAACCTGCTGCAAGGTCAGCGCGATTACTTTGGCGCTCATACTTATCAGCGTATCGACAAACCTGCAGGTAAAAAATTCCATCTTGACTGGAGTCATCCTGAGCGTTTGCAGGTCGCTGTTAAAAAATAAACAAGTAAACCTATACACAGGAGGCAACATGACAGACAAATGGAAAGAGACACTTTCTGATGAAGCCTATCGGGTGACCCGGCAAGCCGGTACCGAACGGCCTTTTTCCGGTGTATTGTTAGACGAAACCCGTGATGGTAATTATGTTTGTAAGTGCTGCGGAGCAATACTGTTTTCTGCCGAGACCAAGTTTGATACTGGCTGCGGCTGGCCATCTTTTTATGATCAGGCTAAAGACAGCAACGTGGGCTTTAAGCAGGACACCAGTCATGGGATGGTACGTACAGAGATATTCTGTAAACAGTGTGAAGCTCATTTAGGGCACGTGTTTCCAGATGGTCCTGAGCCGACTGGTCAGCGTTATTGTGTCAATTCGTTATCGATGGATTTTAACTCTGACACAGGCGATACAGTAGAAGGCTGATTGCACCACAACGCCTTAACATGTGATTGCTTTTTGTACAGAATATTATAGCTTGTTTAAAAAGGGTGGTGGATAGCCACTCTTTTTTTGTACCTGCGAAAATATTTACTGAAACTTTTTTACGAACCGCCTGTTGCCATTTTATTGATACTCGCCAAAATTACGGCCTGTAAAAAGCCTGTTTACTTAGGTTTTAGCTACCAGTCCGCTACAGAATTTTTTATTCAGGGTATATAGGAACGAATAATAGCCAAAAGTATACAGACTTTACGCTTATCGTTTTGACGCTGGTCATTACGTTGAATTGTATTAGCGCAGTAAACAAAAACCGGCAATTGAACGATTTTTGTTTTTATTGTGGAAAACTTACCAAAGAATATAGGCAAAATACATCAATTGCCGAATTACTGTAATTAATCAACAATTTGGTAAATAGTTGTCTCTTTCCTAAAATGCTTGCGTCCATGACCGACATCAAACTCATCTCGAATGTACCCTAATAATAAGTCGTCATGGACTTTTTCTTACTTTAAGTCGATGAAGGCATAGCATGAATCAACAGTACGAACAGGAATTACAAAGTAGTTGGCAAGAGCGTCAGGAATATGCGGAGATGATGTTACCGCTGATTGGTCGCTTGTATCGCAAATTTGCAGTTGAGATTTCTGTGTATGGCAGACCTTTGCTGAACGCTGGTGCTATTGATGTGATTAAAGCTCATCGTCAGGTTCGCTTGTATGAAGGCATTAAATTGCGCTTACGTGAAAGCTGGCCCATTCTCGAAGCGCTGGATAAAATGCATCTGGCTCCGGCGCAGATTGACATTGGCAAGCTTGCTTACGATTTTCATTACGGTTCGGCAGTTGACCAACAAGACCTTGACCGCTATTTACAAGAAAAACTTGCGACAGTTATCGATCAAAAAGACGAACAAGAACCCCGTGATGTGGTGCTATATGGGTTTGGTCGTATTGGACGATTACTTGCACGTTTGCTTATTGAACGTCAGGGCGTAAATAATAAACTGCGTCTACGTGCCATTGTGGTGCGCGGTGGCCGCGAGGGCGATCTTGAAAAACGTGCCAGTTTACTGCGCCGTGATTCAGTACACGGCCCGTTTAATGGCAGTATCACTATTGATGAAGAACGTAATGTTATTAAAGCCAACGGCTCATTTATACAGGTTATATACGCCAACAGCCCTGATGAAGTTGACTACACCCAATACGGCATCAACAACGCCATCGTTATAGACAATACCGGTATTTGGCGCGATGAAGACGGTCTGGGTCTGCATTTAAAGGCCAAGGGTACTGCCAAAGTTATGCTTACCGCTCCGGGTAAAGGTGACATCAAAAATATAGTACACGGCGTTAACTGCGATACGATTTCCCCAGACGATAAAATATTGTCGGCGGCAAGCTGTACCACCAACGCTATTACCCCGGTTTTGAAAGCCCTGGATGAAAAGTACGGTATTGTGAGCGGGCATGTTGAAACCGTTCATTCATATACTAATGATCAAAACCTTATTGATAATTATCATAAAGCAGAGCGTCGCGGCCGAAGCGCACCGCTTAATATGGTTATCACCGAAACCGGTGCCGCTAAAGCCGTAGCCAAAGCTTATCCTGTTTTGGCGGGTAAGCTTACCGGCAATGCGATTCGTGTACCTACCCCGAATGTATCGCTGGCTATATTGAATCTGAATCTGAATGAAGCCACCGATAAATCGCAGGTTAATGAATTTTTGCGAGATACGTCACTATTTTCATCACTACAACACCAGATTGATTATACCGCCAGCAAAGAGGTAGTATCCTCTGATTTAGTGGGTTCAAGGGCAGCTTCTGTGGTCGACTCACGTGCCACTATTGTGTCTGATAACCGCGTGACCTTGTATGTGTGGTATGACAACGAGTTTGGTTATAGCTGCCAGGTGATGCGGGTGGTGCGGGATATGGCAAACCTTAGCTATCCGACCTTACCAGCCTGAAGGGTTGAACCGGCAGTTCGGATTCGATTGCTAGCGCATCTGACACCGTTTAAGTAAAAACACAAAAAAGCGAAGGGGCCTGGCTCTTTCGCTTTTTTTTTAACTCAAATCAGCCTTTTTTCATAAAATACCGTAACATTGTGTAACTTGTCAGATTCAAATGTATTTATTGTTTAGTTGTTCGCTGTCTTTAAAGGAAAATCAATATGGCAAACTTGCCTCGACCATGGTATCGGCGCTCTCTGGTTCGCTGGATGCGGGATATCGCCCTGGTGAGCCTGGTCATCTACGGCATTAGTGAGTGGCAAATGCGAGGGATGTTGTCGACAGGTGAAGATGCGGTGGCCTCGGTCACCTTCATTAAAACCCTGAAGGGAGAACCCTTTACCATTGCACCTAAAGCTGGAAAAAGAACGCTTATTTACTTTTTCGCGCCCTGGTGTGAAATTTGTAAAATGAGCATTAAAAATGTGGATGTAGTGGACACCCAACGGTTTCAGGTTTTTCGCATTGCTCTTGATTATGATAATCCTGCTGAAGTGCGAAAATTTTTGAAAGAGGCAAACGTAGACGAGCGGGTCTTTTTAGGGAACAAACAGCTGAAATCGAATTTTCAGGTGCAGGGGTATCCTTCTTATTATCTTTTGGATGAACAATTTAACGTGATCGATAGGGCGCTGGGGTATTCTACAGCCGCAGGCTTGAAGGTCAGAACCTGGCTATCAGCGCCCGGTCCCGATACACCTCATTAAATAATGGGCAAAGGTAAACAAAAAATTGTCTATCGGTTGTACAACTGTCAGCAAAGTTGAACAAAAATGTAAAAAAATTGACTCACTATTGCTCAGGATCCCCTTTAAAGCATGGTATTGACCAAACACAGTGTGCTAAATTACCGCGCAAATTCGTTTTTAAAAAGTGACTATCATGCATATTTCCAGTCAGTTCGACAGCGGTAATATTCGCGTTATTAAAGCCGAGTCTCCTGAAGATATTGTTCTGGGTATTAATCCTGACAACGAATCTGAATTTTACCAGTGGTTCCACTTTCGCTTATTCGGTGAGGTTTTTACTCTGTATACATTGCGCATCACCGATCTGGCGAAGTCGGCGTATCCTGAAGGCTGGAAAGATTACAATGTATTGGCTTCCTATGATCGTCAAACCTGGTTTCGGGTAGACAGTGAGTTTGACGGTGATAACTTAACCTTTGAATTTACGCCTGAACAACCCAGCGTTTATTTTGCTTATTTTGTTCCTTATAGCTACGAGCGGCACCTTGACTTGGTAGCTGATGCGCAAATGTTCATCGACTGCGAGCACCGTTTATTGGGTCAAACCCTTGATGGTCGTGATATGTCGATGCTGGTTATCGGACAACCTGGTGAAGGCAAAAAGAATATTTGGATCACCGCACGCCAGCACCCGGGTGAAACTATGGCTCAATGGTGCGCCGAAGGTTTACTATACCGGCTACTGGATGAAGAAGATGGGTTATCTCGTCAGCTTCTTGACCAGGCTGTATTTCATATCATTCCGAACATGAATCCCGATGGCTCAGCACGAGGACACCTGCGTACAAATGCGGTGGGTACCAATTTAAATCGCGAATGGGCCGAACCCACCGCGCAGAAAAGTCCTGAAGTATTGTATGTACTCAATGCCATGAAAGAAATCGGTGTTGATATGTACCTTGATTTACATGGTGACGAAGCTTTGCCGTATAATTTTGTGGCCGGCAGCGAAGGTATTCCTGCGTACAGTGACAAAATTAAAGAATTAGAAGAGACGTTTAAACGAGCTTTATTAACGGTAACGCCAGAATTTCAGGATGAATTTGGCTACGACAAAGATAAGCCCGGCGAGGCAAATTTGTCGGTGGCTTCGAATGCGGTAGGGCAGCGTTTTGAATGTTTAGCGTATACTTTTGAAATGCCATTTAAAGACAATGCCGATTTGCCTGATGCTATATTTGGCTGGTCAGCGCAACGTTGTCATCAGTTAGGCGAAGATATGCTGGTAGCGATTCGTGCGGTCGTTCCGTCATTAAGATAATTAGAAAAAGCACATCACAATAATAAAACAATAAGTATTGAGGGGAACCAGGTTTGGAAGGTTTACTGAGTTTATTTAACACACTGGATGGTATGCTGGGGGGCGCAGTTTGGTTTCCTTTTGTGCTACTTGGCGTAGGGCTGTTTTTCACAATCTATTTGGGCTTTCCCCAGGTTCGCTACTTTATGCATGCCTGGAAAGTGGTTCTTGGAAAATTTGATAAAGACGATGAACCTGGTGATACCACGCATTTCAGAGCGCTAACTACGGCGTTATCGGGCACGGTAGGCACCGGTAATATCAGTGGTGTTGCCTTTGCCCTGTACTTAGGGGGCCCGGCTGCCTTATTCTGGATGTGGGCCACTGCGTTTTTCGGTATGACCACAAAGTTTGTTGAAGTTACGCTGTCTCATAAATATCGTGTGCAAACCGAAGACGGCACCATGGCCGGCGGTCCGATGTACTACATGGACAGGCGTCTTAACATGAAGTGGCTGGCCGTCGCCTTTGCGGTTGCTACGGTTATCAGCTCGTTTGGTACCGGCAATTTACCCCAAAGTAACGGTATTGCTCAAAGTATCGAAGCTACCTTTGGTTTTGATCCGATTATTGTCGGCAGTATACTTGGTATTTTGCTGGCCATGGTAATTCTGGGTGGTATCAAGCGTATTGCGGCGGTTACCGCACGTGTGGTTCCTATCATGGCGGTGATTTACCTTATCGGTGCTATGGCGGTAATTTTTGCGAACCTGGAAAATATTGGTCCTTCGTTCACCTCAATTATTAGTGATGCCTTCAGCGGTACCGCCGCAGCGGGTGGGTTTTTAGGTGCGTCCTTAGCCTACGCATTCAACAAAGGGGTCAACCGGGGTCTGTTTTCTAACGAAGCAGGTCAGGGTTCTGCGCCTATTGCGCATGCGGCGGCAAAGACAAAAGAGCCGGCTTCTGAAGGCATGGTGTCGTTGCTTGAACCTTTTATCGATACCATCGTAATTTGTACTATCACCGGTCTGGTTATTTTGTCTTCCGGAGTGTGGAAAGAAAAACACCAAAACCATTTCGACCGCACTGACATGTATTATGTCGAAGGCAGCTATAGCGATAACGAATCAGGGGATGTAAAAAAGCTTTATAACTACCTGAACGAAATCGATGGTAATACCGTGAAAGCTTATAATGGACCTATCACCGTGGTAAATGGTACGGCGGTCTCGGGAGGCTTTACATTAATCAATGCCCGGTCTATCGCAGAAGATGTTACCTATACGGTTAACGATGAAGACGCTTTTAGTGGCACGCTTCAAATTGTTGATGGTAAACCGACCAAAGAAAATCTGGAAGTGTATGGTAAGTCGCTGGTTCACTCTGCGGCGCTTACTACAATAGCCTTCACGCGTGGATTTTTTGGGCACTGGGGACAGTACATTGTTTCGATTGGATTGATGCTATTCGCGTTTTCTACCGCAATCGCCTGGTCTTACTATGGTGACAGGGCAATGACATACCTGGCGGGCCCGCGTTCAGTGATGCCATATCGCGTAGTGTACGTAGCAGGGTTTGTCTGGGCCTCATTTTCAGACACCACCGTGGTCTGGGCTTTATCAGCTGTCGCAATTGTAATTATGACACTGCCCAACCTGTTTGGTATATTATTGCTAAGCAAAGAAATGAAGCAGACGGTTAGTACGTATTGGACAAACTTTTATAAAAAATAAGCCCGCCTTATCAGTGTGACGTGCGTAAACATGAAGATTAGCGTTTGCGACGTCACGCTTTTTATCATCACTGTTCAATAGTTAAAACACCCTGCTTTTTACACATTTTTATAACCGGAGTTTATATGGCGCTGATTGACTGTCCGTCGTGCAATAAGAAAATTTCAGACAAAGCAGCCGATTGCCCGCATTGTGGTTTTTCTTTGGCCGATGCTTCTTCAGAAGATATTTTAAGAAAGCAAAAGCTTAACCGATTTAAGAAACTTCACAGTATTCAAAATCAATCCATGATGGCGATGTTGTTATTTGTGGCCGGATTTGGCTTTATGTTTTGGGGTGGGGCCACTAAAGGCGATTTACAATACAACCTGGCGGTATTGAGCTCGGTGGTGGGCTTTATTTGGTACATCGTAAATCGTATCAGAATTTTGATTATTAAACGGTTTTCCTCATGAATATTGATGCACTTGTTGCTGCCATGACTCCTGAGCTTTATCTGCGATTGCGCCAGGCAGTTGAAACCGGCAAGTGGCCTGATGGTACGCCACTGACTAATGAGCAACACGAAAGCAGCATGCAGGCGGTCCTTTTGTATCAATCTAAAGTAGAAAAGTCGACCGAGCATATGACCATTAATGAACAGGGCGAAATTGTGCATAAAAGTAAAAGAGACTTTCAACAGTCTGTACAAAATTCTACGCCCGACAACGAAATAGCGCGGTTTAGACAGGATGATATTTAAACGTTTATTTTCGCCTTCTCATTCAAGTAACAAACCTGAAGTCAGAAAGTCTGCAATAGAAAAGCTGTCGGCTGACAAACCTCAGGATAAGTCTATTTTGCATGAACTGGCCTTTAACGACAGCGACCCTCAAGTTACTCTGGCTGCTTTAAATAAATTAAACTCTTTCGCGTTGTGGCAAAAAGCAGCACAAAGCGCGCATCATGAGCAGGTTCAGCGTACAGCGCGACAGTACATAGAAAACGCAGTATTGACTGATTCTCATAGTAGTTTGTCTGAACAGCAACGATCAGACTACCTCATTGAAACAGCAACGACTGAGCTGGCAAAGTCGGCATTACTAAAGCCCGTTACCGGTCTTTCTGATGAAGTGATTTTAACGCTACTTGATAAGGTTAACCGGGACGAGTTTACATTAAGCTATTATCAGCAATCAGCGGCGCCGTCGGTTCGCCGACGTATTATTGAACAAACTAATGATGCTCAGTTACTTGAAAAATTATCGCGAAAAGAGTCAGACCAGGCACTGCTGGAAACAATCAGTCATAAATTAGCGCACTTCGCTGAAGCGAAAAAAATGCCCGATGTGGTCAGCCGGCAGGTGACTTTAATCTTAGCAAAGCTAAAAGCTTTACTGGAACGCACGAGTTATGAAGATGTACTGGAGCGCCGCTCTGCGTTGATTAGTGAGTTTGAACAACTTGAAGAACAATTACACTGGCTGGACGACGAGCAGCAGCACGACGCTAAAACAAAGTATCAACAGCTTTGTGAACAGAGCGAAAGACACCTGGCACGTTTAAAGCCTTATTATGAGGCTGCTCGTAGCCAGGCGATGCGGTCTGCTTTGCTCAATACAGCCCGTCAAACCATGGCATATGTTAAGCAGCAAATTGATGACTTGTACGCTAATAACCCAGCCAAAGCTACGTTAGAGCAAATTGAGCAAAGCCATATAGCTATGCAACAAGCGGATACAGCTCTGAGTGCGCTAAACCAGAATGCTGAAGCAGATGATAGCTTATCTAAAGAGGTCGCCGACCTTACCAAAGAAATGGCGGTTCAGCGCGAATACCTTGAGCAGTTCTCTTCACAACAACAGTATTGTCAACAACTGGAAGATATTCTTAAACATGCGTTAAATGATAAAGAAAAATTTGAATCTGATTTTACGGCTTTTAGTGAATTAAAACAGCAATGGCAGCAGACTGCATCTCAGGTGTTTATTCTTCCTAAAGAATATCAGCGTCAATGGCGTTCATTGTCTCAAGATATGAATCAGCAACGTAAAGTGGCCGAAAAGCAGCGTGATGAAGCCATCAAAAGTTGCCGCAGACAGCTGAATATTATCGACAATATGATTGAACAAGGTAAATATCGTTCAGCCATGAGTCGGTTTAATCAGCTGAACAAAGAATTTCAGTCGCTAGATGAAGACCAACAGAAAAAGTTAAGCCGACGTTATCAAAGCACGCAAATTCAGGTAGAGCGCTTAGAAGGGTGGCAGAGTTATCTGGCCGCACCACGAAAACCTGAACTACTCGATCAGGCGCAGCAGTTAGCGTCTGAAAAGCCCGACAATATAGCTCAGCGCGCAAAAGAAATAAAAAGCTTGCGACAACAATGGCAAAGCCTAACTAGCCCGAACAATGACTCGCAGCAAGATGAGAAGTTTGATGCGGCCCTTGAAGCTGCTTTTGCGCCATGCCGGGAGTTTTATGCCGAGCAGGAAGTTCAGCGCAAGGCAGCGTATCAGGAGCGCCAGAAACTCATTGAGAAGGTAGAAAGCCTTGATTGCGACCAGCCAGTTGAACAATTGCAACAGCAGGTTGAAGCATTAAAGCAGCAGTGGCGTAATACCGGACAAGTAGATAAACGCGACTACGAAAAACTAAAACAACGTTGGGACGCCGCATTAAATACACCAGCTGAGAAAATTAATCACTGGCATCACCAAAACCGGGAGCGTAAACAAGAGCTTATCGCGCACGCCCGGGAATTGCTGGAAGAGGGTATTAATGAGTCTGCGGCTTCGCGTGCCCGGGCGTTGCAACAGCAGTGGAAGACAGTGGGTCATGCTGGTCGGCGCCATGAAAGTAAATTGTGGAAAACCTTTAAAAGCATCAACGATTCTTTGTTTCAGCAGCTAAAGCAAAGTAGTGATGAACAACAATCTGCCCAAAAAAATGAAGCTGATCGCCTTATTGAGCAGATTGATAACTTAAGACAGCGGCTCAATATTGAATCTTTGACTGAAGTTCGGGTGTCAGCGGCGGTGGTACAGATTGAGTTGCAGCACCTTCAGGGCAATGAATCTAAACGCGTTTACAAAGCGCTGAGTGACTTACAAAAAGCAGTAGGACACATAGAACAACTCAGACAACGACAGGTTGTTGCACAAGAGTATAGTGCGCTGCTTGAAGCGCTTTCAATGTATACTCACGCCGAGTCACCTGCGAGTGAACAAATTGATGATCAAATCTGGCAGGCCCTGGCTCGTGCGCATCAGCAAGCGTTGTTGGCTAAAACGCCTGATAAACCGCGTAGGTGGTATACCACCAAGTTGGAGATTTTGGCAAATACGGCAACGCCCGACGAAGATACCTCGCTACGTCAAAACATTCAGTTGGCAATGATGATGGCAAAGCTAGAGCAGGGTGATGAATCAGAGTTAGAGGATATTGTTCTTTTGTGGGTAAGTTGTGGTGCCATAACTGATATCGAAAAGCCTTTATTTGAACGTTTTGCAGACGTTATAAAACGTTTGTTTATTTATACGGAATCAACAAATGAACGTGCAGATTGAATATGAGTTTGAAACCGAACAAAAGGCTTATCGTTTTCTAAATACGGCAAAGCATCTTAGCGCTCAAAATCTAACAGTGAAATTTGGGCGTTCTGATCATCACGTAAAAGTAGCCTACGAATACGCAGATAACCAGTTCGATACCACGGCTTCTGAACTTGATGATTTAGCACGCGATCTCGACGGTGAAGAGGTGAAATGATTTGGGTTAGGCACTATTGCCTCTGATGTTTTCAATTCAGAGTGTAATTGAGTCTGACCCTTCCATATGTGCCAGCAGCGGATATAGGTAAAAGCACAGGGAAGTTTCAAATAACAAACTAAAGCAGACATTTAAATTTCCGTTTAAATAGATGTTTGAGCGGTTTGAATCTATCAAACACTCACTCAGATATTATTTAGCCTTCTATATTTTTTGCGAGCAGACCGTTTTTTTAGGTTGCATCATACATAGATAAGCTTGGTTATTTAGCACGATCTGGTAATAAATCACTTCATGCAAGGTGAATCATTTATGTCAGTGCGCTTAGATAAATTGCGTGGGAAAGAGCTTATTCATACAAGATGCGCCAGAGACTGTGCTATCACCAATACCTCAACTGGCTGCTCTTGCTGAAGTTCATTAGCGTGTTAATGATGAGTCGCACTTTATAACTGCGACGCATTCGCCAGTTCTTCTTGCATTTCCAAATGCTAAGATTTTAAAATTTAGAGAATTTGGTATATTTGAAATCACACGTGAAGAAACCGAGCACTGCATAGTGACAAGAGATTTCTTCAATAATTATCTCTCGGAGAAATGTGCAGTTGTTGGACGATGACTCATTCGCCTATAAAGTGTAGTAAACACGTTCGCTGCGCTCACTGGACTGGCTCGCAATTGCGCGTCAGTCGTTCTCATTGGCGTTATAGGTAGGACCAAGTGACAAAAGAAACACCACATTTTTTGGCTGGCGGCGGTGCAATGGGTGCGCGGTTGCGGGCCTTTGCCTGGGAACAAACGCCCCTGGGTGCACCGACGGCTTGGCCGTCATCATTGAAAACATTGGTGGGAATCATGTTGGCGTCAAACCAACCGATGTTTGTAGCGTGGGGTCCCACGCGCACTCTTATCTATAATGACTACTACGCCGAAATCCTGGGAAACAAACATCCAGATGCGCTTGGCCGCGATTTCTTAGGTGTCTGGTACGAGATCCGGGAGCAACTCCAGCCGATAGTATCTGCTGCTTTGAGAGGCGAACCGGTGCAGATGCAGGACATCCCGCTGATAATGCACCGGCACGGCTATCCGGAACAGACTCATTTTTCCTTCTTCTATTCTCCGGTGCGAGGCGAAGGTTTGGAAGTCGAGGGATTGTTCTGCGCGTGCACCGAGATCACCGCCCAGGTGCTGACCGAGAAGCGGTTGGCCGAAAGCGAGGCCCGGCATCGCGGTGTGCTCAACAACATGGATGAAGCATTCCTGTTACTGGGAGCCGACTTGCGCGTACTGGAAGCCAATGATGCCGCTTCGCATCTGATTAAGACGCAGGGCGACATAGTCGGAGAGGAGTTCGGGGCCCTTTTTTCGGAAGACGGTCAGGCTTCAGTCTACTCAATGTGCCAACGCGTCAGGGCCAGCGGTACACCAGAGCGGCGCGATTATTCACACGTATCAGCTGAACAAGGATTGTGCTGGTTTGAAGCGCGCGCCTATATGGTCGACGCGGGACTGGCCGTGTTCATACGCGATATCACTGAGCATAAGAAAATGGCTGCAGATGCAGCGGACGCAGCCGAACGCGTACAACTGGCGCTGGACGCGGGGGCCATCGTTGGGACCTGGGTTTGGACGATACCAGACAATCGTTTTATTGCAGACGCCCGTTTCGCCGCCAGCTTTGGACTCGACGAGACGCTGTGTAAGTCGGGCCTCCCACTGGAAGTCCCCCTGGAATCCATTTACGCCGATGATCGCGACCGAGTCTCGGCGGCGCTCGAGGAGGTGATGGGGCGCGGTGGTGCATACAGGTGCGAATATAGGGTCTGGCACAGGGATGGTACCCTGCGCTGGGTCGAAGCCAACGGTCGGGTAGAACTTGACGCCGACGGTAAGGCGATCCGCTTCCCGGGCGTATTGTTAGACATCGAGGACCGACGACGCATGGAAGCCGAACGCGACCAGGCCGGCACGCTGCTGCGTATGTTTACTGATGCGGTGCCCGGGGTGGTTTATGCCAAGGACCGTGCTGGCCGATTCGTGGTTGCCAACCGCGGAGTCGCGGAACTGCTGGGCCTGCCCCCCGAGGCGTTCCTGGGGCGTACCGATGAAGACGTACTCGCAGACAGCGTCCAGAGCGCCGCCATTATGGCGAACGACCGCCGCATTATGGATTCCGGCGTTAGCGAGCAAGTCGAGGAAGAGGTTATGCTATCGGATGGGACCCCTGCCTTCTGGTTGTCGACCAAGGCACCGTGGCGTGATAAAGACGGGAACATTTTGGGTTTGATCGGCTCGTCCGTCGATATTACGGACCGTAAATGCATGGAGAACGCATTACGTGTATCTGAACAGCGCTTTGCACTGGCCATGGACGTGGCCCAATTCGGAACCTGGGTCTGGAACGTACAGGCCGGCGACGTCCGCATGGACCCACGATGCAGGCAGATAGTCGGTGCTGCAACGGATGATGCGGTGGTGACGCTGGACGTCTTGTCCCAGCGCGTCCATCCCGAGGACTGGCCGCGGATAGACGCCGCTCTCAATCATGCACTTCAACCCGGTTCCGGTGGCAGCTATACCGAGGAGTTCCGATGGACCCACGCCGATGGTCAGGTGGTGTGGACAATGGCGCGCGGGCAGATATTGTTCGAAAACGACATGCCGGATGCCAGACCCTTGTCAATGATCGGGACGGTACTCGATATCACAGAGCGCCGGCGAATGGTCGAGAGCTTAGAGCAGGCGGATCGCCGCAAGGACGAATTCCTTGCCATGCTCGCACACGAGCTGCGCAACCCTCTGGCCCCGATTGGGACAGCGGCTAGCTTGCTGGAGATGGCACCTGTGGATAATGAAGCGCAGGTGCGGGAGATTGGGGGAGTCATCACGCGCCAGGTGGCGCATATGACCGAGCTAGTGGACGACCTTCTGGACGTTTCGCGGGTGACGCGGGGCCTGGTGGACTTTGCGCGTGAACCAGTGGACATTCGCTCGGTAATGGACGCAGCAGTGGAACAGGCCCAGCCCTTGATCGCTGCGCGCGGGCATGCCCTCACCACACAATTCCCTGATACGGCGGTGGTTATCGGTGACCGCCACAGGCTGGTTCAGGTGGTGGCGAACCTGCTTAACAACGCTGCGAAGTACACGCCAGTTAACGGTCGGCTGCAAATGTCGATGCAAGTCCAAAATGAAAAGGTGCAACTGTGTGTCACTGACAGCGGCATAGGTATGGACGACGCACTATTGCCAACGGTATTCGAGCTGTTTGCGCAGGGTAAGCGCACTCCGGATCGCTCCCAGGGAGGCCTGGGAATCGGCTTGGCTCTGGTCCACAGTATCGTGGAGCAGCATGGAGGTACTATTACCGCCACAAGCCCTGGCCTTAATCTGGGCAGCACATTCACGATGACGTTGCCATTGGCGGCAACTGATGAGGCGCTGGTACAAGCGCCATCTGTCGCCACGGGTGCGAGTACATCGTTGAAAATACTGGTTGTCGACGACAACCGGGATGCGGCGGAGTTGCTCGCTATTCTGCTGGATGCACAGGGCCATGAGGCCGAAATCGCTGTCGATGGCGCTGGCGCGCTGGCCATAGTGCGGGCCGAACCACGTTGGGACGCGTTCATCCTGGACATTGGTTTACCCGACATGACGGGATATGAACTCGCGCGACAACTTAAGATGACTGCTGATTGTTCGACCTACATCGCGCTGACAGGCTATGACCAGTCCCGCGATCGCCAGAAGTCAAAGGCCGCTGGGTTTGATCATCACCTGGCTAAGCCCGCTGGCTTCAGTCAATTGCAGCAAATCCTGAATGGAATCGACTCCGTACAGTTTGAAAACAGCAAATAGATACTAATGACTAGATGCTAGAAGCTAGTAAAGCGCCAAAGCCAAATAAAAAATTTAGGCAGAGCCAGACTGGCCTTACCCTGTATCGGTCTCATCACACCTTGTACCTACCTCGCCATTCCGGCGTTCTTTTAGCCGGAATGGGTTTAATTTAGTGGTTAAGGGTCCCTTTTAAAAGTATGCAGGGATGATGTAAAAGGTGACTGTCCTGCTATTACTGTAGCTCTTGGTTCTAATGAAAACTTTTACCGCGACGTTAAAAAGTTATTCTGACCAATTGTGTATAACGCCTGATTAAGCAGTAAAAATTTGCTCTATAATTTTTATCCGTCTTCAATCTATTGTTATGTTTTTTCAACGGAGTCATAATGTGTATAAAATTACCACTCTCTACACATAGGTGCAACATGAGAACTAATATTGTCATCGACGATAAATTAATGGCAGAAGCGCTCAGTGCGACTGGTCTACAAACCAAAAAAGAAGCTGTAGAAGAAGGCTTAAAAGCATTAATCAGACTCAGAAAACAAGCTAAGATTCGCTCTCTTAGAGGAAGGTTAGATTGGGAAGGCGACCTTGATGATATGAGAACCAGTGAATGATATTGATAGATACTAGTGTTTGGATTGATTACTTTAAAGGTATTGAAACACAAGAAACTAATTTATTAGATACAGTTTTGAGTAATGATAGTGTGGTCATTGGTGATTTAATCTTATTGGAGATACTTCAAGGGTTTCGTTCTGATAAAGACTATGAAACAGCTAAAGAACACCTACAAGTATTACCTCAGTTTAGTATGCTTTCACCAGAAATAGCGATAAATGCAGCTGAAAATTACCGTGTTTTAAGAAAGCGTGGCATAACTATAAGAAAAACCGCTGACGTAATAATTGCAACATTTTGCATAAATAAAAGTATCCCACTGCTATTTGCTGATAAAGACTTTATACCCTTTACCAAACATTTGAAACTTCAATCGGTATTAACCGAAACATAGACACAATGACTCCCTGAGAAATGCTAGCCTCCGCATTTTCCTGGGTTAGCTCAAAAAGCCAGTGCCATAATTAGTTTGTTCAATACTAAATCAATTTGGAGGCTAGCATGAACAAACATAGCATGATTTTTATCGGATTGGATACGCATAAAGAGTTTCACGAAGTTGCCTATTGTGAAGAGCAGCGCGGGGCAAGTGCTGTGCACTATGGTCGTATTCTTTCTTCAAAAGTCAGCGTTAAAAAGCTCATTCGTCAGTTTGAATCGAAATACCCTGAGGCAACGATTCGTGTGGTTTACGAAGCAGGGCCTTGTGGCTACTGGATTTATCGGCTGATAACAAGTTTAGGGCATTGTTGTTATGTCGTCGTGCCTTCCCTTATACCCAAATAGCCTGGTGAACGAATTAAGACTGACCGCCGTGATGCACTTTAATTAGTGAAGCTGCTAAAGTCGGAAGATCTCACGCCTATTTATGTGCCGGAGCCAGAAGATGGGGCAGTACGAGATTTATCCCGCGCTCGCGAGCTTGCCATGAAGGATTTAAAAGAAGCCAAATACCAACTCAAAGCTCTGCTACTGAGAAATAATATTCGATATGAGGGCACTGCTAATTGGTCGAAGAAACATCTGCGGTGGCTGACCGAGCTGATATTACCTCATCCCTCGCAGCACATTGTGCTGCAAGAGTACTTACAAACGATAGAAGAGCGCATACGACGATTGGAAAGGTTAGATAACGAACTGACACATCATGTACACCAGTGGCGGTATTATCCTGTCGTTAAAGCGATTCAAGCCATGCGTGGTGTGAGGCTGCTAGTGGCGGTTGGAGTTGTTGCTGAGCTTGGAGATTTACACCGCTTCGACCATCCTAGAAAGCTCATGGCTTATTTAGGTTTGGTACCAAGCGAGCATTTCTCAGGCGGAAAACGTCATTTGGGGGCTATTACGAAGTCTGGCAACGGCAGAACTAGGCGCTTGTTAATTGAGGGGGCGCACAGCTATCGATATCCCGCGAATGTGTCGACTAATATTCAAATCCGGCAAGAAGGGCTACCCAAAGACATTGTCGATATTGCGTGGAAAGCACAGCTTCGCCTGTGCAAACGCTACCAGCGAATGAGCAAGAAAGGTAAACATTACAACCTCATTATCACCGCAATAGCCAGAGAGATGGCCGCCTACATATGGGCTATCGCGAGAGAAGTCGTGCTTACGCCGGTCAATCCAAAATTAAGATTGAGCAGAGTACCTGCATGATAAACGAGTTTGAGCTAACGCATTCGGATCAGGCCGCGGAATGTGGCACAACCTACGAAAAAGTTATGATGGCAGTCACCTAACCATGATTGATCCACGAGCATAGACTGATGAGAAGGTGCTACGGCGGAACATGTAAGGTCAGCTCTGCTTATTCAATGAATAAGTAATCTACGAATACCAGCATACCAACCGACGACATTACTGCCTCATCTGGTGCGTTAGCTCATTTATTATGAGTAAGAAACAAAGCTAATTATGGGCTGAAAGAGTGTCAGGGAAGCACTCGTTCAAGCTTGACAAAGGGAGTCATACCAACTTTTCAATAACGGGCGCAGGCGTGCAGGGCATAATGGCGAAGCCGCCCCGCGTGTACGTGTCCCAGCGAACGAAGTGAACGAGTTTATTGGGTTGTTAGTACCCGTAAACTCAATACTACCTAGCAACATTATTTGATTTTATTCCTATTTCTGATTATTTCCCGATAGCTGAAATAGGTAAAAAATGGGGATAGTAAATAAAAAGCTAAGAACACATCTAAAGCAAAAAGTGGGTAAATTAGTTCTGCCTGTCCAATAGAGCCGCAAAAGTCCCGAGAAAAGAAAGAAATACATTCATAGACTGAAGCTGACCAGACATACGCAGTAAAACCGAATAAAACGCCAATGATCAAAAGACTTCTTAACATTTTCAGATAGAGCTTTTTCGATGGTTTTACTTTCAAGCTTCCTGCTCCGAGGGTACTAACACCCCAAGAAGGGGTAATTGCACGCAGGCTATAATATGGAACGAAGTGACGGGAGCCAGCGTGAAATTGTCCCACTTACTTGATGTTAGCTGCCACCTACTAATAATGATAACGACACGAGATAATCGTAATTGCTGTTTCATTTACGGCATATACCAGACGATTAGTATCATCTATTCTGCGAAACCATAAGCCAGAAAGGTTTTCTTTAAGGGGTTCCGGTTTTCCAATTCCATCAAACGGAGAGCGCTTAACATCGGCAATTAGCTTATTGATGCGTTTCAAGGTTTTTTTGTCTTGAGTCTGCCAATAGATGTAACTATTCCAAGCTTCATCAGTCCATGATAATAGCCTGTTACTCATCAATAAGTTCTCGCTGGGTCGTTTTACCCGCCTTAAATTGTGCAATTGAACGATTTAAGTGTTCAACATTCGCTGGAGAACGAAGTAAATGAACAGTTTCCATAAGGCTGTTGTAGTAATCCAATGACATTACAACAGCATCTCCAGAGTCACGACGAGTAATTACAGTAGTATCCGCATCGTTAATTACATTATCTAAAACGGCTTTTAGGCCATTTCGGGCTTCGGTAAAAGAGACTATTCTCATTTCGCACCTCACTTGTACAGTATATGGAACAAGTTTAGTTCAAAACTAAGTACATGTACAGAATGTTGTGCATGACTTTACCTTGGCACCTAACGCCTAATTAACAGGCAAAAAATAGTTGGTTAAAATAAGCGACGAAGGAGCAAAAACCAACTGTTTTTTGTCCTTGTTTAATTTCTTGTTAGGTTTTCTTTTTATAGAGATACCAATACTTATGGCTACCAGTTATTGGAACTAAAAAAGCTACTCCTGTTGCACTATCGATGTAGCGCATTACCAGCCCATCAGCAGTTTTATTAACTGCATAAGATCTCCAATTTTGAGCTATGACTCCATGCTCGTTAACAAATTGATTGTTTTCGAAAACTAATGCCCCTTGTTTACAAGAAAATTCTTCGTTTTGTTTTGACAATGTAGACTCTATAAATACACCTTCATCGGAAGTCGCTACAATTAGAAGGCTATTATGCAAAGGGTCAAGAATTAACTCGATAGAGTTAATATCGTTTTTATCTTTAGATTCAGGCAGGATTAGCCATGCCAAATTTAAACCACTTTCACCTTTAGTGTTTGTAGCAATATTTTCATACTTCCCAGATATATCAGGGCACTCATTACCCATTATTTTAGGTATCTTTGCCCAATTATCTGGATATTCCTGATTGGAATTTGAGGTACATCCTGTGATTAGCAGTAATAAAATAATAATTGAATGCTTCATACTTCCCTGAAAACCTAACAATTTAATAGCGCGCAAATTGCGCGTTTTTTTACCGAGCACGTGCTCGTTTTTATCCATATTGCCATGATTGCCGAGCTTCTGAAAGTCAACGTTGATACTACCATCGATAGGCTGAGCCTAATTATTTTCAGGACAAAAACGCGCGATTTTCTCGTTTTTCTGAATATGGCGGCAAACGCTTGTTTGAAATTGCGTTCACAAAATTCTACTACTGTTTTGTTAGCTTAAGCAGACGTCGATGCAGTGATGGTTTAACGACCGCTCTTTGCTCATAGCCGCCTGTAAGATAACGTCCGATCCTTTGTATCTAGGCTGTAAAATCAGACATAAGCTATTCAAATAATTTTTAGTGCTAAAAGCGCAGATAGCGTCAGGCCCGATAGTTATCGGGCCTTCACTATTTTTCAACGAGGACTTTGCAACAGTGAGGTAAGAGGGGATTGTCTCATCGAACAATCTTATCGTTAATTACCTTATTACCTTGCCCGACTGGGTGGCCTTGCCCATCCTGTATTAACTAGCAGTGATGGTGATATTCATTGCGAAAAATCACAGCAGAAAAACCTTTTACCGAATTTGTTATTGCGTCGACACTTGCAGTTCGTAACCTGCGTATTTACGCATGTTTATAACCCGGTTTTCATCCAGAATAAGATATTGCCCTTTTATACCGTGCAAAATACCACTAAAAGAGGGGGTTTTATCCAGGTTAATCGAACTTACCTTTTCGGGATATTGCTGAACCGGATAAACAATTTCCACCGTTTCAGAAGAGATCTCACTGACTGCCTGCAGTCCTTTTTCTTGTTGGAGCTTATCTAACCCAGGCTTTATGGCACGCAAAAGCTCATCTTTTTTAGCGCAAAGGTCCTGTTCTTCGGGTGCACCTTTTAGCATGGTTCGCCAGTTTGTTTTATCGGCAATATAGTCTTTGCACAAAGTTTCTACCAACCCGCTTGTAAGGCGGTTGGGAACTCGCAACATGACGATAGCCTGGCTGGCACCCTGGTCCATCCACCGACTGGAAACGGTGTCTGTTACATGGCGGGTAATGCCTACCTTCAAATTTCCAGTATTGGCTAAATAAACATAATGATCACTCATACAATACTTTTCACCCCACTCGGGTTCGCGGCAAGTACCTTCGTGGTAGTGACACTTTTCTGGTTTGATTATACAGCTGTCACATTGTGCTAAACGGGTCATGCACGGGTAACAATAACCCTGGTTAAAGCTTTTTTTGGTCTTTCGATTACAGTGCACACAGTTAATCGTGCCGGTATGAGACATTGAGATACGCTGTCCTATGAGAGGATTCATGGGTAGCAATGTCTCACCAACCGGCAAAGAATACTGTACTTCATGAGACTGGGGGTCAGCACTAACCTGCATTTTTCGAATATTGCCGGTCAAAATCTTTGAATCAGTCACTTAATTCTCCACGCAGGTTTTGCGTCAATAAAGATTGTATTTTTTCAAACGGTAAATTTTTACTCAATAAATAGTGCAGTTTCGCCAGAGCTGCTTCGGGCGTCATGTCACTACCGGGGAGCACTCCCGCCGCAGCTAAGCCCTGGCCGGTGGCATAACCGCGCATGTTTACGCGCCCGCGCAAGCACTGAGTACAATTAAGAACCGGTATTTTATTAGCTGCAGCATGTTCTAACTGCTCCAGAAGGTCGCGATGTAACGGCGCGTTGCCAACGCCATAACTCAGTAATATAAGTGCGTTCACCGGCTGCTGAAGTATGTTTTTAATTACCTGGGAAGATATTCCGGGGTATAGGCTTACCAGTCCAATAGGCTGTGCAGAAACCGAACTAACCTGCATAGCGTGGTGTTCATCGGTGGCTAATTTTCCTGCATTCAGGCGGATGTTGATACCGGCTTCTATTAATGACGGAAAATTTGGCGAGTCGAAGGCATTAAAACCGTCTGCATCTACTTTACGGCTCCGATTACCCCGTAGCAAACGATTATTGAAAAACAGACTAACCTCAGCAATAGGGTAATTTGCGGCGATATAAAGCGCATTCAACAGATTGACCTGTCCATCAGAGCGCAGTTCAGCTAAAGGAATCTGCGAGCCCGTGACAATGACTGGTTTCGATAAATTTTCCAGCATAAAGCTAAGAGCCGACGCGGTATACGCCATGGTGTCAGTACCGTGCAAAATAATAAAGCCATCGTACTTTGCATAATTTCGCGAAATATCTTCCGCTATTCGCTGCCAGTCAGCAGGTTTCATATCTGATGAGTCAAGCAGGTGGTCGTATTCGTGCAGGGTGAATAACGGCATTTCGCTACGATGAAACTCAGGCATATCCTGAAGCGTTTGACTTAAAAAACCAGCAGCCGGTACATAGCCGTGCTGCGACGGCTTCATGCCAATGGTTCCGCCTGTATAGGCTATATAGATGTTTTTACGCATGGGGTGCCGATAAGCAATTGATTTGGCTATATTGTAACAAGTGACAGCCATAAGTCATCACAAAGGCAAACAGAGTGAAGATATCGTTTAACTAATAAGATTAGCCAAAAGTATAAGATGAAAAGCAATTAGTGCTTGCAGATAGTCCGACAACGGGCATAATTAACTCGTTAATATAAGACAAAACATACACATTATTCATACCTATAGGTAAATAGCTGGCTTTATCGCAGGGGGCGTAAAAGCAAGTCAACTTACGTATTTAACCCGTATTAAATGTGTGTACTAACATCTGATGCTTTATAAACAGGGATATTTATGAGCGGAATATTTTCAAAAAAATACCATTATCTTATCGACCTACCAGAAGTTCTTTTTTATCAAAGGTTGAGCATAGGCCCCGGTCTCTGTACATTTTTTCTCAGGGCTTGTGGTTGGGGCTCACGGGTAAACCTAAGCTTCAATAACATTCTTCGAAGTAAACAAATTTCTGTCTGCCTGACACGGCAGTAATCTATGCTCAGAGCTATTGTAGTACTGATTATTTGTCTGGGAATGACCCATGCCGCTTACGCAAAAAATGCGCACATACTCGAAGAAGTCGATGCGATAAAATTGAGCGATCGTTCACAGGCTCAGCGGCTGCTTAGCAAAATTCAGTTAGACCAGCTTAAACCACAAGAACTGTACCTTTACCGATATTTGAAAGCCTATTTAAGTACCTTTGACGGGGACTTAGACTTCACCCTTGACCAATATGAAGCATTATTACAAGTACTGCCTGATTCGGTACTTAGGATCAGGGTATTGCAATCTGCGTTAGGTATCGCTTCTTATCGCGAAAATTGGCAGCAAAGTTTTGAGCTTGCTGCTGAGCTTAACAGTCTCCTCGAACGCCATGGTACGGCTGAAACAGAAGCTGAAGCTTATCAGGGACTTTTGGTGTTTTACAAAAATGTAGGGCAGTTAGAAACCGCCGAGATCTACATCCGTCGTATTTTAGAACACCCTTTTGCTAACGCTGAACATAAGTGTTTTGCAAAAAGTAAGGGTGTAGAAATTAAACTCGATAAATCCACGGTCACCGAAGCACAAATTTATGAAGCAATAGAGCAATGTAAATCGACCGAACAGGATTACTTTATCTCGACCAATCTGATTACCCTGGTGAGCTATTATATAAGTCAGAATGAACTGAGTAAGGCCCGCGTAGCCGCAAAAGAAGCATGGTCAAAGGTCGAACCGGTGAACTTTGTGTTTCTTAAAAGTCAGTTTTTAGCCACTTATGCCAAACTTAAATATATGCTTGGTAATAACCAAGCGGCTGTCAGCATTGCCCGGCAGGTTATTGCCTTAGATAAAGCAGAGCAATACAAAGCATCTTTGATTATTGCGTACGAGCTTTTAGCAAAATTGTCTGCTGCGCAAAACGATTACCAGCTGGCCTATACCTATGTTTCTGCGGTAAATCGGCTTGAAGATGATTTTCACAATGAACAGGTGGTGAAATCCCTCGCTTTACAGCAGGCGCGTTTTGATCTGAAGAATAAAGAAACCCGAATTACGTTATTGAACAAAGAAAATAAACTGCTTAGCACAGAGACACGCCTGGTTAGTGAACAAATTCAGAGCATGATCATGGCACTAGGGCTGGCCGTATTGACGGTGATTATTCTTTTATTCTGGTCTTATCGCACTCGCCGGGTACAGAACAAACTGAAGTATTTGGCCACCACCGATGCCTTAACGCAAGTTGCTAATCGAGGTCATTTCAGTGAACAGGCAAACTTACTCTTATCAAAAGCGAAAATCAATCATCTCCCTGTTGCGCTTATCTTCTTCGATCTCGATCATTTCAAGAAAATAAATGATAGCCATGGACATCAGACCGGCGACTGGGTTTTACGCAAAGTTGTATCAATGATTAATGAATGCTGTCATTCTAATCAACACCTGCTAGGACGCATCGGTGGTGAGGAATTTGGCATACTAATGACCAATACTGATATAAATACGGCGCGTGTTTTTGCTGAACGTTGCCGTGAAGCAATTAGCAGAATTGATCCGGATGTGGTCGGTACAGCGCTCACCGTTACGGCTAGCTTCGGTATCAGCGATACTCAACAGGTGGGTTATCATTTGGAACAGTTGTTTTCGGCATCTGATTTGGCCTTATACCAGGCGAAGAAATATGGCCGCGATCAGGTGTGCACCTATTCTAATCACGAATCAAATCTCTAGTTTCGCCGCATTCAGTGAAAAACTTAACGGTTATAAGACATAGCTTGCGATTCGCTATAGGCAAGATACACGCTTGGGCTATAGATGTTCAACTTATATACAGGGGGGAGTTAAGAAAATAAACTGACTTCCTTAATTTCATTTATCGACAGTCACTTCAAAAAATTTTCGATACAATAATTGATATAGAATAAAGTAAATTATTTTTATAAAGCATTTAATTTTGTATTTTCATTTGTTCTGTTATTTTTCGATAAGTTAACTTTTGCGGTGTGATTTCAATCAATTAAATTCAGTTCTTATATTTTCACAAAAAAAGGTTAACTAATTTTAATAAATAGTTTAGCCTTCAATAATACGCTATGTGGACAAAGTGAAATGTTTTGAGCGAACCCAATCAGCTTATTTTACTCTACTTTATTATTCCACTATGGATGCTTGTGGGCTTTTCCGATTGGTTATGCCAGTGCAAGTCGTACATAGCGTCTACCGCAGGTGTGAAAGAGTCTTTTATTCATTTGCTTATATTCGTAGAAGTCGGTGTGGCTTTGCTTCTGGCTATGCTCTTCAAAATAAATGCTTTGGTGTTATTGATTGCCATAGTGTGTTTTTTTCTGCACGAAGCTACGGCACTATGGGATGTAAGTTACGCTAAACGAAAAAGAGAAATTTCAGCTATCGAGCAACATATTCATAGCTTTTAGAGTTGATTCCATTGATGGTTTTAGTTTTGATCGTTTCCTCTTGTTGGCAAGCCTTTCTTTCACCGAAGAATTTTCTCTGTGCTACAAAGCGAAGGGCCAACCCCTACCGAATAAAAAAGCATACAAAAATTGAATGAGCGAGAAAAATAGCTTCTAAAACGAAGCCTGGACTTTGGTATTATCAACTACTGAGAATATTATGGTACAAGATAGCCTACAGAATAAGTTTGAACACGCACAAGAGGTATTTCAAAAATCCAGTGTTCGGCATCATCAGTCGAGTGTTCTTATTGATGCGGCCATTCAGGGTAAGGTTTGTGAGCATCAACGTCGCCTCGAACTGCAACAACGTGTGTTAAAGCGTGTAAAGTGCGATTTAAAAAGTATCGAAAAGCGTTGCTAACTACATTTACTGTACTGTTTTTAGTAGAAAGTGCTTTAAATCTGCTGTGTTTAGACTACTATCGCTCTTTTGTTTTTTAGTACTAATGCAATGAAACCAAACTCATCAGGTAATAAGCGTCAGCCGCTTTCTGAGCGCTTCGAGCAACCCTTTGAACGCGCGCTGTGGCGTTCCAGATTATTAGTTATGTTCGCAGTAATACCGAGCATTCTTGGGGCGCTGTTATTGTTTTGTATAGGTACCGTAGATATTTTCAATCTGGCGGTTTTAATCGTTAAGTATTACCTTGGTGAGCCCGGGCCTGATATTCACGATACAGTTGTTCCAAGTATTATTATTGCCATTGATATCTACTTAATCGCCGTTGTTTTGCTGATATTTGGTACAGGAATTTATCGGCTGTTTGTGTCGCCCATTGATGAGGCAGAAAGCCACGGTCCTTCGCATCCTTTTAATGTTCATTCTTTTGATCAGCTCAAAGATAAGATTGCAAGGGTAGTGATTTTGGCGGTTATCATTGAGTTTTTCAGAGCCGTGGTAGATATTAGTTTTGAAACTCCACTAGATGCTATTTATTTAGCTTTATCTATTCTTGCGCTTGCCGCAGGCTTGTTTTTGATGAGTCAGGCACACCGGGATAAAGAACATTAAGGCAGGTTTGATAATAAGTAAAAATTACCACTGCTAATTTTTATTAACAAAGAAGATGTTCCCGCGGATTCAACCCCGAAGTGCACCACTCGCTAAATTAAGCCGCGCCACGTAATTTATCAAACACCACTGCTGGC
>NZ_JAESDK010000020.1 GCF_019249245.1 Alteromonas lipotrueiana | reverse complement strand
TTGTCTGATATTGGCATTCCGATATCCTTCTAAGGAGTTGATAAGAATGCCATTTACACAGATATTTTTACACTCTCTCAGCCAATACACCGCTTACGGCATACAGTAACAACCCTCAGTGAATCAGACAATCTGATTGAGCCTTTCACTTACCTTTTCCCAGCCTGCAGGTGTCTTGCCCTGTAATACATAAGAATATGCGATAAGTTCTGCGATAACATAGTACAAGGTTTCTGGTATTTCCTGGCCGAGGTCCAGTTGAGTCAGTATTTCGCTCAGATACGGATCTTCATGCACTAGCACGCCTGACTCTTTGGCCAGTTCTATAATAGCCTCGGCCATATCGCCATGACCTTTGGCCACCACCGTGGGTGCTTGTTTGTCGCCCTGATTTGCATATTTTAGCCCAATGGCTCGCTTAACTTTATCAGTCATACTTTGGTTTCAAATAGTTGATAGGGCCGCTCGGCTAAATGTGTCGGAATTTTACCGCGTTGCACCGAACTTTTTTCAATTTCTAACCCAAGGCTTTCCAGCTTTCGCAATAAAAAAGGCAAAGTATCGGTGACTCGGGTAAGTAATGCGCTGGTCGAAGTATACAAATTTATCGACACGGTATTGTGGGTTATTTTAGATTTTGCCAACAGCTCGCCCTGTTCTCCAATGTCGAGTTTCATAGTAAGTTGCCATTGCTTATTTTGGGCATCTTCTTTAGTTTTCTGAGACTTATCTTCAGAGTCCCGGCTAATCAGAACCTCTGGAGCCTGACGACCCTGACTTGCAAAAGGCAAAATAAAATAAAATTGTTCTTGCCCCTGCAATCGCACCTCGGCATTGGTGAGTTTGGTAGCCTGATGGTTTACCAACAGGGTTTTAAGTGCAGTGGTGAGCTGCCCCTGTTTGTCCTGACTATTGACATCAAAACCGGCACGCAGCGCCGCGCCGGTGGGGCCGGTGTTACTTGTAATACTATTATTTGCAATGTTTTGTTGTAGCGCAACTTTGGCGGTGGAATCGGCCCGTGACATCGCTTTAGCACCAAAAGAAATTTGCAATAAGCTTACCAATGCAGCAACAAAGTTGGATGGCGGAGTAGAGGATTGCAGTGTGGTCGGTGTCACCGGCAGGGTGGTTGCTGCAAAAAGAGCCTGTAATTGGGCAATAAAGGGTGAAGGCTTAGCTGGCGCAGTATCGGTGCTCGCGCCCGGTACTATTGCTGGCTTAGAAAGCAACGCTTCATCTGACAACTGGGCTGTAATTTTTGCCAGCACGTCTGCCGACTCGGGACTGCTTGGACTGACCCCTTTTAACAGACCAAGCAATTGTGACAGAGCCTGATGGGTCGAACCGGTATCGGCCAACAATTTACGAGCCAGTTGCGGAATTTGCTGCTGCAATAGTGCATGCTGAGCTTGGTTTCCCGGTAGCGAATTGAGCACAGCATCAGAAGGTAGTACAGCTTTTGGTAGCGCGGATAGCGAAGCATCTGTAACACTAAGCGTAGGGGGGCGTTCGGTTAGCGCAGCGGGGCCAATCCGAAGCTCAGGAAGCGCGGGCACTTTGGTCGGGGCGTTAGGCAAAAAACCTTTAAATATATCTGTATTAGCCAGAAGCTTTACGCTTGGTTGCCAAACCGCCGTAGTAGCAGAAAACTGCGACCCATTAAAAGACAAGCCCACCTGGGGCTGAGCCAGTGAGGCCGTAAGCTTTGGAAGCTGTGTTGTGAGCTGTTTAACCGTATTGGGTGGTAAGTTTTCAAATACCAGGCCCGGAGACTTTAACGCGTGTGCCGCTAGAGCTCTTGAGATTGACGCTTTGGTCGATTGAGGCAACGGTGTCGAAAGGTCGGTACTGTTTAGTGACCAGTGACCTGATTGGGTATGACGTGTCAGTTTATCCGGGCCGGGGTGTATGTCAGCGTTGACCGGAATAGGCAAAGTAACCGGTCGGGCCAAAGTGGCGGCATTAATAGTGACCTGGCCCGGCGTGGTTGACACCACCGTGACCGGCATCTGTAGAGCCGGGGCGCGCACCGAAGATAACGCCCGGCTTAATTCGCCTAACACCTGACTTTTTTCAGTGGCAGCCAACACCACCGATACATTGTGGGCTTTTATCGAAGAAATTAATGCCTGACTATCGCTGATTCGCGATATCACCACCGGGCCTGCTAACGTATCTATTTTAGTTGCATTAGCACTTGCTGGGATAGATAGTGTGGATAAAGCAATGGTGATCTGAGATTTTAATTCAGCCACCTGAATACGAATTTCATTATTGGGCGCAAGCTGCACCTGTGCATTCGCAGGTTGTTGTGCAACAGGCAGAGCAGTAGCGTCACTACTGGTAGTAGTCGCCCCACCTGCTAAAGGTTGCCCTACGCGGGTAGGTGGAATAGTCGATGCGGTCATAGTAGCTTATCGGTACGCGGCTGACGCAACTTTAGCCTCAAATAAGTTTTTGTTCGATAATGTCTGATAAAGTAGTGAGTACCAAGAGTCACAAGTAGTTACCCACCATCAATCTGATAAGCCAAGCAGGGTGTGGCGGTGTAACTGGTTAAATTTCTTGTGTCATCATCCTCACCAAAATAGCGCTAAAAGCCGCCCTCTGGCTTGAAGCAGAATATCTCTACAGGCTTCCTCAGACTGATTATAGGATATTTAAATCAGTATAAAACAGAACAACGTCACAGAAGCGATTAGATAGATTATAAAAAAAGATTGGTTTTTTCGCACTTAAATGATAATAATTATCATTATCAAATATGAGTGGGTGGAAGCCAACATGAAAAAAACCATTACCTTTGCTGTTATGCACTTCTCGGTGGCCTTTACGGTCGCCTATTTACTTACCGGTAGTTTATTAATCGGTGGATTACTGGCCTTAGTAGAGCCAGCAATCAACACTGTAGCATTCTATTTTCACGAAAAATTCTGGAACAGATTAGAATCATCATCGGCATCGGTAGCCGCAGGAGCATTGACGCCCTAGCAGCGCATAACCCGATTGCCTACCTCAGTTATTTGTATTGTTATTAAGCTCTGTGTTTTAGCGCAGAGCTGCTTACTTTCCTTTCCTTCCTTTCCTTTCTGCTACAGATATTCTTTTACTTAACAGGCGGCTGACTCAAACCTGCAAGCGGTTATTGTGCAATACTCGCGCAGATTTTTTTGTGTGGTAAACTGCGTCTAACCATTGCTAAGTAACGAGAACGGAAGCGCTTTCTTGCCGGAATTAGTTGTGCAGAATGTGTCATGTAGCAAACGTGACCGCATTTTGTTTGAGAACCTATCGCTGCAAATTTCAACAGGACAGTTAATTCACCTGCGCGGTCCTAATGGCGCCGGTAAAACCAGCTTACTTCGTATTATTGCTGGCTTAAGTCAAGCTGAGCAAGGCCAGGTATTGTGGAATAGTCGGGCACTCGATACGACTTACTTCAAAGAACTGGTGTATCTGGGCCATAAAAGCGGGCTGACGGCGAGCTTAAGTGCGCTCGAAAATCTACAGTATTGGGCGCATTTGCATCAGGCTCCATGTAGCGAAGCGCTTTTGTATGACCTGTTAACCAGGCTGGGGCTGGTAGGCCTTGAAGACTTGCCTGTTAAATTTTTGTCAGCAGGTCAGCAGCGGCGGGTAGCATTAGCACGATTGTGGCTTAAACCAGCCAGGCTTTGGATTCTTGATGAACCCTTTACGGCATTGGATACCGCAGGTATCGCTCTTGTCGAACAACATATTAACCAATTTATTGATGGCGGCGGGGCGGTCATTTTAACCTCGCACCAGCCATTAACATCTTCAGCTAAGTTGCAGTATTTTGATTTGGAGTACCGCTTGTGAGCCAGTTGATAAAAGGTGTTTTGCAGCGTGATCTTGCGATAGCATTTAATCAAAAAGGCGAATTAGCGCAGCCGTTACTGTTTCTACTGATAGTTGTGACATTGTTTCCTATTGCAGTGGGACCGGCTCCCGAAACTTTACAACGTATTGGGCCGGGCGTGATATGGGTGGCCGCGATATTGACAGCGTTACTCGGCATGGAGCGCTTATTTAAACAAGATTATCTTGATGGTTCGCTTGAGCAACTGTTGTTAAGTGGAGTGCCGGTTTTTCAGATTGTGGCACTTAAGTCGGTGGTTCACTGGCTGGTTTGCTTTTTGCCATTGTTAATTTTATCGCCGTTGTTGGCGTTGTTTTTACACTTGTCGATGCCGATGTACCTGGCTCTGTTTTTATCGTTATTGCTGGGCACTCCCTTGTTATCTTTGGTAGGGGCCATTGCTATGGGGTTAACGGTAGGTGTACAAAAAGGTGCACTGTTGCCGTTATTGCTCATGGTCCCGGTGTTCATTCCTTTATTGATTTTTGCTACCTCTGCGGTAGAGTCAGCAGCACTACATTTATCTTATGCACCCCAGCTTGCCATTATCGGCGCTATGCTGCTGTGCGCGTTGGCTCTGGCGCCTTTTGCTACTGCCTATGCATTAAAAGTGAGTCAGCACTGATGTTTAAGTGGTTACATCCTTATGCAAAAACACAAGCTGCGTACAGTCTTAGTCAGCGCCTGACTCCCTGGTTTGCGGGTATCTGCGTGTTGCTGTTAGTGCCGGGCACACTGTGGGGACTGCTTTTTACGCCCGCTGATTATCAGCAGGGCGACTCATTTCGTATCATTTATATTCATGTGCCAGCTGCCATGCTAAGTATGAGCACGTATGTAGCGATGGCGGTAGCCGCGTTAGTGGGCATTGTATGGCAATGGCGCACTGCTTTTATGGCGATGATAGCCATGGCGCCTGTAGGCGCAGTAATGACCTTTATTGCCTTGTTTACCGGCGCGGCCTGGGGCAAACCCATGTGGGGCGCCTGGTGGGTATGGGATGCCCGTCTAACTTCAGAACTGATTTTACTTTTTTTATATTGCGGCGTTATTGCCCTCTACAGCGCCTTTGACGACAAACAGCAAGCAGGCAAAGCTGCAGGTATCATGGCTCTGGTGGGGGTAGTTAATATTCCGGTGATTCATTTTTCAGTCCAATGGTGGAACACACTGCACCAGGGCGCCACCATTACCAAGTTTGATAAACCATCAATTGCCACCGAAATGCTGTGGCCTTTGCTAATGAATATTGCAGGTATGATGATGTTTATTGCCGCCTTAACCTGTATGCGACTTAACAATGAAATACTACGTCGCGAACAACATCGCCCCTGGGTCAGCGCACTTTTACACGATCGCAGAGAAAACCAGAATGCAGTTTGATTCACTAAGCAGTTTAATTGCGATGGGGGGTTATGGCTTTTATGTATGGCTGTCTTTCGGGGTCAGTTTCTTGGTCATGGGGCTATTGGTTATTGCCGCTAAAGCCGAACGCCGAAACCTGTTAAAGACAATTTCTAAAAATCAGCAGCGACAGGTGCGCATCCAAAAGGCGCGACAAAATGGCCAGTCGGCTCAGGAGTAATGGGTGAATCCAAGACGAAAACAACGGTTAATTGTAATACTGAGCATTGGGGGGTTACTCAGTGCTGCGGTAGGTCTGATGTTATTTGCTCTGAACGACAACATAGATTTGTTTTATACGCCCTCTGAAATCATTGAAGGAAAACAAGGAAAAACGCCGCAAGTTGGACAGCGCTTACGTATTGGCGGGCTGGTGGTGCCAGGCTCGGTGACCCGCGATCCCGATTCACTACAAGTTACATTTTCGCTTATCGATACCGGGCCCAAAGTAAGCATCTCTTATCAGGGCATATTGCCTGATTTGTTTCGTGAAGGACAGGGTATTGTAGCTACCGGAGTTTTAACCAGCCCCAACCATATCCAGGCCCATGAAGTGCTGGCCAAGCATGACGAAGAATACATGCCGCCTGAACTGGCTGAAAAAATGAAGGGCATTAAGCATCAAAAGCCAGCGTCGTTGGATGATGCCTTATGATAGCGCCAGAAATAGGCAATATCGCGCTTGTTCTGGCGCTGGTGTGTGCGATATTGCTGGCGGTTTATCCGATGGCAGGGGCAGCAAAAGGGCATTCAGCACTTATTGCTTCGGCTCGGCCGCTGGCCGCGGGTATGTTTATTTTTACTCTAATCGCGTTTGTCTGTTTGTCGTATGCGTTTGCCACCGATGATTTTTCGGTGGCCTATGTGGCGCAGCATTCAAACAGCCGCCTTCCCTTGCAATATAAGTTGACTGCGGTGTGGGGCGGACACGAAGGTTCGTTTTTGTTGTGGGTATTAATGCTTAGCCTGTGGAGTGTCGCGGTCGCAATATTTAGCCGCAGTGTACCTGCAGAAATGGTGGCCCGAGTACTGGCTGTATTGGGAATGGTAGCTATCGGTTTTTATCTTTTTATGCTTTTAACGTCGAACCCGTTTGAAAGCATGTTGCCTTTTTTTCCAGTCGACGGGCGCGATCTAAATCCGCTTTTACAAGATTTTGGAATGATTATTCATCCGCCTATGCTCTATATGGGCTACGTGGGTTTTGCGGTCGCCTTTGCTTTTGCGGTCGCGGCACTCATATCAGGCCGGTTAGATTCAACCTGGGCACGCTGGTCGCGTCCCTGGGTTATTGCTGCCTGGTCATTTTTAACCGTAGGCATTTGTCTGGGTAGCTGGTGGGCTTATTATGAGCTGGGATGGGGCGGCTGGTGGTTCTGGGATCCGGTTGAAAATGCTTCGTTTATGCCGTGGCTGGTGGGAACCGCACTTATGCACTCGCTGGCGGTAACTGAAAAACGTAAATTGTTTCGCTCATGGACAGTTTTGCTGGCAATATCGGCATTCTCATTAAGTTTACTGGGAACCTTTCTGGTGCGCTCTGGTGTCATTGTATCGGTGCATTCATTTGCCAGCGACCCGACCCGCGGGTTGTTCATACTGGCTATCTTAGTCATTTTAAGCGGTGCAGCTCTGGTATTATACGCCTTTAGAGCCAGTACATTAAAAAGTGTGGCTCGCTACCAGATGTTTTCCCGCGAAGTATTATTAATGGGTAACAATCTGTTTTTATGTGCCGCGACCATTGTAGTGTTGCTTGGAACATTACTGCCGCTTATTCACAAAGAAATTGGCCTGGGTTCTATCTCTATTGGTGCACCATTTTTCAATAAAATGTTTGTGTATTTAATTGTGCCGTTTGTATTTATGTTAGGTATTGGTCCGCTGGTGCGTTGGAAAAGTCAGCCTGTAAGCGCACTAACTAAACAAATGCTGTTTGCCTTTGGGCTGAGTATTAGTGCTGCGTTGCTGGTGTTTTTTTCGTACTCTCAGCCCGCTTATATGGCAATACTGGGGCTGGTGCTGGCGTTTTGGATTGTAATTTGTACGGTGATGGAAGTTATGCAGCGACTAGACAGTTTGCCGCAGCAACTGGGTACAAGACAACGATTATCAATGTTAACCCGTAGTCACTGGGCTATGGTATTGGGACATCTTGGCTTTGCCGTCTCACTTATCGGTATTACCCTGGTGAGTAACTACGAGCTTGAGCGTGATGTTCGCATGAGTCCTGGCGAACAGGTACGCGTAGGAGCTTACCAAATACAATTTGATAGTCACACTACATACGCAGGGCCAAATTATAATGCGGATGTAGGGCAGTTTACGGTAACTCGGGATGAGCAGGAAGTTGCGGTATTGTTTCCTGAGAAACGCTTATATCTTGTACAAAAAATGCCAATGACAGAAGCCGCGATTGATACAGGCCTGACCCGGGATATTTTTGTTGCGCTTGGCGAACCGTTAAACGGTGAGGCCTGGGCGGTACGTATTTACATCAAACCTTTTGTAATCTGGATATGGGGCGGCGGCGGCATTATGGCTATTGCTGGGCTATTGGCCGTTAGCGATCGTCGTTACCGGCTAAACAGGGACCACCGCCAAAAGTCCCGTGCGGCAGGCTCTTCAAACAAAACAGCAGAGGCGTTATGAAAAAAGTTTGGTTAGTGGTGCTGCCCTTGCTGGTATTTATAGGCGGGGTCGGATTTTTATATCAGGGATTGTTTTCAGACCCCCGGGAGCTTGACTCGCAAGCCACGGGTAAAACGGTTCCGGCTTTTTCGTTACCCGATTTAATGAATCCAGAGACAATCTACACCCCCGGCTCATTAAAAGGCGAAGTTACTATTTTAAATGTTTGGGGCGTGTGGTGTATAACCTGCGCGGTCGAGCTGCCCTACCTGACGCAATTGCGTGAGTCTGAAGGGATACGCTTTGTAGGATTGTATTTTGATCAGGATATTGACCCGGATTTTGGTGGTAAAGTGCTTGCTCAGGTACGTCAGGAAGCAAAAGATATGCTTCAGCAATTTGGTAACCCCTATCAATTTAATATTTACGATACCTACCGGGACTTGTCGTTAGACTTAGGAGTGACCGGCGCCCCAGAACATTTTTTGATTGATGCTCAAGGAGTGGTCAGATTGCATCATATCGGGGATATTAATGAGCGGGTGTGGCGTAACAAAATTGAGCCTGTGTATAGTCGCTTACAGCAGGAACAAAAGCCGTGAGGTTGCTTTGGGTTTTGGTGCTTATGGGTTTTAGTGCATGGGGTTACGCTGCGCAAAATAACTACGAGTTTGATGATGCCACTCAGCGGCAACAGTTTAATCAGCTTACCACCACACTGCGCTGTCCAATGTGTCAAAACCAGAATATTGCCGACTCTGATGCCATGATAGCCAAAGATATGCGCCGCAAGGTGTATCAGCTCACCCGCGAAGGCCAGTCACAGGCGCAAATCATTGATTACATGAAAGCCCGCTATGGTGACTTTGTTTACTATGAGCCGCCCATTACTGTTGCTACTATTTGGTTGTGGGTGTTGCCTGTGGTATTTGCAATAGGAGGGCTACTGATGGTTTTAAAACGCGGAAAACCCGCGCCCCCAGAAGATATGGCCGAGCAACTGAAAGAGGCTGAACGCCTATTGAAGCAGGATAAGGAATAGCGATGTCCTGGTTTCATATAGCCGCTACGGCATTGCTAACGTTATTGGTGATACTGGTGGCGTTGCCCTGGTTTGGGCGACGTCCGGTGTCTAAAAGTCAGCCCGGAGCCAATGTTAAGTTGGTGAAAGAGCGCTTAGCCGAATTAGACGCCGAGGCCGAGCAGGGGATGATGAGCGAGCAGGATCTTCGTCAGGCACGCGATGAATTAAAACTGGCAATGGTTGATGAACATCGAAGCAGCGCCGAAAGTCGTTCTGGCCCCGCTTATTGGTGGATAATTGCAGGTGCCTTGCTGGCTGTGGTGGTAGGCTCAGTAACGTATTATCAGGTTAATCAGCTTGCCCAGCTAAAGCAAAGCCAGCAGGCTATTGAAGCTTTGCCTGCATTGTCTGAAAAATTACAAAAAGGAGCGGCTCAGGCTATTACTGATAAAGATATCGCCCAGCTTGCTCTGGCTATACGCCAACGATTGTATGAACAACCCGACGATGCTAAAGGTTGGATGTTTTTAGCCCGTATGCAGGCGTCTCTTAATCGCAGCGCTCAGGCGTTAGAGGCTATGGCAAAAGCTTATCAACTGGCACCGCAAACCGACACCGTGGCATCGGGTTATGCTCAACTGCTTATGGGGACCGGTGAGCGCGATCAGGTTATATTAGCCAAAGAGGTGTTAGAAAGTTGGCTATCTCGTCAGCCTGAAGATGTAAAATATGTACTTATGGCAGCGGTTGCCTCGGCTCAGCTTGGTGATTTAGCTGCCACCGAACGCTACTTTGCCCGGATAAAATCGCAACTTCCCCCCGATAGCGAGATGCGGCGCAGTTTAGAGCAACGGATTGTAGAGTTGGGCGGTCAAAGTTCACCTTCGTCTCAAACTGCCCTTGAAGTCACCGTCATGCTTGCTGAAAATTTACGCCAGAAGGGGCTGCCTGAAGACGGCTATCTACTTGTATTTGCACAACAAAAAAATGAAAAAAACCGGATGCCCGCTGCTGTCGTAAAACAACCATTGTCCCGGTTTCCGATCACCATTACCCTTGGTATCAATGATGCGATGATACCCGACTTTACCCTGGCACATCTTAAACAGGTAAAGTTAGTTGCGCGTATCTCAGCTGATCAGGATGTGATGCCCTCTGCGGGCGATTTGCAGGGAACCATTTTTTTTGATTTAGAACAGGGGCGTCTTACTCAGCACGCCATTAAGATTGATAAGGAACTTAAGTGAACAAAATTAAACATGCCTTGTGCTTCAGCTTGCTGTTGTCCTGTGGCATTTTGGCCGGTTGCGCGTCAAATAATTCGGCTGAACAAGCTCAAACCAGCGCGAATATTTCAGATCCCCGCGACCCCTTCGAGTCGGTGAACCGTAAGCTCTGGGACTTAAACTGGGAAGTAATAGATGCGTATTTTATTCGTCCCATTACAGTAGGTTATACCACGGTAACCCCGCAATTTGCCCGTACCGGGCTGCTAAACGCCGCTAACAATTTAGAAGAGCCCGCAAACTTTTTAAATAACATGCTGCAAGGCGATTTTGACGAAGGTATGGATAGTCTGGCGCGCTTTTTGATTAACTCTACCGTAGGCTTATTGGGTACAGTTGATGTGGCAAGTAAAATCGGGGTTGAGCGTCAACGTGAAAACTTTGGTGAAGTACTGGCCGTGTGGGGAGTTGAAACCGGTCCGTTTCTGATGTTGCCGGTGTTAGGTCCTTCTGATCCTCGCAGTTTCACAGGGCGCGTAGCCGATGGTTATTATTACCCTATGACGGTATTAAGTTCTAATTTTAGTATTGCCAGTGCCGTTGTATCATTGCTTGAAGCGCGGGCCGCTCTTATTGAACAAGAACAACAGTTAGAGCAATCGTTTGACCAGTACTCATTTGTAAAAAATGCGTATTTTCAGAACCTGAAATTTCGTGTTACTGACGGAAAAGTCGGTGAAGATGCGGTAGATGTTGAACAAGAACAGGAAGACTTTGAAGATTTTGAAGCACTGCTTGAGGGTGATACCGAGTAGTTTATAAGATTGGTTCAGGCTTCCGCTAAAACGGAAGCCTGCATAACTTACTTAGCATATCCATTCGGGTTATTGGATTGCCAGTTCCAACTATCCTGACACATATCCTCCAGACCTTTTTCGGCATGCCAGTTTAATTCTTTGGCGGCTAACGTGGGGTCGGCGTAACAGGCGGCAATATCACCTTCACGACGCGCAACAACTTTATAATTTATCGTTTTGTCAGAGGTTTTTTCAAACGCCCGAATCATTTCAAGTACCGAATAACCCTGACCCGTGCCCAGGTTATAAATATCTAACCCCATATTCAGTGAAATTCTGTCCAATGCTTTAAGATGGCCGTTGGCCAAATCTTCAACGTGGATATAATCGCGAACGCCTGTGCCATCTTTGGTATCGTAATCATCACCAAATACGGATAGCTGAGCCAGTTTGCCAGTCGCAACCTGAGCAATAAAAGGCATAAGGTTGTTAGGTATTCCGTTTGGGTCTTCACCAATTTGGCCAGATGAATGCGCGCCTACCGGATTAAAATAACGCAAGATCACGATATTCCAGCTATTGTCAGAGCGCTGCAGGTCGGTCAGCATTTTTTCGACCATTAACTTTGACATTCCATAAGGATTCGTCGGTTCGCCTGTGGCCATTTTCTCGTGCAAAGGCAGGGCAGCCGGGTCTCCGTAGACAGTAGCAGATGAACTAAACACCAAATTTTTAATATTGTGCTTGTGCATAGCGTTACACAGACTTAGTGTGCCGTACACATTGTTTTCATAATAAGACAACGGCTTTTGAACTGACTCACCTACCGCTTTGAGGCCGGCAAAGTGAATAACTGCATCGATATTATGCTGGGTGAAAAGTGTATCCAGAACCGCATCGTCGCGAATATCACCTTCGATAAAAGTGACCGACTTTTTGCTTAGCGCTTCTACCCGCCGCAAAGACTCGGCACTGGCATTTACCAGGTTATCAAGTACAACAACATTAAAATTCTGCTCAAGTAACTGCAGGGTTGTATGACTGCCGATATAACCCGCTCCACCGGTAACCAGAATTGTTTTCATTGTTTCTCCTCAGATGTGGTGTCAGGCAAACGTAAATGTTTGGCACAGATTGAATACTGTAATGGCTTTACCAGTAAAGGGTACAGTAAAAAAATAAGAAAAGCCCAGAGCAATGAGGTCCAATCTGTGGCGGTACGCAGTACCAGGGCAAATACCGGAACAATAATTAATAGCTTCAACACGTTTAATAGCGTTTTTTCAGGGACTGTCATACGTTTTCCAGCAGCTTCAAGCAGTGCCATTCGCTCTGGTAACGGCCGGGCTTGTAGACCGGGGATATTACGGGTAGAAAAATACAGTGCCATAATCAATCTGCCATAAAAAAAGCCGTCACAGTAGTGTGACGGCTTTGCATTGTAAAAGATTGTCTCCAAGGTTAAAAGGCTAAGCCCTTTAGCACCTTCTGATTATTGAACCGTTGACGGTTTTGGTTGGTCTTCTGATTTATGGTCTGCTAGGGCTTCCCAATAGCGTGTTTTCAACGACAGCAACAATACGACAATACCAATGGCAATACTGAACAAGCTAATTTGCATATACAAATCAGGCATTGTGTCTAAGCGATCAGGATTGAAGTTACCCGCCAACAGGCCGGCAATAACGTTACCGATAGAATAGGTCAGTACAAAAACCCCCATCATCTGGCCGGCAAACCGACGCGGTGACAATTTACTTACGGCGCTAAGTGCAACCGGGCTTAAGCAGAGTTCGCCTACGGTGTGCAAAAAGTACGTAGTAATTAACCAATAAGGCGCAACTTTCAGACCGCTGGCAGCCAACTGAGCAGCAAAAAACATGACAATAAAGCCCGTGGCCATAATAATAAGACCAATTGCGCATTTAGCACCATAAGAGGGGTCCATCATACGCTTACCTAAATTTACCCATAGCGCAGCAAAGAAGGGTGACAAGATTATAATGAAAATAGAATTTGCTGACTGAAACCAGGCTGGCGGAATTGAAAAAGCGCCAATCATACGGTCGGTATAATCCCGGCCAAACAGGTTAAGCGAAGAGCCAGCCTGTTCAAAGCCCGCCCAGAAACAGGCTGAGGCAACACAAATTAAAAACAAAGCGCCCATACGCTTTTTCTCTGGACTGTTTAAATTACCAAAGAAGAAAATACCGAAGAAATAAATCAAGAAGATAGCGGTAAATGCTATTGCCACATACTTAGCCAGTGCAACGGGGTCAATAACTAAAATACCCATTGTCGTTGCGGCGGTTACACCGATTAAAACAAGTAAAAATAGGGTAATACCGGTCCAGCCACTTTTACGAATGGCAGGAGTCAGTTCGCCAGCAGGACCATCACCTACATCATGTAATCTGTCTCGGGTAGCCCGGTACTGTATCAAACCAATTGCCATACCTACGGCAGCTGCCCCAAACGCCCAGTGATAACCCATATTGGGCGCCAACCAGCCACATACCCCGTAACCAATTAACGAGCCAATATTAATGCCCATATAGTATATGGTAAAGCCACTGTCGCGACGGTTATCATTGTCAGCATACAGGCCGCCAACCATGGCACTGATGTTGGGTTTAAGAAGACCCGTGCCAAGAACCACCAGAATAAGTCCGATAAAGAACGTACTGTGACTGGGTATGGCCAATACAATATGGCCGCACATAATAATGATGCCGCCGTACCAAACTGCTTGCTGACTTCCAATCAGCCGATCTGCAATCCACCCACCTGGCAGACCCATAAAATACACCGCACCAGTGTATAAACCATAAATAGCGGTGGCCGAAGCCACGGTGAATGCTAAGCCTTCTTCTTGTAGCGAGGCGGTCATAAAAAGAACTAACAGGGCACGCATACCGTAGTAGCTCATACGTTCCCACATTTCTGTGAAGAACAATGTCATCAGCCCCCCTGGATGGCCGAAGAAACTCGCGTCGTTGGATGTTTTTGTGGTCACAATCAAATTCCGTATTATTTTATTTGTAAGTTCGGTATAGAAGTAGACAGCACTGCGTCTGTTTACGTGACTGAGATGTACCCGCAGGTACCGTCGTTATACTAGAGGCGCTTAGAATACACAAGTAAAGAAAAGGTTAAAAGACTGATGCTGCAACTGCTGCAGAGCGTGCGACTGCTGACATAAGCAATAAATTTGATGTGTATTGTGTTAACAAACCAGCGTACCAATCTTACATTGCGCCTTGCCAAACATAGCAGGGTAGGGGCAATGTAAGATTCGTTGACAAACGCTTACAGCTCTTTAATTGTGGCGACAATAATTCGACCCACAGCATAAATGAGACACAAAATTACCCCAAACAACACCAAATTGTAGATAATTTGCGGGTATTTATTGCTCTCGGGCAATGTGGGACGCTCTACTGTAATCAGGTGCTGAAGCTTTTGATAGGTCTCAACCCGGGTATTTTCTAATGTCATTAACGACGATGAGTAAGCTTGGATAGCCAGTTGAAGCTGAATTTGCATATCGCTGTACTGGGCCATCAGCTGAGTCATAGTGACATCGCTTGAGTCGCCGATGTTGGCAGTGTTCAGTTGACTTTTTTGTTGCTCAACCGACTCTTGCAAGGCTTTTATCTGGCGTTTCAGGTTACGCATTTCAGGTGCAATGTCAGACATCATCCCCGACATAGTTTGTAACTCTGCTCGTTTTTGCGCTAGCGTAGCCTCTAACGAAAATGCAATTTGCTGCGACGCAGCACCCTCAGCGGTTGGGTCAAGCACATTATATTTTGACTGAAACTCTAATAAATCCTGCTTTGAAGACTGCAGTTTCTGCTCAACAATATCATGTTCGCTTTTTGCAAATTTCAGCTTTGATTTAGCCAACTGATTATTGATGTTATTAATAAAATCTTCTGCATGCTTGATAATGGCCGTATTCAGCGTGTTGGCATAGGCTGCACTAAAGGCCTTGGTCTGTAAGGTAATAACCGCTGAGCTTGAGTCTACGGTGACATCTATATGGTCAAGATAATACTGGTACTTATCCTCGGTGGTGGCCCCGGTCGATAGCCGACTAAAAATATCGGCTTCGTCGGTTTGAAAGTGTTCGTTCATGCCATGATTCTCGATAAGAAACCGATACATATCCTGGGATTTAATAAAGGCTTCAACTAACACGCTGTCAGTTGACAAGGGCGCATCGGTTACCGAAGACATAAGTAGCGATGAAGCGTCAAACGCGCTGCCCCCATCAGACTTCTTAATGATTAGCTGGCTTTGGCTTTCGTATTGGGGTGAAGCCAGTAAAATCAGATATAAGGCGTAAATTATCCAGGCCCCAAGAAATGCGCGCCCGACATGTTTGGTCAAAAGCTTTAGTTTTTGTTGGGTCTTTTTTAGCACAGCGTTATTTACCTTTTTCTTTTTTCGGCTGGTTGGTGTAAACCGAGATACCTTCTTCAAGGTCTTCGTAATAGGTTAATTTGCCATCTTCAATAAGGACAACCGAGCTGCAATATTCTCGCACCTGGTCAAGTTCATGGCTTACCATAATCACACCGCTGGTTTTGCTTTTTTCTTTCAGCGTTTCTTTGGCTTTTTTTCGAAACAGTGGATCGCCTACTGAGGTCGCTTCGTCTATCAGATAAATATCAAAATCAATATTCATGCAGCAGGCAAACACAAGTTTGGCTCGCATTCCTGATGAGTAATTGCGAACCGGCAGATCAAATTTCTTCTCGAGCTCGGCAAACTTCTGAACCCGATGCTCATAATTCTTTAAAGATCGAACATTATTAATACGACCAATAAACCGGGTATTTTCACGCCCCGTCATATGCGGGTGAATGCCCGTTTGCAATGCCACGGGCCAGGACATAGCGCGATTGGTAAGTATTTGGCCACGATCGGGATATTCGCTTTTGGCCAGCAGCCGAAATAGGGTAGATTTACCGGCCCCGTTTTTGCCCAAAATTGCCACATTACGCTCGGTAGGAAACGTGAAGTTCAGGTTTTTAAAGATATACTGAGGGCCAAGCTTACTAGGATAGCTTTTGGTTAAGTTTCGAATTTCAATCATCGTGAAAGTACCCGCTTCCAGGTATGGTGGTAAAGCGCCAGGCTGAAAAACAAAATTAAAATAGTAATACTTGCTGCGTACTCAATACTTACCCCGTTATGCCCATAAGAAGGGTAAAGCGCATATCGCGATAGCTCAATAAAATGCACCATCGGGTTCCAGTTTAGGTACGGCCAGTACTTTTCGGGAACATCCTGCAAACTAAAAAATACACACGAAATAAAAAACATAGGTCGGGTGAAAAGGTTTTTTATTTTATTTATCTCAGGGACGTAGGACGTAATGATTCCAAACAGTAACCCGACAGACCCTAAAAAGGTCCACATTAACGCATATAAGCTAATTAACAGAAGTGGGTTCTCAAATTGAACATCAATCTGTAGCAGGTAAATTGTCAACGAAAGTAACGAAATTGCGCCGAGCTTTATGGCGCACTCTAAAAATAAAGAGGTTACAAATGCCGCAATAGGCTGAACCTGTCGGAATGCGTACAAGGGTTTGTTCTTTTTTATCGACCCGGCAACGGCACCCAGACTTGCCATGAATGACTGAATTGCCACCATACCTACCATCATAAAAATAAGAATAGGCATAGAATGCACTTCAGAGCCAGATATGAAGCTACGGGCAAAAGATAATGCAAAGATGAACAGGAAAGGCTCAAAGAAAGCCCAGCCTAGGCCGAGCTTATCGTTAAACTTACTTTGAAGCTCGCGCAGCAGCAAAGCGAAGATGACTCTTCGCCATGCCGCTAGCTGATCTGAAAATGAAAGCATAGTTAATCTAAGGCTACGTTCGCAGCAACAGCAATTTGGTAAATAATTTGGGTGATATCTTTCACTGCTTGTAGCGATTTAACATCGGTGGCCGGAAGTACAATAACCTGGTCGCCAGGACGTAAGTTCACGCTGCCTTCTTTGCGCGTAATTCGGCTGCCTTCAATCTGGTCAAATTCAACAATTCCGTTTTTACGAATGACAAGAATTCGTTCGTCGTCAGCGCGTTGGGTAAAGCCGCCTGCCCAAGCAATGTAATCTGCTGCGGTAGCATCAGGATTGAATACCACTGCCTGAGGGAGCATAACTTCGCCACCAACTTGCACCAGATCAGTGATGGCCGGCACAACAATGGTGTCGTTAGGTTCCAGTAATACATTTGCAACCTGTTGATTTTCAGACACCACCACTTTACCCAGCGGCTCTACCTCTCGGGCCCGCGTAATAAAGTCAGAGACCAACTGAGCTTCCTGCACCCGAATAGCACCTTCACCACTGGAACTGATTGGCGCTGTATACACGCTGCGTTCTAGTTGTTGCAATGACCGGTCAATTATCTCTTTTTGCTTTTGAGCAACACTTTCACGCAGCAAATAAATATTTTGTGTGTCAGACAAATCGGGATTTACCTTGATGTAATTCAGTACATCTTTTAACCGAGTGCCTTTATCGACCATCACCTGAGACGGCCCGGTATGGCTTCCCTGTATATTGATTCGATAGACCAGTTGTTCATGGTCATCGACAAACTCTACGGTATCTCCGGCCTGCAGCATAAAATCAGCAAAATTCTTCAGCTTCACATACCGGGAAAACTGTTGTCCGTCGCGCACACCCGCCACCGACACATGATTTATAAAGTTTCGGGGGGTGGCGTAATGTGTCAGTACTTCACCTTTTAACTCTTCTTTTTTAAACTCAAATGTGAAGCTGTTTCTGGCCCCTGTTTGCACGACTACGGTGGCGCCGATAGGACGAACGACTAATACATCACCGTCTTTAAATGAAACCTCTGGCAGCTGACCTTCTCGCAAAAACTCATATAAATCGGCGGTGGCGAGGGTTTTACCGTCACGCTGAACGTCTATTTTTCGAAAGCTTCCACGCTGAAAGTCTATGCCCCCCGCGCGCTTTAAAAAATAAAGTAAGCTGTCAGAGGCCTGACCTGCGTACTGACCCGGGCGCAATACAGGGCCGGTTATATATACCGAAACCGGGGTGGATGTAAGCAAGTTGACATACACGCTGACATCATTGGTATAGATTTGTTTTATTTTGGCGGTGACCTTACTGTTGACTGCGCTGGCCGGAGTATTAGCTACCTGAATCGGGCCAATGTTAGGAATAAAGATATTGCCCTGATTATCCACGGTGACCACATCGGCAAAATTAACCGCGCCCCAAAGCCAGATTGAGATTTTATCGCCCTGCGCCACCAGGTAATTGTCGTTTAAGCCATCTGCACGTTCAGACTCAAAACCACCAATAAACAAATTGGCTGCGTAGGGTGGGTTTTCCATAGCCATTTGTTTAGGGTAGACCGTATCCACGGTGGGCTCGCCCGGTAGGGTGCGTCCACCACGACTGCTATTGTAATATTGACCGGTGGATTGCTGCCCGGCGTTCATGCCCTGAATAGTGCGAGAGGTACTGAGTTCAAAGGGTTTTACCGAACCTACACCGGCGCCTGACTGCGAGGCGGCTGCGCCCACAGCACCATTACCCTGGCCCTGACCGTTCTGGCCCTGCTGGGCCTGTTCTCTAAGTTGCTGTAAGTCGCTTAATGACTGTGCCTGAACCGGCTGGCACAGCTGCATTGCGGCCAATACAATAATTAGCCCCATAAAGGCTGTTAGTCGTACCAAACTCATGATTACAGTCCTGTTGCCGACGATGATGAATGCTGCAATACAGTGGAATAGCGAAGCCACTGGCTATTGTTATTGCATAACAACGAGCGAGTGCCCGAATGCTGAAAAGTAACAGAGGAAGATACCGGGGTTATCTCATGACAAAACTGATTGGCAGCAGAATGATAACCCTGACCAATGCGCCAGCGCTGTTCGTCTATAACAAGGGTATTTCCTTCTTCTATTTTTACTCCCGGCGCAATTATTGCTTGCCCCTGCATAGCGGCAGCGTAGTTCGCATGAACTAACGGTATATCTGCTACTACTGGCCCGGGCGCCGAGGCGCAACCGGCAAGCAGGCTGACAAATGCAATACAGGCAGGTCGTAGAATGTCGCTTTTTACTGACATGAACTTTGCTAATCGTCCTATAGAAAATTGGCAGACAGCATACCACAGAATATGGGTATTTCACGTGGTCGAAGCATAGTTTGATGTACGTACTTTGCATAGTTGACCAAATAGTTAACTATTTACACGTAGATCACAAATTATTGAACGTTGGGGGTAGTCAGTTTGGCGAATGTTTATTATTATATTTCGACCAGAGCCTGCTCTCTTTATTTGTGCGCTTATAACAATGAGCTCTGAAGAAAACAACGCTATCGTTGTTAAAGGATGAATAATGTTTTCCGCTTTAATCACTTTCAGTGACAGTTTCGGGCGCCCGTTGATAATGGATTTTTCATAGAATGTTCGATTATCTTCAACTGGTTCCTCTATTTACTGCGTTTTTTGTCGCCCTGATTTTATTGGTGGTGATGACGCCGCTTGCCCATCAGTTTGGTTTGGTAGACCAGCCAAGTTTGCGTAAACGTCATCACGGCATGGTGCCCTTAACCGGTGGTGTGGCGATATTTATGGCGGTGTTGGTGGCCAGTGTGGTCACCGATGTATGGATGAAAAACAATCCACTGTTCTTTACCGCTTCAGCATTTATTGTACTGTTAGGAATGCTAGACGACAGATTTGAGTTAAGCGCTAAAGGCCGGCTAATGTGCCAGTTTGGTGTAGCGGCTATTATGGCCTGGAGCGCTCAAAACTACATTACGTCACTGGGCAATATTTTTGGGTTTGGGTATATCGACCTGGGCCTTGCCGGCTACTTCTTCACTATAGTTTGTGTAGTGGGGGTTATTAATGCGTTTAATATGATCGATGGCATTGACGGACTCGCCGGCGGTATGAGCCTGGTGGTTTTGTTGTTTGTGGTAGGTCTGTTAGTGGCTACCGGCCACGGCGGCGCTATTATGGAACCGCTGATTATAGCTGCCGCCATTGTGCCTTTTTTAGCGTTTAATTTAAGCTGGAAAGGGTTTAAAGGTAACAAAATCTTTATGGGTGATGCAGGCAGTATGTTTGTAGGCTTAACGATAGTCTGGTTGCTTGTTGATCACGCACAGGGTAGTGAAGCCGCCTTCAGGCCTATAACAGCGGTATGGCTGATTGGTTTACCGCTGATGGATATGGCCGCTATTATGTATCGTCGGGCCAGAAAAGGTCAGTCGGTTTTACGTCCTGATCGTAAGCATCTGCATAATATCTTTATGCGTGCTGGGTTAAGCTCTAACCAGGCGTTAATAGCCATACTGGGATTAGGCAGCTTGTATTGCACTGTGGGCGTGCTGGGCGAAGTCTTTTCGGTGCCTGACTGGGCCATGTTCTGGGGCTTTATCGCTTTATTAACGGTTTACAGTTATATTATTCAGAATATCTGGCGTTTAATTCGTAAGTTCAAACAGCGTGTTGCCTGAATCTTCTTTGTCATCTAATAGCGGTGTCAGGTAGAATTGTTGTTTTTGTAGAATTTGTGGAATCCAGTGTCAGTTAAACCCGCTTCTTTATTACAGTTTATTGTAGAGCCTCGTAAGTCTTCGGTGCAGCCGGTGTTGGTGGCATTGACAACCTATGAGAATGATTCAGAAGCATGGCTGTCACAGGCAATTGAAAGCGTATTAGCGCAAAGCTTCAAAAATTTTGCGCTACTTATTGCTATCAATGGTCCTGTTGCTGCGTCGAAAACGTCTCTTTTACTTAAGTTCGCCGATCAGGACGAGCGTGTCATCGTTGCTCAGAACGAACACAATGAAGGGCTGGCGGCCTGTATGAATCAGGCTATTGACTGGATGTTATCGCGTCCGCACTACCAGTTTTTTGCGCGTATGGATGCCGATGATATTTGTCACCCTGAACGTCTGGAAAAACAACATCACTTCTTAAAGCTGCATTCTAAAGTTGCTATTTTAGGCACGGCGTTAACCGAGATTGACGAATCGGGCCGTCAGGTCGGTTCACGGGTCATGCCCGCGTCAAATAGCGTAATAGTTCGCATGCTTCCCCGCCGATGTACGCTTAATCATCCCACAGTTATGATTCGTTCTGAGGTATTTGAGCAAGGTCATCGTTATGATAGCCAGTTGATGAATACTCAGGACTATTTTCTGTGGATAGAATTGGCGGCTGCAGGGTATGAGTTCAGAAATTTACGTGAGCGGCTTTTAGAGTTTCGTCGGGTTAACGACTTTTATAAACGCCGAGGTTTAAGTAAATCGTTAAACGAATTTAAAGCACGCTTTTTAGCTATGCGGCGCTTACGGCGATTTACTCTGTTTAATATAACCTATGCGGTCGCGGTATTATTATTACGACTTATGCCAGCTCAAATGATAAAGTTAGCCTATAAACTGGATCGTGTATTACTAGAGAAATTGATAAGACATTGAAAGTCGGCGCCGTCATAATTTTGTATCATCCCAACGAAGCACATCTGAGCTCAATGCTGATGGCATTGAAAGCCATCGGGTGGCCGGTGGTATTGGTTGATAACTCTCCTGAAAAACTTGAATATTATGATGCCGACTGGCCTGAATATATTCATTGTCCGTCTAATGTAGGGATAGCCGAAGCCCAGAATATGGGTATTGAGGCGCTGGACCGCGCTAATATGGAAGCCGTTTTGATTTTAGATCAGGACAGCCAGTTGTCGTTGCCTTTTTTACAAAATTTGTATGAAACTTATAAATACGCGTTAACCCGGTTTTCGAATGTGGCGTGTATGGGCCCCCAAATTGTGTGCGAATTTATTAACAAGCCAGTACAGCCTCGCTTGCACCGTTCGCAACCCATTTGCGACAGACTAGAGAATGTAAAACAAATTATCGCTTCTGGGATGATATTAAATATCTATGCTTATCAAAAGGTTGGTAAAAAAGACAGTCATCTTTTTATAGATGGCGTAGATCATGAATGGTGTTGGCGAGCACGGAGTTTAGGCTTTCAGGTGTTGAAAGCCAGTAGCGTGGAAATGCGGCATCGACAGGGCGATGCAAGACACCGTGTGTTTGGACTGAACTTTAAGCGCGGTGCACCAGTAAGACTTTATTACCAGGTGCGTAATGTGCTAATCCTTTCCCGTCGACAGCATGTTCCAATTTATTGGAAGTGTCGTCATTTACTGGCTTTGCCTGTTCGCTGGATAGTAAATCGTTGGTTTTTTCCAGAAGGTAAACTCCGCGGTGACTTTATTCGCCGTGGTATTAAAGATGGGCTTTTGGGGCGAACAGGTAAGCTTGATTAATGCACCGAATCCGTTGCAGTGTATTTAAAGAAAACACAATGCCGGATATCTTTTCGTTCAGTGAAAATTACAAAACAGTCGTGTTAAAGGAAGTATTGTGAAAGTTACAGTTTTTGGTATTGGATATGTAGGGTTAGTGCAAGCTGCTGTACTGGCAGAAGTGGGTCACGAGGTAGTTTGTGTTGATGTTGACCAGGCCAAAGTAGATAATCTCGAGAAAGGCAGTATCCCTATCTACGAGCCCGGTCTGACACCATTGGTAACCAGCAATTATGAATCAGGCCGTCTGGTATTTACCACAGATGCAAAAGCTGGGGTAGAGCATGGCGATCTTATCTTTATCGCCGTAGGCACTCCGCCCGATGAAGACGGCTCTGCCGACCTTAAGTATGTACTGACAGTCGCCCAGACTATTGCCCAGCACATGCAGAGTCACAAAATCATTATTAATAAATCAACAGTACCGGTGGGTACTGCTGATAAAGTAAAAGCGCGTGTTGCAGAAACACTGGCCAGTGCGAATAAACCATTGAGTTTTGATGTGGTGTCCAACCCTGAATTTTTGAAAGAAGGGGCAGCAGTTAAAGATTGCATGCGCCCGGACCGAATTATTCTTGGTGTCGATAGCAAAACGGCAGAAGACAAATTACGTGAGCTGTATTCGCCGTTTAATCGCAATCACAATAAAGTGATTACGATGGATATTCGCAGTGCAGAGCTTACCAAGTATGCGGCTAACTGCATGCTGGCGACAAAAATCAGCTTTATGAACGAAATCGCTAATCTGGCCGAATTATTTGGTGCTGATATTGAACAAGTCAGACACGGAATTGGCTCAGATCCACGAATCGGCTATCAGTTTATCTATCCTGGTTGTGGCTACGGCGGATCGTGTTTTCCAAAAGATGTTCAGGCATTGGTCAAAAGTGCTAATAAAGCAGGCTATACCGCGCGTGTGCTGGAATCAGTTGAAGCGGTTAACTACCAGCAAAAAGAAAAATTGTTCGGATACATCATGGAGCATTTTAATAATGATGTGAAAGGCAAGACAGTTGCGTTGTGGGGGTTATCGTTTAAACCCAATACCGATGATATGCGTGAAGCGTCAAGTCGTGTTTTAATGGAAAAACTTTGGGAGGCGGGTGCTGTTGTACAAGCCTACGATCCCGAAGCTATGGAAGAAACCCAGCGTATCTATGGTGATCGTGATGATTTACGCCTTATGGGAACTAAAGAGTCCGCGTTAAATCAGGCAGACTTTTTGGTTATTTGTACTGAATGGCAAGTGTTCAGAGCACCGGATTTTGAACTTATTAAATCAAAGTTGAGCAATCCATTAATTTTCGATGGCCGTAATCTTTTTGAACCTAAGCGAATGGCTGATTATGGCCTTCAATATTATGCCATTGGGCGCGGATTATCAGTAAAAGGAAATCAGTAACTATGAGTCAGGTAAAAAAAGCGGTTATTCCAGTAGCCGGTCTTGGTACAAGAATGCTCCCGGCAACCAAAGCCATTCCAAAAGAAATGTTACCCGTGGTCGACAAGCCGTTAATTCAATACGTAGTTAACGAATGTGTGGCAGCTGGAATTAAAGAAATAATCCTGGTCACGCATGCCAGTAAAAACAGCATTGAAAACCATTTCGATACCTCTTTTGAACTTGAAGCCACACTGGAAAAACGGGTTAAAAGACAGCTTCTTGAAGAAGTTCAGTCAATCTGCCCCAAAGATGTGACAATTATGCATGTGCGTCAGGGTCATGCTGCCGGCTTAGGTCATGCTATCTTATGTGCGCACCCGCTGGTGGGTGATTCACCTTTTGCAGTAGTATTGCCTGATGTACTAATAGACGACGTAACAAGTGATTCTGGAAAAGACAATCTGGCCGATATGGTAGCTAAATTTAATACCAGCCGGGTTAGTCAGGTCATGGTAGAACAAGTTCCTCAGGAAGAAGTCACTAAATTCGGTATTGCCGATTTAGATGGCGAAAGTGTTGAGGGCGGTGATTCGGCTAAAATTCATAAAATGGTCGAAAAGCCGTCACTGGCCGACGCACCTTCTGACTTAGCCATCGTAGGCCGCTATGTATTATCAGAAAAAATCTGGGATTTGCTAGAGCATACGCCTCCGGGTGCGGGTGGCGAAGTGCAGCTTACTGATGCCATCGATTCACTTATGCGTATTGAACAGGTTGATGCGTACTGCATGAAAGGTACCAGCCACGATTGCGGTAGCAAACTGGGCTATATGAAAGCCAATGTTGAATATGCAATGCGTCATCCCGATTTGGGTGACGAGTTTAAACAGTATCTGGCCTCGTTAAAGTTGTAGACTTTAGCGTAAAGCACTATGAAAGGGCTCCTGATGGAGCCTTTTTTAATGGTCAGTCGGATTATTGCTCGTCGACAAATAACCGGTGCTGTACCTTTTTAAGCATTTTCTCACCAATGCCTTTTACCTCGGTAAGTTGGGTAACTTCTATAAACCCACCCATTTCAGTTCGATAATCTACAATAGACTGCGCTTTGCGTGGGCCAATACCGGGTAATTGTGTAAGCTGCTCAACAGAAGCAGTGTTAAGATCGAAGGGGGCCGGCTGGGCCAGTGTCTTTGTTATGTCACTGCTTTGGGCATGAACCGGGCTAAAGGTGAATGCCATCATTATAAGCGAAAGCATCATTAAGCAACGTTGTTGAATTGGTTTCATCATTGTTTTTTTCCGTATCTGTATAGTAGGTGCTGAATTGCCAGATAAGAATACAATTGAAAACCGTGGATAGTCTGCTGAGCTAAAGGTCAGATAAAGTTCAGGGTTGTCATAGGCACAAAAAAAGCACCCGAAGGTGCTTTTGCTCAAAAATCAGGCGTAGCCAAATATTAAATGGCTACAGACGCTCTAATACCGCATCAGTGAATTCAGTAGTACCGTGCTGACCGCCAAGGTCACGAGTGGTCCGATCGCCAGATTCAATAACCTCTTTTAAAGCAGACCGAATTTTTTCAGCTTTGTCGCCCATATTCAGGTATTCAAGCATTTGAATTGAGGCCAGGATAACCGAGGTAGGGTTAGCCAGGTTTTTGCCTGCAATATCAGGTGCAGAACCGTGTACGGCTTCAAAGATAGCACAATCGTGTCCAATGTTAGCACCTGGCGCCATGCCCAAACCGCCAACCAGACCCGCACAAAGATCAGAGATAATGTCACCAAACAGATTGGTCGTTACAATTACGTCAAACTGATGCGGATTCATAACCAACTGCATGCAGGTATTATCAACAATCATTTCAGTGCTTTCGATGTCAGGGTAACGCTCACCCACTTCTCGTGCTACTTTCAAAAACAAACCTGAGGTTGATTTTAAGATGTTGGCTTTGTGAACAGCCGTTACTTTTTTGCGGCCTTCGCGTCGGGCCAGTTCATAAGCAAATGTTACAATTTGCTCGGCGCCGTCACGAGTAATTTTACTCATGGCTTCAGCTTCGGTGCCATCTTCTGAAACAACCTGGCCCAGACCAGAATACATACCCTGAGTATTTTCACGAACTGTAATAATATCAATGTCTTCGTAACGGGCTTTGGTGCCTTTCAAAGACAATACCGGACGTATATTTGCATACAGTTTAAACTGCTTACGCAAACTTACATTAATAGAAGTAAAACCTTCGCCTACCGGTGTGGTCAGGGGGCCTTTTAGCGCCACCTTGTTTTTCTTGATTAAATCCAGAGTAGACTGAGGTAAAAGTTCGCCATGGTTTTCTAGTGCTACCAGACCCGCATCAGCATAGTCGTAAGCAAAGTTGCAGCCAACTTTATCCAAAATTTTTGTGGTGGCATCAATGATATCCGGACCGATACCGTCGCCGCGAATGACTGTGATTTGTTGCTGAGTCATGTGGTGGGATCCTTTGGTAATTTTGTTTCTGTTGAAATTAGGTTTTTTGGGAGTAGCACAATGGCTGTTTACGTGATGTAAGGTATTTTAATTTTGCCTCTTGAAGATAAACTAAGAGGAATACACCAACGACCAAAATCGCCCGTATTTTATAGCAACATGGACGTTACGCCTAGTACAGAATGCGTTTAGCGTTGTTGCATTCTTATCTGACCTATAATCGATAAGGTAACGGGGACCATAACAAGGCACCCACACTGGTCTGCAGCTCGCTTATAAAATCAGGCTTTAAGCCCAATATTTGCAAGCACTGACGCAGCGCTGCAATAGACGAGGCATCCATTTGACCAGGCGTTAGCAACCATTTACGACTCAACAGCAAACTAAGTGAGACAATAGCAAATTCTTTGCGAAGGCCAGGGCTGGCCTGAGCGGGTTCGCGGCCAAATTGTTGAAGGATAGCTCGATGAATAGCGGGTTGATGCCAGTTTGTTGCCAGTTCAGTGGCGTAATCTACCAGCCGCTCAGAAGATTTAAGATGCAACAGCGTATTAATATCATGCAACGCAACCGGCTTGTGAGGTAAGCGAGGTAACACTTTTAAAGCAGGCAAAGAAAAAATAGGGGCCAGTGCGAAGCTTACAACCAGGGCTGCACCTTGCGAAGATAACCGGCTTTCTACTTTTGCTGCAATTAATGATGCCAGATTAGCGCTGACCGATAGCAGGTTATGACAGCTTCGGCCTAACGGAAAGTAATGCTGATTAAGTCGCTGGATTAGTGCTTCAAGAACCAGCATATCGCCAACCCGGTCGGTACCATAGGTCATTATGGCTTGCTTCACTCCTTTCACCGGTATTTTTAGCCGGTTATCCAGCGCTGCAGAATGCTTTAACGCTTCGGCGAAAGCAGGCTCCTGCTGAACCTTTTCACTTAACTTACCAATATTGATATCGCTGTTTTGCAGCATATCGACAATATTTAAAATGGCGGCCGGAGGGTGACTGACAGGGAAACGGCGACCCTCAAATTTAAACGCCTGAACCTGTTGTTTTGCTTCTTCGTCTTCACCGTACAAAGCGTACCATTGAGTGAACCTGATATAGTGGGCAGGACGTTGCGAAAGGCTGGACTGCCAGCTTATTGGCTGCTCGTTATTGGTGGTGTTAATGCCATAATGGCTTTGGGTTTTAAACACCAGCGAATGCTTACCTTTGTCATCGGCATACTGCGCGCCGGGCCAGTATTCACCAGGAAAATCAAGCCAGCTTCGTATTACCGATTCATAGACAGTGGGACTGGCCAATAGCACTGGACGCAAGGCATCAAAAAAATTAAACGTAAAATGAATGCTAATGTGACTGCAGTTAATCAGCCACCACTGCGGATACGTCAGCCCGGGATTTTGTAAGTAACGAAAAAACCTGGGACGCGTTAATACACGGCTTATGGCGAATAGATTACGCCACAGAGCCAGCTGTGGGCCGGCAATTTGTTTTTTAAGTCCCTGCAAAACCGTAGTGTCAAAGTGCAGGGTTTGGGTGTCCCGATGATACGTTGCTGCACTGAGCAAGGTAAAGGTTGCTCCGGTCAGGTGTTGCAGGTAATGGTCATTCAATTGGCTTCGCAAACCTAATATAGCGGTTATCAAAGCGGTTTTTAAAGGTAAGGGATAGGTTAGGGTAGATTCTTGTCGAATGGCATTCACTGCTACCAATGCGGCCTGCGGATAATGACGGGCAAACTCGACAATTTGTTTGCCCATGGTTAGCCCGGTTTTTGCTACATTCAGTAAGCTACCCTGGCGTATAAGAGCAGCACTGGCGCGCTGACTTTGTTGTAACAACGCGGTGTACGCAGATTCAACCAAGTTAAAACCTAACTTTTAAGATAGCTTTGATAAGCGCCTTCGCCCCACGCAATCAACTGTTCGTTTTCAAACAGTAGCGGGGTGCACTCATCCTGTGTTGTTAATCCATCGGCTCTTAGGTGCTGCGTACGATAAAACATAACCTGAATAGAGGTAGAACGGTCCATTTTAGCCTCGGTAATGTCGGGTGAGCCTAGCCTGGCCAATACTTCTTCTCGGGTTGTTCCCAGACGCAACTTTGTAATTTGTACTTTGTTGTACTCTTCCCGGTCCTGCCAATCCATGTTTTCTGGTTTATCGGGATAAAACGAAATCACCAAAAATACGAACAGAGCATAAGCCGCCGCGCCAAGAAAAATCAGCCGGGTTACTTTTCTATTCATCCTTCTTCACTTGTTGATAACAAAACAATGGTATTTTACATCAAAACAAGGTGAAGAAGGAACGATAAAATAGTAACCAAATGCATCAATCACCGGTAGATATAGTGTAGCAAGGAACATACTCAGAGCCCGGCAGCTTCATTCGTTGTTGCTCTACAAACGATTTTAATAGCGCATCAATACGCTCCATCAACCGAATGTCGCCCTGCAATTTAAAGGGTCCTTTTTCTCTGATTTGGCGAACGCCCTCGGCTTTGACATTACCTGCCACAATACCCGAAAACGCCTGCCGAAGGACCACCGCCAGACTGGCCACATCCTGATTTTGATGCAGCTGCAAGGCTGCCATTGAGTCGTGTGACGGCTCAAAAGGGATCTGAAACGGCTCATCAATTTTAAGAGACCAGTTAAAGCTAAATGAGTCACCTACAGCGAGTCGATACTGTTCTGTTTTTGCTTTGCTTTCCGCCAGAGTACGGGCAACCTCCTGAGCATCATCGACAATAATCTGATATTTATTCTGTGCTTGCTCGCCTAATGTAGCACCTACAAATTCATTAATTGCTTCGAAGTAGGCCTCACTGCCTTTAGGTCCGGTTAAAATAACCGGTAGAGGCTGCTGCGAATTGCGCTCGTTAAGTAAAATACCCAGCAAATACAACAACTCTTCTGCCGTGCCCACCCCACCTGGAAAAATCACAATACCATGGGCAAAGCGAACAAATGCTTCAAGTCGTTTTTCGATATCAGGCATTATGATTAGTTCGTTTACAATGGCATTGGGTGGCTCGGCGGCAATAATACTGGGCTCTGAGATGCCAATATAGCGACCGTGATTACACCGCTGTTTTGCATGACCAATGGTCGCCCCTTTCATGGGGCCTTTCATGGCTCCTGGGCCACAGCCGGTGCAAATGTTCATGTCACGCAGCCCCAGCTGGTAACCAACCTCTTTGGTGTATTGATATTCATGCTGATTTATCGAGTGGCCGCCCCAGCAAACAATAGTGCTAAGCTCATCATTGCCTTGCAACGCCTGCGCATGCCGCAGCATATCAAACACTATGTCAGTGGTACTGAGGCTGTCTACCGAAGATGGCGCATGGACAAACGCATGCTTATTGCCCATAAACAGCATATCGCGCAGCACGGCGAACAAATGTTCATGGACACCGCGCATAAGTTTGCCATCAACAAAAGCGACCTCAGGCGGATTAATAAGTTCTATTTTTACGCCGCGTTCGCGACGAATCAGCTTAACGTCAAAGTCTTGATAGGGGGCAAACAGCATTTCATAATTATCTTCGTCTACTCCGCTGTTTAATACAGCAAGGCAGCAATTTCTGAATACATCATACAATTCACTGTGAGTGGTATCCTGAAGCTGGGTAACTTCTACCTGTGACAACTGGCTCATCCATCCCACAGGATTTAACTGCACTTTTTTCATAAGTGTCCATCCTCATCTATGACCACACAATTTCTGCCCGAACGTTTAGCTTCATACAGTTTTTTGTCCGCTCGTTCAAAAAACTGTTCAGGGGCTTCGGCAGTATTAAACATCGCACCACCAAATGATGCCGTAATAGATAAACGTTCCTGACGAAAGGTAAACGGGAGATCCATCAATCTGGTTCGCAATTGTTCGAGTTTTTGTTGCAACTCAGTGATGGGAGTATTTTCAAACAGCAACACAAATTCTTCACCGCCCCAGCGGGCAATAAACGCATTGGACTCAAGTGCGCTTTGTAATTTTTGAGCCACTATTTGCAATATTTTATCGCCCGCTGCGTGGCCAAAGCGATCATTTACATTTTTAAAGTGGTCGATATCCAGCACTGCCAGGCACAGCGGGTTTTTATCAGGACACGCCTGCTTTTGAGCGGTAAGAATTTTTTCGTTGTAAGCCTGGCGATTGGGTAAGCCTGTTAGCACATCGGTGTTCATGGCATCATGTTGCTGGCTTAGCTGTTTACGATATCCTTGTACCTGCGATTCTAAAGCCGCAAGTTGTCCCTGCATCTGACTTAATAGCGTCATTACACACTGTTTGTCGTCTTGTTCTCTTTGCTCTCGTTCTGCCAGTGTTGAGGCCATTTGATCAAGGCACTGCTGAGCTTGTGCTTTTAATTCTTCAAGTGAGTTATCGGTGGCTACCACATCTTCAATCTGGTGTAACTGCTCTTTGACTATGGCATCGTGCTGCATGCGGCTGGTAAACGTATGCTGGGTTTGCTCAATGCTTTTTTCAACATCCTGGGTAAGGCTTCCTAAAGCTTCGTGCAGGCTTTGTATGACTTCGCCCGACATGGCCGCCTCGCCCATAGAGTCTTTTACAATAAGTCGCAAAATGCCTAAACACGCCTGTAGCAAATCATCATCGTCAAGCCCTACCAGCAGCCGGTGGCGTAATTCACTTAACTGAGGGTTATCAGGTTGTAGCTGGCGGTAGCTTTCAAGTAGCTGGTGCAGCTCTTTTTGCAAAGACTGGGTAACCTCGGCAGACAAGGGTGTGGTGCTCACTGTGTCGGTTGGCCCAGGTTGATGTTTTGGAAGCTGTTTTACCAGCGATAAACCGTTCAGACACACTTTTAGTAAAGACGGCATTGAGCCAATATGATGACCGGCAAGCGTGAGCACCGAGGCAGCCTGTGCCTGAAAATTCGCATCATGCTGATAGCGCTGCTGGAGGCTGCGTACACTTTGCTCTACCAACGCTACACCGCTAGCGTTATAGCGACGTACATTTTTTATATCACTTTGAAACAGTGTATTCAGCTTACCCATACTAACACTGGCTAACGTGAAATTTGGGTGGCCGGCCAAGTGGCCACGTAAATTTAGAAGCTCGCTATCAATGTCAGCCGAGTAGCCTTCGAAAAATTTTGACAGTCTGATAACGAATTGAGCAAGCATCTCATTGTGGTGTTGCAATGACTGTAGCTGACTTGAATTCATTAATTCTTTAATTCCCAATGATTTAAAGGTTTATTACTCATTGTGGCACAGGTTTTTGGGTTTTGCCCGACTATTGACGGGCATTGCGCTGGTTAACATAGGGGCTTTCAAAGTTAGAGCGAAAGGGGTTGATATCTAACCCCCCGCGCCGGGTATACCGGGCCAGTACAGTCAGTTTTTGGATGCCGGGCAAAGCCAGCAAATCGCAATAAATCCGCTCAACACATTGTTCGTGGAATTCATTGTGCTGACGAAAGCCGATCAAATAGCGCAACAAACTTTCATGATTAATAGCATGACCATGATAGCGAATTTGAATGCTGGCCCAGTCGGGCTGACTGGTGATTAAACAGTTAGATTTAAGCAGATGACTAACGAGCGTTTCTGACACATCAGTGTTGCTTGTGGTGAGCACAGATGCATCGGGCGAGTAGCTCGATATTTCAATATCCAGATCATCAATAATAACGCCTGCAAGCTCGCGGGTCGCGAAACGGTCAAACTCATCAGGCAGAAAAACCTGAACTTCAACGGCCTCGCCCGCACATGTAGATAAGTCCAGTTGCAAAGTGGTTTCGACTTGCTGGCGCGATTCAAAATGCGTTTGATTGAAGCTGTTCAGATAAAGTTTGAACGACTTAGATTCAATCAAATTGACAGAGGTCACCGGAACTTTACACTCAAGAATACCAACCTGAGGTTTACCCTTGGCATTGAGCCACGACAACTCATAACCTGTCCAGGTATCAACCCCTGAAAATGGCAGATTTTGTTCGTCTATGGATTGCTGTTGCCGACTTAACGAACGAGGTACGCCTTGCAATAATTCAGGCTTATAATGTGCTTCATATTCAACGGCCTGACCAAGAGATAAGTTTTCGGGTAAGGTATGAGAGGCGGTATTTGTCATTACTATCACTTCAATCGTAAACTAGAGGCAAACCCAAATACTACCCTGAATTACGTGAATTTGCGATTCAATGGCGGGTAAACAGGAAGGAAGATGAGCTATGGGAACAACCATTAATACTGCTTTAGACAATTATATTACAAAGTTGCTAAACAAAGCTGACCAACAGCAATCGACGCTTCGGATACAGTACGACAACGACTGGCCTTCTATTTGTTATCAGCAAAACGTTGAACAGGGCGATTGGGTTGAATGGAAACCTGAACTACAAAACGAAAAATTATCTTTTTCTAAGCTTGAACAGGCACTCGAAATTAAGCTTGATGAACAATACTGTGCGTATTTCACCCGTTATTTTTCTGAGAACCTCCCAGCTACCGCAAGCCGAGGCGACTGTGAACTGCTGCAGGTACTTAGCGCCACCGATTTTGAACGTCTTCAGGAAAACCTGATAGGCCATATATTAATGAAGCGCCGGCTGCGTCAGCCCGAAACCCTGTTCTTTGCTATGACCAGTGACGACGACTTCATTTTAACGGTGGACAACTCCAGTGGCGCGGTTTTACTTGAACGAGTGGGTAAAAAATCTGACGAAGTACTGGCTGAAGACCTGGCCAGCTTTATTAATCAACTTACGCCCCGTCTTCCGGCTTAAGCCTGGCAAGCCGCTGTTCAAGCAGTGCCACCGCGGCTTCTAGCTCAGTCACGCGTTTTGTTAATGAAGCAGTGTCGGTTGCAGAACCGGCTTTTTTTGCGGTTGCTATTGGTTTGGCCACACTATTAAACTTCTTAATTGTCTCAATGGCCTGCGTGACACTTACTTTATTCGGGGAGCGGCTTCGTAATAGGGCCACTGTAGGCTGGTGACCCTGCTCTTTTAGTTCATGGCAAACAGTAAGCAAGTCTGCTGAAGATACATCACTCATAGGTATTCACACTTAAAAATTGTCCTTTTAAGGTAGCATGCTGATAAACGGAGTAAAGCAATTGAAGTTGGCTATTATTTAGTGAAAAACTTTATATTCTCGCTATTCTCACAACTACCTGTTTTTAAAACCTTTTAAAATCAGTATCTTAATATTGGCTTTTTTCTTGATAGGTAGAGGTTGTAGTCAACACACATTCTTCGCTAAACAATAATAAAGGAATAGAAACATGAAATTTATGCCCCTGCTGCTTGCTCTTAGTGCGCCGGTTTTTCTCTCAGGTTGTATTATCTCGGTAGACGATCACAAAGATGGCTATTCTAACGACTGGCAAGATCGTGAGTACAACAATCGTAAGCATATTGCGAACCTGCAGGAAGGGATGGGATTTGAAAAGATTGTCGGTCGCATGGGCGTGGCCGATTTTAGTGAGTTAGAACAAAAAAGCGATGGCGTTTACCGTATTCTGTATTACCGCACTCAGCGCTCAACAGAAGACGGCATTACCACCAAAGATGAGTGTACACCGTTGGTATTTAAAAATGGTGAACTTATAGGGTGGGGCGAGCGCGCCTATACTTCGCTGTAGCCTCAAAACCCCTTTTTATTCTCAATGACATTGCAACGATGACTTTGCAACGATGAAATTATCAGGCATGGTGTGGTTACTATTTGTACACACCATGCTTTTTCATTTCAGGAGCTCGCTATGTCATCTTTTGCCAACAATCAGGCGTCTGGCGCATCTGTTCAGGCCATTTATTTGCAAGTTGATGATTTAAATGTCGCGGCTTCAATTTTGTATAAAGCCTACCACGATGATGCACTTTTTGAGCATATCTTCCAGGCCGAGCGCGAGGGTTATGAAAGCCGGTTACGGCAGGCCATAAAACAAGAGCTATCTGCATGCTGGGACACCGAGCAAATTTTGCTCGGTTTGTTTGAAGAGTCACGCCTGCTGGCCGTTGCCTGTATCACTAAACCTCATGCCGGTTTCGCACCGGGTAAAATATGGCACTGGCGTTTAAAAATGATGGTCACCGCAGGCTTTGTCTCTACCCGCCAGTTTATCGACAAAGAAGAAAAAATACGTAGCCTGATACCCGCTGAGGCGTTTCATATGATTTCGTTAATTGGTGTACGGCCCGATTACCAGCATCAGGGTTTGGGGCATATTTTAATGAGCGCTATCGATACCATTGTTAATGACGATAAAGAGAGCGAAGGCGTAGGGGTATTCGCGACAGTACCCGCTTACCGTCACTTTTTTGAAGATGGTGGCTATGAATGTGTAACCTCAGTGCAGTTTGATTCAGTGCAGGGAGACGTGTTGTATAAACGGCGTGTGCCCGATGGCAGATAGTGCAAAAGGTAATGACCCTGTTATCTTTCCTTTTACAACTGGTATTTGTTTTATAGCCTTATAAATGCACGGTAGTGGCACGTAAAAAAGGCAATATGAGTTGGCTATCGATCAGTTGTTACTTCTGCTGCAAATGTTGTAGTTCTTTAAACTGCGAATTTAACTGCGAAGTACACCACTTTTCAATTTATATCGTTCTTCGTAACGACTCAGGCATCACGGTAGCCTGTTTAAATAAGAGCTATTTCTGAAGTCCTGAATACAGCCTATACTGGGCGCCAGTAATTTGTTTGTCTGCCATCGCTGGTTAGTTGGTGTCTTTACGTATGTCCTGGTGCAGTAAGTAACAGAAATCGCTGCTTGAGACAGCGCAAGCAGCGGTAAGTGAGTAATTACTTATTTAGTCCGCACTCTCATAAACTGACGACTCAATCGCATTTCATCAATGGTTTCGGGTCGCTAAAATCACGTACTTTAAATTCAAACGATGCTTTCTTTTTAACACTTTTATCGGTACTGAACATGGCTACAACCGGGCAGGTTTGGTCGGAATTTTTAAGCGATACATCGCCTTCGTCACTGTTTTTTACAAGTTTAATTCCAGGAACTTCCGGCGTACGATCATTGCCTTGCATATACGCTTGGGCAAGATTAAGTGCGTCCTCCATACATATTAATTTATTATTAAAGTCTGCGTTGTTGTTAACCTTCAATCGAAGATCAAGAAGTGTAGATTGTTCGCCATAAGGGCCAAACAGCAGAAAAGAGGAAGGGACTAAATCTACCTGGTTATATTCAGCATTCTTTTTGTTATCTAATTGCGAAAACAACGAAGCCTGATCTATCTGGCCAAGCTTAGAAACTACATAGCCCGAACAAAAGTCTATTGCAGCGCTGAAGCCATTTTCCATTTTGTCGCTAAATCGCTTTGCCCCTGTTTCGACCAACTTTTCATCTGCCATTGAGTCGGGAGACTGACCCACCATCGACGCTGCGCCGGCCAATACCGTGCCCCACATACCTTCTTTGTCCACATCCACATCACCCGAGGCATTAAAGTTTACGGCGGGTTCTTCAATGGGTTTAAACCATAAGGCAAAATTCTTAGAGGTGGGGTCGTAATGATATTTTACGCGGCCGGTTAACCCAACATCTACCTGAAAACGCGCAAATTCACTGACATTGAAATCAGCGCCCAGTTTTTCTTTTTCCCGGTCTAGCCAGCGCCACCCCTTTACGCCCAGGTTAAGTGTCATAATATCCTGGCTGTCTTCGTCATAATTGACCTTACAAGAGTGAATCCATAGCGTTCCGCTGTATACCTTCTCGCCGTGTGAATTTTCACTTTGCAAACCCCGAAATCGATTTTCCAGGCGGGAGCATATTTTTGAGCCTGCTATATCTGCAAGCGCAGCGGGTAAATTACTTTCTTGGCCTGGGGCAGCTACACTGAACAAACTCAGGCTGGCGAATCCTGTTATCGCTAAAATATTCTTCACGGGCGTACCTCATTTAATCTATCTGTGCGCAAACGGCTTCTTGTACCGTAAATTGTTTTTCTCACAAATACGTTATGGGTTAATTGTTGTCAGTACGGTGAGGGGGTCTCGATAGTTTGAAAACTATGTCATCGGCACGGTGGAGTGTGTGTCCTATTCACTGCCTTCTGTTCACGGCTTCTATTCGCCCTTGATGAAGGCAAAAAGTGAATGTCTTTGAAATCCATCAACGGGTCTTTGCTGTGAAGTATTGAAGTGGAATGCGCGTTTTCACTTCTTGTACTCTACCGTCGCATTCACCTGTGATCTCGTTATTTCACATTCAGGTCTGAACGCTTTTAAAGGCAGTGCAGATTTTACCGCGACCGCCTAACCGTATGGCCCAACCTTTGACTTACCGGGCCTTCTCCTGCGTCCTGTTTATACAGCCCTCAAATAAAACGCAGAGGTTTTGCTGCAACGCATATTCAAGCGTCATGTAGCGAAGTATCGAATCCTCAGCTGTGACCAAAAAGCTTCATCGTGTAGGTTCGGATTTTAAATTGGTAATGTAAATAAATATAAATTGTTAACCAAATTGTGATTTTAACGATTCCGAAGCTAAGGGTGTTAAAGCACGAAAATCCATTTCAACTATATGACAAATAAGAATTTATTGAAGTTTTTGCTCGCCAAGAGTAATAATTGACCGCTGTAAGCCTATTTTATTACCAAAGTTATTTACCTTTTTATCATAATTGGTTGACACTTGGTGAGTGCAGGTATAATGTTTCTATACAGTTTAGATAATGCTCAACACACTTTTACTTTGAAAATGAACGTAACCAGATAAACAGTTATTGGTTTTACCTGGGCCGTTTATAGGTAACGGCAATGGTTCTGAGAGCCTCTTACTATTGCGTACATATCTAAAATAAATACATTCTATTGAAGGAGATAAACATGTCGGATCCAGTTATTGGGTTTATCGGTCTGGGCTTAATGGGCGGCAACATGGCCGAAAATCTTCAGGAAAAAGGTTTTCAGCTTGTGGTTATGGATTTAAACAAAGAGGCAGTCTCGGCCTGTGTAGATAGAGGCGCAAAGGAAGCCAGCAGCGGCAAAGAACTCGCGCAGGCTGCCGACATTATTATGCTGTGTCTGACTACCTCTGAGATTGTCGAAAAAGTAATTTATGGTGACAACGGTATTTTAGAAGGGGTTAAAGAAGGCTCTGTATTGATTGATTTCGGTACTTCTATCCCTGCTTCAACCAAAAAAATCGGCGCCGATTTAGCTAAGAAAGGGGTAGGCATGATTGACGCACCGCTTGGCCGCACGCCCGCTCATGCTAAAGAAGGAAAGTTGAATATTATGGCTGCCGGTGACTCAGAAACTTTTGAAAAAGTGAAGCCGGTACTTGAAAAACAAGGTGAAAATGTATTTTACCTGGGCGAATTAGGCGCTGGTCATACTACCAAGCTAATTAACAATTTTATGGGTATGACCACGGTTTGTGCAATGTCTCAAGCCTTTGCCGTGGCTGATAAAGCGGGTGTAGATCGGCAACAACTGTTCGATATTATGTCCACCGGACCGTCAAGTTCGCCGTTTATGCAGTTTTGCAAAAACTACGCCGTAGATAATGTCAGCGACTTAGGTTTTTCTATCGCCAATGCTAACAAAGATCTGGGCTATTTTTTACAGATGGTAGCAGACTTAAATACGCGTTCACAAATTGCCGAAGGCTCTTCAGCCAACCTTAGTGCCGCGTTTGAAGCTGGTATGGGCGAGGGCAATGTTCCCGAAATATTTGATTACTTCAAAAAGTTAGAAAAATAGAAGCATAGTGCATAGGTTGTGTGGGAAAACGACTGTTTTGCTAAGCAACCTACTTTGTTTTTACATACACATGATAAAGCCAGTCTGGTTCAGCGATTACCGGCCAGCGTTTAAGAACAACGCAGTCATGTGTGCTTAAAGATGAATTGGTTACGGGACGTGGATAATGAGTCTAATAAAGAAGCAGCATTCGATAGGTTTTTTTTTATTGTTAGCGGGTTTTTCGCAGGTCAGCGTTGCTGAAGACTACCTGATAGAGAATAAAAAAGAGTATAAAAAAATTGCTGAAAGTCTGACGGCTGGCGATACGGTCATTTTAAAAAATGGAAATTGGAAAGACTTCGAAATCGTTTTTTCTGGTAAGGGAAATAAGCAAAACCCCATCACTCTGAAAGCAGAAACGCCAGGTAAGGTTTTTATCACCGGACAGTCTTACCTTAAATTATCAGGCCAGTACCTGAATGTTTCCGGACTCATCTTTAAAGACGGCTATACCCCTGACAGTTCGGTCATTACGTTTAAGCACGGCGACAAGGAAGCCAACCGGTCGCGTGTGACCGAAGTCGTAATTGATAATTTTAATAATCCAGACAAACAAGAATCAGACTACTGGGTTGCCCTTTATGGCAAACATAATCGATTAGATCACAGTCACTTTGTGGGCAAAAGAAATAAAGGTGTGACGGTAGCAGTTCGCTTAACCGATGAAAAAAGCCAACAAAATCATCATCAGATTGATCACAATTACTTTGGCTACCGACCTGTCTTCGGTTCTAACGGAGGCGAAACCCTTCGTATTGGTACCAGCCATTATTCACTAACCGATTCGTTTACAAAAGTTGAGCACAACTACTTTGACAAAACCAACGGTGAGGTTGAAATAATCTCAGTTAAATCTGGAAAAAATGAGATTAAAAATAACGTTTTTAATGAAGCTCGGGGAACCCTCACGCTTCGCCACGGCAATGGCAACCTGGTTGAAGGTAATGTGTTTTTTGGTAATGGACAAGATCATACCGGCGGTATTCGGGTAATAAACAAAGATCAAATTGTTCGTAACAATTATCTCGAAAACCTAACCGGTTATCGTTTTGGAAGTGGGCTGACAATAATGAATGGGGTGAAAAACTCCCCGATAAATCGTTATCACCAGGTAGAAAACGCACTTATTGAAAACAACACTTTTGTTAATGTTCAGCATATACAATTAGCCGCAGGAAGTGATGCAGAACGTACGGCGGTACCAAAAAACACCCGGATAAAAAACAATCTTATTGTAAATGAGACTAAACAACCCTTCACTATTTTTGATGATATCAGCGGTATTACCTTTACCAATAATATTACTAACCAACCCGTAATATCGGAACTACGCTCAGGCGTAGAGAACCAGAATATCTCGTTGTCACGTCACAAAAACGGCTTACTGTACCCTACATCCCACAGTGAAAACGTGGGCGTGCAACGAGACCTCATTGTTCTGTCAAAAGACGACACCGGGGTTAAGTGGTATCCAAAAAACCCAGCCACGACCGAGTTTGACTCGGGAACAAAACAAAGCGTAGAGCCTGGCCCACAGGCACTGGATGACGCCATAGAAGCCGCGAATTCCGGCGATATTATTGAGCTTTCGCCCGGCCAGTATAATGTTTCCAGGCTGTTAAAAATAGATAAGGTGCTGACTATTGCAGCTAAAACCCGGGGCAAAAGCGCGCTTACTTTTTCGCGCTCCGCATTGTTTGAAATTCATGATGGCGGAAGTCTAAAACTGGAAGGACTGGCGATAACCGGGGCGAACAGCCCCGATGCGGCCGCAAACAGTGTAGTACGCACCAAAAAATGGGGGATGTTGGAAAATTGCCGTTTTATTATGCAGGACTCTTTAGTATCGAACCTGAACATTAACCACTCTTTTGATTTTTTTGTAAGTGGTAAGGGGGCGCTGGCGGATGAACTGGTCTTACAAAACAATCGGTTTAACAACATCACTGGCGATATTTTACGACTAGACCGGGAAATTGAAGATTTAGGAATTTACAACGCCGAATACGTCATCATAAAAAATAACCAATTTAATGACGTGGAAGGGGCTATCGCTAAGATTTACCGCGGTGGCACAGATGAAAGTACGTTTGGGCCGCATCTGGTGTTTTCAGACAATACGGTAAGTAACACCGGCAAAGGTAAACGCAACAAAACCAGCGCCAGCCTTTATTTGCATGGTGTACAGGTTACCACGGTAAGCAACAACCAATTTAGTCGCTCGGCACCACTTGTCGTTGAACATACTGTGGGAGAGCCGCAAACCACAATAAAAGACAACACGTTTAATGCCACCCCAGCCCCTGAAATCAAAGAGCTACAGGCTGAAGGGCCCCATACCGCTACGTTACAAAACAATCAGATAAAGCAAGGTAAGGAGCAGCGTTTATGAAGCTTTTTTCAAAGAAGTATTCAGGACTGGTGTTTATTTGCTTCAGCCTTTTAGTTTCGATTTCTTCAGCGGCCGAAAGTACGCATCCAAACCTGGTTCTTACCAATAAAGATGTCACAAAAATGCGCAAAGCTATACAAGAACCCGGCCGATTTAGCCGTGCTTTTGAGTCTCTGAAACAGAAGGTAGATAAACAGCTTGCGTCACCGATGAAGGTACCGGTACCTAAAGATGGGGGAGGTGGCTACACTCACGAGCAGCATAAAAGAAATTATCAACAGATGTTTGATGCCGGGGTTATTTATCAGTTAACCCAGGACGACCGCTACGCAAAAAATGTGGGTGAAATGCTACTGGCCTACGCTAAATTATATCCTACGTTAGATGTTCACCCAGAACGCAAAGTTAACTCTCAAAACCCGGGTAAGTTGTTTTGGCAAAGTCTGAATGAAGCGGTATGGCTGGTTTATACCATTCAGGCATATGATCTGGTCTATGACGCGCTTAGCGCTGAACATAAAACGCAAATCGAAACAGACTTACTAAAACCCGTCGCTCGTTTTTTGTCTGAAGGACAACCTTCAACCTTCAATAAAGTACATAATCACGGAACCTGGGCGACGGCCGGTGTCGGCATGGCAGGTTATGTAATGGGTGAACCTGAGTGGGTAGAAAAAGCGCTTTATGATCTGAATAAATCTGGGAAAGGCGGTTTTCTGGCTCAGCTGGATAATCTTTTTTCACCGCAGGGTTATTACAATGAAGGGCCTTATTATCAACGTTATGCGTTGTTTCCTTTTATCACCTTTGCTAAAGCGATTGCCAATAACGAACCCCAGCGCAAAATTTTTGAGTATCGCAACGGTATTATTTTAAAGGCCATCGATACAACCATTCAGTTAAGTTACAACGGCCTGTTTTTTCCTATCAACGATGCAGTTAAAAGCAAAGGCATCGACACTATTGAGCTTGTACACGGTGTTACGGTTGCATACGGGCTGACGAACAACCCTGAATATCTGGATATTGCCGACAAGCAACAGAGCATTATTCTTTCTGGGGACGGGCTTAAGGTGGCTGCGGAACTGGATGCGAATAAATCAAAACCCTATCAATTTGACTCTGTGGCATTTAGTGATGGGCCGCAAGGCGATAAAGGCGCCCTGGTAATTATGCGCAGTAAGCCTGAAGGTGACCAGACACTATTATTCAAGCCTGCTTCACAAGGTCTGGGCCACGGTCACTTTGACAAACTGACCTGGCAGTTTTACGACAATGGTAACGAAATTGTGAGCGACTATGGCGCGGCCCGCTTCTTAAATGTTGAAGCTAAGTTTGGCGGACGTTACCTGCCTGAGAACAACAGCTATGCCAAACAAACAGTGGCGCACAACACCGTGGTTGTGGATGAAAAAAGTCATTTTGATGCCAAAGTCTCAAAAGGTAATCAACACGCACCTACTTTGAATTTCTTTAACACTGGCTCTGCCGGAAGTGTCACCCAGGCACACATTGATACCGCGTACAAAGATGTGCTTCTTACCCGAACCCTGGCGCTGGTTGAGCTACCGCGAAGCCAGCGTGCGATTGGCATTGATCTGTTTGAGGTGGCCGGGGACACGCGTCACCAATTTGATCTGCCTTTGCACTATCACGGCCAGCTTATTGATACTAATTTTAAGATAAACGCCTTTACCTCAAACCTGCGGGCTTTGGGGGACGATAATGGTTATCAGCATCTATGGCTTAAAGGTGAGGGCACGCCTAAAAATGGTTTGGCCAAGGTCACCTGGCTAAATGAAAATGGCCGGTTTTATACCCAGACCAGCCTGGTCAAAGGTCAGGAACAATTTTTATTTACGCAACTTGGTGCTAACGATCCCAACTTTAATCTGCGCAACGAGCAGGGTTTTATTCGTCGGGTAACACAAACACAAAACCATCGGTTTATGTCGGTACTTGAGCCACATGGTGAATATAACCCCGCGAAAGAATACACCCTGCAGGCTACCAGTCAGTTGCAACATATGGATTATGAAATTCGCGACAACTTACTGCTAATTACGCTGCAATTAGCAGAGGGTAATTACTTAATCGCAATTCATCAGGGACCAGCCGAAAGCGCTGCAAAACAGACAACGTTTACTTTTAAACAAAAAGACTACTCGCTGGATGGCCGCATGGCTGTTTACCAGATGAATAACAAACAGGAGTATTGAAACAATGAACGAACAAAGTGAAATATTTTTATCTGGCAGTACGACCGAAATAGAAGATTTGGGCAATGGTCTGAAGCGCCAGATGCTGGGTTATAACGAAGAACTGATGGCGGTTAAAGTATGGTTTGCCGAAGGCGCACAAGGGTACAGCCATCAACACCGCCACTCGCAGGTAACCTATGTTGAAAAGGGCGAGTTTCACTTCACTATCGACGGTGAAACAAAAGTGCTTAAAGAGGGCGATAGCTGTCTTATTCCTCCCCATGCCGAACACGGCGCTATTTGTCCCACAGGCGGTATTTTGCTCGATATTTTCAGCCCACCCAGAGAAGACTTTTTGAAGGAATAGCCATGAAACTTAAAGGGGTTCGCTGGTGGGTGATTGCGCTGATAGCCTTGGCCACCATTATAAACTACATCGACAGACAAACGCTCAGTGTTCTTTGGCCAGCCATTGTTGATGATTTGTTTCCAGATAAAAGCTCACTAGAAAGAAAGCAAATTTACGCCAACATTTCGGTTGTTTTTGTTTTTGCTTATGCATTTGGTCAGGCTATTTTTGGAAAAATCTTTGACTGGGTCGGCACGCGTTTAGGCTTTGTACTTTCTATCGGGGTTTGGTCGTTAGCCACAATTGCCCACGCACTGGCACAAGGCGTATTAAGCTTTGCTATCGTCAGAGCCGTACTCGGTGTAGCCGAAGCTGGCAATTGGCCAGGTGCAACAAAAGGGAACGCCGAATGGTTTCCAATTAAAGAGAGGGCACTTGCCCAGGGTATTTTTAATTCTGGCGCAGCCATAGGCGGTATTATTTCCATTCCTCTTATTGCCTTTTTGACAGTCTATTTTAGCTGGCAGATGGTATTTGTGGTGGTGGGGCTTGTGGGCCTTTTATGGCTGGTACCCTGGATCATTTTAGTGAAAGCCCCTCCAGGCCAACACCCGTGGATCACCGAAGCCGAGCGCAACTATATTTTAACCGGCCAGAAAGCCAGCATTGATGATGCTGAAGATGACAAACCCGAATACTCGCCTTCTACTGTCGAACTGCTTTCGCGAAAAGAAAGTTGGGGTGTCATTTTAGCTTCAGCGGCAATCGATCCAATTTGGTGGCTGTTTGTTTTTTGGATTCCAATTTATCTAAACGAAGTGTACGGCATGGATGTTAAGGCAATTGGCATCTATGGATGGGTGCCTTATGTAGGAGCTATGTTCGGCGCCTGGTTTGGCGGCCTGCTTGCTCAAAACCGATTAAAGTCGGGTTGGAATGCGGATAAAACCCGAAAGTTAACCATCACCCTGGGGTGTTTGATTATGCTTCCGGCGTTAATCGCAATGGCCAACCCCGGCGGTCCTGTGACAGCAGTTTTAATTATGGCAGTTATTTTATTTGGTTTTCAAACTGCGATTGGTAACGTGCAAACACTGCCTAGTGACTTACTGAGTAAAAAAGCAGTGGGTACGCTGGCAGGCTTCTCCGGAATGGCCGCAAAGCTGGGCGCTGTGGGGCTCACCTCGCTGGTGCCTTATTTAACCGCAGGGGGCAATTATACACCCGCCTTCGTTATTGGCGCATCGCTTGCGCTGCTGGCAATGGCTGCAGTCTGGCTGTTAATTCCTAAAATTGAGCCTTTGAAGGCACCCAAGTAACTGTCGGGCGCAGTGAACAACTGCGTCGATGGTTGGCCATGAAGTTTTACATAGTGAGATAACGATGAGCTCTATTTATTTTTTTGGCGAATGTCTGATTGAGCTGAAGACGTTGAAGCCAAACCTGTTCGAGCAATCTTACGCAGGAGACATCTACAATTCTGCGGTGTATATGAAGCGTGCTTTTCCCGCACTATCGGTAAATGTAATCACTACCGTGGGCACAGACGCTTTTAGTAACGAAATGGTAGAGCGTTTTAGCCATGAGCACCTATCAACCGAATGGGTGTTCCGTTCCAAACAAAAAATCCCCGGCCTTTACCACATACAAACCGATGCCAGTGGAGAAAGAACGTTTAATTACTGGCGCAACGATTCTGCGGCTAAACAAACGATGGATTTTTTTAAAGACGAACATCTTCAGCAGTTTACAAAACAAGACATATTCTTTTTTTCAGGAATTTCACTTGCCATATTGCCTGAAGAAAAGCGTGAGGCGTTTTGGAGCAGGTTGAAAAAGCTTAGCGATTCAGGCGTTACCATAGTGTTCGATCCCAATTACCGTGCAAACCTGTGGTCCTCAACCGAGGACGCCTCGACACAGATTAAAAAGGCTTTTGCCCATGCATGCATAGCCTTGCCGGGGGTAGACGACCTGGCTACATTACTCGACCTTCATACTGGCGCGCAGGTTGCCGAATTTTGCCAGTGCTATGAATTGCAGGAACTGGTAATAAAAAATGGACCAGAGTCGGTAGTGACTGTAGCACAAGGCAATACGACCGAACACCACATAACCCCGGTGGTTAAGGTTGTCGACACCACCTCGGCCGGGGATGCTTTCAATGGCGTCTACCTGGGTGCCCGGTTATCAAAACAAAGTATTAATAAGGCCGTACAGCTAGCAGCCACCGCGGCTGCCACAGTCATTCAGCACCCCGGCGCCATTATTCCATTAACCGCGTTTACTGATGCGATACACGCCGAATTGTAATGAGTTAAAAAGGTTAACTCGTTAGCGGCAATGTTTCGAATTTATCCAAGTAGCTAATCAACGTTAGAGCATAATCAATGAAAAAATTCTCCAGTTTGATGGGCGAACAACGCCTGTTACCTATTATTCAAACCGACTCTCCTGAAGAAGGGGTGAGTATTGCAAGGGCCATGGAAAAAGCAGGGTTAAACGTGGTTGAGGTGGTACTACGTACGCCTTCTTCGTTGCAGGCTTTAAGTGAAATTAAAAAAGCACTTCCTAATTTAAGTGTTGGCGCTGGTACGGTACTTAATGCAAAGGTTTTAGAGCAGGCATTAGCTGCGCAAGCTGATTTTATCGTGACACCGGCAGTTTCTGCATCACTTTTACAGGAGCTCAAGTCAGTTGACGTGCCCGTATTGCCAGGGGTCTCCAACACCGGTGACATTCTTTTAACATTAGAGGCTGGCTTTAACGAGCAAAAGTTGTTTCCCGCAGCGCTGTCGGGAGGCCCTAAGTTTCTTTCGGCCATCTCCTCAGTATTTCAATCAGTCACCTTTTGTCCTACCGGGGGCGTGAACCAACAAAATAAAGACGAATATTTGTCACTGCCTAATGTAATAGCAGTAGGGGGGACTTGGATAGTGCCCGCGAAAGAAGTTGCTCAGGGTAACTGGCAAGCGATAACCGAAGCCTGTATTCAGGCACGTTAAACCCGGCCTATACCATTTATAACCGCACAAAAGCTTCACGCTAGTATTGAAAGGTCGTTAGTTAAACGGCCTTTTTATTAAAAGTTTTCTATGCTGAAACTCCTTTCTACGCTCCAACATACTCTCTTACTTTAATTGGTTATCCAATTTTTCCTAGGTGTTATTTTATTGGCTTCTTAACTACATTGTTTATAGTAATTAGTAATAAAAGAAAGTTACGAGATTGTTTTTAGTTATTTATAGGACAATGCATAGAGCTATGCGAATCCCTGTTTGCCTTTGATATCTATAATAAAAGTACTTTTATCTATTGGTGAAATTATCTGGATTGAACAATTGGTAATAAACAAAGTTCAAATTATGTATTAAATTGATTAACAATAGGTTGACCTTTGGTCTTTTGCTTGTAACTATTAGGTAAATAAAGTGTGAATCTAAAAGCCGGATCTCGGCTCAGTATTTACATCTATCAACATAATGGTTAACGGGTGAAGAATGATGATGCGCTACAAACTTTCTAAATTAACTCTAATGATGCTCTCTGCGACTGCAGCAGCAAACTATGTACAGGCCCAGGAAGCTCAGCCTACAGAAGAAGAGGATGTAGCGGTTGAAGTCATTGAGGTGTCTGGAATTCGTCAGTCTTTGACCAATGCGCTGGCAGAAAAACGATCATCAGACAGCCTTGTTGAAGTTATTCAGGCAGTTGATATTGGTAAGCTTCCTGACCAAAATCTGGCTGAAGTTTTAGAAAATGTCACCGGTATTCAGATTACCCGTGAAGCAGGGGTGGGAACTGGCGTACAAATACGTGGAACCAATGCTAACAGAACTGAAATAAATGGCGTGTCTACGGTTGGTTCGGGAGCGGGCCGTAGCGGTATTGATTTTGAAGATGTTTCATCAGCTATTATTTCTGCTGTAGAAGTTATCAAATCTCCTCAGGCAAAAACCATTGAAGGCTCAGTGGGCGCCACCATTAATTTAAGAACCATCAGACCGTTGCAATTAAAAGAGATGCTGGGTTCAATCAGGGTTCAGGGTGAAGACAGCAGCTTATCTACAGATGGCATTACGCCCAGAATTTCGGGCGCCTGGGGCGACAACTGGGAAACCGATGCCGGCGAATTTGGGGTAGTACTAAGCGGTAGTTACAGCGAGCAAGATGTCACCGCCTTTCGTCCTCGTGCCGATCGCGACAATATCGTAACCTCAGACAGTGGTGTGCCTAGCGCACAGTCGTTTGACTTTTTGCCCATCCAGTTTTTAAATCAGGATTACGATAATTACGAATATGAAACGGTAAACCTTGCCGGAACTTTAGAATGGGCACCTAGCGAAAACACGAAACTTTATTTTGATGCGGTAATAAATGACCAGGAGCGACGTCAGGAAAGCTCACGGGTTCAGGCTTCAGGCGTAAGCGATTTGCGTGACGTTTCTGTACCAGAAGCGTTTGAAACCGTAGATTTTGGTTCGTTAGATGGTCAGGATTTAGGCAGTATACAAGCTGCAGTTCGAGGCGTATTGCCGGTAGAGGAAGGGGGCGGCGATCCTAACCTACGTTTTTCGAGTGACACCAATTCACGTATTACCGACAGCAGGGTTTTTCGTTTTGGTGGTGAATGGCAGGGCGATAAGCTATTTGTCAGTGCAGAAGTTTCTTCTTCTTCGTCAGATTCAACCACGCCCAGCTTCAATACCACACTCAACTTTATCAACCCAAATGTTGAGGTTAATGATTCTAACGAAAATGGTACGCCTCTGGCCTATGACCTATCAGGCGGTGCTCTTAGTTACGGTATTGCTACCAGTGAAGCAAATGCGCCTACTTCACAACAATTGTTAGACCCCGATAATGTGGTACTGCGCGATGTCAATATTGGTCAGGATACCACCGAAAACCAGGAAGACGCGTTCAGAACAGACTTCAGATATTATCTTGATACCTATGTTACATCTGTAGACTTTGGGTATCGCTATAGCAAAACCAGCAGTGTATCTGATCAAATTCGCTCTAATGTAGGCTTGCGGGATTTTGCCGACAGCCCACGCGGCAGCTTGTTTGCCGACATTCTTACCGCTGGTCCTGACAACTTTAACGACGCTGACGGCCGTGAACTGTATATACGCGACTTCTTGCTGATTGATCCTGAGTTAGCTTCCTCTGATTCAGCCCGGGTATTAGATACTTTAAACAATGCTATTGTGGCGAATAATGCCATTACCGGTTCTGACCGGGCTCCTATCAGTTCACCTACGTCTCAGGTCAGTGCTTTTTTCGATATTGAAGAGACAACCCATGCGCTTTATGCCCAGGGTAATTTTGAATACGAAATGTTCCGTGGTAATTTTGGGGTGCGCTATTTACAAACAGATGTCGACTCTGTAGGTAACTCAGTAACCATCGGCGCCGATGGTAGTCAGATTGTTGAGCAGGTGGCATCAAGTGGCGATTACGACTTTGTTTTGCCACGGTTTAATGTGGTTGCCGATTTAATGGAAGACGTGATTGTTCGGGTAGGGTGGTCACAGGATATTCGTCGTCCGGATTTTAACGATCTTTCTACGTCGGTAACATTTAGCACCAGTCCCAACAACGCTACATCAATTGGTAACCCGGGTCTGCTACCTGAAAAAGTCACGTCTTTCGACATTACCGCTGAATGGTATTTTGCTCCAGCGGCACTGTTAAGCGTGGGTTATTTTCATAAAGAGCGCTCTGACCTGCACGTAACTCAGCAAAGCGACCCATTCGAAGATCCCAATTCAGGCTTTCGCGATACCACCGGGCCGGTGTGTGAAGATGGCGGAATATTCAACCCCATAGCCGATATCAATGTGTTTGGACCAGAGCCAGGCGTAGGGGTGTGTGTACCTACTCAAACCACCATCAATGATAACGACGAAACCACCCAGCAGGGTGTCGAAATTGCGTTTCAATATGACTTATCTAATTTTGAAGAGTCGCTGGGTTGGGCATCAGGATTTGGTCTTCTTGCAAACTACACCTATCAGGACTTCAGCGGTGGTGAAGCATTAGACACCGCCACAAGCCGTGCAAACAGTGTCTTTGCCCGTACCACCGGAAACGAAGATATTGATGTGCAAGCTGTGCAGTCACTGCTGGATCTTTCAGAAAACTCCTATAACGTCACCGTGTTTTACGAAAAATATGACTTGTCAGTACGTGCTCGCTATACCTGGCGTGAAGCGTATCGTTCTACCGATTTTGGTAGCACTTCCAGCTTTCCGTGGGGTTTTCCCGTGGTACAAAACGACCGTGGCCAGTTAAATGCCAGTATTAGCTACGATGTTACCGATCAGCTAAACGTTGGAATTGAAGCCGTAAACCTGACACGGTCCGATGTAGAACAGTCTTGTGTTACTGAAGGAGCATTGTTGTGCTTCCAGGGATTAACCGACCGAAGAGTCACGTTTGGGGCAAGCTATACTTTCTGATACAAACGTGGTTTTTCCCAAAAGCAAATGGCGTCAAAGGTTAAACAAGCTAACGCCTATGTAATTCAAAACGCCTGATGGAGCTCATCAGGCGTTTTGTGTTTTCAGGCTCTCGCTTAGTATCTCACGCACCATGAATTGCCCTGGTCACGGGTTTATGCCCTTAATTTTAAAAAAAGCGCTTGGGTTAGTTTTTTACTATACATACCGTAGGTGTGTTTCAAGGCAGACACTAACGGCTGATTTAACATTACCAAAGATATTGAGCGAGGCAGGAGAGTAGATTTAGCTAATGGCACGTTTCAGATAAGCCTGAAACGTGCCATTGTTAATTGTTACCGCAGGCTATAGGTAAACACGTTTAGTCGGTCAGGTGCGATATCGAATAAAGCCCGCGTGTTTCGTCTGTTTTTCGCTTAATTTCTTCAAGTGCTTTTGCTTCACTGGCGGCAAATAACGCGTTTATTAGCCGATCAAAATGATTATGCATGGCTTTACGAGCGCCCGGAGAGTCGCGCTTAGCAATAGCCTCATAAATAGAAGTATGCTCGATTAATCTTTGCTCTATACTTTGCGAACATACATCCTGATATGCCGAGACAATCATTGGCTCTGAACGTCGTAACTTCCAGAGATTCTGAATGGTCATCACCATAGCACTATTGCGGGTGGCCTGAGCGATGATCTCATGAAAACGCTGATCAGCAGCATCGGCCAGTTCTGCCTGTGTCATATCTTCTAAGGTTTGTTTTAGCTCACCTAACTCTTCAGATTTAATGGTGGCTGCGGCTAGCGCTGCCGCTTCAGCTTCAACTAACGCCCGGGCCTGAGTAAGCTCAAAAGCACTAATCGCTTGTCCGGGTTGCTCGGCGACACCCGCATTAACCACAAAAACCCCAGAGCCCGTTTTTACTTCAACCCGCTCAAGCACCTCTAAAGCAATAATTGCTTCACGAATAGTGGGACGGCTAACCTCGTACGTTTCGGCAAGCTCTCTTTCTGCTGGTAGCCGAGTTCCAACAGGATAGACCCCATTGTCGATCAGTATTTCTAATTTTTCGACCACTCGCCAAAAACGCCTGCGTCGCTTCATATTTGCACCATTCGTTTACGAAAAAAATATCAACAGTAGTCAGTGTACCGCGAAGCCTATACATCAGGCAAAAATTATAAGACATTGGTTGGGTGCTATTGTAACCAAAAAGTTCATATTGGTCATATTGATTTTTTATACTGGTTGATACTTTAACGTTCTACTACCGTATTTTTTCCAAACAGACATTTTTGTACGTTAAAAATGTTTATGCGGGCTGGAACGGTAACTGAACTGGACAAAGATGAGCTTAGTGAGAAACTGTATTTCTTAAAGCGCATTTAAACAGCTTAGTATGAATTCAATAAGTCTTATAAACCGACATTCTCTGTAAGAAATATCGTACATTTATACTAAATATAGGCTACATTTCACGGTACTTATCATTAGACTTAAGTATAAAGCTTATGTTTTAACAGGCAATTTTGAAAAAGTTCAATAAGTGTCAAAATATTGTCATTAAAAATTTGTTAATTGGCTATCGCAATTAATCTTTATCGCAGTAACATAGGTTTTGTCACACGGACACACGACGAGTCAGGATGGCACACGAACATATCCGAAGGAACTGAACAGGATACCCGTGCACAAGGACTTGTTGCACAGCTTGCTTGGAATGTTCGATGGAGCGAACAGCTGGACATCTTCATATGCGAAGAAACCACAGGGCGTGGTAGCAAGGAAAAGGATTAGCCGAAGGACCGGATTTCGATGGATTGTATCAGGGACGACAGCGCTTATCAGGGAAGATAAGCAATGCAGGGCGCTAAATCATGGAATGAAACCCAAAGGAAGTGGGGCAGGGGAGCACTTTCATTGGATGAAAGCGGTAGCACACCGGACTGTGTTACTAACAAATGGACAAAAGGAAAGGGATCTACCAGTATTTGGTAGCCTGCGCAGGATTTAGCAGGGCGAAAGGGACAGGGCACTTAAGGAGCGAAACCAGGATAGTTTCAGTAGCTAAGGAAAGCCGGAAAAGGATGCTCGACATTCGATAAAAGCGATAATCTTTATGGTTATCGCTTTTTCGTATGAGTTTAATTTAAACAGTAAACGGCCCCTGGGCGCGGATAATTTTTCTAATTTGTACGGTACGGCGGTAGCTGAGTACGAATCACCTTCTGACCTATCATTTCCATCTCTCCGACGTAGCGGTCTTCACCATTTCCCGAAAACTCAAATACAAACACCGACCACCAGTCAATTTTTGCGTATTTAAATGACAGTCTGGTTTTTTTGCGGGCCACCGACAGTAGCTGTAATTGATGTGTTTTGCAGTAATGTTCAACATGCCCGTAGGCACGTTCACTGATACTGCGTATACGCCAAAATTGAAAGGCTATTGCCAGCAAAAGTAAAAATAGCGTCAGTTCACCTAATGTCACCGATTAACTCCTGGTAGCCGAAAATAACGCACCAATGGCAGTGGCTAATATTTCACTGCGTTCTGGGGTGCGTAATAGTGTTAAGGCCCGGTCCCGCAGTTCAGGTAAGCGTACTAAGTCGGCAAAGAAACCCTGAAACAGGGCGCCCTGGTAATGCTGGTTATTATCCAGTAAGGCGGCTCTTTCAAAAAATGCCAGCATCAATGCATCGTTTAGTTGATTGTAATGTCGCGCTGCCACTACCGATAAAGTGTCTATGTCGGTATGCTCGCTGGTAAGCACGGGGGCTAATACAGCCTGTAGCTGGCTGTCAGGCTTAGCGCTGCTTACCGCTCTGAGTGTTGCTAACAATACGGTTTTGTTATTTTGTTGTTCCCAGTTTTGTTCAAGCCGTGTGAGCAAAAACTGCTGTAACCGGGCGGGCAGGGAAATGTTATCCAGCGCGCTTAATAAAGTCTGTTGAAAGTCTTCTGCGTACATATCGAAATGCTGTACCAGGGTAGCGTCAAGCTGGTCGGTGTCGAGCCGGTATGCCGTATCAGCAATGGCCTGAACAGACAACAACTGCCAGTCGACAACAGCAGGATGGCGTATATAGGAGATCACCTCATCCGTACCACTGGTCACCGGTTTGTTCAGCAAATGCTTAGTTAACGCCGTAAAATGTGCCATCTGCGATTGAGCCGGTACAAAGTTATACGGATTATCGGGAAGTTTATCGGCTTGTTCGGTGTCTTGCGCTAAAGAGTTGCCCAGTGCATCCACAATAATTTGTAAAAAGTGATTACGGGCTGCACAAACCAACAAACCTTGTTCATCTACCGGTAACTTTAAAAACCAGATGTATTCTTTAGCGGGACGATCCTGAGTATTCCAGAATACGACCGCGAACCAGGCATGCTCCTGGCGCGGGCGAGGCACCACAGCGACACCATTTTCGATATCAAGAAAGGTTTGTGCACTAATGGGAACCAGCCCGCGGCCCATATCGACAACCTGAAAATTAGTGCCAGCGTGAAGCAAAAATTCACTGATAGATTCAATTGTCTGTGCGCTCATGATACCGCCTGTACTGCCTGTAAAAAGATAAGCCCGATAGTTTACCTGTCTGCATAGACGATGACCAGACATGGTATACTGCCGTCTTTAACTAATTTACTTTCCATGGCGATGACTGATTCTCATACTGCTGAAGACCAGCTTGATAAGATTGAACACTATTTAAGAACGCATCAGCTTTGGCAGCTTAATAAGCCACAGCCCGATGCGTTGGCATCAACTGTGCCCTTTGCACTTGATACCTTATCGTTTGAACAATGGCTACAATTTTTATTTTTACCGAAGGCACGGGCACATGTCATAACGCATGGTCATTTGCCCCCGGGAATGCGTGTGGGCCCGATGGCGCACGAAGTATACCAGCATCAACACAACGAGCTTGTTCATCAGTTAATGGGACTGGACAATTACAACTCATGGGTGACCACTAATGACCAGTGAAATCCCGCTGTCGGTGGTCTATCAGGATGAGTGTCTGATAGCGATTAATAAGCCAGCAGGTTTGCTGGTACATCGAAGTCCTATTGATAAACGCGAAACCCGGTTTGCGGTGCAACTGTTGCGTGATCAGGTTGGCCGGCGGGTGTACCCGGTGCATCGGTTAGACCGGCCCACCAGTGGTTTGTTGCTATTCGCGTTTGACAGCGCCACTGCCAGTGCGATAGGTAAACAAATGATGGCGCGTCAGGTAAAGAAGCGCTATGTCGCGGTGGTGCGGGGCTGGGTAAAAGCGCCGGGTATGATTGACTACGCCCTGAAATTTAAAGCGGATAAAATTGCCGACAAAGACCGGGGTGATATCGCTGCGCAACCGGCCTGTACGGTTTATCAGCCATTACAATATTTTGAAATTCCTGAAGCCTCAGGCCGCTACACCAGCTCAAGGTACACGCTCGTGCAGTTGCAGCCTCATTCTGGTCGAAAGCATCAGTTGCGTCGGCACATGGTGCATTTGCGCCATCCTATACTGGGCGACACCAGTCATGGCGACGGAAAACAAAATAAATTTTTACGACAACGGTTTGATTTTGAGAATCTGGCCTTAAGTTGTACCAGCATGGGACTTGAACATCCTGAACATGGTCGTTGGCTTACGCTCACCTGCGAACCCGGCGCATCAATAAATCGTCTGCTTGCAGACTGGCAGCCCTATCAGATTAAAATTTAGTAAAAAGGTGGTGTTATACAATGGCGAAATTAGGTATTTTTTGCGGCAGTGTTTATGGAAATGCTCAGCATGTTGCCGAACAGGTAGAAGAAAACCTGGCCGAGCAGGGCTTTGACTGTGAGTTGTTTAACGACGCGGCGGTCAGCGACTTTACCGAAAGCGACGCAATACTTGTTATTTCCTCAACGACCGGGCAGGGCGATGTTCCCCCCAACCTTGAGTTTGCTTATTCAGATTTAAAAGATGAGTTTCCGCTGTTAAATCAAAAACCCTTTGCGGTAGCGGGTCTGGGTGACAGTAGCTATGAAAACTTTTGCGGCGGCGCTCGGCAGTTTCATGAGCTGCTTACCGAGTTACAGGGCAATCCGGTTGCCGATATGCTCGAAGTTGATGCGATTGAAACATTAGATCCCGAGCAGGATGTCGTTGATTGGGTAAACGGCATCAAAGATAAGTTGTTTGGTCAGTAAAACCACGTTGTCGCGTACAAAAAAGGCCTGGTTCTACAGGCCTTTTTAATCGTGTTGGTGCCAATTTAAATAACGCTAATCAGCGCTACGTAATAATTCATTGATACCAATTTTAGAACGGGTTTTTGCGTCTACTTTTTTAACGATGATAGCCGCATACAAGCTGTAGTTGCCGTCTTTACCGGGTAGGTTACCAGGCACAACTACCGACCCCGCCGGCACCCGGCCATAATGTACTTCCCCGGTTTCACGGTCGTAAATTCGGGTGCTTTGCCCAATATATACGCCCATCGAAATAACCGCGCCTTCTTCTACAATGACGCCTTCGACAATTTCAGAGCGTGCTCCAATAAAACAATTGTCTTCAATAATGGTCGGGTTCGCCTGCAACGGCTCTAGTACGCCGCCAATGCCAACACCGCCAGACAAGTGCACATTTTTACCAATTTGTGCACAAGAGCCTACCGTAGCCCAGGTATCTACCATGGTGCCTTCATCAACAAAAGCACCAATATTGACATACGACGGCATCACAACCACGTTTTTGCCTACAAAAGAGCCTGTGCGCACGGCCGCTGGAGGAACAATACGTACGCCTTCTTTGGCAAACTGGTCAGCCGTATAATCACGATATTTAAGCGGTACTTTATCAAAAAAACGACTTTCGGCGCCTTCAATCATTTCGTTGTTGTTTAAGCGAAAATACAACAACACGGCTTTTTTAAGCCATTGATGGACTTTCCATTCTCCGTCAATTTTTTCAGCAACCCGGGCACTGCCATTATTTAGCATGTCCAGTGCTTCGTTAACCGCATCGCGGACTTTTTGAGGGGCATCTGAAGGGGACAGGCTATCGCGTTCTTCAAAAGCCTGTTCAATAATAATTTGTAGTTCAGTCATGGTATATTGATATCTTCAAGTTGATCGAGTTTATACAAAATTTGTTTTTTCAAGCCTACCTGTTGCTCAGGCGTAAGTGCACTACCTTCGTGATTAGTCACAATAAACACATCCTCAGCGCGTTCGCCGATAGTAGCAATTTTCGCTAATTTTAAAGTGACATTTCTATCAACAAAGGCGTGTCCTACTTTGGCTAAAATACCCGGCGCATCGAGTGCTTCTAACTCAATCAGGGTGTATTCGTCAGCAATATTGAAAAAACGGACTTTCGTAGGGACATCTAACTGCCGCATCTGACGGGGCAGCTTTCTTTTATTATCGTGGGCAAAACCAGGTTTATTGAGCTGACTCAATATCGCCTCTTCCAGCGTATTGGTGCGGCTTTTCGAAGATAAGCGAGAACCGTCGTTTTCTAGTACCAGCATGCTATCAAATACATAGCCGTCGCGGGTTACGGTAATATGCGCATCGTGTATTGAGCAGTTACGGCTATCCAGAACCGATGCCACCTGGGCGAACAACGCCTGTCGGTCTTTACCGTAAATCAGAATTTCGGTGCCGCCTTTGGCAATTTCATCGTTGGCCCGAATCAGCAGGTTATCGGGGTCTTCTAAAAACAGGCTTTGTTCGGCTTGTATTATTTCACGCGAATGCCAGGCAATCTGAGCTGGCTTGAAACGAACAAAATAATCGTCATCCATCCGGCTCCAGAACACATCAACCCGGCCCTGATCTTCACCACTTTCTTTTAATAATTGTACCGCAGATTTTTTATGTTGCTCAACCCGTTCGTTAAGCGTCGCCTGACACTGTAAACCATTATCTAAGGCTTTTTGCGTCATCAGGTACAGCTCTCGCAGCAACGATGCCTTCCAGTCATTCCATAAATTATCATTGGTGGCACGAATGTCAGCCAGGGTCAGCGAATACAACAGGTTAAGATGATTTTGACTGCGCACGGTGGTGGCAAATTCATTAATAACATCGGGATCGTAAATGTCACGGCGCTGCGCAACCATCGACATTAATAAGTGGTTTTGTACCAACCAGGAGATAAGCTGAGCTTCATTGTCGCTGATTTCGTGACGCGCGCAAAACGCGTGTACGTCTTCAGCACCAAGAACCGAGTGGTCGCCATTTCGCCCCTTAGCAATATCGTGAAAAATAGCCGCAATATACAACAGTTCGGGTTTATCCAGATTTCGGGCAATACGGCCACAGCGCGGAAATTCACGATTTTTCAGACTAAAATAATGGTTAATGTGTTTAACCAGTCGGTGCGTATGTTCATCCACCGTGTAGGCATGAAACAAATCAAATTGCATCATTCCGACGATTTTATCCCACTCTGGCAAATACGATTGCAGCACGCCGTATTGGTGCATAATATCCCAGGCATAGTCAAAAAACTGCGGATGCCGGAACAACACCATAATTTGCTTACGACAGGCTTCGCGCTCGATAAAATATTCGCTTTCAAAGGCACGACGGGTATTTCGCAGCTGGCGGATAGTATCGGTGTCTAACCCTTCGACCTCGGGCGTGTCGGCCACTACCTGTAAAAAGTGTAATACGGCCTCAGGTGTGTTGATGGCATTTTCGTGGCGTGGGGCAATCATGCCATCTAATAACCAAAAATCGTCATTGATTATGGTCTGGCTTTTAACCGACTGATTGAGCATGTCATAGCGAAAACGATGCAACAGCATTTTATTGAGTTCGCTTACCCGGCGCACCGTTCTGAAAAAGTCACGCATCATGCGTTCAACAGAAGTTTTGGCTTCGTTGCCATAGCCAAGCCTTGCCGCCACCTCAGGCTGATAGTCAAACAGAAGACGATTTTCACTTCGGCCGGCGATAAGATGCAAAGCAAAACGCAAACGCCATAAGTGCATTCTTGAGCGAATTAGCTCGCTGTGTTCATCTTCGGTAAAATAACCATGACCAACCAGATTCCATCCGTCATATTCTTTGAAATGTTTTTTGGCCACCCAACCAATAGACTGTATATCGCGCAAACAGCCAGGGTTTTCTTTGATGTTGGGTTCCAGATTGTAGGCGGTGCCATTAAACTTTGCGTGGCGGGCTTTTTGTTCATCGTACTTGGCTACAAAAAACGCCTGACTGGTCCAGGTTTGACGACCGTGGGTTTCTTTAAGCATCAGCTCAAACAATGGTTCGTTACCCGTCAATAAACGGCTTTCAATTAAATTGGTGGCTATCGAAATATCATCTTTTGCCAGCGACACCGTTTCTTTGAGAGTACGTACCGCCTGACCTACGTCTAGTCTAATGTCCCACAGTAGCGTAATAAACTGGCTTATTTTATCCTGAGTTGGTGTTTGTAGTTCACGCTGACTAATGATCAACAAGTCAATGTCAGAGTAGGGCTGCAAATGGCCGCGTCCATAGCCACCCACCGCGCACAGGGCTAAATCTTTAACCTCATCCAAACGCAGCAAATGCCACAAATGTAACAACAGCGCATCAACAAACTGAGCCCGTCCGGTAACAAGCTGGTTTACCGGAGATGTATCAAATGCTGTATCCAGCCATTGATAGCTGTTTTTTACGCACTGTTTAATGGCAGGCAAATCTTCTACCGAAGATATTTGTTCTACCTGAGCAATTAACTTCTGTAGACTCAAAAGCGTTTTCTCACCGTTTAAGCTATGGATTCATTTGCACCTTAGCATGAAATGTTGCGTATGGCAGTAGCTCGGTTCAGGTGCTGAAGACCCACCTTAACAACACGATAAAGGTATAAAAAGAACAGGCAGCACACCATGGTGTGGCTACCTGTTGGTATAGATTAATTATGATTTATTACCCGTGGCAAGCTTTCTTCTTCGCGCAGGGTAAGAACCTCAACACCGGTTTCGGTCACCAGAAGTGTATGTTCCCACTGAGCGCTAAGACTGCGGTCTTTAGTTACCACGGTCCACTGATCAGGTAAGATTTTTGAGTGACGCTTGCCCGCATTTACCATCGGCTCAATAGTAAAGCACATTCCCGGAACCAGCTCTTCACCCGTTCCCGGCTTACCGTAATGAACAATTTGAGGCTCTTCGTGAAAGCCAGCGCCAATACCGTGGCCGCAATACTCGCGAACAATAGAGTAATTGTGCGACTCGGCGTGGGTTTGGCATAAATGTCCGATATCACCCAGACGCATACCGGGTTTCACTTGTTCAATAGCCTTATACAAGCTTTCCTGAGTTACTCGTACTAGCCTTTCAGCTAAAATAGAAGGTTTACCTACCATGAACATTTTCGAGGTATCACCATGGTAACCATCTTTAATTACCGTTACATCAATATTTAAAATATCACCGTCTTTAAGTTTTTTATCAGACGGGATGCCGTGGCAAATACAGTGATTTACAGAGGTGCAAACAGACTTAGGAAAGGGCGGATGACCGTAGTTTAATGGGGCAGGCGTCGCACCTTGTTCGTTCACAATATAGTCATGGCAAATACTGTTGAGTTCGTCGGTGGTTACCCCTTTTTTAACATACGGTGTAATCATGGTTAGAACATCAGAAGCCAGCTTGCCGGCTACCCGCATTTTTTCAATTTCTTCAGCGGTTTTAATAATTGCTGCCACCGGAACCCTCTATAATCTTTGTTCAAAGTAAATGTCTAGATATGGTTAGATGACACCATATCAAGCGATATCGTTATTATATTAACGGTTTGCGGGGGCTGTGTATAGTTTACAGCCCGATTGACCAGGCATAAAAAGGCCGTTTAACTTGAGTTAACCGAGGGGGCATGGTATAAAGCGCCCGCCTGTTTGTCTGACCGGTAGTTTGCTATCAGGTTCGGATGATAAATCAGGTACGAATTTATTAAATAACACACATATACCGACACTTGATATCGGGGTGTCCGGGAAACCGGATCGATGCAAGGGGTGTATGGAGGCCTAACCCCAAATTTGAGGAAAATATCATGGCTAATGTTTCAATGCGTGACATGCTTAAAGCAGGTGTCCACTTCGGTCACCAAACTCGTTACTGGAATCCAAAGATGAAGCCGTACATCTTTGGTGCGCGTAACAAGGTTCATATCATCAACCTGGAAAAAACGGTTCCGCTTTTTAATGAAGCGATGAACTACCTTTCTGGTGTAGCTGCGAAAAAAGGAAAAATCCTTTTTGTAGGTACTAAACGTGCCGCAGGCGATGCTGTTAAAGACGCCGCTATAAAATGCGACCAGTTCTATGTGAACAAGCGTTGGTTGGGCGGAATGCTGACAAACTGGAAAACCGTTCGTCAGTCAATTAAGCGTCTTAAAGACCTTGAGCAAAAAAGCCAGGACGGTACGTTTGAAAAGTTGACCAAAAAAGAAGCGCTGATGCTAGAGCGTGAAATGAACAAGCTTGAAAACAGCCTTGGTGGTATCAAAGACATGGGCGGTTTGCCTGATGCTATCTTTGTTGTAGATGCGGATCATGAACACATTGCAGTAACTGAAGCACGCAACCTGGGTATTCCGGTTGTAGGTGTAGTAGATACTAACTCTAATCCAGACGGCGTAGATTACATCGTACCTGGTAACGACGATGCGATCCGTGCTGTTCAGTTGTATCTTGAAGCGGCTGCTGATGCGGTTAACTCTGGTCGTAACAGCAACCTGGAAGCACAAGCTGAGCAGGACGATTTCGTAGAAACTGCTGAGTAAGGCCCCAGGCATAATTGTACCGGTTTGTGCTATGCAGGCCGCTACTATGCTATCAGATGAATATTTTTGAAGGGGCGTTTGCCCCTTTTACTATTAAATTTATTAATGCTGAGGAATTGAAAAATGGCAGTGACTGCAGCACTCGTTAAAGAACTACGTGAGCGCACAGGCGCAGGCATGATGGATTGTAAGAAGGCGTTGGTTGAAGCTGACGGCGATATCGAACTAGCCATCGAAAACATGCGTAAATCAGGTCAGGCAAAGGCCGCTAAAAAAGCGGGTCGTATTACCGCTGAAGGCGTAATTCTGACCAAAGCCAGTGGCAACCGCGCAACCATGCTTGAACTAAACTGTGAAACAGACTTTGTTGCTCGTGACGAAGGCTTCCTGAAATTCGGTAACGAAATTCTGAACGTAGCGCACGAACAAAGCATCAATGAAATTGATCAATTGAACGATGCCGAGCTCAATGGTAAAAAAATCAGCGAAGTACGTGAAGAATTAGTGACTAAGATTGGTGAAAATATTTCTCCTCGTCGTGTAGTAAACGTTGAAGGTGAAAATCTTGGTGCTTATGTACACGGTGGCCGTATTGGTGTTATCTCTATTTTGACCAGTGGTCAGGAAGAATTAGCAAAAGACGTTTCTATGCATGTTGCAGCAGCAAACCCACAGTTTGTTAAGCCTGAAGATGTGCCAGACGAAGTTGTTGAAAAAGAGAAAGAAATCCAAATCGAGATTGCAATGCAATCTGGTAAGCCTGCTGATATCGCAGAAAAAATGGTTGCCGGCCGAATGAAGAAATTCACGGGCGAAATCAGCCTGACTGGTCAGCCTTTTGTTAAAGATCCTTCAAATACTGTGGGCGAATTGCTAGCCAGCAACAACGCCGACGTAGTTAACTTCATTCGTTTTGAAGTTGGCGAAGGTATCGAGAAGAAAAGCGAAGACTTTGCGGCTGAAGTTGCAGCGCAAATGGAAGCGGCGAAGAAATAATTCCTGCCTTCTACTTTTGCCAGACGCAATAGTCAGATACACTACGAGCACCTCTTAGGGGGTGCTTTTTTATAAGTGAAACCGTACAAAAATACAGCGTACGGCCGAACACGAAATCGTTTTGTCCTATTTTTTGCATACCGAAAAATACGACAAGCCGAGTTCACAAAGGACACCAAATCATGAGCATCACTCCAAAATCAGCCTATCGTCGAATTTTGCTAAAACTAAGTGGCGAAGCCTTAATGGGCTCCGAAGGTTTTGGTATTGATCCTAAAGTGCTTGACCGTATGGCACAAGAAATCAAAGAGTTAGTAGAACTAGGTGTTCAGGTGGGGTTGGTTATCGGCGGAGGTAACCTGTTTCGGGGTGAAGGCCTTGCGAAAGCCGGTATGAACCGGGTAGTGGGAGACCACATGGGTATGCTGGCCACGGTAATGAACGGTCTGGCAATGCGTGACGCGTTGCATCGGGCATTTGTTAACGCTCGAATGATGTCGGCGATTCCGTTAAATGGTGTATGCGATGCGTACAATTGGGCAGAAGCCATCAGCCTGTTGAAATCGGGACGGGTAGTTATATTTTCAGCTGGTACAGGTAATCCATTTTTTACCACTGATTCCGCCGCCTGCTTGCGCGGCATTGAAATTGAAGCTGATGCGGTACTTAAAGCCACCAAAGTAGACGGTGTATATAGTGACGACCCGGCCACAAATCCTGACGCAGAATTGTACGCAAATTTAACGTATGATGAAGTGCTGGAAAAAGAGCTTAAAGTAATGGATCTATCGGCCTTTACACTAGCTCGGGACCACGGTTTACCCATTCGGGTTTTCAATATGAATAAGCCGGGGTGTCTGAAAAAAGTCGTTATGGGTGAACATGAAGGCACCCTGATAGACCACGCTGACAAATAGTTTAAAGTAAATAGGAAACCTATCGTGATTGATGAAATTGAACTAGATGCGCAAGAGCGTATGGAAAAAAGCATCAGTGCTCTGAAAAGTCAGTTAAGTAAGATTCGCACCGGTCGGGCGCATCCTAGCCTGCTTGACGGCATTCAGGTGTCTTACTATGGCGCAGATACGCCACTTAAACAAATTGCTAATGTTATTGCTGAAGACAGCCGTACTTTAGCGCTGACTGTTTTTGATAAAAGCGCCACCCAGGCGGTTGAAAAAGCCATTATGCAGTCTGATTTGGGATTAAACCCAATGAGTGCGGGTACCACTATCCGTATTCCAATGCCCGCCTTAACTGAAGAGCGTCGTAAAGATCTTATCAAGGTAGTACGCGCAGAAGCAGAGCAGGCTCGGGTAGGCATTCGGAATGTTCGCCGTGATGCGAACAGCGATGTAAAAGAATTGCTCAAAGAAAAAGAAATCAGCGAAGACGAAAGTCGCGCGGCAGAAGAAAATATTCAGTCACTGACCAACGACTTTATTAAAAAAGTTGACGAAACACTGGTAGTGAAAGAAAAAGAACTAATGGAAGTTTAACCACCGTCATGTTATCAAAGCGGTCGCAATCTGCGCAGTTACCCACTGCAGGGCACCCCGAAGAATCCGGGCCACGCCATGTTGCTATTATCATGGACGGTAATGGTCGTTGGGCGCAAAAAAAGGGTAAAATTCGTACCTTTGGGCATAAAGCCGGCGTTGAGTCGGTACGCTCAGTTGTTCGTTTTGCCCGCCAAACGGGTATTCAGTCGCTCACACTTTTTGCGTTTAGCAGTGAAAACTGGAAACGTCCTGAAGAGGAAGTCAGCGTATTGATGGAGCTGTTTAATCTGGTATTAAACAGTGAAGTTAAACGGCTTCACAAAAATGGGGTAAGACTTAAAGTTATTGGCGATGTGTCCGCTTTTGATGACAAATTAAAAGCAAAAATTCAAAAAGCTGAAACAATGACTGAGCAAAACGATGCATTGATTTTAAATATTGCAGCGAACTATGGTGGACGCTGGGATATTGCTAATGCCGCTCAGTTATTAGCTCAGCAGGTGCAACAAGGGACATTGCAGCCAGAAGACATCGATGAACAAAAACTGGGTGAATATATTTCTACTCACGACCTTCCAGAGCTGGATTTACTGATCCGTACTGGTGGTGAACGTCGAATTAGTAATTTTCTATTGTGGCAATGTGCCTACGCTGAACTGTACTTTACCGATGTGCTATGGCCTGATTTTACCGAACAGGTATTTCAGTTAGCCGTAGATGACTTTAATGTACGTCAGCGCAGATTCGGCTTAGTCGGCGAACAGGTAAGCGTGCCACAAAGCTAGTTGGGTAGTCCTGCTAAGCCTGGCTGACAACAAGGAGCCGAAGAGCCGCTATGCTAAAACAACGAATAATTACCGCGCTAATTCTGGCGCCACTGGCGCTGATTGCAATTTTGTTTATGCCCATGGGGTGGTTTCAGATAGCCATCGCTGGCGTAGTCGCATTAGGGGCCTACGAATGGGCTAACATGTCCGGCATCATCGAGCGGCCTAAAAAGGTGGCATTGATGGTCAGTGCTTTTGTGATTTGTGTATTGTTATCACTGATTGTCGATGTAGACAAAATTTGGTATCAGGGGCAGTTGCATGGGCTCTATCACTTCATATTAGGAATAGCCGCCGCCTGGTGGGTCGTTTCACTGGCAATGATTGTTGCGTATCCGCGTTTTTCAGCGTTCTGGCGCTCAAGTAAACCTATCAGAGTAGGTTTTGGTGCACTGACGCTGATTCCTACCTGGGTGGCGGTTGTTAGTCTGCGTACCAATTTGCACGATGTTGACCCATTTTACGGGGCGTCTTTAATTTTTTATGTTTTAGGTATTGTCTGGGCCGCAGATATCGGTGCCTTTTTTGTTGGCGTTAAATTTGGCCGGCATAAGCTGCGTCCGAATGTATCGCCTGGCAAAACGCTAGAAGGATTGCTAGGCGGTATTGCGGCTTCTTTTGCCATCATAGCCTTTGCGGCGCTGCACTATCATGTCACTTTTTCGCGTATCTGGCTGCACTTATTGATTGGCGGAATTACCGTAGCAGTATCGGCGTTGGGCGACTTGAATGAAAGTATGCTAAAACGCTGTGCAGGTATTAAAGATAGCGGTAAATTGCTTCCCGGGCATGGCGGCGTACTTGACCGTATTGATAGTTTAACGGCAGCCTTTCCGGTGTTTGCGTTTTGCTATGTGACGTGGATGGCGTAATGCAAACCATTACTGTATTAGGAGCCACGGGCTCTATTGGGTGCAATACTCTGGATGTGGTTAACCGTCACCCCGATAAATATCGGGTTTTCGCTATAACCGGCCACTCTCAGTTAGAATTACTGGCGCAGCAGGCAAAGGCCTGTAACCCCCGCTATGTTGTTATCGCAAACGAAAACCAATACGAACAGGCACGCAGTACGCTGACACAAGCTGGCGTGAAAGCCGAGCTTTTGTGCGGACCCCAGGCCTTAGATGATGTGGCCAGCGCCCCAGAAGTTGATGCGGTTATGGCCGCTATAGTCGGTGCTGCTGGACTTATGCCTACTATGGCGGCGGTAAAAGCGGGCAAGCGTATTCTACTGGCAAATAAAGAAGCGTTGGTAATGTCAGGCGTATTGTTTATTGATGCTGCGCGTCAGTCTGGTGCCACGATTTTACCTATCGACAGTGAGCACAATGCAATATTTCAATGCCTGCCTCAGGATTTTGTGTATGGCGATTTAACCAGCAGCGGCATTTCAAGTTTATTGCTTACTGGTTCAGGTGGGCCCTTTCGCGAACGCGAGCTTTCGACCTTTGATGATATTACTGTAGAGCAGGCATGCCACCATCCAAATTGGGATATGGGGCGAAAAATTACCGTAGACTCTGCCACTATGATGAACAAAGGATTGGAATTTATTGAGGCTTGTCGTTTATTTGGAGCCCAGGCCGACGATATTACCGTGGTCCTGCACCCACAAAGTACCATCCATTCAATGGTGCAGTACATAGATGGCTCGGTGATTGCGCAAATGGGCCACCCGGATATGCGCACCCCAATAGCTTATGGTCTGGCCTATCCAGAGCGCATTGAGGCCGGGGTAAAATCACTGGATTTTGCTACGTTAAGCGACCTTACTTTTTCTACTCCATGCCCACAGCGTTACCCAAATCTGTACCTTGCAATACAAGCATGTAAAGACGGTCAGGCAGCAACAACAGCACTAAACGCTGCTAACGAGATTGCCGTTGAAGCCTTTTTAAATCATCAGATTGGCTTTTGTGACATTGCCCGGGTGAACGAACAAACCTTGAATAAAATGGAACAAACGACGGTTTGTTCACTCCAACAAATACTTGAGCACGATGGCCGGGCCAGAGCCACGGCTAACAAGGTAATCAGAGGGCTGGTATCGTGATGTCGTTTTTGTGGAGCCTGGGGGCATTTGTGGTAGCTCTGGGTGTGTTGGTTGCTGTCCATGAGTGGGGACATTTTTATATTGCCCGGTTATGTGGTGTTCAGGTAGAGCGTTTTTCTATTGGCTTTGGAAAACCCCTATGGCGCCGCACTGACAAAAAAGGCACTGAATTTGTTGTTGCTGCCATACCATTAGGTGGCTATGTTCGCATGCTCGATGAGCGTGTCGATGAAGTACCTGCGCATTTAAAGCATAAGGCGTTCAACAACAAAACTGTCAAACAGCGCATGGCAATTATCGCGGCAGGTCCGGCGGTAAACTTCATTTTTGCCATCTTTGCCCTGTTTGTTATGTATTTGCTTGGTTTGCAAACGGTGAAGCCGGTGGTAGGCCAAGTCGCGCCAGCCTCTATTGCGCAGCAAGCCGGTATTATTGAAGGTCAGCAAGTTACAGCAATAGGCACGCGACCAACAGCAGACTGGGAAGCGGTAAATCTGGAACTGGTTTCTTTTATTGGTCAGTCTTCGGTACCGGTGACCGTGTCAGACAGCAAGGGAAATACAAATTCCGTGGTGCTTAATACCACTGATTGGAACTTTAACCCCGAGAAAGAGTCTGCTTTAGTCAGTCTGGGTATTCAGCCTTATCGACCCGATGCAAAGTTAGCATTGGCGGTGGTTGCCCCTGACAGTCCGGCCAGTGAGGCGGGTCTTCAGGTAGGGGACGTTTTACAAACACTTAACGATGAACCTATCGAAAGCTGGCCTAAATTGGTCGAAATAATCGCAGACCAGCCCGGTGAGAAGGCGGTATTTGAAGTACAACGGGATGGACAAACGCGTACAATTGATGCCACCATCGCCCGGCGTGATACCCCTCAGGGACAAATTGGTTACCTGGGTGTGAGTCCTGAATTTGAGCCCTGGCCAACAGGCTATGTGTTCGTTCACCAGTATGGACCGGTCGAATCGCTGGTAAAGGCAGCCGATAAAACCTGGCGTTTGATGACATTAAGCCTGTCTATGATAGGCAAGCTGATTACCGGCGATGTATCGCTGAACAATTTAAGCGGACCCATCTCAATTGCTCAGGGTGCTGGTGTCAGCGCCGGGTATGGTCTGGTATATTTTCTGAGTTTTTTAGCATTGATCAGTGTCAATTTGGGCATTATCAACTTACTGCCTCTTCCCATGCTAGATGGCGGCCACCTTATGTACTTTACCATTGAGTGGCTTACCGGGAAGCCTGTCTCTGAAGCATTTCAGGAATGGGGATTTAAAATCGGCGGCGTAGTCCTTTTAATGATTATGGGGATTGCGATTTTTAACGATATTAGCCGCATCGCCTGATCAGGCTGATGAGCTAACAATCAAACCTATTGAAGTAACGCGGCGCAGGATAAAAAGAATAGATGAAGTTAAGACAGTTAGTAGCAGCCGGAGCAATGCTCTCCAGTGCTAGCTTAGCCAACGCGGCTACATCACCGGAACAATTCGTCGTAGAAGATATTCGGGTAGAAGGCTTACAGCGGGTGGCCTTAGGGGCAGCGCTAACCTATCTTCCTGTAGAAGTAGGGGACGAACTTAATTCATTCAGGGTAGCTCAGGCTATCCGGTCTCTGTATTCTTCTACACATTTTGAAAATGTTGAGATGTTGCGAAGTGGTAATACTCTGGTTATTAAGGTAGCCGAACGTCCCACCATCAGTAATATTATCTTTGAAGGCAACGATGATATTAAAGATGAGCAACTGCAGGAGAGCCTTGACGGTAATAATATCCGTCTTGGGGAACCGTTGGATCGAACTGTATTAACCTCTATAGAAAATGGCCTGAAAGACTTCTTTTATAGCATTGGTAAATATAACGCTGATGTTTCGGCCATTATCACCCCATTGCCGCGAAACCGGGTAGATTTAAAGCTGCTGTTTGAAGAAGGCGATGCAGCCAAAATTGAACAAATCAATATTGTAGGTAATCATCAATTTTCTGATGATGAGCTTATGGCTGATCTTGAACTTCAGTTTGATGCCCCGTGGTGGGATTTCTTATCTGAAACACGCTATCAGCAACAAGCGTTACAGGGCGATATGGAAACGGTACGCAACCATTATATGGATCGCGGTTATTTACGTTTTAATATCGACTCGACGCAAGTGTCTATGACTCCTGAAAAAGACGGTATCTATATTGCGTTAAATGTATCGGAAGGCGAACAGTATCGAATTTCAGGCGTTGAGCTGGTAGGCGATTTACTGGGTAATGAGAATTATATTGAAAAAGTATTGCCGTTAACCGATGGCGAGCTTTATAACCAGGCCGAAGTTACTTACACCGAAGAGTTTATTTCGAAGTATTTAGGTCGTTTTGGTTATGCCTACCCCACAGTTACCACTGTCCCTGAGATTAACGACGAAGATAAAACCGTTAATCTGACCATTTCGGTGGACCCGGGTAAACGTATCTATGTACGCCGTATTAACTTCAACGGAAATACCGTTACCGCGGATGATGTACTGCGTCAAAACGTAAACCAGATGGAAGGTGCGTGGCTGTCAAACAACCTGCTTGAGTCGTCTAAAAATCAACTTTCGCGGTTAACCTACATGAAAAATGTAGAGTTTGAATCAACCCGGGTACCGGGCGAAGAAGATAAAGTGGATGTCGACTTCAATGTTGAAGAACAACCCTCAGGATCATTTAATGCGGGTATCGGCTATGGCGATCGAACTAAGCTAAGTCTTCAGGCGGGCATTCAGCAAGATAACTTTTTAGGCACCGGTAAGCGGGTAGGGCTGAATTTAAGTACCGTTTCGTATCAAAAGTCAGCGCAAATTACCTATAACGATCCGTACTTTACTATCGACGGCATCAGTTTGGGTGGCACAATTGGCTACAGCGAATTTGATGGTTCTGACTTTAACGTTATCCAGTACAACTCTAAACGTTGGTCTGTAGGGGCAAACGCAGGTTATCCAATTGATGAAGTCAATCGAATAAACTTTGGTCTTACTTACTCTAATACAGAGCTGTTTAACACCGGCTATTACGAACAAACAGAACAGTTTTATAATCAGTTTCGGGCAGATGATCCCCAGGCAGCTGTGAAATATGATAGCTATCTGGCCAGTGTTAGCTGGAGTCGTAATACGCTAAACCGGGGGCTGTTTCCAACTGCAGGATCGTCGCAACGGGCCACCTTTAGTGTTACCACTCCCAATTCGGATGTGAACTACTTTAAAACTGTTTTAGATACCAAGTTTTATTATCCGCTTTCACGAGACCAGCGTTGGTCAGTATTAGCGCGTCTACGTTTAGGTTACGGAAATGGCTATGGTGATGCGAACGGCAATGATCAGATTTTGCCATTTACTGAAAATTTCACCGCCGGTGGTGCAGATACGCTACGAGGATTTGAAAACAATACTGTGGGTCCGCGAGGCGTTATTTTAGCCGCTGGCAACGCAACGATTACCGGTCCAGACGGCGAAGCTTACCCAGGAGCCGCTACCAACAGCAGAATCTCTGTATCGCAGCGTAGTCTTGGGGGTAATGCTATGGCATTAGGTGGATTGGAATTAATTGTTCCCACCCCGTTTGTAGACGCTGAGATGGATAACTCTGTACGCACAAGCTTGTTTGTTGATATCGGAAACGTTTGGGATACTGAATTCGATTACAACAAATACAAAGATTTAGACCCAATATCGGTAAATAACGATGCGTTAATAGACTATTCAGATTGGACCCAGTATCGTAGTTCTGCCGGTTTATCTGTACAATGGATTTCACCGATGGGCCCGATGGTGTTCAGTTTTTCCAGAGCTATTCGTGAACGCGAAGGCGATGACGCAAAATTCTTCACGTTTAATATTGGGCAAACCTTCTAAAAATAAATTTAATATCTACATTTTATAAATAATTATAAAAGGAGTTCCTTTTGAAACAGATGGCAAAACATATTCTTGCAACCGCTATGTTGGGTAGTGCTTTGTTAAGCGGCTCGGTAATGGCTGAACAAAAAATTGGCGTAGTTGACGTGCAAACCGTGTTTCAGGCTATGCCTCAGGCAGCTGAAATTTCTAACAGCATTCAAATGGAATTTAAAGACCAGATAGATGAGGTCAATCAGCTGCAAAAAGATGGTCAGTTTTACGCAGAACGTTTGCAGCGTGATGCCGCGACTATGAGCGAGAAAGATAAAAAAGAGTTACAACAAAAGATTCAGGGTGTTCGCGAAGAGCTGGCTAAAAAAGGTCAACCGCTTCAGCAAAACATTCAGCGTCGTCAAAACGAAGAGCGCAATAAACTGTTGGGTCTAATTAAACAGGCTATTGATAGCGTTGCTCAAAAAGGCAGCTACGACCTTATCTTAAGTGCTGGTGCAGTGTCTTTTTCAAAAGAGCAATTTGACGTATCTGAGCAAGTACTTGAACAAGTTAAAAAAACTAACTAATTAAAAGAGCTTTTCGCTTTGTAGCTCAATCCTGTAACTTAATACAACAGGTCAGATTAGCGTCTTTCAGTCGTTGGTCTGACTTGTTTTTTACTTTAAAAAGCGTATGGTTGCCGCCGTTTAATAATTCCAACCTGTATTGCTTCTTTAATAAAAACGCAAACCTTTGCACGTCAAAACGCTCGCCGATATTATGCAATAATGCACGCGTGTATTAGACAGTAAAATTTTTGCGCGAAGTTTTGTATTTTACGGGTTGCAAGCGACAACGGCTTTACCGCTAGCCGATAAAATAGTCAGTTACAGCGGTTTGTGGCATAGGAGAGACTTTTGGCCAACTCACTCAATACTATAGATATTCAGGAAATCCTGGAATTACTCCCTCACCGATACCCCTTTTTGTTAGTAGACCGGGTTACCGATTACACCTTAGGCGAGTCTATCAAAGCCTATAAAAACATCACGATGAATGAGCCGTGTTTTACGGGCCATTTTCCGGACCGACCGATATTTCCAGGCGTATTGATTCTTGAAGCTATGGCTCAGGCCGCGGGTGTATTGGGTTTCAAAACCATGGGCAAAAGTGACAAGCTTTATTTATATGCTGGCATAGATTGCGCCCGCTTCAAGCGCCCGGTCGTACCCGGCGATAAATTAGAATTTGATGTAAGCTTGGTCAAAGAACGCCGGGGAATCTGGAAGTTCAAAGGCACGGCGAGCGTCGATGGCGATACAGCATGTAGTGCCGAATTTATGTGTGCAATCAGAGAGATAGTTTAAAGTGATACATTCTACTGCGGTGATATCAGAGTCTGCCATTATAGGCGAAAACGTAAAAATTGGCCCATTTTGCGTAGTTGATGACAACGTGCGTATTGGCGATGGCTGTATATTGGAAAGCCATGTGGTAATACGTGGCCCCACCACCGTAGGTCAGAATAATCGCTTTTTTCAGTTTTGCTCTATTGGCGAAGATTGTCAGGATAAAAAGTTTGCCGGCGAAGCGACCGAACTTATTATTGGCGATAACAATGTATTTCGTGAAGGCAGTACAGTTCATCGCGGCACCATTCAGGATGAAGGCATAACCCGGGTGGGTTCCCACAATCTGTTTATGATTAACGCCCATGTTGCACATGACTGTATTTTAGGTGACAACATTATACTGGCTAATAATGTTTCATTGGCAGGACATGTGACATTGGGAGACCACGTTATCTTTGGTGGTGGGGCGGCGATTCACCAGTTTGGTAAAGTCGGCGACCATGCGTTTGTGGGGGCTGGTGCTATTGTACTGCGTGATGTCCCCCCTTATGTCATGGTCAATGGTCAAAAAAATGTACCGGCTGGTATTAATTCAGAAGGGTTAAAACGCCGGGGTTTCTCCTCCGATTCAGTGATGGCGATAAAGCGTGCGTACCGAACAATCTATCGTTCGAACAATACCGTTGATGAAGCTATCGACAAGCTGTCTGAAGCGCAGTCTACGCACCCGGAAATTACCCGATTGGTAGATTTTCTTAAAGCAGCAAAGCGCGGTATTATTCGATAATCCATGAATTCAAGACCACTACGTATTGGTATTGTTGCCGGTGAGCCATCGGGCGATGTGCTTGCTGCAGGCATGATAGCGCAAATTAAGCAGCAACACCCTGACGCCATTATTGAAGGTATTGGCGGCGACAATATGATAGCCGCAGGGTGCCGCTCATTGTTTGATATGGAAACGCTGTCTGTGATGGGGTTGTTTGAAGTTTTAGCCCATCTTCCGGCCATCTTAAAAATTAAAAAGAACCTCATTGCTCATTTTGACAAATATCCGCCCGATATTTTTGTGGGTGTGGATGCGCCGGATTTCAATTTGCGTGTTGAAAAAGCGTTAAAGCAAAAAGGCATCAAAACGGTACATTATGTGAGTCCCACAGTATGGGCCTGGCGCGAGAATCGCATTCACAAAATCGCTCAGGCGACACACTGCGTATTAGGTTTGTTTCCATTTGAAGAGCAGGTTTATAAAAAGTATCAGGTGCCATATCGTTTTGTGGGTCATACCCTTGCCGACGCAATTGAGCTTGAACCGTCTCAAAAACATGCCCGTGAAGCCCTGAATTTGGCGACAGAAGTGCCGGTAATGGCGGTGTTACCCGGCAGCCGTCGGGGCGAAGTGGCTAAATTGTTGCCCATCTTTTTAGCCACCATTGAATGCGTTTTAAAGCAAAAGCCAGAATGTAAATTTGTGATTGCCGCGGCAAACCAACATCGCTATACCTTTATCGACAACTTTCTTAACGAACATGCCAAAGCGTTGTATCAGCAGGGTACCATTGTGCTTGTTAAAGGACAGGCACGTCAGGCTATGATAGCTTCAGATGTTATCTTACTGGCGTCAGGGACTGCCACCCTGGAAGCCATGTTGTGCAAGCGGCCTATGGTGGCTACCTATAAGCTGTCGCCGATGACTTACAAAATAATGCAGCGATTGTATAAAGCGCCTTTTTTTACCTTACCTAATTTACTGGCCAACGAAAAACTAGTGCCAGAGTTACTTCAGGATGAAGTGAATCCGCAGAATCTTGGTCAGCAGTTGCTTGATTTATTAAATCGTGACAATAGTGCACTTGTGCAGAAATTTACCGAGATTCATCAAACTTTAGCGGTAGATGCTGACAAAGTCTCTGCTCAGGCAGTATTGGATCTTATCCCCCATGCATAAATATTTAGCCGGTGTTGATGAAGTAGGGCGTGGGCCGTTGGTCGGCGATGTTGTCACCGCTGCGGTGATACTGGATCCCGCTAAACCTATTGTGGGGCTGACCGATTCAAAAAAACTCAGCGCGAAAAAAAGAGAAGCCTTCGCGGTGCAAATTCGTAATCAGGCGCTATGTTGGTCAATAGGCAGAGCAACACCACAAGAGATTGACCAGATAAATATTTTGCAGGCAACAATGTTAGCTATGCACCGGGCGGTAAGCGGCTTAAGTGTTACCCCTGACATGGTATATGTTGATGGTAACCGTCTGCCCAACTGGCCTTACACGTCACACGCTATTGTTAAAGGCGACAGCCTGCACGCCGAGATTTCAGCTGCCTCTATATTGGCTAAGGTCGAGCGTGACAATGACATGTTTGAGCTGGATAAACTTTATCCCCAATATGGTTTTGCCGGCCACAAGGGATATCCTACCAAAGCCCACTTTACGGCGCTCAGCGAGCATGGTGTACTAACGTGCTATCGCAAAAGCTTCAAGCCCGTGCGTGCATTACTCGAATCCGCCCAATAACTGTAAATAGCAGGTGTTATGACATCCCCTTTTATTCATCTTCGCGTACACAGTGATTTTTCTATGATGGATGGCCTGAACAAGGTCAAACCATTATTGGCAAAGGTGTGCGAACACAATATGCCGGCGGTCGCATTAACCGACCAGATGAATATGTGTGGTCTGGTTAAGTTTTATTCTGAATGTCATAACCGTGGTATTAAGCCAATTATCGGTACCGATTTTTGGGTAATTAACGAAGCGTTTAGCAATGAACCCTTTCGCCTGACACTGTTGGCACGAAACAATGCGGGCTACAAAAACATTACCATGCTTATCTCCAAAGCCTACTTGCGCGGGCATGTGGCTCATCGGGCTGTTATCGATCAGGCCTGGCTGGCTGAACATGCTGAAGGCATTATTGTGCTGTCCGGGGCCCTGCAGGGTGATGTGGGTATTGCGCTGACAAAGAACAACAATAAACTGCTTAACGAATCGCTTGAATTTTATCAGCAACATTTTGCCGATCATTTTTATCTGGAGCTGCTGCGTACGGGGCGCCCTGGCGAAGAAGACTATTTACATCGGGCTGTGGCACTGGCCGAAAGTCATGATTTGCCTGTAGTGGCGACTAACGAAGTTTGTTTTGTCGATCAAGAAGGCTTCGATGCGCACGAAATTCGTGTTGCTATTCATGATGGCTTTACCCTGGAAGATGTGCGACGCCCCAAAAAATACAGTGAGCAGCAATATCTGCGCTCAGCGTCGGAAATGGTTGAACTGTTCAGCGATATTCCCGAGGCTATCGAAAATACAGTCGAAATTGCCAAGCGTTGTAATGTCACCGTTCGTTTAAACGAATATTTTTTGCCGCAGTTTCCGACCGGCGGTATGACCACGGCTGACTTTTTAGTCAAGCGCTCTCAAGAAGGCTTAGAAGAGCGGCTTGAATTTTTGTTTGCTGATGAAACCGAGCGTCACGCCAAACGAGCCCCCTATGATGAACGATTAGATATAGAACTGGGTGTCATAAACCAAATGGGTTTTCCTGGTTACTTTCTTATCGTTATGGAATTTATTCAGTGGAGTAAAGATAACGAGATTCCTGTGGGGCCGGGCCGGGGGTCAGGCGCCGGGTCGCTGGTGGCCTATGCCTTAAAAATCACCGATCTGGATCCATTAGAATTCGATCTGCTGTTCGAACGATTTTTGAATCCTGAGCGGGTCTCAATGCCCGACTTCGATGTCGACTTTTGTATGGATAGACGCGACGAGGTTATTGAGCATGTCGCCGAGCTATATGGCCGTCAGGCGGTATCGCAAATTATTACCTTTGGTACGATGGCAGCCAAAGCAGTGGTAAGGGATGTCGGCAGGGTATTGGGGCACCCTTACGGGTTTGTTGACCGTATTTCCAAGCTTATTCCCCCTGACCCCGGAATGACCCTGGGTAAAGCATTTGAAGTCGAGCCACGGCTACCCGAGTTATACGATGTTGATGAAGAAGTAAAAGATCTTATCGACATGGCGCGTATTCTAGAAGGGGTCACTCGTAATGCCGGTAAACATGCCGGGGGCGTGGTTATTGCGCCAACGACCATCACTGATTTTGCGCCATTATACTGCGACGACGAAGGCAAATTTCCGGTTACCCAGTTTGACAAAAATGATGTTGAAACCGCTGGTTTGGTTAAATTTGACTTCTTAGGTCTGCGCACCCTGACCATCATTCAGTGGGCTATCGACATGATTGAAGAAGGTCATGGTAAAAAAATTGATATTACGTCGATACCCCTGGTAGACAACAAAAGCTTTCGCTCGCTACAGGCGGCCGAAACTACGGCTGTCTTTCAGCTTGAATCCCGCGGTATGAAAGAGCTGATAAAGCGGCTTAGACCTGACAGCTTCGAAGATATCATTGCACTGGTGGCGCTGTTTCGCCCCGGGCCATTACAATCTGGCATGGTTGATAACTTTATCGACCGTAAGCATGGACGGGAAGCTATTTCTTACCCGGATGCAGAATATCAGCATGAGTGTTTGCAAGAAATTCTTGAGCCCACTTACGGCATTATTTTGTATCAGGAACAGGTTATGCAAATTGCCCAGGAAATGGCGGGCTACTCACTAGGTAGTGCCGACTTATTACGCCGGGCCATGGGTAAGAAAAAGCCAGAAGAAATGGCAAAGCAAAGAACCTTTTTTGCCGAAGGCGCTGAAAAAAACAATATCGACGCCGATTTGGCGATGAAAATCTTCGATCTGGTAGAAAAGTTTGCCGGGTACGGCTTTAACAAATCGCATTCGGCTGCCTATGCGCTGGTGTCTTATCAAACCCTTTGGTTAAAAGTGCATTACCCGGCTGAGTTTATGGCAGCGGTAATGTCAGCCGACATGGACAATACCGACAAAATCGTCACCCTGGTGGATGAAGTTCAGCGTATGAAGCTGGAAATACTGCCACCGGATTTAAACGCAGGCCGACATAAATTTACGGTAGATGAAAAGGGTCGTATTGTTTATGGTATCGGCGCGATTAAAGGGGTAGGTGAAGGCCCGATTGAAGCCATTATTGAGGCGCGAGAGAATCATGGCAAGTTTACCGACTTGTTTGATTTTTGTGCTAAGGTGGATATCAAACGCGTGAATAAGCGGGTACTGGAAAAACTGGTGTTGGCAGGGGCACTTGATAATTTGGGCCCTCACCGGGCTGCAATTATGGCAACATTACCCGAAGCTATTGCGGCGGCTGACCAGCATGCCAAAGCAGAATCATTTGGCCAGTCAGATATGTTCGGGCTGTTGAATTCTGAGCCACAAAGTACTCAGCAAGCTTTTGCCGAAGTACCCCAATGGGCCGAAAAAGTCTGGTTAGACGGTGAAAAAGAGACACTAGGGTTGTATTTAACCGGACACCCTATAAATCAATACGCCAGTGAAATAAAGCATTATGCTGATGGCCGTTTGGTTGACCTGAAGCCCACACCTAAAGAACAAATGGCCACCGCTGTAGGTTTAGTATTATCGGTACGGGTAATGACCAACAAAAGAGGCCGTCGTTGGGCTATTGTTACCCTGGACGATAAAAGCGCCCGTATGGATGTTCGCTTTTTTCCTGATACTTATGAGCAGTTTGAGAGTATTCTGGTATCAGACCGGATATTGCTGGTAAAAGGACAGGTCAGCTTTGATGATTTCTCTGGGGGCAATACAATCACCGCACGTGATGTAATGGATATTGTTCAGGCTCGCGAACAAAGAGCCCGGGCTTTGTTATTACAAATAGACACGCAGCATATGCCATCGAAAACACTGGCATCGCTGCAGAATATTTTACAGCCCTATACCGGGGGCAGTTGCCCGGTAGAACTGCAGGTTTTGCATCCCGATGCCGAAGCCGTGGTAAGGTGTGGTGCCCAATGGTATATCACTCCAGAAGATCAGCTATTGTACGAATTAAAGCATTGTTTGGGCGAAAAGGCGGTATCGCTAAGTTATCATTGAGTTTTAGCGTGAGTGGTTATTATCATTCGCTAAAACAGCGTTATCGTTGGCCCTGACTACAGCGCAGTAAATATAGGACACACAATGAGTATACAGTTTATAGAATTTGAACAACCTATTGCTGAACTAGAAGCAAAAATTGAAGAGCTTAGGTTAGTAAATCAGGGCGGTGAGTTTGACGTCAGTATTGAAGAAGAAATCACGCGTTTGCGCGCCAAAAGTGCTGAGCTTACAAAAAAGATTTTTTCTGACCTGGGCGCCTGGCAAATTTCTCAGTTAGCGCGTCATCCTTTACGCCCGTATACTCTGGACTATGTGGGTCGGGTTTTTACCGAGTTTGATGAACTGGCTGGCGACCGCGCATTTGCTGATGATAAAGCAATTATCGGTGGACCGGCTATGTTAGATGACCAACCAGTGATGCTGATAGGTCATCAAAAAGGGCGCGATACCAACGAGAAGATCAGACGTAACTTTGGTATGCCAAAACCAGAAGGTTATCGCAAAGCGTTGCGTCTGATGCAAATGGCAGAGCGATTCAAAATGCCAATTATTACGCTTATCGACACCCCGGGAGCGTACCCGGGCGTAGGTGCCGAAGAACGCGGACAAAGTGAAGCGATTGCCCGTAACCTGATGGAAATGTCTGAACTCAAAGTACCTATTATCTGTACGGTTATTGGTGAAGGTGGTTCAGGCGGTGCGCTTGCAATCGGGGTGGGCGATCGGGTGAATATGCTCCAGTATTCTACCTATTCGGTTATCTCACCTGAAGGGTGTGCGTCAATTTTATGGAAAAGCGCCGAAAAAGCCCCGTTGGCCGCAGAAGCTATGGGTGTGAGCGCCGGACAAATTAAAGCTCTTGGGTTAATCAACTCTATTGTTGATGAGCCATTAGGCGGGGCGCATCGCGACCATGATGGCATGGCAGCTAATTTAAAGGCCACGTTAAAACAGCAACTCAGTCAACTGATGAGCCTGGATCAAGAAACGTTAATGAGTGAGCGCTATGAGCGACTTATGTCATTTGGTTATTGCTAAATAATACAGCTTTGGTTTCACGTTAAGGTGTACTAAGACTGTGCATGATTTAATAACTGACATTCATCGCCAGCTAAACCAGTTAATTTCACAGGGCCCCAAGCAGGGGCCCTGTGCGGTTATGCCCCTCGTTATAGGCTTTAGCGGCGGTATCGACTCAACCGTATTACTGCAGGCGGTCTGTCAGTTACCCGGCGTAAATCCAGCGCATATTCACGCGGTCTATATTCATCACGGACTCAGTGCGCACGCTGATGCCTGGCAGCAGCATTGCCAACAACAATGTTCAAAGCTGGGTTGTACCTTCGCCGCCATTGCGGTCACCGTTAGCCAGCAGTCTCGCACAAGTACCGAAGCCAGCGCTCGCACCGAGCGTTATGCTGCGCTATTTGAGTATTGCCGTACCCAAAATGGCGTATTGGTGTTGGGTCAACATCGGGACGATCAGCTTGAAACCTTTTTACTGCAAGCTCAGCGGGGCGCGGGCCCTAAAGGACTGGCAGCTATGCCAGCATTGATCCAACGCCAGTCTGTCTGGATGTTACGCCCTTTGTTAAAGTATGAGCGCAATCAGCTTGAGCAATGCGCCCACGAGTTGCGCTTTAGCTGGGTTGAAGATGATTCAAACCAGAACATGCAGTTTGAACGCAATTTTGTTCGCCAGCAAATAACCCCTTTGCTTCGTAAGCGCTGGCCTGCCATCAGCCGAACCATTGCCCGCAGTGCTCAGTTATGTGCCCGTCAAAATGCTTTATTAGAAGAGGTGTGTGACGAACGCCTGCAGTCATTACTGGTTAATAACGATGAACCGCTAGCCACCGAAAATGTGAGATATGTCATAAGGGGACCGGGGATCTCGTTGTTGAAGCTGGCCGACTATTCGATTGCCTGGCAAGAACAACTGGTACGCCGGTGGTTAGAAAATCAACACAAATCTATGCCCGACGCCAAACAGCTTGGTGAAATTTTAAAGTTAGCTGGCAGTGCAATGGATGCTCAGCCCCTTATTAAGTTGGGTAGCAATGAGCTACGCTGCTTCCAAAACACAATCTATGTGGTAAATACACTGCCTGCAGCACCAGTAGAACCCCGCTTACTGAAGGCTGGTGAACATTTTGACGAAAAATGGAGTATCGGGTCATTCGTGTGCAATCGCGATGTGCAGGTAAATGGAAATATGCCCGCTATTTCATGCCGAATGTATAAAGACGGAGTGTCTAAAAAATTGAAAGACTGGTTTAAACAGTGGCAGATACCGGCCTGGCGTCGTCGCCATATTCCGGTGATTTTTAATAACGAAAATGTGGTAGCCGCGGTGCTTCCTGAACAAATCGTTTATTTTGCCGGGGATAGTGTCGGGCTTGAGATAAAGCTAAAAAATCGGTAAACACTGAAAAGCGGCAAACTGCTGCCGCAAAACCGCAGAATCAGGCCGCCTGATACGCATTTTTTCCGCTGCCTTTAACCTGATAAAGGGCGGTATCGGCACGCTCAAACAGGCTGTTGATATCGTCACCGGTCTGGTAAACCGTCCCGCCGATACTACAGGACACCCCTTGCTTGGTTAAATAATTATTTTGAGCAATAGTTTGCTGCAATCGCAACGCGACTGAATCTATGCATGCGTCAGTAACACAGTTCAACAAACAGCAAAACTCATCTCCTCCAAACCGAAATGCTTCATCTTCACCGCGCAGCGCATGATTGATATTGGTAGCTGCCTGGGCCAGAACATTGTCCCCTTCTTTGTGACCTAATGTATCGTTGACCGATTTAAAGTTATCCAAATCGATAATTAATAACGCAAATACCTCGTGGTATCGCTGAGCGCGACTGAGTAAGCGGGCACAGGCTTCATTAAAGCCGTTACGGTTACTTAACCCAGTCAGAGTGTCTTTAGTGGCCAGTGTTTTTAGTTGGTTAAAAGCAATAACCTGAAGCAACTGCTGAGAAAAGACCGCGTGAAGTTGCTCGACCAGTTTTCGCTCGCCACGGGTTAGAGATCGTGTAAAGTAGTATTGTGCTACGTACTCGGTACGCCTATGGGAGGCCTGGGTTATAAACAGGTTCAGTTGTTCACCGGCCTGATTATGCGATAGCTGTTGGCCCAATATCATATTGGGTCGAACCGATGACAGATTTAACATGCACAGCGGTAGGTAACAGGCCAATTGATGATGATACAGACGGCCCAGGTTATCAAGATCAAGGGTAGATAATAGCTTGCTCACAAAGGTTTGAAACTGGGTACAGGTAAGTTCGGGCCCAACAGAAGTTACCGTATAAGCGCTGTCGGTAAAGGAGCTATCGTAATGTGTATTTTGCAAATCCATAACCAGGACCTTAGTGAGCGCACCGCATATCGTGTGCAGGGCAAAAATGAAATGCTGTCAATATTTTGCCGGTAAACCTAATCTATAACGGTATAAAGCAAAGTTTATGCCTACATAAAGAAACTATTAATTAACTGGAGTGCACGTGCCAGAGCACAATTTTCTGCAGGTTGTTTTGTTAATGGCGGTCGCGGTAGTTTGTGTGGCAGGGTTTCGGCGGCTGAATTTACCGGCCATTCTGGCTTATCTTGTTGCGGGTATGGTGGCCGGCCCGGAAATTCTTAGTCTGTATGATAACGCTCAGGACATGCATTTACTGGCCGAAATCGGCATTGTCTTTTTGCTGTTTTCGTTAGGTCTGGAATTTTCTCTACCTAAACTTCTCGCTATGCGTAATTTGGTATTTGGTGCTGGCGCTGCGCAGATGTGTTTCGCCACCTTGTTGTTCAGCGCCTTAGCCTGGTTATTGGGGCTGCCCGTTTCTACAGCTGTTATTGTAGGAGGAATGCTGGCGCTGAGCTCCACCGCCATTGTCATTAAGCAAATCAATGAACTTGGCATTTTAAATCATCAGCGCAGTCAGGTAGCTATCAGCGTGTTGCTGTTCCAGGATTTAGCCGTGGTGCCATTTCTTATTGTTATCCCGCTCCTTTCAACAAACACTGATGTAGGGTTAGGCCAGGTACTTGGTCTGGCTCTGTTAAAGGGCATCGTTGTCGTGGCGTTTTTGCTCTCAGTGGGTAAGTGGGTTCTGCCCTGGGTGTTTCGCGAAGTAGCCCGAACCCGAACCGATGAACTGTTCGTTTTAACTACAATTTTAATTGCCTTACTGGCCGGGGGATTGACCTATGTATTTGGCTTATCAATGGCCCTGGGGGCCTTTTTAGCCGGTATGATGTTAGGCGAAAGTCAGTATAAATATCAGCTAGAAGCAGATATTCGGCCTTTCAGAGACATATTGATGGGCTTGTTCTTTGTTACCGTGGGCATGCAGCTTGATCTTAAAGTGTTAACCGACAACTTTGTATTTATTGTCTTCGGCGTGGTGGTGATAATGCTTATAAAGGTGCTGCTTATGCGTGCCTCGGCATGGCTGGCCGGATGTAAACCAAACCATGCGTGGTCTGCCAGTATACAACTATGTCAGGTCGGTGAATTTAGTTTCGTTATTGCCGCGCTGGCCACCGCTCATGGCGTATTGTCTGACAGCCAGTCTTCCATACTGATTAGCATGGGGGTGTTAAGTATGATCATCACGCCGTATTTGATAGGAAAAAGTGCAGATTTAGCAAATTATATGACGCGTCGTTCACCTGCACAGCTTCCCAGCGAAGAACATGAACCGTATTCGGGCATTGCTAATCATATAGTTATAGCCGGATTTGGGCGGGTGGGGCAGTCGGTTGCAAAACTATTAAAAACAGAAAATATCCCGTTTGTTGTTATTGATTCAGACCCGGTGAGGGTGTATGAAAGCCGTAATGCCGGTGAACCGATTATTTTTGGAGACTGTCGAAACAAAGATATTTTGCACTCAGCGAATGTGAATGGCGCGCGATTATTGCTGATCACCTTCGATTACCCTGGTGAGGCTATCAGGGTGATGAGCGCCACCCACCAGGTTAACCCGAAGCTGGATGTTATGGTAAGAACCAAACGCGATTATGAGCTTGAAAGTTTATACAATGCGGGCGCTGCGCAAGTAGTCCCTGAATTGCAAGAGGGAAATCTGATGTTGATTACCCAGGTGCTGCATTATTCCGGAGTGCCGATGTCACGCATTCTTAAACGGGTAAGGCAAGAGCGCAAAGGCCGCTACGATCATCTCCATGGTTTTTACCCCGGCGAAACAACTGAAATTACCTATAATACTCAGGATAAACTGGAGTTTGTTCGTGCGGTAGCGCTGGGATCCCATGCTGCCTGTATAGGTAAAGCTTTACACGAGCTTAAGCTCAATACAATGCGGGTCACCGTAAAAGGTCTTCGGCGTAATGGTAAGCAAATAAACCGGCCTGCTCATTCAGTGGTATTAGCCGTCGGCGATATACTCATTGTTATCGGCAAGCCCGGCCGCGTAGAGCAGGCAGAGCGGTATCTGCTGGACGGCGGCTAGCGACACACAACGCTTACTTAAACTAAACTAAACGCCGGTATGATTGGGTTTAAGCAACTTTGTCGTTATCAAGATCTTTAAATTTCTTTTTTAACTCATAGCTTTCGTCGGTGACAATTTTTTCGAGTACTTCAATACGTTCGCGCAGCTCGGCGATTTCGCTTTGATACTCTTTGAGTGTGCTCTGGCTGGCGCTTTTGTTTTTTGATACCTGGCACCCTGCTTCTATAATTTTATAAATCACACCTGAGACAATTGCCACAATGGCTATAGCGGTTAAGTTCATTTTTGTTACCCTCACCTGATATCACTATTTTAGTGTAAAATGATTTCTTAAGAATTGCTTATATTTTATTCTATTTAAGCATTTTAGCTTATAGTTAACTCATAAAGCAAAATGTATGCAACGTTTCAAAATAAAAAAAGTTATTAATTATTATATGGTTATATTTATTTTAAAAAATATAGCTCAATAGAAATTAGGAAATTGGCCAATGAATTCGTCAAATTCGCCAACTGAAGCAGTGATTGACCATAGCGACGAGCACTGGATGCAACTTGCCATTGAACGCGCGCGTCGTGCAGAAGCGCTGGGGGAAGTGCCGGTGGGGGCAATTGTGGTGCTAAACGGAAAAATTATTGGTGAAGGCTGGAATACGCCCATTACTGATCACGATCCAAGTGCGCATGCAGAATTGCAAGCCATCAGAATGGCGGCCAAAGCGGTACAAAATTATCGGATTGTTGACGCCACTTTGTATGTGACCCTGGAACCGTGTCCTATGTGCGCGGGGGCCATTGTGCATAGCCGGCTTAAGCGGGTGGTGTTTGGCGCTTATGACTTGAAAACCGGAGCAGCGGGGTCTGCATTACAACTGCTTAATCATAGCCAGCTGAATCATCAGCCCGGGCTTTGTGGCGGAATTTTAAAAGAAGCGTGTGCTGAAGTAATATCCCATTTTTTTGCCCGTCGTCGGGCCGAAAAAAAAGCCCTGAAGCTGGCTCAGCGCGCTTACGAAGCAGAACGCTGAATTTCTGGTTGCAGGTCGTAACATACAAACTGGCGCCGGCGATGTAACATGCGTTGATGACTGCGTTTAAACATTAAACGCCGATGATTATTATTACGTAAAAATTTTCTGGATTTCATCATTCGGTTTCTTTTCATTCATTCCTTTTTCCGTTTGAGTTTACAAAACAGCAGAAATGAGCGGTTATAAGACGTCGTTAAGTAGTACGTTACGTTTGCCTTAGCGGGTTTGCCCACGCATAGAAGCATGTTTTTGATATCACATTTCTATCTGCTGTTCTATCTCTAATTATAAAGGCTAACCCCTTGTGATTCAAATTCAGGCCTCAGGCAAAGGCTGTAGTAATTCCGTGTTATTATCCAAATAAATAAGGGTGTCGTAATAGCGACGAATATTCTCTACGTATTTTTTGCCCTCCCGACCCCGGGCAAAGCCATAGGTGGTGGTTTTATAGAACTGTTTTTGTTCCAGCAATGGTAGCCGTCTTTTTACATCAACCCACAAATCCGGATTGCCACCTTGTTGTTCAGTCAAATCGCGTGCGTCATTTAAGTGGCCTAAGCCTATATTATACGCCGCTAAAGCCATCCAGAGACGATCGGGGTGACCTACCCGGGCCGGTATACGACGAATTAAACTGGTAACGTATCGGGCACCGCCGTCAATGCTGCTTTGCGGGTCAAGTCTGGAGGCAATATTCAGGTCGCTGGCAGTATCGCGGGTAAGCATCATCATGCCCTGAACCCCTGTATAAGACACAGCATCAGGCTGCCAGTGACTCTCCTGGTAACTCATGGCCGCCAGCAGGCGCCAGTCAATGTCTTTAGCATGACGCCGAAACATATCAATATAGGTAGGTAACTGGTTTTTGGCGGCCTGAATAAAAGCCCGGGTATCAACATAGTTAAATTGACGGATATGCCCGAAATATTTATCTTCCAGTGACTTAAACACACCGCCCTGATGCAGGTGACCGAAATACTGAATAATTGCGCTGCGCAACGAATCATCTTCTTCTGCATTAAGTAACCAGGCAATGCCCTTTGGTTCATCCAACCCAAATCCAATACTGAGCTGAGGAAATTGCCGACGTTGCACCGATAATGTATTGGTGTCTACCACGGTATACGCCAATGTTCCTTGCGCAACATCACTTAGCAGCTCCCAGATATCTTTATTATCGGTGCTTTGCCATTTCAGGTCGGGGTTGTGTTGCTGCAATTGCTGCATAAGCTGTTCGGTACTGCTGCCTTTTACCACTAACAGCGGCGCGGTTAAATCGTCGATCCGGCGGGGGCGGGGCTGGCCTTGCTGAAATACAAGTTTGTGCGCAACCTGCTGATACACCGGCCCCAGTTTGTACACATCTTTATTAGAGGCAGATAACGCATCGCCCGCGGCAACCAGATCAATACGGCCCTGATCCAGGTCTTGCATCAGTGCATGATATGAGTAAAAAGGCAAAAGCTGAAGCTGCACCCCTAGCTGTTTAGCGAATCGTTCAGCCAGTTCGTATTCGAACCCTTGAGGGCCGGTACTGCCGTGATAAAATGTGGTGCGGCCATAAATAGTCCCTACTTTTAAAATACCGTCTTGTTTTATCTGTTGTAGTTTATTTGGCGGTGGGGTCGGGTTGCAGCCAATCTGTAAGATAATAAGTGGCAGCATCAGTACCATAGCGTATGCACGCCAAAGGCGTAGCGTGAAGACACGATTAAGATGTGAGATAAAAGAGTGAAGACTTATCATACTACTAAAGGTAAAAATCCTGCTTAATCGTTCAATCCATGGTTATCAATTAACCCGAATTGCTCTATAATCCGCGCCGAACCCCGTCAATCAAAAGATAACAGCAATCTATGACGTTGTTATCAAATAACAATCAGGTAAAGCGATATGTTGGTCCTTCGAGGCGCTCCTGCACTGTCTGAATTTAGACAAACTAAACTTATTGAACGGCTTGGTCAATCAGGCATCAAAATTAACCGACTATACGCTGAGTATATTCATCTGGTTGAAACTCAAACAGTACTGAGTGAATCCGACACCGCGGTACTTAACCAGCTGCTCACCTATGGCCCCAACCGCTGCACGCAATCCCCTCAAGGTACCTTATTTTTAGTGACGCCCCGTCCGGGCACAATTTCTCCCTGGTCAACGAAAGCTACCGACATTGCCCACAATTGTGGTCTGGCCAATTTGCAGCGCATTGAGCGCGGCTGTGCCTATTACCTGGATACAGACGAGCCGTTGACGGCCGCTGAGCACGAGCAGGTGGCGCAGGTGCTGCATGACCGAATGACCGAAACCGTATTTGGCAATATTGACGACGCCGGGGCATTATTTCACCACACCCGGGGAGAAAGTTTCAAATCGGTAAATATTCTGGCGCAGGGCAAACAAGCTCTGACCGACGCAAACCATGCGCTGGGCCTGGCACTGGCCGAGGATGAAATTGATTATCTTTATACCAGCTTTACTCGGTTAGGGCGCAACCCCAACGATATTGAACTGTACATGTTTGCCCAGGCCAATTCTGAACATTGCCGTCATAAGATTTTTAATGCGAGCTGGACTATCGATGGCGTTGAACAAACAAAATCGTTGTTCAAAATGATTAAAAATACCTTTGAAGTATTGCCTGATCATGTGTTTTCAGCTTACAAAGATAACGCCGCCGTTATGGAAGGCTGGCCGGCAGGGCGTTTCTTTCCAGACCCTGCCACGCACCAGTATGAGTACCATCACGAAGATATCGCAATATTAATGAAGGTTGAAACTCACAACCACCCTACGGCGATTTCTCCGTTTGCCGGGGCAGCAACAGGCTCGGGCGGTGAAATACGCGATGAAGGCGCTACCGGCCGAGGTTCTAAGCCCAAAGCAGGACTGGTAGGGTTTAGTGTGTCTAACCTTAATTTACCCGATGCTGTACAACCGTGGGAGCAGCCTTACGGAAAACCAGGACGTATAGTTAGTGCGCTGGATATTATGCTGGAAGGACCGTTAGGCGGCGCCGCGTTTAATAACGAATTTGGACGGCCAGCCCTGCTGGGTTATTTTCGTACTTACGAACAAACCGTTAACAGCTTTAATGGCACCGAGGTACGTGGTTACCACAAGCCAGTGATGCTGGCGGGGGGCTTAGGGAATATACGCCGCGATCATGTTGAAAAAAATGAGATCACTGTAGGCGCAAAACTGATTGTGCTTGGTGGCCCGGCTATGAATATCGGGCTGGGTGGCGGCGCGGCCTCGTCAATGGCTTCGGGCCAGTCTAATGAAGACCTGGATTTTGCCTCAGTACAACGAGACAATCCGGAAATGGAGCGTCGTTGTCAGGAAGTCATTGATGCGTGCTGGCAGCTGGGCGATGCCAATCCCATTCAGTTTATTCATGACGTGGGTGCCGGGGGCTTATCAAATGCGCTACCTGAGCTGGTTAATGACGCCGGTCGTGGAGGTAAGTTTGAATTACGTAATGTGCTTACCGACGAGCCAGGTATGACACCGCTTGAAATATGGTGTAATGAGTCTCAGGAACGTTACGTGATGTCGGTCGCTGCTGAAGATATGCCCGTTTTTGAGGCAATATGCCAGCGCGAGCGTGCTCCTTTTGCGGTAGTCGGCGAGGCGACTCAAGCGCCGCATCTTACTTTAAACGATGCGCAGTACGACAACCAACCTATCGATATGCCGCTTGATGTTTTATTAGGCAAGCCGCCCAAAATGCACCGTGAGGTTAGCTCGGCGACAGCGCCTGCACAAGAGCTGGATCGCACCGGCATCACAATTAAAGACGCGACCCAAAGACTGCTGGCATTGCCGGCTATTGCTGAAAAAACCTTTTTAATCACCATCGGCGATCGCTCGGTGACCGGCTTGGTTGCCCGGGATCAAATGGTGGGGCCGTGGCAAATTCCGGTGGCCGATGTGGCAGTGACCGCCAGTGCGTTTGACACCTACCATGGTGAAGCCATGGCAGTGGGTGAACGCACGCCAATAGCACTGTTATCGCATGGGGCATCTGCTCGTATGGCGGTGGGCGAGGCTTTAACCAACATTGCGGCCTCAAACATTGGTGACATCAAGCGCATTAAATTATCAGCAAACTGGATGGCCGCAGCTGGACACCCGGGCGAAGATGCTGGTTTGTATGAAGCAGTTAAAGCCGTAGGCGAAGAGTTGTGCCCACAGCTGGGGTTAACAATTCCGGTTGGCAAAGATTCGATGTCGATGAAAACGGCATGGCAAGATGAAAATGGCAACGACAAAGCGGTAACCTCACCGTTATCGTTGGTTATTACCGCCTTTGGCGCGGTAAAAGACATTCGTAAAACACTGACTCCCGAACTGCAGACTACCCAACCTGATACGCGTTTGTTTTTACTCGATTTGGGGGCTGGCCAAAACCGTTTGGGCGGAAGTTGCCTGGCGCAGGTTTATGAGCAGCTGGGCAGTCATCCTGCTGATGTTGATAATGCCGAACAGCTTCTCGGTTTTTTCAACGCTATTCAACAAGCCAGCGAACAAAACTTATTGCTGGCGTATCATGACCGCTCAGACGGGGGCCTGTTTACCACCATAGCCGAGATGGCTTTTGCTGGTAAAACGGGCGTAACGGTCAATCTTGATACCCTGGGCAGTGATGATTTAAGTGTTTTGTTTAGCGAAGAGTTAGGTGCGGTGGTGCAGGTGGCCCAAGAACATATTGCTGCGTTGCAGGATATTTTCAGTGAACACGGTATTGCCGGGTTGTGCCACGAAGTGGGCACGCTAAACACTCAGGATAAAATAGAGTTCTGCCGTAACGGTTTATCTGTTTTTGCCGAACAGCGTGCGCCGCTTCGCATGGCATGGGCTGGTACTACCTTCAAAATGCAGTCACTTCGCGATAACCCAGAATGCGCCCGTGAAGAACACAACGCCAAGCAGGATAGCGAAGATCCAGGACTTAGCGCCAAACTTAGTTATGACGTCACCGAAGATATCGCGGCGCCGATGATTGCTACCGGATTACGTCCCCAAATTGCAATTTTACGTGAGCAAGGCGTGAATTCGCATCATGAAATGGCTGCTGCGTTTACGCGTGCTGGTTTTAGTGCTGTTGATGTGCACATGAGCGATATTTTATCGGGTAAGGTCTCGTTAACTGATTTTAAAGGATTGGCAGCGTGTGGCGGCTTTTCTTACGGGGATGTTCTTGGCGCTGGTGAAGGCTGGGCAAAATCGGTGTTGTTCAATACACTGGCTCGCGATCAATTTGCGGCATTCTTTGAACGCAACGATACTTTCAGTCTGGGGGTGTGTAATGGCTGTCAGATGCTCTCTAATCTGAAATCATTAATACCCGGTACCGAACACTGGCCGCACTTTGTACGTAATTTGTCTGAGCGCTTTGAAGCCCGGGTAGCAATGGTAGAGGTTACCGACTCAGCGTCGGTTTTACTGCAGGGTATGCAGGGCTCAACAATGCCTATTGCGGTGAGCCATGGCGAGGGCCGGGCCGAATTTAGCCACGGCCAATCGGTTGCACAGGCTCAATCCCAGGTTGCCCTTCGTTATGTCGACAACTATGGACAAGTCGCTACGCAGTATCCGGCTAACCCAAATGGTTCGCCGGCCGGCATAACCGGACTGACTTCCTCTGATGGTCGAAGCACCATTATGATGCCGCATCCAGAGCGGGTATTCAGGACAGTGGCTAACTCGTGGTACCCCGATAACTGGCAAGAAGACGGCGCCTGGATGCGCATGTTCCGCAATGCCAGAGTGTTTGTGGGTTAGCAGCCAATAAAAGATAACTATTGTGCGCTATTTATACTAAATGCGCCTTGTTATCTTTTACAGACTGCTTTAGAGTATTTGCAGCCTGGGATGGCGCTTAGTAATAGGGAATACGGGTCATAACCTTATTTTCGTCGATGCGTGCGAAAATCTGTGAATCAAAAGAGACGACTATGAATCGTTCATCACGAGGGTTTGGACTAACCGGAGTTGCTCTTGCTGTATTATTTATGATGATTACGGCCGTGTTTAGCTCTTCGGCCAGTGCTGCGAGCGTACAAATGCAAAGTACAAAGCAGTCTGTCCAACTATAATTTCTTTAGCGCGCAGAATGACTGAACACAACTTAGTGTAGTCTGCGCGCTCAGAAATTACCTGCGACGGTTTTTCTCCCGATTTATCAATTTCTGTTCCGGATGTTTTTTTAATAAGACGTAAGTTGCACCTCGGCCACCATGAACAGGCTGGGCTGTGTGGTAGGCAATAATTTCATCCATTTCAGCTAGCCAATGCCTGACATAACTCTTCTTTAGCGCTGGAAAAGGCTTACTTTGCTCACCCGTACCATGTGAGATAAGTAACGTACGTTCGCCCTTTTTGTGGCTTTGACACACCATTTTGTAAAGCGCATCCCGCGACTGCTCAACAGTCAGCCCCTTAAGCGATAACCGACGCTCAATAGCATACTTGCCTAACCGTAAGCTTTTAAACACGCCATCCTGCACTCCTGGCTGCTGATAACTTAAAAAGTCGTCCGGTTTAACCGGCTTAACGCCTTCAAGGCTAAGCGGATTGGTATATTTGCTCTCAGCAGGTCGTAAAGCAGCCCGTTGTTGCTTTTGAGCAAGTTGCTGTGCAGGTGAATGAAGATGCATTTTATCATCTGGCACCAACGGCTTTACATCGCCCATTTCAGTCAAAAAAGTTTCAAATTCTTCGTCGTAGTCTGTTTGCATAAAAGCCTCACTACATTGCCCGCAAAACATGTATATAGATAGCACTTGTACGATAAACAAGACCCGATGAGTTTACCACAGCGAAAAATTCGCAGCTTTAAAGATATGTAATACGACATTGCCTGCACACAGAACATGGCAGCCTGATTAATTCGATATGCCAGCCCCCCAGCTATTACATAGGCTCAATCGAATGAGTGCAAGTACCAAAGGATTGCGTCGGCCCGACAGCCGGGCCACTTTGTCGCAAAGACTCAGGAATTTGGATTTTCCTGACTGCCTGACAGTCTCAAAAAGAGCGCTAGGCAGAAGCAGAGATGTACTCAGTTTAGGGATCAATATGTCATAGGGAAGAGCAGGGGGGCCAAATATGCTATACGGGTATTACTGGGTTGGTAGGCCATATCCGGACGGTATGAATTTATAATCGAATGATCGCTATGATGGTTTAACGGACTGTGAATCACGCCTTCGATATGGGGCAAATGTGAGTTCTCTGGCCAAAGGCCAGCGAGTACTTTCCCAGTAAATTTACAAACCACATAATTCACTTGTTATGTTCCTCCCATATAAAGCGCAGAGCGTCTGCAATGGTAATGATAGCTGTAACACCTCGCATTGCTAAATTTTGGTCTATAGCAAAATAGTTACTGACATTCGATGTAAAGGTATTAAGTAGTTTGTTTACCTCTCCAGAATTGAAGGATTTAATTAAGCTTTTACATGATTCTGAGCTTATATTACCTGAACTTGGACAAGCTTTAGCTTTCGCCGCCAGTTTCTCATACCCAATCACAACTCTTTCTAGTTCGGCTTTGTCATCAATAGCTGCTGCACTAGCGCAGAAACTAAGAGAAAGCCAAGGTAACAATAGAAATAGCAGCACTTTATTCATTTATTATCCGTGAAAATAGACACAATGACTCCCTGAGAAATGCTAGCCTCCGCATTTTCGTGGGTTAGCTAACAGCAAAACTGCTCACCAGAGCCATAATTAGTTTGTTCAATACTAAATCAATTTGGAGGCTAGCATGAACAAAC
>NZ_JAESDK010000001.1 GCF_019249245.1 Alteromonas lipotrueiana | reverse complement strand
GAATAGCTCAGTTGGTAGAGCACAACCTTGCCAAGGTTGGGGTCGCGAGTTCGAGTCTCGTTTCCCGCTCCAAATTTAAAATTTCTTTGTTTATGATCCAACTGCTCAGTTGGCAGAGCACACTTTCCTCGCCGAGAAACGGTCGTCATGAAGTGATTGCCAGGGCTGGGGGCGCGACAACGTGGTTGCCAGTTGCGAATCTGTTTCCCGCTCCAAATTTCAGATTTAAAATTTCTTTGATTATCATCCAATTGCTCAGTTAGTAGAGCACCCTTGCTTCTCTTACGCCCTCCTTTGTTGTCACTATGCGATAACCCGATAGTGTCTATTGATATAGTCTGACAGACCCTGACCCATCAATAAAATTCCCGATTATTAGCAATTTAAAACTTAACATTGTATTTATGCTTTGCTCACGCTATCTTTACTGGTCTTACCAGAAGGCAAGGTGTCTTTTATAGGTCGTTTTAATCCGGTAGGTCTTTTTGCTGAGAAGGCGAATCAATATCCTGATTGGTCGTCCCGTCGAGGTTTAGCCTGGATGATCCGGTATAAAGTGAAACAGATTCCTTCGATTTGCAATTGATAAAATTTTGTACAAAAAGATAAGAATTAATATGGCCGATAATTATTTACTGAAAATATATGACAAATTTTTGAAGCTGCCATATGGCAGGCAACTTTTTAGCTGGTATTCAGCGCGAAGAGCTCCTTACTTCTCAACAATATCGCCCTTAATTACAGTATTAAGACCTGACCATTGCGAGGTAGCGATTAAGAAGCGAAAACTATTACAAAATCACATTGGCACTATGCACGTCATAGCGATTTGTAATGGGCTGGAAATGGCCATGGGCTTCATGTGTGAGGCATCTATTCCAAAAAATCTACGCTGGATTCCAAAGGGTATGGAAGTGAAATATCCGGCAAAAGCTGCTACGGACATTCGTTGTGTTGCTAAGGTCGCGCATGATGCCTGGAAACCGGGGGATTTATCGGTAGAGGTAAAGGCCTATGACCTTGACGACAACATTGTTATTGAAGGTACGATAACAATATGGGTTAGTGAAAAAAGTAAACAAGTCAAATAGGACAGTCATACTGCACTGCCTGGCAAAACAATCCGGTCGTCACTTTCATACAAAAAGCGCGGCAAAATTAATGATGCCGCCGCTCCTATGCTCATTTGAGTTGAGTTAGAGCATATCGGCTCGATATATTACTGCTCAATGCATTTCAAACACAATTTAAAATCTCGCCAAGCCTCGAAAGCCTGCTGTTTCGACCCAGAAAAGACGTAAAACACAATTCAGTTTAGATGTGATAAACGCTTATCTTTAATCACATCCTGTAACCCCATATATACTAGTCGAAACTGGTCATTACGCTTTTGTATCCAGTTTTCTGTTCTAAGACTGCCTTTGTATACAAAAATCTTCTAAAGCGGTAAGAACGAAATGTGGACGTTGCTTCACAAAGCCTCCAGGTGATCAATATGGCGTGAGGGCGATGCCAACCTGTCTTTGATTAATTGTTTTAGCCCTTGTTTCACATCAGAAGGGATATACTTGTCAGTAGCAGCCCAAAAGTACTCTGCATTGTTTTTACCCGCCTTTCTATTGGTATTTTTAAAGTCTTTCCAAACATCAAAAATAGTGTATTTACCCTGTGATAGCTCGCGAGTTTTTTTATCAATTATGGAGTGAATAATCATTCCACATTGATAATACGGCCTATATTTCCCTTTATCAGCGGCATCTGCTAAACGATAGCTGATTAGCACATCAATACAGTTGGCCTTGGCTTCGTCCCACTTTTTGGCGATAAATGACTCACTTATTTCTGGATAAAGTTCGCGTAACGCAATGGCTGCTAACCACTCGGCGTTGCCCTCATGTATCCAGCTTTCAGATTTATCTTTGCCAAGTAATGGACTATTTTGATAAAAATGCGCGGCTTCATGGGCAAACGTCCATAAAGTGGCAGTAATAAAGTCTTCATCTTTTAGTCGTTCGTTCAGGTTGTTCATATTCCAGTGTATGAACACTTGATTGGGCAAAACGCCGCCTTGAATATCCTGCCCTGAGGTATTCGAATAAGAAGCAAATAGCATGGGTTTTACATTACTGCTGTATTTTCCCAGGTGAGATTCAAAGAATGCCATTATTTTTGGCAGAGACTGATTCAGAGGTATCTTAATTTTTTCAGGAAGATTTGCATCTACCACCGCAATAAAAGTGTCCTCCTCAATAGGGGATTGCCTGCCAATATAGACATATTGGCCATCGTCATACCCCTTCCAGTTTGCAGACTGCTGATAAATTTTTCCATTGGCAATGATATGAGTATTATCTTCGACTTCAACCTGCAGCTGCCCCCCATTAGCGTCTTCATCACAGCGGTTCATACATGCGAATAACCGGCCAGTGTGAATAAGCGCACCGCCATCAGAATAGGGGGCAAAAGGGGCATAAGATTTCGGTAAATGTGTATAAGTGGGGGTTAAAGTAAGTTGCACTCGACTAAAGGCTTTTCCATCTTTTTTCTGAATAAACTCCTGTTTGTTGTCATAAACAACTTCGAATTCATCATTAGTAGATTTCCATCTTTTAGTACGGGCGTCATCAGGGTTACTAATAAAGGCGATTCTATCGGTCAAAGTATTGGTGGTGTAGGTAACATACCAGGTATCGGCTTTTTTACTGAGGTGTATGTTGACCTCTTCCTTAGCAAGGACTTTTGCCTGAACCAGTATGCATAATCCTAATAAAAATGAGAGGTAATGTACTGCTTTCATAGACCAAAAAATCCTTTTTCGTTGCATGTTTGATTTACTATACCTTGCTATTGTATTAGTTCAATTGTGGGTGGGTTTTGTTTACCCATGTAGATAAAAAGGTCAGCTAGTACTAGCGTCTGGTGCCAATGAGCCGTCTGAGCAGCCCAGAAATACTCACACTTCAATAGACCTTAATATCTTAAGTGCAGCATCTACTTTGATTCCAGGATAGCAGACAGTGCTCTGCAGTTTTATGTAGCGAAATCTCGCTTTTTACCTTTTGGCTCAAACCCGATATGAATATGCCAATTGTGGGATATCTGAAGGAGACCATTGGTTTTCAAGGTTATTATTTTTTTGTTCGCCAGGACCAGGATGACAGTACATCAAAACGCTGCAGTTTACGAAGCGTACGTTTTTTATTGACACTGGTTAAAAATCAATCTAAAAAGTCTGAGTCGGGCTGCTGTTTCAATTTATGTGGGATGTCATAGATAGTTAACCGGTTACCCATAGTCTTTTTATCTTTTTAAGGGCAGGCAAACTGTTTGAGATTGATTATGACAAAGTTAACCCGAGCTTCTTTACTAAAACATCCATTCTCGGATAAACGTTTTTATCCTTATGGATTTTCCCGTTCCGGGGATTTTTCTATAAACGAAAGTAATCTGCTTACCCAGTACGGCTCGTTGATCGCGGCGTTAATCGACGGAGAGCTGTTACCCGAATGCGATGCTGAAAAAGGCTATATTGATGTAGCGTTGGGACGTCGTCCGCCAAATGATGCTATCGAAAGGGTTTGGTCTAAGTATCAGCAACGAATTAATCGTCCGCATCCGGGGAGTATTTATGGTACCAAAATGTCCGTAAATAATGATGAGATCGACGAAACTACCTCTTCAAATAAAGATGATATTACGCAACTGAATATTCAGCCCGATACTGACTAAGTGTTAACGGTATGTTAAATCTCATCCTAAAATGCGTTTATTAATACACTCGTAAAGTATATTCATCCTAATATTTCCAGATAATAGGATAATTATCTCACTTTTTGTTCGTTTTACTGTTTTCACTTTTGATATCCTTCGTTATAGTCGAGTTATGCCCTGGACAACTGATATTAGCGAAAACTGGAGAAATGACTGTGAAAATGATGTCGGGCGCAGCCATGGTGGTAGAAGCGCTGAAAGATGTAGGAGTTACACACGTATTTGGTTACCCCGGTGGGGCCGTACTAGACATCTATGATGCGCTGTTTGCGCAAGACGCAGTCAAACATGTGTTAGTACGTCATGAGCAAGCCGCAGCCCATATGGCTGACGGGTACGCCCGTGCCACAGGACAAACCGGCACGGTGTTGGCCACTTCCGGACCAGGGGCGACCAATACCATCACCGGTATTGCAACCGCGTACATGGACTCAATCCCTATGGTAATTTTGTCGGGTCAGGTCCCTTCAATGCACATCGGCGAAGATGCTTTTCAGGAAACCGACATGGTGGGATGTTCAAGACCCATCGTAAAGCATAGCTTTTTAGTAAAGCGCGCCGTCGATATTCCAGAAGCCATTGCCAAAGCGTACTATATTGCCAATACCGGCAGACCGGGCCCAGTGGTGGTTGACCTTCCCAAAGATTTGGTTAACGTTCAGGATGAACATGCTTATCATTTTCCAGAAAAAATTGCCTTACGTTCTTATAATCCCACGCTAAAAGGGCATCCAAAGCAAATTAAAAAGGCAGTGGCAAGCCTGGTGAAGGCCCAAAGACCGGTGTTGTATGTGGGAGGGGGATCTGTAGCCAGCGAAGCCAGTGCGCAGGTTATTGCACTGGCAGAACGCCTGCAGGCACCTGTGACCTGTACATTAATGGGACTGGGAGCCTTTCCAGGGACGCATGACCAGTTTGTTGGTATGTTGGGTATGCACGGTACGCTGGAAGCCAACAAAGCTATGCACAATGCCGACTGCATAATTGCATTAGGGGCCCGGTTTGATGACAGGGTAACGAATAATGTCAGTAAATTTTGTCCTCATGCCGATATTATTCATGTAGATATTGACCCGGCATCTATCTCTAAAACGGTAAATGCGCATATTCCGGTGGTGGGAGCCGTAGATAAAGTTTTGGATCAGATGCTGTCGTATCTCAAGCAGCATGATTTGGCCGATCAAAGTAGTAAAGTAGCCGAATGGTGGGAGCAGATTAACCAGTGGCGCAGTCGTCAGTGCTTAAATTATACCGATTCCGCCGAAACCATTAAGCCACAAAAAGTGATTCAGTCGCTGTACAAGCACACTCATGGTGACGCATATGTTAGCTCCGATGTAGGACAGCACCAGATGTTTGCTGCGCTTTATTATCCTTATAAAAAGCCGCGTCAGTGGATTAATTCAGGCGGTCTGGGCACCATGGGCTTTGGTTTGCCGGCTGCCATGGGCGTGCAATTTGCTCACCCCGACGCGCTTTCGGTAGTGGTTACCGGTGATGGCAGCATACAAATGAATATTCAGGAGCTATCTACCTGCTTGCAATATAACCTGCCGATCAAAATTATCTCGCTAAACAACCGGGCGCTGGGCATGGTCAGACAATGGCAGGACATGAACTATCAGGGACGGCATTCGCATTCTTATATGGACTCTATGCCTGATTTTGTGCGACTGGCCGAGGCCTATGGGCATGTGGGTATTCGGGTAACGCATCCCGATGAGCTAGAGGACGCCATGCAGCGATGCTTTAGTTATACCGACCGGCTGGTGTTTATGGACATCGAGGTTGACCAGAATGAACATGTGTACCCTATGCAAATTAAATTTGGGGCCATGGATGATATGCGTCTGAGCAAAACGGAGCGCACCTGATGAAAAGAATTATTTCAGTATTGATGGAAAACGCACCCGGCGCACTGTCACGTATCGTAGGGGTATTTTCGCAACGTGGCTATAATGTAGACTCTTTGTGCGTGGCGCCCACCGCCGACGCCAGCTTGTCGCGGTTGACTATTATTACCCATGGTGATGATAAAATTATTGAGCAAATTACAAAGCAGGTTAATAAGCTTATTGATGTGCTTAAGGTGGTAGACTTGACCGAAGGCACCCACATTGAGCGTGAACTTATGCTGATAAAGGTGGCTACCCGAACCGAGTCGGTGCGGGCTGAAGTCAAACGGAATACCGATATATTCAGAGCCAGAATTGTTGATGTTAATGTCAGTAATTACACTATTGAAATTACCGGCACAACTGAAAAACTTGATGCGTTTTCAAGCACTCTGGGACAGTGTGCTGAAATTATTGAGTCTTCGCGTACCGGGGTCTGTGGTCTGGCCCGGGGCGAGCGTGCTTTACGTCCCTAAAATCTGTGGCCCGCTAGCGCGGGCTGCCGTAATACACTTCAATACGCATGGCTACACCATACGATGGCGAGAAGTCTTCGTCGCGCAAAAATAAAATAAAGGGCTCAACCTCATAAAATAACCAGTCGCGGGTGGGGTTACTACGCCACTTTGCACTTAGGTATACCTCGTTCAGGCGATAGTTCGGGCGCGAACTGCCTTCGCTGAACAAGGTATAAATTAATGCAGTATGTGCGTCAACGGGCTGCAGGTATTGCCCTTCATGTTGCCAAATCCAGTCTTCAGAACGATCGCGATAGTAAAAGCGGTGATTAAACCGAAATACATGGTCGTGAGGACTAATGTACTGAATAGTTGCCCCGGCCTCGGCGCCAAACTGATCGCGGTTATAAAGATAGGCTTCGGCATCGTAAAACAAAGCCAGCTGCTTATTAAATGCGGCCATGTCGTCAAACCGGGATTTTACATATATCTGGCCCCGACGACCGGTTCCAATTCGGTGCGACAATTTGGCATCTTCGCTTGACCGATAGCGCAGGGCGATGGTGGTATTGCGACGGTTACGCTCAATGGGTTGTCGGGCTGCTTTTATAGAGGTGTCCTGTTCGTAATCTTCATCGTCGCTAAGCAGCAAGTCTACCCGGTCTTGTAGCGCGGGTAACCGTACCCGAATTTTAAAGCGCAAATCTACCTCTGACATATCCCGGCTTCTGGGCTCCCATCCTAAGCTGATGCGGCCCTGAGCACGGGCATCTTCATAGCGGTCAGAGCCTTTCATCGCAAAAAAACTATCAATTTGCTGAACCGAATAGTTCATAGAGTCGGTTAAACTTAGCTGCCACTCGTCCATCCAGTGAACAGTATTTTGCTGTTTAAACGAGGATTCTGTTATGGAAGAGCGCCCAACAGGGTACCTATCAGACTGCGCCGAATGTACTGGCATACTCAGTAATGTGCAAAAAACCAAAGAGATACAAGCCATAAGATGCTTAGTAATTCGTCCTTTTGTGTGCTGATATCAAAAGTAAAACAATAAGGTCAACAGCAACCTTCGTGGGCTCTACTAAATAACGCCACAATATACTTTAGGTTTCAAGTGTACGTCACCTTACACATGGCTGAATATACTTTTAAATATGTTGGTGAAAGGTTTAGTTTGCAATGGCATACTGTAACGACAAACAAATAGGAGAATTTTTATGGGCGGTATTGGTATCTGGCAGTTGCTGATTGTGTTGGCTATTGTAGTACTTTTATTTGGTACTAAACGTCTCAAAAGTATTGGGTCAGACCTGGGCAGCGCGATAAAAGGCTTTAAAAAAGAAATTACCGACGAAGAAAAAAGTGATGCCGACTTTGAACAAAAACAGCAGGTTGAAAAAAAAGACGCAGCTGAGCCTGTTCAAACCACCTCACAGAGTAATACAAAAGAAAAATCCTGATGTTTGATATTGGTTTCTGGGAACTACTGGTCATCGGTGTTCTGGCGTTATTGATTCTGGGGCCAGAGCGTCTGCCCGGAGCTATTCGCTCGACCTTGGATACGGTTCGCGGTGTACGTAATGCAGCCACGGGATTTAAACAGGAAGTAGAACACCAGCTGCGGGTTCATGAGCTGCATGAAAACCTGAAAAAAGCAGAGCAGCAAGGCCTCAAGGACATGTCGCCTGACCTAAAAAAAAGTGTTGATGAGCTTAAAGATGCGGCAAAATCAGTGCAGGAACCTTATAAGAAAGACAAATGACCGACGCTTCGAGTCTGATATCTCATTTAATTGAACTGCGTAACCGGGTACTTCGCGCACTACTTAGTGTGTTGGTCGTCTTTTTGTGCCTGGTTTATTTTGCTGAAGATCTGTATCACTACCTTGCTAAACCCTTACTGGAAGTGCTGCCTGAAAATTCATCGATGATCGCCACAGACGTCGCTTCGCCTTTTTTCGCTCCTTTCAAATTAACCCTGGTATTGTCATTTTTTCTGGCCATTCCTTATGTTCTGTATCAGGTTTGGGCTTTTGTAGCGCCTGGTCTCTACAAAAATGAAAAAAAACTGGTGATACCCTTACTGGTCTCCAGTACTTTGTTATTTTATGCCGGAATGGCCTTCGCCTATTTTGTGGTTTTTCCGTTGGCGTTCGCTTTTTTCACCAGTGTTGCCCCCAGCGGGGTGACGGTCAGTACCGACATCACCAGTTACCTGGACTTTGTGCTTAAGCTGTTTTTCGCCTTTGGCGTGTCTTTTGAAATACCCATTGCCATTATTTTATTGTGCTGGACCGGGGTCACCGATGCAAAATCATTACGTGCAAAAAGACCCTTTGTCATTGTCGGCGCTTTTGTCGTGGGCATGTTGTTGACCCCGCCTGATGTTATTTCTCAAACCTTACTGGCTTTACCTATGTGGGTTTTGTTTGAAGTAGGGGTTATTGCTGGCAGTATGTATGTAAACAAAAAAGAGCCTGAGGGCGACGACTCCTCAGCCGATGATTCAACACAATAACAATAGGATCATAACTTATGCGTTTGTTCAGTATTTTACTGGTGATTGCCAGCGTGCATCCGATAACTGCCCAGGCCAGCCCGGTATCTTCTCAAGCACTATTAAAATGTACCAAAATAGCGCAAAACGAGGATCGCCTGCATTGTTTTGATGCCGTAGCAAGTCAGCTTCAGGTAGCGCCTGAAGCCGTGGATTCTACAAAACCGCAGTCTGCTCAATCGACTCATTCTGTCATAAAGCCGGCGCCGGTGGCGCAGGAAAATACGCCATCATCTTCTGAGGCCACCGCACAGTTTGGTCTTGAGCAAAAACAGGTACAGCAGGCAGCTGATGAAATATCAGCTATGATTACCAAAGTAGACAAAGGACCAAGAGACAAGCTTATCATTGCATTAGACAATAATATGGTTTGGAAACAAAAAGATTCAGCATACCTGCGAGCCAGAAAAAATATGACAGCCAGTGTTGAAAAAGGCGCACTTGGTGTGTTTTATCTGAAAGTGGAAGGCAGTAATCGTCGCATCAAAGTAGAGCGCGTGCGCTAAATGAAATGGTTTGATGCAGGGGTGAACCTGCTTGATTCTCGCTTTGATGCAGAAGCCGTAATACAGCGTGCCAGCCAGGCAGGGGTAGAGCGCTTGTGCATCATTACCACGTCTCCCCGAGAATGGGAGGCTGCCGCAGACCTTTATCAGCGTTTTCCTGAACAATTATGTTATACCGTAGGTGTGCATCCGCATCATGCCAAAGAGGTAAGCAAAGGCGACTTACAACGCCTTGAGCAAAAAGCTACTGCACCGGGTGTTGTGGCTATTGGTGAGTGTGGACTAGACTACAACCGCAACTTTTCACCCGCTAACGTGCAACGAGACGTATTTGAGGCACAACTGGCCATTGCAAGCCGATTATCGCTGCCGGTGTATCTGCACGAACGTGACGCCTTTGATGATCAACTTGCGCTGTTGCAGCGTTATCAGCCTGAAGCTGGTATCGCTCACTGTTTTACCGGCGACCTTCAACAAATGCAGGCTTATTTAGCCCTGGGTCTGTATATTGGGATCACCGGCTGGGTATGCGACCCTAAACGAGGCGATACGCTACGCGAAGCGGTTCAGCAACTTCCGCTTGAACGGCTTATTTTAGAAACCGATGCGCCTTACTTGTTCCCCAAAAATCTGAAGCCGCGAAATCGTAATAATGAACCGGCTTTTATTGGCGCAATTGCCGCTAATCTGGCCGATATTCTGGGCCTTAGTCAGGCTCACCTCAGCGCTATATGTATGCAAAATACAAAGCAGCTATTCAGGGTGAATTAGGAAGTAAACACTATGCAGTTAGGCTCGCAACTACAACGAAATTACGACGGTTGGTTGCTTTTTTTCAGCGCGTTGGTGACTGCATTTTTTATCTTCATCTATAGCTCTTTAACCACTCATCATATTGCCGCTTACAATCACTTTGATGTTCATTACCAGCTACAAACCGAAAACCTGGCCACAATATCGGATGTAACCGCCAGCTCCCAGCAATGGCTGGAAATTGAAGAGCCGGTGAACTTAGGAATGAAAACCGCGCCTTATTGGTTTCGCTTAACTTTGCCTCCTACCCCTAACGAGCAAGGGCGCTTTTTACTAAACATCAATTATCCGCTGCTGGATAATGTCACGCTGTACTTTTACAACCCGCGTACAAAAACTGTGGTCAGTCAGGCAGAAGGTGGAGATAAGCTTGAATATAACAAGCGGTCTATTATGCTGCCGTCGCTGGTATACGTTGTGCCCGCCAGCTCTGAAGGGTTGCTTGTCTACTTAAAGGTTAAGACCAGTGGAACCTTAAAACTACCCATGCGACTGTGGGAAGCGCACGACTTTTTAGCCTACAGCGCCACAGATAACCTCATGCTTGGAATATTTCTGGGGATTTTAGTAGCTATAGGTTTAAGCAATTTATTTTTGTACATTACCACCCGGTCGGTCACATTCTTTATTTATTCGGGCTATGTAATTTCCCTTGCAATGACCATCACCGCGCTATACGGCTTGGGGTATGCCTATTTATGGCCTAGCTTGACGGGCTTTCAAGGTCAGGCGGTGGCGCTGTTTGCAAATGCGACTTTAATGTTTGCGATGATATTTTGTAATCTGATCCTCAACGTTCAGGACTACAGCAAAAAGTTATCGAAAGCATTGCAAATTCTTGCCAGTATATTTTTTATCAATGTCATTATCAGCTTCTTTCTGCCGTACGCGTTCTTAATCCGTGTATTTTTAGTTTTGTTAGCTTTTTCTGCAATTTTAACCCTTAGTATAGGGGTCTGGATTGCCTATAAAGGTTCTACCATCGCCCGTTATTATTCATTTGCCTGGTGTGTATTGTTGGTAAGTGCTTTTACCGCAGCGGTAGACAATTTAGGGTTATTCGACTCCCCGGTTCCTTCAAATTACTTACTCATGCTGGGCGCTGGGGTTGAAACCTTACTACTGGTGTTGGTATTAGCAATTGATTACAGCCATAATCGAGAGACAATGCTTGAGATAAAAGAAAAAACCCTGAAACAAGAACAGGACATTCTCAAAGCGCGCGAAGAATTGCTTGATGTACAACAACAATATCAGGATGACTTGGAATATAAGGTACAAGAGCGTACTTTAGAATTAGAAGTAGCGCTACGGGAATTATCCAGCGCAAATATAGAGCTGGAAAACTTAAATACCATCGACCCACTAACCGGTATTCGCAATCGCCGGCATTTTGACAAGCGACTGCTGGCAGAAGGACGACGTAGCCGGCGCGAACAGACCTCCTTATCATTAGCCATCATCGACATAGACCACTTTAAAAACATCAACGATACCTATGGGCATAGTATCGGTGATGCGTGTATTTCCCATTTGGCTCAACTTCTGCAAAGTGTATTAAAACGGCATACTGACGATATTTGTCGCTACGGGGGGGAAGAGTTTGTGGTAATACTTCCAAACACAGACCTTGAGGGCGCCAGCCAGGTTATTGAATGTATGCGTCGTGAAGTTGAAAAAGACACCCTTGAGATTGAAGGCCATCAACTCAATATGACTATAAGTGCAGGGGTGGCAACCGCTGTTATCGCCTTCGAAGCCCACGAAAACGCGCTATTCAAACATGCAGATACGTTATTGTATCAAGCTAAAAAAGCGGGCCGAAACCGTATCCAAACCGACAATTTCACAGGACTTACTTCATGACACAAGCTTCATTTCCAGCCCGTCGTATGCGTCGGCTAAGAGCTCACGATGCAATGCGCACACTGGTCGCCGAGCATCATTTAAAAGCACAGGATTTAATTTACCCCATATTTATTCTTCCGGGCCATAATCAGTCGCAGTCGGTTCCTTCTATGCCGGGCGTAATGCGGCGTTCTGTAGACTTATGGTTGCCAGAGATAGAAAAGTTGCTGGCCTTAGGTATTCGCGTCTTTGCACCGTTTCCGGTGACGCCAGCCGAGTTAAAAACCGATTGTGCCAGTGAAGCTTTCAACCCTGAGGGTCTGGTGCAGCAGGCTATTGGTGAAATTAAACAGCGTTTCAGCGACGCTATTATTATGAGTGATGTCGCACTGGACCCATTTACCTCTCATGGGCAAGACGGACTGATTGATAGCACCGGGTATGTGGTCAACGATAGCACTATTGAGGTGTTACAAAAGCAGGCGCTGTCGCATGCGCAAGCGGGCGCAGATATCGTTGCACCGTCAGATATGATGGACGGCCGGGTAGGGGCTATACGCCAGACGCTTGAGCAATATGGCCATATAAATACCTGCATTATGGCTTACTCTGCAAAGTACGCGTCAGCCTATTACGGTCCTTTTCGTGATGCTGTTGGCTCGGCCGGCAATATTAAAGGCGGCAATAAAAAGGCGTATCAAATGGACCCGGCAAACAGCGATGAGGCAATACATGAAATCGCTCTGGATATTGCCGAAGGCGCTGATATGGTCATGGTTAAACCCGGTATGCCGTATCTGGATATTGTACGTCGCTGCAAGCAGGAGCTGAAAGTACCGACCTTTGCTTATCAGGTAAGCGGCGAATATGCCATGCACCAGGCCGCGTTTGCGAATGGCTGGCTGAATCGCGACGCGGTAATTTTAGAGTCGTTGTTGAGTTTTAAGCGAGCCGGTGCTGATGGAATTTTGACCTACTTTGCTCCAGAGGCAGCCAAATTGCTACAACGCTAACTAACAGATACCGGTAGGCGTTACTGGCAGGTAAGCTGCCAGCCTGCCCGATGCTGTAACCAGCTTTCGTTGGCCAGTTCAACATTTATCAATGGATGTGCTGACAACCAGCCCTCGGGCAATTTGAGCGTCCAATGATCGCCCTTAACAATCAGCTCAGCCTCGGGCACGTGTTTGTTTTGTCGACGCAAACATAATACTGTGGCAATACGCAAAATACGCACAAGAGCCAATAACATCGGGCGTACTTTTTCATGGTAATTATTAAAAATAGCGGGATCTATGGTTAGCCGATGGCACAGTACCAGATCGCGTATGGCTTCACGCTGAAGCCTTGTGTAACCGGGCAGGTCGATATGTGACAGAATATAGGCGCCATGTTCATGATGCTTTTTGTATTCAATGTGCAAGCCTGTTTCATGCAAGGTCGCGGCCGCACCCAGTACCGCTTCGGTGTCAAGATGACATATTTCAGCCTGTCGACACATTTGGTGACATAGCGTTAATGCCACACCACGTACGGCTTCGGCATGAGACTTTTCGATATGATAACGACGAATGGCCTGATTGAGTGTCTGAGCTCGTCGGTCGTTGTCTTGTAAGTTATCTAACATCCCGTAAATGAGGCCCTCACGCAGAGCGCCGCCAGAGATATTCATGGCCTCGATATTTAATCGCTCGAAAAGACAAATAAGAATAGCCAAACCACTGGGAAAAATAGGTTTTCTGCCCTCTTCTAAACCGTCTATGTCGAGGTTATCGATAGTGGCGCAGGTAATACATTGCTTTTCCAGGTCATATAGGTAATTCAGGCGAATTGCGTCACTGATGTTTTGTGCGACCAAAATCTCAGTAATAGCCTGAGGGGTGCCTGAAGCGCCCAGGCAGTTATTAAAATCAAAACACAAAAAGGCATCGGCGACATTATCTATTAGCCGATTGGCGTGCTGCTTAGCCGCAGCAAAATTTTCAGCAGTAAGCTTGCCTGCTTTAAAATAACGTTCCATAAAGGTCACGCATCCCATATCCAGGCTTTTCAGATGGATAGGCTGCATATCATTACCAATAATGATTTCGGTGCTGGCTCCGCCAATATCAATCACCAACGAATTTCCCTGGTTGGCCGAGGTATACGCTACGCCCAAATAGATTTGACGGGCTTCTTCTTCGCCGGTAATTACATTAAGCTTATGATTTAATATACTTTCGGCTTTGCTGATAAAGGTTTGTGCATTGGTCGCCAGGCGCAGGGTTGCGGTCGCTACGATCCGAATGTTTGATGCCGGGATATCCTGCAAACGTTCTGCGAAGGTTTTCAGGCATTCCCAGCCTCGCTCCATGCTAACCTCATCCAGCTCCAGTTTCTTGTTCAGGCCAGCAGCCAGGCGCACCTTCTGTTTGACCTTACCAATAATCTGAACACTGCCATTAACCACATGCACAATAACCATGTGGAAGCTGTTAGAGCCTAAATCCACAGCGGCGTAGTATTCGCTGTGAATTAAGGTATCGTGCTGGATTTCTGGTTGCATAAATTAATTTTTCTTGGCCGGTGAAGGCTTGTTATTATGATTGCGACTACGGCCACGGCGGTTAGAATTGCGAGCATTCGGAGTACGCTTTCGTGGCCGGGCTTTAGGTGCTTTCACATCTTCAAGCAGCGCGGTGCTATCATAGTCTGTCACCGGAATACTATGCTGAATATATTGTTCGATTGCCGGCAAGTTTAACGCATATTTTTCACAGGCAAAACTAATCGCAATGCCGCTTCTGCCGGCTCGCCCGGTACGACCAATGCGGTGAACATAGTCTTCTGCATCATCGGGCAAATCATAGTTAAATACATGAGATACCGCATCAATGTGCAAACCTCTGGCTGCTACATCGGTGGCAACCAAAACATCTAGCTGGCCTTTGGTGAACTCATCCAGAATACTCATGCGTTTCTTTTGCGGTACATCACCACTTAATAAACCCACACGATGACCATCAGACTCTAGCCAATCGTTCACTTTCTCGCAAGAGTGCTTAGTGTTGGCAAACACAATCGCCCGCTCAGGCCATTCTTCTTCCATGAGAGTAAGCAGCAGACGCATTTTATCTTCATCAGAAGGATAAAACAGTTCTTCAGAAACCCGCTTAGCGGTTTTAGTCTCAGGTTCTACTTGTACATGGGTAGGATTGTTCATGTGTTCGTAGGCTAATTCCTGTACCCGGTAACTCAGGGTTGCAGAAAAAAGCATACTCAACCGATTAGCCGCAGGCGGCATGCGATTGAACAAATAACGAATATCTTTGATAAAGCCTAAATCGAACATACGATCGGCTTCATCTAATACCGCCACCTGAATATTGTTCAGGGTGAAGATATTTTGTTTATAATAGTCAAGGATGCGGCCGGTGGTGCCAATCATAATATCGACACCTTCTTCTAGCGCTTCACGTTGACTTTGATATCCTTCACCCCCATATATCAATCCAAGCGATAAACCCGTATGTTCGCTAAGGGGCTTCGCGTCATTGTAGATCTGCATCGCGAGTTCGCGAGTAGGAGCCATAATGATAGCGCGTGGACCTTTTGAGTTAGACGTGTTTTCCTGGGTATTGGAAAGCAGGTAGTGAAATGTTGCCACCAAAAAGGCAATAGTTTTACCCGTGCCGGTTTGGGCTTGTCCGGCAATATCCAACCCTTCTAACAAGGGGGGTAATGACAACGCCTGAATCGGTGTACAATGGGTAAAATTAGCTGCTTTAAGTGCATCAAGCACTTTTGAGTTGATAGGCAGATCGGAAAAATTTGTTTCGGTTAAATGAGTTGTTTGCATAGCTTATAGCTTATCGGTGCTTGCATTAAAAAAGACAGTTTCTTATAACACTTATGGTGTGGCTGAACAAATCAGCGACAGTCCAAACAATGGAGAACAGAATGAGCGACAAAATTATCCAGTTAACTGACGACAAGTTTGAAGCGGATGTAATCAATGCTGATAATCCTGTGCTGGTAGACTTCTGGGCTGAGTGGTGCGGCCCTTGTAAAATGATCGCACCTATCTTGGAAGAAGTTGCTTCCGAGTTTGAAGGCAAGTTAACAGTTGGTAAGTTGAATGTCGATGAAAATAATGAAACACCGCCAAAATACGGTATTCGTGGCATTCCTACACTTCTGCTTTTCAAAGGCGGTAATGTAGCTGCAACTAAAGTGGGCGCGTTATCAAAAGCCCAGTTAACTGAATTCTTGAACGAAAATCTGTAATCATTATTGATTTGCGTTAAGTTAAAAAGCCGGCATTTATCCAATGCTGGCTTTTTTTGTTTTATTGTTGGCGGTGTTGTAGTCATCCAAATATTAATAACCACAGTAATACACCTGTGATTAATTAATCTCTACGTCCCAAAACATTTTTATACGTAAAGTATTTTAACGATTGTTTGTTAAAATACTGGACGATAATAAAATTAGGTGCTAACGTTCTATTAGCTCGTATCCGAGCAGCGTTCTGCTTGCCCATATCCGGGTGTAAATAACCTTTTCTATAAACGAGTTAGTGACGTAGAAGTCCTGTAAGCAAAGTCCAAGCACAAAGACCCACCAGTATGAATTTAACTGAATTAAAGAATAAACCAATTAATGAGTTGGTTGCCCTGGCCGAAGAAATGGGCCTGGAAAATATGGCGCGAGCCAGAAAGCAAGACATTATCTTTTCTATCTTGAAAACGCATGCGAAAGGCGGAGAAGATATTTTTGGCGACGGAGTACTGGAGATTCTTCAGGATGGCTTTGGGTTTTTACGCTCTGCCGACTCGTCTTATTTAGCCGGGCCAGACGATATTTATGTTTCGCCAAGTCAAATACGTCGCTTTAACCTTCGAACAGGCGATACTATCGCCGGAAAAATCAGGCCACCAAAAGACAGCGAACGATATTTTGCATTACTGAAAATTCGTGAAGTTAATTTTGATAAGCCAGAAAATTCCCGCAACAAAATCCTGTTTGAAAACCTGACACCCCTTCATGCCGCATCACGTATGCGAATGGAGCGTGGAAATGGTTCTACCGAAGACATCACCGCCCGTGTTCTGGATTTGGCCTCGCCTATTGGTAAAGGTCAGCGCGGTCTGATTGTCGCACCGCCTAAAGCCGGTAAAACGTTGTTGCTGCAAAATATTGCTCAGTCTATCGCCGCCAATCAGCCTGAATGCGAACTGATGGTACTGCTAATTGATGAGCGTCCCGAAGAAGTCACCGAAATGCATCGCCTGGTTCAGGGTGAAGTTGTGGCCTCTACGTTTGATGAACCAGCCAGCCGACACGTTCAGGTGGCTGAAATGGTCATCGAAAAAGCGAAACGTCTGGTTGAGCACAAAAAAGACGTGATTATTTTGCTGGATTCTATTACTCGTCTGGCTCGTGCCTACAACACAGTCATCCCATCATCAGGTAAAGTTCTTACCGGTGGTGTTGATGCCAATGCGCTGCATAAGCCTAAGCGTTTCTTTGGTGCAGCCCGTAACGTTGAAGAAGGTGGTAGTTTAACTATCATCGCCACCGCTCTGGTAGATACCGGGTCGAAGATGGATGAAGTTATTTACGAAGAGTTTAAAGGCACCGGTAACATGGAGCTTCATCTACATCGTAAAATTGCTGAAAAACGGGTATTCCCGGCTATCGACTTTAATCGTTCTGGCACGCGTCGTGAAGAATTGCTGACGACTCAGGATGAGCTTCAGAAAATGTGGATTTTACGTAAAATTGTGCACGAAATGTCAGAAATTGATGCCATTGAATTTTTAATTAACAGACTTTCAATGACCAAAACCAATGATGAATTCTTTAGTGCCATGAAGCGTCAAAAAAGTTAAGTTGAGCAATGTCTCTTGAAAAAGCGCGTTTTTAAAACGCGCTTTTTTTATGTCTGAAACTTCTTAAATGAGCACAAACTAGTCCTTTCAGTTAAGCCATAAATTCGCTAATGTAGAAAAAAACTACAAGGAAATATTATGAAACGTACTGCTGTAGCGCTGGCGTGCATGCTGGTAAGTGGGTTGTCTTATGGACAAAGCCAGGTTGACCAGCTTATAGACAAAGTAGAGCCACAGGTTATTGAATGGCGTCACCATTTTCACCAGTATCCAGAGCTGTCTAATCGTGAATTTGAAACCGCTGAATACATTACTAATTATTTAAAAACGCTTGATGTTGAAATAACCACAGAGGTGGCAAAAACAGGCGTGGTTGCGGTACTAGACAGCGGCAAGCCCGGTCCCGTGATTGCGTTGCGCGCCGATATGGACGCCTTGCCCGTACCTGAACAAAATGACCTGCCTTATAAGTCTACCCAGACCGCCCAATACAATGGCGAGACCGTACCTGTTATGCATGCCTGTGGTCATGATACCCATATGGCAATGCTGATGGGTACAGCAAAGGTACTGACTGAAATGAAAGACCAGCTACGCGGCAAAGTGAAATTCATTTTTCAACCAGCCGAAGAAGGTGCGCCAGAGGGCGAGCAGGGCGGTGCTGAGGTAATGGTCAAAGAGGGCGTGCTTAAAAACCCCGATGTCGATGTTATTTTTGGTTTACACATTAATGCCAATACCGATATTGGTAAAGTACGCTATACCCCCAAAGGCGCTATGGCCGCGGTCGATCCATTTAAAATTGTAATCAAAGGCAAGCAGGCCCATGGTGCTTACCCTTGGAAAAGCGTTGATCCTATTGTAACGGCTGCGCAAATGGTCATGTCGCTACAAACTATTGTTAGTCGTGAGCTTAAACTTATTGATGCCGCCGCGGTGGTGACGGTGGGCTCGATTCATGGTGGCAACCGTTCAAATATAATTCCTGAAGAGGTAGAACTGGTCGGAACAATCCGCACCCTTGATAAAGACGCCCGAGAGCATGTTTATGAAGCAATGCAACGCAAGGTGAAAGGTATTGCTATGAGTATGGGCGCTCAAGCCAATCTGACATTACCGCTGGATTACAGCTATCCTATTACCTTTAACGACCCTCAGTTAACAGCGCAGATGTTACCCACACTGAAACGTACAGCGGGTGAAGACAACGTATTGTTGTCTAATCCGGTAACCGGCGCGGAAGATTTTTCTTTTTTCCAGGAAGAGGTTCCGGGTTTGTACTTGTGGGTAGGGGGGAAGCCTCTTGATGTTTCTGAAAAAGAATCGCCCGCGCATCATACACCCGAGTTTAAAGTTGATGACAAAGGGATGAAGCTAGGCGTAGAGCTTTTAACCCATATGACGCTGGATTATATGCAGGCAGCAGATAAATAAACGCAACTAAAAATGGCCCTGCTACTTTTAAGGTAGTCAGGGCCATACATTTAAAACAGGCTGTCTTTAGCCAGAGGTGTCCTTTTTCACAAGCGGTTTGCCCACCATGTACAACACGAGGTAGCCTGCAATGGCACTCACTAGCGACCCGGCTAAAATGCCTACCCGTTCATCAAATATACGATTTAGACCAGATTCTTCAAATGCAAGAGCGCCGATAAATAAGCTCATTGTGAAACCTACTCCGCACAACAATGCACACCCATAAATATGTTTGAGCGTTAATCCGACCGGCAGCGTTGCTAATTTAAGTTTGACGGCCAGATAACAAAATGAGAATACACCAATTTGTTTACCGACAAATAATCCCAGGAAAATTCCGAAGGTTACAGGGTGCATGATGCCTTCAGGTCTTATGGCGCTAAAATCAATACCGGCATTAGCAAAAGCAAATAACGGCAAAATCCCGAAGCTAATGGCAGGGTTTAGCTCATGCTCGAGCCGCGTTACGGGCGAATAACTAGCGTCACGCTTGCTACGCATAGGAATAAACGCAGCCAGAACCACCCCAGCCAGGGTCGCGTGTACACCCGATTTTAAAAGAGCTACCCACAATACAAGCCCAACCAGCATATAGGAGGGAAGATCAATCACCCCCCTACGGTTCATAATGGCCAAAATGCCCAGACAAACGCAGGCAATAATTAATCCGGCGACGGTAATGTTATTGGTATAAAACAGCGCAATGATTGCAATCGCACCAATATCGTCGATGATGGCCAGGGTCACTAAAAAGATTTTAAGACTGGTGGGCACCCTGTTGCCTAATAGGGCTAATATACCCAATGCAAATGCGATATCGGTGGCAGCCGGTATCGCCCAACCCGACATTGCTGTGCTGTCGCCCCAGTTAATCCATACATAAATTAACGCCGGCACTGCCATACCGCCTATCGCACCGGCGGCGGGCAATACCATGTCTTTGGGGTTGGATAGTTCTCCCTCACACACTTCCCGCTTTAATTCTAAACCAATGTGAAAGAAAAAGATGGCCATCAAGCCATCGTTTATCCATAGCAATAGCGGCTTTTCTATACCCCACTCGCCCGCTTTAATCACTACTGGTATTTCGATAAGTTGGTTGTACCAGGGAGACAGGGGCGAATTAGCGACGATTAATGCCAGCGCCGTAGCAGCCATTAAGATAATACCAGCCGAAGAGTCACGCTTTAAAAAATCAGCGACAACTTCGTTGATTTGCTGCACCTCATCAGACAAACTCATATTTTTTTCTCCAGCAAAGATGTTTTAAAGGCGTGGGCTGTCAGGCTAAGCGGGCGGCTTTTACGCGTGACAACATACCATGAACTTCGTAAAGGAAAATCCGTTACGTTCAGTGTTCTGATATTATCGGGCGCGGCCTGCGCCAGGGTATGCTTTGAAAGAATTGCCAGTCCCAACCCCGAAGCAACCGACAAACGAATAGCTTCGTTAGACTCAATAATCATCAAATCATTGAAAGTTATATTATTTTTAAGACAGTATTCATCAATGGCTTTGCGGGTGCCGCTGCCGTTTTCTCGCAACAAAAACTTTTCATCAAGCAAATCCTGCAATGTACAGTTATCAGGACCCTGGTAATCAGGCGGTGCAATGACCACCAGCTGATTATCTAAAAAAGCACTCGCCTGAATACTCTCATCTTCAGGAGGTTGACTGAAAATATAAATATCGTCGCGGTTTTGTTTAAGGCGTGCCGCAATTTGCTGGCGATTGCCTATGGTAAAGTGAACATCAATATTGGGGTGAGCCTTGCAAAAGGCGCTAAGCATAGGCGGAATAATATATTTTGCTGTGGTTACAGCAGCAAGTTTTAAAGAGCCAGTTTCAATGCCCTGCAGGGCCTGTATATGAGTACTTAGCTTTGCCTGTGAGGTAAGCACTTCCTGGGCACATAAATAAGTTGCTTCACCGGCTTCTGTCATGTGCACTTTACCGCCGAAATGTTCCAGCAGGGGCAACCCGACAATTTGCGACAATTTTTTTAGTTGTAATGAAACGGTGGGCTGCGACAGCGCCAGCGAGTGCGAAGCAGCCGTTACCGACCCGCCATCAACCACTTCCTGAAATACCTCCAGTAAACGAAACGTAAGATTATTCATGTTTTTCTGTGCGCATTGCCCTATGTTTTATAATTATGAGGTGTACAGATGTGTATTACAAAAACCCTCGAATGGTTCAGTTATGAACTTGTCTGCCTGTAGGCTTAACCCTGATTATGCGTTACAATCTTTCGCCTTTAAAGGCACTGAAAAGTATACAACCAGTGCGCTATTTTTTTATGCATTCATCCATTAAAGGAAGCATTTGATGGCAAAAGTAGCAATCGTAATGGGCTCCACGTCTGACTGGCCAACCATGCAAGCAGCAGCAAAGATGCTTAGAGGCTTTGGGGTCGAGTTTGAAGCTAAAGTAGTTTCTGCTCACCGTACCCCAAATTTATTAGTGGAATTTGCTGAAAACGCTGACGAACAAGGCTTTAGTTGTATTATTGCCGGCGCGGGTGGCGCTGCTCATTTGCCTGGCATGCTGGCGGCGCACACGCACTTACCGGTATTTGGGTGCCCTGTAAAATCTAAAGCGCTTAACGGGCTGGATTCATTGTTATCCATTGTGCAGATGCCAAAGGGTGTGGCCGTAGGCACGTTGGCCATTGGTGAAGCCGGTGCCGCCAACGCCGGGCTTCTGGCGGCGCAGGTGGTGGCGCTACAAGATTCAGCTGTAAAACAGGCAATTATTGATTTTCGCTCACAACAAACCGACTCTGTGCTGTCAAATAGCCAGTTGGAGTTAGACGAATGAGAGTGCTGGTTTATGGGGCTGGGCAGCTTGCGCAAATGATGTACCTTGCCGGCGCGCCATTAGGTATAGAAGTGGAAGCTGTGAATGTCACCACCGATACGGTTGTTCATCCTGTTAGCAAGTTGCCCTTAGACTTGAGCCTTGACCAGGCTATTGAAGCCGCAGATGTTCTGACAGTTGAGTTTGAACATGTCCCTGAGCGTTTGTTAGAGCAGGCTGATAAAAGCGAAAAGCTGTTACCGTCGATGGAGGCTATATTAGTAGGCGCCGATCGGGTACGCGAAAAGCAATTGTTGGAAAAGCTCGATATTCCTAATTGTGCCCACCGCATTGTCAGTCATCTGGATCAACTGGATGAGTGTATAGATGCGTTAGGTGACCAGCTCATTATTAAAGCCAGCAGAGACGGCTACGACGGCTACGGTCAATGGCGGCTGACCGATGCTGCTCATTTACCCAAGCTAAAGCAACAGCTCGATGGGCTGGATCTTGAGTTAGTGCCGTTAGTGGTAGAGCAAATGCAAAACTTCGACCGTGAGCTGTCACTTATCGGTGTACGCAGTAAGTCCGGCGATATAAAGGTCTATCCTTTAACCGAAAACTTACACCACCTTGGGCAGTTGCATGTATCTATAGCTCCGGCTCCCGCTGTTTCACAAGAGCTGCAGCAGCAGGCAGAAGATATTTTCAATCGGCTGGCTCAGGGTATGGATTACACCGGTGTGCTAGCGGTAGAGATGTTTCAGTGTAAAGACACCTTGCTGGTCAATGAACTGGCCCCCCGGGTGCATAATTCTGGACACTGGACCACCACAGGAAGCGATACCAGTCAATTTGAAAATCATTTACGCGCGGTGGTGGGTTTGCCATTAGGTGATACGCAGGCGCTTTCACCTTCTGCAATGATAAACATTATTGGATGCGGCACCTTTTCGCGCGATTTGCTTAGTATTGAAGGGTGTCATCTGCATTGGTACGGAAAATCTGTTCGTGACAAACGAAAAATGGGGCATATAAATCTTACTGCGGCTACCTACGCTCAGTTAGGGCAAAAAATGCAGCAACTGGTCAATTACGTACCCGAAGATGCGTTTCCAAAACTGGCTGGTGAAGCTCAAAAACTCAGCAGTTACAAATAAATAAGTGTAAGTGGCTTGACAAAAGCTATGGTCGCTTTAGAATACGCCCGGCTTGCTTATTGTAAGTAAATAAGTAAGCGGTTTTATGTGTGCCGACTTAGCTCAGTTGGTAGAGCAACTGACTTGTAATCAGTAGGTCGCCAGTTCGATTCCGGCAGTCGGCACCATTCTAAACCTTCCCCATTGTGTATTCGCTGACTTTGCTTAGCGCCCTTTCTGACGTAAGATAAAAAATAAATCCTGTAGGATGTTTTTATGTTGCGCGTATGTTTAGCCATTATCTTTCTTAGCATCTGTACTTTGGCCTCGGCGATGCCGCGGATTTCTGATACATCTGCCACTTTATCTGTTGAAAGCCCATATATCACCGCCGGGTTTGCACTGGCAACTACCGCTGCAGGTTATGTAACCTTACACAACCCACAAAGCTCGCAGGTCCATATTATCCGGGTCAGTGTACCTGAAGCCGTGGCGCGTCATGCTTCTATTCATCGCAGTGTCGCAGAAGACAACCTGATAAAGATGCGGCCTGTGACGAATGATCTGGTTTTACAACCCAACGCGGGCTTAGTATTTGAAGCCGGTGGATATCACTTGATGTTACAGGGGTTAACGCAACCCCTAACAGCAGGCGATACAGTGCCTGTTACTTTTCATTTTCGGCAACGCGACAACCAAAACATAAACTTTGAGGTGCGTAAGCTTGATAATGGGCAGCATCAGCACCATCATTGAATAGGTCTGAGTAAGGCAATAAGCATCATGAAGTAATCCAAATCCTTACTGACTCAGTATCTAAAACTAAGATGATAAGCAATGCTATCAATCGCAAAAACTGATAAAGGAGCGTGTAATGAGTAAAATCGATATCGGAATTTCAGAAGATGATCGTAATTCAGTAGCTGAAGGTCTCAAAAGGTTACTGGCAGATACGTATACCCTGTATTTGCAGACACATAACTTTCACTGGAATGTAACAGGGCCGCAATTTCGTAACCTGCACCTGATGTTTGAAGAGCATTATGTAGAGCTGGCAGAAGCGGTCGATGATATTGCAGAGCGTATCCGTACCTTAGATGTGGTTGCACCGGGTACTTACAAAGCGTTATCTGACTTAAGCTCAATTGAAGAAGTAGAAGGCGTTCCAGAGGCAACCGAAATGGTACGCTTGCTGACCCACGGCCACGAGCAGGTAGTTAAGACCAGCCGTGATGCGCTTAAAAAAGCTCAGGATGCTGATGATGAGTCATCTATTGCTTTGATTTCAGATCGTATGCGGGTACACGAGAAAACGGCATGGATGTTACGTGCATTGTTACCCAACTAGAAAGTAACGATAAAAGAACATAACTATGCGTAAAAATTCGCTTACCAAACGCCTGGCCATATTGCTGCCGGGCGTTTTTGTACTGTGTGGCGCCAACGCTCACAGTAACGAAAAAACAGAAGATAGCAAAATACAGGTTAAAGAACTGGCCACAGGTTTAGCCAACCCCTGGGGTATGGCATTTTTACCCGATGGCGACCTGCTGCTTACTGAACGAGCGGGTAATATTCGCCGCTATTCGTTTGATGGCGGGTTGAGTAACCCACTAAAAAACGTGCCCGCGGTCGATGCGGTTAATCAGGGCGGTATGCTTGATATTTCGTTAGATCCTGAGTTTGCTAATAACCAGACCCTTTATTTTTGCTATGCAAAAGCGGGCAAAGGTGGACGTAGTAGCGCGGTATCTAAAGCAACGCTTAAAGATAATACTCTGACAAATGTAGAAACCATCTTTGTGGCTGAACCTCTTGTCGATAATGGCTTTCATTTTGGATGTCGATTGGCTTTTGACAGCGAACAACACTTGTACGTGTCGTTGGGCGACCGAAATTCTTATATGGACGAAGCGCAAAACACCGACAACCATTTTGGTACGGTTGTGCGTATTAATAAAGATGGTTCAGTTCCCGAGTCAAACCCGTTTGTTGACGGTAACGCACCTGAGATCTTCACCTATGGCCATCGTAACGTACAGGGGATGACTATTCATCCGCAAACCGGGGCTGTTTGGGCAATGGAGCACGGTCCTAAAGGGGGCGACGAGGTCAACATTTTGTCGAAAGGCAGCAACTATGGCTGGCCAGCGATTACTTACGGTATCGACTATGACGGCAGTGTTGTTTCAGACAAAACTCACGATGAAAGTATGCAGCAACCGTGGGTTTACTGGGACCCGTCTATTGCCCCGAGCGGCATGACCTTTTACACAGGTGAAGCCTTTAAAGACTGGCAGGGTGATTTATTGGTTGGGTCACTGAAATTTACCCACTTGCGTCGTATTGATATTAAAGACGACAAGCCCGGCGAACAACACGAGTATTTACGTGATAACAGCGCCAGAATTCGTGATGTAGAAGTAGGACCCGATGGTCTTATTTATCTGCTGACCGATTCCCCGGACGGCAAATTACTTCAGCTTTCACCGGCAAAGTAGACAGCAACTTTTAAAAAACCAGCGTTTGTAGCTGGTTTTTTTATGTCTTGAAAGCTCATATTGTCTGATCTTGTCTGAAACAGCGCAAGTAGCTATAAGATAACTGCCAGCTATTCGGGCTAGCAAATGACCAGGTAAACTCTGATAATTTGTGGGGTTTATCTTTTGGCAAAAAAGGAGAAATTTTTTATGCGCAAACTTCTTATCGGTGTATCGGCGGCAATGTTAACCCTTGGTGCTACCAGTGTAGTGGCAGCAGACAGCTACACCGTCAAAATGCATGCCCCGGGCGAAAAAACCTCCGCCGGCTCGGTGATTATTGAAGAGCACGATGACGGCTTAGTTTTTCGCCCCTCGCTAGAAGGCTTGAGTGCTGGCGGGCACGGGTTTCATGTTCACGAAAATGGCTCATGTGACAGTGCAATGAAAAATGGCAAGAAAGTGCCTGCTGGGGCGGCTGGCAGTCATTTAGATCCTTCAAATGACGATTCTCACGGGTATCCATGGGGCGATCAGAGTCATTTAGGTGATTTGCCATTGTTGTATGTTGGCGAAGACGGCAAGGCGACGCATCCGGTACTGGCAACGCGTTTGTCATTAAGCGATGTAAAAGGCAAAGCCCTGATGGTTCACGAAGGTGGCGATAATTATTCTGATTCACCTGAAAAGCTAGGCGGCGGTGGTGCCCGGGTTCTGTGTGGCGTAATTAAATAGGTCTCGTTGCCTGAACGACGATTAATTATCCAAAAAAAACAGGGCGATATTTATCGCCCTGTAAATTTACCCGCTTATTTATTTTTGTATCGCTCAAACCAGGCTAAAATATTTCCGGTTTTTTGAATCAATCTGGAAGGCTTGCCCGCAATACCGTGACCCGCACCAGGAATTCTCACCATTGCCGCGTCAACCTGTTGTAAACGCAGCGCTTGATAATACTGTTCAGACTCACTGATAGGGGTACGATAATCGGCCTCACCGGTAAGCAATAAGGTAGGCGTGGTTACATTTCCAACCAGCGACAACGGGGAATGTTCCCAAAGATGATCGGCAACCTCCCAAGGTTTACCGGGCATCCAGTATTGCGAAAAATACGGGTATGCATCGGCCGTCAATGCAAAGCTCATCCAGTTAATAACCGGCTTAGCCACCACCGCAGCGGCGAATCGATCTGTTTTACCTATGGACCAGGCAGTCAGTACACCGCCGCCTGAGCCACCGGTAATAAATAAGTTATCAGTGTCTATGGCACTTTTTGCAATCACCGTGTCAACCACATCCATTAAGTCCTGATAATCATCAGACGGGTAATTGTGATGTATTAAGTTTCCGAATTCTGCGCCATACGACGAGCTTCCTCGAGGATTTGACCATACCACTACATAGCCTTTGGCTGCCATGAGCTGTATTTCCATAGCAAAATGGGGACCGTATGCGGCGTGAGGCCCACCATGAATCTCTAAAATCATGGGGTAAGATTTGTTTTTGTCATAACCTGGAGGGTAGGCCACCCAGGCATCAATCGTGCGCTCATCGACACTAGATGTGACCGGTACATGTTCTACTTTGGCTAGATTAATATGCCCAAGCGCATCTTCATTTAATGAGGTTAACTGCTTGTGGTCACCTTTTGGGGTAATTAACGACAAGTCGGCAGGGCGCTGATCGCTGGCCTGAGTGTAAGCTATGTGTCCATTTGCGCTCAAGGCAAATTCGCCAGAGGTGTACGGACGACCCAGTGACTGCCCCCCTAAACTGACATCATAGCGTGTTAACTGACCTTTCAGGTTAACTTTCGCCAATCGGTTATAGCCTTTGTCCAGATAAGAAAAAACCAAAGAACGGCTGTCCCGACTCCAGACAAAATCACCCAGAGAGCGGTCTAAAGCGCCGGTTAAGCGGGTGACATCACCCGTATCCAGTTTCATTATTACCAGGTCAGGGGTTTGGTACGATTGCTTATTATCTTTCAATTGGGTGAAAGCCAGATACTTACCATCGGGGCTTAATTGCGGTCGGGCTTCAGGTCCCGGTGTTTTCGTAATTTGCTCAACTTTACCGGTTGTCGTAGAGAGGCTGAATATGTCTGCGCGGGTTGGATGTAAGGCAAAATCCTCACTGCGGTCTGCGGCAAAATAGAGCGATTCGCCATTTGCCGAAAAGCTAAGTTTTCCACTGTTAGGGTAAGCGCCGGTAGTAAGCTGGCGCGGTGTACCACCATCAGCAGGAAGCAGGTAAATTTGTTGATGGCCGCTGTCCAGGTAGCCCTGACCGTCGGCACGATAATCTGTTTTTTCTATATATTTGGCGTTTTCAGCCCATTTAGCGCCTTCTGGCTTGTTCGGCATATCACTAAACAAAGGTTTTTGTTTTTCAGGGGTAAACAGCGTAAAAGCCAGTTGCTTACTATCTGGCGACCAGGTTAGCTGGTCCGGGCTTTGTGTCAGCTTTGTTAAACGGGCTGTCAAACCTTCTTCTAAATAATGCATATAGATTTGAGCACTGCCGCTTTCATCACTGATGTAGGCAAGGCGGGTACCATCTGGCGATAGCAGTGGTTGGCGAATATTGCCGTCGTTTGCCAACAGCGGGCTGTGGCGTTGTTCGTTTAAGTCAACCTGCCACAATGCGCTGGTGGTGCGGTCATTCATTATATCCATACTGCGGCGAACATAATAAACCGTGTCGCCCTGCTGATTGAAAAAAGGCGCCGCAGCATATTCCAGATTAAAAATATCCTGATATTGCAAAGTATCGGGTAACGCGTCGGAATCTTTTGCTTGTGCGGGCGTAATCAGACATGCCGTCAGGGCAACCGGTAAGTATCGCCGGTAAAACGAAGTGAAGTTCATAGGTTATCCTTGTGAAGAGTAAGTTTTATCGTGTTGGTGGCCTTTCAAAGAAACACGTCCTAGCAAAATATCTTTAAACATTACCCAGTCCCCGGCAAGACTGTAAAGCGGGTAAGAAAATGTCGCAGGTCGATTTTTTTCAAAAAAGAAATGGCCCAGCCAGGCAAAGCCATAGCCAATCACAGGTAATAAAAGCAGTAACCAGCCATTGGTTGAAACCACAGCAATGGCGATAACGGCTAAGACCAGCCATGACCCAATAAAGTGTAAAACCCGACAGGTACTGTTTTGGTGTTCGCTAAGGTAATAAGGGTAAAACTCTTTAAAAGAGCGAAAACGCGGCGAATCCATAGCAGGTACTCCATCGGTGTAAACAGGATGTAAACTGTAAAGGGGCGCACGCTAATTTGCAACTTGAATGGGAAAGGGCCGCGTGCGTTACAATACTCAGGCAAAGCATAAATTCCAATCGCTTGTTTTTTAGCGTGTATACCCCATATCTTGAAGCAAATACATTTTTACGGGCATGAATAATGGAACATATGGGGCAGACAAATATCGTTGATATTAATGTTGAAAACTTTCAGCAGGTTATTTTACAACAGTCGCAGGAAAAACTTGTGATGGTCGATTTTTGGGCCGAATGGTGTGAGCCTTGTAAAGACTTAATGCCAATGCTTGAGCGTATTGCTGGAGAATATCCTAACGACATGGTTCTGGCCCGGGTAGATTGCGAACAGCAACAGGAAATCGCTGCTCAGTTTGGTATTCGAAATTTGCCCACAGTAATGCTGGTGAAAGACGGTCAGCCGGTTGACGGTTTTGCTGGCATGCAGACCGAAAGCCAGATTCGCGAACTATTGGCTAAATATTTGCCTCAACCAGGCGATGAAGAATTACAAAAAGCGGCCGGTCTTATTCAGCAGGGCGATTTTCAAAGTGCCTTTCCATTGGCTAAGCAAGCAGTCGATTTAAGCCCTGACAACATTGATGCACGCTATATGTATATTGATTGTCTGATTGAAACTGGCTCTATTGCGCAAGCTAAAACTGAATTAAGCCAGATTCGAATGGTTGACCAGGATGCCCGCTACCAAAGCATGACCAGCAAAATAGAATTAGCTGAACAAGCGGCAGACTCTCCTGAGCTAAAGCAATTACAACAGGCAGTGGCGCAAAATCCTGATGACCTGCAGCTGAAAATTGACCTGGCGGTGCAGCTTCAACAGGCACACAAAGCTGATGAAGCTTTAGAGTTGTTACATACGGTACTTTTGACCGATTTGAATTTTGGCGATGCGAAAAAACGTATGTTAGATATGATTAATGCGCTGGCAGACGGCGACCCACTAAAGTCACTTTACCGTCGTAAGGTTTATAGCTTACTTTACTAAGCAGGCACTCACTACCCATCCACAATTTAGCCAGAAAAGGGCTCGGTTAGAGCCCTGATAAGAAGCTATTTTTGCGTGTAAGGTGAAAAACCTTCGGTATTAAGCCAGTCAAGCGCGCTAAAGTAGCTATGAAAATAATTTCGCTGATAAGGCGTTGATGTGGCGGGATGGGTTCTTTCTAACTGAGCACGCTTAACCATACCTGTATCCAGTACATAGGCCGCCCGGCATAACCCGTGATCGATGCAATGCAGTATAGATTCGGCCATTCGATTTTGGCATTCCGGGGTGGTTAATACCCAGCGCCGACCGTCTAATAGCGCGCCCCATGGTTGTTGATCAAATTTTGGAATAAGCGCATGAATTTCTTCAATCGCTGCTTCTGTGGTGGCCCGTGTCCATGCACCTGTGGCGTAAACTTCCAGCATGTTACCCGAGACATCCAACGCATATTGCCCGTAACTGGGAAATCTCATTGCTTGTATACCTGGCTGAATCCTGTCTATCATTTATAGCAGAAAACCACGACCACCACATTATCTTATTACTGGTCGTAGTAGTCCCTTGGGTCGCTTTTTCTAAACCGTAACTACTCACCGTATGTAGACTCTGCTACATTGAGACAAATACCCGATAAGAGACACCTGAAGATGTATCAGCAGTTTTATCAGCGCTATTTAGATGCCCATCAGGGTAAACAACATTTTGCCTGCCATAGTCACTACTTCTGGCCCGATGTAACCCGACAGGCCATGCTGGATTATTGGGATGACAGCGCGCGTTATGCTGATGAAAAATGGTCGTTTTTCTTTGATACCGTAGTGCCTCAAAATCAGCAATTTATTAGCCAGACACTAAATACCGGTTTACCCGAGCAAATAGTATTTGCCCCCAATACTCATGAGCTGGTGGCCCGACTACTAAGTTGTCTGAATTTTTCTAAAACCGTAAATGTATTAACCACAGACAGTGAATTTCATAGTGCCAGCCGTCAACTTACACGCCTGGAAGAAACCGGTCAGCTTGCCTGCACGCGAGTTCAGACTCAGCCTTTTGCCAGCTTTACTGAGCGATTTATCGCGCAGATAAAACAACAAAAGTGGGATATGATTTTATTTAGCCAGGTTTTTTTCAATTCGGGTTGGGTTGTTGAAGATATTCACAAAATTGTTCAGGCGGTAGAACATACCGACACTTTGATAGTGATTGATGGTTACCACGGTTTTATGGCCTTACCTACTGACCTGAATGCTATAGCGCAGCGTGTGTTTTATTTGGCCGGAGCCTACAAATATGCGCAAGCGGGAGAAGGCGCATGTTTTGCGCACGTGCCTCCGGGTAATGGCCTCAGGCCGGTCTATACCGGGTGGTTTGCTGAATTTGGTGAACTGGCTAAATCGCGGGCAGATGAGGTAACCTATGCTTGTAACGGCATGCAGTTTGCCGGCGCAACTATGGATTTTTGCGCTTTGTATCGCTTACGCGCCGTGTTTAATTTATTTGCCGAACAAAACCTGTGCGTTACTACTATCAATCGCTATATCAAACAATTACAACAGCGCTTTTTACAGTTATTAGATGCGCACAACCATCCTCATCTGAACCGTGAGTCATTGTTAATTGACGACGAAAACCAAAGAGGGCACTTTCTTACCTTTGAACTTAATGATGAAGACACCACCAAAGCGACTTCACAGGCGTTGCGTGAAAAAGGTATTTTAACCGATTATCGTGGTCGGCGGTTGCGGTTTGGGTTTGGGTTGTATCACAGCATAGACACAATGACCCTGGATGAGTTGAAACAAGTTTGAATGAGGTTAGCTGGACACATTTACTGGCCTTAACCCTGGCGCTGGTCTTCGTTATCGAAGGGATTGGGCCATTGTTAATGCCTAATCGTTGGCGTCTTTTTTTGCTACAACTTAGCCAGCAACGATCAGCGTCCCTGCAAAAATACGGCGGCATCATGGTCGTTATTGGCCTGATTAGTCTGTATTATTTGTGGCCTTAGGGTACTTTCAACCCTATGAATTATAGATAAATTTTTCATATAAATTGTTGATGAAAAACCTCAGTAAGCTATCTGGCTATAAATTGCGCATAAAAAGAGATGATCAGCGACAATGATTTTTGATAGAATCCCCGCCTAATTTTCTTATACATTCGATCCATGGCAAAGAACGTAGTGGTATTAGGCACCCAATGGGGTGACGAAGGCAAAGGCAAAGTAGTTGATCTTCTAACCGACCGGGCCAAATATGTGGTGCGCTACCAAGGCGGCCATAATGCAGGTCACACATTGGTGATTGACGGTGAAAAGACCGTACTGCACCTTATTCCTTCCGGTATTCTTCGTGACAATGTTACCTGCATCATTGGCAATGGCGTAGTGCTAAGCCCTGAAGCTCTGATGACAGAAATGAAAATGCTTGAAGATCGCAATGTTCCGGTTCGCGATCGGCTCAAGATCAGTGAGGCGTGTCCGCTTATTCTGCCTTACCATATTGCGTTGGACGTCGCCCGCGAGAAAGCCCGTGGTGCGAAAGCGATTGGTACCACCGGCCGTGGAATTGGTCCTGCCTATGAAGATAAAGTATCTCGGCGCGGGTTACGAGTAGGCGACTTATTCAATGCCGAAGATTTCAAAATCAAGCTTAAAGAAGTTCTGGATGTACACAACTTTACGCTTACTCAGTATTACCATGAAGACGCGATAAATTTTGACGAAGTCTATGAGCAAGCCATGGCGGTAGCCGATATTCTTAAGTCAATGGTGGTCGATGTTACTGATGAACTCGACAAAGCGCATCGTGCGGGTTTGCCGATTATGTTTGAAGGCGCCCAGGGCACATTACTTGATATTGACCATGGTACTTATCCTTACGTTACTTCTTCAAACACCACGGTAGGTGGAGTGGCTACAGGGGCTGGGTTTGGGCCGCTGAATCTTGATTATGTACTAGGTATCGTTAAAGCCTATACCACCCGTGTAGGGTCGGGGCCGTTTCCTACTGAACTAGACTGTGATGTGGGCCAGCATTTGGGCGAAAAAGGCCATGAATTTGGTGCCACCACCGGACGCAAACGTCGTACCGGCTGGTTTGATGCCGTAGCAATGAAGCGTGCGGTACAAATTAATTCAATAACCGGATTTTGTCTGACTAAATTAGATGTATTGGACGGGCTGGAAACACTGCGTATTTGTACTGGTTACAAAGATGCAGATGGTACGGTAAAAGATGTTCCGCCTATGGCCGCCGATGGCTATGAAAAAATCACCCCTGTGTATGAAGAAATGCCGGGTTGGTCTGACACCACCTATGGTGTGCAAGATTTCAAAGCGTTGCCGCAACAGGCTAAAGATTATATCAACAGACTCGAGCAGATCACCGGTGTGCCGGTAGATATTATCTCTACTGGTCCGGATCGCAATGAAACGATCGTTTTGCGTAATCCTTACGACGCCTGATCACACTTTATCCAGAAAGTTATCCACAGCCTGCCTTGCGCAGGCTGTGTTATTTTCAGCTTATTAATTCTTAGCTCTTCTTTGCCAGTGGAGCTTTGATATACTGGAAAAAATACCCTACCGGCCACGCTTAACTATGACTCATGTTTCAACAGAATCAATGTCTATAGACTCCCCTTCTCAAGATTCAGCTCAGCACGTGTTTGCTCAGTTAAAGCAAAGTTTTGCCAGCGATAGAACACGGCCTTTGCAGTGGCGTCAAACCCAGTTGCGGGCATTACAAACTATGCTTAAACAGCATGCTGAAGAGCTAATAACAGCCTTAAATCAAGATCTTGGGAAGCCCCAGACCGAAGCGTGGACGTCTGAGATTGGTTTTTTGCTTACCGATATCAAGCATACCTTACGGCATTTGAAAAAATGGATGCGTCCGCAAAAGGTAAGTACACCTATTATTGCGCAACCGGGTAAAAGTGCGATTTACCCTGACCCATTAGGCTGCGTACTGGTTATCGGAGCATGGAACTATCCGTTGCAGTTAACCTTAGCACCGTGTATCGCTGCGCTCGCTGCCGGTAACTGCGTTTTACTAAAACCTTCTGAGCTGGCGCCGGCCACCTCGGGCTTGATAAAAAAACTTATCCCCAGATATCTTGACAATACTGCGATCGCAGTGATCGAGGGCGAAAAAGCACAAACAACCGAGCTTTTAAAGCAACCCTGGGATCATATTTTTTATACCGGGGGCGAGGCCGTTGCAAAAATAGTTATGCGGGCCGCCAGCGAGCATTTAACCCCGGTAACCCTGGAGTTAGGTGGTAAAAGCCCATGTCTGGTAGAGCGTTCGGCAGATATTGAAGTTACGGCCAGGCGTATAGTGTGGGGAAAATGGATGAATGCGGGCCAGACCTGTGTGGCGCCTGATTATATTATTGTTGAAGAGTGCGTCAAAGATGCATTATTAAAAGCACTCAAAAAAGAAATCAGAGCACAGTATACCCGCCAGCCATTAGATAATGCTGACTATGGAAAAATTGTTAACCAACGTCATTACGATCGTCTGTGCGGTTATCTTGAACACCAAAACGTGTACTTTGGTGGTGAAACACAGGCTGATACGCAAAAAATTGCGCCTACCATTATTCTGGACCCGGCCAGCGATAGCTCGATAATGCGCGAAGAAATATTTGGTCCATTATTGCCAGTACTAACCACGACCCAAATATCAGAAAGTTTAAATTTTGTTCGGCAACGAGCCAAACCTCTGGCTTTATACCTATTTACTAACGACACCAAACTTGAACGGCATGTGGTTAATACCGTTAGCGCCGGTAGTATATGTGTAAATGACATAATGATGTTTATGACGAATGCAAATTTACCATTTGGCGGAGTGGGGGCAAGTGGTATGGGTCAGTATCATGGCAAAGCCGGGTTTGAACAGCTGAGTCATCAAAAGGCAGTCATGATTAGAAAATTCTGGCTTGATGTTGCTGTGCGCTATGCGCCATTTTCATCGTTCAAGCTCACATTATTAAAAAAACTTCTGTAGGAGAAAAATATGGTTCAGCCGTTTCATTTGGCTATTCCGGTAGATGATTTATCTGCCGCCACACAGTTTTACGGAACCCTCTTTGGTTGTGAACAAGGGCGCAGCGATAACGATTGGATAGACTGGGATTTTTTTGGGCACCAGCTGGTCACCCATAAAGTTGATGCAATGCCTGCCCGTCTTAACCCTAATCAGGTTGATGAGCACGCGGTTCCCGTTCCCCACTTTGGAGTGGTTCTGACCATGACCCAGTGGCAAGCGCTTGCACAGCGCCTGCAACAGGCAAATCAAGAATTTATTATAAAACCTTATGTTCGCTTTAAAGGTCAGCAGGGTGAACAAGCGACCATGTTCTTACTTGACCCGGCTGGCAATGCATTAGAATTTAAGGCGTTTGCCGACGCCGGGCAGTTGTTTGCCCGCTAAGCAGGCAAAACTATTGGTCAGAGGCGGCCGGGGCCTCAACCAGACTCAGGCCCCGGCCGCTTCGCTGAGAAGCAGCATCCAGCCCTTCTGGCGTGCGTTTAATCAGCTGCAAATCACCAAAGTTCTGTTGCTTAAGTGTATAACCTAAACGTTGTAATTCCTGCTGTTTAACCTCATCAATACCCGAATGGATTCTGATCGTGTTTTCTGGCCAAAGCTGATGGTGAAAACGCGGTGCGTTTACCGCCTGTTCGGCACTCATATCAAAATGCAGCGCGTTTAATACCGACTGGGTAACTGACGAAATTATAGTGGTACCGCCCGGTGAGCCGGTAACCAGTGCTACGTCTTTGTTGGGGGTTAATACTACCGTAGGGGTCATTGACGACAGCATGCGCTTGTAGGGCTGTATTTCGTTGGCTTTACCACCAACCGCGCCAAAAAAATTAGGCACCCCGGCTTTAGCACTGAAATCATCCATTTCATCGTTTAGTAAAAATCCGGCCCCAGAGACCACCATGCCGCTGCCAAAGCCTAAGTTCAACGTGGTCGTTATGGCCACCGCATTGCCCCATTTATCAACAATACTAAAATGGGTAGTTTGTTCACTTTCATGCAGCCCTGGCTTTATACTTTGACTGTCAGAAATCGCCGCAGGGTTTACCTGGCTGGCGCGACGGGCAATGTATTTATCGTCAATCAGTTGCGCCATGGGTACATCAATAAAATCAGGATCGCCCAGATATTTGGCACGATCGGCAAATACCCGTTTACCAATCTCTGACAATAAATGGATATACTCTACGCTATTGTGACTGGCTGGAGTCATGCCTTGCTGGGCCTGTTCAAACATGCCCAGCCATTGGGCCACAGCAATACCGCCTGAACTGGGCGCCGGGGCGGTCACCAGGGTATAGCCTTGCCAGCTAACCTGAACGGGTTCGCGCCAGATAGCCTGATACCGGCTAAGATCGTCCTCGGTAATCAAGCCATCATGCTGCTGCATGAAGTCGGCCAGTAGACGGGCAGTTTTGCCCTCATAAAAGCCCGCTTTTCCTTCATTCTGAATACGTTTTAAGGTGGCGGCCAATTCAGGCTGTACAAACGTAGACCCGGCTGTAGCCTTTGAAAAATAGCGACTAAAATTATTACTTAGTCCTTTTTCCTGGCCTTTTTTTACAAACCGCTCAATATTACGTGCGAGTTTTTCAGGTACCACGAAGCCTTGTTCGGCCAAATTTACCGCTGGTTGAAGCAGCCGTGACCATGGCATGCTGCCATGTTTTTGATGCGCCGCCCACATGCCAGCTACCGAACCAGGCACTCCTGAAGCTCTTACCCCATAAAGTGAATCATGGGGTTTAACCTTCCCGTTAGCATCCAGATACATATCACGGCTGGCTTTACCGGGGGCCATTTCACGAAAATCCAGAAAACCGGGTTTACCATCGTGCACCAGGGTCATAAAACCACCGCCGCCGATGTTGCCGGCCTCAGGCAGCGTAACGGCCAGCACAAACTGTGTTGCAATAGCAGCATCTACAGCGTTGCCCCCCTCTTGCAATACCGCCATAGCCGCATTTGCACTAAAGGTGTCTGGTGCGGCTACGGCTTGCTGTGGGGCTGTATCAGCGGCTATATCGGACTGATAAGCGCAACCGGTTACAGCAACAAACAAAAATATCCATAAAATGTGACGCATAAATTTATCCAATCATAACAATACTGGCAATAACATAGGCTACCAGCGTTAACGAACCGGCAACCAAAGCGTAAGGCAACTGTGTGCGAACATGGGTCAGTAAATCGCACCCAGCCGCAATTGAGGATACCGCGGAGGTATCAGAAATGGGAGAACAGTGATCGCCAAAGATGCCACCTCCCAAAATTGCAGCTATAACTAACGAGGGGGGCAACCCCAACGTTTCTATAAGCGGCACACCAATAGGGATCAGTATGGCAAACGTACCCCACGAGGTGCCGGTGGTAAACGACATGACTGCTCCGGCTAAAAACAGCATCGGAACAATAAGTACCACCGGTAAATACTCGCCCACAATGCCTGATACAAATACACCGGTACCAAGGATCTTTAAGCTGCTGCCTAAGGTGAGTGAAAGCAATACGATAGTAACCAGAGGCAATAATTCCCCCATGCCTTTAAACCCTGTTTTAACCGCTTGCTGATGGGTAAACTGCCGGTGCGAAATAAGCAGCAGGTAGGCCACTGCGGTAGCCAATACCGTAGCGTAAAGCACTGACTTACTGCCGCTGCCCTCGGCCAGAACCCCATTGCCGGTCCAGAACATAAACCCCACCATGCTGCTTACCATTGTAAACAACGGAATCAACATAAAACGGGCCTTGGTGGCCGGGGTGGTTTCTAAAGGTGTTTCAGACTGTGCCTGCAGGTCGTCTTCTCTGGCCATTGGGCCGTGTACCTTATCTTTTACGATGGTGTAAACCACAATAGCCAGGGTAATTAATGCATAAAAATTCAGTGGTACCGAGCCCCATAAAATACTTACCGACGATTGAGGAAGCTCGTAGGTATCAAGCATACCCAGAACAAAGGCCCCCCAGCCATTAAGTAATATCAGAATGCATACCGGTGCGCTGGTACTGTCGATAATATAAGCCAGCCGGGCTCGGCTCATATTGAATTTATCAAATAATCCGCGGGCAAATATACCGGCAGTTAGTACGCTTAAATTAGACTCAATAAAAACCGCAATGCCGGTGAACATAGTAAGCCCGCCCACCTGTCGCCGACTCTTAGCCACTCCTTTGCCAATCAACCAGTTCACGGTAGCGGTAACGCCGCCAGAATCGCGAATATAAGCCAGCAATGCACCTACTAATACCGAAAACAGCAGAATTCGGGTATTCCCCGGACTCGCCGCCACGTCTATGACACGTTCTATCGAATTAATGGGCGCCAACACCAGGTGTTGCCCGGCTGCCTGGAAGGCAATTAATGCTTCTGAGCATAAAACCGCCATCAATAGCGCCATAATGACTTCTTTTTTCCAAAAGACGACAAAGATGGCCACGAGAGGGGGGATGACTGACACCCAATCCATATTTTTTCCTACAAATACATCGGTTGGTATAAAAAGTTACTGAAACAGTGCGCTTATTTTCGGGTATAAATGAAAGGCAGAGCCCCGGCCTGAAAAAGTAAATTTTGTGCTGGCTATAGGTGCAAAGTGAGATAGTGTACCTATAACCACGTCGCAAAGTTTATTTTCCAGAACATAATTTTTATTGCTAACAGGCTATCGTTAATGTTTTCCTAACGCCTTTAGCTACTGTGTAGCCTGTAACATTGCACAGGCATTTTTGTAATTAGGCAAATATCAATCTCTTATCACTTATGCGTATTGTATTATTCTTTTTAGTTTTACAGGCATCCATGGCGATGGCGGCCCCTAAACCAGGTTCGGATACTTTTATTCTGGGTCAGAAAATGATTCTTGATTTGCGGTATTTTTGCGCCGACAACACCCCGGCGGCTCAATGTCGAACCCCGGTTACACACCTGAGCGATCCCATCAAAGAATTGCTGGTCTCTAACGCAATTGGTGGTGTTATTTTATTTGGGCAGAATATCGCGTCGACCACCCAGCTGGTGACGCTTAATTATGAACTGCAACAACTGATGCAGCAGCATAATTTGCCGCCGTTATTTATTGCGATAGATCAGGAGGGCGGCCGTGTCGCCAGGGTGCCTGATCATATGGCTACGCGGTTTGTGGGCAATATGGCTGTGGGGGCTACGTTTGACGCTCATCAAACTCAATTTGCAGCAAAGGTCAGTGCCAAATTAGCGGACGCACTAAATTTGCTAGGTTTTAATGTTAATTTTGCCCCCTCAATTGATGTTAACAGTAACCCGCTGAATCCGGTTATTAATGTTCGAAGTTATGGAGAAGATGCGAATAAGGTTGCCATCCTGGGGCGCGCGGCTGTAGAGGCTATGCAACAGCGAAACATCATTAGTGCTATCAAGCATTTTCCCGGGCATGGCGACACGCAGACCGATAGTCATTCAGGACTACCCCGGGTAACCCATAGTCTTGAAGATATTCTGCACGCTGACTTGTTACCGTTTATCAGGCTTATCAATAGCGACGAACCCGCGCAGATGATTATGACCGCGCACATTCAGTACCCTGCACTGGATGACACTTTACTAACCACAGTAGCGGGTAAACAAACGGTCGTCCCGGCCACCTTATCAAAGAAAATTCTCACCGGTTTGCTGCGTAACAAGTTGGGGTATCAGGGACTTATTGTCACCGACGCAATGGATATGGCCGGCATTGCCCAGTTTTTTTCGCCTGAACAGGCGTTGGTTCAAACCTTCGCTGCGGGTGCCGACATAGCGTTAATGCCATACTCTGTCAGAAATGCAGATGACTTCCAGCATTTTGAGCGTATTCAGCGCCACGTTGTCGATGCGCTTGATAGCGAAGCACTAAGCCGAACAGCCATGCAAGCCTCGGCGCAACATATTGTGCAGGTTAAACAGCAATACCAGGCTAATCGTTTTATAAAGCGCTCGCTAGACCAGCGGGTAAAAACAGCAAACCACAGACTACCCGACCCAGACAGCCAGCATCTTGAAAATCAGCTGGCCACCGCTGCCTTGACCCCTTTGCAAGGCAAAACATTGCTACCGCTGGCCGCCAACCAGCATATTGAAGCTATTATGCCTGACACCGCCCGCTGCCTGGCTATGGCAACCGCGATTAAGCGCACCAATATTGAGCATACCTTTACGTGCCGTCACTCGTTGCAGGTGCCAAAGAAAGAGGCGTCAGCACTTGCTGAAAAAACCGATATTTTGCTAGTGGCAGATATTAGTCCGATACATACTGCCGCAGAAACCGGGGGCATGGACACTGCGCAGGCGGTTGGCAACCGAAGTCGGCAGTCTGAGCGCCACCAATGGTTGCAAGAAACTATGCAACAGGCTCGTCGTAAGGGTGTAATTACCGTATTTGCCCCATTACGAGCCCCTTATATTGCACAGGATTTTGCCGAAGTAAGCGATATTATGCTGGCGACATTTGGATACAATGTTGCTACGCTAAACGCTGAAAATGTACAGGGCGCTGTCTTTGATGCCCTGGCCAAAGGGCTGTTTACCCGCTTTGAATTTAGCGGCGTTTCCCCGGTCAGCATTGAGCTGCCGTCACAGCGTTAAGCATTCTGGTTTCACGACTCCGGGTAAGCATAATTGCTTTCACTTTGTTTATCTAACAGATAAACAATATGGCTGTAGGTAAGCCCGGCGGCCTTGCTAAGGCCCAATTCGCAGCTACGGTTATTGCTATAGCCTGCAACGGCCGTGGCGGGGATTTGGCTCGGTAGCGTTGCTAATGCACTTTCATTTAGCTGTGGACAGGTCAGGCCTTTATCTCCTGCAAAACCACAACATTTTATGTCCTCAGGCTCAATCACCTCGCTGCACAACTGTTTGGCGAGCGCTCTTAAATGCTTGCCGCTATCTAGCTGAGTACTGCTGCAGGTGGTGTGCAACATTATGGGTCGCCGGGTTGGGTAAATCGTTAAACGCTCAATAACATGATGCATTACAAATGCAGTAAGCTCCTGAATAACCGAGTTACCACTGATGTTGCATTGCAGCGCGCACGAGCTGGCATCGGTAATAACCGGCCACATGGCCCCGGGATTATGCTGCTCTAGCCATCCGGCTAAACCATGTTCATACTGTGCGGCCGCCAAAGCATTACCCTTACTTCGCCACGGTTGCCCACAACATTGTTTACTGTAGTCTTCAGGCACAATCACCTCATAGCCGGCTTTGTTAAATACACGGACCACGGTGTCGGTTAATGAAGGCTGCGTTTCAGGCGCGCCAAAAATCCGGTTGGCGCATGAAGGCAAATAGATAACTTTATGCTTAAAATGGCGAGACTGGGGCTTTACCGGCGCCGCACCCTTAGGTAAGTGTTCAAAGTACTCGGGCAATCCAGGCGCAATATTCCGGACTAGCTTAGTCGCTGAAGGTAATAGTTTTACCGGCAAGGCTCGTGATGCCCAGTGAGCCAGAGTCAGCGAGCTACGCGCCAGTTTGTGACTGCCCGCTAAATGCCGGGCCATCATTGCCGCAGCATCAGGGTTTTGCTGCGAACGACGTTTTTTAACCCATGCACCTGTATCAATATTTACCGGACAACTGGTCGCGCACATGCTGGTGGCAGCACAGGTGGTGTCTATCAGATAGGTTTGCTGTTGTTTTATGGTTTTTTGTTGTTCTTCGGTTAACAAAGACATACGCCGCATCAGCGCAATGCGCTGGCGCGGGGTAACAGAAAGATCTTTAGACGGACACTGCGGCTCACAAAAACCACATTCAATGCAGTTATCAATCAGTGGGTCGACCGGGGGTAAGGCTTTGAGGTGTTGTAAGTGCGATTTCGAATCATCGCTAAAAATAACCCCTGGGTTAAGTATATTCTCAGGGTCCAGCAATTGTTTTATACGCTGCATAATCGCTACCGCCGGCGCTCCCCACTGATGCACTAAAAACGGCGCCATATTTCGTCCTGTTCCGTGCTCGGCTTTCAAAGTGCCATCAAACTTATCGGCTACCAGCTCGACAACATCTTGCATAAACGCATCATAACGCTGGCGTTCAGCAGGGGTATCAAAACGCTGGGTAAAAACAAAATGCAGGTTACCGTCAAGTGCGTGTCCAAAAACAATGGCTTCGGTGTAATTGTAGCGGTCAAACAGCTGGTTGAGTGCGTGTAAACCCATGGCTAAATTTGAAAGGTCGAACGCGATATCTTCAATAATAACCGTGGTCCCGCTTTCGCGAACCGCGCCTACCGCCGGAAATAATCCTTTGCGAATCTGCCACAAGCGTTCAATGGTTTCTGGGGTTTGCGTAAAAGAACAGCCAATCTGAACCTTTTTACTGTGAATATCTGCATCAATTGTCTGCATGCACTGATTGATATTTGCCTGAAGGCTGGCTTGTGATGTCCCGCTGATATCAACCAGTAAGGCCACGCAGGAAGGGCTGATTGCAATAGTACCTATGTTACTTAATTGAGTGGAAACCCGCTGCAATGCGCGGCTGTCCATCAACTCCACGGCTTCGGCTCCGTATTTTTTAAGATAAGGTATGTGCGCACACGCCGCCTGAGCACTCTCAAAAATGAACAGACCACTGGCCCGGGCCGGGGCTACTGGTATTGTATGTAAAGTAATTTCGGCAACAAAACCAAGCGTCCCTTCTGAGCCAATGATCAAATGCGTCAAAATATCCAGCGGGTCGTCATAATCAAGCAGAGCGTTGAGCCCATATCCCATGGTATTTTTAAGTCTGAACTGGTGCGCTATATGGGCACGAAGCGTCGGGTTTTCGCGAACTTCGTCGCGCAACCCGGTAAGTTCGGCTAATAGCTTTTTATGCTTGTGGCTGAATTTTTTGCAAGACTGCAAACTGCGGGTGTTTAGCTCGGTGCCATCAGTAAGAATCAGATGCATGTCAGCCAGTGTGTGATAGGTATTGTGTTTAACCCCACAACACATGCCCGAAGCATTGTTAGCGGCGATGCCGCCTATTTTACATGTATTTATAGAAGCAGGGTCGGGACCAATTTTAGCCGCATAAGGTGCCAGCATACGATTTGCCTGCGCCCCGATAAGGCCAGGCTGCATCCGAATTTGACGCCCTTCACGTAACACCTGGGCATGTCGCCAGTTTTGATTAAGCATAATCAAAACCGAATCACTGATGGCCTGACCCGATAAGCTGGTTCCGGCCGCTCTGAAGGTAACCGGTATGTGCCAGCGTTTAGCCAATTGCAATATACGCCGAACTTCTTCGGTATTGTCGGGCCACAATACCCGCTTTGGAATCAGCGTATAAAAGCTGGCATCGGTGCTATAAGCAACCCGGCGCGCTAAGTCAGTGGTTTGTCTGGCAGCGGGTAATATACCATCGAGTTGTGTTACAAAACCCTGCCAGTTGCTGGTCTGTGGTTCTGTCATACTGATGCCACCTAAGAAATTGTTGGATAATTATATGTGTAGGTACAACCAAAGCGAACAATACTGTGCGGATGGTTACCGGTACAGCAGGTAAGGACGTCGCCGTTGCCTGAACCGGGCTAATTCAGCCTGCCAGTCAGCACGTATCTGCGCTTCGCTATGACCCGCGACAATTGCTTTACGCAGGGTGTCGGTGCCTGCAAGTTTGTCCATAAAATCAGGCCGGTCGAAAAAAGGCTCTCCGGCTTTGGCAAAAGCCTGGTAAGTTTCAATCAATACGCTCAGATCAAGCCCTTTTATCGTACTTTGGCGCATATCTCGGTAATAGCCTGGTTCATTCTCCAGTTTTGGATGTGGCGCTTGCGGTCGTGAGTCGGGAGTTAGCGCAAGCGAGCCCAGCGGTACAGTATTATGACCCACCACCTGAAAGGGCAGATCAGTGCCACGCCCCACACTCACGCGGGTGGCTTCAAAAAACACCAGCGAAGGATACAGCCTTATGGCGATATCATTAGGCAAATTAGGGCTTGGCGCTATTGGCAGCGAATAGCGCATATCACGCTGATAATCTGCCACCGGCACTACATGCAACGATAATTTGTCGGCATGCTTTATCCATTGCTCGCCTTTCATCATTTGGGCAAGCTCAGCAACACTCATACCATGTAAAACCGGCAGGGGGTCGACGCCCACAAACGAAACAAATCCTTCTTTACGAACCGGGCCATCTACAAATGCGCCATTAGGATTGGGGCGGTCCAGCACTATCACCGCCTTTTGATACTGTGCAGCGGCTTCCAGTACATAGTGTAATGTGCTGATATAAGTGTAAAATCGGGCGCCTACATCCTGAATATCGAAGATCAGAACATCGATATTTTCAAGCATAGCCGCAGTTGGCTTTTTCACCGAACCATATAACGACAACAGCGGTAAGCCTGTTTTAGGATCGGTACCATCGCGTACCTTTTCGCCCGCGCCCAGATTACCCCGAAACCCGTGTTCCGGCGCCATTACCTGGGTCACATTAACCTTTTTTGACAGTAAAAAGTCGACCAAATGCGTGGTCTCCACCACCGAGGTGTGGTTAACCACCAGCCCCACACGCTGACCCTCTAGCAAGGGCAGGTATTTATCAGGCTGTTCAGCCCCTACCGTAATAGCGCTGGCGGCGTTGAGCCACCCGAACAACAACACAATCAACAAACAAATGCGTAGCATAAATTAACCTTAGGACAACGATGAGCGCAATACGCCCTGATGCTGTGCGAGCAGTTGTTCCGCCTGCGCGAAATCGCACCGGGCAAGTAACATCAAAATAGCTACTTTAGTGTTTCCGTGAGCGGTTTTTAACGATTGTTGGGCCGTAGGCTCATCACAGTCGGTAGCCTGCATAACGATTCGTACTGCTCGGGCCCGCAGCTTATTGTTACTGGCATGAACATCAACCATCAGGTTTGAGTAGGTTTTGCCAAGTTTAATCATAACCGCAGTAGATAGTATATTTAATACCATCTTTTGCGCGGTTCCCGATTTCATGCGGGTAGAGCCGGTCAGGGCCTCGGGTCCCACCTGGGGGCATATCGCAACGCGGGCCTGACAAAGTATGCGGCTATTGGGCGAGCAGGCCACGGCAATGGTGACGCAGCCTTGCTCATTTGCATAGTCTAATGCTGCTGCAACATACGGCGTACGACCACTGGCCGAAAGACCTACCAGCACATCGGTTTTGCCAAGGTTCAGCGCTTTGAGATCGGCGACGCCTTGAGCTTCGTTATCTTCAGCCCCTTCAACCGCGTGCTCAATCGCGGTTTTGCCACCGGCAATAACCCCCACTACCAGATCATCGGGCACACTGAATGTGGGACGGCACTCTACAGCATCTAGTATGCCCAGCCGGCCACTGGTCCCTGCACCAATGTAGATAAGCCGGCCGCCTTGTTGCAGCTGCGCTGTAGTTAGCTCGACCGCCTGCGCTAATTGGGGCAGCTGGTCCGCAACAGCAGGGGCAACCTTATGATCTTCCTGGTTTATTGCCGTGACAATATCCAGGCTGGAGCCGGTATCAATATCCAAAGTATCCGGGTTGCGGCCCTCAGAGAGCAGTTGATTAAGTTGCAGCATAATATCGGCATGGGAGTCGCTCATGGGGTTCCTTTTGAATCAGGTAATACAGGCCAAAAATTCAGGTTTAAAAGGGTGATTCTGAATTTGATTACCATAGCATATTTTACTTCGAATTAGCCGTTTGCATAACGGCTAAGCCCTTATGGTAACTATAAAACGTGATAATATAAAAACCTGGTAACACACAAACTGACTGGCAAAGTACATTGAGCAGACAAACCCGGGCTATCATTCACATTGATGCGCTGCAGCACAATTTAAAGGCGCTAAAAGCACTGGCGCCAACCAGTCAAAGCATGGCAATTATTAAAGCAGATGCCTATGGCCATGGCGCTCTTACTATTGCGCAGGCCTTGCAGCATCAGGCCGACGCCTTTGCGGTCGCCATTACCGAAGAAGCGGTACATCTGCGAAAGCACGGCATAGCAACACCGATTATTGTATTAGAAGGCCCACATCAACCACACGATTGTGACCTTGCCGCTCAATATCAGCTTACCTTAGTGGCGCACAGCGAGGCGCAGCTGGACTGGATTAATACCGCCAACTCACCTGTGCAGTTGTGGCTTAAAGTTGATACCGGCATGCACCGGCTAGGGCTAAGTATTGAACGGGTGCCCGAACTGGTACAACGTTATCAGCACCTTTTGAATGAACACAGTGTGTTGGTAACACATATGGCCTGCGCCGACGAGCTGGATAACAACTTTACTGAGCAGCAAACCAGCAAAGTTGAAGCGCTTGCCCGTAAGGTGAATTTACCGTTATCTATCGCTAATTCTCCGGCACTTTTATACTGGCCTGAAACTTACGCACAGTGGAACCGGTTGGGAGTCGCCTTGTACGGTGTGAATCCGGCGTATCCGCGCCCGTGTAATCTGGCGCTACAACCTGTAATGACCTTACAGGCAAGTATCATAGCTATGCGGCAAGTGCCCAAAGGCGACGGGGTGGGCTATGGACAAATCTGGCGGGCTAAACGTGATAGTAAAGTAGCAACGGTAGGTATTGGTTATGGTGATGGGTATCCGCGCCATTGCCAAAACGGTACGCCGGTGCTGGTTCATGGGCAACGCGCACCGCTTGCTGGCCGCGTTTCTATGGATATGCTTTGTATCGATGTGACAGATATTGAGCACGTTAAAGTGGGCGACTTAGTGGAATTGTGGGGGCAGAATTTGTCGGTGAATGAAATTGCAGCAAGCGCTGATACTATTGCTTATGAACTTATCACGCGGGTGTCGGCCAGGGTGCCCCGGGTTAGTGACTCCCACGTTCAGAAGTGAACCAACCCTGGGTCATCCGGTTATAAAGAACACTTTGTTGTATTGATGAGCGTGTATGCCAGCCAGCGATGTTATTTTAATGGGTTTTACGGCCAGCTTTTGTGCCAGCCTTGGAACCGCAGCGGGCAGCCTCGGAGTATTTGCTATACGTCGTTTGTCGCGACGTATGGAAGACGGTTTGTTAAGTCTGGCCGCTGGCATCATGTTAGCCGCCACCTTTTTTTCACTACTATTGCCGGCACTTGAGTACGCCAGCGCCGATTATCAGTCAGACCCGCTGGGCGGTTTGGCTGTGGCCACGGGCACCCTGTTGGGGGCTTTCACCTTATTTGCCATCCATCAATATGTACCCCACGAGCACTTTATTTCTGGCCGCGAAGGTGGCGATAACTACAAGCTTGGACGCATCTGGCTGTTTGTTACTGCAATAACCTTACATAACTTTCCTGAAGGGCTGGCTGTGGGGGTGGGTTTTGCAGGCGGCGAGCTGGACAACGGGATCACACTGGCAATTGGTATCGGCTTACAGAATTTTCCGGAAGGGCTTGCGGTTGCTGTTGCTTTATTATCGGTAGGTTACAGTGCAGGTAAATCGGCTTTAATCGGTATTTTATCTGGGTTAGTAGAGCCGGTTGGCGGATTAATAGGCGCCATCGCGGTTTCTTCAGCAGCAGTACTGATGCCGTGGGCCCTGGCCTTTGCCGCAGGAGCAATGCTATTTATTATAAGCGATGAAATCATTCCCGAGACTCACAATAACGGCAATCAGAACCTTGCTACATTCACGTTACTCACCGGTTTTGTTATTATGATGCTGCTTGATACCAGCCTGTAATGACATAAATAACCAATCAGGTCGCGGCATTTGTAAAGCAACCAGAGCGTTGTATTAACATGTCAAACCCTGACCCGATACCAGCGCTACAACAAATTTAGCTATTTTGTGGCTGTAAGGCTGAACTAAGCTCAGCGTCTGGCGCTGAACGACCAGAGCTATGCTGCACCGGTTTATCATCAGACTGATGTTTTTTACCCGGAACATAGCGTTCCGGGCGATGATTTAGCGACAACACCAGATTCAGACAAAATGCAGCCAGAATAGAGATCATTATCAATGACCAGTCAATAAAGGCCAGGGCGCTCAGTAGAATTATTGTGTCCACACTAAGCTGGAATACACCGGCTCGTAAACCAAAACGCGCCTGCAGATAAAAGCCTAATATGCCCACCCCTCCAAGACTGGAACTATGCCGGAACATAATCAACATGCCGGTACCTATTAATACGCCGGCGAAAATAGCAATAAAGATAGGATTCGCATGGGAAATATCGACAAATGCAGGTATCTGCTCAGAAAGTACAGATACTGTAGTTACTGAAATAAACGTATTTAGAGTAAATCGCTTACTAATTTGAGTCCACGCCAGTGCGTAGAATGGCAGATTGATTAAAAAGAACAGTAAACCGAAGTTCATGGGCAAAGCATGAGTGCCTAACATTGCCAGACCCGCGGCACCGCCCACCATCAAGTCCTGAGACTGAAACAAGTGAACGCCGAATGCGACAAATAAGCCAGCACATATTAGTGCGAAAACATCTTCGACAAAACTGTGTTTTGTTTTTTGCATAAGATAAGAAACCCGTAAATGAACCCTGTTCAAAAGACGAGCCGATTATACGCAGCTAATGATGAGAAAATAGTCAGCAGGGCAAGGTAAACCAGGTCTTCGAATTGCGTTTCGGTAGCCAGAGTTTACGACTTTTATCAAAAACGTAAACAGCCTGTATGAGGGGTGTGAAAACAACCAGCATAAATTTATGCAAACAAGGGTTTAGTGCTCATTATGCGAAGGTCCGAACAAATTCAGCATCAGGAAATAAGGTCTTTGCCCGGCTGGCATTTGAAAACAAATATTCGTCGCACAACCATATATCTACAAAGTCGTTGGTGTCAGTGAATAGTGTCAGGCATTCATGCGAAACCTGAATGCGGCGAATATGGTGTTTTTCTACAAAAGTGGTGAATCTGGCTGACAAACGAGCCAAACTGTTATGGCGAACACCAACCAGGCTATCTAATTCTGTAAGTACATAGTTCGGGCGGTTTAATCGCTGAGAATGCATAGCCCAAAGATTGATCAACACATAAAGACTGAAGATACCTGCGCTAACGCCTAGATAAACAGACATACATGTGTCTCCTTTTCGCCTAAAACTGCACTATTATCTGAAATTGCTCGCAATACTGACTTGTACGCCAATATCTATGTACGAACTAGGCCGTTAAATGGCTTACGATAACCACGTTCGCGCCTGATAATATGTAATAGTGGGTTATTAAAATAAATAATTTACTTTACGCTATTTTTAGAATGTTTAGCGAACAGTATATGACCGGGTAAGCCCGATTTTGGGTTTAAGGCCCGTCGCCCTCTGGTTAATAATCTTTAGTATTACAGGGTAATACGGGCATAATTTTTATGGTTGCGTGGGGCAGGCGAAGACGAAAAAACGCTTCTACCGCTGGAAAATAAAGCGCTGCGAAGCTTAGCTGCGCCATTACCGTATCATCTTCTTTAACCAAAAGCTGAATCCAGGCCCGGCTTTCGGATTTTCCCATCACTACCAAATCGATACTGGTTTTATTCCAGCGCCGACTGTTCACCACAATATCTTCACCGTCACACCGTAACCGGGCCCAGGGACTGCCGTTAGCAGTACGTTTGCGCCGTTGGTCAATGGCAAAGAAAAACATAAGTAACACACTGAAAATGCTTAATATGAGCCACAACCATACTGAAAGCACGATAAATGAAATCATCCAACCGCCCGCAAAACCCAACAGGCTATATGATGACAACAACCAGTCAGGCCAGTGTTGCAACTTTTTTACGCTATCAATAGCTTGATTAAACATGGCGGTTCCTTTGCCTTAACTTCAATGTTTGGTTTAAGTAAAACTGATCCGCGATTTGTTTATAAATTATACTGTTTTAAATTAGTGCAATTTTGAAAAAATAGAAACTAAACTTTAGATGTAGATCTACCAATGGTCTTTATCTGTCTTTTGCTTATTGCGGCGGTGTAATTCGTAAAGCTTTGCCTCTTTTAAAAAAGCATACATGGCATTGGTAGTCGCAAGAATAAGCCCGCGAAACCCAGACAATACATGTTTTCGTAAAAAGTATTCTTTGATAAACATAAGCGGAAATACAAGACTCAGTTTGATGAGTGAGCAGGTCTTGCCACGCGCGAATTTTTCCTGCGCGCCCAAAGAAGAATAGCGGTTTTGCTTTGCCATATAGGTGGCCAGATCGTCATAACCGTGATGTACAATAAGGCCAGGGACGGTGTGTGTCGTGCCATCAACAATCACATTTTCATGAACCAGCCGTTGGGTAGGGTAATGAGTTTTAGACTTTTGAAATACCCGTACAATTGAACGTTTGTGAGCCGAACGGTGCATGGGGGCACCCATAAAAAGATCTTCAAAATACACCCTCAAACCGGTGTATTGCTGTTGGTTTACTCGCTGTTGTATTTCGCTTACAACCTGCTCGGGGACAACCTCATCGCCATCCAAATTAAAGCACCATTCATTACGACATGCTTCCATGGCAAATTGCTTTTGACTGGCAAACCCCAGCCAGCTTTGTTTCAGTACCTTCGCACCGTGTTGTTTGGCAATGTCCACGGTATTATCGGTAGAGCCAGAGTCCACCACAATAATTTCATCAAACTGAGCGACCGAGCGTAATACTTCATCCAGCATTTGTTGCTCGTTGTAGGTAACGATAAAAACACTTATCGGGGTATTCATTGATGGGGGGTCTCTTGCTTAGAATCAGACTGCATTTTCATTGCTGCTAAGGCGGCATACTTGTGAAACGCATACTGCCCTAACACCAGGGCCATAAAAAACCCCGCTTTTCCATCTAAAAACCCACCCCTGAGTAAGTATTGCTGTAAAAAGTCGGTGAAAAAACGCAAAACGGCATAAGGCAGGGAGCCGGTTTTACCTTTTGCATGTTTTTCTGCTGCCAGAATGCAGGCGTATTTCAGATGCTTTTCTTGTAAGTGTTCATAGGTTCGCCAGCTGAAGTGTTTCAGCGGTTGCGTTAATGTTCGTACTACCGGGTTGTTAATTTGCAGTACTTCGTGAACTTGCGAATTTTTAAACTGGGCGCCATTTTTGTTTAAAAAGAGTTTGCCCTGTGGTGTCGAATAGCGGCCATGATTAAGTGGCTTGCCAAACAGATAGGTTTGCCAGGGAAGCCGCAAAATGTTGGCGTTAAGGTCGGGTTCGCTGAGTACGTCATCTATTTCTTGTTTTAGTGCCACCGTGATATTTTCGTCGGCATCCAGGTTCAGCACCCAATCATGTTTACATTTAGCCAGTGCACGGTTGCGCTGTGGGCCGTAGCCTGGCCAGTCGGTAATGTAAACTTCATCGGTATAGTTACGACACAATTCAGCGGTATTGTCGGTACTGCCTGAGTCAAGAATAATCAGCTGATCTACCCACCCTGCCAAGCCTTGCAGGCAAGCCTCTATTCGGTCGGCTTCATTACGTACAATTAAAAAACAGGACAATGGGCGTCTTTTCATTTTGTCTTTGCCAACAGTGTGTTATCTGATTCAAAGTTACCGATATTGTAGGGTCTGTAACTTTGTCGTTAAAATCAAGGTAGTGTGGCACAGCCCGCTACTGCTAATCAAATAAGGCGGCAAAGCGGCGCGGTGAAGACGCAGTTTATTCAGATTAGTTTATCGATAAGGAAGCAAACTTGCGCGCTGCTCCGGCGATAAGATTTGCGGCTGTACGACCGGTTCGCCATTTTGTTCAAAAAACGGATTTTTTTTGTAATTACCCGACCAGCGTGCTTTAGCAACTATGGTTGCTGCACGCCACATGGTAGCCGGAAACCCTTTTGATTTAGGTTTTGGCGAGCCTTGCGCCGAGTCAGTATGAACCACAGCCATTTTGCCCGGAAAATCTTTTGGGATTGCGGCAGGTGTTAAAATATTATCTACCAGCCCTATAAAAGCGATGGATGAGCTGGCCAGCGTGTTGCCCACCGGGCTATTGCAGCATTGGGTATACCAGCGCAGCAAGCCATCAGAGCGAAGTCTGATGGCCGCCAGATGCTCTTGCCCGGTAGTGAATACCACACGGTGTGGTGACAGCTGCACCAGGTGCGTTCCGCCCTGAACATTCAGCACTCTGTCATTAGCCTGTAGATAGTACGCAAAGGCCTGACAGTCTTTGCAGTAGCACAATACTCTGCTGCAGGAGCCCCCTGGCTTTATGTAGCCCTGCACACTTTTACATTCGCAGGCAAGAGAGTGATTCATAGATTTCCTTGTGGTTTAACTGTGCTAAGGAGTGGCCGGTTCCCACAACTCAATAGGATTTCCTTCAGGATCATTAAGCCGGGCAAAGCGCCCGTTAGGGTAACTCTGTGGATCCACTTTGACCTCAATGCCAGATTTTTGCAACTGCTCTACCATAGCGGTTAAGTTATCTACTCGAAAATTAATCATCCAGACTTTGTCTGGGTTTCCAAAATAATCACTGGTTTGCTCAAACGGAGCAAATACGGTAGTGCCAGCGCTTTGCTGCCATCCCGGGTCGTCGTAATTATCAGGCACCTGGCTAACACCCAGATGGGTTTCATACCAGCTGGCCAACGAGGAAGGAGATTGAGAGCGAAAAAACAGCCCTCCTATACCGGTCACTTTTTGCATAATTTAACGCCTTAAAAAAGCAGGTAAGAAGCGCTTAACGCTTGCGCTGGTTATCGTCAAAACTCAGTCTCATAAAGCATGGCTAAAACACCACCATACTGCAAGTATAACGGGTTGCGCAAACACCTACAGCAGGTTACTCATAGTGCAGGCGCCGCATTTACCAAAGCCGGGTAAGGCACCACGATATTTTTAGTGTAGAGCGGTTTGAGAAAACACGTTAATAATAAGCACCCCCAGCAAAATAAATGTCATGCCGATAAGCGCCGGTAGGTCAGGAATCTCTTTATACCACAGTGCCCCTAACGCGGTGATAAGCACTATGCCAGCACCTGACCAAATAGCATAGGTGGTACCTACCGGAAGCGTTTTCACCACCAGCGCCAAAAAGTAAAAGGCGATACCGTAACTGATCACACAAAGTGTGCTGGCCAGACTATGTGTAAAGCCCGCGGAGGCTTTCAACGCCAACGTGCCCAACACTTCGGCGCATATCGCAATTGCTAAAAATCCATATGCCATATCGTCTGCCTATTCCTGTAAATAACAATAAATACGTAAATCTTACTTTTTACGGTACTGTTTTTTATGCATTTAAGTTTTGCATATGTTGATAAGTGCTGGTGGCATGCTGGACGTCATATCAGGCGCTATTTAAATAATAGGGAAGTGAACCATAAAGTACTTATGTAAAATAATCAGTCAACAAGGAATTTACATGGCAATTGAACCTGTTGCACGAAAGTGCAATGCTAGCAGGCTCTTTAGGGGTAAATGACAAAGTAAAGGATGTAGCAGTGGAAAAGGCGGTAAATACAACCGAGACGAAGCTGGGCAGTGTTATAAAGCTATTAGGTCCAGGTGTGTTAATGGCTACCGCTTCAATTGGCGGCAGTCACCTGGTCGCTTCTACCCAGGCTGGGGCAAAATTTGGCTGGCAACTCGCCTTTTTAGTGCTAATGGTCAATTTACTTAAGTATCCATTTTTTCGTGCCGGGGTTAGCTACACCATTAGTACCCACAAAACGCTGCAAACCGGTTATTTAGAAATGGGCAAAGGCTATTTATTGGTTGCCCTGGCGCTTAACAGCTTATCGGCGGTGGTTAATGCTGCAGCGCTTTTGATGTTCTCGGCCAGTCTGCTGAGCTACTTTTTGCCGCTCGCGCTACCTTTGCCTATTATGGCGGCACTACTGCTGGCCGCGATTTTATTTATTCTGTTGGCGGGTCATTTCAGAGCGCTCGATAATGTGGCTAAGGTCATTATGATATTGCTGGTGATGGCTACTGTGGCTGCTACAGCTGTGGCCTTTAATAATGGCCCGGTAGCCCCCGCAGACTATGTTTCTCCGTCGCCCTGGACCTTGGCCGCAATTGGCTTTTTGGTGGTGACGATGGGGTGGATGCCTGCCCCAATTGAAATTTCGGCAATTACATCGCTGTGGTTAAAGCGCCAGTGTAAAGAAGCTGCAGTGACCCCACGTTCGGCAATGTTTGATTTTAATTTAGGCTATTTTACCACGCTGTTTTTAGCTCTGGTGTTTTTATCTCTGGGGGCACTGGTTTTACATGGAACGCCGCAGGCACTGGCCTCGGGAAGTATTGGCTTTGCCCAACAGCTGGTTGGTATGTATGCCAGCACTATCGGTGAATGGTCCCAGTCACTTATCGCTCTTATTGCTTTTTTATGTATTTTTGGGTCGGCGCTTACGGTGTATGATGGTTACTCGCGAGCGGTAGCCGAAGCTCTGGTGCTGGCAAGAGGCGATAAAGAAGCATCGCATGGTTTGTTTGCTAAAGTATTACTTATTGTGGCGGTGGTCAGTTTTATTATCGTACTGTTTTTTAAATCGGCATTACTGGCAATGCTAAGTTTTGCCATGACCCTGGCGTTTATCACCACGCCGATGTTCGCCTGGCTCAATCATCGGCTGGTGAAGCGGGCCCCGCTAGCGCCAGAGGTTAAAAGCGGACCAATACTGACCCTGTTCAGCTATCTTGGGTTAATTTACCTGTTTGGGTTTCTGGCCCTGTTTTTATGGTGGAAAATTGTCTGGTAACTTATTTGGGATAGGGCCCATATTGATTGTCGTCAGGTGTGCTGTCAAAAAGCATAAATACCAGTAACACGATTGGGCCTATTATGGGAATAAATGACACCAGCCACCACCAGCCAGAGCGATCGGTATCATGAAGTCTTCGCATTGTTACCGCCACACTGGGAACAAGTATAAGTAAATTATAAATCATTCCAATAGTATCAAATGCCCCTATAAACTTGCTCAAAATTACAAATGAAGCAATAAGGGCAATATTGACTGCTTGAAAGCCCCAGTATTCGGTACGCCGGGCCCGGCCCGAAAAAACCGCATAATTTTTAAGTACGTGTTTGTACCAATACATAGTGATGCTCCTTTATTAAAAAGGTAACCGTTAAAGCAATAAACTGTGATCAATGGGCGTAAAGCGACTGGCGGCACGCTGTAAACTGGCAGCGGTTAATGACGGCGCGCCATACACTTCTACGGGAATATTGTATTTATGTTTTATACGCTCGACCAAAATATCAAAATCGCCATCGCCTGATACCAGAATCATCGCATCGCTTTGCGCTGCGTATTCCATCATATCAACTGCTATACCTACATCCCAGTCGCCTTTTGCCGAACCATCGGCGCGCTGAATATAAGGTTTCAGTTTTACTTCAAAACCAATAGCCCGCAGTATATTTTGAAATTGTTTTTGTTTTTCATCGTTTTTATCCACCGCATAGGCAAACGCCTGCGTAATCTGGTATTGCTGCGATACGTGCGCCCAAAAGCGGTTGTAGTCAAAGTTTTTGCCAAAACTACTGCGGGTGGTGTAATACACATTTTGCACATCTACAAACACACTGACATTCGGCATACTGATTCCCTGGTTGTAATTTTATTATGCTAAGCGCCGGCGAAAGGCTATACGTTGATGGTGCCGGTTAAGTAGGGTACGACTGCACCGCAAATATATACCTTTTCTGGCGTTACCCGGCACTCAAGCCTGCCGCCCCGGGCCGAGGCCTGATAGGCTTTTAATGTTGTTTTGTTTAAGCGCCGCGCCCAATAGGGGGCAAGCCCGGTATGAATAGAGCCGGTAACCGGGTCTTCATCTGAGCCATTGGCTGGCCAAAAATACCGCGAAACAAAGTCAACGCTATCTTCTGATACGTTAGCTTCGCTCAACGCGTTTGCCTCACCGGGCGCGGTAATCACCACATCCAATGGAGCTAACGACGCGATTATATTAGGATTTTGTGTTATTTGATGGATCTGCGATGCGTGCTCAAAAACAGCAAAATAAGCCTGATCATTTTTTAAAACTTCAACGGGTTTTTGAGACAATCCGGTTAACAACGCCTCTGGAATAACAGCAACAGGCTCAGGCATCCGGTTAGGAAACATCATTTCAAGGCGGCCATCAGAAAGTCGTTCAATTTGAAATACGCCTACCACGTCAGCAAAAAATGTAATGGTTTGGAGATCGGGCTTTGCCGTAAAAATTACGCTGGCAGAGGCTAGCGAGGCATGACCACAAAAATTAATTTCACAAACCGGCGAAAACCAGCGAATTTGGTAATCAAAAGGTGTATCAGCATTAGATGGTAGGCTTAAAAATGCGGTTTCTGATAGATTATTTTGACTCGCGATATTTTGCATCAACGTTTCGTCTAAGGGCGTATCGGTCACAACTACCGCTGCCGGATTACCTTTAAACTGAGTTCGAGTAAATGCATTAACAATATCCAGTGTTAACTTCATTATTGATAACCTGTTTAAAAAAACCGTCACTGGGTTTTACAGTAATTTTTTTAACTTGTCACCGGCTGACGGTTTTTGATTGGCTGTGCAAGAATACCTCACAAAACAACAAAAGGGTCTTGTATCAATGGCCCCAAAACCCCCGGCATTTATACAATGCCAATAGCCGGTTATGTTGTATTGGCTGTTCTGTTAAACAAAACCTAAAGCGATATACTGATTATTTTTGTTGGTCAGAGCACTTAAATGTCTGGTGGAACACATTAACCTGCGCGTTACCAGCGTTGAGTACTACCTGATACAGTCTGTCATAATCTGCTTCGGTTAGTGCAGAAACCGGCTGTGCGCTTAATAGCCCGGCCAACGTGGCGGTGGTATTGCTATGACCTACCACTAAAATGAGATCATCTGACTGCTGGAGCAAAGATTGCGCAAACTGTTCCAGTTGACGCGGATTGTATTCTTGTATTTTTAGGTTATGAGCGTTTGCGACAGGTTCTGCGGTATGCAAAGTGCGCAGATAGTTGGTGCTATAAACCGCGTTTAACGGCACCTTTTTAAAAAAATGCGCTAAAGATTGAGCCCGGGCGTGACCACACTCAGTTAACTGCGGATCTTGTGTATGAGAATCAGAGATTATTTTTTCGGCATGGCGAACCAGATAAATGGATTTTGTATGGGTGGCTATAGTTTCAGCCCAAACTGAGGGGGCAAGCAATAACGCCGCCAGACACAGTGCCCGGCCTAAGTGTAAAGTCATTGAAAATACCGCAGATAATAAGCTTATAACAATGAATATAACCAAAAACTAAGATAATAAGGCAACTTAATTGTGACAAATACAAAAAAAGGAGCCGGTAAGGCTCCTTTTTAATAGTGTCTAGCTGGAATAACTACACGCGTTCAAAGATTGTCGCAATACCCTGACCCAGACCAATACACATGGTGGCAAGGCCTACAGATTTATCATTAGCTTCCATCAAATTAAGCAAAGTGGTACTGATACGCGCGCCTGAACATCCTAATGGATGGCCTAATGCAATCGCGCCGCCGTTCAGGTTCACTTTTTCGTCATAGTTGTCAAGCCAACCAAGCTGCTTGATACATGACAGCGCCTGAGCAGCAAACGCTTCGTTAAACTCGGCCAGTTGAATATCATCCATGGTCATGCCCGCGCGTTTTAGCGCTTTTTGCGTGGCCGGTACCGGGCCAAAGCCCATAATAGCCGCATCACAACCCGACACGGCCATGGCCCGAATTTTAGCACGAGGCTTCAGGCCAAGCGCTTTAGCACGATCGGCCGACATCAGTAACATGGCTGAAGCACCATCTGAAATGGCCGAAGAAGTACCCGCCGTAACACTACCATTGACCGGGTCGAATACCGGGCGCAAATTACCTAGTGTTTCAACGGTGGTTTCAGGACGAATTACTTCATCATAATCAATAACCTTCAGAACACCATCTGCATCGTGCGCTTCGATAGGCGCGATTTCATTGGCCCAGCGGCCTTCTTCGTGCGCCTTCGCGGCACGTTGATGTGAACGGGCCCCGAAGGCGTCTTGCATTTCACGGGTAATACCATTTTGGCGGCCTAATAATTCGGCCGTCATACCCATATTTCCCGATGCTTTAGCGGTGTACTTAGCCAGGCCTGGATGAAAGTCCAGATTGTAATTCATAGGAACATGGCCCATGTGTTCAACCCCGCCTATCATAAAGACATCACCATTACCGGTCATAATGCTTTTTGCTGCATCATGCAGTGCCTGCATTGATGAACCACACAAACGGTTAACGGTGACCGCGCCGGTGCTACGAGGGATGTCAGTCAGTAACTGAGCATTACGGGCAATATTAAAGCCTTGTTCTTTGGTTTGTTGTACACAACCCCAAATAATATCCTCGATTTCAGCAGGATTTACCCCGCTATTGCGCTCAAGCAGCTTACTCATTAAGTGAGCAGACAATGTTTCTGCCCGCACATTTCTAAACACACCGCCTTTAGAGCGCCCCATGGGGGTACGAATACAATCAATAACTACTACATCTTTCATGTCTTTTCTCCTAAGGGGTTATGCGAAGTACGACTTGTTATTTGCCGCCATCTCGCGGGTGCCTTCGGTCACTTCATACAGTGGTCCCAAATGGGCATACTTGTCGGCCAACTCAACAAACTTGTCGACCCCCATAGTTTCAATCCAGCGGAATACACCTCCTCTAAACGGAGGAAAGCCAATGCCATACAACAACGCCATATCGGCTTCAGCAGCACTTGCTACAATGCCTTCTTCTAAACAGCGAATGGTTTCGTTGGCCATAGGAATCATTAATCGCGCGATAACTTCGTCTTTATCAAACTCCTGCGTATCGGCCGCCTGAGCATTAATCAGCTCGTAAGCGCGCTCAGCCGCATTTTTAGTCGGACGACCCCGTTTGTCGGTGCCGTACTCATAAAAACCTTTGCCGTTTTTCTGGCCGTAGCGCTCTTCGTTGTACATCAGCGTTACCGGATCGTTGTCCAGCTTGCTCATGCGCTCAGGAAAGCCTTCAGCCATTACGCCAGACGCATGATTGGCAGTATCCATACCCACTACATCAAGCAAATATGCCGGACCCATTGGCCAGCCAAAGACTTTTTCCATTACTTTGTCGACCTGGGCAAAGTCTGCGCCATCAAGTACCAGCTGGCTAAAGCCGGCGAAGTACGGAAACAGCACCCGATTAACTAAAAAGCCGGGGCAGTCGTTTACTACAATCGGTGTTTTACCCATTTTCATAGTGGCGGCGACGACAGCGTTAATGGTGTCATCAGAGGTTTTTTCACCACGGATAATCTCGACCAGGGGCATACGATGCACGGGGTTGAAGAAGTGCATACCACAAAAACGTTCTGGCTTATTCAGGCTTTCAGCAAGCTTGTTGATAGAAATGGTCGACGTGTTTGAGCAAATAATGGCATCATCGGCAACCACTTGTTCGGTTTCTTTTAAAACCGATGCTTTCACTTTTGGATTTTCTACTACCGCTTCAATAACTAAGTCAGCGTCTTTAAGTGTGTCGTAGTCCAGTGTCGGGGTAATAGCATTAAGGGTTGTTGCCATTTTAGATGCATCAACCTTGCCTTTTTGCATGCCTTTGCCCAAAATTTTGGCCGCTTCTTTGAGGCCAAGATCAAGTGCATCACGGTTGATGTCTTTCATGATAACGGGCGTGCCTTTAACTGCACTTTGATAGGCAATGCCGCCGCCCATAATACCCGCGCCTAAAACGGCGGTTAAATTTTGCTTTTTAGTGGCCGCTTTGGCCATCTTTTTGCCTTTGCTTTTTACCAGCTGGTCGGCCAGAAAAATACCAATTTGAGCTTGTGCTGCATTTGTTTTAGCAAGCGTAACAAAGCCTTCATTTTCCAGCTTAAGGGCACCATCGCGATCTTTTGAAGCGGCATTTTTTACCGTTTCGACCATTAAATGCGGTGCCGGATAATGCTTGCCCGCCATTGAAGCTACCATGGCAGCCGCGGTTGAAAAGCTCATCATGGCTTCGTTTTTGCCCAGTGTTAACGGGGCTTTTTTCTGCGCTCTACGTTTTTTCCAGTTCAGGGTTTCGCCGGCTGCGTCTTTTAGCATTGAAAGCGCTGCGCTTTGCAATTTGTCAGGTGCAACTACGGCATCAACAGCGCCTTCCGCCAATGCTTTAGGCGCTTTACGATCCTTACCGGTAGTCATCCATTCAAGGGCATTGTCAGCGCCGATAATTCGGGGCAAGCGCACAGTGCCGCCAAAGCCTGGCATCAGACCTAATTTTACTTCAGGCAAACCAATGGCTGCGGTAGTATCGGCAACGCGTAAGTCACAAGCCAGCGCCATTTCGCAGCCGCCGCCAAGGGCAAAACCATTTACTGCTGCTATGGTGGGAAAGGGCAGATCTTCAAAACGATCAAACACTTGTGACGTCTTTGCAACCCAGTCGTTAATCTCTTCTTTTGACAAACTGAACATATCCGTAAATTCAGTTATGTCAGCGCCTACGATAAACGTTGATTTTGCACTGCGAACTATTACACCTTTTATGTCGCTGGTCTGGCTCAGTGCAACAGTGGCTTCGTCCAGTTCCTGAACTGTTTTTTGATCAAACTTATTCACTGAACCAGCAGCATCAAATACCAGTTCAGCAAAACCATCCTCTAGCAGACTGACTGCCAGGCTTTTGTCTTCGTATATCATTTTATTTCTCCTTCGGCGACGGCCGAATTGTTAATGTGTAAGCAATCTATTCCAAAAACATGGACCTGCTGTAGTGCATTAACGCGTTAGGGTGCATTGATTTTTGACAAACCAAAAGAAAAATTCAACAAAAATTCAAACACGTGTTTCAATTTAGTTTACATATAGTGATGTTCATTTGACAATTCAACCTCGAAATTATGATTATCTGGCGTATAATTGATTTGCCTGCAGTTGCTGTAGAAACTGGTGGGTAGCGTATTTACCGCAGCAAATCTTATATTTTGTTATGCTGACTTTTTCTTCACTGTCTGCAGTATTTTCTTTGTCTATACTTATGCATAACAGACAGAGCAGGGCAGTTGACCCTGGTAGTATTGTTTTGCCTGCTAAGGGCAAAATACATTGTTGTTAGTCTTCAAAAGGGATGGCATTCATGCAGTATGGCAAATACATCTTCAAAGCAAACCTGATTTTTTCAAATCTTCTTTTGCTGAGTATCTTATTCACCGTCAATGCAACCGCACAACTTTTACCCGACAACGGGCAAGCACAATTACGCACTGAATTTGAGCGGGTGGAAAAAGCACTGCGTACGACTGCCCGTAGCAAACTAGGTGGGCTAGATGACGATATAGCAGCGTTGCAGGATTATCCACTACACCCTTATCTGGTGCGTCAACGACTGTATCGTGACTTAACTATTGCACAGCGTCCACAAATAGAAACTTTTTTGGCCACCTATGCGGGTCAGCCAGCCAGCTATGGCCTGCGCGCATCCTGGCTTCGGTATTTGGCAGAAGCAGATAATAAAACGGTTTTTCTGGCGAATTACCGGGAAGGCATGGGCGCCACAATTACCTGTCAGTATCTGCAATACAAGCTGGAAGACGCCGGTAATCCTAAATACTGGCTCAATAAAGTAAAACCTATCTGGCTAAGTGGTCAGTCGCAACCCGATGAATGCGATCCTATTTTCAAACAATGGGAAGCCGCCGGTATGCTCAGCGATTCGCTGATTATTGGCCGCATGCGTAAAGCTGCGACTTCTGGCAACCCCAGATTGGTTCCGTATTTACAAAAGAAATTGCCCAAACGCAGCCGCTATTTAGGGGATTTGTGGTTATCGGTTCGTAATGCACCCGACTATGTGCTGAACTTTCGGCGTTTTCCGCTAAATCATAAAGAGCAAGAAACGCATATTCTGGTATACGGTATTAAAAAGCTGGCCTGGCAAGCACCTGGCAAGGCGGTAAAAGCTTACCACTACTGGAAACGAAAGCGTTTGTTCAACCAACAGGAGTTGCATGACATTCACCGTGCTATTGCACTTAGTAAAGCCATAGAAGATGAACCTGATGCGCTGGCCTGGCTTGAAAAAGCGGATGTAAAAGGGGCTGATCAAGATGTGAAGCGCTGGCATATGGCGTATTTGCTTCGGTATCAGCGGTGGGGGAAGGTGTTAGCATTGATTGAACAAGCACCTCAGCAGGTGCAGCAGTCAAACAACTTTGCTTACTGGCGGGCCCGTAGTCTGGCTGCTTTAGGCAAACCGGAACAAGCCGAAAAACTATTCGCTGAATTAGCCGGCGAACGTCATTTTTATGGTTTTATGGCCAGCGCCCGAGCCGGTGTTAGCCCAGAGCTTTTGCATGCTCCGGTTAGTCGTACTTCTGATCAGGTAAGCGAAGTTGAAAAATACCCGGCCGCACAAAGAGCCTATGAATTTTTACAGCTTGGACGTCAGTTTCAGGCCCGGCGTGAATGGCATTATTTGCTAACACATGTAGACAGCGCGCAGTTAAAAGATGCGGCATTGATTGCAAACAAATGGGGCTGGTACGATCAATCAATCATTAGCTTTACCCGCAGCGGCTATTTAAATGATGTTGAAAAACGGTTTCCTTTAGCCTATGCCTCACAGTTTTCGGCGGTCGGCAAAACCTACGATATTCAACCGGCTTTTGCTATGGCTATTGCCCGGCGAGAAAGCTCATTTATGCCTGACGCCGTATCGCCTGCCGGCGCCACTGGATTAATGCAGCTTATGCCCGGTACCGCCCGGTATCTGGCGAAAAAGAATCTTAAACGCTCAACCTTGTTTGAGCCCGAACAAAATTTACAGTTTGGGGTGCAGTATTTGCGATATCTGGGTGATAAGTTAGCAGACAACCCGGTGCTGGTATCCGCTTCTTATAATGCGGGCTGGCGTAAAGTTTTGAACTGGTTACCGGCCAGTAATAACATTGCTACAGACATTTGGATCGAGAATATCCCTTACAAAGAAACCCGTAATTATGTTAAAGCGGTTATGGCTTATCGATATATCTACGAACACCAACTAGGGACGCCTTCTTCGTTGTTCGAACAATTGACCAACAGTCACATTCCGGCGGCAACTCAAATTGATCACTCTGGCCAACAGCTACAGCTGGCTCCGCGCTAAGCACCGTCTTTGTCTGGCAGTACCGGGCTGGATTTATACCTGGTACTGCAATCGTGTTAAACTTAAACACCTTTGCCTGACCTATATACTATGGGTTGGCTCACGTTAAGGCACTCGGCAGAATAACAACCGCGGCCCTCAGGCCGCCTTGATAAAATAAAGAGGAACTATGACAACGCATCACGACGCCTATAAAGAGCATATTGACACGTTGCAGGCTCGCACCCGCGAAGCGCTTGAGCGCGAAGGGCTGGATGGGCTGGTGATTCATTCAGGCCAGGGTAAGCGGTTATTTTTAGATGACAATCATTATCCGTTTAAAGTAAACCCGCAGTTTAAAGCCTGGCTTCCGGTAGTCGACAATCCAAATTGCTGGCTGGTGGTCAATGGCGTTGATAAACCTAAGCTTATTTTTTACCGGCCGGTAGACTTTTGGCATAAAGTTCCCCCTGAACCCACCGACTTTTGGACCCGCCATTTTGATATTGTGATGCTAAAACAGGCCGATGCGGTTGAAAAGCACCTACCTTATGATAAGCCTCGCTTTGCCTACATCGGAGAGTACATCGAGGTGGCCAAGGCCTTAGGCTTTGAAAATGTAAACCCGGACAGGGTGCTGCATTATCTGCATTACCAGCGGGCCTATAAAACAGAATACGAACTACAATGTTTACGCCAGGCTAACACACTGGCTGTTGCCGGACATCGGGCTGCTGCACAGGCATTTCATGCAGGTAAAAGCGAATTCGATATTAATCTGGCTTATGCCGCAGCAAGCCGTAATGGCGATAACGATGTGCCTTACAACAGTATTGTAGCGTTAAACGAACATGCCGCGATATTGCACTATATGCAATGTGATACCACAGCGCCGTCTTATAATCGTTCTTTTCTCATCGACGCCGGGGCCAGCTACCATGGCTATGCCGCCGATATTACCCGTACCTATAGTCGAGAAGATGACCGTTTTGCCGAACTGATTCAGCGTGTTGATAAAGTTACCCGCACATTGGTAGATACATTAAAACCTAATGTGGCGTATACCGATATCCATGTGCTGGCGCACGATGGTATAGCGCAGATTCTTCATGATGTAGGTTTGGTAAATTTACCTGCCCAGGATATTGTAGAAAAAGGGATCACCCGAACGTTCTTTCCTCACGGTATAGGCCATTTCTTAGGCTTGCAGGTGCACGATGTGGGTGGCATGGTCAATGATGATCGCGGCACACCAAAACCCGCCCCTGAAAATCATCCTTTTCTTCGGTGTACCCGAATGGTTGAGACCGGACAGGTATTTACCATCGAGCCAGGTTTGTACTTTATTGACTCGTTGTTAGCCGACTTGAAGGCCACGGATGCGTCGAAATATATCAACTGGGACACCATCGATCTTTATCGTCCTTATGGCGGTATCCGAATTGAAGACAACATTATTGTACACCGGGACCGCAACGAAAATATGACACGGGATCTCGGTTTAGATTAACCTTTAGAAAAACAGAGAGCGCCGATGTCTGAGCCTAATATCTTTTATGTACTGGCGATTGCTCTGATAGCCGGTATGGCGATGCCCACCGGCGCTATTCTGGCTAAAGTTGATAAATTACAGCCGCAATGGCTGGAGCAAGAGGTACGTCACGGTGTATTGGCGCTGGGGGCCGGGGCGCTTATATCTGCAGTAGCTTTGGTTCTGGTACCTGAAGGTATTTCGTATCATGGGGTACCCAGTGCCACCGCATGCTTTTTGGGTGGGGCACTAAGCTTTATGGCCTTAGACCGATATCTTGCCGCCCATGAAAGCTCTGCCAGTCAGCTTGCTGCAATGCTAGCCGACTTTATCCCCGAGTCCATTGCCTTGGGTACGGCGGCGGCGATGGGAGGCAGCACCTTGTTAATCGGCGTGCTGATTATGGTGCAAAACTTACCTGAAGGGTTTAATGCTTATCGCGAAATGCAATCGGCAGAAGGTGAGCGCAGACCTGACAAACTGGTATTGAAATTCGCCACTATGGCGTTATTAGGGCCGCTGATGGCGATAATTGGCTTTTATGTACTATCTGCTTATCCTGGCGTAGTGGGTGGCATTATGCTATTTGCTGCAGGCGGCGTTTTGTACTCGGTTTTTCAGGATATAGCCCCACAAATTAAAATGGAAAATAGCTGGTTACCGCCTTTGGGGGCGGTGCTGGGGTTCTTAATCGGGATGATAGGGTACATGCTGGAACACAGCTAATCCCTAAGCTGTGTTCAGATACTATAGTGTCGCTTATTTTGTACGTTCTACTGACATATGGGCCAAAGAAATAAGCGCCTGTTTGTAGGGCGAGTCAGGTACTACTGAAAGGCTCTGTATAGCCAGCTCAACTTCTTTATCGGCACACTGTCGGGTATATTCTAATGCGCCCGTTTCATGCATAACAGACTGAATCTGAGACAGGTGTTCCATACCGTTTGCTTCTTCAATAGCCGCTTTAATCAGCTCGCTCTGCGCCGCATTTTTGGCGTTCCACATTGCATATAATAGCGGCAGGGTAGGTTTACCCTCGGCTAAATCATCGCCAACATTTTTACCCATTTCGGTGGCATCAGCAGCATAATCGAGTATGTCATCAGCTAACTGAAAGGCAGTGCCTAAATGCTTACCATAGTTTTGCATCGCTGTTTCTATATGCGCGGGTTGATCTGTAAGCACCGCAGCTAACTGGGTGGCAGCTTCAAACAAACGGGCGGTTTTGCCGTAAATCACGTCAAAGTAACGCTGCTCGGTAGTTTGCGGGTCGTTACAGTTCATTAACTGCAATACTTCGCCTTCGGCTATCTGATTGGTGGCTTCAGACAAAATTGACATCACGCGCATACGCTGCAAACTGACCATCATTTGAAACGAGCGGGTATAAAGAAAGTCGCCCACTAAAACGCTCGCCTGATTCCCAAAAATGGCATTGGCGGTTTCACGACCGCGGCGCAACGTTGATTCGTCCACAACATCATCATGCAGCAAAGTTGCGGTATGAATAAACTCGATAATAGCGGCCAGCGTGTGATGATCATCGTTTTCAATATTCATCGACCGGGAGGCTAATACAGTAAGCAACGGGCGTAACCGTTTACCGCCACTATTTACAATGTAAAATCCGAGCTGATTAATAAGCGAAACATCTGAGTCGACTTGTTGTTGTATCAGTTGGTTAACCGCTTTCATGTCGTTAGCGGTAAGCTCCCGAATTTGCTCTAAGTCCATATGCATAGGCAAAAATAAATACAGGTACAGTGGGTTTGCAGCCGATTGTACCTGATTGGCATCGCTACGCCACCTGATTGTCTCAAAAAGCTGTCTCCTGAGCGTTTTCTGGATTAATAAATAATGGAACCCAGGGTTCTGTGGCTTTTTTAGCAAAAAAACTGACTAGCGGATGTTTTTATAGGTCTTATCAACTGGGATAAAGCTGATCAAAAGTGATCGTGATAGATCGCAAATTCGCTGAAGCTAAAAAAGTCGTCTTCAAAGGTAAGATATTTATGCAAATTTAGCAGGGGCTGTGGTAAATTTAGCCACCTAATGTTGCGAATATGTACAGCGATCGTGGTCCGTGCGAAAAACAATCAAATTTTGTGTTTTGCGGGGTTGTGGATTGCGGATGTTTCACGTACAATTCGCGCCCTGTTTTTTGAATTGAAGCGTCAAGTGACGCAGAGCGGAGTAGAATATGTACGCGGTTTTCCAAAGTGGCGGTAAACAGCACCGTGTGGCTGAAGGCCAGACCGTTCGTCTAGAGAAGATCGAAGTCGCGCAAGGCGAGACTGTTGAATTCGATAACGTATTAATGGTTAGCAATGGTGACGACGTTAAGATTGGCACCCCTTTAGTTGCTGGTGGTAAGATTACTGCTGAAGTTGTAACGCACGGTCGTGGCGAAAAGATTAAAATCGTCAAGTTCCGTCGTCGTAAGCATTCTCGCACACAAGCGGGTCACCGTCAGTGGTTCACAGAAGTGAAAATCACTGGTATTAACGCATAATAGGAGCACGAACACATGGCACATAAAAAAGCTGGTGGTAGTACCAAAAACGGTCGTGATTCAATAAGCAAACGCTTAGGTGTTAAGCGCTTTGGCGGTGAATCAGTTCTTGCAGGTAACATCATTGTTCGTCAACGTGGTACACGTTTCCACGCTGGCGACAACATGGGTATCGGCAAAGACCATACGTTGTTTGCATTAAAAGACGGTAAAGTTCAGTTTGACGTAAAAGGTCCGAACAACCGTAAATTTGTAAGCATCGTATCTGAATAAGTGCGAACGCATTTGCCTAACGGCTTAAAAAACCCCGCGCAAGCGGGGTTTTTTGTTTTTAAGATAATAATCAGTACAAACAAAACTATTGTTCAACTGGTATAAAATTTTACAGAATCCTCAAAGCACTGCTTTACTAAAAAGAGAGTTATTTGCTTTTTGTACTCTTGTTCAGTGATGAAGACCGCGTAATAGTGTAAACTGCAGGTTATATACAGCCGGCAAACGCTGTCGTCCTGCCTGCTCTGTTCTAACTGGTTAAATCCGGAGTTATAAATGAAATTTGTTGATGAAGCTGAAGTTCGTGTTGAAGCCGGCGATGGCGGCAACGGTACAATAGGCTTTCGACGTGAAAAATACGTTCCTAAAGGTGGCCCGGACGGTGGGGATGGGGGCGATGGCGGCAGTGTTTATCTGGAAGCTGATGAAAACCTGAATACGTTGATAGACTATCGTTTCGAACGCTTTCATCGGGCTCAGCGGGGTCAAAACGGCCAGGGCAGTGATTGTACAGGTCGTGGCGGTGAAGACTTATTTATGAAAGTACCTGTAGGGACCCGCGCTACTGATGTTGAAACCGCTGAAGTCCTGGGCGATCTTACTCACCATGGCCAAAAATTAAAAGTGGCTCAGGGCGGGTTTCATGGCCTGGGAAATGCCCGTTTCAAAAGCAGTACTAACCGCGCACCCAGACAAAAAACCAATGGAACACCGGGCGAAATTCGTAATCTCAGACTTGAGCTTATGCTATTGGCTGATGTAGGGCTACTGGGAATGCCTAATGCGGGTAAATCGACATTTATACGCTCGGTTTCTGCGGCAAAACCTAAAGTTGCAGATTATCCATTTACCACATTGGTGCCTAATCTGGGTGTGGTACGCCAGGACGCACAGCGCAGTTTTGTTATTGCCGATATTCCGGGTCTGATTGAAGGTGCTGCAGAAGGTGCAGGTTTAGGTATTCGGTTTTTAAAGCATTTAGAGCGTTGCCGTATATTGATGCATATTGTTGATTTGCTACCCGCAGACCTAAGCGATCCGGCTCAAAATGCCAAAGCAATCATAGATGAGCTACAAAAATACAGTCCTAAACTGGCTGAAAAACCACGTTGGTTAATATTCAACAAAGCCGATTTACTGCTTGAAGATGAAGTAGACGAAGTGGTTGAAAAGGTAACAAAAGCTCTGGACTGGGATGGTCCTGTTTATAAGATTTCGGCGTTTCAAAAATTACACACCGATGCACTGTGTCGTGATGTGATGGACTTTATCGAAACACTGCCGGCGCCTGAAGAACAAGAAATTGATGAAGAAGAAGTCACTTTTAAATGGGACACTTACCATCAAAATGCGTTACAAGAGGCGGATGATGATCTTGATGACGACGACTGGGACGAAGACGATTACGATGTTGATGTTGAATATCGTAAGTAAGGAATAGTATGAAAATTGCCATGATAGCGGCTATGGCTCACAACCGCGTTATTGGGTGTGACAACAAAATGCCATGGCATCTGCCTGCTGATCTTCGTTTTTTCAAAAAGGTTACCACCGGTAAACCGGTGGTAATGGGTCGCAATACCTTTGAGTCAATAGGGCGGCCCTTGCCAAATCGCACGAATATTGTGGTCACCAGTAACGCTGATTATAGCCCCGACGGAGTGATTGTCGTAACTAACCTTGACGCTGCATTACAGGTCGCCAGCGAGCATATGGGCGAATCTGATGAAGTAATGGTTATTGGTGGGGGGAAAGTGTATGAAGCGTTGCTATCAAAAACGGATGTGCTTTATTTAACGCATATCGATTTGAATGTTGACGGCGATACGTATTTTCCCGACTATAATAGTCAGGGTAACTGGCACCAGTTTGACAAACAGGTATTCAAGGCCGATGAAAAAAACCCGTATGACTATACCTTTGTGACATTAAAGCGTTCAGCCTGAACAATACCGTGGCAAGCTAGTAGGTCTAGGCAATAGCACTGTAGTTCAATATCGCTATAACGTGGATTGCGCTAAATTTGGCTGTATTAAGACCAAAAATTTTTGATATTAATAAAGCCAGCACAAATCATCACAATTATTACCCCATTAGCCAGACATAAGCATGTTTGTCAGTACGTCTAAAAGATTGCTGATAATAAATTACTGATAAAAGCCAACCATATAGCCTGGACCCCATTCCACTTTTAGCTACATACTATCTGCGTTTCTGAAATACCATCGGCGGTCGGTTTGACTGAGTCATCAAATGGCTCGTGTTTACCCACAAATACTTCCATTATTTTTTATTACACCAGGTCTTTAAAACATTGGATTTGCCGGTTGTAGTGGTCGTACAGACTTTGCAAATCAGACTTACCACGCAGTCACTACGCTCATATTTAGTATTTGTTAATGTTGTTATAGAAGCCCTTTTTATATCAATGTAGTTCAGGTTAGAACAATGCAAACAAAAAAGCCGCCTGGTTAAGGCGGCTTAATGCTAAAAGGCAGGTTATTCGCCCATATGGCTAAACAGGTTATCTAATGACAAACCTTGATGGCTTAGCATCTCACGCAGTCTGCGTAACGCCTCTACCTGAATTTGACGTACCCGCTCGCGGGTTAGCCCTATTTCAGCGCCAACATCTTCTAACGTACTGGGTTCATAGCCCAGCAAACCAAAGCGGCGGGCCAATACTTCGCGTTGTTTCGGGTTAAGCTCTTCAAGCCATTTAACAATATTGTGCTTAATATCAGTGTCTTGAAGATTACCTTCAGGCCCATGTTCTGACTGATCAGCAAGAATATCTAGTAACGCTTTATCGTTTTCACCTCCAATAGGGGTGTCGACCGATGTAATGCGCTCGTTCAAGCGAAGCATGCGTGTAACGTCCTCAACCGGCTTGTCTAGCGCGTGAGCAATTTCTTCAGCGGTAGGCTCATGGTCAAGTTTTTGGGATAACTCGCGGGCAGCGCGAAGATAAACATTTAGTTCTTTAACTACATGAATAGGTAACCGAATAGTTCGGGTTTGATTCATGATGGCCCGTTCAATTGTTTGTCGAATCCACCACGTCGCATAAGTAGAAAATCTGAAACCCCGTTCAGGGTCGAATTTTTCTACGGCTCGAATTAAACCCAGGTTGCCTTCTTCTATTAAATCAAGCAAAGCCAAACCACGGTTATTGTAGCGACGAGCAATTTTTACAACAAGTCGAAGGTTACTGACTATCATTCGTTTGCGGGAAGCTTCGCAACCTTTTAAGGCGCGACGTGCAAAGTGCACTTCTTCTTCTGCGGTAAGCAGTGGCGAGAATCCAATTTCGCCTAAATAAAGTTGAGTGGCATCAAGGTTCTTATAGGTTTCACTGGGTGCAGCGAAAACATCATTTTCGTTGTCCAACTCCTCGTTTAAGGTTGCTGCTGCTTTCATATCGATATCGTCGATATGGTCCTTTTCATCGCGAGACGTTGACTGGGCTACAGCCATTTTTGTTTGTCCCATAACGGCATCTCCTGCGTTATATGTTTACCTTAAGACGTTCTCCTTGGAATATTATTATTATTTATTGTTATTTTTAGCGATTCGGCAGGTATTTAAGAGGATCTAATGATTTTCCTCTATACCGCACTTCAAAATGAAGCTTTACGAAATCAGTGCCACTGCTTCCCATTGTTGCAATTTGCTGACCTGCATCAACCCACTGCTGTTCTTCAATCTTAATGGATTCGTTATGCGCATAAGCACTCAAAAAGCTATCGGTATGTTTGATGATAATCAGGTTACCGTAACCTCTTAAACCGTTGCCGGCGTACACCACTTTTCCTGCCGCTGATGCAAAAACAGGGGTACCCGCTGATGCGCTAATTGTAATCCCTTTACGGCCAGTTTCACCGCGATTAAAGGTGCCGGATAATTTACCCTGAGCAGGCCATGTCCATTTTTTGACCTTATCAGGAAACCCTCGTCTCACCATATTTTTGGCGTTTTTCGACGGTTTGTTGACGCTTTTAACCGGCTGGTTGTTAACAGTATTTTCATTGTTAAGATACGCCTGCTCTTTGGGCCGGTCAACACGCCTTTTGTATAATATTTGAGTAGATTGAGCAGAATTTTTGCTTTTTTTGATGTCGGGCTTGCGCTTCGCATTTGCTAATTTGGGCGCCGACAGGCGTAGTTTTTGACCCGGTAAAATTTGATACGGTTGCGACAAATTGTTGTATCGGGCTATATCATGATGGTCTTTATTGGCATACCAGGCAATAGCAAATAAAGTGTCCCCTTTCTTAACGGTGTAAGTGTCGGCGCGGTAATGAAAATCTTTAACTTTAGGTTGGCTGTCTAATACAACCAGGGGGGCGGGAGTATGTTCAGAAGCACAGCCAAAGATTAGCTGTGGCATCAGGGATAACCATAAGATGCGTTTAACGCTGCTAAACAAGTTAGCTAACCTTTAATAATGAAGTAAGCCAGAATTGCCAATACGACCACTGCCCACCCTAAAACCTCTACATACTGTCGAAGTTTAGCTTCCATTGGCTCACCCCCCCATCGCATCAACCCTGCGACTAAAAAGAAGCGCGCGCCACGGCCTACTGCTGAGGCAATAAGAAACGGCACAAAAGCCATCTGCAGCACACCTGCACTTATGGTGAATACTTTATACGGTATAGGTGAGAAACCAGCCAGAAATACAATCCAGACTCCATATTGTTCAAACCAGCTCATGGCAATCGAAAGCTTATCGGCATAGCCAGATGAGGCGATAACGGGTTCTAGCCAGGCTTCAAAGGCAAAATAACCCAAAAGATAGCCCGCAATGCCACCAAGCACCGAAGTGAGCGTGGTCAGCAACGCAAAATACCACGCCCGGTCAGGCTGCGATAATGACATTGGCGCTAACATTACATCTGGCGGAATCGGAAAAAACATGGACTCGGCAAAACTAAGCCCGCCAAGATAGCGGCTTGCGTGAGGATGACGAGACCATCGTAGCGCCATGTCATAACACGGCTGAAAAATTTTCACTGAAGATCTCCTGCAACCAGCGGTACAAATCTGACTGCTTCAACGGTTTGTGTGAGTAATTCACCGTCAATACGGTCAATACAAAGAAGTTGTTGCTGTTCATCGCCCACTGGAATAATCAGCCGGCCACCTTCTCTAACTTGCAGCAGCAGATCATCGGGCACCCGACTAGCAGCAGCCGTAACAATAATGGCATCAAAAGGCCCTTTAGAAGCCCAACCTTTCCAGCCATCACCGTGTTTCATGGAAATATTGTGCAAATCGAGCTGGTTCATGCGTCGTTTAGCCTGAAACTGCAAACTTTTGATACGCTCTACGCTACAGACTTCACCAAAAAGCTGAGCCAATATCGCAGTTTGGTAGCCCGACCCGGTGCCAATTTCTAACACTTTACGGGGCTGATTAGTCGCCTCTAATAGCAGTTCGGTCATGCGCGCCACAATATAGGGTTGCGATATCGTTTGTCCCTGTCCAATCGGCAGAGCGGTATTTTGATAAGCTTTGTGGTGTAATGCATCTGGCAGAAATAAATCCCGGGGCGTCACCGCCACCGCGTTTAATACCTGCTGATTTCTTACCCCTTCCTGATAGAGCAGTTCAGCGAGAGTTTCCCCTTTTCTCGATGATCTCATGAGCGTGTAAGTTTCCTGAACAAAAATATTGTTGTTATTATTTGTTTAACCAGTCTTTCATTTCTTCAAGACTTTGATGGGCAGTCATATCCACATCAAGTGGTGTTACAGAACAATAGTTATTAGCAATTGCATAAAAGTCAGTACCCTCAGAGGCATCTTGCTCTGCGCCAGCCGGCCCGTACCAGTAAATAGGGCGACCAAACGGGTCCTGGCTACGTTGCATACCTTCGGCGCGGTGGCGACGCCCCTGGCGTGTTACTTTAATGCCCGCCAACTCTTCATAAGGTACGTCAGGCACATTAACATTCAAAATTTGATTGGCCGGTAACGGATGCTGCTTTAATTTGACAATAATATCCAGCACTACCTGCGCTGCCGTTTCAAAATAGTTGCCATCATGGCTGGCCAGTGAGACGGCTATCGCCGGCAGGCCCATGTACCGGCCTTCTGTTGCCGCAGCGACCGTACCTGAATAAATCACATCATCACCCAAATTAGCGCCATGGTTGATGCCTGATACCACTAAGTCGGGTTCTTGCTCTAAAAAGCAGTTCACCCCCAGGTGAACGCAATCTGAAGGTGTACCATTTACTGAGTAAAATCCGTTATCAAGCTGCTGAATACGCAATGGCTGATGCAGCGACAGTGCGTTACTGGCCCCACTGCAGTTACGGTCGGGCGCTATAACGGTAACGTCGTGATCCTGTTGCAAAGCTTTATGTAGCGCATGAATACCTTTGGCAAACACACTGTCATCGTTACTTAAAAGAATTTTCATGCTGTACTCCAAATGCCTGAGGCAATATTTTTAAACCCGTTCAGGCTTCGGCGGGCGCCGATTTTGTTACCACACACTCGCGTAATACTGAGGTGGCAAAGCAGCCGCTGGGCAATGAAAAAGAAACCGTCAATGTATCATCTTGCTGTTCGCATTCAAGATTTTGTGGCCAGATTTTTATTGTGCGGCGTTCTTGCTTAAGCCCGGCCTGACCAAGAAATTCGGCTATGTCGGCGTAACAGTTGGCGACCTGATGTTCCATTTTGTACGCTTCGGCAGCGGTGGGTAAGTTGCCTTTGCCCCACAATGCAGCAGACGGCGCCAAATCTTTTTCCTGATAACGCTTTTGCACGGTGCTATCGCTGCCGTCATGAATAAAAAAGCTGTTAGAGCCAGACAACATTAACGCGTCACCTAAAATAATATCGTTAAAGACAGCCGCCTGAATGCGCTGAGATAGCTGGCAATTAAACAGGTAACTGCGTAACGCAGATAATGCCATTGAACGCTTATTTCGGTTACGTATGGTTTCGCCTTCAAGCATTTTTTGCGCTAATTGCAGGTTACCGCCCTCAGTACGCTGGCCTTCGCTATTTTGTCTGACCACCCCAAAGCGCTGCTCACCATAATAATTAGGCACACCCATAGCTGCGGCTTGTTCAAGACGAACAATAACCTCTTTGGGCGCGCTAACCTGTCGCAAAGTGATAGTAAACCGATTGCCTTTTAACTGACCGGTTTTAAGTTTTTTATTGTGCCGGGTCTGACTTAATACCGCTACTCCAGGCAACGTAAACTGGCTAAAATCAAAGTCGGCCTGACCGGGCGCATGTAAGCCAAACCACTGCCGGGTTACCGCAAATTTGTCTTTGCGGCCGGCGTACGTCACATTACGCAGGGGCAATCCGGTAAATTTAGCCAGCTCTTCAGCAACAAAGGCCGTGTTTGCATTGCGCTTTTCAACTAAAATAAGCTGATGCTCGCCCTCGCCAGTCAGCGGATATCCCAGGTCTTCAATAACGACAAAGTCTTCGGCGTGCTGTTTAAATATGGCGGCAGATTGTGGCGCACCATACAAGTGATGCCAATGTTGTGTGGATAATGTCATTAATTACGCGCCTCAAGCAAAACCACTGCGTGGGCCGCAATGCCTTCTTTACGTCCGGTGTACCCCAGCTTTTCAGTCGTAGTGGCTTTCACATTAATCTGGTCTGTTTCAACCTGACAATCACTGGCAATATGCCGGCGCATATCCTCTATATGGGGCGCCATTTTTGGTGTTTGGGCAACAATAGTCATATCGGCATTGGCAATGCACAAGCCTTTTTCGTGCACAATACTAATAACGTGCATCAGAAGCTTGCGACTGTCTGCTCCGGCAAACGTGTCGTCGGTGTCGGGAAAATGCCGGCCAATATCACCCAGTGCTGCCGCACCAAGTATTGCATCGCACAAAGCATGTAACAAAACATCACCGTCTGAATGTGCTACCAGTCCATATTCATGTTCAATCGCGACACCACCTACGATTATCGGACCCTGGCCACCAAATTTATGAACATCGAAACCGTGTCCTATTCGCATATTTCACCTGTATTGTGTTAACTATTATGACGTTGAGCAGACAAATAAAACTGTGCCAGTGGCATATCTGCAGGTCGTGTAATTTTAATATTCGCCGGGTCTGCGTCTACCAGTACAACCTTATGGCCTGCCGCTTCCATCGCTGAGGCTTCATCGGTAATTGAGAGGCCTTGGCGTTGAGCTTGCTCTAGTGCGCGACGCAGCTGGTCTACCCGAAACATTTGTGGTGTAAGAGCATGCCATAAATTTTCCCGGCTTTCAGTGTGGGCAATCTGAACCGGACTGGCTGAATTATTGTGTGCGCGCTTCATAGTATCGCGCACCGGCGTTGCTAAAATAGCGCCCGGAGTATCTGGCTCAAGACATGCCTGAATAAGTTTGTCGATGTCGTGCTGAGCCAGACAGGGACGGGCGGCGTCATGAACTAATGCCCAGCAATGATCAGGTAATCCCGACAGGGCTGCATGGACAGAGTCACAGCGCTCACGGCCCCCGTCTACCCGGGTGAGCCACGACGCCTGGGCCAGCGGTAACTGTTCAAAAAAAGGGTCATCAGGGCTTAAAGCCACAACCACGCGCTTAATTAAGGGGTGTTTGTAAAGGGCGTGCAAGGTATGTTCAAGTATTGTCTGGCCGTGAATCTGCAAATACTGTTTTGGGCGGTCAGCCTGCATTCTGCTGCCTATGCCAGCAGCAGGAACTACCGCTACAATAAAAGGAGGTGTGGTCATATTTTTATTGGTCTGCAGGCAAAATTCGGTAAAAAGTCTCGTCTTTTTTAATAAGCCCTAACTCGTTTCTGGCCCGTTCTTCTATGGCTTCAAGGCCTATCTTTAAGTCATCGATATCCGCTTCAAGCAACGCATTACGCTGGGCTAAATTAGCATTTTGCAAAGACTGGCGATGCACTTCGTGCTTAAGTTCGTTGTAATCAACCATGCTGTTTTTACCAAACCACAATCGATGTTGCAGTAAGCCTAGCAAGACCAGCAACAAGATTGGGATCCATTTGTCTTTAAGCACTGCGGCCACCTACAGTTAATCTGGCCAGCTATTATGCCGACTGACAACCAGCTTGCATAGGCAAAAGCAGAATATATCCCTAAAACCGGTGACGTTTTACCTCAGTTTGTTGTAATTTGAGTATCCAAACTAAGAGTCTAATGCAAGATATTGATAGTCGTTTGATAGTCGTTTGATAGTCGTTTGATAGTGGGTTGATAGTCGGTAAAGAGCCCCGTGCAATCATTAATGGCCCCTTACCTCATGTTTAAAAAGCAACCCTCATCCAATTAAACTAACTTAATGGCTATCGTGTTAGACGGTAAAAGCGGAAGACGCTCACTATTCAGACGCGAATTAACCTGTTGTTAACACGAGTTGGCGAAATGCATAAAAGTGCTTTGAGCCCTACAACAATAAGGGTTTGCGGCATTTTAATTTATGGTAGTATCGGCAAATTGTTGAGCCCTACTCTGATCTCTAACAGGGGCTCATCAGTTAAAACCAGCACAGGCAATCAAAAACACATTATTTGGTCGCTTATCTAGCCAGGTGACGTCGCTTGCAATGTAAGCAAAACAACGAGACTGTATGCCTGACTAAACCCTACATGATTTTTGAACTGAATTTAAAAGGCGAGTAATGCTTACTAACCAAGACCTCAATACTCTGACGTCTATACGTCAGCGAATTCGCGATCATTATCGAATCGATGAATCGGTGGCGATTGACCAAATATTGCCTATTGCTGAGGTAAATCCCCGCGCCCGAAGTCGCGCCTGGGAACGTGCACGCAAGATGGTTCTGAAAATTCGCCGCGAAGAACAAGGCCACGGCGGCGTAGATGCACTATTAAACGAATACTCATTATCTACCGCCGAAGGGGTGGTTCTAATGTGTCTGGCCGAGGCGCTGTTACGGGTTCCTGACGAAGAAACTCAGGACGAACTGATTCGTGACAAATTGTCGCAAGGACAGTGGACCCCGCATTTAGGCAACTCAGACTCCATGTTTGTTAACGCTTCTGCCTGGGGCCTTTTGCTTACCGGAAGCATGGTGAACTATGCCGACAAGCGCAAAAGTGAGCAGTTTGGTCTGCTTAAACGCACTCTGGGACGCCTGGGCGAGCCGGTAATCCGCCGTTCGATGAATATTGCCATGCGTGTTATGGGTCGCCAGTTTGTTATGGGCGAAAACATCGAAGATGCAGTAGACAGAGCGCGCGAAAAAGAGAAAAAAGGCTATGTCTATTCTTACGACATGCTTGGTGAAGCGGCTCGTACCGTGGCCGATGCCAAGCGTTTTTATAACTCTTATTCACATGCAATAAAAGTTATAGGTAAAGCGGCCAACGGACGTGGTCCCAAAGGTTCTCCGGGTATTTCAGTAAAACTGTCTGCTTTAAGCCCACGCTTTGAATTTTTGCAATATGATCGGGTAATGTCAGAGATACCCCCGCAGCTTAAAGAGCTGTGTGTAATGGCCAAGCAGTATGATATCGGCCTGACAATAGATGCTGAAGAAGCCGATCGTCTTGATTTGTCTTTAGATATTATTGAAAAAGTCTTTACCGATCCGGATCTGGAAGGCTGGACCGGTTTTGGTATTGCTGTTCAGGCTTATCAGAAACGCGGTCTGCACGTTATTGACTGGGTACGCAAACTGACTCAGGAAACGGGCCGTACTATGCAAGTGCGTCTGGTTAAAGGGGCATACTGGGATACTGAGATAAAACTTAGCCAGCAGATGGGCCTGGAAACCTTCCCGGTATTTACCCGTAAGTCTTCAACTGACGTTTCTTATCATGCGTGTGCCAATCGCCTGTTAGACTACCGTGATACCATTTATCCGCAATTTGCCACCCACAATGCCTATACCGCTTCTGTAATTTTAGAGCTGGCGGGTGATGACAAAGACGGTTTTGAGTTTCAGTGTTTGCACGGCATGGGCGATACCTTGTACGACCAGGTTGTGGAAGAAGACAAAATTCAGTGTCGTGTATATGCCCCGGTCGGAGAGCACGAAGAACTGCTGGCTTATCTGGTTAGACGCTTATTAGAAAACGGTGCTAACTCCTCATTTGTAAATGCAATTGTTGATGATGAACAGCCGGTAGAGTCTTTGCTTGAAGACCCGGTCGAAAAGACCCAGCGCCTGAAAAATCGTTATAATAATCAGATTAAACCGCCCCGTGGGCTGTATGCTCCAGAGCGTGATAATTCACGTGGACTGGACCTTACCGATCATATTGCCGTAAATGCATTACAACATGAGCTAGAACGCTGGAATAAAGTTTATAGCGTGTCTGAAAGTGATATTCCAGAAAACGGAACACCAGTTCGCAATCCGGCCGACCACTCAGATATCGTGGGTTATCATGTTTATGCTACGCCTGATGAAATGCGCACGGCGCTTGATAAAACTGATGAAGCCTTTAATAGTTGGTCAAAGCGTTCAGTAGAAGAACGGGCAGACATACTTGAACGTTCTGCAAATGCGCTTGAGCGACACATGGGCGAGCTTATTGCAATTTGTATCCGTGAAGGCGGTAAGGTTGCACAAGACAGTATTGATGAAGTTCGTGAAGCGGTAGATTTTTTACGTTATTACGCAGCACGTGCCCGCGAGCTGGATGAAGACCAGCGTTTGGTCCCCCGTGGCGTAATATTGTGTATTTCGCCCTGGAATTTCCCGCTGGCGATTTTCACTGGCCAGATTGTGGCTGCGTTGGTTACTGGTAATACCGTCATTGCGAAACCAGCAGAACAAACCAGTATCATTGCCCGTCGTTGTATTGAAATCATGCAGTCGGTTGGTTTGCCTGAAGACGCCTTACAGCTATTGATTTGTCCGGGTAAAGAAGTAGGCGAAACGCTGTTACCCGATGAAAGAATCAAAGCCGTTATGTTCACCGGCTCTACCGAAACCGGAACATTAATTTCACAAACACTGGCTTCTCGCGGCGGTGAACAGGTGCCATTGATTGCAGAAACCGGCGGTCAGAACGCAATGATTGTCGATTCGACCGCATTGCCTGAACAAGTAGTTGATGACATTGTGTTCTCAGGTTTCCAAAGCGCAGGTCAGCGCTGTTCAGCATTACGTGTGTTGTATGTACAAGAAGACATCGCAGACGATTTAACCGAAATGCTGATTGGTGCTATGAAAGAGCTGGACATAGGTAACCCCATGTATCTGAAAACAGATATTGGCCCGGTTATCGATGAAAAAGCTTTGAAATCACTGACTAATCACCGTGAATATATGAAAGGAAAGGGTAAGCTACTGTATGAAGGTTCGCTGCCTGAAGGTGCTGACAATGCTACTTTCTTCCCGCCTACTTTGTATGAAATTGAAAACATCAATGTGCTTGAGCGTGAAGTATTCGGCCCGGTAGTGCATATTGTGCGCTTTAAAGGTACCGAGATTGAAAACGTTGTTAAGGAAATCAACAGCACCGGTTACGGACTGACCATGGGTATCCACACGCGTATCGAAGACCGTGCACATGAACTTGCTACACTAAGTCGTGCGGGTAACGTTTATATTAATCGTAACCAGATTGGTGCGATTGTTGGCGTACAACCTTTCGGTGGTCGGGGGTTGTCAGGTACTGGACCTAAAGCAGGCGGTCCCAATTATCTGCCACGCCTGATGATGGAGCGGGCTACGCCTAAGCCTTCTCAGGTTAAAGATCTTGACCAGCTTGATGAAGCACTGTCGGGTGATGAAAAAGACGCAAAAGAAGCGGCGAAGCTGATGGACAACGGTTTAGCGGTCGAAGCAAAATGGCGTCATACTCCACTTAACGACCGGTTGTCGAATGTGCGCCAGCTGCTGGCAAAAATTGCCAAAGTAGATATTGTTGAAGAGCTGGCCGACGACCTTAACCGGACCTTGGCTACCTCGCGTCAACAGCTGATTTCTATCGAACGCCGCTTGAAAAACCCCAAAACACTGCCAGGGCCGACGGGTGAGTCGAACATGCTGCACCTTGAACCGCGCGGTATACTGGTATGCTTTGCTGACAAAGGTGTAACCTTTGAATACTGGACATTGTCTATTGTGACAGCGTTGGCGACGGGTAATATTGTTGTATCAGTGGTCTCTGACTTATTCTATGAAGAAGCTCTGGAGTTTCAGAAAAAGTTCAACGCGACAGGCGCACCGAAAGGGGTATTACAGGTAGCGCGGCTTAAGCACCTTGATGCATTGCTTAAAGATGAAGATTTGGCTGGGGTAGTGGTAGATTCTCATACCGAAAGAACCGCGCAAATCTCAGCGATGCTAGCCTCGCGTGAGGGAGGAGCCATTCTGCCGGTTATTACTTCAGAATATCACGACAATCTGATTCAACGTCTGGTGACCGAGAAAACGGTCAGTATTGATACCACAGCATCAGGCGGTAACACGTCGCTGATGACGTTGGAAGAAGATGAAGAAGAAGATATGTAATCTGGTAATTTAGCGATAGTGAAACAAAAAGCCCCGACGTTTAAGTCGGGGCTTTTTTATGTTCAAAGCTAAAGCCTGACAAGCTTTAGCAACGACGCTCGGTTTAACCAGATTTAAAAATCATGCTTTGCCAATCCTTTTAGCCGCCCATAGAAGATGAAAAGCTAAATAAGCAGATTATACCCACTCACTACTGCGTCCGCGCTTTTTAGGAATATAGGTTAAAATAACACCTAGCAAAATACCTGCGCCCGCCACCATACCACCGCGGGTAAACCACTTAATCATTTCATCCTTTTCCTGATTTTCAAGCTTGGTAGAAAGCTGTTTTATTTCCCGGCTCTGAGTGTCTGTGGCGCTGGAAAGCTGGGTTAACTTTTGACGGGCTTCGGATAACTGGCGTTTTAAACGTCCGTTTTCTGATTGTAAGCCCTGTTGGGACGCCTGACTATCTGCCAGCTTTTGGCTGATGATAGGAAGTTGTTCAGCCCGGGACATCTCATCACTGACAAACTTTGATTCTACCCAACCGGTACGATCCTCTGTGTGCTCGCGAATTTGCATAAACTCTGCGTTACGATCATTTTTTAAAATAGTAATAGGCGTTCCGGCTTCAATACTGCCCAGAATGCGGTAGTTACGTCCTGGCCCGGTATGCATAAATACATACAAATCATCCCGGATGTAATGAGAGGAAGACGGCTCCATTTTTGGAGCATCCTGTAGGCCAAACGCCTGAAAAGACAACGCGATCAACATGACCGTAAGCCACTTTCGTAACATAAAGAATCCGTAAACTTGTTAAACCAGCAAAAGATGTTAGAGACTGTGGGTACGAAAGGCAAGTGTCATGCCGCTCACAGAACGATTGAATCAGCCATTTGGTCTTGATTTGTGCAAGTTACCCCGATTTTGCCTCCAACACCAGTCCACCCATTGCCAATTCTCGCTGGCAGGGGTAAGGTGTCTGCATTATTAATTCTGCAGCCTGTTTACCTACTTCATGGCCGAAATTGAACTCAAATTTGTTACTCCGCGCCACACCGTTAATGCTTTTGCAGACAATGTTATCCCTGCGCTGACTCAGCTTGGTATGCAGGTGGCAAAAGCCCGGCATATGCAGCTGCAAAATGATTACTACGATACCCCAGAGCACGACTTTCAAAAAAACAAAATTGGCTTTAGGGTGCGAGGCAACGATGGGGTTTTTGAACAAACATTAAAAACTCAGGGAAAAGTCAGCGGAGGGCTTCACGAACGCGCTGAATATAATATTGACCTCGATAGCTCACACCCAGACTTAACATTGTTCGATCAGCACGTCTGGCCCGCTAAATTTGATGCACGTGCTGCAAATGCAAAATTAGAGCGTCAATTTTCAACCAATTTTACCCGTACCGCATATGATGTGAGTTTCGACGGTTCGTTGATTGAGGTAGTGCTTGATGAAGGCGAGGCGACTACCGGCAAAGCTCAATCGCCTATAAACGAGATTGAGCTGGAAGTAAAAAAAGGTGGAGTAAGCGCCTTATTTGCCATTGCTGAAGTGATTAATAGTATTTTACCGGTCACTGTATCGGATGTTTCAAAAGCCGCGCAGGGTTATCAGTTGTTAAACGGGGTAAAAGCGCAGGTAGCGCCAATGCCAGACTTTTTGCCCTTGCCTTCTCAGGTTTCTACAGAAAAAGCGTTTACTATCGCGGCGCAGCATGCGCTAACTCATTGGCAACACCACGAACATCTTTATTTGCAAACCGGGTCGGTCAAAATGTTGGGCGAGGTAGCGCGGAGTATAAGATTGTTATTGCAGTGCGTTTCGTTGTACTTACCCGTATTACAATGTTCGCAGTTACTCGAATTACATAGCCTGTTAATGAAATATACGCCGCAGTGGTTATGGCAGGATGATTTACAATCATTACGCTATCTGGCTTCACGTAAAAGCTTGTTTCATAAGTGTCTGAGTCGTCATCCCTCACTGCAAAGCTATGTGCAAGGTCGTAAAGCGGGGCTGGTTCAGGCGCACGATCCTGAAGGTTTATTCTACTCAACGCAGTCTACTGAGATAAAACTCCGGGTCACCCAGTTGTTGCATGAACTGCCCTGGCGAAGCGAAGCGAATCACTATGCAATGCCCGCCATTGAGCACGCTCGGGGGTGGCTATCTCAGGGCTGGCAAACTGTGCAACAAAGTATGTCTACCACCCGGTCTATGGGCGCTGCAAATTACACGGCGATAGAAATTATATTGCGGCAAACATTATGGAGTGGATTTTTACTGGCCGATTTATTCAGCGGTGAAAGAGAAGCATTTCGTGCACCCTGGCTGGATATTTTAACCGGTATTGAAGAATTAAAAGCACTTATGATGCTGGACAGCATTATTGAAGATACTGAACCCGAAGAGGCAAGTAAACTTAACCACTGGGTTGCTCAGAAAACCCATAGCTTGCTTACGGTTATGGAGCGCACCCGCCAAATGGGCATGCAGGGAGATACCTACTGGTAGCCGCAATGATGTATCAAATAGACAAAGGACGGTGCCATGCCTGAATATACCACCTGGATGTTTTATAGTTTATTGGGGCTGGGACTGGCTTGGCTTTGCGCAGGCGTGGTATTGCTGCGGATGCAGTCAGCACTTGTTGGCAGAAAATGGTTATGGTTAAGCTGGTGTGTGTGGCCTTTAAGTTTAACAGACGAAGCAGTAGCCCTGGCTTCGGATAGCTGGCTGTCGCTCTACGGATTAACTGACTGGGTCCCCGTTTTATTAATGACACTGTTTTACCGGGCTTTAAAGCCACGCCTCATTGCGCAGGTTCGTCCGGTTAAGTGGGTATCCTGGCTGCCAGTTTGCTTATGCCTGGCTTTACAACTGCCCTTGGCGCTAAGCGGCTTGCCCGAAAAGCAACGTTTGTTAGCAGGTGGGCCTGTAGGGCATCCTCTTGATTTTTGGCCGGTGTATGCCATTGCTTTATTGGTCTGTTTTGGTGTTTTAGTTTTGGGGTTGCTTATCACCGAAACGGTGCAGAATTATCATAAATATCTTTACCAGCGGGTCACTTGTCCCACCGATTACAAAATACGGTATGTGGTGCCAGCGATGTCGTCAATGGTGGCGATTGGGGGTGTTCTTACGTTATTAGTCACAGCGGTTACCTTTGGTTTTCTGAATATCATGCTGTGGCAAAATGGGGTGGGGCTTATCTTTGCTATCGCCACGCTAAGCGTACTGTATTTGCTTATTATTCCACAGCGAACCTCTCCGTGTCCTATTGACTATGCGCAGGTCGACGAGCAACACGCTGAACAGATTTTAATGCAAGAGACGGTCAATAAATCTCGCTAAAAGCCTGACCAACCCGCTTAGCTGAATGCGTTTAAAAGGATATTTCGGGTAAAGCTTTTACGCAGATAAAAACCTCGCGGCCGAGTGCGGATGCGCTCGCCTTCAGGTCCTAACGCATCCGTAAGCACGCTACCGTTAGCGGCTTTAGGCCGAAGCTGCAGTGCTTGCCCCTGGCGCGCGGTAATTTGTTCTACCTGACCCAGGACTATTTGCTCGGTGAGTTCTTCCCAGTCGGCCTGTAATAGCGCATTTTCACTGACATTCGGGGACCACAAAATAGCATTTGCCACCCTTCGTTGTGCCACGGGTAAGCGACGATCTCCTTCTACCGGAAGCCACAGAACCTGGCCTAGTTTGTTTTTTACATTGCTGCGCTCCCAGGTTATGCCCGGCGCTCCCATAAGGGGTGCGTAACAAACGTAGGTTGTTTCAAGAGGTTGCCAGTGAGCATCAATAGGTACAGTTTTTAACTCTACGCCGAGCTCAGGAAAATCTTGCTGAGGCCGTGAACCAGCGCTGGCGCCTAACCACAATTCCAATAACTGGCCTTGCCAGCCTTTATGTCGTTGCAGGTTATCCGGAACGCTTATGTTCGCCATTTGCGCAAGTTCGCCTAAACTTAAACCGGCAATACGCTGACAGCGGGTCAGTAAGTCGTCAATATTGCATGGGCCAGTAGAAGGCGGCTGCATTCAGATTCCTCTTGATCAATATACCAGGCTAAGCTGAAAAATATCTACATGCCGGTTAGTGTACCGTCTCACCGCGTCAATACAAGGCTGGGTAAGGGCTGGCAGATACCCCATAGCGCTATTTAGGTTAAGGTTATCAGCCCGTTAATAACCAAAGCGGCATTAATACTTTGAAAGGCTAACAGTTTATGGTCAAATGCTAGAATACTAAAGGTTATCGTGCCCGGGAGTCTAAGTGATAGATACCGATGGATTCCGTGCGAATGTGGGCATAGTGATTTGCAACAAAATGGGTCAGATATTTTGGGCAAGACGTTATGGTCAGCATTCATGGCAGTTTCCACAAGGCGGAATCGATGAAGGGGAAACTGCAGAACAAGCAATGTACAGGGAGTTGCACGAAGAGGTAGGGTTACGCCCTAAAGATGTGACAATTTTAAGTGTAACCCGTAATTGGTTACGTTATAAATTGCCAAAACGTCTGATTCGTCAGGGCAGCAACCCCGTTTGTATAGGTCAAAAACAAAAATGGTTTTTGTTGCAGCTAGACTGCGCCGAAACCGACGTGGATGTACTGAAAACCGGACATCCTGAATTTGATGACTGGCGCTGGGTAAGTTACTGGTATCCAGTAAGAAATGTGGTGTCGTTTAAGCGCGATGTGTATCGTAAGGTTATGAAGGAGTTTGTCCCGGTTGCAATGCCAGCCTTAGGACGTTCGTCTTCTGGTCCTACGTCCAAACGTCAGCGAAAGCGCCACCGGGGTTGATGGCAGGAGACCGTTTACGTGACTAGCCAGGGCAGCATGCTTACAACATTGAAGCGTATTGTACAGGAAGTAATTCAAATTCCGGTACTTGACGAAGCTTTGTTGCGCCTTGCCAGCCGGGTCAAACAAGTTACCGGTGTGGATTCATGCTCGTTTTATCTGGCCGATTACGAGCAGCAGGTATTTGTTCTTAAAGCCACAGATGGTTTACAAAGCGACGCGGTCGAGCGTGTTCAAATTGGCTTTTCAGAAGGCCTGATTGGACTCGTCGGACAGCGCGAAGAGCCTCTCAATATCGAGGATGCGCATGAGCATCCTCGCTTCAAATATTATCCTGAAGTGCATGAAGAAGCTTTCAAAGCCTTTTTAGGAACCCCCATTATTCATCAACGCAAAGTGCTGGGTGTGATCACCATGCAGCATAAAGAGCGTCGTTTTTTTGATGAAGATGAAGAAGCGTTTTTAGTAACACTGGCTGCACAACTGGCGCTAGAGATCACCGGCGCCGAAGTTCGGGGCGCGCTATCAAGTGTCTCTATGCCTGAGGCGCAACCGCGTCAAAAAAAGGTCACAGGGATAGCAGGCTCCTCAGGGTTGGCGATTGGTGTGGGGTACTCCACCGACTCAACCATCGATCTTCGCCGTCTGGCTTTACGAAAAACAGATGACAAGCCGCGCGAAGTGCAGATGTACCGCCAAGCGGTCGACACTACCCGCAAACAGGTTGATGAATTATCTCGTCGACTTGATGACGATTTGCCTGATGACGTAAAAGCCATTTTCCAGTTGTATCATCACTTGCTTGATGCCAACAGTTTAGGTCGGGAAGTTGAAGCAAAAATACAGCAAAATTGGAATGCGGCGTCTTCGCTGAAAATGGTGGTAGAAGATTACGCTGCCCGTTTTCAAAGTATGGAAGACCCATACATGCAAGAGCGGGCGATTGATATCGTTGACTTATCCAACCGCATTTTAACTAATATTTTATTACAGTCTGAGGGCGAAGCGCCGCGTGTTCGCCAAGTTCAGAAAGACAGTATTCTGGTAGCTGAAGAAGTTTCAGCTACCATGTTGGCAGAGTTTCCCCAGCACTATCTTAAAGGTATTATTTCAATACGTGGTTCAAACAACTCTCATGCGGCGATTTTAGCGCGGGCAATGGGTGTTCCTGCGGTTATGGGCTGTCAAAGTGTGTCACCAAGCCTGTTAGACGGTAAAGAAATTCTGCTTGATGGCTATTCGGGCGAAATTATTATTTCTCCCGAGCGCAGTATTCGCAACGAATTTGTGATGCTGGTGGCCGAAGAGGCCTTACTTGATGAAAAAATAGATGCCGAAGCCAATCAGGAGTGTGAAAGCCAGGACGGCTGCAAAGTTGCGCTTTTGGTTAATGCGGGCTTATCGGTCGATATTGAAACTGTCGCGCGTAGTCTGGGTAAAGGCATTGGCCTGTATCGCACCGAAATTCCTTTTATGTTACGCGAAAGCTTTCCTTCTGAAAAAGAGCAAGCCAAGTTGTATCGGGAGGTACTTAGCTGTGTGCCTGAGCAGCAGGTGACGATGCGAACGTTAGATGTAGGGGGTGACAAACCTTTACCGTATTTTCCCATTAATGAGGAAAACCCGTTTTTGGGTTGGCGAGGGATACGCCTAACGCTTGACCATCCTGAAATTTTTCTGGTTCAAATTCGCGCCATGCTTAAGGCCAGTTTAGGTTTAGATAACTTACAAATAATGCTGCCGATGATTTCATCGGTCAATGAAGTCCAGGAAGCACGCCGACTGATTGACCAGGCATTTTACGAAGTTACCGAAGAGCTATCTGGCGGGCAGGACAAGCTTAAACGCCCGCGGTTAGGTATTATGCTAGAGGTACCTTCAGTGTTGTACCAGCTGCCTCAGCTGGCCCGTCATGTCGACTTTTTTTCTGTGGGCAGTAACGATTTAACTCAGTATTTGTTGGCGGTCGACCGTAACAATACCCGGGTGGCTGGGCTGTACAATAGTTATCACCCAGCGGTATTGAGCGCTCTTTACGATATTGTTAAGCAAGCCGATGCCAACCAGGTGCCGGTGACCATATGCGGTGAAATTGCCGGCGAACCGGGCGGGGCGATTTTATTAATGGCAATGGGGTATCGGCGGCTGAGCATGAACACCCACAATCTACGCAAAATTAACTGGGTTATACGCAATGTAAACCTGGCCGAAAGCCAGCGTTTGCTGTCATGCGCTTTAACTTGCCATACCCATGACGAAGTGTTTTGTTATATTAATGATTACTTGGATAGCAAAGGCTTAGGGGGGTTAATTCGCGCAGGCTCATAAGTTTTGGCCGGTGCTAATCTCTTCTGTTTTCCGCACGCTAATTTCACGTTCCTGACCGCTAAATTCACTTTTGTGTGTTAGTCTGGCTGCCGCCAAATCTGCGGCGTTAAAACAGTCTTCATCATATTTTTGGGAGTAAAATATGGAACCGGTTTACCTGATTATCCTCAGCTGCATTGGTATTGGCGTGATTGTAGGCTTGCTGGCCGGGCTGCTGGGAATTGGGGGTGGGTTAATCATTGTGCCGGCATTATCTTATTTGCTGGTCCATTCGTTAAAACTCGACACCAACCTGGTTATGCCAATGGCAATCGCCACCTCGCTTTCGACCATTATTTTTACAGGAAGCTCTTCAGCGTTTGCTCATTACCGGCTAGGAAACTTAAGTCGTTATCTGGTGATATGGTGCGGGTTAGGTATTGCGGTCGGGGCGGTTTTAGGAGCCCAGGTTGCCAGCAGTATTTCCGGCCATACTTTAAAAAATGTGTTCGCGGTTCTGGTGATGCTGATTGCCTTGCAAATGGTGCTGGGACGCAGCAGTATGTCATCCTATACTGCCGGTAAACCGACACTGGGCGCAGTAGGCGCGGTGACCGGCTTTGTTAGCTCATTAATGGGTATTGGCGGTGGGGCGTTGTTGGTGCCAGCATTAGTCTGGTTTCAGGTAAATGTTCGCAAAGCTATTGGATGTGCTGCACTAAGCGGACTCATCATCGCCCTGTTTGGTACCGTGAGCTTTGTGGTCGCCGGTCTGGACAAACCTGAAATGCCAGCCGGTTCGCTAGGCTATGTGTATTTGCCGGCTACGGCTGGTATTGTTGCCTCGTCGATGATTACTGCGGGTATTGGTGCACGGCTAGGCCAAAAAATAGATACACGAATTTTAAAAAAGATGCTGGCGGTCCTGTTGGTACTGGTTAGTATACGAATGATTGTAGGAATAGAGTAAACCCATGGTGGAAAGTAGTTTTTTGGTGTTTCCGAATATAGACCCGATCATAGTGAGCTTAGGTCCGCTAAAAGTTCGCTGGTATGGGCTTATGTATTTGGTTGGATTTGTGGCGGCCTATTTACTGGCCCATAAACGGTTGGAACAGACCTCATGGAGCAAAGAACAGCTCGGCGATTTATTGTTCTGGAGTTTTGTGGGCGTGATTATAGGTGGTCGTGTTGGGTATGTGTTGTTTTACCAATTTGATTTATTTGTGGCCGACCCTCTCTACCTTTTCAAAATATGGACAGGAGGCATGTCGTTTCATGGCGGCCTGCTGGGGGTACTTACTGCCATGTACTGGCGTGCCAAAAAGATGAATGCGACCTTTTTGCAGGTAGGTGATTTTGTTGCGCCATTGGTACCCATAGGATTAGGCGCAGGCCGTATTGGTAATTTTTTGAATGCTGAATTGTGGGGCCGTCCTACAGACGTGCCCTGGGCTATTGTGTTTCCCAATGCCGGTAACGTTCCTCGTCACCCGTCACAGCTGTATGAATTTGCACTTGAAGGTGTGCTGTTATTTGTCATACTCTGGTTATATTCGGCCAAGCCCCGTCCGGTAGGCGCAGTCAGCGGTTTATTTTTATTAGGATACGGTGTATTTCGTTTCATAGTAGAATTTTTCCGCGAACCAGACGCCCATTTGGGGGTATACAGCTTTGGGCTAACCCAGGGGCAGCTATTGTCTCTGCCTATGATAGTACTGGGTATTTGGTTTATTGTTCGAGCTTATCAAAAAGAATCAAAAACGGCGGTAAAAGCCGGTAAGAAGTCGTAACTTATGAAAGAATATTTACAGCTGATGCAGCATGTACGCGAGCATGGGGTCAAAAAAGAAGATCGTACCGGAACCGGAACAATAAGCGTATTTGGTTATCAAATGCGGTTTAACCTGGCAGAAGGTTTTCCGTTGGTCACCACCAAAAAATGCCATCTGAAGTCAATTATTCATGAGTTACTCTGGTTTTTAAAAGGCGATACAAATATCGCTTATTTGCAAGAGCATGGTGTGTCTATCTGGAACGAATGGGCAACTGAAGCCGGCGAATTAGGCCCGGTGTATGGCGCTCAGTGGCGCAGCTGGCCCACCCCAAATGGCGATACTATTGATCAGATAAGTCAGGTCGTTGAGCAAATCAAATCTAACCCTGATTCAAGACGCCTGATTGTCAGTGCCTGGAATCCTGCGGTGTTGCCAGATGCCAGCCTATCTCCAACTCAAAATGCTGAGCAGGGCAGGCAGGCATTACCGCCCTGCCATACTATGTTTCAGTTTTATGTCCTTGACGGTCGCCTTTCGTGTCAGTTGTATCAGCGCAGCGCCGATGTGTTTTTAGGGGTTCCTTTCAATATTGCCAGTTATGCACTGCTGACCCTGATGGTGGCACAGGTGTGTAATTTAAAGCCGGGCGACTTTATTCATACGCTGGGCGATGCGCATTTGTATACCAACCATTTAGAACAGGCTGATCTTCAGTTATCCAGAGATCCGATGCCAGCCCCTGAAATGCAAATAAACCCTCAGGTTAACGACTTATTCGCCTTTAACTTTGAAGATTTCACTTTGCACAACTACCAGGCTCATCCGCATATAAAAGCCCCGGTCGCAGTTTAGGAACAGTCTATGTCCACAGCAGTGTTAATTTGTGATGACTCGGGGTTTGCGCGCAAGCAAATGGCCAGAGCACTGCCTGCGGGCTGGGATATTTCACTAAGCTTTGCCAACAATGGCGAAGAAGCGATTTCAGCTATTCGCAAGGGCGACGCTGACGTGGTCTTTCTGGATTTGACCATGCCGATAATGGATGGGTATGAAACGATGGAGATCATTCGGCGCAATGATCTTCCCTGTCTGGTTATTGTGGTTTCAGGCGACGTACAACCAGAAGCCCGGCAACGCATGATGGCGTTAGGGGCCCTGGACTTTATTCGAAAGCCCATAGACAATCAAAGGCTTACCGAATTATTAGCAAGCTATGGCATCTACAACGGTCAGCAGGCGCCCGCTACCAACCGATTGGGTTGCGCCCAGGGTAGCTCTGCAGAAGACAAACTTGATGCTTACCGCGAACTGGTTAACGTGGCCATGGGGCGTGCGGGTGAAAAATTGGCGCGGCTGTTGGGCGAATTTATCGACCTGCCAATTCCTAACGTTAACTTTATCGAAAGTAATGAGCTGCATATGGCCATTGCTGAAATTCATCACAACGAGCGGGTTTCTGCTGTTTCTAAAGGGTTCGTCAGCGCAGGTATTAAAGGCGAAGCACTGGTGATTTTTAATGACACCAATACCCATAATATTATTGAATTGCTTCAGTATCGCGGCAAACCAGACGAACCTCAGCTTCAGTTAGAAGCGCTTATGGATGTATCAAATATTTTGACAGGCGCGTGCCTTAACGCATTATCTGATCAGCTGGATGTTCAGTTTAGCCATTCTTTGCCCGAGCTGCTAGGTCGTCACCGTGGTTTAGATACCCTGCTAAGCGATAACATCTCGCGCTGGAGCAAAGTTATGGCGGTTGAAATTGCCTACGGTATTAAAAGTCGTGATATCAGTTTTGATTTGCTGTTGTTGTTTCCTGATGATGCAATGGAAAAAATCTACACCCGGCTGGTTTCGATGGGGCAGCAGATATAATGACCAATACAAATTTATCCGCGAAATCCTGGCAAGAAGAATTGTTACGTTCACTGGAAGTGGGAATTGTTGTACTTAACGAACAATTTCAGGTTGAAGTCTGGAATCCGTTTATGGAAAACCACTCTGATATCCGGCCTTCCCAAATTTGCGGTCAGTCGCTATTTTCGCACTTTAGTGAAATAAATGAAGATTGGTTACGGGCCAAAGCCGATCCGGTATTTAACCTACATACCCCGGTATTTCTTATCTGGGAACAGCGCCCTTATTTGTTTCGGTTTGGCTCAAATCGTCCTATTACCTCAGATTCGGCCACCATGTATCAAAATGTGACCCTGTTTCCGTTGGGCACCAACGCCCAGGGCCAGGTTAACCGAATTTGTATGCTGGTGTACGATGTCACCGACCAGGCACTAGGGAAACTTCGGGTTGAACGCCTAAACGATGAGTTGAAGCATATGAGCCGGGTAGATGGCCTGACAGGCTTATATAACCGGCGTTATTGGCAAGAACGTTTTGACGCAATTTATAAGTTGTCTAAAAGACGGGAAACAAACGTTACCGCAGTTATGCTGGATATCGACCACTTTAAAAAGGTTAATGACACCTATGGCCATCAGGCCGGTGATAAAGTAATTAAAACCCTGGCAAAGCTGATTCAGCAGTGTATTCGTGAAACAGACCTGGCTGGTCGGTACGGCGGCGAAGAGTTTTCGCTGGTACTTCCCGATGCTAATGCACAACAAGCTATGCAGGTTGCTGAACGTATTCGGCTGGCAGTGCAGGGCACCCAGGTACAGCACGACGAGCATACGATCACCTTTACGGTAAGTTTAGGGCTGGCTCCTTTTTGTTCCGACAACCCCACGGCAATGGCCTGGCTTGAGCAGGCCGATCAGGCGCTTTATGATGCTAAAGCCAGCGGGCGAAATATGGCGATTACTTATACTCAGTAAGGCGGTGTAATCTGATATCGGCAGCCAATCAACGTATCAATAACGCCTGTTTTAGGGTGTGACGTAATTCTTGATAAGCCACCGGCTTTACCAGATGATAGCGAATACCCGCCATGCGTGATGCTTCCCGATCGGTTTCGTAAGCATTAGCGGTAACCGCTACCATTGGCGTAGTGGTACCTGATGTCAGTATTTGTTCTGCCAGCTCTAAACCGCTTTTATCCGGTAGGTTAATATCCATTAATATGACATCGAATCGCTTTTTCAGTGTGGCCTCCAAAGCAACCTGGGCAGTTGATGCTAACCAACATTTATAGCCCAGATTTTCGACCATATCCTTCATGATTTCTTGATTAATCGGCTCGTCTTCAACCACCAGAATATTGGCCTTGCGCTGCTCAACCCCACTTAGAATTCCATCATTTGCCAGGTGGTGCAGTGTATCTACAAACCGGTTTCGGTCTACAGGTTTCACAAATGTCTGCCAGATGGGTAGGTCGAAGCCATGCACTAAGTTGGCGATGTCAGGAGTGGCTGAAACAAAGATAATAGGGGGTAATTTGTCGTCAAACGTGTCGCGTAACAGTGATGATAATTCTATACCCGACAGAGCCGGCATAAAGTAATCAACAATCAGCGCTTTATACTGAGTAATATCCACCTGTTGCTCTAGCAGCGCATTACCATCTACAAAACTATCGACATTGAACCCCTGTGATTCAATGAGATTAGTCAAATGCTGACGAGAAATAGCAATATCATCAATCACTGCAAATTTGGCCTGGTGAGGCGTAGGCGTTACCTGATACCGGTCTGTGACAATTTGCAGGGGCAGTTTCAACTCAAAGCAGGAGCCTGATACGCTAGTAGATAAAAGTGTTAAGTCACCATTGTTGGCTTGCAGGTGTTGTCTGGCCACGCCCAGGCCCACCCCGGCACCGGGTGAGTTGTTATGATGCGCCAGCTTGCCTCGATAAAATGGCTGGAATATCGCCTCTTTTTCGTTTTTGCTGATTCCGGCGCCGGTGTCGCAGATGGTGATACCTAACACCCCGTTACTCTGATTGATGCTGGTCATAGTCATAGCGACCGTTACCGAACCACTGTCGGTAAATTTCACCGCGTTATCAAGCAGATTTTTGATGCTTTTAGCAAGCGCCTGGGGTGCGCCTTGTACATACTGAGGTAATAGGTCCCCTTCTTCACAATGCAGCTCCAGATTTTTTTTCTTACACTGATAGGAATACATGCTGACACACTCATCAATGAGTCTTATTAAATCGAACGGCTGGTCAGGTAATTCTTCTTTAAGTTCAGTACTGCCCAATGTATCAATTAAATTATTGGTAAGGCTAAGCAACTGGTGGGCGGCTTCGTTCGCATTTGCAATAAGGTCGACTTGCTTTTCGGGCATATTTGGCAGCAGTTCGATTGCCCCCAGCATAGAGGCTATAGGTGTTCTGAATTCATGACTCATTCGCATCAAAAATTCGTGTTTAGCTATCGACGCTTCGCGTGCTAACTGCTGCTGTTGGGCCGCATGATAGTTGGCTTCCAATACGTTATTGTGCTGCTCTAGTAACAATTTTCGCAAAGGATAAAACAGCCATAGTAAACCGCCTAAAAGTCCTAAAGCCAACAAAATAAATAGCAATTGAGTCGTTCGCTGTTGCTTTGTAAGCGCGATATATTGCTCAGTAGTAAGTAGATTGACGGTCTTTTCGACGCGGCGGGTTAGCTCAGACAGCGCTGCATAGGATATTGGTTGGAAGGACAGATTGCCGTCGCTTTGCTCGGCAATACGACGACCCCGCTCGGCAAAAAGTTGCAATTGACCATCTAATGACTGTGGGCCACCGAAAAAGTGAGACTCATGAGTTAACGCATCAATGTGTTTCAGTAAACCTGCGGGGTCGGCGATAAGTTGTTGGTGGTTGTCTGTCAGTACATCGACCTTTTGCCGTAACTCTCTTTGTAAACGAGTTTGTTCATTAGCATCTTGCGTATCTTGCAGAAGGTTCTCTAATAAACCGATACGCTGAACCAAAAGCGGCTGTTGACGGGCCACAGAAAGCACTGAAGAAATAGATTGCTGATTAGAAAGCTGGTATTGGTAAATAATAAAAACAATACCTATTAAAGCAATAACAAGAGAAGCGCCGTACCAATAAGTTCTGGTTATTGTTTGATTAACACGACTGGTAGTGATCATTACTGTCCATAAAAAAATGCTTTAAACCAAAGATAGTGGGGATTACCAGCTTTTCCAGTTACATTGTGCGTGAAGTACTTTCTGCCTGTGCAATATCGGTGCGTAATGTGCGCAATAATAGTAAACCGGGAATCACCATCACCGCGGTCAGCACAAAAAACAGACTCCAGTTTCCGTTCAGGATATCCACCACCCAGCCTCCGCTAGACGCCAGTGTGTTTTTACCCGCAACACTCAATGACGCCATAAGGGCATACTGAGACGCCGAGAAAGTGCGATTACACATCAGACTGATGAACGCCACCATAGCAACTGTGCCCCAGGCTGAAGTAAAACCGTCTACCACAATTGCTGCGGCAAAGAGCGTTTTATCCGGGCCAACTTCGGCAATCCAGGCGAACATAAGGTTACTGCTTGCCATGGCAATACCGGCAATAAACAAACCCCGGTAAATGCCATAGCGAATGTTCATAATGCCGCCCAGCAGCGAAAACACGATGGTGACCCACCAGTTTAGCAACTTAGAATAATAGCCAATATCGGTATTGGTAAACCCTACCTCTTTGTAAAACACGATGCTCATGCGACCTAAAAAAGCCTCGCCGATTTTAAACAAAAAAACAAACGCCAGAATAGAAATCGCCAGCCGAAGACCATTTCGGCTAAAAAACTCTTTAAAAGGTTCAACAAGGGTAACGCCCAGCCATGCCATTATTGAGCGTACCTTACTATGGCTGCCTTGCATCGCATGAGCATAACGACTCTCTGCCTCATGCAACATAGTGCTTCGATCAACCTGGGGTTCTTTAGCCAGTAAGGTAAACACAGCGATGATCAGCATAATGGCTGCCAACAACAGATAAATATCAGGCCAGTTCCAGCCGGGTAAATCGGCCACCACAAAAGGAACAGCCCCTAAACCGCCGTAACCGGTCCACCATCCTGCGGTAGCCAGTGAGGAACCCGCAGATAATTTATCTTTTTCGTTATCGGCAATAATATCAATACGATAGGCATCAATAGCGATGTCCTGAGTCGCTGACAGTATGGCTATAATCAGACTTAACAAGGCCACGGTATAAATAGAACCCTGGATATTTAGCGTAGACAAACCAAAGCAACACCCGGCAATCGCCAATTGCATAGTAACAATCCAGCCGCGCCGCTGACCTAAAAAAGGAATGCGTATTCGGTCAAGCAGTGGTGACCATAAAAAGTTAACCGCATAAACACTGAATACAATACCAAACAAGCCAATACTGGCACGCTGAATACCAGCATCAGACAACCACGCCGCCATAACCGAACCAATCATGACAAAAGGGAAACCACTGGAGATACCAAAAAGGAATATGCTTAATAATCGGCGATCGCGATAAGCATGAATAAATTGCGGGAACGACATAGAAACGGGCTTACAGTGAAAAGTGACAGGACAAAATAACCGGTTTAAGGACGAATACCTACACAATCTTCCGGATAAACACCGTGACCTTCTAAAAAGCTGGCACACGATTGCAGTTCATCAATAAGCTGTTCATCGTGCATAAGTTTGTCGACATCCCAAAAATGCATTTGATGCAGCAGGTGCCAGAAAGTGCGTTCCTGACTGGAGTAGGGTTGTGCCAAATCGTACTCTACCTGACTCCATTCTTCCAGAATATCCCAAAAAAATAGCTCAAGCTCACTATAAGCGATTTGACTGTTCCAAAAGCCACGCAGATAGAAGCAAAGTTGTTTAGCTTTTTCGTTGATAAAAATATCGACTTTCACTAATTGTCTGCCAGTCAGTTGGGAATTATTGCGCTAAGTATAGAGGGTTATTTAACAAATGGGTACTTTGCTGCATTAAACTCTAAGTATATAAATAAAACAAAAGTGGTTAACTTATATACTAAAGTTATAGATGAATAATTTACCAGCCTAAATAATCAACCCAACTATAGATAGTTTTACTGACCTGACTTACGTACGGCGAAGCAAAATCCGGGTCGCTAAAAATGTGCGCAAAAGTACCCACGAGCGGCTGTTGCCGGTAATGCAACTTCAGGTTTATTTTTGCAGCCTGCGCTCGCTGACGGGCGGTTTGTGCTGACCAGCGATTGGATAAATCGCTGCTGATATCTAGCAGTGGGGTTTGAGAGTCTTTAACAAGGTTCGCGATATTTTGATTAATTGTCTGGTCTGGCCAAAAAGGAGCAATGGTGACCAGTGAGTCTACTGCCGGTAATTTTTTTTGTGCATCAAGATTAAGTAAGACGGCCGCATTCATACCCTGGGCAATAATAATCCGATAGCCTTGGCGGTCAGACAACGCGTTAAACACTCCCCCTACCCGCAACATCATCTGCGTACTGATCTCAGAATGACTTAAAGGCGATTGGGTATTGTCTGTATATCGTGATACCACTTCAGGCAACGGCGCGGCTTGCTCAGGCGGGGGCGAAGCGTAGTCCATGGGGAGCAGGATTGCATGCCACCCCCAGCGGCTCAGACGTTTTGCAAGCCGGTGTGCCACAGGCAGCGTCAGCCCCTGAGCCAGAGGGTCAACGATAATCACCACCATGCCACGAGGTAAGGTTACCTGAGCAGGTTGCTGCAACGCTACTGCCGACACTTCGCCTGCGTTAAACTCAAGCAGCTCGGTTGCAGAGTAACGTGTGCGTAGTTCTTCGTCCAAAGCACTGGCCAGAGCAGAGGCGCTAAATAGCCCTATTGCTAAAATAAGCACCTTACTTGTTATACGCATTACTTTTTGCCTGCATTACCCCATAGGTAATTAGGGTATCGGCGTATCGGCAAAAAACTTAATTTTCGATATAGTCAGGCAGGGCTAATGGTTCGGGCTGATACCCGCTAAACGGTATCTCAGTGGTAAAGTGACACCAGTTGTGAGTTAACGGATGGCGAATAATCAAGGTTTGTGCATGTAGCTGAAGCCTTGAAGCCATCGCTTTACCTTCAGCATCAGCATACAACCGGTCGCCTAATATTGGGTGTCCCAGCGCCAGCATATGAACCCGCAGCTGGTGCGAACGCCCCGTAACCGGCTTTAATGACACCAGCGACTCAGTCTCGCTACGTTCGATAACCGTATAGTATGTTAGTGAAGACTTACCCCTTTCGTAGTCAACCATTTGCTTGGGACGATTAGGCCAGTCGCAAATTAATGGCAGGTCAATCATGCCCCCGGGCTGGGTTATTTTTCCTTTTACTCTGGCAAAATAACGTTTTTGGGTCTGGCGGGTGGCAAATTGATTCGACAGGTAGCGGTTACTGTCTTTATTCATTGCCATAATCATGATACCCGAGGTGGCCATATCTAACCGGTGCACCACGCAAGCAGTAGGATAAACACGTTGCATTCGCGTAATTAAAGCATCTTTATGAGCCAGGGCCTTACCCGGCACACTCAGCAAGCCGCTAGGTTTATTGGCCACCACGATGGCCTCATCCTGATATAAAATATCAAGATAAGGCGTCATGGGTGGGTTGTAGACAAAATCAGGATTCGGCATTAAGGGTTATTCACCACAATTCGCAACGCATCCAGCTGCACTTCTGCGTTATCAAAGGCATTACTTAAGGCATCAACCTGAGTTTTGATAAAGTCAATTTCGCTATCACGAATAGCCGGATTCTGTTTTTGCAGTTCCTGTAAACGGGTCATTTCGCTATTAAGTGCTGCCTGCATGTGTTCCCGCGACGTGTGTAGCAATGTTTGTGCTTGTTTCTGAGCCAGGTTACGCGCCGTTTCAATTTGTTTGTTCACCGGGCCTTTTAATGCCTGCAATAGTTGTTGGCCGATTTTTTTATTGGCGCGGCGGGTTTTATCAAACGTGATATCTGACTCTTTGCCATCGGCATCAATACATAGCTTAATGGGGGTACGTGGCAAAAAGCGGTCCGCCTGCAAATGTCTTGGCGCATTCACACTCAATACAAATAAAGCTTCTAACCAGTAAGCGCCTTTTGGAAGCGTACGGTCACCAATAAAACCAATGCTCGCCTTACCCACTGTATCGGTCAAAATCAGGTCCACGGCGTTGTGCACTAAGGGGTGGTCCCAGCTAATAAAGTGAACATGTTCTAAGGTGGTGGCTACGCGTCGGCGAAAAGTAATGGTCATGCCATCGGGGTCAAGCCCTGGCAGACTGTTGATCATCGACTCACCCGGGCTAATGACAAAACAATTATTGCCCATGTCTTCCTGATTAACACCGATAGCGTCAAACAGCCACGACATAAATTCAGGCAAATTGCTGTTAGCGTCTTCAGCAATAATTTCATCAAGCAAGTCTTCAACTTTGCCATGACCTGATGCATTTAGCTCCAATAAGCGATCGCGCCCGGCATCAAGTTGCTGTTTTAAATCGGCGTTGAGTGTGGCACTGCGCTCAATCAGTTGATTTAAAGAGTCGCTGTCTTCAGGCATCTGTAAGCAGCCTAGCAAATCGTCTTCTACCTGTTCATACACCGCTGAACCTGTGGGGCAGGTTTTTGCGAAGGCGTTGAGGCCTTCGTCGTACCATTTCAGTAATACCGCTTGTGCTGAGTCCTGCAAATACGGGACATGAATCTTGATGTCCTGCGTTTGCCCGATACGGTCAAGACGACCAATACGCTGTTCAAGCAAATCCGGGGTCATGGGCAAATCGAATAACACTAAGTGATGTGCAAACTGGAAGTTACGGCCTTCGCTACCAATCTCACTACACAGCAAAATTTGCGCACCGTCTTCGGGGTCGGCAAAATAGTGCGCTGCTTTATCGCGCTCAACGATGCTCATACCTTCGTGAAATACACTGTGACGAATACCGGCGCGCATCCGAATGGCTTCGCCCAATTGCTGAGCAGTTACCGCGCTGGCGCAAATAAGTAATACTTTTTCAGGTTTGACGGTGGGCAAAAATGACAGCAGCCACTCAACCCGCGGGTCCAGCTCGGTCCAAAAGTCAACCAGCGCCGGTTGGCGTTCCGGAAACAAGGTTTCATTCAGTTCAGTAGCGCTGGCCAGAGCGTCTTCATACACTTCAGGTAAATCCTGGGCATAGGTGTGAAGCTCGCGGTTTGGAAAGCCACTAATGCCGGCGCGGCGGTTTCTGAATAACAACCGGCCCGTACCATGGCGATCAATAAGCTTATGCAACAAGGCATCACGCTCGTCCATATCGTTCAGGTTTTCAAGCTCATTGGTAGCTTCAGGGGCTAGCTGCTCTAAACGCTGTAATTGCAACTCATCAAGCGAAGCATCTTCAAGCAGCGGTGCTACCGCCTCGGCCAGTTCACTATAATGACCTTCTTCTTCTAAAAAGCGGTCGTAGTTGTGAAAGCGGGCAGGGTCGAGCAGTCGCAGGCGAGCAAAATGACTTTCGTGGCCTAGTTGGTCAGGCGTTGCGGTTAACAGCAAAACCCCAGATATTTTTTCTGCCAATGCTTCAATACACTGATAATCGGCCGAGGGCGATTCTATTGACCAAGCTAAATGATGGGCTTCATCCACCACCAGCATATCCCAGCCAGCTTCCAGCGCTTGGGTATGACGCTGTTCGTTGTCTCGTAAAAAGCTTAGGCTACATAAAACTAATTGTTCTTGTTCGAACGGATTAATTTGTTCATCGTCCATAGCCTGACAACGTTCTTCGTCAAATACCGAAAAGGCTAAATTAACGCGACGCAGCATTTCTACCAGCCATTGGTGGACTAATGAGTCGGGCACCACAATTAATACACGCTGCGCACGGGCTGTCGTCAGTTGCTGATGAATAATCAGCGCTGCTTCAATGGTTTTTCCTAAACCAACTTCATCGGCCAGCAATACTCTGGGGGCATTTCGGTTGCCTACCTGTGAGGCAATGTGCAACTGATGCGGAATCAGTTCAATGCGTGCGCCGGCCAAACCGATAATAGACGAACGGTAATAGTCGCTTAAGTAAGAAAACGCTCGTAGTCGCAAGTCAAACCACTTAGGTTTGTCGTGCTGCATGTTCATCAGCCGCTGCTCGGGTTGATTCAGGCGAATCTGATGATCGAGCAAGGTTTCAGGTAACTTTTGAGTTTCGCCGTTATCATGACGGGTACCAAAATAAATAATTGCGTCATGGCTTATCTGAGTGTCAGTGATGGTCATGCTCCAGCCATCCTGACTTTTAACCTCATCGCCAATGGCAAACGTTAGCCGGGTAAGGGGGGCATCGTGCTTAGTGTATTTACGGCTATCTCCGGTGGCAGGAAAGTAAACCTCCACAGAACGGCTGTCCTGATTGATAATTGCGCCTAATCCTAGCTCTGATTCCGTATTACTTAGCCAACGCTGGCCCACAGCGTAATCGTTTGCTGAAGTCATCTTTTCTCTGGTCGCTTTTGATAAAAGGGGCGGTATTGTACTTATCCCACAGCCGCGAATAAAGTTTACTTCGCGAAAAAATAATGGTGGCTCATAAAACACCGCTCATTGTGCCATGCCAGTACACAAATAAATGCTAATCAACGGGTTTAATAACAAATAAATCGTAAAAAATGATGCGAAGAGTTCAATTCTGACTTATGGTGAAAGTGTAAGTTGATGCGATGCAGCACGGGTCGTTCTCTTCGGTCCTGCTGCCTTGTCTAGTATTACCCTGGCTGTCGTCAGTGTTACAAGATGGCCCTGGTTTTTGTTTACCGGAGTGTAGGATGCCAAGCAAAAAAGCCATTGAAACAAAAATTTACGTCCTCGATACCAATATCCTGCTACACGAACCCCATGCCTTTCTCTCTTTCAAAGAACACGATGTTGTGGTGCCAATGACGGTGCTTGAAGAGTTAGATTATATAAAAGACAGTAAAAAAGATGTGGCCCGGGATGCGCGGGTCTCAATTCGTGCAATGGAAGATTTACTGCACGATGCCACGCCTGAACAAATGCTTGAAGGTGTCAGCATGCAAGGACTGGGCGCCGGTAAAGATGCACCTACTGGCTCGCTTTCTATTTATGCAGATTTAAACATGATTGAAGCTCAGCAGGTTTTCACCAGCAACGAAAACGACAACCGCATTATCAATGTTGCCCTGCATCTGCAAAAAACGTTTGCGCCCCAGCAACTGGTGCTGGTAACCAAAGATTTAAATATGCGCCTTAAGGCAAAAGGGGCCGGACTGGCAAATGTGCAGGATTATCGCACCGATCAGCTTATCAGTGACATAAAGTATTTATCGCGAGGTTACCACCGCTTCGAAGGAAATTTCTGGGATCAGGTAAGCTCAGTAGAAAGTCGCACCGAAGGGCGAGACACCATTCATACGCTAACGCGACAGATGTTGCCCGAAGCCTATGTTAATGAGTTTTTGCTTGACGGCACCCGCGAATTTGCCGGTTTGGTCGAGTCTGTAGATGAGGACCATCTTGAGGTTCTCGATTTAGGCTATGATCGTTTGATGAACAAGCATGCGTGGGGCATTTCACCTAAAAACGTGGGGCAGGCAATGGCTATGCATGCGCTACTGGACACCCACATTGATCTGGTCATTCTTACCGGTCCTGCCGGCAGTGGCAAAACACTATTAGCGTTAGCCGCCGCGCTAGAAATGGTGGTAGAAAAAAACATGTATGACAAAATTATTGTCACCCGTAGCACCCCCGATATTGCTGAGTCTATTGGCTTTTTACCGGGCACAGAAGAAGAAAAAATGGCGCCATGGCTAGCCGCGATTACCGATTCATTAGAAGTCTTGCATAAGAATGACGAAAATTCGAAAAGCTCAATGAACTACATTATGGAAAAAGCCAACATTCAGTTTAAGTCAGTTAATTTTATGCGTGGCCGCAGTATTCAAAACGCCATTGTTATACTTGATGAGTCGCAAAACCTTACCGCTTCTCAACTAAAAACCATTATTACCCGCTGCGGCGAAGGAACGAAACTTATTTGTAGTGGAAATCTGGCTCAAATCGACAGTAACTATTTATCGCCGGTGACCTCTGGATTAACCTATTTGGTAGAGAAGTTTAAAAACTTTTCTGGCAGTGCCACCATTAACCTTGACGGCGTGGTGCGCTCACGACTGGCACAGTTTGCTGAAGAGCAGTTGTAATTTAAAGATAATGATTTTGCAGCAAATTTGTTATGAAGCTTTTGGCACTGGGTTACCTTGCGGCTCAGTGCCAGTGACTGCAATTGGTCACAAGCGGCCATTACAAGCTTAACTATTGGACTGCCGTAAAGAGCGATAAGCGGACATAGAGGTTTGAACAACAATTTTCTGAATTTGCCTATAGATGATGAAGACAGTTTACTGTAACTCCAGGGCGCTTTCGTAAGCTATCGCATCGCGTTTGGGCCTCGACAAGGGCAAAAAATGTTTACTTTACAAACACTACCTACGAGCACAAGCGACGGCATCACAACAAGAAAAAGCCAGCCCTGAACTTGCCAATAAAGAAGACGATAACCAGTCTGACAAGCCTTATCACGTAAGGTCATTGTCATGGGCTCAGCGCCGGGTAACCGGCGGGTTAGAGCGAGTATTCAATGTCGATGTGGCTAAGTGCGAGAAATGCCAAAAGTACAATGAGACGATAATTGCCTACATCATAGACACTGATGTTATTGAAAAAATATTGGCTTACTGCAACAAAATATATCCAAACTCATCGAAAGTATCGCAATTGCCGCCACGTCGGGCGCCTCCCAATGAGCAGCACGACATAGGTTTCGCCATTCAACGCGACTTCGATTTTGGAGCACCATCCCACTTAACACGATACTGCAAAAATATATTTTGAAGATACGAAGCGTTGCATGTAACGCTAAGACTTTAAGTACTAAAGGATTATTAACGTAAACAACTAACCGCCACCATTTTCACAAATCTCAGCAAAGCGCCCTTCAATAAATATAAGACCATCCTAAAAAGACAGCTGTGACATGGGGTAGTGCGTAGTGTTAATTTGCCTTATAGTCTGTTAATTTATCTTTTACTCGAAATAGTGATGTGTTGAGCTGTCGTGACGACAACCTTTACAAATGCATTTCGATATTAGCGAAGACAACATCTAAAACGATGCCGCATGGATGCTTCCACGCCGCGAAGTGCCTGTTGCTGATACGACACTGGGAAAAATTTTGACGAATCAACCAGCTAGGGTCCATAGCCCGATATTCATACTGGGCCCTGGACGCTCAGGGACGACACTGTTGCGCAGTCTTCTGTCTGCTCACTCCCGTCTTGCGATAACGCCAGAGACCCACTTTTTGGCGCATGCCAACCGCTGGGGTCTGAGTCAGGGTGCTCCCCAGGACTTTGAGGCCTACTGGGCCGACTACACCTCGTGGCTTCGATTCAAAGATCTCGATATCGATGCCGACCGCTGCCGCGAGAGGATCGAATCAGCAGGCAATCACTCGTTTCAAACCATTTTTCGGTCAGTGCTGGCGGTGTATCAGGAAAAAAGCGGTGTAGCACGTATCGGTGAGAAAACGCCTGGACACTCTGCTTACATTCCTACCTTGCTCGACTGGTTCCCCGATGCGCGCTTCCTGTTTACCCAGCGCGATCCGCGGGCGGTCATCGCCTCGCAGCTGAAAACCTGGTATGTGAAGGAGCGTTTGTCACCGCGCTCGCTGCGGCAAGGGCTGCTGAACGGAACGCGGGAGCAGGAGCTCATATTCTTCGCCAATGACTGGGTTGAGAACTTTCAGCAGCGCTGGGCTGCCAGAGCAAATGATTCGAGATTCTACAAAGTGGTCTACGAGGATCTCGTCCGCGATCCAGAGACAGAAATCCGCTCGATTTTCACGTTTCTGGACGAAGATTTTGAAGCCTCTGTAATGGAAGAGCGCAAGGATGAGTTCGCTTCGGCAGACAGCTCGAAGCAGAACCACATTGACGAATGGCGTAAAGGGCACCTTGGCCGAAGTGCCAAGCCGATCTCGGCAGATTCACTGCTGAAATGGAAAAAGGATCTTTCGTCGACAGAAGTTGCCATTATCGAAGGCATTTGCGGCGATGCTATGCAGTCACTCGGCTACAAACCGTCGTTGTCTGCTCGCAAGCGTTCAGCAGGCAAGGCTGTCGCGAGTGTAACAACGATGTTGGGCGCTGGCGAAAAGCGCGGTCGCAGGTTCGCCTCGAGCGGACGGCGGCAGGCGAGCAAAGTGAGGGGGCGAGTCGAAGACCTGCTGCTCAGTCTGATAAGGGTTGGCGTTGAACGTGGTATTCCGGCATCTCGCTTCGGCTATCGGGGCATTCAGCGTGAAACAGTGCAGCAGTATTTCGAACGCAACGGCAATGCCAGTCAGGCTGGTACATATCGAACGATTCATCCGCAAAAACGTGCGTCGAATCCTCTGCCGGTCACTATCGAGTCACGTGACGCACTGCCGGACGATCAGGGCTGGTGGGGCTATTCATTCTGGGATGTTCCTGAACGGATCAGTCAGGAAACATATATCGCTACGGTTCCTGACTGTCTCATCACCTGGTACAAGGATGCAAACAAGAAAGATGACTTTTATCCGGCCATACTGAACAAAGACTGGTGTGCCTTCGATATGCGCGAGTTGCGCTTTCGTCCCCTGCATGCCGTTACGCTTCGCCAGTCTGCCGAACCGGCGCGCCTTAAAAAGGCCACATGGTTCATCGAAAGGGTGTATCACAATCATTCGCACTGGCTGACCGCCCACCTGCCCAGATTACTGCTGTTGAAAGAACAAGGGTTGCTTGATGACGTCATTCTGCCCCCGGAAAGAACCGATGCGATTGATGATTCGCTACGAATGTTGGGGCTCGATCCGGATAGCTTTCAGACTTACGATCCAGCGCGACCGCTGTTCGTCGAAGAACTGACGATACTCGGTACCGATCGCTTCCGACCGGAGTTGCTGCAACTCGTCCCGCAGGCATTCGGTGTCGACGATGCCCCGCCACCGCAGCGCAAGGTCTTCATCAGTCGACTGAAGGCACATCGCCGACGGCTCATCAATGAAGACGAAATCTGGCCTTTGCTTGAACCACTTGGCTTCGAACGGGTGTTAATGGAAGATTTGTCTTTTGAAGAGCAGGTCAAACTGATGCGGGAGACCGCCGTGCTGGCCGCCCCACACGGCGCAGGTCTGACCAATATGCTCTTTTGTCAGAAAGGCACCCACATCATCGAAATGGCCGATCTGAGCTTTCCGAACCCAAATTTCTACGCCCTGGCTTCGGCGATGGGACATCATTACTGGCTGGTTCACGCAACGTCCGTGGGAGACATGCATCCACTGGAGAAAGATCTGCAGGTCGATGCCGCTGCTGTTAAAGCAGCACTGATAAAGCTTCAGCAGTTTACCGCTGATACCAACCAAAGCGCTGACATCGTATGAAATATCCAATGAAACCGCGTACTGACGACAAGCGGCTGAAGCGTTCAAAGCGTTTTCTGGCTCACCGTCTGACTGCGCCCCTGCGGGCACTACCCGACTTTCTGGTCGTCGGCGAAATGAAATCCGGAACCTCTAGTCTGTTTTACTATCTGCAACGTCACCCGGATATTCTGTCTCCCTGGCGAAAGGAATTGCACTTTTTCAACCTCGGGCATAGTAAGGGTCTTGGTTGGTATCGTGCTCACTTTCCACTGCGCAGGAATCTTGGAGCGAACAAGCTGACTGGCGAAGGCTGCCCCGAGTACCTCTACGCGCCGGGCGCAGCCGCTCGTATGCACAAAGTCCTTCCGAACGCACGTCTCATCGTCATATTGCGTGATCCGGTACAAAGAGCCATTTCGCATTACCATCACGAGGTTCGGATGGGTCGCGAGTATCTGCCGCTCTTCGACGCATTGAAGGTCGAGGAAGAGCGTCTTGCCGAAACCGATATCAACGACCCTTTCGGCCTCGAAACCTATTTGCACGCCTCTTACAAACGCCGCGGATGCTACGCAGACCACCTTTCTAACCTGTTTTCAATTTATGATAAAGAACAGGTATTGATATTGGGGAATAACGAATTACTGAGTGATCCGAAGGCAGTCATCGATCGTGCCTATGAATTTCTCGGATTGCAGCCTGCGACAGACGAAATTGATTATCCCCGGAAAAATGTTGGAGACAGAGAGGCTGTCGCGCCTGAGGTCTTAAGCTATCTCGAAAGCCATTTTAAGCCTCACAACGACAGACTCTTCCAACTACTTGGGAGGCAAGTAGACTGGTGAGTCTATGAATAACAGTCCGGATATCAGCATTGCGGTTGTCATCCGCTGTTTCAACGCCGAGCCTGTCCATCGATCAGCACTAAAAGGCCGCTGAAAAGAGGAAAAAAATAGGGGTGAAAATGAAAAATTTCGCTTCACTTTTCACTTATTAAGCTGGTCAATGGTGAGATAGGGCGCTCGGCAAGTTTGTTGCTTTTCAATTAACTGACTGCAAATGTCGTTTGAAGACGATATCATAGTGATAAGATTTGGTTATTATGGGAAGGAAGCCCGGTAAACTGCAATTTTCTGCAATTTTATCCGGCACTAAGTCATCAAAGGACTTGGCTAAACAAGTTGTTTTTTACCCCGCTTTTGAGAGCGCACCTTCTTATAAGTTGGGCTCAAACTCAATGGACTGGTATGAGCGAGGAGCGGACTTAGAGGTTGCAAAGACAATTTCTTGAGTGTTCCCGAAAGTGGGCGTACGGCTGACCACCGCTAGCGAACTGTGTAAAAGCATAGAAGTTACCGGGATACTAGACCGAGCTACTAGATCGAGATACTAGAAGGGTACCCGGTCACTAGCAGGGAGGGGGTTACGACACTGCGGTTTAACGAAGACTGACAGGACATGGGTAATCGAGGTGACAGTTTTTTACGTGGCAAAAACAGCGGGCCGAAATCAGGTCGTTGGCGAGCTAATCGGCAAAATCTAAGGACGTATATGGCCCACATACACTATCACCGCAACTGGAGACAATATGGAAGTTTCAAAACCGGGTAATAGCAAAGCTCGGCGAACGCTTCACTTACACATCGGAATACCGAAGACAGCCACCACCTGGCTGCAGCAGGATGTTTTTCCTCTGCTTGATCACCTCTACTACGTGGGGTGTCCTGAAAATCGGCTTTTTCAACAGCCCGAGGATCTGACGGATCAGCGACTAATGGCGAGCACGTTAAAGCGCTCCAGTCAGGTCTGGACCGGTTTCGGAAATGCTATTTTTGAGCAGCTGGTGGGCGACCGTCAGACATGGCTCGCCGGTGGACAAGATCTGTTAATCTCGGAAGAGGGGATAGGACGCCAGGCTAGCCGTCCTGCTTTGCTTGGCGCTCACCTGCATGAAATGCGGCAAAAAGCTTTAGAGTGGGGATTTGACCGCCTCAAAGTCGTTTGCATAATTCGCAGGCAGGATCATTGGTTAGCTTCCCATTACGCCCAAATGTCTGACAGGAACCCAAATGCGGGCCAGGCTGACTTCGAGCGACTGGTAAACGAGGTCACGTCGGCGAGCCTGGGACGCTATGGTTTTGGTATGCTGCTAGATTTCTGCACCATCACCGATCACCTAGAGAACGCAGTGGGAGACGACGGCCTGACAACGTTGCCTTACGAGCTATTGAAAACATCCCCTCGCGCGTTTTTGTTCCAGCTGTTAGGCAGTTTGAACACCCCCTCACATAAAATCAGGGAGATCGTGGAACGGACACCTGGCACGACTGCCAACATTCGCTCTGAGAAGGGGATTTGGCGCCTGCGGCCCCGTTCGGCTCGGCGAATTGCTGGCGTCAGGTTACCAAACTGGAGCTGGGGTCGAGGCAATCCCACCATTGAACTTACGCCAGCCCTTGTTAAAAAAATCTGCGATGCCTATTCGGCGGGCAATCAGGCACTCGCCGCCAATAAAGGCATTGATCTGGAAGAACATGGCTATTTTGACTTCAGCACAGGCAACAGTTGAAATTATCAGCACCAGACAGTTTGAAACACACCTGCCAGAAACACCTCAAATAAATCGAAAAAATTTCAAATAAATAGATGCTTACAGAGCATTGGGAATGCAAACTAAAAAATTAGGCTTGTTTGCCTCGACGAAAACCTACTCCTAATAGGCTTATATCCAGGCAGGCCAGAGATCTCAGTTCAGGAACGCTGCCGCCTGGGCCGCCACCGCCCAAAGATTTGTTAGTGCGCTGAACCTCAACATACATTTTATATGCTTTTCTTCGAGGGGTCATTACGCAAGAGTATGGAGAAGTGAAATTCAAGCGTGTCAAAGGGCCAAGTCACTCTGCTACGCAAGGGCTAGTGAATTCCATCAGCCATCGAGTTGCGCAGTACCTGGAGAAATCAGGCTTATTTGTGCGAGATACGAATAACACATTTCTGACCTTGCCGCTTGAAGATGAAGATAGTCTGCTGTATTTACAAGCTGCATCTGTTAGTTAGCGCATCGCCGATGGAAATGGATGTTGGCAAAAAATATATCCGCTATAAATGCTCCCAACCGAAACAAAAGATAACTTTGGTCAATGAGCACAATTTGATGGTTTTAGATGACATGCCTGGGTGTTCGCCGACCCCCATTAAGCAGATAAACCTGGGCGGCTATGTAGATATATTGCGAGACCAGCGATTAGCGAATAAAGATTAAGTGTTACCTATAGAGGTAAACTCAGATATGAACTCAAGCCACTCTACAAAGACGGTACAATTCACATCTTTTGGGGGCCGCTAGAATTTATAGGCAAGCTCGTTGAATTGGTGCCGCCTAGAATAAACTTGACTCGGTGTTATGGTGTTCTTGAACCAGGTCGATGTCATGGGCTCGGCAACCGGCGAGTCAGAGCGAGTATGCAATATCGATATTGCTGCGTGCGAGAAATGCCAAAGGTACAATGGGACGATAATTGCCTGCTTCCTGGAACCTGATGTTACTCAAAAAAATAACGGGTCACATCAACAACATATATTCAAATTCATCGAAAGTATCGCACTTGTCGCGACTTCGGGAGCTTCCCAATGAGCAGCACGCCATAGAGTTCGCCATTCAACGCGACTTCGGTTTTGGACTTTCAATACCCAAGGACTACTAACATACGCAACTAACCGCCTCCATTTTCACAACTCTCACCAAAATGCCCTTCAATAAATATCAAACCATGTTAAAAGACAGCTGTGGCACGGGGTAGTGTATAGTGTTAATTTATCTTATACTCAGCTGATGATAAGTTGAATTCTCTAGTAAAGATACTGATTTTAATGGTTATTTATCACATACCAGTCTTTATCAGGATATCAGTCAAGATCATCCTGAAGGCGGGCAGTCAGTTGGATGATGTTAGCGCCTACAGCGAGCTCGTCGAGAGGAATAATCATTTCACCGAAATGATGACACGCCCGATCGAATAATAAATTAGAGTCAGACAGAGCTGGCCTCAAACTTAATCACTGGATGAACATCGTGGCAAATCCCGAAGCTATCATGAAAAAACAGACCCGTATATTGACCTCCGTTAGCCGACTCCAGGTCAGTAGGGTGAGTGGCGTGTTGAAAAAAGCGTTGAACAGAGTAGCGCGGGCTGGTATAGCGAGAGGCGCTCCACCAGCCTGGTTCGGTTATCGAGGTGTACCCCATGAGACAGTCCAGGCCTATTTTGCTCGACACTCTGGATCAGCGGATGCCGGAACGTACAAAACGGTGCATCCTCGGGGGCAGGCGACTAATCCACTGCCAGCCAATATGGCCTCGCGAGATCAGCTTCCGGATGATCAGGGCTGGTGGGGGTATTCTTTCTGGGATGTGCCGGAGCGAACCAGTGATGAAACGTTTATAGCAACAGTTCCGGATTGCCTCATCACCTGGTACAAGGATCCCGATAAGAAAAATGATTTTTATCCGGCGATCCTTAACAAGGATTCCCGAGCTTTTGATATGCGTGAACTGCGCTTCCGCCCACTTCACGCTACCACTCTTTCCCGTTCGCCAAAACCTGCCCGTCTGAAGAAAGCAACCTGGTTCATCGAGCGGGTCTATCACAACCATTCCCATTGGCTTACGGCTCACATGCCCAGACTGCTGCTGTTACGAGAGCAAGGGTTGCTTGACCAGGTAATATTACCGCCCGAACGATCAGCCACTATCGATGATTCTCTGCGTCTGCTGGGGCTCAAACCAGAGGATTTTCAGAGCTACGACCCGGACCGGCCACTGATTGTTGACGAGCTCACCATATTGGGCACAGACCGGTTCCGACCTGAACTTCTGCAAATGGTGCCCGAAGCCTACGGCGTTCACGAAGCCCCAGCTCCACACCGAAAAGTCTTCATTAGCCGCTTGCGAGCCGCTCGCCGGCGACTCGTCAACGAAGAGGAGGTTTGGAAGCTGCTAGAGCCGCAGGGCTTCGAGCGCGTGTTGATGGAAGATCTTTCCTTCGAGGAGCAGGTCAGGCTCATGCGTGAAACCGCCGTTCTTGTGGCGCCGCATGGGGCAGGTCTGACGAATATGATGTTCTGCCCTAAAGGGGCGGACATTATCGAAATTGCGGATCTTGGTTTCCCAAATCCGAATTTTTACGCGCTGGCCGCTGCCATGGGACACCGATACTGGCTGATCCCAGCAACATCGCTCGGCGATGTTCACCCTCTTGAGAAAGACCTGCAGGTCGATCCGGTTCTGGTGAGTGAAACCCTCAACCAAATGAAAGTCTGAGGCCAGCTCCTTTTGGCAATTTTTTCCACTGAAGGCTATGCATGAAGTTGACAGATAGCAGATATAGTTTTAAAAATCTTGCTGACAAAGCGAAAAGGAGTGTGTTATCCGTTTTGCGACGAAAGCCCGATTTTCTGATCGCCGGTACGCAAAAACGCGGAACAACCTCTCTCTATGCCTATCTCAAGGAGCACCTTCAGGTCCCTACTTCGACGGGGCCCAGGGAATTGCATTTCTTCAATATGTATGTCCATAAAGATGATCTTCTCGTTCTGGATTACCAGGATATGAGCAGCAATCTCCACAGATTCCTGAAGCAGATCTGGGACTTTCTTGGCAACGATGAGTTCACCAGGGAAAAGTGTGACAAGCTTTGAAAAACCCGCCACTGGGTGGGGGCACAGAGACGCCCTTGGGCAGAAGATGGAGCAGCTATGGCCGCGCTTCGGGAGTATTAGGCACCACACAACGAAAAACTTTTCATGTTGCTGGAACGCCGGCTGTATTAGCAGTAGTGTGTCAAGCGCAGGGGAATCATAGAGACGTTATGCCATGAATTTAGGAGACCAGATGAAGAGCACGGATATCAGCATTGCCGTCATCATACCCTGCTTCAACGCTGAGCAGTATCTCGCTCAAACCCTTGGCTCTGTGCTCATCCAGAGCCGGCCCGCCAACGAAATTGTGGTCGTTGATGATGGGTCCACCGACGACAGTCTTACCATTGCGCGTCGATTCGAAGTCGCTTATCCCGACATCGTCAAAGTGCACTCGGAGCGCTCCGGCAATGCGCCCCGAACTCGCAATATTGGTGCTGCTCTCACCCGTGCCGATGCTCTCATGTTTCTTGACGCTGATGATGTATTGGCGCCTGATGCTCTTGAAGCTCTCGCCGCGGCCCTCGCAGCACATCCAGGAACACTTGCTGCCTGTCCCTGGCGGCGTATCGAATTGCAGGACGGCAAGTGGCTCAGTCTTCCCGCAACCTGTGCCCCCCGTAGAGCCGATCAGGATGCATTAAGTGCCTGGTTGACAGGATGGTATTACCCGCCTTGCTCGGTACTTTGGTCACGAGAAGCCTTCACCCTTATCGGCGGCTGGGACGAGGAGGTCACATCGAATCAGGACGGCGATCTGGTTATGCGGGCGCTTGTGCACGGCATTGCGTTGACAGAAACTGAGACCGGAACGGCTTACTACAGAAAGCTACCCCAGGGCCAGACTTCTTTGAGCGGCAAGCGACTCAGCTACGACGGGCTTAAAGGTAGAATCAAGGTCATCGAAAAAATCGCCCGGATGTTAGAGGAGAGCGGTCGTATTGAGCCTTACCGCCAATCAATCAGACGAGCTTTCGCGTCGCTTTCTTCAAATGCAGCACATCGTTATGAAGGCTTGTGCCACTACGCACAGATGAAAGGCGATGAATACGCGCCACCGTTCTGGAGTCGTGTGTCCACGCGAGCTGCAGACTTTCAGCGCAATCCTGCACAGACAAGACCGGCCGCCCTTCCACCGCGCGATCAGGTAGAAGAGATCCGGTTCGGCTTGGATCTTGGGAGTCAGGTGCTAGAGGCTCAGGAAAACCTGCCCAAAGCAAAAAGTAACGGTTGGGAAACCTCAGTCGAGCACCCCGCAGTTAGTGTTATTATTCCTGTCTACAATCGCGCGCACCTTCTTCACCGCACACTCGACGGTGTTCTGCAACAGACATTCGAAGACTTCGAAGTCCTCATTATCGATGACTGCTCGAAGGATGATCCTGCCTCGGTGGTAGCCGCCTTCGAGGATGCCCGACTGCGCTATATTCGGCAGCCTGAAAACAGGGGTGTCGCCGCTGCACGTAACCGGGGTTTGCGGGAAGCGCGAGCGCCGTTCGTTGCTTTTCTTGATGACGACGATGAGTGGTTTGCGCAAAAACTGGAGTTGCAGGTCAATTTGTTGAAGGACGCATCGCAGGAGGTCGGCCTTGTTTACACGGGCACCGAGACCGTCTTTGATGAGGGTAGTCCTGTGAAGGACAGGCCTTCTGCACGCGGCGATCTGTATCTGGAGCTGTTGATCCGGAATATCCTTCATGGCGCGCCAGCCAGTGCCCTCATGCGCCGCAATGTCATCACCAACGTCGGCTTCTTTGATGAGACACTTCCTGCCATTGAAGACTACGATTACTGGTTACGCGTGTGTCGCTACTACAAAATTGAATGCATTAGTACACCCCTCGTTCGTTACAACGATTTCCGAGCGCAGTCAGACACAAAGCAAAACCAGGAGCGGCGTTCGCTTAACATCAAGGCAAACCTCGACGCACGCGCACAGTTTTACAAGAAGCACGGTAAACAGATGCGCCTGGCGGGCGTCGCTCATCTCTTTTTGATCGACACCGCACGCCGCGCTCTGGTAGATGAGTGGAGCGACCGACAAACTGCAAGACGTCTATCGTTGCAAGCACTGCTATTAGCGCCAACTTCCAGGCCCGTTCACCATATGCTGCTGAGGTCTTTTGGCTTATTGAAAGCGCGGCGACTTATAGCTGGGTTGCTTCCCGCCAAAGGCTGAATAGGAGACTCCCGGCAAGAGTCAGACTTCATATGAAAGTAAAGGAAACAATGAAAGCATTAGAAACATCAGTAAATCCTGAAACAGGGAAGCCTGTCGCTCTCAGGCGAGTGTTCCTTTCGCCAGGCTCCCGTGACCGCTCGGAGCCCATGTATGGTCTGGCGCGCGAGTTAACAAGTCTGGGCATCAAGGTTTACCCATCGGATCAGACGATGACAGATAATCCTTATCAATGGCTGAATTCGGCATTTCGCGGCCAGGCTTTCGTTTTTACTCGGTATTTCAATTACGACGGCCGATATCTTCGACGCCAAATCTATCGTGCCAAAATGCTTGGTTGTATGGTTGTACGGTGGTGGGTGGGCTCAGACGTATTGAACTGCCTGGAGTCTGAGCAAACTATGCGAGTTGCCAGGCAAGTCGACAAGGCTGTAGATCTTAATATTACTGTCTCGCCGCATCTGGTCACCGAACTGCGCGACATTGGAATAAAAGCCGAATACGTACCGTCATTTTGTGACTTCACTGCGCTGCAAGATGCCTCTCCAGCAAGGCTGCCAAAAGGTGTCCTGACTTATCTACCGACCAATCGCAGAGCGTTCTACGGCGAAGAAGCGCTGATTGCTGCCATAGAAGCAAATCCAGATCTCGAATTCTTCGTCATCGCCGATGAATCCCACGCTCTGAAACACTACCCCAACGTCCATAGCCTTGGATGGGTTGATGACCTACAAAGTATTTGGTCGCAGGTAGGCCTGCTGCTAAGGGTGACTGAACACGATGGCATGCCACGGATGGTCCTGGATGCGCTTGCCCGCAGCAGATACGTAATTTACTCCGAATCGTTTGACGGGTGCTGGTTTGCGAAGTCCCCTGACCAGGTGCTCAAGCATCTGGAGGCATTCAAGGCACTCGAGGCCCCCAATGTTGAAGGACCTGCAGTTGTGAATATTTCGAAGAATGCGAATCACCAGTATGCCAAGCTGATAGAGAAACATCTCCGGTCTGGGGACCTGAAGCGACGCTGGCAAGTGATGAAAGCCTATTGGCAACTGAGATGAGATAAGCCCCATTCCAGCAGCTACGTCCGCAGCCACTGCTAACGGAGGATGGAGGGTACTGAAAAATTTTTCGCGAGTGCTGAAGCGAGCTATGAACTGTCTGCTGGACCACGGCGTATCTAATGGGTTCGCAGTTGTCAGGCTCGGTGAAAAGCTTGATGGGTTTGCGGCGAGCCAGTCACCAGATTGCGCTCAATCTGTGGGGAGGGTGACTTTACAATCCACTTTACCCATGTTACTTGTTAAATCTGATGTCCGTTCAAATTTCGCACGCAAAAATGGGTCAACAGATTTCGTTGGAATGCCAGCAAGACCTACAATAATAAATGGAGTTTAATTCCCATGGCAAAGATAACTGTTGTGATTCCCGCATATAATGCAGCGAATACTATCCGGCCATGTTTGGATAGTGTTTGTGAACAACTTCGCCCGGTCGATGAGATCATTGTCGTTGATGATGGTTCCTCTGATGTTACCAGTAGCATCGTATCTGCTTACAGCGACAAGGTAAAACTAATAGTCCAGGAGAATCAGGGAAGCGCAAAGGCCAGACAGACTGGCACTGACGCAGCCGTGGGTGATTACATTGCCTATCTGGACTCTGATGATTGTTGGCTTGACGATCACTTGCTAAAAGTCGAGCGCGCGCTGAATGCAACCACAGTTGATTTTCTGTTTACAGATCTGAGACGTGCACGGCCGGGGGCTTCGCCTTCAGAATACTCCGTAAGAAATAGTACATTCTTCCCCTGGTTCAGGGAACGCTTTCTAAGTAAAGCCAACACAGTCTCTGGCGTAGATAAACTCTACGAATTTTCTCAGCAGCAAGCTCTTGATCTATTACTAAAAGGTTACCCAGTCTTTCCGTCAACGGTTGTAGTAAGCAGAAAAGTATTGCAGAGCGTAGGTGAATGGGATGTGAGATTCAAAAGGTGTCAGGACTTCGACTTTGTGCTGCGCATAGCACGAAAGTTTGGCATGTATTATTTTGACGACGTCCATACTATATTGAGTTTGCATGAGGGTAACTCCGATGCTAACGCTTATGTTCTAATGCAGAAAACTGGTGGTATCAAGGTTCTCAAAACCCATCTGGAAGAAAACCGAGACAATCCGGAATACTCAATGGTTGTTAAGCATGCGCTGTCCGCGAAACTGTATGATATTGGCAGAAGATATATGCAACAAGAAGATTATAATAATGCTATTAGCACTTTTATAGAAACAATTTCTTACCCCGGAAAACGTAGTAAAGCTATGATTCAATTGCTCTTAAGTGCTGTTTTCGTATCAAAAAATTATTGTCTGAATCTCATGAAACATTCCCACCTACGCTGAGTCGTAAAGCTCAACCACAGTGCGGCAGATACAGCCTAGAAACCTGCATCCCTGAAATACACCCTGGCGACTTAAATCGCGTGCGCCAGTCCACTCCTTTCGACTGCGAATACGGCTCGATATTTTCCCTTATGAGCTCAATCTAGATTCAGAATCGATCAGTTCAGATCCAAATGGTGTACTGTTCAACCCGTACTTGAGGCGTTTGTTGGCTTCACGGGCACCTGGGAATGCCGAAGTGTTGCCGCCAGCGCCCTGGACGTTAGACTCTGCCTCTTGCTCGATCAAACAGAATCGAGATGCGGCAGAACTTTCAACAACAGTATGTAAGACACTTTTTTCCTATCTTCATCGGGATTCACTACGTCACAGACATCAATCTGGACAACCTCAAAAGATCGTAAGCCTGCGCGATAGGTACATTTCAGAAAGAGGCCATAGGTGGGGTGCTGAGCGACATTAGTATGCAATAATAAGGTAAGTTAATTTTGACTAAACGGTTGTAAACCCGAGGTTTTTTAATCCTTTTGTTTAAATTTTTTGAGATCTTTAAGTCACTTATCACCGGTAATGTAAAACTGACCCACTGAGAGATTCGTCTTCCGAAATCTTTTTTGGAGGGAACTAACGAGAGGGGATCGTCAGTACTGATTTTCTGTTTTTTTGATGGGTTTATTTTCTAACTAAAAAGGCAGTTGATGCCCGACACCTAGCAAGTAATACCAAATATAAAGCTGTCGTACTCTGCTAATCATCCTTTGCGCAGTACTCCATGTTAAGCGTCGAGATTTTACGAGGTTGAAGTAATTCTTTATCAATCGTTGCGCCGGTGATCGAAATTGCTGAGACATAGGAGAAGTCGTTTGATGCAAGAAAGTCGAGAAATAGTTTTAGATCTTTGCGATGCTGTAGATGATCTTTCTATCAAGCGGCTCGCCACTGCGGGAGGCTATATAGGCCTCAGACCATACAATCTTTGATATTTTTTTATTTAGATGTGTGGAGAATTCGCCTCTAGGAGTCTTGCGCGTGATATGTTCATAACGTAGCTCTATATGAGGTGACTACTATTTTCGATCTTTGAATACGAGGATATGAGAACGGTTTGCTAAAGAGCAGTTATAAGTTAAGCAGGAAACTGGTCGCTTTGCAGCAGTTAGCCCCTTTCAGCGTGCCGCAAACCGCCTCAAAGAGTTTTTTTCGTCAAGTAAACGCGGTGATCAATGATTGTAGTTGGTACCCATATTCGAAGAGCTGCTTAAATATAGTTGCACAATAAAAACCGATTGCCTGTCGGTTTTTATTGTGCAACTATATCAATAACGGCAGTCAGAGAAAAAAGCGATGCAGCTAGGCGAATTAGAGAAACAAGTTTTGCACTATCTATGGAATATTGAGCAAGCGGATGCGAAACAAGTCCACAGTGCTCTTGGGAAAGCTCGTGAAGGCTCGCTTAATACAATTCAAAGTACTCTCGATAGATTGTTTAAAAAGAACCTTTTAAGCCGGACTAAACAAAGTCATGCCTACTTCTATCGAGCTAAAGTAGATCGCGAGGCCCTTATTGCCCAATTGATTACTGATGTCACCAGCGACTTTGTTGAAGAGGGTGAACACAGTCTGATTGCAGCATTTAGTTCCGCTTCTACTAAGCTCAATGATTCACAGCTCGATAGGCTTGAAAAAATGATTGAACTTCAACGTCAAATGCGCAAGGAAAGTTGAGATTCATGTTTGCCGGAAAATTAGCTATCTCACTAAATTTATTAAGCATTGGTATTTTAGCCTTTCTTATCAGTGTGTTATTTTTAGTATTTAGTACAAATTTTCTCCTGTTACGTTTGCGAAACCTAACCTTTAAATGGAGAAAAGTAGCGTTATGGCTGGTCGTTATCGCTCCATGGATGGTGGCGGCATGTAGTATGCTATTTTTCTTGTCAACTTTGTCTATCGTGTCTTCATTTGACTGGCTGGGTAGTCTTGCCCACTGGCACCATCTAGATACCTTTAACCTTATTAGTTGGCACGGGCTTACTTTGCTATGTACGTTGGGCTATTTGGTCTGGTCAGCAACAAAAATGCTCTTTTTTCATTACCGACATACTTCAGCGATGGCAGGTTTGACTGACTTGTCTGACCCTCAGACCCGCGAAAGTATAGGTCATTATCGATATTATCTTTTAAATGCGTCATCTCTTTTTGCTTTTACCACCGGATTGGTACACCCAAAAATTTATTTTTCAAGCGCTCTGAAGAAACAGGTCAACGAACAAGAATTGGATATCATAGTAAGGCACGAGGCTGCGCATGTGCGCTCACGCGATCCTATGTTTAAAATGATTTTTTGTGGCTTTGCCCAGTTTTTACCTCGAGCAGCCGCCCGAAATCTAATTAATCACTATATCTTGCTAACTGAAGAAATCGCTGACCATTCAGTTTTGCAGCATTATGATTGCTTGGATGTAGCCCAAACTTTGATAAATGTTGCCCGGGTACAGCACTCTATTTCAGATGACCCTAAATTTGGACAGGCGAGTTACTTTGGCAACGATCAGATAAGCATGCGGATTCAGCGTCTTATATGCCCGTCCACGCCACCATCACGTCTTGCTATCGCTGGTATCGCTACAGGCCTGAGTTTATTGATACTTGCAATTGTACCGATATTAGCGGTATCGACGGTAGATAGCATTCATCATTCAATTGAAGCCGTTTTCACCCACCAAACAAGGTAAAAGAATGGATATCCGTTTTCTGAGTACTCGCACCTTCAAAAAACCGATTGCTAGTCGGTATTTTGCAGTATTTCTGGGTGCTAGCTTTTTTTTCCCAGCGACCGCTGTTGAGCCCTCAAAAGAGGTTCGGGTAATAAGTTTGTCAGACGCTGTAGCAATGACGTTGAACAACCATCCAGATTTGAAAGCGTTGGTGGCTGAAGAAAGCGTTTGGAAAGGAAAAATACAGCAAGCAGGAATAGGCATACGTCCTCAGGTTAGCTTGATGTTAGAAGATGCTATGGGAACGGGTGACTATAGTGCGACAAAGAATATGCAATCGACAATGAGCTTTTCATGGTTACTACAAAAAGAGCAACTCGATACCCGTGTCAAAAGTGTTCAAAATGCAGCCAGTCAATTAGCGTTAGACAAGCAAATTAAAGCGCTTGATCTGGCGTCAATTGTCGCTAAAAACTTTATTAACATTTTGGTTGCCCAAGAGCGCTTGGAGCTAAATGAGGCTGCGGTCACACAGGCTGTTGAAGTCACAAATGTTATTTCAAAAAGAGTGAAAGCAGGCAAAGGTTCAGTTGCTGAAGAGCAACTGGCTCAGGTCGAGCTAAGCCATCGTAAACTGACGATGGAGGACACGGAACATCAATTGGATGGATTATACTACCGGCTCACCGCATTAATCGAAGGCGGTACATCAAATTTTATTGTCTCAGGTAATTTACTCGAAGTACCTGCTATTCCCTCTGTAACAAAGCAGCTAACGAAGTTACAACAAACGCCTGGCGTGAAACGGTTAGCCAACGCTCAGCGTTTGGCACAATCCCGTATTGAGTTAGCTCGTATTGAAGCAAAACCTCAATGGCAATTTTCTGCGGGCTTACGACGATATGAAGCTACCGATGATTTTGGTTTTGTGGCGAGTGTTGCTATCCCCTGGGGCGACAACAACCAAAATGCTGGGAAGGTTGCCGCATTGCGTGCAGAGCAACAGGTATTGGCGCGTGAACAAGAGGGGCTTTTGAAAAAGCTTGATGTTCAGCTCTATGTTTTACTTCAGGAAATGAAGCACTCCGAACATGTTATTCAAACAATTCGAAACGATATTATTCCATCACTAGAAAGCGCGCTTACTGAGTCAAAAGTCGCCTTTGAACGTGGTCAGTTAAATTACAACCAGTATAGCAGCGTACGACGTGAACTATTGAACGCGCAGTCAAAGTTGCTAAGTGCGTTTGAAAGCCTGCACTTACAACATATTGAAATTCAACGCCTGACCGGTACCTCTATAACACAGTGAGATTTTGTATGAAAATTAGCAATGCCTTTTCTTCAATCAGTCTGGCACTTCTACTGAATATAAGCTTGGGGTTAAGTGGTAGTTTCACTTCGCCGTTCGCCATCGCTGCCAGCGAAAATGTGACTACTAACCCTGAAAAAGGAGCACATGGGGGACGTATGTTACGAAAAGACAACCTTGCGTTAGAGCTATCAATTTTTGAAGCTGGAGTACCGCCTGAATTTAGGGTGTGGGTAACGCAAAATGGCAATCCCGTACCGCCTGCTTCAGTAGATTTGACTGTTAAACTCACCCGACTTGGTGAAGGAGTGGATAACATCAACTTTACAGCTCAAAGTGACTTTCTACGTGGGGATATGGAAATTTATGAACCGCATTCCTTCTTGGTTACAGTCACCGCAAAGTACAAAGATGAGACTTATATCTGGGAATACGAAAATTTTGAAGGGCGAACCTCAATCGAACAAAATGTTGCGAACGCAATGGGAATTAAAACAGAAATTGCAGGAGCTGCAGTATTAACGCAAAGTATTCCTGTTTTTGGTGAGCTAACTTTGCCTCCTTCAGCGGTACACAATATATCGGCCCGGTTCGAAGGTGAACTAATCACTATTCATGCGGAATTGGGAGACGAAGTACAGAAGGGACAAACTTTACTTACCATCGAAAGCAATGAAAGCTTAAACAAATACGAAGTTACAGCACCTTCAAACGGAACAATAATTGGTCAGTTTGCCAATATAGGTGAGCAAACCTCAGACCGAACCCTATTAAAAATAGCGGATACAAGCTTCTATATGGCTAAGCTTGCTATCTTCCCCAGCGACCATCAGAGCGTCAAGCCTGGAGCTACTGCGACCCTTAAAGTTGAGGGAAGAAAAGGCGTGATTCAGGGTGAAGTGTCTTTTATTCAGCCACAGGTACGTGAAGATCAAGCAAAGATTGCTTGGGTGAAAGTTTCCAATAGCAAGCGTCAGCTATCGGCGGGAAGCTTTGTTACAGCTGATATCAAAACCGCCACTATTGATGTTCCTTTAGCCGTTAAACGGGTGGGTCTTCAAGGGTTTAGAGATTTCACGGTGGTTTACGCTAAGGTTAATGAGCAATATGAAGTACGAATGTTGACGCTGGGAAGACAAGGTGAAAAATGGGTGGAGGTATTAGGGGGACTGACGCCCGGTACTGAGTATGTCACCGAAAATAGCTATATTCTTAAAGCCGACATCGAAAAGTCTGGCGCATCACACGATCATTAGGAGTGTAAATCATGTTGGAGTCGATTCTACGCTTCTCGATAAAGCGGAATTATCTTGTGCTTGCACTAGTACTTGCATTAGCTGGGCTAGGGCTATGGAACTATACTAAGCTTCCGATAGATGCAGTTCCTGATATCACCAACGTACAGGTAATGATTAATACCGAGGCGCCCGGTTATACCCCGTTAGAAGTTGAGCAGAGGGTCACTTTTCCATTGGAAACTGCTTTGGCCGGTTTACCTGGTCTAACTTATACGCGTTCTGTCTCGCGTTACGGTTTATCACAAGTCGTGGCTATTTTTAGTGACGACACAGATGTTTATTTTGCACGACAACTTGTCAACGAGCGGCTGTCTTCGGTTCGTTCTGAACTTCCTAATCAGGTCACTCCATCACTGGGTCCTATCGCAACCGGCCTTGGCGAAATATTCATGTTTACTGTAGATGCGAAGCCGGGTGCGAAGTATGGTGACGGAACACCTATCACACCAACCGATCTGCGCACTGTGCATGACTGGACAATCAGACCACAACTTATGCGTGTTGAAGGTGTAGTGGAAGTGAACCCAATTGGTGGGTACGAACGAGAAATTTTAGTAGCGTTTAAACCCAAAAAGCTATTAGCCCATAATCTGACTCAGGCTGATGTAGTTAAAGCTATAACAGAGAATAATCAAAACCGGGGTGCAGGGTTTATTGAGCAAAACGGCGCTCAGTGGTTACTCAGAATTCCGGGCCAGGCTGAAGATACTGAGGCGATTGGTAACATTCCTGTAAAATCCAACCAGGCATCGGCTCTGTACATCAAAGATGTTGCAGAAATAAAGAATGGCCAGGGTTTGCGTAACGGTGCGGCCACGCAAAATGGCCGCGAAGTTGTGATGAGCACCGTATTTATGCTCATTGGCCAAAATAGTCGCACTGTTGCTCAGGCTGTTGGCGAAAAGCTCAAAGAAATAAACAAAACACTACCCGCTGGTATTAGCGCAACTGCTGTATATGACAGAACCAAGCTAGTAGATAAGACCCTGACAACAGTTCAGAAAAACTTAGCGGAAGGCGCTATCCTTGTAATAGTTGTTTTGTTTTTGCTATTAGGTAATTTTCGGGCAGCCTTCTTAACCGCATTAGTTATACCTTTTGCAATGTTAATGACAATAACCGGAATGGTAGGAACCCGCGTAAGTGCAAACCTGATGAGTCTGGGTGCGCTAGATTTTGGTTTATTAGTCGATGGAGCTATTATTATTGTGGAAAACTGCTTGAGACGTCTAAGTCAGGCTGCCAATAATGAACCAAGTAAAAGCTCAGTACTGCCATTAAACGAACGGATGGGATTGGTCTTCGAAGCGACGCGAGAAGTTATCAGACCTGCGATGTTTGGGGTATTTATAATTACAGCTGTGTACCTTCCGATTTTTGCTTTAGAGGGTGTTGAAGGAAAAATGTTTCACCCAATGGCGACTACAGTGGTGATAGCATTATTGAGTGCAATGATACTATCTATAACTTTCGTGCCTGCCACTATCGCTCTTCTGTTTAAAAAACCAGTTCGGGAAAAGCAGAGTTTAATTATTCGGGGCGCTCTATGCGTGTATCGTCCTGCTTTAGGGTGGGTATTAAAATTTCGCTGGGTGGTACTGGGTGCCGCTACGGGGTTAGTTGTATTTTTTGGCTACCAAGCCACAAAACTGGGTAGCGAATTTGCGCCAAATTTGGATGAAGGTGATATCGCTATGCATGCGTTACGGATTCCAGGAACGTCGTTGAGTCAGGCTATCGCGTTACAGGAAACGTTAGAAGAAAAAATTAAAATGATGCCCGAGGTGGAGCGAGTTTTTGCCAAAATAGGCACAGCAGACGTTGCCACCGATGCGGTACCTCCGAGTGTGGCAGACAACTTTATTATTCTCAAAAATCGTAATCAATGGCCCGATCCGGATAAACCCAAGGCTCAAATTGTAGAAGAACTGGCTGCTCTGGTGAAACCAGTACCTGGAAATCGATATGAATTTTTACAACCTATTCAAATGCGTTTCAACGAATTACTGGCCGGAGTACGTGCTGAACTGGCTATAAAAGTATTCGGGGATGATTTTGATGCTTTGACTAAATTGGGAGCAGAAGTCAATTCTGCAATTGTAGATATCGACGGTATTGCAGATGTTCAGGTTGAACAGACGACCGGCTTACCGATGCTAAACATACTTCCTAAGCGACAAAAACTTATGCAGTACAATATCAGTACTGCCGATCTACAATCTCAGGTTGCCACTGCTATGGGAGGAACAGTAGCAAGTAAGTTTTATGAAGGTGATATACGCTCTGATATTGTAGTGAGACTGGGTGAGTCGCAAAGGCAAGACGTAGACGCATTAGCATACTTACCGATTCATCTTTCCAATGGCCGCAGTGTTCCTCTTCAGGAGTTGGTAACCCTTGAACTCGTCTCAGGAGCTAATCAGATTAACCGGGAAAATGGTAAACGCCGAGTCGTGGTAACGGCAAATGTGCGAGGTCGGGATTTAGGCGGTTTTGTTGCTGATATCAAACAAGCTATTGAAACTAAAGTTAAAGTTCCTGCGGGTTACTGGATTGAATACGGGGGAACTTATCAGAAGCTTCAATCAGCCTCAAAACGGTTAAGTATTGTTGTTCCGGTAACGTTAATTATGATTATTGGCTTGCTTATCCTGGCCTTAAGTTCCTTTAAAGATGCAATGATCATATTTACAGGGGTGCCGTTGGCGTTGACGGGTGGGATCGCCTTTTTACTAATAAGAGACATCCCATTTTCAATATCGGCGGCGGTTGGTTTTATTGCTTTGTCTGGCATCGCGATATTGAATGGCCTGGTTATGGTTTCTTTTATCCGAGAATTACGGAACAAAGGGGCTACCTTAAGCGAGGCGATTTTTGATGGGGCCCTGACCAGACTTAGGCCAGTATTGACCACTGCGCTGGTTGCCTCGTTAGGTTTTATCCCTATGGCGCTTAATACCGGGATAGGGTCTGAAGTACAGCGGCCTTTGGCTACCGTTGTTATCGGCGGAATCATTTCCTCGACGTTACTGACTCTGTTTGTTATACCTGCGCTTTATCGGGTTTTACATAAAGAAAAGGAAGATAATGTGAGCAAATCTACAATTTCAGGTTCTTCAAATGTCTAGTCAGTTGATCAGTGTAAGTCGTTGCTTGCTTATTGCAATACTGGTAATGGTTAGCTTAGAAAGCTTCGCGCACGGTGTTGATGACAATACACGCACTTTTTTGGAACACAATGAAGGCATACAGTTTGCCCCGTTTTTGTACATCGGGGCCAAACATATGCTCACCGGCTACGATCATTTGCTTTTTTTGGGCGGCGTTGTGTTCTTTTTATACCGCAGCAAAGACATTTTACTTTACGTTACTCTATTTACCCTTGGCCATAGCATCACTCTGTTACTGGGGGTATTAAGCGATCTTCAGGTTAACGCCTATTTAATTGATGCCATAATTGGGCTATCGGTGGTCTATAAAGGCTTTGATAACCTGGGCGGATTCAGACGTTGGTTTAACTGTCATCCAAACACACAATGGGCTGTGCTGATATTTGGATTATTCCACGGTTTAGGGCTGGCGACAAAACTGCAAGATTTCGAATTACCCAGCGAAGGCCTGATAACCAACTTAATTGCGTTTAACCTGGGGGTAGAAGTAGGTCAATTTGCTGCGTTAGCGATTATTTTACTTATTATTAATGCATGGCGTAAGTCAGCTACCTTTGAGCGGTTCGCGGTAGCTACCAACACCTTGCTAATGAGCGCCGGATTTATGCTTATAGGTTACCAGCTTACGGGCTTCGTGTTGTTATAAATAGCCAGATTTTTCTTCGTATTAATAAAAAACAGAGAGAGTTATGCCCCATACAGTCAGCAGCAAAACCCTGATAAAAGCAACGTGTGCCGCACTAGTGGTAGCAATCGTGGCGTTGATAATGTTTATCTTACCGGCCGAGTATAATATCGATATGACCGGCGCCGGCGAAAGTCTGGGACTAACTACATTAGCGCAAACGAATGAGCCGCCATCAGCGGACGGCGAAACGTTAATTAAGAGCGGGGAAATCTCCGACAACGAACAAACAATAGCAGTGGTTGTGCCTTCAGGACGAGGCGTAGAGTATAAGTTTTTTATGCCGCAATACGCCAAAATGACCTATGAATGGCAAACCCAGGGCGAAGCCCTTTATTTTGACCTTCATGGTGAACCTGAAGGCGATACGTCAGGCTACTTTGAAAGCTACGCAATTACCACCGCCGCTAAAATGGAAGGCAGTTTTACCACACCGTTTGCTGGTTCTCACGGCTGGTACTGGAGAAACAACACAGACAAAGAAATCACTGTGACACTCACCGTAGCAGGGAACTATGAAGTTATTGGGCTGAAAAAGTAAGTCTACTATGGTTTAGCGCCACAAGGGGGCTTCGGTTTTATTGCTTAAGAGTAATATAGTGTACGAATTTCGGAGCCCTTGACGACGCTATTAAATCAACGGAAAAGTTATTATGAAGACGATTAGCAAGGTGGCAAAACAATTAAACGTGAATGTTGAGACCATTCGCTTTTATGAGCGAAAAGGGCTGATTGATAAGCCATCGGCGCCTTCAACCGGGTATCGTGTTTACCCAGAAGCTACTATTGCTCGGATACATTTTATTAAGCGAGCTCAAACATTGGGGTTTACACTCAGTGAAATTGGGGAGTTGCTTACCTTAAGTGACAGTCCTTGTCATAAAGTTGAGCAGCTGGCCAAACAAAAACTGGCTGAAGTAAAAGCCAGGTTGGCAGGCTTACAACAATTAGAAACCGCACTGTCTGCGCACATTGTCCAATGTCAGAGTAATAACGAGAGCGACTCCTGTCCTATCATTAATACCCTGCTGCTTTAGAACCTTTTTTGATAACCCCAGACAATCAATTACATCCCTGTTTTCTTTACTTCAAAAAACTATCGTAAACCCTGCTTGACTCCGTACCTTGGTACATAGTTTATATTCTCGTCATCAGGCTACGATGAGAAAGAATATGAACACGAACAAATCTGCGCTTTCTATGTTAAGTGCGATTAGCGCTGCTATTGGCGCTAGTCTTTGTTGTGCAGGGCCTTTAGTCCTGTTGCTACTGGGTGTCAGTGGCTCATGGATAAGTACTCTTACCGTCTTCGCACCTTATCAACCGTTTTTTATACTTATCACCGTTTTGTTACTAAGTTATGCGGGTTGGTCTGTTTATCAAAAAGAAGAAGTTTGCGAAGCAGATAGCAGGTGCGCCCAGCCCAAAACTATGCGCCGTCGCAAAGCACTATTTTGGATAACAACTGCCATCGTGGCTGTGCTGATCACCAGTCAGTACTGGCTGGTGCGGCTGGTCTGATTTTATGTTTCCCCTTACACTACCAAGTAAATAAGCGAGGATGTTATGAAAAAGCGCGTGTGTCTGTTAACCCTGCTTTTCAGTGCGAATATAATGGCAAAAATGCAGGCCGTAGAGCTAAACGTACCTTCGATGAATTGCGCTACTTGTCCGCTAACCGTAAAAAAATCTTTAGATAATGTACAGGGTGTACATTCTGTCGAAGTTACCTATAAACCCAAAGTGGCAAAAGTCACCTTTGACGACGAATATACCGAAATTGAAGCATTAATGGCAGCGACCAAAAATGCTGGCTACCCCTCTACCTTAGCTCATCGTCCAGGAGTAAAATAATGTCATCAAAACGTACTTATGATGCTGCTAAAGATACTGATGAGGGTCATGCGTGTGCAAATTCTGTTAATCAAAATGATTCTTCCTCGCTGCATATTGCGATAATAGGCAGCGGCTCAGCAGCCTTTGCCTGCGCCATAAAAGCCGCGGAAAGCGGAGCAAGTGTTACCCTCATTGAAAAAGCAGAGCACGTGGGGGGCACCTGTGTAAATGTGGGTTGTGTGCCATCAAAAATACTGATTCGGGCAACTCAGCTTATGCAGCATCAGCGCGCAAATCCGTTTGATGGAATTACAAATATGCAGCCAGAGATTCAGAGGAGTCTACTGTCACAACAAATAAACACTCGGGTAGATGAATTGAGAGAAGCAAAATATCAGTCAATTCTTGACCGAAATCCGGCTATTACCTTAATTCGAGGTAGCGCGTGCTTTAAAGATGCACGAACGCTGTTTATTGATAAGCCAGATGGTTCGCAGCAAACACTTAACCCCGACAAAATAATGGTAGCTACCGGCTCGACCCCGACCATACCTGATATCGAAGGTCTTAATGACACTCCTTTCTGGACATCTACAAAAGCCATTTTTTATGAGGCGGTTCCACAGTCGCTGGCAGTTATCGGTTCGTCAGCCGTGGCAGTGGAAATAGCCCAGGCCTATGCGCGTTTGGGTAGTAAAGTGACCATCCTTGCTCGCCACACACTTTTGTACTCAGAAGACTCTCTTCTGGGTGAAGAGCTTACTGAATGCTTTAAAGAAGAAGGCATTCGGGTGCTTGAATATACTCAGGCACACAAGGTTTCTTATAATGACAATCTATTTACACTGATTACTGATGACCACACGCTGGAAGTACAACAACTGTTGATTGCTACAGGGCGCCGGGCAAACACCTCAGAATTAGATTTACAGGCCGCAGGCGTAGAAACAGATAAAAGTGGTACGATTTTGGTTAATGACCAACTGCAGAGCTCGGTCAAACATATCTATGCTGCTGGGGACTGTACCACTATCCCACAGTTTGTTTATGTTGCGGCCGCCGCCGGAACTAAAGCGGCTTTGAATATGACCGGCACCCCGGCTAAGTTGGATTTAACCACTATGCCAGCGGTTATTTTCACCGACCCGCAAATAGCGACTGTTGGTTTAACTGAAAAGCAAGCTGAGGCGAAAGGGTACGATGTTACCAGTCGGGTGCTAGCTATGGAAAATGTGCCTAGAGCGTTAGCTAACTTTAACACCCAGGGGTTTATTAAGCTGGTGGCTGAAACGACATCTGGCAAGTTATTAGGCGCACAAATACTGGCTCATGAAGGCGGCGAAATAGTACAAAGCGCAGCATTGGCAATCGCAAATTCGATGACAGTAGAAGAGCTCGCCAGCATGTTGTTTCCATATCTGACTATGGTTGAAGCGTTGAAGTTGTGCGCCCAGACATTTAACAAAGATATAAAAAATCTTTCCTGCTGCGCGGGTTAACCATTATCTGCTCTACGGGATTAACTCTATTAGGCTGCCTTAGCAACCGCGAAGCAGCCTTAGATCTGATGCTTAACGTACTTACAGCGCTAACCTGAACGTTTTATCGCGATAACTTTGTAAAATCTTCACGCATTACAGATAATACTTTTCGGCTCTACATTATATACTGATGACGTATTTTCACAAAAAACTTTTCTTATTTTATATCAGTTCAGTTAGTGTTGCTCTAATCTTCAGATAGCATTTTCATCTTCTTTCTAACTTTACCTTCATGATTTTAGCAAGGTATTTTAGGACGTTAATTTTTGTATGGTGTATTAATTTGATAGTCGGGCTTTTCTATTGTTATAGCTATTTTAAATAAACGAGCGATAATCTTAAGCATTTTCGGTATAAGATTAATTTTGTGTAATGTTTTTTGAACTTATAATCCACATGAGAGGTAAAAAGTTTTTTAACCATATTTTTTAATGTTTGTTTGAGGGTCTGAGTATGAAATATTCAAAGTTCTTTGCAATGATTGCAACATCGACAATCGCGATGTTCGGATTGATGTATTTAAACACATATGCCATGTCACATGTCTTTTTTAGTGAAACCAGAACCTATATGGCCATTTACATGGGCGCTGTTATGGCCATTATTATGTTGGCATTTATGTTGGGTATGTATAGTAACAAAAAGCTAAATGTCAGCATTTTTGTCGGCGCATTTATCATATTCATTTTAGGCGTATTCCTGGTCCGGTCGCAAACCACCGTATCAGATACTTCTTACATGAAAGCCATGATTCCGCACCATTCGATCGCGATTCTTACCAGTGAGCGTTCGAATATTGAAGACAAACGCACCAGAGAATTAGCAAATGGCATTATTAAGGCGCAACGCAAAGAAATTAAAGAAATGAAATGGCTGATTGACGATATCGAAAAAAATGGTAAGGCCAAAACTGCTGCAGAGGCTGCAAATCGCCCCATTCCTGACTTTAAAGGCAAGCTATAACAGGAGCATATCTCATGAGCAAGAAAGCAATCATTTATCGGATGGTTACCGATGAGCATATTTGTCCGTATGGTCTGCGCTCTGTCGACCTGTTAAAAAGAGAAGGGTACGATATTGAAGACCATAAACTAACGTCTCGGGAAGAAGCTGACCGGTTTAAAGAAAAGCATGATGTTGAAACAACTCCACAAACCTTTATAGATAATAAGCGCGTGGGTGGCTACGACGAGCTGCGTGAGTTTTTTGATAAAGATGAAGCTGGCCAGCAAGGCACTACCTATACACCGGTTATCGCTATATTCTCGGTAGCCGCGCTATTAACACTTGCACTTCAATGGTTTGTATCAGGGGACTTTTTCTCTATTCGAACATTGATGCTATTTATAGCGTTTTCTATGACGCTGTTAGCGGTTCAGAAACTTCAGGACCTATATAGCTTTACCAACTCTTTCATTACTTACGATTTGTTGGCAATGAAATGGGTTCGATACGGGTATATTTACCCGTTTGTCGAAGCTTATGTCGGTATTGGTATGGTGGCACAATTGCCCGCGCTTATCGTTGCACCTTTCTCGTTATTTATCGGTACGGTGGGGGCGGTATCGGTGATTAAAGCCGTGTACATAGACAAGCGAGAATTGAAATGTGCCTGTGTAGGTGGCGACAGCAACGTGCCCTTAGGCTTTATCTCACTGTCAGAGAACCTGTTTATGATAGTAGGGGCGTTGATTATGTTGTTCTGGTAGAGGGTGGCATAAATTCTGCTTTTTGTAGAGAAATTGAGTGAACAAAACGGTGACATTATGCAATTAGATTCAAACTTTTTTTCTACAAACTCTCTTACTACTCAGCCTAAAACTGAGCAAAATCAGACGCAAGGGGGCTGTAATAAAGCCGACAGTAAAGATGAGAATAAACAAAGCTTCAAAGATATTTTGAGTAGCCTTGAAGGCAAAAAGTAGTACCTTTTTCTCATTCTATAAAAAAGGCCGGCAAGTTATTGCCGGCCTTTTTTTATTTGTTTTTTTTCTAAAAAACTATTAATGTGTTCTGTGAATAGTTAATTCAAAACCAAAGTCTGGCGCCAATGACTATTCCTTTTTCTGATGTATCTTCACCGAGTCTTTTTAATTTATCCCTTTTGTTTCCTAAAGATTCGCTCCAGTAAACTCCAATGTAAGGGGCGAATTCTCTTGCAATTTCCTGCCGATATCTTAGCCCTATTCTTATATCGCTAAAGCCACTTTCTCGATCGTATTTTTCAGAGTCGGTTATATTGGCAACTAATTCAATTCTTGGTTGTAAATAAGAGGTTTGCGATAGCAGCCACTCATATTCAGCTTCGCCCACAAATTGAATATCACCTTCTTTGTTTATCCTTAATGAATTTTCCATTTCAAACCAGTAGGGTGCCAATCCTGAAAAACTAAATACAGCGTATTCTTCTAAATTACTTTCTGAGGATAATTCTCCTTTTACACCAGCGCCAACTTGGAAAGACCAGAATGGTGAAACTAGATACCCATACAGAAGTTCAGCTCTTTCAAGATCGGTGGGCTTACCGTCATTTTGAGTATTTTCCCCTTCGCTTTTAAATACTGCGCGATGATAGTCGCTTCCATACCACGCCTGCATATCCCATACTGCCCGATTTTCCCGGGCGTTAGTACGAGTTAATTCAAGCCGGTCAAAAAATACCTGACCGGTGATAATTTCAGGCACGGGGGAAGGCCATTCGGGTTTAACCTGAGCTTGTGTACTGAAGCAACTTAGTGTGCCCACAAGCAAAATACTTTTGTTGATATTTTTCATAATTTGCTCCTTACGACACATTGACCACACGAAACATACCGGCTTCCATGTGATAAAGTAGATGGCAATGAAATGCCCAGTTACCAGGTGCATCAGCGGTAATCAGTAGCGACACTTTTTCACTTGGTTTCAAATTAATAGTGTGCTTACGTGGACGAGGATAATTGCCATTTTCAAGCTCCATCCACATTCCGTGCAAATGAATCGGATGGTCCATCATGGTGTCGTTCACCATGACAAGTCGTAAACGCTCTCCAAATTTAAAGTTAACGGGCCCATCGACTTCATTGAATTTTACTCCGTCAAAAGACCACATATAACGTTCCATATTGCCGGTTAAATGCAGCTCAATTTGTCGGGAAGGTTCTCGTTCATCTGGCCAGGGATGCGCACCTTCTAAATCGGTATAGACAAGAACGCGCCGGGGAGCATCTTCAAGACCTATACCTGGTTCATCAAGTCTGGACTGAGGATTTTTAGCAATCATTGCCGCCCCGGCTCCATGGTGGTCATCATCATGCTCAATCGTGATGTTTTCTACAGGCAAGGCACCGCTTTCTGCGTTTGCGTGGGAATGCGCGGAAGCTTTACTTTGATGACCTGAGCCTGACATTTTATCCATGTTCTGCATGCTGCCCTGTGTGTCAGAGCTCATGTTCATACCACTTGAATTGTCATTCATCTTCATGCTACCCATACCCATTGCAGCCATACCGCGTTCGGTCATTTCGCGGCGAGCCGGAATAGGGGCTGACATTCCAAGTTGCGGGGTAAGGGTACCGCGGGCAAAACCACTTCTATCAAAACTTTCAGCAAAAAAAGTAAAGGGTTTGGCAGATTTAGGCTCAACAATAACATCGTAAACTTCTGCTACACCAATGCGAAATTCGTCAATTTTAACGGGCTTTACAGGCTGACCATCGGCAGCAACTACGGTCATTTCTAATCCAGGAATTCGGAAGTCGAAAAAGGTCATGGCAGATCCATTGATAATACGCAGCCTGACTTTTTCACCCGGCGAGAATAGCGCCTGCCAGTTATCATCCGGCGTCCGACCATTCATAAGGTAGGTATAGGTACTGCCGGTTACATCAGCAATATCTCTGGGGCTCATGCGCATGTCCCCCCACATTTCACGTTGTTTCCAGGTTTTTGCCAGCCCCTGTTCACTCACGTCATCGAGCGTGTCGAATATTGTGCGTTTTTGATAGTTGTAATAACCCTCGGCCACTTTCAGTTTTCTTAAAACATCGTGTGGATCTGCAAATGTCCAGTCACTAAGCACAATAGTATGTTCGCGGTCTGCGCCTATATCCCCATCTTTAGGTTCAATAACCAAGGGGCCTAAGTGCCCGCGCTGTTCCTGTACCCCTGAATGACTGTGATACCAGTAAGTGCCGTATTGCTCTACATCAAATGCGTATTTGAATGTCTCACCCGGTTTAATACCGGCAAACGAAACACCCGGAACCCCATCCATATTTTCAGGAAGTAAAATTCCGTGCCAGTGAATAGACGTATCTTCGTTTAATTGATTGGAGACATGCAAGTTTGCACGCTGACCTTCGCGTAGCCTTATTAGTGGGCCCGGCATTTGCCCGTTGATTGCAATTGCATTACCCAACTTGTGGCCAATAGGCATGCGGGCGTTAGCAATGTCTAAATGTATGACGTCGCTGGTAAGCACCTGATCTTTAAAATTGCGGCCCTGAGGCGCCGCCCAAACTGGCGCTATACGAGAAAGCGCAGCGGCAGCACCCACCCCTAACGCACCTAATACAAACTTTCTTCTACCTTGAGCAATATCGTGCATAGCAAGGTTCCTCCACAATTCACATCCCAATTCACCGATATGCAGGGCGCTGATAAATATAAGCAGCACCACTTCTCAATGAAATATGGCTATATTTAAATAAAATCTTTTAACGTATTTATATTAGCTGTGTAGAGGGGCAATCGGAGGTCTGAATAAAGGCGCAACGAAACGTTTTGCAACGCGATGTTCTGTGAATACGCTGAGCTCGTTAAATGCCTGAGCGGTAAGCGTTTGATATGAGGAGACCATAGCAAACACGGCATGACACGATACTGCTTTGCATTTGCATATCTTTTCGCAGCAATCTGGATGAGATGTGTTTTTGGCCGTATCGGCTAAGCTTGTAGCTTGAGAGCTCTTTAGGAAAGAAGGGGTCTCGGACTGTAGTAAACGATATTCTGAAAGTTGGGTAACCGGGTCTTTGGGTGATGCAACGGTATCGGATGAACACGCAGCCGCACTTCCTGCAAATAAAAGCAGTAGCGCAAAAGCGATGAAAACTTTACCGAAGATACTTTTCATAGCACGTTTATAGACCTTTTATCGCCTTTAGGCGACTTGACCAGCAATTCAAAACAAAAAATCTTGTCTAGCCTTACCCAATACCAATGTTTTTCAACTTTAGATTACTTTTTAATGATTTTCTTTTACAGCAGCACACAAATCTGTATATCATAAAAGCGTATCAAGAGGGTATTATGAAAAAACGTTGGTCTCAAATTGTGTGTCTGATCATGCTGACTGCCTTAACATGGCAAACGTCGGCTATGGATACTATGGTTTGTGAAATGCCCAGCGATACGCATAGTGAGCATATGCTAATGGTCGGTTCTCAAAGCGTTGCTATGGACATGGGCGCTGACACAGTTGATCACTCGCAGTGTTGCCAAATGACCTGCGCTTGCCCGGCAAATGCCTGCTCTGCTTATACTCCGCTTAGCTCTGATAATGCATTAGCGCTGTCTTTTCATAGTGATAATGCCATTAAGCACGCAGGTTTGCGCGCTCCTATCCAAGTCTCCAGTTCGTTGTATCGTCCTCCTATAACAGCCTAGCCCCAGGATAAGTGTGTCTGCTGTATGGCACATTACCATTGGGTTTTACTATTTTTATGTGAAGTGAATTGCTCACTTTAATCATTAAATTTGGCTGTAATCAGAGGCACGCATGTTCAACATTCTTCTTTCGCTTGGCGCGATGTTATTATTATTTTCAAGCGCAGGTTATGCGCAATCTACTCTACCTGAGTCTATCCAGACCGAATCTGCCCAAACTGAAGTTAACTCTCAGATTCAGGCTCTGTCTCAAGAATCGCCAGCAGCGCTTACTGTGTTTAAATCCCCCTCATGTGGGTGCTGTGGAAAATGGGTACAACACGTCCATACCGAAGGGCTTAATGCGGGGGTCAAAAATACCGCTTATTTATCTGATGTAAAGCGCCAGTATCAGGTTGCCCCTCAATATCAATCTTGCCATACCGCCGTTAGTCGTGATGGCTATGTGTTTGAAGGTCATATCCCGGCCCGCTACATACAAAAGTTTATCGATAACCCGGTACCTGATGCGATAGGTCTTGCCGTACCTGGCATGCCGATGGGCAGCCCGGGAATGGAAGTAGGTGAGCGCTTTCAGCCTTACCAGATACTTCTTTTACACAAAGATGGCACTCATAGCACATATGCACAAATTGACGCCTATGAGGAACAGTTTTAATGTCGGGCTTCACACGCAAACTCAATGTCGCTCTGACACTACTAACGCTTACTGTGTCAGGTGGTGTCGGCGCACAATCGCTGCCATCTCTGGATTCATTGATCACCACGGCGATTGAAAACGACCCCTGGCTAAACGGTAGTCAACTTTCACAACAAGCCCTGCAGCAAAAAGCGATAGCGGCAGGCACCTTGCCCGACCCTGTGGTGAAAATAGGTATGCTGAATTTACCCGTAGACTCGGGCAGTTTTTCACAGGAAAACATGACTCAGCTACAGGTAGGTGTCTCGCAAATGATTCCGCGAGGCCAGTCATTAGAGTTAGAACAACAAAAGCTCAACATTGCTGCTTCTATTGCGCCCTATCAACGTGAGACCCGCAAAGCGGCTATTGCAAGGGCGGTTTCACTATTATGGCTGGATATATACCTGGCCAAAGCATCCATTGATCTTATTGAACAGAATAAATCATTGTTTGAACAGGCTAAAAGCGTTGCCGAAACGGCTTACTCAAGTGGGTTAGGTGAGGCCAGTCAGCAAGACGTGCTTCTTGCCGAACTGGAGCTTATTCAACTAGAAGATAAATTAGCAGAAGAATATCAACAGCTTGAAATACAACTGCATACACTTAACCAGTGGCTCATCAACCCTCAAACCAATGCAAATTCTACCTTATTCACAATTGATGAAGTTGTTCAGCGTGATTTTGGGCAGGGTAAGTCGCGCCGCGCTTTACCTGAATTCAGTCTGCAATTTCCTGAGGTCTGGTTAAACACTCAGGTACATCGTACTGAAATACTGGAAAAGTTATTTACTCACCCCACCATTACGGCCCTTGATTTAGAGCAACAAGCTCGCGAAAAAGATGTGGCGCTGGCCCGACAAAGCCTCAAACCGCAGTGGGGGGTGAACGCATCGTACGCATACCGCGATGAAAACGCGATGGGTGATTCGCGCTCAGACTTGTTCAGTATTGGCGTAAGTTTTGATGTGCCGTTATTTACGGGCAACAAGCAGCAAAAACAAATCTCAGCTGCTATTTACAATGCCGAGGCGTTTAAAACCGAAAAACATCTTGCGATAAGAAAACTACTGTCGCAGGTTGCCTCATTCAGTGCGAAGCTGACTCGTTTAAATGAACGTCAGTCTCTCTATACTGCCCGAATTTTGCCGCAAACCACACTGCAATCTAAAGCATCACTGAATGCTTATACCAACGATATGGGCGACTTTTCTGAAGTTATTCGTAGCCGCGTTACCGAACTGACTAATCAGCTTACCTTATTGACGTTAAATGTGGGCGTGGCGAAAACAAAAGCGCAGCTTAACTATTTGCTGGCTCCTTTGTCATTAACATCCACATCGTCAACATCAGCGCTCACTCAGAAACAAGGATCTGCTCCAAATGAATAAAAACGTTATTATTGCCTTACTGGCAGGTCTGGGCCTGGGGGCATTATTGGTGGCTTTTTTAAATGACTCACCAGAGACTCCTGTAAAAAATGAGGCTGAAAAACCTTTGTACTGGGTTGCGCCTATGGATGACAGCTATCGGCGTGACGAGCCGGGTCAATCACCGATGGGAATGGATCTGGTCCCGGTTTACGCTAACAGCAACACTGAACAGGACTCCACCGCCGGTACGGTAAAAATCTCTGCACGGGTAGAAAATAATCTGGGTGTACGCACTGAGCCGGTCACCTTGGGAACGCTTAAGTCAACGATTCAAACCGTAGGTTATGTCCAGTTTGATGAAGAACAACTGACACACATTCACTCGCGGGTAAGCGGCTGGATTGAGAAGCTAAATATTAAAGCGAATGGGCAGAGTATTGAGAAAGGCGACCCCCTTTATTCTATTTATTCTCCCGAGCTGGTTAATGCACAAGAAGAGTATTTGCTGGCTTTACAAAGTGGTAACCAAAAACTCAGGCAGGCAGCCAAAAATAAGCTACACGCGCTCAAAGTATCAGACAACTCAATTGAAGCGCTTAAAAAATCAAAACAGGTTAAGCAGCAAATAACGTATGTATCGCCCCAAACCGGGGTTGTTAACGCCCTTAATATCCGCGAGGGCTTTTATGTAAAACCTGAAGTGACCTTGCTAAGTATTGCTGACTTATCTGCTATCTGGATAAATGCTGAAGTGTTTGAGCGGGATGCTGCGTTAATTGAGCAAGGCCAGCCTGTGGTTATTCAGGTACCTGCATTACCAAATAAAGAGTGGCAGGGTAAGGTCGACTTTGTTTATCCCGAGCTGGACGAAAATACCCGCACGCTCACCGTGCGGATAAGGCTGGATAATCCCGATGACATCTTAAAGCCTAACATGCTGGCAAATGTCACTATTGAAAAAACTGCGTCGCAAAGCGCTATCTTAGTTCCGGCTGAAGCGGTAATCAGAACCGGACAACAGAACAGGGTTGTGGTTGTGGTAGGCAATGGTCAGTACAAGTCAGTTGAAGTCGCACTGGGGCAGATAAGCGATGAGCAAATCGCTATCACTCAGGGGCTTAATAAAGACGACGTAGTGGTGACGTCAGCCCAGTTTTTAATTGACTCAGAATCCAGTAAAGCTTCTGACTTCAAGCGAATGGAAGGCGCATCATCAGACGCTTCTGTTTCACAGCGGTCATCTGAACCGACTAATCAGGGGCACGCGGCTCCCACATCTCAAACAGCAGCAAAAGATAAAGGTGAATCTGTTTGGGGGCAGGGAAAAATCACTAAGGTAATGGCCGGTCATCGAATGGTGACTATCGATCATCAACCCATTGAAGCCTGGGAATGGCCGCAGATGGTGATGGATTTTACCGTGGGGGAAAGTGTAGACATCAATGCGCTTGAAAAAGGACAGTCATTGCATTTTGAGATTACCCGGCTAGCTGAAGGTGGATTTGAGATCACCGGTGTTCATATTATGTCATCAGACAGTCAGCCCGCTAAGGCCCAAGCCAAGCCGATGGCTCCTGACCATTCAATGCATTAGTGGAACAGCAATATGATTGAATCAATTATTAGATGGTCAGTCGCAAACCGCGTACTGGTGTTACTTATGACCCTGATGCTGGTGCTAGGTGGGGTTTATTCGCTTAACAAAACACCGGTTGACGCCTTACCCGATTTATCTGACGTACAAGTTATTATTAAAACCAGTTATCCGGGGCAATCGCCGCAGGTGGTGCAGGATCAGGTAACGTATCCGCTGACTACCGCTATGTTATCGGTGCCCGGCGCCTCCACTGTTCGTGGGTACTCATTTTTTGGTGACTCGTATGTCTACGTTATCTTTGATGACGATACAGATTTGTACTGGGCGCGCAGTCGCGTACTGGAATATCTGAACCAGGCTGCCTCGGCATTACCTGATGATGTTCAGCCGCAACTCGGCCCGGATGCCACGGGTGTGGGTTGGGTATATATTTATGCTTTGCAGGATAAAACCGGTCAGCATGATCTTAGTCAGTTGCGCAGTCTGCAAGACTGGTTTTTAAAATACGAACTGCAAACTGTAGATGGCGTATCTGAAGTCGCTGCGGTAGGTGGTATGGTCAGACAGTACCAAATTCAGGTTATGCCCGAAAAGCTGCGTGGTTACGGTATTCCGTTGTCGCATGTTCAGCAAGCTGTGCAGCGGGGAAATCAGGAAAGCGGTGCGTCGGTGGTCGAAATGGCCGAAGCAGAATATATGGTGACCACAACCGGCTATATTCAAAACCTGGATGATATCCGCCAAATTCCACTGGGGCTGGTAAAAGAGGGGACAGCATTAACCATCGGCGATGTTGCCACGGTAAATGTGGGCCCCCAGATGCGCCGCGGTGTGGCCGAGCTAAATGGTGAAGGCGAAGTAGTGGGCGGTATTGTGGTGATGCGTTTTGGCGAAAATGCCGAAAAAGTCATTGCGGGGGTTAAAGAACGACTGCAGTCGCTTAAAAAATCACTACCACCGGGTGTAGAGGTGGTACCGGTATACGACCGCTCGCAGCTTATCAATAACGCCGTAGACAACCTATGGACCAAGCTTGGTCAGGAACTCGTCGTTGTGGCGCTGGTGTGTGTGGTGTTTTTGTTTCACCTGCGCTCATCTATTGTGGCGGTGATTACCCTGCCGTTAGGTATTCTGGTCTCGTTTATTGTAATGTATTTTCAGGGTATCAACGCCAACATTATGTCATTGGGCGGCATTGCGATTGCTATCGGCGCTATGACCGATGGCGCGATCGTTATGATAGAAAATATGCATAAGCATATGGAAAAAACCCCGCTAACCGATGAAAACCGCTGGCAGGTAGTGATCCGGGCTGCCTCTGAAGTTGGGCCAGCTCTGTTTTTCAGCTTACTGATTATTACCGTATCGTTTTTGCCGGTATTTATTTTAGAAGCTCAGGAAGGTCGCATGTTTGCGCCGTTGGCTTTCACCAAAACCTATGCCATGGCTGCCTCAGCCGGACTGGCCGTTACTTTGGTGCCGGTCTTAATGGGCTATTTTATTCGCGGCAAGGTAACCTCGGAAAAGAAAAATCCGTTAAACCGCTTATTGGTAGCAGGCTACATGCCGCTACTCACCAAAGTACTTAAATTTCCCAAGGCTACAATACTGATTGCCATCGTCGTCACTGTGGTCGGGTTTTATCCGGTCAATAAAATTGGTAGCGAGTTTATTCCTCCTTTAGATGAGGGAGACTTAATGTACATGCCCACCACATACCCGGGGATCTCGATAGGTAAAGCGCGGGAGCTACTTCAGCAAACTGACAAGTTGATTAGCACTGTGCCTGAGGTTAAAAGTGTGTTTGGTAAAGTGGGTCGGGCCGAAACCGCCACCGACCCGGCGCCACTGACCATGATTGAAACGTTTATTCAATTAAAGCCGCAAAGTGAATGGCGTGATGGCATGACCACTGAAAAACTTAAAACAGAACTGAACAATCTTATCGATTTTCCTGGTGTGACTAACGCCTGGGTCATGCCCATAAAAACCCGCATAGATATGCTGGCTACCGGTATCAAAACCCCGGTGGGCATTAAAGTGGCTGGTGAAGATCTGTCGGTTATTCAGCGAATTGGTAAGGATATTGAGACGATACTCAAAGAGGTCGATGGTACTGCGTCGGTGTATTCAGAGCGGGTGGCCGGTGGCCGCTATCTGAAAGTTGATATATCGCGTCAGCGTGCCAGCCGGTTTGGGCTTAATATTGGCGATGTGCAAGCTACGGTTTCTTCGGCTATTGGGGGCATGAATGTCACCGAAACCGTAGAAGGCCTTGAGCGTTACCCGGTAAATATTCGTTATCCTCAGGATTATCGCAGCTCGCCCGAGAAGTTAATGAGCTTGCCTATTGTTACCGATTCGGGCCAGCGTATTTCACTGGGCGATGTTGCCAATGTGTACGTGGAAGAAGGTCCACCAGGGATCAAAAGCGAAAACGCCCGTATCAATGGCTGGTCGTTTGTGGATATTAACAATGTCGATGTGGGTACCTATGTAGAAAACGCAAAAGCGGTACTACAAGATAAGTTGGATATTCCGGCAGGCTACTCGCTGACCTGGGCTGGGCAGTACGAATACATGGAGCGGGCCAAAGAAAAGCTTACGTTTGTATTGCCGCTTACCTTGGCCATTATTCTTATTTTGCTGTACCTGAATTTCCGGGCCTTTAGTGAAGTCGCTATGATTGTAGTGACGTTGCCCATGGCCATGATTGGCGGCTTATGGCTGCTTTATTTTGAAGGGTTTAATTTTTCAGTGGCTGTAGGGGTTGGCTTTATCGCCTTAGCGGGCGTGGCCGTCGAGATTGGCGTTATTATGCTGGTTTACCTGAATCAGTCTCTTAAAGAGCTGCTGGATGAGTCTGAAAAAAATGGTCAGGTTATCGAAGCCAGAGATTACCGCCAGGCACTTTTGCATGGTGCAGGCTTACGGATACGTCCGGTTATGATGACGGTGGCCACTATTATTATTGGGTTGTTACCCATAATGTATGGCTCAGGCACAGGATCAGAGGTAATGAGCCGGATTGCCGCACCAATGATAGGGGGCATGACCAGCGCCGTGGTGTTGACACTACTGGTTCTACCGGCGCTTTACTGTTTAGCAAAACAACATACTATTAAACATCATAACAAGAAGATAACGGCTGATGATTAGGGCTTTCAGACAGGCTCATCGTTGGCTGATGCTGGTGGTAGGCGCACAGTTTGTCATCTGGATGTTGTCGGGCGTGTATATGGTTATTACCGATATTCATACTGTTCATGGTGAACATCTGACCACAAAACAGCCAGTTTTTGCGGTTGATGAGGTGGTTCTATCGCCCGCTGATATTATGGCGCAATACCCGGCGGCGACAAAGGTGCGTTTGATATCCCGGCTGGGTAGCCCGGTTTACATTGCTACATTTGGGGCAAATTCTGCCACACCGGTTCGGCCTGAAACAATAAGCGCGATAACAGGGGATACTCTGGCTTCGGTAAATGAATCTACCGCACGGGCTATTGCTGCTTCTCGTTTTAGGGGGGGCACCGGTATAGCGTCAGCAACGCTGATTGAAACTAAGCAAAATTTGCCTGAAGAAGCTTCAGGACGGTACTTGCCCTTTTGGCGAATTGATTTTGATGCCCCTGAAGCGCCCACCTTTTATGTGCAACAACACACTGGTGAAGTGGTAACAGTACGTCACGATGGCTGGCGCAGCTTTGACTGGATGTGGCGTTTTCACATTATGGATTTAGATGATGGGCGAACCATCGGCAATGTGTTTCTTTTAAGTGCTATTTTCACTGGCTTATTAGCAGCTCTTAGCGGCGCGTTTCTGAGTTACTGGCGGGTGTGTCGGCCTCTTATAAAAGGGGAAGACCAATGAGTCTGTTAATTACAAAAAGTCATCGTTGGCTGTCGGTACCGATAGGTATTCAGCTGCTTATCTGGTTAGGTACTGGTTTGTACCTGAGTTTGTTTTCTAATGATGGCCCTGCGCTAAAAATTCAAAAGTCCCAGGGGCTGGAGTGGCAGGTATATGCCGACAAGCTATATCCGGTCAACCAGCTTCCGGTGAAAAAAGCTGAGTCAATACAAACGGTTTTGCTGGCTGGCAAGCCCGTTTATGAAGTTATTCTTTATTCTCAACCGCATAATTACCAGCCCAGACAAGTGCGGCTATTTGATGCGGTATCTGGCCAACCATTTTCAATTGACAAGCAGTGGGCGAAAGCGATAGCACTTGAACGCTACAGCGGTGATGCTGCACTCAGTAAAATTGAGCTTGAACAATCTTCGGGTGGGTTACTACCAAAGCAAAAAAATGCCTACTGGACAGCCTATTTTGATGATTCGGCATTAACGTATATCCATATAGACCAGCAGTCTGGGCGGTTATTAACAGCCAGCGATGAACATCGCCGGTTTGTGGCATTAATGTTCAAATTGCATTTCATGGACTACTGGGACACAGGCAGCTTTAACCACCCTTTGCTTATTATCGTTTCGGTCTTAGCGCTGGCCTTTGGGTTGTCAGGTTTGGCCTGGATCATCATGCTACTAAAAGCAGGACGTTTTACAGTGCGCCCCGGCGCTTTGCATAATATTGACGTTCTGGTGGCCAATAACAACCAAAACGTAGCCGTTCAGGGACGTAAAAATACAACGTTATTGACCACGCTAACACAAAACAAACTGCAGTTGCCGGCGAAGTGTGGCGGAGGAGGAACCTGTGGAACGTGTCGATTTTATACTCAGAGCAGCCTTCCGGTACAGCCTGCTGAAACACACCTTATCAGTCATAGTGAATTGGCTGCAGGCTGTCGTTTAGCGTGTCAACACGCTGCTCATTCTGTGGACTCAATAATAGTGAAAGACATAGCCACTCAGGCTTTGACACTTCAGGTTTCACGCGCCCAATACATTACCCCCACGATAAAAGAAATTGCCTTTAAGGTGGCAGGCGGGAATCTGCAAAAGTTCAATGCCGGCTCTTCGATGCAATTTTCTATTCCTGGTGGGAAACGTCGTACTGTGCCGGTTGATATTCCGGACCGGTGGCGATCTTACTGGTCTCAGTTTGACGCGCAGACAGTATCTTACAAAAGCACCACCCGAAGCTACTCGATAGCAAATTATAGCGGTGAATGTGATGAGCTGATTTTTACTATCAAATGGCAATGTAATACCACCACTCAAAAGAGCGGCGGGGCGGGCTCAAGCTATTTATGTTCTCTTGAATCGGGTGAGTCGGTCGAAGCTTACGGGCCGTTCGCCAGTTTTGCTGAGGGTGCATACCGGCCCGGCGTAAAAGTTTTGATAGGCGGCGGCTCGGGTATAGCGCCGCTTCGGGCATTGATTTATGAAGCGTTAATACAAAATAGCGTGTCACAAGAGATGGTTTTTATCTATGGCGCACGCAATGAAGAAGACTTGTGTTACGCAGATGAATTTGAACATCTGGCTAAACGCTTTAAAAACTTTACTTATCTGCCCACACTCTCATCACCTTCGCCAGCCTGGCGAGGACATACCGGGTATGTACAACAACTTACGCGCCAACGTCTTAATTTTGACGTTTTCAACAGTGCCAGTTTTTACTTATGTGGCCCTGCTCCTATGCTAGCAGAAGTAAAGTCATTGCTGTTATCGCAGCATATTGAGCCGCAACAGATTTATATCGATTCTTTTAATACAAATGAGGTTAAAAAATGAAAGTAATTCATAAGTGTTTAGTGATATCAGGTTTACTGTTTAGCAGTGCAGCGTTTTCTCATGGCGGGGTAGAGCTTACCAAAACCATGCCAAAAAACGATGCTATGTTAATGTCAGCTCCACAAACGCTGGAACTGTCATTCTCGGCCAAGCTTCAATTGATGAAGGTTACCCTGTCTAAAAAGAATGGTGACGAGATTGATTTTGGCTTTACACCCAGTCGTGAAGCAGAAGCAGACTATTCCTGGGAGCTTCCAGAGCTGTCTCCGGCCACCTATAACGTTGAGTGGATTGCGATGGGTAGCGATGGTCATAAAATGAAAGATTCTTATTCATTTATGGTGCACTAAGAGGGCTGAATGATGGAAATGTATATCTGGAATACGCTTATCATTATCTGTAAAGCTTTATTTTATGCAGGAACTGCGGGCATAGCCGGGTATGCATTTCTTCAGACATTTGGCTTTGAAGAAAGTACTCACAAACTGCCCGCAGCCTATACCCGCAAACTAACTCGCTATTTTATTTACAGCTTTGTACTTGCGGCTATTTCGGTACCAATATGGTTTTTGGCCAAAGTGGGCGCGTTTTCAGAAAGTGGCTTAAGCGGAGCACTGAACCCTACTATGCTTAGTATTATGTGGGATTCACCCGTAGGCTATATGGCACAAGTACGTGGCGGTGCTGCTGTTTTTGCTCTTTTGTCGCTGCTTGTCGCTACCAGGCTTCGTTTTCAGCACACCGTAACGCGTGGAGGTGTGTTGTTGGCATTAGCTGCTGCGCTTTACAGCTATACCCTTGCCGGTCACATATCAGAGCAAGGTTTAATTGAAAAAATGCTACTGGTAGTCCATGTTTTCGTTATGTCATGGTGGTTTGGTGCGCTGATCCCTTTAAAGCTTGCGTGTGGCCACCTGCCCGTGGAACAAACCAAGTCTCTTATGCATAAGTTTGGCTTATCTGCACAGTTTTTGGTGGGATTGATGATTATTGTTGGCGTGCTTATGGCATTGCAGTTATTTAATCATGTCTCGCAGCTTTTTACTTCAGCTTACGGACTTACTCTTATGGCAAAGATAGGGTGTGTTAGCGGGCTACTACTGCTCGCAGCACGTCATAAGCTCAAGCTTGTGCCGATGCTGGAAAATCGACAAACGTTAAGTAAGCTATCCCGTTCTATTTCGCTGGAAATTGCACTGGCAGCAACGTTGCTACTTATCACCGCCGCTCTGACCAGTGTGGTCGGGCCCAACTTTTCCTAAGGAAAATTCATGATTCGTTATTTTTTATTTAGCCTTTTGCTTATGGTTTCATTCACTGGTAATGCGCATGGTGACAAACCCGACACTCCACACGACGATTTATCAGGTAATAGTACTGAACCAGGCCACGCCGTTATCTCGTTTCATCGTGCTCTTAAACAACAAAATCAGGAAAAGGCCAAAAGTTTATTGGCAGAAGATGTCGTGATATTTGAAAGCGGCAGAATTGAAAAAAGTGCCCGGGAATACAGCTCTCACCACATGCTGTCCGATATGAAGTACCTGAGCAAAATGAAGTCTGAGCTGATTTTTCATCAGGTAGGTATACAAGGTGATCGTGCTATTTCGATGAGTGTTTCAAATACCAAAGATGAAAAAGGCAAGAGCTACAAGTTAATGCAGACTGCCGCCTTAAGAAAAGTGGATGGTCGTTGGATTATTTATCACCTGCACTGGTCAAATGATAGATAGCCTGTCTTTTCTAAGTATTTTGAGTTGTTGCATCTTTCAAAAAAAGGATGACAACAAGGATAGTACCTATCGACATTCAATATTGCCACATTTTAACAATGTGGCCCTTTAATACTGTTGAGTACAAAACTCATGTTTACTATGCTAATCATTACCTTAGCAACGTTAGCGGTTGCACTTACACTGCATTACTTCAATCTTACCTTGCTGGTCGATACACTATGCAGTAAAACCTCTAAACGCTACTTGCGCATGCAAATTGTCGTCATGGCCGGGGCAATTAATCAGGTCACTATATCTGCACTGTTTTGTCTTACCTATGTGGCAGGAGTTGAACTAGGTTTAGGCGAGTTTAAAGATGGCGGCAATTTCAAAGATATTTTTTATTTTTCTTTAACCACCATTACCACGTTGGGTCTTGGTAGTACTCAGCCCACTGAAGATTTGAAAATGGTAGCGGGCTTAGAGTCAGCGCTGGGCTTTTTGCTTATTACCTGTACCGGCTCCAAACTTTACAGTTATATGAGTGGTAAATCAGATTCAGACAATAAAGGCAATGGAGAGTAACGGGCTTACAACGCTTCCAAAGTATAGTGTCCGTTGGCTATGTCCTGATAACTTTTTGAAGCGACCTCACCAAAGGGCAAAAGTGCAGGGCCGGTGGGTTCAAATAAAACATAGGTCTCACCGTCATACTCAATAGATTGTTCGCCTTCATCAGGCTTAAGTGCAATGCCTAATAAAGCATGATTAGGCAGTAAAACCATAACTAAGGGTGTCTCGGGAAGAAACGCACGAATGATTGCGGCCGAAAGTACTGATTTGCTGTCGCAGTCGCCCAGATTCAGGTTTAGCAACCGCGCTGGTGGATTAAAACCCGCGCCACTGTGCTGTGTCCGATCTTCAAGAGTGTCATAGGGGATGGTTTGTACCCAGCCTAGTAGCAAGTTTAAATAGCGGCGGGCATCTGACTGTTGCTGCACCTTTTCGTAAATAGCCTGTGACAAGGGCACCAGCACGCGGGTATAGGCATCTACGTAGCGTGCATGATCAGGTTTAACTGCTTTTTCGTCAAACACGGTGGTGTAACGCGTATAATAATGTTTGTCTAAAAACTCGGCAAAAGCGGCTTCACGAGTAGCTTTTAATTCGCGGGTAAGCTTTTGATTTAAGTCACGACTGGTCGAGCGTACGGCAATCTGAACACCGCGTTCTTGCTGCTCAATGCTTACTTTGGCTTGTTTGGGATCAACCTGCTGCGCCGCTTTGGTCAAAGCAACATACACATACCGCTGAACCCGGGCCTGACTGTAACGAATCGGCTCACCAGGAGCGTTTGCCAAAACATCAGCTTCTATAGAAAAGTTCAGTGACTGAGTTTGCTGCTGAGCATCACGCCATTGATAGCTGTAATGATGCTGACCGTTGTTTTGGGTATGAGAAAAATCTAATTGCTGGGCAGACACCTGTAAACTGGTCCACAAAAGCGCTGGGGTGATGCTATACCGGTAAACTTTTTTTAGCATGTTCATAATCCCCCCGCTGTGCTCCGTCGATTTCACTATACTATGGCAATAAGGAAACACCAGTAATTTAGCTTTTGCCTGGCGTAAACCAGTCTAGCTGAGAATGTAACGAGACTACCGTGCCCACAATAACCAGGGTAGGGGGCTTTAATGCAGCCGTCTCTGGTTTTTGGGTTATGTCGGCCAAGGTGCCAGTCACTACTTTTTGTTCTGACAATGTCGCTTGTTGAACCAGCGCTATTGGCGTATTTGACGGTAAACCATGTTCAATCAGTTTTTCACAAATAACCGGCAACCCGGTCAGGCCCATATAAAACACTACGGTTTGATTGGTATGAGCTAATGCCGACCAGTTTAGTTCGATGGTACCGTTTTTAAGATGGCCGGTGGCAAACATAACTGACTGAGCATGGTCACGATGAGTTAACGGAATACCCGCATAGCTGGCCGCACCACTGGCCGCGGTAATGCCTGGCACTACCTGAAACTCTATGTTGTGTTTGATCAGGGTCTGAATTTCTTCACCACCTCGTCCAAAAATAAAGGGGTCGCCGCCTTTAAGCCGTACTACCCGGTTCCCCTTTTTGGCTTCGTTTACCATTAGCAGGTTAATCTCGTCCTGTGGCAAAGAATGATTACTTTTGGATTTGCCTACATATATTTTTTCGGCATCGCGGCGTACCAGCTCCAGAATTTGCGGTGAAACCAGCCGGTCGTATACCACCACATCGGCTTTTTGCATTAGTCTTAATGCTCTGAATGTAAGCAAGTCGGGGTCGCCCGGGCCGGCCCCCACCAGATAAACCTGCCCTTCGGGTTTCTTATCGGTGGCAGCTGCCTGTAGCGCTAATGAAAACTGATGTTCGGCTTTTTCGGTCTGACCTTTTTCGACCAATTCGGCAATATCACCGTCAAATACCTCTTCCCAGAAATACCGGCGGGCGGTGACACCATTTAAACTTTGTTTTACCTTCTCTCTGAATTTTTCAGAAAAATCGCCCAATCTGCTGATGTTCGCAGGGATCACGCTCTCCAGCTTTTGGCGTAAGTAGCGCAGTAAAACCGGAGCAACTCCGCCACTGCTTAGGGCAATAGTAATGGGCGAACGGTCAATAATAGAAGGGGTAATAAACTGGCACAGCGGGGTATTATCTACCACATTTACCAGTACTTTTTGCTGTTTGGCTAAGGTATGTATACGGGCATTTAATGCTTCATCGTCGGTTGCCACAAACACCATGTTTTTATGGGCAAGATCGTTATCTTCAAACGTGCGGTGTACCAGGGTTACCTGTGGATGTCCGTCATATCGCTGAACTGTCTTGCACATCCATGGTGCTACCACCGTAACATTGGCCGGGCTTTTTAACATTAATTCCAGCTTACGCGCGGCCACTTCCCCAGCGCCCACAATTAAACATTGCAGGTTTTGCGCATCTATAAATACCGGAAAATAACGCATTGCTTTTTACCTTAGCTCACAAACAAGAAAAGCGTCATTCTGACGCTTTTCTTTATTTAACAGAAACAATAAAAACCAAATTGTTATTGCTTTTTGTTATATGTAAACGACGTAAGCTTAACGCTTAGGGCCGCCTTTACGCTTAGGGGGTGTGTCGGTCCATTCGCGTAAATTTAAGCGTTGACCGGCAACTCGTGCTTTACGCAGAATATCTTTGGTCGGCTCGGCCATGCCTTCGGGCAAGTCAACTGTACTGAAAGTATCAAATATTTCGATAGCCCCAATGTTTTTGCTTTTCAGGTTTGCTTCGTTGGCAATAGCGCCCACAATGTTACCTGGCTTGGCTCCATGGGTATGACCCACTTCGATACGAAAACGCTGCATACCTGCATCAGGCTTGCTGCGGCCCTTACCAGGTTTACTACGACGGTCGCCACGGCCACGATCGCCACGTTCAGAACGATCGTAATCGTTGCGAGGTGGTTTGCTGTTCAGATCTGGACGGTCGCCCTCTTTTAAGAACAATGGCTCGTCACCCTGTGCCAGCTTAATCAGTGCCGCCATCAAACGCTCAGGCGCGGCTTCGGTTTCGCTTTGCAGTGTATCCACCAACGACATCAGCGACTCAATGCTATCGTCGTTACAGGCTTCAGCCACAGAGTTTTTAAAGCGTGACAAACGGGTTTCATTAAGCTCGCTAATAGACGGAATTGGCATTTGTTCAATAGTTTGTCTGGTCGCTTTTTCAATAGCAAACAACAAACGCTTTTCACGGTGCGAGATAAACAAAATAGCGTCACCAGCACGCCCGGCACGACCGGTACGGCCAATACGGTGTACATATGATTCGGTATCATAAGGGACGTCGTAGTTAATAACGTGGCTAACACGCTCAACATCAAGACCACGCGCAACCACGTCGGTAGCAACCAGAATATCAATGGCACCCTGTTTAAGCTTTTCTACGGTACGTTCACGGGCGTTTTGCGGAATATCCCCATTAAGAGGTTCTACATCGTACCCTCTGGCAGCCAGTTTGTCGGCCAGCTCTACGGTAGCGGTTTTTGTACGCACAAAAATTATCACACCGTCAAATGGTTCTACTTCCATAATACGGGTCAGTGCTTCCAATTTATGGTGACCGGCAATTTGGCAGTAACGCTGGCGAATGGTCGAGGCGGTAGAAACCTTAGACGCAATTTTTACGTGTTTAGGATCTTTCAGATAACGCTGGGTAATCTTTTTGATTGGCCCAGGCATAGTTGCCGAGAACAGCGCAGTTTGACGTGTGTCAGGGGCGTTCGACAAAATAGTTTCAACATCGTCGATAAAGCCCATACGAAGCATTTCATCGGCTTCGTCCAACACCAAAAAGCGCAGTTCGCTTAAGTTCAGTGTTTTACGATTAATGTGATCAATGATTCGACCTGGTGTACCCACTACAACCTGAACGCCACGCTTTAACTGGCGAATTTGGTTATCGTAAGACTGACCGCCGTATACTGGCAGCACTTTAATCTTTTGTGAAAAGCTGGCATAAACCTGGAACGCTTCAGCAACCTGAATTGCCAGTTCACGGGTAGGCGCTAAAACCAAAAGTTGTGGCAATTTGGCGTCCGGGTCAATGTTCGCCAACATAGGCAGGGCAAACGCAGCGGTTTTACCGGTACCTGTTTGTGCCTGGCCAAGCAAATCATGGCCTTGCATAAGCAATGGAATACTTTCCGCCTGAATTGGCGAAGGCTTTTCATAGCCTACTTTTTCCAGTGCTTGTAAGATAGGTTGTGGAAGATTGAGGTCTTTAAATGTCAAGTCGACAGTAGTGGTCATTCAGGATCCTGATGGGTAAGGCGGGCACAGCTTCTAAACGCTGGCATGTGTTGCAAAAAGGGTATTATAGGCCATTCGTGGACCAGATACCATTTAAACTGGTCGAGATCACTATAAAAATGGATTATTTTTTCGTCAGCCGAACTGGATTATTCTTCTGCGCAAGGTAAACTCTTGGCCGGCATACAAAAACATAACAAAAATGCAGGTGTAAGGATGAAATTATTTACAGTGAGTAAAAAGACGCTGTTGTCACTAACCGCCGCCCTGGCGGTTTCGGGCGTATTGTCAGGATGTACCGACAAATCAATGGAAGAACACCTGTCTACCGCCCGCAGTTACGCCAGCGAACAAGATATCGATGCGGCTATTATCGAATACAAAAACGCCATTGCTAAAGATCCGCAAGCGGCCGAGCCCCGCTTCGAACTAGGCCAAATTTATTTAGCTGCTAGCCGTTTTGAGGCGGCTGAAAAAGAGCTTAACAGAGCTATGGAGCTGGGTTACTCGCCTTCTGAAATAGTGCCCCTACTGTCCCAGGCCTACCAACAAACCGGCGCCGAAAACGCGTTAGTAGAAATAGATCACGATACTACTGGGCTTAGTGATGACGAACGCGCTGAGGTTGGTTTTTATAAATTGCAGGCACTGGTACAGCTGAATCAGCAAGACGAAGCGAACGCGTTAATTGATGAACTCAACACCTTAAAAACTGATTCGGTTTACCAGCCTCTGGCGCAAACTTATCGGTTATTGTTGAACAAAGAGTATACTGCGGCACTCCAACAAACTCAGAATCTGGCCCAAGCTGCTCCCGAAAACAAAGATGTATTACAGCAACTTGGTCGTCTTTATGCGTTAACCAAGAACTCTGAGAAAGCCATAGAGACTTATCAAAGCTATGTAAAGCTGTATCCGGATGATACGGCCAAACAACTTGCCCTGATTAGCTTGCTTATTGAAGCCAAACGAATGGACGAGGCGCAACCTTATGTGACCCCGCTTCTAAACCGCTACCCCGACAATGGGCTGCTGAACCAGTATCAGGGGTTTATTGATGCCACTAATAATCAGCATGAAAGCGCCCTTAAGTATTTAGAAAAAGCCATACAAGCAGGGCAAAATGCGCCAGCGGTGCGCCTGATGGCCGGGTTTGCCGCGTATCAGCAGCAAGACTTTGATGCGGCCAGTCAACATTTGTCGATGGTCACTCAGGGTCTGCCAGACAATCATCCCGCATTGCGGATGCTGGCTGACAGTCTGCTTCGACAAGGCGAAAACGACGAGGCTACAGAAATTTTGTCTCAGTTAGATGGCGGGGCTCAGCAAGACGCCGAACTGTTTTCTAAGGCAGGTTTTCAATTGTTACAGCAAGGCAATATGGTCGATGCTAAAAAAATGATTGAAAAAAGCAGTGAGACCAGCCAATCGGCTGAAGAGTTGGCCCGGCTTGGGGCGTTGCAACTGTCGGTTAATGATATCGAAGGTATTGTGAATCTTGAAGCGGCCCTTGAAAAAGCCCCCGATAGTATTGCTACACAAAAAACACTGATGGCCGCTTATATTGCTTCAGGCAACCAGCAAAAAGGCCGCGAGCTAGCCCAGAGCTGGATAAACCAAAAGCCAGACGATGCCCAACCCTATATCTATCTGGCAGAATTTGCCCTGCAGAACAAAGATATTGATGCGGCCCGAAATCTATTAAATGAAGCAGAAACGCGGGCGCCAGAAAACAACAAACTGGCATTAGCGCAAATAAAACTGGCATTGGTAGATAAACAATACGCACAGGCCCAACAAAAACTGGAGAACTATTTACCACAAAATCCGGCCGATATTCGGGCTATTTCGCTTTGGTTTGACCTGGCCCGCCAAAGCAAGCAGGTAAATACCGATACGGTGTTACAACACGCTGAACGCGAGCTTGAAAGTAACACTGATAATATGTCGCTGCGTATGCTGGTCGCCAAAATGTATTTTAGTCAGCAAAATTACCCGCAAACATTATCGGTACTCAAGCCTGTGACTGCCAATGAAAATGCGCCTGCTGCGTTCTGGAATATTAAAGGCCAGGCGTTAGTCCAGTTAAATGCAATCAGCGAGGCAAATTCTCATTACAAAATGTGGGTAAAACAGCATCCTCGTGATAAGTCAGCAGTACTGGGCAAATTATTGCTTAACGAAGCTCAGCGCAAGTACGATGAGGGGCTCGATACCATTAATACCTATCTGGAAAAGCGACCCGACGTACAAATACAAGTATTAAAAGCATACTTTCTGGCATTACAACACAAAGCCAAAGAGGCGCGCGCCGCTTTAAAGCCGGTCCCCGAAAATGTGTTGTCTTTGCCTTTTGTCAAAGGTGTTATTGCCCGACTGCATTTGCTTGAAGGCAACTTTCAAGCCGCGCTTGAGAACGCACGACCTGCTTACAACCATGATGCCAGCTCAAAACACGCCCGTTTGGTCGTGTCTGCCTATGACAATCTTAACCAGTCTGAGCAGGCGTTAGCCTTTATGGCTGAGCATTATGAGCAAAAACCCCGGGATATCCGAACCGCTATGATTTATGCAGAACGGATTATTGGCAACGACAAAAGTAAGGCAATAACACTGTACAAAGAAATGCTCAAAGTGGTGCCAGATAACTTTGTGGTACTTAATAACCTTGCGTATATGTACTTTGAACAGGGTAAATTAAAAGACGCTGAACCCCTTGCCCGACGCGCCGTTAAAGTGCAGCCTAAGAACCCTGAAGCCATAGATACGCTGGCACAAATTCTAAAGCAACAAAATCAAAGTGCTGAGGCCCTTAGAAATTACAAGCAACTGGACATGCAAAAGATACGCAGCGACCTGGTGTATTTGAATTATGTTGAATTGCTTATTGAACACGGACAGCAGGCGTTGGCTAAGCGTCGCTTGGAGTCGCGCACGTTTACACAAGCAAAAAATCAAGCCCGAGCTGATGAATTAAAACAAAAGCTTTAACCGCCATAGTGTTGTGGTGACTACGACGAATAATGGCAGCGGCGCCCCCTAGCGCCGCACTGCTGCTATTGCTTCGGGCTTAGATTTGACTGGACCTCAGATGCCGGTAACTGTGCTTTAATTTGTTTAATCTCATACATAAGCTCGCTGAGCGAAGGCTCGTCGTTCTGCTCTTCTTCAGCGGCCCGGGCTTTTGCATTTTCCTGTTCCATTACATTAACCACAATACCAATCACCATGTTTAAAAAGGCAAAAGCGGTAAAAAAGATAAAGCTAAGATAAAACACCCAGCTAAGCGGATAAACAGCCATCGTTTCGTACATGACATCGGTCCAGTCTTCAAATGTCATTACCCTGAACAGCGTTAACAATGAAATACTGATATCGCCCCACAATATCGGATTTATCTCTTCAAACAAGGTGCTGCCAATGGCCGCATAGATATAAAAGATAATAAACATCAGCAGCATGACATAGCCCAGCTGGGGCAGCGCTTTGACTAACGACACCAGCAAAATACGCAGTTCGGGAATAAACGAAATCATCCGCAGTACCCTGAACACACGTACCAGCCGGCCCACTACGGCCAGATCGGTATTATCAGCTGGTATCATAGACACCACGACTATGATGGTATCGAACCAATTCCAGAAGTTTTTGAAAAAGTCGAGTTTGCGCTTTTCTGCCATAAACCGAATGGTAATCTCGGTCAGAAAAAAGAAACTGATAAACCAGTCAAGCAACAAGGCAATAGAGCTAAAAGGTTGCGGAATGTCGTAGGTTTTTGCGCCAACCAATAATGCTGAAAAGACAATGACGGTAACAACAAAGGTTTCAAATAGTTTATTAGAGCGGATATTTTCAAACCGGCTCTGGAGTACTTCAGCCTGCATGCGCGTTCTTTTAATCTTAAGTAGTGAAATAGGGATTACAAATAAAACGCTGTAATACCACCAGGTAGAACAGCGGATGGATTTTATCGCGTTGCAAAAAAATAGATATGATTTTGTCGATGGCGGCGCAGATTTTCGGCAAAACCGCAGTGCAGGTTTGGCCAAAGAGATACAACCAAAGCATTTTTACCCATTATTTTTTTCACAAAAAAAGCCGGTGAAATCTCACCGGCTGCGGGCAGCAATACGTAAGATAGATTATTGCCGATTATTTTGCTGGTTGTTGGACTGGCGCACCGATTCAGGCGGCTGCAAACCGGCGTTAATCATTACTACATCTTCACTGGTCAAAGTACCGGCGGCTTCTTTTAAGCTAACCACTGACTGAATAAAGTCGTAACGGGCGCTGGATAAGTTGCGTCGCGCATCAAATAAATTGCGGGTACTGTCTAGCACATCCACAATGGTACGGGTGCCCACATCAAATCCTGCCTCGGTGGCTTTTAATGCACTTTGAGCAGACACTTCAGACTGTTCTAACGCCCGAATTGTAGAGATGGCGGCGTTAACATCATTAAATGAGCTGCGCACTGACTGTACGGTTTGGCGGTACGTTTGTTCTAAATCCTGAGCGCTGGCAATATACTGATATTTTGCCTGCTGGGTTTGAGCGGTGACGCGTAAACCCTGAAAAATAGGAATGTCTAAACTTACACCAACGCTATAACTATCAAGCCAGGGTGTTTCAAATTCGATAGCGGCGCCTGAAATATCATTTTTCGTTTTACTGGCGCCGGCTGACAAGCCCAATGTAGGGTAGTGATCAGAGCGTGCCAGTGAAATATCTTCTTTAGCAACATCTAAAGCCAGACGATTAACCAGTAAGGCCAGGTTTGAATCTTCGGCAATTTTTAGCCATTGTTCGGCCGAGGAGGGCGTGGGCATGGTTGCCGAAAAGCTATCCGTATCCAGGGTGTAAATACCGTCATGATATTTACCGGTAATGGCACGTAATGATTCTAACGCCAGCTCTACCTGGTTTTCGGCCTGAATTTCCTGAGCAACGGTACGATCGTAATTCGCCTGCGCTTCATGGACATCGGTGATGGCGGTCAGACCGACTTCAAAGCGCTGTTTAGTTTGTTCAAGCTGGCGATCAATCGCTCTTTTTTCTGAGCGAACAAATTCAAGGCTGTCTTTGGCGCGCAGCACTTCAAAGTACGCATCTACGGTTCGTACAATGAGTTCCTGCATAGTAGCGGCCAATTGAGCATCACTGCGCTGTGCGACTTTTTCGGCCCGATTTAAACCCACCCAGTTAGCGTGGTCATACAAAGACATGGTTAAATCGATACCGTAATTCATTGTGTCGGTATCAGAATCGAACGTAATCAGGGTAAGGTTTTGATCGGAGCCGGCAAACTGGGTTTGTTCGCGACTAGAGGTAGAATACCCTACGGCACCAGAGATTTGCGGTAACAAATTTGCCCGGCTAATGGCAATGCCCTCAAAGGCTGCATTTCGCTGAGCTTTAGCACCGGTGACTACCGGGTCATTTGCCAGCGCTTGCTTGTATACCTGCGCTAAATCGTCTGCAAAAGCTGAAGAGGTCACTCCTAAACTTATTACCAACGACAGAAGTGTTCGTTTCATTAATCCGCCTTCTTTGTATTCTATTGAGTCATCAGACTGCTAAAGGTTGTAAAGTGTATGAAAGTCAACTGCAAACCGATAGTCTATAGTCGTAACAGCAGGTATTTAACTGTAACAGAATATGTTATCGGGTTTATTGCAGAGAATACTAACAACGTAATTAACAACGTAACAAACCGTTGTCACCCCCAAGCGTTGCCAACCAGGTTCGTGTCGTTCCACGACTCTTATAATAGTTGTATACTACCCTTTTTACATGCGAGAGTGAATGTAAGTGAGCAATAAAATAAACAGCTTTACCTCACAAGACGTAAAAATTTTGCACAAAGAACCGCTTTATGACGGTTTTTTTAAAATGGTACGCTACGATTTCAGGCACAAATTATTTAATGGTGGCTGGACCGATACCGTTCAGCGCGAAATATTTGAACGAGGTCATGCGGTGGCGGTTTTGCCTTACGACCCTAAAACAGAAGAGTTTGTATTAATCGAACAAATTCGGATTGGCGCTTTACCCACCTCGAAGACACCATGGCTCATCGAAATTATTGCTGGTATTATTGATGAGGGTGAATCGCCAGAGTCGGTCTGTCATCGTGAAGCCCATGAAGAAGCGGGCATTCAGCTTGAAGACTTGACAAAGGCGTTAAGCTATCTGTCTAGCCCGGGCGGCACTACTGAACGCATTCATGTGTTTGTGGGTCGTACTGATGCTACTTTGGCCCACGGCGTTCACGGTCTGCCCACCGAGTCTGAAGATATTAAAGTATACCGGGTGGCCGAACAGGATGCCTGGAACTGGCTTCAAAGCGGTCAAATTGACAACGCCGCATCAATTATTGCACTACAATGGTTTTTTATACACAAACAAACTTTGTTGGAGAACTGGCATCACAGTGAGTAATCAGCAGCGAAAATACGTCCCCCATTTGCCCAGCATGCAGGCAACATGTGAACTAAACTATGCCCGTTTTTTGCGCGTGCTGCCCGACTGTGACACCCAGCATCTGGCCTTTGAGTTTACTATCGGAACGCATTTAAGCTATCGTATTACCCTGACCGAAACGGCGCGCTATACCACCACTTTGATGGTTGAACAACACAATGCCAGCACCCCGGATTATCTGAAGCCATCGATGCAGGTCAGGCTGTACCATGACGCGCGCATGGCCGAGGTTATCAGCAGCCAGAATACCGGTGCGTTTGCGCCTTCTTATACTTACCCAAACCGCAACATGCGCCAGCGCAACGAAAAACAAATGGTGAATCAGTTTTTGGGTGAGTGGCTTCAGTTTTGTTTAAAACATCAGCCTACCGTGACCAGCGAAGCCTGATGCGGGTTGTGCAGTTTACCGACTGTCATTTGTTTGCCCAAAAAGACAAAACCGGCTACAGCAACATCAACCCCTATAAGTCGTTGAGTCAGTGTTTACAGCTGGCCAGTCAGTTTCAGCCTGATTTGTTGCTTTGTACCGGAGATATCAGCGGCGATCATAGTGCCGCCAGCTATCGGCATTTTTTGCAGCGGTTGCGCGAGTATGTTCCTACTATCGAGACCCGGGTAATTGCTGGTAATCACGATCTCACCCACCACTTTGATACCATAATGTGCGAACACGTGCTTTGTGCTGGCACACCGGCAAGGTTGGGTAACTGGTGCATACATGGACTCGATACCCGACATAAAGGCGCACAGGGTAAAGTTGATGAGGATGAGCTATTACGCGTCGAGCACGCAATTAAGACAAGGCCCGATGCATATCATTTACTGGCCCTGCATCATCATCCTGTTGCCAGCAATAGCTGGATGGACACCCACAATCTGATTAACGCGACATCATTTTTAAATTGGTTAAGTACCCAGCCAATTTCAGCTGTAGTGCATGGACATACTCATACTGCCTGTGAAAACACCTACCAGCATCATACCATTCTGGGTGCTCCGTCTACCTGTTGGCAATGGGCAATGACCCCCGAATTTGGTGCAAGCTCGCACAGCGCAGGTTTTCGTATTATCGACTTACCCGATAACGGCCGCTGGCACTCACAAATAAGGAGAATTTCATGAGCGAAGTGCTGTATCTGCACGGTTTTTTAAGCTCACCGCAATCGGTAAAAGCGCAATCTACCTTGAGCTGGTTCGCCAGACATCACCCTGATACCAAGCTGTATGTACCGCAGTTATCTAATAGCCCGAATAAGGTAAAGCAGCAACTTGATGATTATCTGCAAAAGCATCCCTCAATAACCCGCGACGGACTACGTGTTATCGGCAGTTCAATGGGAGGTTATCTGGCCAGCCATCTGGTTGAGCAGTACGGTGGCCGGGCGGTACTGCTCAACCCGGCTGTGCGGCCTTATGAGCTACTTTTGGGTTTTCTAGGCGAGCACACAAATCCTTATACTCAGGAAAAGTTTTCGCTGGTCAATGATGACATGCACATTCTTAAAACTTTGGACACGCCCACAATCAAGTGTTTACAAAATTATATGGTGCTGTTGCAAACCGGTGATGAAACCCTGGATTACCGTCAGGCGCAGCAAAAATATCAGGGTGCTCAGCTGCATATAGAGCCAGGCGGCGATCATAGTTTTGTCGGCTATGAACAGCATTTGCCTGCTATTGCTCGCTTTTTAGCGGTATAATACAAACCGTTTACAAAATTGTGGGGTAGCAACAGCCCTGTTAAGATGTGTGTTTTTGTGATGCTGTATATATACTGGCATGTGTTTCGGTTAACCGCTTTTTGAGAAAAAGATAATTATGGCAACTCAATATAATTCAGAAGCAATTGAAGTTCTTAATGGTCTTGACCCGGTAAAGCGGCGACCTGGAATGTACACCGACACCACCCGGCCTAATCACCTTGGGCAAGAGGTTATTGATAACAGCGTAGATGAAGCCCTGGCCGGGCACGCCACGAATATTAAAGTGGTATTACACGAAGACCAGTCTTTAGAGGTCACCGATGACGGTCGTGGTATGCCGGTTGACATTCACCCCGAAGAAAAAATTTCAGGGGTAGAGCTCATCATGTCAAAGCTTCATGCCGGAGGTAAGTTTTCAAATCAAAGTTACGCTTTTTCGGGAGGTTTGCACGGTGTGGGTATCTCGGTAGTTAATGCGTTATCTACCAAAGTTGAGGTAACCATTCGGCGCGACGCCCAGGTGTATCAAATTGATTTTGCCAATGGCGACAAAACTGAAGAATTGCGGGTTGTCGATACCTGCGGCAAACGAAACACCGGCACAAAAGTGCATTTTTGGCCTGACGGTCAGTACTTTGATTCAGCAAAATTTTCGGCGTCCCGGCTTATTCATAACTTGCGTGCAAAAGCGGTTTTATGTCCGGGACTGCGCATTAAATTTGATAATAAGGTCACAAAAGAAGGTCACGAATGGCACTTTGAAGATGGACTGAAAGATTATCTTTACCAGGCGGTTGAGCAGTTTGAGACTATACCGGCAGAAGAACCCTTTATTGGTGCGTTTAGTGGCAATACCGAAGCGGCTGACTGGGCGGTTATGTGGTTGCCACAAGGCGGCGAACTGGTGACCGAAAGTTACGTAAACCTCATTCCTACTGCACAGGGCGGCACCCATGTGAATGGTTTACGACAGGGTTTGTTAGAGTCTATGCGTGAATTTTGTGAGTTTAGAAACTTACTGCCGCGCGGCGTTAAACTGACCCCGGACGATATCTGGGATCGCTGTGCTTATATTTTATCGACCAAAATGCAAGACCCGCAATTTGCCGGACAAACCAAAGAGCGTTTGTCTTCGCGTCAGGCCTCAGCATTTGTTTCTGGCGTAGTAAAAGACGCCTTCAGCCTGTGGCTGAACCAGCATACAGAAATTGCCGAAGCTCTGGCTGAAATGTGTATCAGTAACGCTCAGCGCCGATTACGTCAGAACAAAAAAGTAGCACGTAAAAAAGTAACGCAGGGTCCGGCGTTACCCGGCAAGCTTACCGATTGTTCGTCGCAGGACATTAATTACTCAGAGTTGTTTTTAGTTGAAGGTGACTCTGCCGGAGGTTCAGCCAAACAAGCGCGCGATCGTGAGTTTCAGGCCATCATGCCATTACGGGGTAAAATACTTAACAGCTGGGAGGTTGACTCAGGACAAGTGTTAGCTTCACAAGAGATACACGATATTTCGGTGGCATTAGGTATAGACCCTAGCTCGACCGATTTAAGCGGATTACGCTACGGAAAAATCTGTATTCTGGCCGACGCCGATTCTGACGGACTGCATATCGCCACCCTTTTATGCGCCCTGTTTGTACGACACTTCACTACATTGGTCGAAAAAGGCCATGTGTATGTCGCAATGCCGCCATTGTATAGGGTTGATGTAGGCAAAGAGGTATTTTATGCACTGGATGAAAGTGAAAAGCAGGGCATACTGGACAGAATAGAAGCAGAAAAAAAGCGTGGAAAAGTAAACGTTCAGCGCTTCAAGGGATTGGGTGAAATGAACCCCATTCAACTACGTGAAACCACCATGGATCCCAATACCCGTCGGCTGGTCCAGCTCACCATTGATGACTCAGAAAATATGCTTGAGTTGATGGATATGCTACTAGCCAAAAAACGCAGTGGCGATCGGAAAACCTGGCTTGAAAGCAAGGGGAATATGGCCGAAGTCGTCGGCGTATAAATCTTAGCTTATACCAGACATATTACAACGCGAAAAACATCACCAGGTCAGCATATTAGTCTTCAATTCTGTATGGCCCGATGCATTAAAGGTACGGAAAATATTAAGTATGGGAAACCCCAAAGAAGTGCAGGATGAAAAACCAGTTAATGCCCCGTTTATTGTGGGTGTGGGTTCTTCTGCCGGTGGCATCGAAGCTCTGATTCGTCTGGTATCAAATTTACCCGATAAGCTTAATGCCAGCATAGTAATTGCACAACATTTGTCGCCAAGTCACGAAAGTCAGATGGCCGATATCTTAGCCCGCGAAACAAATTACGACGTGCGCGAGTTAAAAGACGATACCAAACCTGAGGTTAATATTATTTATGTGGGCCCTCCAGGGCGACACATTGTTTATCGCGAAGGCCGTCTGCGATTAGACAAGCACCCAGACGAAGTGACCCCTAAGCCATCGGCCAACATTTTGTTTGAATCCTTAGCCGATGAGCTGGGTGACCATAGTCTGGGCGTGGTGCTATCGGGCACCGGCAGCGATGGTTCGCGTGGCCTGCGTTCAATTAAAAGCGCGGGGGGCTATGTCATAGTGCAAAGCCCGGAAACTGCTAAATATGACGGTATGCCAACGGCTTCATTACAGGCAGTAGAGGCAGACAGAGTATTGTCACCCGATGAAATTGGTCACGAAATTGCCAACTTTTGCAGCAGTTTGCTAAAAAGTTTTTTTCCTAATTCAGAGCAGGAAAAAAGCCGCATAATGACTGAACTGTACGAAGTGGTGCGTGAAACCACCAAAATAGATTTCAGTTTTTATAAACAAGCGACACTATTACGCCGGGTCAATCGCAGGCTTATTGCGACCAAAAACAAAAAATTAGAAGATTACCTAAAGCAGCTGCACCACGATACCGACGAAGTGAGGGCGCTTTCTCGTGAGTTACTGATTTCAGTCACAAACTTTTTTCGCGATAAAGAAGCTTTTAAATCTATTCGTAACTTTATAAAAGAAACCGTAGATAAGAAAAAACCGGGAGAAAACGTACGGGTGTGGGTGGCTGGTTGTGCAACCGGCGAAGAAGCATATTCATTAGCTATTTTGTTTTTAGAAGAAATTAGTCGCCAGGAAAAAAACCTGACTTTTCAGCTTTTTGGCACCGACATTGACGAAAATGCATTAACCATTGCCCGAAAAGGCAGTTATTCGGCCCATTCGGTCAGCAGTGTTGATTCAACGCTGGTCGAAAAATATTTTCGTTTTGAAGATGACTCCTATTACCCCACCAAAAAACTTCGTGATGTCATTACATTTTCGCGTCAGGATATTACCCGCGATCCGCCTTTCTTGCATTTAGATATGATTTCATTTCGAAATGTAATGATTTACTTCAATACCGAGCTACAGCAACGGGTATTGTCACTGTTTCGTTATGCACTGCTAAATACCGGCATATTATTTTTAGGTAAATCAGAATCTATTGGCCTTAAAGAAGACTACTTTGTGCCGGTAGACCGACGTAGCCGAATATTCAGAGTATGCCAAAATTCTAAGCGTCCCGCGGTTCCGCGCATGCTAAAAGGTGTGGTTACCCCCAGCCGGCCCCGAGAAAGCACCGGGCAAGGGTATGAGCGTCTTTTTAATGAAACTATTATTAAAGAATTCGGGGCCTCGGTTTTAGTTAATCCGCAATTTACTATTTTGCATTCACGGGGCGACTTACAACCTTTTGTGAATTTTCCATCGGGTGCACCTGATCTTAATCTGTCAAAACTGATTGTTTCAGAATTTGCTGCCGAGCTTATTTCATCGTTTAACAAGGCTAAACGGGAAAGCGAGGTAGTGATTAGCCGCCCTCGTCAGGTTGAAAAGGACGACCGAAATCATTGGAAACTGGCGGTTATTCCGCTAGACAGTCCAGACAATAATTTGTTTATCGTCAACTTCAGACGCAGCGAAGAGATAACGAACGTTTCTCCAAACAGCTCCTACAACACCGACAACGCTGACGTGGCAGAGCTTATTGCCGCCCGTGAACAGCTGCAAACCCTGACCGAAGAAATGGCCGCGTCTGCCGAAGAAATGCAGGCGTTAAACGAAGAAGTTCAGGCAGCGAATGAAGAGCTGCAAGCGAATAATGAAGAGTTGGAAGCCACCAACGAAGAGTTGCAAGCGACCAACGAAGAACTTATCAGCGTTAATGAAGAAAGCATGCGAAAGTCGGGCGAGCTTTCCTCTATCAATGGTGAGCTTGAAAGTGTGTACAACACGTTAGATTTTCCTTTGTTTGTATTTGATGATGAGCTAAAGGTAAACCGGGCTAACGATGCTGCCAGCCGCAAATACCACTTAAATAGCGGCATTTATAAAAAGCGTCTGAAAGAGCTGCATGTTCCTGAATACTTTATTGATATTGAAAGTAAACTGCGTGCGACCATCAAAACATGCCGTAAGATGAATATCATTATTAAGCCCACTGACTCAGAAACGCTAAATTTATTCATTACGCCGTTGATGAACGCAAAACAGCAGGCGAAAGGTGCAATTTTAGTCATTATCGACAACTCTGAGCTGGTAAAAGCGCATGAAGATGTCGAAAAAAATCAGGATCAGTTGCTCTCGATAATGAACAATTCACTGTCTGTGGTGGCACTTAAAGATAACTCAGGACGGTATGAGTTTGTTAACGCCCGTTTTGAAGAGATTTTTGGGGTGACGTCTTCAGATGTTATAGGCAAAACCGACAATCACATCTTTAATAAAAATATGGCCAGAATGCTGCGCGAACGTGATTTGGACACGATGCGTTCATTGTCGCCGGTACGCACGGTAGACGAATTTGACCGCGACGACGGCAACGTGGTGCTTGAAAGTGTCCGTTTTCCTATTTTTGATAACGACGGTACCGTTAAGTCTATCTGTACTCAGGCAAATGATATTACCCGTTCTCGGCACGCTAACGAACAGCTCAAATTAGCCGGCAAGTTATTTGACCGTACCGGTGAAGCCATTCTGGTTACCGATGAAGAACGTAGAATCATTACTTCAAATCACGCTTTTACTGAGCTGACCGGATACAGCATTGATAAACTTGTAGGTAAAAATCCGCGGGATTTTACTGCCGATATTTATACCCCCGCGTTTTTTGAGCAAATTGATGAAGCGCTGAATTTACAGGACTATTGGCAGGGGGAAGTGACGTATCTTAATATCGAGGCTGAAGAAATAAAGTTGTGGGTCACCATTAACGCGGTTAAAGATAACGACAATCAGCACACCAATTTTGTCGTGACCTACAGCGATGTGAACGAGATAAAAAATGTTCAGCGCAAGATTGAGTTTCTGGCCACCCATGACGAGCTTACGCGCCTGCCCAACCGCAGTGTGTTGATGGAGCGTCTGGGAATGATGCTGACTACCGCAAAACGTCAGGAAAGTATGTGCGCGGTGTTGTTTTTTGACCTCGACGACTTTAAGAAAATTAATGACAGTTTAGGTCATAACGTGGGCGATTTGCTGCTTAAACAAGTCTCAAGACGGCTACAAAAATGCATTCGTGATACCGACATACTGGCACGTATGGGCGGCGACGAGTTTGTGGCTATTTTGCAGTCAACCAGTGTTAATGAAATAGACGAAGTTGCCCAGCGCATCATCAAAGTGATTAATGCGCCGTTTGAAATAAACGAACACACTTTGTTTGCCTCGGCCAGTATCGGCATTTCTGTTTATCCTAACGACGGGTACGACAATTTTGTATTGCTGAAAAACGCCGACACCGCCATGTATCGGGCTAAAGAATTGGGGCGCAACCAGTATCAGTTTTTTACTGAAGAAATGAAACTGGAAGCCATGCACAAAATGGAAATTGAAAAGGCGCTGCGTAATGCGTTAGCGGAAGGCTTGTTTAGTATTGCGTTTCAGCCTCAGGTAGATGTAAATACAGGATCGATTGTGGGTCTTGAAGCATTGCTACGCTGTAACAGCGAAGATTTAGAAGGCACTTCGGCGCAAAAGTTTATCCAGGTGGCAGAAAGAGGGCGGTTGATTGAAGAGATTGGTTTGCATGCGCTTGAGTTGGTATTTAAAGAAATAAGTTTGTGGCGTAAGAAATCTATCAGCGTGCCCAAAGTAGCGATTAATATTTCGGTTAAACAATTGAAAGACGAAAGTTTCGTCTCGCACGCCGAATTTATGATGAAAAAATACAATATCAAGCCAGAACAGCTAAAGTTTGAAATAACCGAAAGCGCAATCGCAGAGCGGATGGATATCCTGATTGATGAGCTTAACAAGCTTGAAAAATTGGGGATAACCTTAAGTGTGGATGATTTTGGAGTAGGTCAATCGTCGTTGTCACAATTGCGTCGACTACCTATACATGAGCTTAAAATTGATAAAAGCTTTATTGCTGGCATGACTGAGTCTGACGAAGCTCACAATATCACTCTGGCTATTATACGCATGGCTCATGCTCTGAACTTGCAAGTGGTGGCTGAGGGCGTTGAAAACGCCGCGCAATTAGACATTTTAAAGCTGGAACACTGCCAGATTATTCAAGGGTTTTATTTATATGAACCTGCGGGCAGCAATGAGATTGCACAGATGTTATCGTCGGCGCCTAAAAACGCACTATCTACCTAATATGGTGAAACCGGAGGTTGTATGAATGTCAGCCAGTTGTTAGCCAACTGCGAAAAAGAACAATTACACTTATCGGGCAAAATTCAGTCATTTGGCGCACTCATTGTACTGGATGAAGAGTCGCTGGTGGTAACTTATGCCAGCCGTAATATTGATAATTTTATAGAAGGCGGAGTACAAAACGTACTGGGCGCCGATATTGGTCAGTTAGAATGGCTACGCGAAGACATGCTAAGCGACTTGCCGCAATCGCCGGGCCAGCGAGTGACGTTTTATGATTATGTCGTAGGGCCACACATATGCCATATTCGCTTGATTCGAAGTGAAGGGACCGTGGTCATTGAGCTGGAAGAGGCGCACAGGCCCCAGTCATTTATGAGTTATCAAGCACTGGAGGCCAGGCTATATCCTGGTACTGATGAAACCTGGAATGAAAACGATTATTTCGAAAGTTTACTAAGTACATTGCATGAAGTTCTGCCCTATCAACGCCTTATGTTATATCGTTTTGAAAGTGACTGGGTTGGTGAGGTCGTGGCGGAATCAGTCTCGCGCGGCGAAAAAGATTACCTGGGGTTAAAATTTCCTGCATCAGATATTCCGGAAATAGCAAGACGTCTGTATTTTCAAAATCCATCAAGACTGATCCCTGATGTGAAAGCTACGGCGGTTGACGTGGTCGGGCTGGCGGATAATACAGTCGATTTAACCTGGTCCGATTTACGCAGTGTGTCGCCGGTACATTTGCAGTATCTGTCAAATATGGATGTTGGCGCGTCTTATTCTATTCCACTTATTATTTCGGGCAAATTGTGGGGCATTGTGGCCTGCCATAATCCACAATCGGTCGCCATGGATGTGACCAGCCGTCAGACTGCCGAAAAACTGGCCGCACAATTTTGTACTTTGTTTAACTCCTATCGCTCCAGGCAGCGTTTAATCCTGCTGCGCAACATTGAACAGCGTGTAGATGAGATGGTGCGGGTTCTTTCCGGGCAGGATCCCCAAACAAGTTGTCAGTTTTTGGCCGATATTTTACTGTACGAATTAAACGCGTCTTCTACCGCTTTGCTGTTGGGCGGAACCTGGTATCAGGCAGGACCTCGGGTAGATGAAAAATTATTGAACCAACTCGACAGCGAAGTAAAGTACGAATTTTCTGACTATATATTTCAAACTCAGAATATTACTGAAAACTATGGTGATGAATTAAACCATGCTTCTATACGCGGCGTGCTGGCGATAAAACCAAACTTTGAGACCATGGCATTGCGTTGTTATGCTTTCAGGATGCCTGAAGCACAGTATTCGCAATGGGCCGGAAACCCAGATAAAACTGAACAAAAAGCCGATGCTTCAGGCACTTTGTCGCCACGCTCATCCTTTGAAAAATGGGTAGAAGCCCGGGGCGAGAGCAGTCGCGAATGGACCCGCGAAAACGTGTTACTAGCCAAAAAAGTACGCGCAGTCATACTAAAAGAAGCGGATAAGTTTTTGCTGGCAGATTAACCGGGGAAGTTTTTAGCATAAAGTCCAGTTTAAACGACTTAACACACTTTGTTACGGCCCCGGGTTTTGGCTTTATAAAGCGCCTTGTCAGCACGATCCAGTATGGTTTCCCAGCTTGCATCATGATTGTAAGCAGTGGCAACCCCAATACTTACCGACAGTGAAATACAGACCGATTCGTTAAATGGAAAGGCAACAATTCGGGCTCTGATATCTTCGGCAATCTTTAAGGCAGATTGTTGAGTTGTGTTTTCCAGCAATAAGGCAAATTCTTCCCCGCCCAGCCGGCAATAAAAACTGGCAGAGGGGGCGGCCATCCGTATTTGAGTAGTGATGTGCTGCAAAACCTTATCGCCAATACCATGGCCATAGGTGTCATTGACCATTTTAAAATGATCGACATCTACCACCAAAATGCTTAGCCGGTTACATTGAGTAAGCGCGTTTGCAAAAAGTTTTGGAGCCTGGTGCATTAATGCCCGGCGGTTTTGCCATTGTGTCAGGCTATCGGTAAACGAAGCGGTATGCAGGGCTTGTTCTTTTTCCCACGTGATCAGATAAGCAAAGCTCATTGATGACGCCAGAATATACAGCATTACAAACAACGCCCCTACCTGGTGCAGTTGCAAGTTCACCGCAACTTCCAACCCGACAATATTCAGGGTAAACACGAAGACTCGAACCAATAACTGAGCACAAAATAACCCCAACACCAACAGTAAAGGGCTGAAACCGTTGTGTGGTTGGCAGCGACGGTATCGAAGAATGTAGAAAATAGAGCCTGTTAGTACGAATAAGATTAAAAAATGAAATACGATAATACGCAGGGTTAGTGACTGCGCTATGGCCGGAACAAAATGAAACAACAGGGTTATTACAGCTACGATAACGGTGAGTTTGTAGCCATTTTTTTGAGTAATATGCCGTCGTATGCCACTGAATATGAAGCAATGTCCGAGTAAATACAACGTGTTGGCAATACCCGGGCTTAGTACCGCCGGAAAATAGGTAGGCAATGGCACTACATTTAACAGGCTTGAAATAAAAAAGCAGCTCATCGCCAAAACCCAGTCAGCGGTGGCCGAACTACGGGGGCTTGTTCCCTGTAAACCTATCATGGTCGCCAACATTACAATACTGATCAGCATTGTGCACAACGAAAGCGTAAAAATATCCAAACAACTAATCCTTAACGTTTGTAACTTATGTATGCCTTTTTTCCTGTCTAACCTATAAGCGTAGTGGTAAATAATGAAAAAAGAAAAAAAATTAATAAAAAAGTCCCCGTTAGATGCGTTATTCAAAACATAGACAATTTACACTATCCTGAGCCTCGCCAATGAGTTTCGCTTTAATGCCTTAAAATAATCAGCTTAAACATGCGCTTGTCTAATGTACGCCGGAAAGTAAGAACCAGCCATTTTTTAACTTTTAGTCGGATTATAAAAAAGAGAAGTGGGGCGGCCAATGAATCAGACAAAGCCATATTTAACATTTCGCCGTTTAATAATTTTTCAAATAAGATTGTATTTACCCGCAACATAACGAAAAATATCAGCATCTGAAATGTTAAATGGTTAAAAAATTGTCTGTAGTACGTAAAATAAGTACGGTGCTTGCCGTTCTCGTCGTATTGTTGTTTGGTCTGCTGGTACTTGCCTTAGATACCACTGCACTCGTTAAGTCGACAGCAGCTGAACAAATTGGTGAAGCAGAGACGGTAAAGCAGCTTATTCGTCAGGTAAAAGACAGCATTTCGGACAGGCATAATGCCCACACAATCGAAATTAGCGAAAAGCAGGCCGCCAGTTTGGTTGGTTTTGTACAGCGCGCGATACCTGATATTCAGGGCAATGTAGAAATTACCCGCCAGGAAAGCCAGATTCAGGGTACGTTAGCTTTGCCGGTGCTCGGTCAGACGGTATATTTTAATGTCGATATGCAATTGCTTCCCGATAATAAACTTAATGTTGATTACGTGAAAATAGGCAGTTTGCACTTACCCGGCTGGTTTGCGGTGAAATTGGTCGAGTATTTTATCAATGGCTATACCGACAGTGAAATTGGTAGCAAAGCACGCGAACAGATTTCCAAGGTTACCATGCAGCCCAATGTGGTGGCTGTTACGATAGCGCCGATGGATGAATTTTTAAAAGAGCTTAATCATATTCGTACGAATTTAGGGAGCCATGACAATGATGAGCTTACCGAGCTTACAGGGTATTACTTACGCTACATCGCTGGCCGTGAGTTGTCTTTAGCCAAAAAACCTCAGCCTTTCAATCTGTATTTAAAGCATATAATGGCCCGCGCCCGTGAGCAAAGTACCCCAGATAACGTTTTGTTGCATAACAAAGCCTCAATTTTGGCGCTGGCAATTTTTATCGGGCATCACCGGGTGGCCAATTTGGTCGGCGAAGTACAGCCCGATAGCGAAAAAGCATTAAAGCCCGCAGCGCCTGCACTACTGCGTAACCGTAACGATTTGGCTCGGCATTTTATTATATCGGCCGCCATTAAAATGGTAAGCGAACAAGATGTTTCTTTTGCGGTGGGCGAATTTAAAGAGTTGATGGACCGGAGTATGGGCGGCAGTGGCTATAGTTTTGTCGACTTAGCCGCAGATATGGCGGGCGTAGAGTTGGGGGGGCTATTAGGAGATATTGATACCGCTCTGGCCACTCAGGATGCCTTGGCTAAAGCACCCAGTGAAGATGTCTATATGCCTTCAATAGAAGGGCTGACTGAAGGTTTGAGCAAACAACAATTTATCGAACGCTACGATGCGGTCGATAGCAAAGCGTATTTAAACGAAGTGGCAAAAATACGCCAGCGGCTCGCAGCCATGCCTTTATATCAGCGTTAGCAGTGTCTGAGTTATACCGTTTGTTTGAATTGATCCAGCGTTTTTAGTGCCAGTTGAATTTTTTCGACAAGTGGCACTAAGGCGGCTTTCATTTGTTGCTCATCCAGTTCTTTAAGCGCTTGCCAGTCTTCGGCAATTTCCTGAACATAGGGAGTGAAACGTTTGGCCTGAGTACGAAACCCGCTGTCAGTGGCAAAAATCGCCGAAAATTTTCCTTGCTTAGCCTGCTGCAAAGCATCCAGTTTATTATCTGCATCTACCGCTTTGCGATAAAGGGTTTGAATGGTGTCTTGAAGTTGTTGATGAACCGCTTGCATCGCGCCCCTTCCAATTATTTTCTAAAGATAAGCCTGTGCAGGCCGATAGCTTGTTGAGGCGGGCAATATTGCCTGCTTTTTAGTTTTGCTACAAGCAACAAAGGAAAACAGGTATGGATATATCAGGAGCGGGTGGCTCTGCAACATCCGGTGCCTCGCTTGAGTTGGCCTCACTTAAACTGGCAAAAAGTCAGCAAAAACAAGAGGGACAAGCGACGCTTCAGCTGCTCGAATCAGCCGCTGACGTACCAAAGTCCACATCAGCAAACCCGGCGGTAGGAGCCAACGTTAACACCTACGCTTAGTTTTGCGGTTGTAAAAGTAAATCGATGGGCGTTTTGCCGGGCTGGCCACCAATTTCGCGCGTGAGCTTGGGAACCAAAAAGCCCGGCAAGCGCTTTATCATTTCATGCATAATTGCGCGCGCCTGAGGCTCAGTAACCTCAAAATGTGCCGCTCCCTGTACTTTGTCTAATAAAAACAGATAATAAGGCAAAATTCCTGCGTCAAACAACGCTTCACTTAGCGCTACCTGCGCTGTACTACTGTCGTTAACGCCTTTAAGTAATACGCCTTGATTAAGCACCGTAACGCCTTTGGTTTTAAGTATCTCAATGCGCTCTTTTAGTATACTGCTTACCTCATTAGCATGATTAATATGCAGTACCAATACCGGCTTTAACCGGGTTTGGGTAATCCACTGCACAAACTGCGTATCAATACGCTCGGGCAAGACTACCGGCAGGCGGGTATGAATACGTAACCGAGTAACATGCGGTATAGCTTCAAGTTGTGTGGTTAGCCAACCCAGAAATTCATCTTTGGCCATCAGCGGATCGCCGCCCGAATAAATAACCTCGTTAATTTGCGGGTGGGCTTTGATGTAGTCGATATTCTGCTGCCATTGCCTACGGCTAAGCGCATTTTCAGCGTAAGGAAAATGTCGCCTGAAACAATATCGGCAATTTACAGCACAGCCTGTTTTAATCAGCAACAGCACCCGGCTTTGGTATTTATGCAGCAACCCTTTACTGGCGGTATCATGTTCTTGCAGTGGGTCGGGGCTGAATCCGGCTACCTCGTTAAATTCTGCGTCTAGGGGCATGACCTGCCGTAACAAGGGGTCTTGCCAGTTGCCTTTTTCCATTAACCCGACAAAATGCCGGGGCACCCGCAGTGCAAATAGTTTGCGGGCGTCGCCATGATGGGCAAGGGCTTCGGTGTCGAGTTGTAAGTGCTCAAGCAGTTTTTTAGGGTCTGTAAAGCAATAAGACAACTCTTTTTGCCAGTTATGCTCTACAGTCACGCTATTTTTAGGTATTATTTGCACCACTTTGTTCTTTACACCTTTTGTTTTAGCAGAGGATTTATGGCTAATTACAGCACTAATGAGTTCAAAGCTGGCCTGAAAATTATGCTGGATGGCGAGCCTTGCAACATCATGGAAAATGAGTATGTCAAACCCGGTAAAGGGCAGGCATTCAACCGCACCAAAATTCGAAAACTAATTTCAGGTAAAGTACTTGAAAAAACATTTCGTTCTGGCGAATCAGTTGAAGGCGCCGACGTGCTTGATACCGAACTGGCCTACTTGTACACCGACGGTGAATTCTACCATTTTATGAATAATGAAACATTTGAGCAAATCGCTGCAGATGAAAAAGCGGTAGGCGAAAACATAAAGTGGCTGGTAGAAAACGATGTATGTACCATTACCCTGTGGAATGGCACGCCGATTACAGTAACCCCGCCTAATTTTGTAGAGCTGGAGATAACCGAAACCGATCCGGGCTTAAAAGGTGATACTGCCGGTACCGGTGGTAAGCCAGCGACCTTGAGCACTGGCGCGGTAGTACGTGTCCCGCTGTTTGTACAAACCGGCGAAGTGATTAAAGTGGATACTCGTTCAGGTGAGTACGCTTCGCGCGCCCAAAAATAACTTTTTGATATAGCAGGCAGCGCATGGCTGCCTGTTTGTTTAACATTACCTGGCTGTTATCAGCCGTCAGACAAGACTTTGTTTGTATGAACTGGCAACCTACCACCGACCATTCTCAACGTATGGCCCGGGCGCAGCTAATGCGCTCTATTCGTGAGTTTTTTTACCAGCGCGATGTATTAGAGGTCGAAACTCCGCTATTAAGCCGCGGCACCGTCACCGATTTGCACCTGAGCGCCTTTACCTGTGAATTTAATTTTGACGATTCCGGGCAATCTCTTCCTTTGTACTTACAAACATCTCCCGAATATGCCATGAAGCGTTTGTTGTGCGCCCAAAGTGGTCCTATTTATCAGCTTTGCAAAGCGTTTCGGCATGAAAGCGCCGGGCGCTGGCATAATCCCGAATTCACGATGCTAGAGTGGTATCGGCCCGGGTTTGACCATGGCCGGCTAATGCATGAGGTTGATGAGTTATTGCAAGAGACTCTTCACACTGCCCCTGCTGATAGGCTGGCCTATCAGCAGGCCATGCAAACCTACGCCGGACTCGACCCCTTAACCGCATCACATACCGCTTTGGTTGATAAGTTACCGATACTGAATATTAATATCGATAATGCCAGTGAGTTATCTTATGACAGTTTATTGCAGTTGATATTTTCGACTGTGGTTGAGCCGGCGATAGGACAAGACAAACCCTGCTTTATTTATAGTTTTCCGGCATCGCAGGCAGCCTTGGCACGCATCAATACCACCGATCCTAAAGTGGCCGACCGGTTTGAGGTCTATTTTAAAGGCGCTGAATTAGCGAATGGTTTTTTTGAACTCGCCTCGCCGCATGAGCAGCGTGAACGTTTTAAGCAGGACAATGCACTTCGGTCCGAAGCGGGTTATCCGCAAGCGCCGGTCGATGAACATCTGCTTAGCGCACTGGAAGCCGGGCTACCCGATTGCGCTGGGGTGGCGTTAGGCGTCGACCGATTGCTTATGCTTAAAACCGGAGCAAGCCATATTCGTCAGGTCCTTAATTTTGGGATAGACCGGGCCTGACGTAGCTGGTTTCTTATCCCCCAGAGGTCACCTTCCCGGCTATTTTTTTGTCCATCGCCTTTAAATTCTGCAGCGTTCATTTATTCCCTTTAAAACAATAGCTTGTTATCTATTGCCGCCTTCTTTTTCTGGATGAATAAAAGGGCGGAGGATTGCCGTCATTATTTCTACCCCAGACGACAAGCGCTACAATTCTGCCGATAAGCCGCCATTGACAAACCAATAGAATCACGTAAAAATGTTATAACATAACACTTGTTGCAGCACTCAAATAATAAACGCGGAAAATTCTATGTATAAACGTAAGCTTATTGCCTCTTCAATTCTTTTGGCGTGTTCGCCGGTAATATTGGCAAATACCATTAGCGGTACGGTTACCAACGAAGCAGGAAACCCCGTTGCCGATGCCAAAATTAGTGTGGAAGGCTCACGTAAAGTGGTTTATACCGATAATAGCGGTCGCTACCTGTTAGAGAATGTTTCACCGGTAGATGTTCACCTGCATGTATCTTCTTCAAATTACCTGCATGGTGACCGGGATTTAGGGGCGATAAAAAGTGACAAAGTTATCGATTTTGTACTGGCATCTTCTTCGGTAGAAAACATCACCGTGACCGCTACTGCCATGCAGTCTTCAATTCTGGAGTCGGTGACCCCCGTTTCAGTATTGGGCGCAGATGAATTGCGTAAGCGTCAGGCGCCCACTTTAGGCGAAACACTTAAGTCTACCCCCGGCGTGCATAGCACGTACTACGGGCCGGTATCTTCAAGCCCGGTTATACGCGGCAATGATGGTCCCCGGGTAAAAATTGTCCAAAACGGCCTGGATGTGTCAGATGTATCGCGGATTGGTCCTGATCATAATGTTGCCGCAAATACCTCAAGTGCCACTCAGGTTGAAGTTTTACGCGGCCCGGCGACACTGCAATACGGAAGTGGTGCCATTGGGGGTGTGGTGAATGTGGTCGATAAGCGTATTCCTGAAAGCGTTCCACAGCAGTTAGAAGGTGAAGCCGAAGCGCGCTACTCAACGGCTGATAATGGTAAATTTGCAAAAGCGGATATTACCGGCGGTAAAGACGCCATTGCCTATCACTTTGATGGCTTTACCCGCGATACGCAGGATATTGAAATACCGGGTTTTGCCTCGGCCGCACCCGATGGCGACGAGCCTTACGGGGTTTTGGAAAATAGCTCGATGGAAACGACCGGTTTTACCGGTGGACTAAGCTATGTGCAGGATGAAGGTTACATCGGCTTTGCGGTAGAGGGTTTGGATAATCTTTATGGGGTGCCCGGTCATGCGGCTCATGGCGAAGAAGAGGCCGAAGAGCACGATGATGAGCTTCACAGTGAAGAAGCCCACGTAGAAGGCACTCAAATAGATGTAGAGATGACCCGTTATCAACTGGCAGGTGAACTATATTCGCCCGTGTCCTTTTTAAATAGCATCAAGTTTGCCGGTGCCTACACCGACTATACTCACGTTGAGATTGAAGACGGGGCCATTGGTACGCGCTTTAACAATGACAGTACCACTATGCGCCTTACCGCCAATCATATTAAAGTTGACGGCTGGCACGGTATCGTTGGGGTGCAGGCCAGCACCAGCGACTATGAAGCAGTAGGCGATGAAGCATTTTCACCGCCCACCCAAACCGACACTTATGCGCTTTACGTGGTAGAACAAAAAAGCTTTGGCAATCTGACCGCTGAACTGGGTGCCCGGATAGAGCGCACCGAATACGAGGTGGGCGATACTCAGATTGATTTGCACTCAGCCGCTCATGATGAAGAACACGAGGCTGAAGAAGCGCCAATGTTGTTTTCATTTGATGACTATCAGTTTACTTCTACGTCGTTCTCGGCAGGGGCTAACTGGGAATACAAACAAGGTCAGTCGATGGCCTTGACCGTGTCGCGTAGTGAGCGTGCCCCCAGTCAGCAGGAGCTGTTTTCAGGGGGTGCACACCTGTCGACTCAAACGTATGAACTGGGTTTGGTTTTTGATTTAGATAATGACGGTGAGGTGGGCTCGTCGTTACAGGAGGTCAACGAAGAAGTTAGCACCAATATCGATCTGACTTTTCGTAAGTATACCGGAAGCTGGGGTTATACCGCGTCGTTTTTCTATAATCAGGCAGATGATTATATTTACCAGTCTGACACGGGGTTAATAGCAGAAGCCGGGCATCAGGAACACGATGAAAGTGAACCACAAGAACATGCAGGCGAAGAAGCTCAAGATGAGCATGAAGAAGGCTTACCGGTCTTTGTCTTTAATCAGGCTGACGCGGATATTTACGGTATGGAAGCTGAAATTTATTACGATATAGACACCTCGTGGAGGGTAGAGGTATTTGGCGATATGATTCGTGCCAAGCTGGATAATCAGGATTTACCTCGTATTCCACCTTTGCGTGTAGGCACCCGGTTAAGTTATACCGGTACGCAGCTTAGCGGTGAAATAGGGGCAACCTACAATGACGAGCAAGACAACACGGCCCCGTTTGAAAGTCAGACCGACAGCTACACCCTGCTGAATGCCAATGTTCAGTACGAAATGATGTCAAAAGGCATAAACTGGGTATTATTTGCTAACGCCGATAATCTGACTGACGAAGAAGCGAGGGTGCATACCTCTTTCTTAAAAGACAAAGCGCCCCTGCCGGGCCGTAACTTTACGGTCGGTGTGCGAGCATTGTTTTAAGCTCAGCACTGCGCCAGTAAAGCCATATAGCCATGAAGCCGACTTCTTCGGCTAAACTCAGGGATGAGCCGGCTAGCCTTCCTTGATATACTTTTGCCAAAGTATGTTTAAAGCAGGTATAGGTTTTGACGTTAAGTCAGTTGCAGCAATGGTTTGGCTCTTTTGATCATCAACATCTGATTTTAGGGTATGGCTCGCTTATTAACGCCGACAGTCGTCGGCGCTTTTCTGACATGACCCACAATGGATTGTTAGTGCATGTCAGTGGCTTCGCCCGAGGCTGGATAACACGCAGTTTACAGGAACAACAAACCTACGTTGGCGCCTGGCCCGATGCAAACGCCAGTCTTAATGCTTTGATGCTACCTACCGCACTAAGCCCCTCTTTAGCCCGCCGTGAAAAAGATTACACATTTGTGCAGGTGTCAGCGCAGGCGCTGACCACCGAGCTGGACTCTCACGCCAACAACTGGCTTCACGAGCAACTAGCCAGTAAAAAAATCTGGATCTGCCAGTCTTTGTATCAGCAACACGCTGACGCTGAGTATCCGGTTTCACAGTCTTATGTTGATACGTGTCTTGCCGGTTGTCTGGAACGAGGCGGCGAAGCCAGCGCCCGGGAATTTATTCATACAACCGCGTACTGGCCATCCACATTAAAAGATGACCGTCGCCAGCCTGTTTATCCACGGCCAGGGCGTGTAAGTAGGGCCCAGCAACAACAAATTACAAAGCTACTTAATCAGGCGCACTGATTATGACTTATGAAATGAGCACCGGGCGCGTGGGGTTACGCCAACCGGTAGAAGACGACGCTTCCTGGCTGTATACCCTGAATAACGATCCACAATGGGTAAGATTTATCGGCAATCGAGGGGTGCATACTTTGCGGGGAGCCAAACGTTATATAACGGTGACCCAAAATCATTTCAAACAGTGGGGCTACGGGCTGTGGGTGGTGTCTCGCCACATTGATAACAAACCTATGGGATTGTGTGGTCTGGTTAATCGCGGCATTTTTAATAGCCCTGATTTAGGCTTTGCGCTGCTTGAAGAATTTCGTGGTAAAGGGTTTGTCGGTGAAGCCGCGACGGCGGTTTTACAACGTGCTCACAACCATCATAAATTTGCGACGATTAGTGCGCTGGCTCACAGACAAAACACCGCGTCGTGCAATGTGTTAAACCGTCTTGAGTTTTCGCACTATGGTCAAATTTGTATACCGGGTCTGGCCCGCCAGAAGTTGTTCTGGCGGGCCCTGGGGTAAATATTATTGATTTGCTGGTAGTACGGTCGCTTTTTCTAAAATAATGGGTTCGATAGGGCTGTTGGGTTCGCGCAGCCGCAGCTGATACTCAGTTTCAACCTCCATCATTTTGTCGACCACTTCCTGGCCTTCTACAATCATGCCAAATACGGCATATCCCCACTCTTTGCCAGGGTCCAGTGATGGGTTATCGTTCACATTAAAAAAGAACTGGCGCGTAGCCGAGTGTGCGTCATTTTGTCTTGCCATTGCAATGGTATAAAGCTCGTTTTTCATGCCATTGCCTGACTCGTTAAAAATCTCCGGATAACTGGGCTTTTCGTCATAGTCGGTATTATAACCGCCACCCTGAACCACAAAGCCCGGCACAACCCGATGAAACAGGGTGCCGTTGTAGCCATGCTTTGACACATAGCGTAAAAAGTTATTAGTGGTAATAGGTGCGCGGCGACGATCCAGCTCTACCACAATGTCGCCCATGGATGTCTGTATTTTTACCTGAGGATAAAAATTGTCTGGCTGCACATTGGAGCCATCTTCTTTATCTTTTGCCATTGCCGGAGCTGCGGCAAAAATCAGAATTAATAATAAATAACGAAGCATACAGGGTCCTTAACTTAACGTTTGGCTGCACTCAAAATAACGAATTTACGATTACTTGCAAGTATCTTTACCCCGCCAAACAGCTTTTTGAGTTTAATATGGTATTCCAGGTGTCGGTTAGCCACAACGATAAGGTGGCCGCCACGACGCAGCACCGTCCGGCTATCATTAAACATTTGCCAGGCAATATGATCGGTTACGGCGTTTTGTTGGTGAAATGGCGGGTTGCATAACACTTTGTCGTAGCTTTGCTGGCCCTCGTTTTGTAGCAGCGTTTCAAGACAATTACTGGCCACAAACTGACATTGCTGCTGAGCCTCGGCAAAGTTGGCAGCAACATTGTCGCGGGCACTGGCCAATGCCATAAACGACTCATCAACAAACGTCACTGCCGCTTCTGGCGCCATTGCCAGTGCATTGAGTCCCAAAATGCCATTGCCACACCCCAGGTCGATGACCTTCTCATGATTAGTCACATGCATATGTTCAAGCATAAGACGAGCGCCAATATCTAGCGACGCACGCGAAAACACATTGGCGTGATTATAAAGGGTCAGCGACAATCCGGTGCTGGCTGCCTGACGCCATTGAGTTGGATAAGGAGAAGGTAGTGGCTTATTCAGGGTTTGTTCTTGCGGTTGACAAAAAATAAGGCGAGATTTTTTTTGCGCCAGCGAGGTAGTGGTAGGACCAATGTACTTTTCAAGCAACGTAAGTACGGTTTTGGTGACGCTTTTTACTTTACCTGCTGCGATAATTTGTGTGTGTTCGGTTATTTTTTCGCGTAAAACCAGCAACTGCTGCTCTAATAATGCCAGGGTGCGCGGAATTTTGATCAGCACCAAAGCAGGCGTAGCGGGTAAAGCTGATAGCTCAGATACCGCCCTCACCGGGTGGTCCACTAAACCTGAGTCATGACACCTTGCCGATAATTGATTATTTTTCAGGTTCGCATAAAGCGAACGGTGGGCAATCCATGAATCGCTGTACCAATGAGGATTTGCTGATGCGAACCAGGTGCCCAGTGCACCGAAATCATCGTTTAGTATGATACCATTGCCCTGCGCAAAAACGATATCGTGAGTGGCTAAATGCTCGATGATCAGCTCATCGGCACTGTCCCAGGCTTGTAATGATTTATGCTGATGTTTGGCCGGGTAGCGAATCAGATTGAGTTGTTTGTCCAGCAACGTAAAACAGGTATTCATAGGCAATCTTTATGGTTGAATCAGGGGGGCATATGCAGCTTGGCTTATTTGGGGACGCCGCGGCATCTGAACGTATAATTAAGCTGGCCCTGCCTGATGCAGATGTCAGTTATCAGGCAAACTGGCTGGATAATCGCCAGGCCACTGCGTTTGCAGCCCGTTTAAAAACAGAATTACAATGGCAGCAGGATACCATTAAACTGTTCGGCAAGCTGGTAAAAATTCCACGTTTACAGGCATGGTATGGTGACCCTGAGGCCCAATATCAGTATTCGGGACTTACCATGACTCCGTTACCCTGGCACCCGTTGCTAAGCCAGTTAAAACAACGTCTTGAGCACCACTGTGATTGTCGCTTTAACAGTGTGCTGGCAAACTGGTATCGTGATGGCAATGACAGCATGGGTATGCACAGTGATGATGAGCCCGAGCTGGGGGCAACGCCAGTTATTGCGTCGCTAACATTGGGACAAGCCCGGCCCTTTGCCTTTGTACACAAAGCGTCAAAAGTGCGTACTACCCATACTTTGGAGCACGGCAGTTTGTTGGTGATGCAAGGCGAAACACAGCGTAATTATCGTCATGGTATTAACAAAACCAGCCGGCCTGTCGATGACAGAATCAACCTGACCTTTCGCTATGTCTATCCGGCTTAAGAAAACCTTCACTAAATAGCAGGCTATTATGAACATTCAGGATTTTATTGAACAAACACTTGATCGCGAACTGACACCTATTTTTTTAGACGTGGCCGATGAAAGTCACATGCACAATGTAGCGCCAGGCGCTCAGAGCCATTTTAAGGTCACCGTAGTCAGTGCCAAGTTTGAGGGCGAGCGTCTGATTGCCCGACACCGTCGGGTAAACACCTTGCTTGCCGAAGCGTTAGCCGGACCGGTTCATGCCCTGGCCCTGCATACTTATACGCCCTTGCAATGGCAAGAGCGAGGACATGAAATTAATGTGTCGCCTCAGTGTCTTGGGGGCAGCAAAGGCGGATAGTTTGTATATATCTTTACAGCAAGGCCAGTTCACTAAGCACACTGAAGGCCAAAGCCGTGACTGGCAATGAGACCAGTGTGGTTACGGCAATAATACTGGCGGCAAGACTGGGGTCGCCCCCTAAGCTACGCGCCATTACGTAGCTGGCCGCCGCGGTAGGAGCAATACTTAGCAGTAAAATTACGCCTAACTCCATGCCCCGAAAATTCAGCAGGTATGCGGCACCCACCAGCACCATCGGGTAAACCAGACATTTACTGATCACCGCAATACTGATGTTTTTTCGATTAATTCCAAATGCCCGAAATTGTAAGGACGCGCCCGTACAAATAAGCGCCAAAGGAAGAGTAAGCTGAGCAAAATACTCGCCCGTGGCCTGCACCAGCGTAGGCAACTGAAGTTGCAGATAAGAAATCGGCAGCGCCAATAAAATAGCGATAATCAACGGGTTGGTAGTGATCCCCAACAAATGCTGCAGTACCGAGCGTTGCACATCAAGGTAAAAGTTTAAAACAAACACCGACAATACATTAAATAAAATTGTTACACCGCCCAGGTATACCGAAGCAGTGGCCAGACCTTCTGTGCCATAGGTATTGGCGCAATATGCCAGTCCAATTATGCCCATGTTCGCGCGAAAACCGCCCTGAACAACCACCCCACGGGCATTGGAAGGGGTTACTAACGCCTGGCAAAATGCCATTAACAGCGCAAAATACCCCAGTGTGCCTAACAACCCTACCAAAATAAGCTTGCCATTAGCCGCGCTGTGAAAATCGGCCTGTGCAATAGACAAAAATAACAGAGCTGGCAAGGCCAGATTAAATACAAGTTTAGAGCCCGCCTCGATAAATTTTTCATTCAACATACCGCGCCGAAACAAAAAGTAACCCATAAGCAGCAATACCAGCACCGGGCCCAGGGTGTTAGTGATAAATCCGTACATAAAAAAAGGGGCTAGCCTTAACAATGAAAAGTCTGTGGCAAGTATATCAAATAATAATGGCTGCTATGCACTATGCACAATGCACTTTAAGCAAGGCGTCTTGTTAAAATTGTGAAGCGTAGTGGGTAACTAAAAATAGTAATTAAATAACCTGACAGTCTGCAACTCCCACAAATACAAAGGTAATCTGTTGGTAAACTTTACCAGTATGCATAGCAAGGAACAGCAACCCCGACAACTTTGTTATGCATCAAAAAATAAGCAATCGTTTTTTAGCCACTCTGGCCACCGGCAGTCTGGTGGTTTTTATTGTGTTAGCCTGGTGGGTTACACAAACACCAGTTCCGGCTATAGACGAAGCCATTATTACAGGGTTGCGTCATATCGACGATTTGTCTGACCCGATAGGTCCAACCTGGCTTGAAGAAGGCATGCGGGATATTACCGCTTTGGGCAGTAACTGGGCGTTATTGTACCTTACCTCTGTCAGTGCATTGTGGCTGGGAGTTACCGGGCGAAGCAAGCTTGCCTGGCAGTTGGTAGTGGGTATTTTAGGGGCGCTGGTGGTTGCTTTTGCTTTAAAATATGGCTTTACCCGGCCTCGCCCCGACCTGGTAGGACACAATACCAAAGTGTTTACCAGTAGCTTTCCGTCTGCTCATGCAATGATGTCTTTTATTACCTATTTTACGCTGGCGGTGATAGTGGTCAGATTAAGCCATCGCACTAATATCATTACACTGATTTTTTCTATGGCGGCGCTTACCACGCTGGTGGTAGGAATAAGCAGAGTGTATTTAGGTGTGCATTGGCCTACCGATATTATTGCCGGATGGGCAGTGGGGGGATTATGGGTAGCCGTATGGGCACGACTGACCCGGGATCATACACATGCGGTGCAACGCTAACGCTGCACCGAAACTTATGCTCTGACGGTGCGTAAAAACCAGCCTACAAAAACCGAAATTAAAAAACCAAAAAATGAGACCAGACCGGTTACGGTTAACAACGAACTGGCGATATCAGCAGACTCGCCAGTTTCATCACTGACCAGCATTCCTGACGACTGAAATATAAACAAAGCGGCGACCGACAATAGTAAAATAGTAGCGGTTGACGTTATTGTGGCTCGCCAAAAGGCATGCGGGGCGCTCCAGTGTATAACCCCAGCAATGACGACCGACAATCCTGTTAATAAATAAGCGACCAAAATCTTTATCCTCTATATAACTCAATAGAACCGGCAAATGTGCACCGGTAGTTAATAACCAATAGTGTGCCTTCGCCTAAGCCCGGATGCAACGTTGACGATGTGCTTTGGCACTTAGGCAGTCCCCATAACCAGCGATACAAATGCATGAGTTTTAACAATCTATTAAAGGACTTCAACCCAATATGGTGATAGAATCGCCGCCCGTTTTTTAACCAACAACCTTATTGGAAACACATGTTTGACCTGATCACCAATAAAGACAGCAATGTGAAAAATGATGTGCTGTCAGGGATTACCGTTGCTTTGGCTTTGGTTCCTGAAGCGGTCGCCTTTGCTTTTGTCGCGGGCGTAGAGCCTATGATAGGCCTTTACGCGGCATTTATGATGGGCCTGATAACCTCAGCCATAGGCGGTCGGCCCGGCATGATCTCTGGCGCTACCGGCGCGATGGCCGTCGTTATGGTTGCTTTAGTTGCCCAGCACGGTGTGGCCTACCTGTTTGCCGCTGTGGTGTTAGCCGGGGTGCTGCAAATACTTTGTGGAGTATTCAGGCTGGGTAAATTTATTCGGCTGGTGCCTTATCCGGTCATGCTGGGCTTTGTAAACGGCCTGGCCATTGTTATCTTTTTAGCTCAGTTAGGGCAGTTTAAAGTATTAAATGCAGCAGGCGAATGGCAGTGGATGGAAGGCAGCGCCATGTATATTATGCTGGGACTGGTAGCGCTGACTATGGCGATAATTTACCTGCTACCTAAGCTTACCAAGGCGGTACCTGCCTCATTAGTGGCTATTATTGTGGTTACGGTGTTAGTGCATGCACTTAATCTAGAAGCACGTACGGTTATCGACTTTGTACGCGACTTGCTTCCCGCTGACCAGAAAGCCACGGCGACCTTAGCCGGCGAACTCCCCAGCTTTGCTATTCCTATGGTGCCCTTTACCATGGATACCCTGATGATTATTCTGCCCACCTCAATTATTTTGTGTCTGGTAGGTTTAATCGAATCTTTACTTACTCTGTCTTTAATTGACGAAATGACTGACACGCGCGGCCATGGCAACAAAGAATGCGTAGGCCAGGGTGTGGCTAATACGGTTAATGGTTTCTTCGGTGGTATGGGCGGTTGCGCTATGATTGGTCAAAGTATGATCAATATCAACTCTGGCGGCCGTGGTCGTCTTTCGGGCATATCAGCCGCGTTAGTGTTGTTAGGTTTTATCCTGTTTGCCGCACCGCTCATTGAAATGATTCCACTGGCAGCGCTGGTAGGGGTTATGTTTGTGGTGGTTATTGCGACCTTTGAGTGGGCGTCATTTCGCATTATTCGTGGTGTAAACCGCGAAGATGCGTTTGTGTTATTTTTGGTGACCGGAGTCACGGTTATCGCTGACCTGGCCATTGCTGTTGTGGTCGGTGTGATTGTTTCGGCCCTGGTGTTTGCCTGGAAGCATGCCAAACACATTGAGGTTAAAAATCATATCGATAACGACGGCTGGAAAGTGTACGAGCTTAACGGCCCGCTGTTTTTTGGCTCGATAACGCACTTTAAAGACTATTTTGATGTGATTAACGATCCGCAGGATGTGGTCATTGACTTTGACAACAGTCGTATCTGGGACTCGTCGGGTATTGATGCCCTGGATAATCTGGCTGATAAATACGAACAACAGGGTAAAAAGCTGCATATTCGCCATATAAGCAGCGACTGCCGGGCGTTACTTAAAAAAGCCAACAAGTTTGTCGAGATAAACGTGGTAGAAGACCCGCGTTACAAAGTGGCTTCTGACCAACTTGGGTAAATAAGCAAAGTGGCTCTGCTGAGGCGCTACGCTTTTTGCTAAACATCATCAAGCTCATATCGATATTGTCGCTATGAGCTTTTTTTTGCATACGAGTACGCCGGGGCTGACTTTGTGGTTGGCGCTGTCGGTGCTAAAGTAATGACTACAATACCAACACTGTGAGTAAAGGCGATGTCAGTGCCATTTAGTGAGTTTATAAAGATTATCGGCAAGGGCAAGAAAGGCAGTCGTAGTCTGACCCGTGAAGAAGCTTTTACCGCCATGAAAATGGTACTGAAACAAAAAGTCACCGGCGAGCAGCGCGGCGCATTTTTGATGCTCTTACGTACCCGCGAAGAAACACCGGACGAAATTTGTGGTTTTTTAGATGCCTGTCGGGCTTTAGAAAATCAGGCCGTGAAAGCGTTACCTGCAACCCTTGATATTGGTTGCTATGCAGGCAAACGCCGACAATTACCCTGGTACTTACTGGCGGTGGCGTGTTTGGCTAAAGAGGGCATTCCCATCTTTTTGCACGGCGCACAAGAACCCGGTTCGGGCCGTTTGTATGCCAGTCACGTTTTACCTCAGCTAGGATTGACCCCGGTAGGAAATGTCGCCCAAGCTGCCAATCAGTTACAATCTCATTGTGCGACCTACCTGGACCTCGGGCTGGTTCTTCCCGCTTTAAATGACATTATAAAGCTGCGAGAAGTTTTTGGTTTACGTTCGTGCGCCAATACCCTGGGCCGGCTACTTAACCCCAGCGCTGCGCCGTATAGTGTACAGGGCGTTTTTCATACTCACCTTGACGACAAACATGGTCAGGTAAATCAGGCTTTTGAACATTACGATGCGTTGTGTTTTCGCGGTGATGGGGGCGATCCGGAAGTCAACAGCGAACGTGAAACCACGTTGTTTATCACGCGTGCACAAAATACCGCTGAGGTCACGTTGCCAATGACTGAAAATGGCTGGGCAATGAAAGACAAAACAATGAATGTCGACGATATGCTGCGCTACTGGCAAGGCGATATCACCCACAAATATGCAGAGCATTCGGTGTTGCCCAGCCTTATCAGCTACTTAATGCTGATTAACCAACTTGATTATACCCAAGCCGCGGCCAAAGCTAATAGTATGTGGCAAAATCGTGATAAAACTCAGCTGCCTTTTGGTGGCAAAGCCTGATCTGATTCTGGCATTGGCGTATACCTAAATAACAATGCACACCTAAGTGTTAATTTGTCAGAAGCAATGTTTAGGAGACACGTATGCAATCAATTAAGTTGGCAGATGGCCGCAGTATTCCCCAAATCGGTTTTGGTACCGCCGCTATCGGGGAGATGCACCAGGATGATGGCTATGTAAAAGATACGGTATTAAAAGCGATTGATGCGGGTTACCGGCACCTTGATACCGCCTCGTTTTACGGCAACGAGCGCAGTGTAGGGCAGGCAGTACTAGAGTCGGGTATTGCCCGGGAACAATTTTTTATTACCACCAAGGTGTGGGACACCCAACAAGGCTATCAGTCTACACTTACGGCGCTGGAGCAAAGTCTTGAGCGATTACAGACAGATTACGCAGACCTGTATCTGGTGCATTGGCCCTATCCTGAAAAAACACGTCCTACCTGGCAAGCTATGGAAAAGCTGCACAGTGAAGGTTTGGCAAAGTCATTGGGTTTATCGAACTTTCGTAAAACCGATATTCAGCAATTGCTGAAGTTTGCCGAAATCAAACCGGTTTACAACCAGTTAGAATTGCATCCGTATCATACACAATCGCAGCTAAGCGAGTTTTGTCAAAGTAAAGGCATGGTGGTGTCATGCTGGTCACCGTTAGGTTCAGGCTCCTGGAGTGGGGTGGCTAAAGATGAAAAGCCGATCACTGACGATACTATTGTAACGCTGGCTGAAAAATATCAGGTTTCTGTGGGTCAAATTATATTGAAATGGGACTGTCAGCGCGATCGCATTGTTATTCCTAAATCTGAAAGCGACGACAATATTAAAGCAAATCTACAGTTAGATAGCTTTACTCTGACCGACGACGAATTGGATAAGATAGATGGGCTGAATAAAAACCACCGCTATGGAGGTGATCCTGATACCGCGTGGAAAGACAATCTGAACAATCCGGTACCTTCGCGCTAACATGAATAAAGATGAGTGATTATAAATAGTTACCATAAATAGCCGGTAACTATTTATTTTTTTTAGAAGATGTTTTTTAGAAGGTTTTTATTATCAACCTTCATGAAGAGCATGAGGCCCTGAATTAGGCTACCTTACCCAAAAGAGGAAAGGGGGCAATGAGACCAGAGAATTATTTGCCCCTTCGCTTATAAATAAATGAAAAAAGACTAGACACGCACTAATAGCAGATGTATAGTCACCGCAGCTAAAGAAAGTACTCAAATTTACATCCTTCATTTCGTTGTTTTACTCGTAACTCCACGTCCTGCGGTTTATTTAAGTTCAAGTCTATATTTAAGCTACTCTATGCCTTGAAGGCGTTATTATTTAAAATTTTAGGATACTATTATGTCTAATGTAACTACAGGAACCGTTAAGTGGTTCAACGAAGATAAAGGTTTTGGTTTCATCGAGCAGCAAGGCGGTCCAGATGTGTTCGCACACTTCCGTTCAATTGTTGGTGATGGCTTCAAAACTCTTAAAGAAGGCCAGCAAGTAGAATTTACTATCAGCCAAGGCCAGAAAGGTCCTCAAGCTGAAAATATTCAGGCTATCTAATTATCCTGCCGGGGTAACCTGGTTAAAGATAATTCGATACCAAAAAAGGTAGCTTCCTAGCTACCTTTTTTATGTCTGAAATTTACCATTATTAATGCCGAAGCCAGCCTTTTTCTACCGCCAAATCAGTTTGTTCGTTCACATAGTTCCATAATTTTGGAGCACATGTCTGCAAATGCGCATTGCGATCTAATATTTGCTGTTGCGAAACATTATGTCGCGCCCAGCTGCCGCCCTCATTTTGCATATTCTGAAACACGGGCAGGGCTCTATCCATTGCTTTAGCAAACCTGGCATCATGGGTTTCAGCGGCTTCAAATTCTAACCACAGTTTTAAATAATGTTGTGCCTGCTCTTCGGGTAGTAAGCCAAAAATACGTTTGGCTGCCGCCAATTCCTGAAGTTCCTGTTCAGCGTGATCGCTGGCATCGGCAAAAGCAAACATATCGCCGGCATCAATCTCAACCAAATCGTGAATTAATATCATCATAATAACTCGGGACACATCAATAGGCTGTTCTGCGTACTCAGCGAGTATCAATGCGCTTATCGCCACATGCCAGCTGTGTTCGGCGCTGTTTTCCTGGCGCTGGTCGTCGTGGGGCAAACGAAGCTGTCGCTTGATAGTTTTAAGGCGATCAATCTCAATAATGAATGCCGCCTGTGGAATTTGGGTCATAGTAGGTCCAATATTTCATTTAACATAAAAAACGCGCCCTGAGGCGCGTTATAAAAAGACAGATGTGCTTGGTGTCAATTAGCTTTTATTGCTTAACCAAACAATCAGATCAACAATGTCATCTTTAGACATGTCAGAAGTGAATTGGGCCTGATAGCGACCATTAACAATAAAGTTAGGCACACCACGTACATACTCACGATACTGATCTAAGGTTTTATTGTTTTTCTTCATCATGTTGTTTACGCCAAAGCTGCTGGCCATTTTATCAAACTCAGCTTTGTCTACGCCATTGACGACAAAAACATTACGCAAATCATTCATGCCGGTGATACTGGCACGTTGCTTATGAATATAATCAAAGATGGCACTATTCAATGAATCTTCTTGCTTTATAGCTCGGGCAATCATCATTGCGCGGGTAGCATCATCTTGAATTTCAGTAGAAGTAAAGCCCATGAAATTGACATGAATCTTATTGAACTTCGTGTCTTCTCCTACTTTTTCTTTAATGTCTTTTACTAAAGGTTCAAACTGATAACAGTGCGGACACCAATAAGAAAAGAATTCCAGAATTTCAGGGCTGTCTGTTGCTGGCTCATCTAACACTGTGTAGTGAGTGCCTTCTTTCCATTTGTTATCTGCGGCGCAGGCTTGTAAAGGTATTAATAAAGCCATCACCAATAACAGGGCAAATTTTTTCATGCATTGCTTTCCTCTTAGCGTAATTGTTTAAAAGGTTACCACAGCGATAACATTTCGCCTAGCCACCTGTAAAAAGTGTAAGACTAAAAATCTCGGGCTAGACGCTTAACGCCAGGAAGGCACCGCTTTGACCTGGGTCATGCTGCCTATTTTCGACACCGCATCTAAACATAATGTGGGGTCGTATATAGGCACTGAGAGAATAACTTCATCAATATCGGTAGCAGCTACAAAATCACTTAACTGTTGCTCTACGGTTTGCTCGTCGCCGACCACTGCATAACGTAGCGTATGATTAATCGCTGCTAACTCGTGTTCCTGTAATTTTGCTTCAATACTATCTACCGGCGCAGGCATGGGTTCATTACTGCCTCGGCGCAAATTTGCAAATTGTTGCTGTACCGAGGAAAACAAATACTGAGCATGTTCGTCTGTATCGCCTACCACCGCCATTACACCAGCACTTACATAAGGTTCAGACAGCTGTGCTGACGCAGTAAAGTTCATTTTATAGATACGAATGGCATCGTGTAGTGCTTCTGGGGCAAAATGAGAGGCAAATGAATAAGGCAGGCCTAATTTGCCGGCCAGTTGCGCTGAATACAAGCTTGAGCCTAAAAGCCATAATGGCACATGGCTACCTGCACCTGGTATGGCGATAACATTCATACTGTTATTTTCATCTTGTAGGTAAGCTTGCAGTTGCGCGACATCAGCCGGATAGTCTTCTACCGAAGCTTGTAAATTACGCCGTAGCGCCTTGGCGGTTGCCATATCTGTGCCCGGCGCACGTCCCAGCCCCAAATCAATTCGACCAGGAAACATTGCTGCAAGAGTTCCAAATTGCTCGGCGATAACTAAAGGGGAATGGTTGGGTAACATTACGCCCCCTGAGCCAATACGAATCTTACTGGTGACATTACCTACTCCAGCCAACATAACGGCGGTGGCGGCACTAGCAACGCCTCGCATACCGTGATGTTCTGCCAGCCAAAAACGTTCAAAGCCAGACGCTTCGGCGCACTGAGCCATTTTATGGGTCTGGGCAATAGCATGTTGCGTGGTTTGATTTTGACCTATATGGGCTAGGTCTAACACAGAAAAGGGTACGGGCTGAGACATAGACAACTCCAATTTAATGCCGATGCTCAACTAGGTTGGGATAACACAAAATAAAACAAGAAATAAAACCAGTATTGCGACTAACTGAGGGCCTTACACGTTCAATACCTGCCTGACTTTAGCGCCCCGCTACAATCCCAAAAGGCTGCTCAACTAAGACAGTTTTAACCGCAAGCCAACATGGGTGCAGGTTGAATCCGGGCTTTTAGTTGCGTGCCAGCAGGCGTTTGCGTACCGGCAATACCGTAACGGGTTTGCCCCACATACTGCCACCGGCCATATTCTTTTTTGAAAGTGTGAACCGACAGATGGGTTGTGTCTTCAAGCTCAATTAAAACATCACCGTCGATGTCCATATAACAATATGCTGGAATACCATTGTGTAACGTCACTTTCATATAGCCTTCATCAGAAACGGTACTGATTTCCTGCACCTGATGAGAAAATGTTTCACAAAACACTGAAATTACAGTGGTAACATCGGTATTTAAAAGAACGGGTCCTATAGCAACCTGTTCAATATTGGCCAATAGACGTTTCATTTTTAAAGCCTCCAGGCAAGGTTTAGGGTGAACGTTAAATCCGGTTTTCACCAAGAGCCATAAATTAATAGGGAAAACTGCTACACCTGTGCGAACAGGATTGGATAACGATTCAGGAATGAGGCATGTAGTCTACCACAAAAGAACCATTTTCAATATCGCTGCGCAATCACAGCAGAGCGCCAGGGAATACCAATAAAATCAACTAAAACAATTGATTGAGTGTTTTCTGGTCATGATGTATGTAGATATTTTGATTAGATTAATTTAATCTAATCAAATAAGAAGCTAAGTAGTTATACCGAACATTTCGACGTGAAGTTGTCAAAAAATACGGTATTTCTTCCGCCGGCTTTCGCTTGATAAAGCGCTTGATCCGCCCGGTTTATCAAGCCTTGAATAGACTCATCTGCATGGTAAGTGGTACAGGCACAACCTATACTTACTGTGACAATACCCTCAGTTTTGTTGGATGAAAATTCTATTTTAAGCTCTCGTACCGCCTCTAAAATTTTTAGTGCGGCGGCGTAACAGGTGTGCTCGGTTTTTGATGGTAAAATAACCGCAAACTCTTCGCCTCCGTAACGGGCGGCTAACCCTCCGTGGGAACGCATTGTATTGTTTATCGTTTGAGCTATCTTGCGCAGAGCCTCGTCACCACTAACATGACCGTAGGTATCGTTGTAACGCTTAAAAAAATCGACATCAATAATAAGCAAACTTAATGCGCGCAGATTAAATTGCGCATTGGACCAGTCACGAGCCAGACTGATATCAAAAAAGCGGCGATTTGCAATACCAGTTAACCCATCAATATTGACCTGCTTTTCAAGGGATTTGTTGGCCTCGATTAATTCTTTTTGCAATAACTGTAATGTACGCCGGTTATTCACATTGATTAATGTTTCGCTGACCATCTCGCCAATGAGTTTCAGGTAGCGTACCTCAAAATGACGCCAATGGTGGACGTGCGATAAAATATCGCAACCAATAAACCCGAACAAATCGTCGTTTAAGTATACGGCGACGCACAGTACCGACCGAATGCCTTCGCGTTCAAACTCTGCTTGTTCAAGATGTGCTTCTGTAGGTAGTTTTTGTACATCATCAACCTTAAATACAGCTTCTGTCTTTATTGCCGCGTCAAAATAAGGCAGGTGGTCAAGCGGCATTTGCTGTAACTCGTCTTTATAGGGCGTTACCCCCGGCGCCGTCCATTCGTGGGTGTTATCCATAAATCGTTTGTCATGTGAAAAGCGGAACAAATAACAGCGATCGGCGTTAAAAAATTGGCCGAACGAGCCCAGGCTTTGTTCTATGAGCGAGTCGGTTTGATTCGATTTGGCATTAATCAATTGGGTGGATATTGAGGACAACAACATAGAAAACGACAAATGACTGGCTAAAGAAGCGTTCATCATTCGTGATTCTATATCCTGAACATCATCAATACTAACTCGTATAATAAGATACCGATGCTGATTTTCGTAACACACATGTGTGCTATGAAAAATACAGGTGTAACGGGTATCGCGCGCGACAATATGTACCCGCTGGCAAACTTCGTTCGCGCGCTCGGCTACCACCAATGGAGAGTCTGAGCTGCAAACAGCTTCGCCCGAAAACGCATTAAAAAAAGAAAAGTGTGACAGAGTATCAGATTCAGACAACATAAATTGCCGCCGAAACTCAGTTGAAAAAGCATAGGTCTTTGAGTTTACAGGTTTATAGATCAAACATACGGGAAGCTGCTCTAATATGGCCGCATAATCTTGTTTCATCGTTGAATAGGATGTCCTTTTAATGCGCAGAAGATTTGTCAGGGGATAAAGTAACCTCTATCGAGCTGCTGCGCGAGTATCAAAATTAGGAATATCTGATAACTATAGTCCACCGTTTGAAAAGCGCCATGCCAACAAAAATAGCCGAACATGGCGAGCAAAGATATAAAAGCGGGCTTAGAATGAGTAGCTTGCCGTCAGACGCAGCCGTCGTTCGTTTTCGCTATAACCTACGATATCCTGATAATCTTCATCAAAAGCATTATCCACCCTTAACGCTAACTTCCACGCCGGGGTAAGCTGATAACCCACATTAACACTTACAAGTGTATAAGGTGACAAATTGACAACCTCAGACATAGCAGGGAAGGGTGGGAAATAGATATCCTGCCGGGTACCGGTATAGGCAATTTTGGTGTAGGCGCTTAGCCCAGGCAGAGGCAACTGTGCAGACACGACAAGTGAAGCCTGGTGCGCAGCCCGGCGTAGCTCTGCCTGGCCGGGCTCCTTAGCGTCAAGATAGCTGTAGGTAGCACGAACATCCACGGCCTTGGAATGCCATTGTAATTGTGCTTCAACGCCTTCACGCTGACTGTCGGTGTCTTTGTTGGCCGCCGTGCTAAGCATGGTCACAGGGTCAAATACAAAGCCATTGATTTCATCTTCAAGTTGCGCATCAAAATAGCTTAATTTACCTGACCAACGAGTATTCCACTGTGCCCGTGCACCGACTTCCCACTGCTGGCTCTGTTCTGGTTGTAAGTCGGGATTGCCGGCAAAGGTATCCGGAAAAAATCCAAAACGTTCGGTAAAGGTAGGATTTTTAACGGCCTTAGCATGACTCACAAATAACTGGTACTGCTGCGTGGCTTGCCAGGTTAAACCAGCACGATAACTTAAAGAGTTATCAAACTCGCTGTTTTGATCAAAACGTAGTGAAGCGGTGGCTATAATGTCTTCAACCAGGGTTTTACCGGCCTCGGTAAAAACACTGGTGGTGTGATTTTGCTGCTTTTGGTTCGGATCACCAAACGTGTTTATACCGCGCTGTTCAAACTGACGCAGGAGATGTTCAAGACCGCCAGCCAGCTGCCACCCCGCGTATTGAAAACGGTTTGTCCAGCGCAGCTGATAGCGCTCGCCGGTGGTGCCGCCATCAAACACACCACTGGCAGTGCTGTTATTTTTATCCTGGCGATAATGCAACGCCACATCGCTTTGGTAGTCGCTGCCAGAAGGGGTAAAGTGCCAGCGCAACTGCCCACTAATTTGTTTACCGTCGGTAACGTTCGCAGCATCGACCGGCAACCCTGTATTAACATAATCAACGGCGTCATAATCGGTCACGTAGTCAACCAGCCGGGCGTTAGCCAGAAACTGGTGCTCGTCACTGGCTGCCCAGCGTAATGTACCACCCGTTGAAATATTGCGGTATCCGTCATCTTCGTCGCCGGTCAAAGAAATATTGTCACCCGCAGTTTCGAAGAAACTTGCATAGCTTGAAAATTGTAAATTGCCAGAAGTACCAGACGCATTCAGGGATATTTCGGTGGTATTGTCACTGCCAACGCCCACTTGAACTTGCTGCTTAGGAGACTGACTTTGCGCGGTTGTGGTAATGCTAAGAACACCACCAATAGCGCCACTGCCCCATAAGGCACTTTGCGCACCCTGTAACAGCTCAATGCGGGTAATATTCAAAGCGGTTAAATGGGCCAAGTCAATCGCGCTGCCCTGGCCTATATCATTGGCAACCACACCATCAATAAGCACCAGTAAATGGTTAGTTTCGCTACCACGTACCCGAATTTCAGTTAATGCGCCAGGGCTACCCGATTGAGCAATAGTTATTCCAGGCAGGGCGCGAAGTAAGTCGGTGACTTGTAACGCCCCAGAACGGGAAATTTCCTGCTGATCAATCACCGTACTGGTGGCCGGAAGCTGGCTTAAGTCAAAAGGCAAACGAGTGCCTGTTACGGTAAGGGTTTCAATATCTGCCGGAGCAGGGTTAGCTATTGCGGGAGCCACGGCCAGGGCATAACTTGTGATACCGGCCGCTAAAATGTTACGGGACATTAGGTTTGTCATGAAGTTTCTCGTTTGTACACTCCGCCCGAGTGTCATTCACCGAACCACCGCACCAAGGCGGGTGGACTTATCAGGCCGGTATCCGGGCTTTCTCTCTTTTGGTCTGTGACCAAAGTTATGTCGACCTTCCCGTGGTATGAAGCACAGTGGTAAGAGTTAGTAAGTAAATACTAATGAACATAAACCCAAAGCTGGGAGAGATTACCGTTGCGGGGGCAGCGTCAGCATTGAACTGACTTCCCGTTTACCCTGCGCTACTGGCAGGCACCTGAACGCGGCGCAGTATACAAAAATTCAGGCGGCGGAGCAAAAAAGCGAGCAAAAAAGAAGGGAATATCAATAAGGTAATAGCCACAAAATGACCGCGTAACGCAAACCTTTGCCAAAGGTGACCAACGCTAAAAATAAAGTCAGCCTTACCCGAATAACGCCGGCAAGCATGGTTAAAGGATCGCCAATAACCGGCACCCAGGCAAAGCACAATGAGGCAGCGCCATACCTGGCAAAACGCTGCTCTGCTTGCTTAAACTGCTGTTCGCTTATTTTTAACAACCGCTTAAGGCCGGGCCGTCCGGCTTTAAAGCCAATAATATAATTAACCCACGAACCAGCTACATTACCAGCAGTAGCCGTGACCCATAACGACAATGGCGCATAGTCATTTTGCTGAAGCGCAATCATGACTGCTTCAGAACCTAGCGGTAGCAAAGTGGCAGCCAGAAATGCACTTACAAACATGCCTGCCAGACCCAGACTAGTAAACATAATTATAAATGTTACAAGCCCAGACTAAGCGGGGGTTCCTGAAGCGCAGACATTTGTTCTTTTAAAGCCAGAATCTGGTTTTCCCAGTATTTATCTTCAGCAAACCAGGGAAACGCGCGTGGAAACGCAGCGTCTTCCCAGCGTTTGGACAGCCACGCCATATAATGCAGCATACGCATAGCGCGCAAGGGTTCGATTAATGCCAGCTCGCGGCGGTCCAGCTCGTGAAACTCTTCATAAGCTTCAACCATGGTATCGAGCTGCAGAAGCTGCTGTGACCGGTCGCCACTTAGCATCATCCACAAATCCTGAATGGCTGGGCCCATACGACAATCGTCTAAATCAACAAACAAGGGTCCGTCACGCCACAAGATATTACCTGGATGACAATCGCCGTGTAAGCGAATCAGGCCGAAGGGACGATACTGCCGGCAGGTTTGTTCAATAACTGGTTCGGCAATAGCAAAAAATGCGGTTTTCAGATGATCTGGTAACAGCGAACTGTGTTCCAACTCAGCTAAGGGTTGGGTCAAAAAATGCTCGGTATCCAGGGGCAAGCGCTGTGTGAAAGATTTGGCTTGGGCCACCCGGTGCATGCGGCCAATAAAGCGGCCCATCCATTCAATCTGGTCAAGATTGTCGATTTCAAACTGACGTCCGCCAACCGAGGGAAATACAGCAAAACGAAAACCCTGATAGGTGTGCAACGTAGTCTGGTTAATAACTAACGGAGCCACCAGCGGAATCTCAGCATCGGCTAACTCTAAAGCAAAGTCATGTTCTTCCAGAATCTGCTCATTGGTCCAGCGAGCAGGCCGGTAGAATTTCACCACCATTCGCTGCCCATCCTCGGCCTGAAACTGATAGACGCGATTTTCGTAACTATTAAGAGCTAATAAGCCGCTTTGCGGAAAAATACCGCATGACTCTATTGCATCAAGCAACACATCGGGGGTTAGTCCGGTGAAAGTAAAATCTGACATAACGTCCTATCGATAAAGGAATTTACTAGGTTCGGTCAGGGTGATGATATCATCTTGATTCACTGAGCTTACCGTAAACTGAATTTCTGTTACCGGATCTTCCAGATTATAAGCATCGGTGGCAACTGAAATCGGCAATGTGGCTATCTCGCCCCCGGTTACGGTAATTTGCTGTTTGCCGATAAACCGATAGTCAGGCAACCCGCTTACTGAAATGGAATAGGTTTGCGGAGACTGGGTTTTGTTCATTATTTTTAAGGTGTACACATTTTCAATAAGACCGTCGTTGGTCTCGCGATACAGTGAATTACGATCGCGAATAATGTCGACATCAAGGGGCACCCGCCATACAAAGTTAACCACCAACACAGTAATCATCAAAACCAGTACCACAAAATAGCCAATAAGCTTCGGCCTGAAAATCCGTGTTTTACCGCCGGAGAGTTCTTCTTCGGAAGTAAACCGGATAAGCCCTTTGGGGTAATTCATTTTCTCCATTACGCCATTACAGGCATCGACACATGCGCCGCAGTTTATGCATTCGTATTGCAAACCATTGCGAATGTCGATTCCGGTCGGGCATACCTGTACACATAAATGACAATCGATACAATCGCCCAAACCTTGCTTATGCGCGGTTTCACGGGCAAGTTTGCGGGGGCGGGGGCCGCGTCCTTCGCCACGATTAGTATCGTAAGCAACGGTAAAGGTATCGCGGTCAAACATGGCCGATTGAAAACGGGCATAGGGACAAATATGGGTGCACATAATTTCGCGCATATAGCCGGCGTTACCATAAGTACAAACGGCAAAAAACAAAACCCAGAAGGTTAACCAAAACCCGGCATTCAGGGTGAAAAAATCAACAAACAATTCGCGGACCGGCGTAAAATATCCAACAAATAATAAACCGGTAAGAATGGCAATGGTCCACCAGCACACCTGTTTCGCCGTTTTACGCCAGAATTTGTCCGCATCCATGGGGCGCTCATCCAGTTTAATTCGCTTATTGCGGGTACCTTCAATTTTTTCTTCAAACCAGGTAAACACATAGACCCAGGTAGTTTGCGGGCACATAAATCCACACCAGACCCGACCTGCAAAGGTAGTGACAAAAAACAGGGCAAACGCCGAAATGATAAAAATATAGGCCAGATAGGTAAGGTCTTGCGGCCACAGCGTAAGCGAAAATAAAGTAAACCGCTGTTCTGCCACATCAAACAACACCGCCTGATGTCCGTTATAAGTAAGCCACGGAATAATGGCAAATAACGCCAGAAAAAACAGCCCAAAGAAACGACGAAAGGTTTCAAGCGGACCTTTCACCGCCCGAACATAAATTCGGCTACGGGCACTATGGTGTTTTTTTTCAGTGGTGGCCGGCTTATGCACTTTTACCGGTGTAATATTTTTGACCGGTATTTTTTCGCTCATACTTTTGCCCCGTAACAAAACGCCTGTGTTTTCTACCTGCACTATAAACTGATTAGTGACGTGGGTTAATTAAAAAACCGCTATGTTGGTAATGTAGGGGTGGCGGGATACGCTTATAAATTTACGTACTGGCAATGTATAAGATTATTTATAAACTCCTATGCGAAGGTATAAACACGCCTATTGCTCGTCACGATGAAGTTCATCTATGGTGCCTGAATCACTTTATCATCACTTGATGGACTCATTGTTTATGCAGCGCTGGCTTCTCATTTTATTGCAGCTTGGAATACTGGTGCTGGTACTGCGTATGCCCATGGTGCAGGGCTGGCTAAAGGCAGGGTACTATCAGGCTTCTGAGGCGGTGAGCTCAATCTCTCGATGGTCAGAAACACGCATGCTGGATGACTTAAAAGACGATCTTATGGGATGGAGCTCAACCTTACGCCCGTATCAGCAAGAGTACCTCGACGGGGTATTAAAAGACAGGGACAGTATAAATCGTTTTCATCAGACATTTTGTATGTCTGCGGATAAAAACCCTTATTTAAAAGGAGCGTCGCTGGCTTTTCTTTGTATGCAATTAGAAAAAACAGAGTTGCTTAACACCCATTAGCCAGCAATTGCTTTGTTCAGCTTTTATTCAGATATAGCCTGTTAACTTTTTACCTTGTCTTTCAGTCTGTACGTAGTTAAACGTGTGTACCTTAAAAAGCAGACATTTTTCGCGTTCTATTTAAATTTTTATAAAAACTGAACTAGAGCGCAGAACCGACACTCTTATCACTGTGTATTTTTAAGGCATTCCCAGCGGAGGCTATTATGTACAAATTTGTTGCAGTGCTGGCACTTGCTTCAGGCCTGATAAACGGGCCAGCAAACGCCGCACAGGTTGAGGTAACATGGCAAGATCCTGACACTTATCAGGATATCCATCCTTCGAATCAGTCGCGTCAGTCTTTTCGCAAAATGATATTTTCCGATTTTGAAGAATATTTCGGCAAATTGGCAGAAGATCTGCCCGAAGACCAAACGCTGTCATTAACCATTACCGACCTGGATTTAGCAGGGCAGGTGTGGCCATCAAGCTTTGTAGGTGGAATTGGCGGCACAGATATTCGATTGGTGAAATCGGTTTATATTCCGCGCATTAATTTTGTTTATACGTTAACCGATGCCAGTGGCAATACGCTGCAAAGTGCCGAAGTAAAGCTTAAAGATATGGGCTTTATGGATAGAGGTGTACGCACTAATCGTCGTTACAGTAATTTAAGTTATGAAAAAGCCATGTTTAAAGACTGGTTCGATAAAACCCTGGAACAAACCGCAGCTAACTAACATCATATTTATCGCTTTTCAGGCCGGCTTGATTATCTCGTCACTGTTTTTTCAATTGCCGGCCACCTCAATTGCCTTTCCTGCTTCTTTTTTCTACGCAATAAAACTGCCTTCAATGTAACGATTTTATTGGCCTTAACTCCATGTTGGTCAAAAAGTTGTCATTAGTTGTCGAAAAACTGTCACTTTTCTGTAGCATATCCTTCGTACCCTACCTGAACTTTTGGACAGTTTTTTAAAAAACAAACAGGAATTGCACCATGAAAATCATAGCTCTGCTTCCTATTGCATTGTGTGTATCTGCGGCCACCAAAGCCGATGTACTTATTTCACAATACATCAAGGGCAGCAGTAATAATAAAGCGATTGAACTGTATAACACCTCTGACACCCCTATTAATTTGAAGGACTATACCCTCTCTTTTTATTCCAACGGTAAAACCTCGGCCAGCACTGTTATTGACCTTACGGGCAATATTGAACCTAACCGCACATTTGTTATCGCCGATCAGAACGCAGTATCTGCCATTACCCAAAAAGCCAACCAGCTTAGCGGGCAAAACTTTTTCAATGGTGATGATGCTGTGGTACTGGCAAACGGCAACACGGTGGTCGACAGCTTTGGGCAAAAAGGATTCGATCCAGGCTCGCAGTGGGGCGAGGGGCTAACAAGTTCGCAAAACAACACCTTAATTCGACTTGAAACGGTGGGCCAGGGTGACATCAACCCTGAAGATATCTTTACTCCGGCCTCACAATACCGCGGGCTGGAAAATGATGATTTCACCGGTTTAGGCGAGCATACTTTTGCGCCTCAGGATAATGGCGGCGGCGATAATGAGAGTCTTGAAGGGGTATGCACCAACTGCCCGGATTTAGACAAAGTTGCATTGGCGAGCGACTTTAATGCTGCTGATTATTACGCTTCAGTTCAATCTGAAATAGACGCGGGAAGCAGCGAGACGGTAATTCGCCAGCGTTTAAGTGAGACACTGGCTAGCGGCCATCGCCAGCTAACCTACAGCGAAGTGTGGACCGCACTAACCGAAACTGACGAAGATCCTGCCAACAGCAATAATGTTATTTTATTTTACTCTAACCGGTCGCTGGCAAAAAGCAGGAATGGTTCAGGGGCGGCCTCGTCTAATCCTGATAACTGGAACCGCGAACATAGCTGGCCCAAAAGCCATGGTTTTTCTGAACGCAATAACGAAGCCTATACCGACATTCAGCATTTGCGTGCCACCGATATTTCGGTAAACAGCAGCCGCGGCAGTCTGGATTTTGATTACAGCGATGCTCCTTTGGCCGAAGCTCCGGAAAATCGGGTCGATGGCGATTCATTTGAACCCCGTGATGCCATTAAGGGCGATGTGGCCCGAATGATGATGTATATGGACGTGCGCTATGAAGGCAATGTTGATGTCACACCTGACCTGGTATTAGTGAATTATTTAACCGCCAGTGGCGATGCTGAGCTAGGCAAGTTGTGTACTTTATTGCAATGGCACGAAAGCGATCCCGTTGATGCCAGCGAGCTTGAGCGTGTGAATCGTATTTACGAGTATCAGGGCAACCGAAATCCGTTTGTAGATAACCCGCAGTGGGTGTCGATGCTTTACTCAGCTCAGGTATGTAATAACAGCACACCCGACCCGGTAGAGCCTGAGCCCGAACCAGCACCGCAAAATTCTGCTGCGCCACTTATATTAACCGCAGTGTTTGATGCCACGTTACCCGGCGGGGTACCTAAGGGTATCGAGCTGTTAGTGACCAGCGATATTGATGATTTGAGTGTGTGTGGCGTGGGCTCCGCCAATAACGGGGGCGGCTCAGATGGCCAGGAATTTACCTTTGATGCGGTAAGTGCCAGTGCCGGTGATTATCTTTATGTGGCCAGCGAGAGTGATAACTTTTCTGCATTTTTCGACTTCGCTCCCGATTACACCACCAGTGCTGTGAACATCAATGGCGATGACGCGATTGAAGTTTTCTGTGATGGCGAAGTGGTGGATATTTACGGTGATATCAATACCGATGGTAACGGCGAAGCTTGGGAATATACTAATAGTTTTGCCAACCGTATTGCCGGTTCTGCTTCAGCCACCTTTGAGGTAGGCCAATGGAATGTTCCGGGCGTAGATACGCTTAAAAACCAAACGACTAACGCTGGAGCAACGACGCCGGTTCCGGTCGGCACATTTAGCCTGAGCCCGGCGACGCTGTTTTTCTCAGAGTATGTTGAAGGCGGTGGTTTTAACAAAGCATTAGAATTGGCAAACCTGGGCGGTACCGATGTAGATTTGGGTGCTTACAGCATTCAGATTTTTGCGAACGGTAATACCACACCCAATGCACCCATAGCGCTAAGCGGTACGTTAGGCGCAGGCGAGGTTTATGTGGTGGCGAATAATCAGGCAGCCAATCAAGTGGTTGCTGTGGCTGACACCCTTACCAGCGCAATAAGTTTTAACGGCGACGATGCGGTGGTATTGCTTCTGAACAATAATATTGTTGATTCTATCGGGCAAATTGGCGTTAGAACCGAATGGGGCAGTGGCAACACCTCTACCAAAGACGCCACATTGCGCAGACAAGACGGCATTACGTCAGGCGATGCCAACGCCTATGACAGTTTTGACCCGGCCACCGAATGGAACGGTTTCGCCAAGGACACGTTTGACGATCTGGGTCTTTACAACAATACCGGTGGTAACTCAGGCGGTGATAACGCGCTAGGCGCATGTTATGAAGATGCGGTACTCATTCACGCAGTACAAGGCGATGGGTTTAGTTCGCCGCTTACAGGTGAAAGCGTGATTGTAGAGGCGGTAGTGTCTCACGTTACCCCAGGGTTATCGGGTTTCTTTGTACAAGAAGAAACCGCCGATTATGATGGCAACAACAATACTTCTGAAGGTGTTTTTGTTACCGGAAACCCCGGCGAGCTGATGGTGGGCGATGTGGTCAGACTTAAAGGTCTGGTAGAAGAGTTTTATGGTCGCACTCAGCTGGTTGCTCAGGGCGAACCTTTGGTCTGTGCTAATGCCAGCGCCTCAGTAACACCGATAGACATAAGCTTGCCACAATCATTTGAAGGTGAGTTTGAAGCGTACGAAGGTATGCTGGTAACCAATCAATCCGACTGGTTAGTGAATAGCGTGTTCTCGTATGCCCGATTTGGAGAGATTGAAGTTGGCTCTGAACGTTTGTTTACTCCGACCCAGCTGTTTGAGGCAGGAACACAACAAGCCTCTGACCTTGCCAATAGCAATGCGCTGAATGTACTGTTGATTGATGACAACAGCAACAGTGGGTTTGTTCCAAACGAGTTGTTGTTACCCGGCGGCGTGATGCCACAAAACCCTGTTCGCCTGGGCGACAAAGTAACTTCGGTCACCGGCGCGCTTGATTACGCTTTTGGAAACTTCCGAATTCAGCCGGTTAGTATGGTCAATATAGCGACTGAAAACCCTCGTACTGAGTCACCTCAGCTTGAAGAGGGTAACTTACGCATAGCCAGCTTTAACGTACTGAATTTGTTTAACGGTGATGGTGAAGGGCAGGGTTTTCCTACCTCGCGTGGTGCCGATACGTTCAGTGAGTACGAGCGTCAGCAAGCAAAAATTGTGGCGGCCATAAGTGCAATGGACGCAGATATTATTGGACTGATGGAGCTGGAAAATGACGGTTTTGGTCCATTAAGCAGTATTGCTCAGCTAACCGATGCTTTAAACGAGGCCACCAGTGACAATCGTTATGCTTATATTGATGCCGGCGTGCCCACCATTGGCAGCGATGCGATTACCTCTGGTTTGTTGTATCGCACCGATAAAGTCTCAGCAGTAGGTGCAGCACAAATCTTAAGTGCTGAAAACAGCATTACCGATGAAAATGGCCCGTTGTTTGCCTTTAATAACCGTCCTTCACTGGCGCAAAAGTTTCGATTTGAAGCCACCGGCAATACCTTTGTGGTCGATGTAAATCACTTTAAATCGAAAGGTAGTTCGTGTAGAGAAGAGGGTGAAGATACGTTGGCCGGAAACTGTAATGTAACCCGTACTCGTGCGGCAATTGCATTAACTGCCTGGTTACGTTCGACCTACCGCGACGAGCCAGCTGTGGTGCTGGGCGATTTAAATGCTTATGCCAAAGAAGATCCCATTGTGTACCTGACCAATACCGGCTTTACCAATACGGTTACCGCTTCACAAGAAGAACCAGCCTACAGCTATACCTTCAGAGGCGCACTGGGTACATTGGATTATCAGCTTGCTAACCAGGCCATGACCGACTTTCTGGTCGACGCGACAGTCTGGCATATTAACGCAGATGAAATACCTGGGTTTGACTATAACGAAGAAAGAAAACCCGATAGCTGGTTAAATACCTTACGGTATCGCGCATCAGACCATGATCCGGTATTGGCCACGTATCAGTTCGCGCTGATTGGCGACTGGGATGGTGACGGTGATGTAGATATCCGAGATAGCACCGGTTTACTGACTGCATTAATTCGTCGTTTGCCCATCGATGACAGCTTCGATATCAACGGTGATGGCCGTATCAATACGCGCGATGTTGCCGCTATTCGTAAGCTATGTACCCGCACAGGCTGCTCTACCGGTGATACACCTAACCGCCAGGGGCGAGAGGGTCGGTTAAGTCGTTGGGGTGGCCGTTAGGTCGCTCTAGACAGACGTTGGTGGTGCTTTTGCACTACCAACGCTGACTCCATACTACAATTTGCAGCATTAAAAAAAGCCCGCTTCGTTACGATGAAGCGGGCTTTTTAATTGAATTAAGTGTCAGCTTATTCCAGCACTAATCAGTCATAATTAGTCAGAATACAGGGTTACCGATAATCAAACTCACTGCCACTAACACTCAATACAGACGCAGCGCCCGCCTGCATTGCCACCTTATGGGCGTCGCGGCGCGGTAAAATACGCGCCTGATAAAAGTCACAGGTTTTTTGTTTGGCGCTGGCCAAATCAGTGTTGTCGCTTTGTTTGGCAGCATCGGCCATGCTGTACCACAATACCCCTACCAACGAGTAAGCTGTGTAAGCCAAATAGTCACAAGCAGCACTGGCTACATCTTCAGGCGCTAAACCTAAACAATCGGCAGAGGTAGCACGCCAGTCGTTTAATAAGGCGTTAGCCTGCGATTGCATTGTAGTGTCGGTAATGGCTTCTACCCGTTTACTTAGCTCATTAAAGGTCGTTTCCATCATCTGACCTTTATTACGGGTAAGCTTTCGGCCAATCAGGTCAAGCGCCTGAATGCCGTTGGTGCCTTCATACAACTGGGCAATACGCACATCGCGCATAAGTTGTTCCATGCCCCACTCGCGAATGTAGCCGTGGCCCCCAAATACCTGCACGCCCAAACTGGCTGACTCTAATCCCATATCGGTCATAAAGGCTTTGCACACAGGCGTTAAAAATTGCAACACCTGCGAGGCGGTAGTCTTTTGGTCGTCATCGCCAAAACGTTCGGCGTCCATATAGCCTGAATACAATACGGCCATCGCCCGGCAGCCTTCAGTCAGCGCTTTTTGGGTAAGCAGCATACGCGCTACATCTGGCTGAAAAACAATAGGGTCGGCTTTGTCATCTGGGCATTGAACCCCTTGAGGCGCGCGCGACTGCACACGCTCCCGGGCATAAGCCAATGCCCCCTGAAACGACGCTTCGCTGGCGCCAAGGCCTTCTAGGCCTACCTGAAAGCGGGCGTCGTTCATCATGGTGAACATACACACCAAACCCTGATTTTCTTCCCCTACCAGCCAACCGGTAGCTCCGTCGTAATTCATGACACACGTAGGGCTGCCTTTAATTCCCATTTTATGTTCAAGGCTGCCGACCGATACCGCGTTGGCTTCGCCAGGCTCACCTTGCCCATCAGGTAAAAATTTAGGAACCAGGAACAGGCTTATGCCTTTGACACCCGCCGGAGCGTCCGGGGTGCGAGCCAGCACCATGTGGACAATATTGCTGGTCCACTCATGATCGCCGCCGGTAATAAAAATTTTGTTGCCCGTGACTTTATAACTGCCATCGTCCTGTGGTTCAGCTTTGGTAGACAGCAGTGCTAAGTCAGTTCCGGCCTGAGGCTCGGTCAGATTCATGGTGCCGGTCCACTCGCCACTGATTAACTTAGCTAAATAGGTGTCTTTAAGCTGCTGTGTAGCATGACGGGTCACTGCTAACACCGCGCTTTCTGTCAGCATGCTGGTTAAACGCCAGCTCAAGTTAGCCGAATGCAACATCTCATGCACCGGAACCGCCATCGAATAGGGTAACTCCTGACCATCATACTCAGCGCTGCCCAGCATACTGTTCCAGCCATTGGCTATGTATTCGTGATAGGCCTGGGCAAAACCATCCGGCGTAGTAACCTGACCCTCTTTCAGCGTACAGCCTTGTTCATCGCCGGTACGATTTAGCGGAGCCAGTACATCTTCGGCAAACTTAGCGCCTTGCGACATAACCTCGCTCGCCAGCTCAAAATCAAAGTCTGTCACACCTAGTGACTGATAATGCGAATCCAGCGACAGCCAGTCTTTCAAAAGAAACTGATAGTCTGCTAATGGTGCCTGATACTGTGGCATAGCCCACTCCTGATAAATTTAAACGGGTGTTTGAATTTTTGATTATACGCAGAAAACACAGCGCGCCAAGTATGCGGTTAACATTTTGTAAAAAGCTTAATGTAGCTAAGCATAGGAGAGCATTATTGGTAAGGCCAGGGTTGTAACTCTTTGCCGCAGGGATTGATGTTAAGGAGCGCCGAAAGGCAGAAGTTGCGGACCGTATTGGGGATCGTATGGACACCCACCTTTTGCCAGTCAAACATGGACACTCACTTTTCAACGGGTAAAGGGAAGGTAAAGGGACACCCACTTTTCTGGACACCCAATATTTTCTTTTCCCCATTGCTTTTAAATGTGGGTCTCCACTTTGGCTCTTTTAGTTGTTCAGATTAGCCATTACCACAGCGCCTGATAAGAAAAATGTGAGGCGTAACAAATTACGCCAGCAGTGGTCCGAAAATAAAACAAAAAATCACAAAGCCTCAGGTAGAAGCCTTTTATTGCATACTACTTTATTTCCGGTAACCGTTATCTCGCAGTAGTTCCCCGGTAACACTGTGGTGCGGCCTTGTCGTTTTGCCATCGCTGAAGGCTCTCCATCTAAAGCAGAAACATTAATAAAATGTGTTTCCTGGCGTACTTTGTGCTCGAAAGTGTGAACGTGGCCATACATATGTAACAAAGGCGAGGATCGCATGGACACCCACTTTTACTCTCACCTATTACCGGCTGAAAACGCCAGACTTGGACACTCACATTTCAACGTGTACTACATTTTGCTAGAAGCATTTTGCTGGACACCCACTTTTCTGGACACCCAATGTTTTCTTTTTTCCCTATTGCTTTTAAATGTGGGTGTCCACTTTTACTGTTGATTTTTTGAGCCGCTGAAGGTGTGAGTGTCCACTTTAGTTTCATTGCTTTTAAATGTGGGTGTCCACTTTGGCTCTTTTAGTTGTTCAGGTTAGCCATTACCACAGCGCCTGATAATAAAAAGTGAGGCGTAACAAATTACGCCAGCAATGGTCCGAAAATAAAGCAAAAAATCACAAAGCCTCAGGTAGAAGCCTTTTATTGCATACTACTTTTTTTCCGGTAAGCGTTATCTCGCAGTAGTTCCCCGGTAACACTGTTGTGCGGCCTTGTCGCTTTGCCATCGCCGAAGGTTCTCCATCTAAAGCAGAAACATTAATAAAATGTGTTTCCTGGCGTACTTTGTGCTCGAAAGTGTGAACGTGGCCATACATATGTAACAAAGGTGCGTCACAGGAGTAATCACTCAGACGCGTGAGTTTTTCGTGGGTCATTATAATCGTACGCCGTGGATCGCAGTTTTTGTCTGTATAAATCCTCTCAAATAAAGCCTGTTTATTGAGATGAAGCGCCTCTTTGTTGATTTTCTTTATATCGTTGACGTAGTTTTTGTAAAGACTGCTTTGTTTCAGCTGATTCAAAGTAGAGCTTTTTATCTGCCCTGCCGCCTGCTTTTCTTTTTTGGTAAGCAGGTATTCCTGATGTTTATTTTCAAGCTGTTTATTTAATTCGATAAAGTAGGGATTATTTCCCCAATGGGCCGGGCAGCCGCTAAACCCGGCTAACCAATACCCATCAAGTTCAATAAGTTTATCGTGCAGATGAAGGCTGGTCGCAGAAGCATCGTGATGGTAATTAACCTTGCTGTCCCAGTTTCCCAAAATATAATACACCGGTAAATTCAGCTCATCTAAAATACCTAAAATATCGGTAAATGCTATAGAGCCAATGTCGCCGGCAATCACTGCGCAATCAAAGTCCCCCGGGTCAACGGTATTGACTAAACGCCTGACCGGTTCGATTTTGTTGTGTATGTCTGAAAAGGCAAGAATTCGCAAAATGGTCCCTTCATTTTCTACTGGTAATTAAACAGCCATACCCATGGGTATTAAAGTATTTTATACGTCCTGACATCTGGGCGGACCATGCCGCGGGTAGTCAAATTTATGAAAAATGAACGACAAACCTAATATCATTAATAGTACAGACATCCATTTTCATAAGCTTAGTACCTGTACCCCTTAACGTGGGCTCGGTAATAAGAGCCCAGTTACAAGCAATAACATGGACACCCACCTTTTTACCTGCCTGTTAAGGCTGTGCTATAACCCTTTTCATCAGCTCAAGTTGCAATTGTAAAGCAGGGCGGTCATGCTACCGGGCACAGTATTTCTTTGGGGTTAACCACGATGACAACATCTTCTTTAGTGGCCGTGGTCACCGGTGGCAGTCAGGGTATTGGGCTGGCTATTTGCCGACTGTTTGCTAAAAACGGTTACCAGGTTTTTAATTTAGATATCGAAGACATGGCCACCCCGATGGCGCAGGTCGCCTGGCAACAGTGTGATGTGTCTGACACGCAGCAGGTGCAACAAACAATGTCAGCAGTCATTGAAAAAACCGGTCGCCTTGATGCGCTGGTTTCTAATGCCGGAGTGCACTTTTCCGGTACCATTGAAGACACCAGCGAAGCCGATTTGGATCGGGTGTTTGCCATCAATGTAAAAGGGGCCTATGCCGCTATTAAAAATGCGCTTCCAGTTATGAAGCAGCAACAACATGGCGCTATTGTGATTATGGGTTCAGACCAGTCGCTGGTGGGCAAAACCGGCTCTTTTGCTTATAATATGAGCAAAGCGGCCCTGGCCTCAATGGCTAAAACCACCGCGCTGGATTATGCCAGCTATAATATTCGGGTGAATGCCGTTTGTCCGGGCACCATTGAAACCCCCCTGTACCACAATGCGATAAACCGTTATGTCGAAAGCTCGGGCATTGATGCCGCCGAAGTGCATGCCAGCGAAGCCGCCGAACAACCCCTGGGGCGTTTGGGTCAGCCAGAAGAAGTCGCCGAACTGGTGTGTTTTTTGGCCGGTGATAAAGCCCGCTTTATTACTGGCAGCTTGCAGGTGATTGATGGTGGCTATACTGCCCGCTGACTTATGCAAATTATCGACGCTCACCTGCATTTTTTTGCCCTTGAAGCAGGGCAGTACCATTGGCTACAGCCACAAAATCCGCCTTTTTGGGCTGACAAACATAAGTTGCATCGTGACTTTGATGAGCACAGCCTGTTAATTGATGATGCTCATACGCTAGCGGGAATAGTGCATATTGAAGCCGGATTTGATAATCCCCGGCCCTGGCATGAAATCGACTATCTTGAGACCCACGTTACCCTTCCTCTTAAAACTGTGGCTGGGGTAGATTTGCTAGCTACTGATATGGCCGACACTCTAAAAAAACTGTTATGCAGAACCAGTGTGGTGGGCGTGCGGCATATTCTGGATGAGGCGGCCATCGAGCTACTAAGTTCACCGCAGGTTCAGCAAAATCTAGCTTTACTGGCGCATCAACATCTACATTTTGAGGTACAAATGCCGGTGGAAAATACTCGCGCGGTAGCCTTGCTGTGCGGGATTATCAAGTGTACAGGTCTGCGCTGTATTGTAAATCATGCCGGCTGGCCGCCACAAAGTGCCGATAGCTATCATAACTGGCTAAACAATATGCGCAGGCTGGCCGCCTTGCCACAATGTGCGGTAAAGGTCTCAGGGTTTGAAATGGCTACCTCTTATCGCACCTACAGCGATGCGACCATAAGCCGCGTGCTACAGGCTGTACTGAGCTGTTTTGGCAGCCACCGGGTGATGCTGGCCAGTAACTTTCCGGTGTGTCAGCTAGGCTGTTCTTACCCGCAGCTCTGGCAAAGGTATATCGCTCAGCTTTCGATATTGAGGCTGTCATTCAAGCAGCAACAGGCTGTATTGGCAGGTAGCGCAATGCACTGGTATCAGTTTTAATAAAATAAACCTTTCGCAGGTTTAATAATCAGCTATCGCAGCTGTACGTACAATCCCGTATTCTGTTTCTGATAAACCTATTGGTAAGTAAATGATGAAATCTATTTTTTTAGTGTTGATCAGCGTTTTCACGCTTAGCAGCTGCGCCTCACCAGACTGGCGAACCGCCAGCCGGGAACCTGCCGGTATCGCAGCCGATCCAACGACTAGTCAGGACGCTATCATTGATGTATATGCTGCCGATGCGTTTAGCTGGCGTGGCTGGTTTGCAGTGCATACCTGGGTAGCAATTAAACCAAAAAATGCACGCGAGTATACGGTTTATGAGGTGGTGGGCTGGCGTATTAAACAAGGGCTGCCCGCATTAAAGCAGTATCAAACACCCACGCCTGATCGGTACTGGTATGGCGCCAAGCCAGAGCGTATTCTGACGCTAAAAGGTGATAAAGCCAGTGCGCTTATTCCCGATATAAAACAGGCAGTAGATAACTACCCCTGGGCTGACGAATACCAAATTTTCCCAGGCCCAAACAGTAATACCTTTCCTGCATGGTTAGCCCTGAAAATTCCAGAATTGGGATTAGAAATGCCGTTTCGGGCTATTGGCAGCGGCTATGCCGACAGAATTGATACTCAGGGGTAATCCGCAGCCTTTACTAAGGCTGCGGAACAAACCGTGCTTATTGCATTAACCACATTCTGGCTTCACGGGGTGGCAAATAAAATTTATGCCACTGGCTGGTGATAATTTGCGTATCGCTGCTCAGGGTATCCTGGTACGCCCGGTCCCACCAAAGCCCGGCTGCCGAAGTATCGACCCAGATATCCTGACCTTCGCCACATTTGTTTATCCCTACCACCCCCTGGTGTTCACGCTGAAACAGCAAAATGCAGTCATTATTGTTCAGCACATTCATGGTGCGGCCCTGGGTAGCATTATGAAACTCGACCATGGCGGTAACATCACTGCGGTTGTACAAATTCTCCCAACGCCCATCGCCACTTTCATTATGATCAGAATACATCAGCGGCACCCCGCCATTACGACCTAATATGAATGCATTGGCTAGATACTCATCGGTAGGGTCCAGCAGCTGATACCGAAATCCGTCATTTAACGGAATATCGTGCGTTACGCTAAATGTAATCGCCTGAGCGCCCGGTAACGCCTGCCCATAAGCCCCGGGATCCACCAAATTGTTCATCGACCCGCTAAAACTAAATGCACTGCGTATTTGTGAGAATAAAGGAAAATCATAGGCCGCGTGACCGGTTTGGCTCAGATACGGGGCCAGAAAGTTATCATATTCGGCGCTTCCGGCACCGCCGGTGGTAATGATCTCGCCAAACACATGAGCATTACTCTTTATTTGCGGGGTAAAAACCTGATTGATGTGTGAGTTGGTCATGTGTTTAGCAGCATCAACCCGAAAGCCGCTTACCCCCATGTTTTTAAGCGCCTGTAAGTAGTTTTTTTGTTGTTCAACTACCCAGCTATTGGAGTCCAAATCCGGTAAACCCGGATCAGGGGCAGCGCCACACAAACGGTTGTACTGCACATCGCCTACGTTACTATAATCGCTGATGCACTGAGGGCCCTGAGGGTCGTAGGTTCCATGAAAATCACCACCGCCAAACAAGCCGTTATCAACATCACCAAACAAGGTAATATTGTCATAATAAGGTTGATTTGCTGCGTACTGACTAAGAACGCTACTCCCCGGATAGTTAAGATCGCTACGTTGAGATGCCTCGTTAGCCATATGATTGAACACAATATCTGCGTAGGTTTCGACCCCCTGAGCAGCCAAAGCGGCCACCATCTGCGAAAAGTCGGTGGTATCACCCAGCGGATTGTCGATAACGCGGTAATCCTGGGGTTGATAACGCGCCCACCACTGATCGCCGGTAGATTTATAGGCCGGCGATACCAACACCTTTTTATACCCTAACCGGGCGATTTCAGACGCTTTATTGGCCACATCATCATACTGCCAGTTAAAGGCGTGCAAAATAACATCTGCCTGGGCAGTGGAGGCAAAAAAGGCGCCTGCTACCGCCAGGCTCAGATAACATTTAGTGTTTCGAACCGACCGCCGACTATCTCTCAACATAGTTTCTAACCTTTAAAGTAAAGCATCAGACCTTATGTTTACATCTTGTTATCAATTTATAAACATTATGCATACGTATTCATAAACTTATGCGTGGCTCAAAAGTGTCACAGGTTTCAGGTTTTCAGGGCCGGTAGACAATGCTGCCGGCCCTGTAGCAGGGGGATAACGGCGGGGTTACTTTAAGGCGGTAACGGTCATATTTGGCGAGCGATAAACAATGTCGTCATTTAGCTCAATGCCGATGCCAGGGGTATCAGGAGCACTAATATAGCCATTTTCAGGCTGGGGATCCTGTATACACAATTCGCGGTTCCACGACTTAGTGGCATAGGTATGATGCTCGTGGATTAAAAAGTTTGGAATAGCCGTTTCCAGATGCAGACTGGCCGCCGTGGCTACCGGGCCGCCGCAAACATGGGCCTGAATACGCACATCGTAAATATCCGCGTAATCACACACCTTTTTGGTTTCAGTAAAGCCGCCGCACAAGCCTACATCAGGCTGCAACACATCTATCGACTGGTCTTCCAAATAGGGCCGTACATCCCAGCGATTATACAATCGTTCGCCCCCGGCGATGGGCACATTGACTCTTTTGGCGACCTTGTCATGCAATTTGGCATTAAGGTAGTTCACCGGCTCTTCGTAATACAAACAGCCAATTTCTTCTACCATCTCGCCCAGCTGAATAGCGGTAGAGGCCCCCAGCAAACTATGGCATTCAAAAATAATGTCACCTTCATCACCCATGGCATCACGAATTGCCTGCAATCGCGCCTTAAACAATTTCATGTCAGCACGGCCAAACAACTTGGTGCGATCAAAATGAGTAACGCCATTTTTATCGTAGACAATAGGGTCGACTTTAACCGCGGTGTAGCCGTCGGCCATCGCTTTTTCAGCGGCGCGGCCATAGGCTTCGGGTTGCACCAGCTTGGTGATCTCGGTATCCCAGTCAAATTGAAGCTGGCTGGCATAGCAGCGCAGGTTGTCATTGGTTTTACCGCCCAGCAGCTGATAGACAGGCACGCCCAGCGCTTTGCCCCGAATGTCCCACAGCGCGGTGTCAATGGCGCTCATGGCCGCATACACCACCGGACCGCCACCTAAGCCCCAAAAACTTTCACGCAGCATCCGGCTCCATAGATGCTCGGTATTAAAGGCATCCCAGCCAATCAAAAATGCTTCAGCCATCTCTTTTATCATATGGGCCGCCGCGCTGTGGCCCAGGTCGTAGGCCAGGCCTGCTTCACCTACGCCGGTAATGCCTTCATCGGTATAAATGCGCACAAATACCGGGTTCCACGGCGGGCGCTCAGGACATTCGATATCAAATATTTCTACTTTGGTGACTTTCATGTTTTATCCTTGTGTTCGGGGGCAGCGCCGGTTACTGACAAAATCCGGGATCTAGCCGCCAGGCTTTACGCAACAGGGCGGGCCAGGCTTTCTGGCCGCCGGTTTCGCCTGAATGTACTACGCTGGCCTGCTGATAGATGTTATCGACAATTTTCTGCGGAATAGGGATGACCTCGCCATTAACGCTCATCAGTTCAAGCTGAATTTCACAGGCGCGCTGCAAATCGTAAAAACGCATAAAGGCATCGCCGATGGTGGAGCCTAATGTCAGTCCGCCATGGTTTGGCAGCAGCATATGATTGGTCTTGCCCAGGTTTTGTTGCAGCCGCGTGCGTTCATCATCATTTACCGCCAGCCCTTCATAGCCGTGATAGCTTAATGAGGGCAGCGAAAACATCGAATACTGGCTCCAGGGCTGCAAGCCTCCGGTTAAGGACGCCACCGAGATCATGGCTTTGGTATGCAGGTGCACAATACATTTTGCATCGCTACGCGCTTCATGAATGGCGCTGTGAATCGTAAAGCCCGCCGGGTTGATGGTGGCCGACGTGTCTTGCTGAATATTGCCCTGCAAGTCTACCTTAACCAGGTTCGAGGCGGTCACTTCATCAAACATCAGACCAAAGGCATTCACCAGATAATGATTACTGCCCGGCACCTTGGCTGAGATATGCGTATAGATAAGATCGCCCCAGCCCATATCTGCTACCAGACGGTAACAGGCAGCCAGATCAATACGGGTTTGCCATTCGGCTTCACTTACAGAGTCTTTTAAACTTTCATGGGGTAATTCAAACACCGGACGGTTCTCTTTTATTTTCATCATCAAGAGGAAGTGCTATGCAAAGTATCAAACCGAGGTAGGCCGTACAAGGTCAACGCAGCTATAGGCTATAGTACAAAAGGGAATAATGTAGGTGATTGTTGGTAACAAAGGGGCGGGTGGAAGTAATAAACGGCAAGTTTAAGCCCTGAATCGTGTTGATACCTCTACCTGAAAACAATAACAGTGTTATAAAAAGAGGTCCTGACCGTAGATACAGTCACACCCGAATTCAGATAATAAGTGCACATACAGTAAAAATCGAGATTATATGAAAAAGTTAAGTATATTTTTATTTATATTCTTTTCATTACCCGCATTGGCTAATGATGAATATTCTTTAGAAGAAAAAATGAAAGCGCTTGATACAGAGCTTTTTGAATCTTTTAACAACTGCCAGAACCCCGAAGAGTTAGAGAGACATTCTAGTTATTTTTCTTCTGATGTTGAGTTTTATCACGATAACGGCGGTGTTACTTGGGATCGAGAAAGTATGATTTCAAATACTAAGAATAACGCATGTGGTAACTACACTCGTAAACTTATAGAAAGTACCTTCAGAGCCTATCCGGTTAATCAGTTTGGTGCAATTACCGAGGGTGTTCACATTTTTTGTAACACTAAAACCAAAATATGCACAGGAAAAGCTGATTTTGTAATAGTTTGGCGTAACCTAAATAATAAATGGGAAATTACTCGAGCACTGAGTTACGGGCACCGTGAAAATAAATAGAATTATTATAACAAGGGAGTCGAGCACGGAATTGCCAAATGTTTTCTCGGTTTCGCTTTGCCCCACAGTTTAGCAAACAATTATCAGCCGCTTATGTGGCATTACACATCAAAGAGGATTTGCAATGTTTATAGTCATGTTTGAATTCGTGGTCAAGGAGGGTTTCGAAGAGCAATTCCTCGCTTCCTGGCCCGCTACGACACAAGGTATTTATCTTTTTAAAGGCAGTCTTGGTTCAAGGTTACACAGAGATAAAAATGGCGCTTTTATTGCCTACGCGCAGTGGCCTGATGAAGAAACCTATCGTAAAGCATCTGACATAGCAATGAGTGATGAATACGAGAACCAGCGTAAGTTGATGCGTGACAGCCTCAATCTGGAAGCGACCAAAATTATTTACGAAATGGAAGTAGAGTTCGACTACTTACAGCGTAGAGTGTTTGCTGTATAACAAATAAGTCAAGCTCGTCCGGTAGTGCGGCCCTATTCAGACGTTCTAAGATCTCAACAAGGAAGGTTTTATGATCTACAAAAATACAATATTGCCACTCTGTTTTTTGTCTACGAGTGTACTTGCCGCCAATAACTATGCATCGGTGGAATTAACGTACTTGCAGCCAACCAAAGCGCAAAGCACCTGGCTTCGGGAAAAACAATTTATGCCTCGCTATCCTGTTGAGCTTGCTATGAAAGGTATCGCTGGTTGCGGTATCTTTAAAGTGAAAGTAGATGAAAATGGCCAAACCGAGAGAGTCACTCTCGTGAGCTCAGTACCTGAAAAAATAATTTCACAGCCAGCGGCGAATGTTATCAATGACTGGAGCTGGACATTGGCAGAAGGCAAAATGTCAGCCAGCGAAGAAAAGCTGTTAAGACTGGATTTTTGTATGGGCGGAAGCACGAAAAAAGCGTCTTTGTTAAACTGTAAGCAACAGGCCACTCTGGCATGTAAATAGGGCTCATCTATCTATCGCTTTTTATTGCTTTCAGGCCAGTTAATACACTACCTACCCATCTGCTGGACGTGAGCGGTCTCTCGGTTACTCAAACTGACTGGTCGCTTCTTACACCTGATAGCCTGTTGAATTTAACCCGCTTTACACCACTCACCACCATAATCTTAATTCCTGCCATATTACCAACCCTCACCCTATCGTCTTTTTTTATCGGGCGATCAACAGTATACCCCAAGTGTCTATGATTAAGAGCGCAGAACCAGCTTAGCTGTTACCATACGCTGCAAAATAATATGGCCTTCGATAACTTATCTAACGTAGCGCGCAAAGCGCGGCACGGTCGGCTTTTATCAAATCACTCGGAATTCACATGGCTCTTAAAGCAACCATTTTTAAAGCGGATATTTCCATTACCGACATGGACCGCAATTATTACAATGATCACAATTTAACGATTGCGCGGCATCCTTCTGAAAATGACGAGCGAATGATGCTGCGGATGATTGCGTTTATCGTTAATGCTCATGAGCAACTGCAGTTCACCAAAGGCTTATCTGATGATGAAGTGCCCGATTTGTGGCAAAAAAGCTTCAGCGACGTAATCGAGCTATGGATTGAGCTAGGCCAACCTTCTGAACAACGTATTAAAAAGGGCTGTAATCAAAGTCAGCAGATGATGATTTACTCCTATGCCGACAGAAGCTTTGAGGCTTGGTGGAAGAAGGAACAAAGCAAATTACAGACTAAAAAAAATCTGTCGGTGTTTACCTTACCTGAAGCGCTCTCAGGCACCCTTGCTAAGGCGGTTGCACGTTCTATGCAGATTCAGGTCACTATTCAGGACGGACAAATCTGGCTAACTATTGAAAGCGCTGAAGCCAGTGAATGTATAGAAGTCGAAATTGAGCAGCATCTTTAAAGGCCTCAGGAGGCGAGTAAAGCTGTGAGCTTCAGTGCCTTTTGCAAGATAGCGATTAGAGCCTGGGGGTACCTGTCGGCTGTTTTAACACGACCTGGGCCTGGCAGAGCTAAAGCACCAACCTAGACCAGGGTATTAAGCGATAAAGCCCAGATGTTGGTGGTGGCGGGGCAGCGGCCTTTTAAGCCACCTTTAACCTCGCTTTGCTGTACTAACTCCAGCTTATAGTGGGCCTTGTAATGGTGGCGCACCTCTTCTGCGTTCACCGAAAAGGGCGGGCCGGGCATCTGGCTTTGATCATAGTCAAAACAAATAAGCAGCTGCGGGGCGTGGTGGGTAATCTGGCGCAGGTGAGTGGTATACTTGGCGCGAAGGTCTTCGGGCAAGGCCACCAGAGCGGCGCGATCATAGATGGCGTCAATCTGGCTTAAATCGTGATCTTGCAGGGTGAATAGGTCGCCCACAAAAACCTGAATGCCCTGGGCCGTATACAGCTTACCGCAGCTGCGATCTTCTACCATCGGGGTAATGTTCAGGCTTTCAAACAGTTGCTTTACGGCCAGTTCACTAAGCTCGGCGCCCACCACCTTGTAGCCTTGCTCCATCAGATAACGGATATCCAGCGTTTTGCCACATAATGGCACCAGAATACGACTGCCGGGGGCCAGGTGCAGCTTAGCGAGGTGGTTCACCAGGCCGGGATTGTATTGTTCTTCGTGAAAACCAATCTCGTTTTGTCGCCATTTTTTATGCCAGAACTCGTGTTCCATAGTAACCTCATTAGCGCGTAGAGATGTGGGGGATACTTGTTTGTAGTCAGGCTGTTAACTCGAAAAGCCACGAAGAAAGCCAGATACAAAAAGCCAGTAAAATCAGGCTCCATAGTACCAACATAATCAAATGCGAGGCCGGGGCGCCGCGTACCGAATCCAGTTTACGCTCAATTGTGGCGGGTCGCCAGTAGCGTAATAGCAAGCCCGTGAGCACGGTTAGACCAAAGCCCGTCACATTCCACCAGAACCAGAACAGCGGACTGTCGGTCAGCCAGAGGGTGGTGTTGCAGATAACCCCGGCCAGCAGCGCAATATTAACCTGTATCGAGGCAACCCGCTTGCTGTGTATGCCCAGTAAAAAAGTGGCGAGTACGGGGCCGTAAAAAACTGAACCAATTTTATTGATCGCCTCGATCACGGTGGGGGCAATATTGCCCGCATACAGTGATAACACCAACGTAACCACACCCCATGCAATACCGGCAATCCGTGCCTGTTTAAGATACTGACGGTTGTCGGGTTGCTGGCCGGTGATACGCGAGATATCTTCTACACTTACCGCGGCCAGGCTGTTTATTGCTGAGCTGAGTGATGACATAGCAGCAGCCATTATTGCCACTACCATAAAACCCACCATTCCACTGGGCAGGTACTCCACAATAAAAATAGGCATCATCCAGTCAGGTTCACCGGCGGGGATTTGATTCATCAATTGGGTGTCAGATAAAAACAGGGTGCCAATAACCAAGCCTGTGGCACAGTATAAAGCGGTAATAGGGAAACGTAGCAGAGCCACGCTAATCAGCAGTTTACGTAAGTCACCCAGGCTCTGGCTTGACAGCGAACGCTGGGCTTCAGACTGATCGCAGCCATAATACGAGGCGTACAGCACTATGCCGCCAAACAGCATAGGTAGCAGTCCAAAGTCAGAGCCGCTGAAACCCAGACCGGTAAGATTGACGGTATTTAGTCGGGCTGGGTCAGCCTGCTCTATTACCGCGGCCATACCGCCCATCGCATCAAGGCCCACCCATAAACACAACCCGGCCCCCGATACAATCAGTATCATTTGTATCGCATCGCCATAGACTACGGCTTTCATGCCGCCCATGGCCGAATATATCAGGGTGATCACACCAATAAGCATGATGGCGTGCCACTGAGCCAGACCAATAGTGCCTTGTAGTATTAATGAGATGGCGTAAATCATAATAGCAGTGGCAAAAGAACGACTAAGCTGAAACACCAGACTGATGAGTATTCGGGTAGAGCGGGCGAACCGGCGTTCAAGATAGTCGTACACACTTACCACTCCCGCCTGATGCAGGGTGGGCAACAGCCGCCACAACAAAATGGCCATAGCTGCGGGCAGCGCCAGCTCGTAAGACAACCAGATAAGCCCACCACCTTCGCGCAGACCCACAAATGCCGGGGCCGAGATAAAGCTTATAGCTGACAGCTGGGTTGCCATTACTGACAACGACAGGGCGGGCCAGGATAGGGTGCGCCCGCCTAAAAAATAATCCTGCTTATCTGACTGTTTTCTAAATAAAGCGCCCAGGGCCAACAGACCCAATAGATACGAGCCGATAATCACATAGTCCAGCGTTGCCATAGTTACCTCCTTGTATTACGGGTTGATTACCGGGGGCCTGGCTTTATAAGCTAATGCCTGTGCCCCACAGTAAGTTAGCGGGCGCTCGCATAACCCCGTGGCGGATCTCAAAGCCGTCGGGGCGATCATTTTTAATTAATACCGGGCCATCCAGATCAACAAAATCAACGTCGTTGCACAGCAAAAAGGCCGGCGCCATGGCCAGCGAAGAGGCGACCATGCAACCCACCATAATTTTAAAATCCAAACTTTTGGCGGTGTTATACAAGGTTATGGCTTCGGTCAGTCCGCCGGTTTTGTCCAGCTTGATATTCACCGCCTGATAGCGCTTTTTTAAAGTGCTTAAGTTGTCGCTGGTATGGCACGACTCGTCAGCACACAGGGGCACCGGACATTCATACCCTTCCAGTGCCGCGTCATCGGCTACGGGCAGAGGCTGTTCGATCAACGCGACATTTAAATCTTTTAGCTGGGGCGCCACCTCTTTAAGTAAGTCGATACTCCAGCCTTCATTGGCATCAACAATAAACTGGCTATCAGGGCAGGCGTGGTGAATAGCCCGTATTTTTTCTACCACTTCGTCAGGGCCTAGCTTTACTTTGATCAGCTGTGCCTGACCCAGGCTTAAGGCTTCCTGCTGCATTTGTGCGACCGCACCCACACTGACCGTTTGCGCGGTAACGCACTGAGCGGGAGGCGTCAGGCCGGTCAGCTCGCCGACCGAGGTTTGTCTGTAGTTAGCGGTTAAATCCCAAAAAGCGCAATCAAGGGCGTTGCGGGCAGCGCCTGCTTGCATAAGCTGAGGTAAGCGGGCGTGATCATCGATATGGGTTAATTGGGGCGCCAGGGCGTTCAGCTGACTAAGGGTATTGTCGATAGATTCGCCGTAGCGTGCGTAGGGTACAGCTTCGCCACGACCGGTAAAGCCCCGCCAGTGAAGCTGAACTACTACCACATCAGCATGGGTTTTTGCTCCCCGGGAAATACGAAACTCACGGGCCAGAGGCAGGCGTTCATGAGTAACGTCAAGGATCAGGCTCATAATGAAGCCACCAGTTCACTGACCCCGTGCCGAACCGGGTCCGCGCAAGGTAGTTCCAGTTCCTTCTGCGTTTGCTCACACCAGTCACGGGCTTGCTTATCGCTGACCGAGGAGGTATTTACCGCAATGCCGGCAACATACACATCCGGATTGGTCAGGCGCGCGGCAGTCAGGTTTAACTCAATAGTCTGGGCCAGTGTAGGCTGAGGCTGGTGGGGCAGGGCGCGCATGTGCGTTCGGTTTAGCGCATGGCAAACAATCAGTGCATCGGGCTGTGACCCATGCAATAAACCTAAGCTAACCCCGGCGAAGGCAGGATGCGATAAAGAACCCTGTCCTTCGATAATATCCCAGTGATCAGGATCGTTGTCAGGGCTTAAAGATTCAGCCGCACCGCTGATAAAATCGGCTACTACACAATCGATAGGAATGCCTTCGCCAGCGACCAATATGCCGCATTGTCCTGTGGCTCGAAAGGTAGCGGCCTGGCCATGTTGTTGCAAATACCGGGCGATACTAAGCGAGGTGTACATTTTGCCAACTGAACAGTCGGTGCCCACGGTCAACAAACGCTTACCCTGTCTGCGTTTGCCGGTACCGGTTTTAAAAGTACTGAGCGGATGACGTATGTCTATCAGCCGAGCTTGCATAGCTTGCGCTTTTTCTACCAGTTGCGGATAACCTGACAGTTTATCGTGTAAGCCGCTGACAATATCCAGGCCTGCATCCAGCGCTTTTAATACATGCTGCAAATAACGTTCGTCTAAATGGCCGCCACTATTGGCAAAACCTAACACAAAGCTTTTGGCACCCAGTTCGACCGCTTCTTCAATAGATAATGACGGACAGCCGGTACTTACCTCACACCCCGGCAGCCGGTACTCGCCAACGCATTTTTCAGGTCGCCAGTCAGCGGCGCTACGGGCCATTTTGATACTTAAGGGGTCAGTGGCATCGCCAATAAACAATAAATAGGGAGACTGCAGCACGCGGTAATTTTCCTGTATTAATTATAAGCCAGTTAGCTTTATCATACCCTTTGGGCAAGACACAATGCTAAATCTCAAGGTGATTGACTAAAACCCTTCGTAACACCAGACTACATTCCGGATTGGGTTACACGTACCATCTCAATATGGGGAATGCCGTCTTCATCATACGGTTCGCCAACTACGTTGAAGCCAAAGCCCTGATAAAAGGCTATTAGATAAACCTGTGCCGAAATACGCAAGCCGGTTCCTGGAAATGCACGTTCGCACCGTTTGATGGCCTCTGACACCAGTTTTTTACCGTTACCACTACGGCGCGATGTATTTGCAGTTAACACTCTGCCCATTGCCGGTTCGGCGTACTTAATACCTGGCGCCAGCACCCGGGCATAGGCCACCAGTGTCTTATTTTGCCAGCCAAGCAAATGGTGAGCGCTCAAATCCTCTTCATCAATATCTGGATATAAGCAGGTTTGCTCTAGCACAAAAACCGCTTGGCGCAGCCGATACATCTCGTGTACTGCCAGTGGTGACAGATCTTTCAGCTGTGCCCATTGCCATTCAATCATTGTGGGTGTCCTTAGGTTGCTCTTTTTGATTTCTCGTTTTGGTCTTTTGGTTACTATCGCAGTTACTACTGCTTTTTATTTACGGTTTAAGCCTACCAGAGAGTAAGCCTCCTCGTCGCCTTCATCCGTCTTTTTGTGCTGTTAATACAAAGCGCCTGATGGTGTTTATAGATGCATAAAGGTGGGTGTCCAAAACTAACCTGACGTGGGTGTCCAGAAAATAGATTATGACTCGTGTGTTTCATCAGAGGCTTGATTTAGCTTTCAGGTAAGGTTTAAAAAGGTGGGTGTCCAGGACTAAGCTGACGTGTGTGTCCAGAAAATAGATTATGATTTTGTCTTTCATCAGAGGCTTGATTTAGCTTTCAGGTAAGGTTTAAAAAGGTGGGTGTCCAAAACTAACCTGATGTGGGTGTCCAGAAAATAGAGCTATGACTTGTGTCTTTCATCAGACGCTTGATTTAGCTTTGAGGTATGGCTTTAAAAGGTGGGTGTCCAAAATGTAAATGTGAGTGTCCTATTAATACTGCGTCTACCTACAAGGGTTGGGGATATATCAGACGGCCCAGGGGGCCACTTATAGAAATAAAGAGCAGACACAAAAAAGCCTGCGCAAGGCAGGCTTTTTTAATACGATAGACTGAAACTAAACCAGCTTACTCGTCTAAGAAGCTTTTCAGCTGCTCTGAGCGGCTAGGATGACGTAGCTTGCGCAGCGCCTTGGCCTCAATCTGACGAATACGCTCTCGGGTAACGTCAAACTGTTTGCCTACTTCTTCTAACGTATGGTCGGTGTTCATGTCGATACCAAAACGCATTCTTAGTACTTTTGCTTCACGCGCGGTTAGTCCGGCCAGTACTTCCTGAGTGGCATTTTTAAGACTACCCCCAGTGGCAGAGTCCAGTGGCTGAATAATGGTGCTATCTTCAATAAAATCGCCCAGGTGCGAATCTTCATCATCACCAATAGGCGTTTCCATAGAAATCGGCTCTTTGGCAATTTTCAGCACTTTGCGAATTTTATCTTCTGGCATAACCATACGCTCAGACAATTCTTCAGGGCTAGGCTCACGACCCATTTCCTGTAGCATTTGACGTGAAATCCGATTCAGCTTGTTAATGGTTTCAATCATATGCACCGGAATACGGATGGTACGGGCCTGGTCCGCTATAGAGCGGGTAATAGCCTGTCGAATCCACCACGTCGCGTAGGTTGAGAACTTATAACCACGACGGTATTCAAACTTATCTACTGCTTTCATCAAACCAATATTACCTTCCTGAATCAGATCCAGAAATTGTAAGCCACGGTTTGTGTACTTTTTAGCAATTGAGATAACCAAACGCAGATTGGCCTCAACCATTTCTTTCTTAGCACGACGCGCTTTCGCTTCACCAATCGACATGCGACGGTTAATGTCTTTAATATCTGCGATGACCAGGCCAGTTTCTTGCTCTACCTGATTCATTTTAGAAATGCTACGTTCGATATCTTCTTTGAAGTTACTTAAATCGTCGCTATAGCCATGGCCACCCTTTAAAGTAGCATAAAGCCAATCAGTAGAAGTTTCGTTGCCAGCAAATGCCTTAATAAAGTCCTTTTTCGGCATCTTAGCGTTAACCACGCAGTACTTCATGATAAGACGTTCTTGAATACGAACCTTGTCCATCATGTCACGCATGTTTCTTACCATGCGATCAAACTGCTTGGGAACTAAACGGAATTCTTTAAAAACTTCACTAAGTTTTTCGATTTGCTTACGCGAATCTTTGTGTGCACGGCCCTGCGTTTCAATAACATCGCGAGCAACGATGTACTGATCGCGAAGCTCGCCAAATTTCATGCGAGCCTGTTCCGGGTCTACGCCACCTTCATCTTCGTCTTCGTCATCATCGTCGTTGTCGTCTTCGTCGTCTTCTTCTTTTAGCTCTTGATCAGACAATTCAGAACCGATGTGAGTCGCCGTTGGCGCCATATCGCGGTCGTCATCAGGGTCAACAAATCCCGAGATAATGTCGCTTAAGCGAATTTCTTCGGCTTCGTATAAATCCCATTGTTCAAGCAAATACGTTATTGCTTCAGGGTACTCAGCTACCGAGCATTGAACCTGGTTAATACCATCTTCAATACGCTTGGCAATTTCTATTTCGCCTTCGCGGGTAAGTAGTTCAACGGTACCCATTTCACGCATGTACATACGAACGGGGTCAGTGGTACGGCCAATTTCGCTCTCTACCGTGGCTAGTGCCTGGGCAGCAGCTTCAGCAGCGTCTTCGTCCGCAGTGGTCTCTTGCATGAGCAGTTCATCAGAATCCGGAGCGGCTTCTGAGACCTGAATACCCATGTCATTGATCATGCGGATGATGTCTTCGATCTGGTCAGAATCAACTATGTCTTGCGGCAGGTGATCATTTACTTCTGCAAAAGTTAAATAACCTTGCTCTTTACCTTTTGCAATCAGGAGTTTAATCTGAGATTGCTTGCTTTGCGCCATAAAACCTACACTTCTCACATTTATTAATTAAGCAAAAAAGCACACTTGGGCCGTCACTATACGCTGCGCAGTCGTGCTTGCTGTCGTGTTGTTACCGCACCCGCCAGAACCGCTGATGGGTTTTATAGGTTGAAAAATGCTCGCTGCTTCTTTTACGTAAACTCGCAGCGAATTGACCAGTATAACAGAAAATAGGTTATATTTGCTAGGCTCGCGGCATGATTTTTAACCAAGACACGAAGCAAGTGCCTATTAAGCCTGGCGCTCCTTCATTAGCAAATTAAGTTCTTCTTTCTCTTCGCGGGTCAATGGTTGCATTCGTGACCGGGAAATAAGCGTTTCTATTCGGCTATCAAAATGCCAGTCAAGCAAACGGGCAAAACTATCGGCATAAACCCGGCTTGCGTCCTGCTCACTAATCAAATGTTCCTGATGCAGTAACTTTGCGATGACAGCAGAATGGGGATGGTCTCGGAAGTTTTCAATAACCTGAGCTGTTTTTGCTGCAGGATTTTCGTAACAGTAATGATGGACATCGAGTAACAATGCCATTCCAGCAATACCGCTGTTGGACAAAACCTGCGGCATCACATCTTCACATTCTTTTGCTAAAGCGGGCTGATCCAACAATAACCGAAGCATCATTCGCACCGGTGACTGACGGGTTTTGTGCACCGCTTCAAATTTTTGGTTAGCGGGCTTGTCGCTCCGCCGGTTCGCCTGAGCAATATCAGTTTGTAGCCGAAAACGGTCATATTCACCGGTATGTTTTGCCAGCTCTTCCTGTAACAATAATTTTTGATTCTCGCCCAGCACGGTATCTATTAAAGGCTGCGCTGCAGCTTTTAGTGCCATTTTGCCTTCGGGGGTGCCTACTCTATGGTTTTTCAGCAGGCTTTCAAAAAAGAAACGAGACAACGGGAGCGCCTCGTCAGTCAACTCGACAAATGCCTGAGAGCCTACTTTTCGAACCATAGTGTCGGGGTCTTCGCCATCAGGCAAAAATAAGAAAGTCAGCTTCACGCCATCTTTTAAGGCTGGTAAAGCATTTTCCAGAGCGCGCCAGGCCGCCTGGCGACCGGCGTTGTCACCATCGTAACAGCACACAATATGTGAGGTAGAGCGCATGAGCAGCTGTAAGTGTTCAAGTGTGGTGGCGGTGCCCAATGCTGCGGTAGCGATATTGATATCAAACTGACTCAGTGCCACCACATCCATATAGCCCTCGACCACAATCATTCGCTCAAGGCTACGGTTTTTCTGGCGGGCCTGATAATAGCCAAACAGCTCCTGTCCCTTATGGAAAATTCGGGTTTCAGGCGAGTTTAAATATTTTGGACCACTTTCATCAGGCAACACCCGACCACCGAAACCCACCACGCGGCCCCGACGATCGCGTATTGGAAACATAATCCGGTCGCGAAAAAAGTCATATCGTTTGCCCTGGTCATTCTGGTTTACCAGCTTTAATTCGATAAGCTGACGTACCCGGTCGCCTGAGTTGCCAAAACTGTTTAACAGTCCATCCCATTCGCTGGGCGCAAAACCAATTTCCCACTGCTTAACCACATCGCCCGACAACCCGCGGCTTTTTAGGTAATCAATAGCACGATTACTTTTATCGTGGGTGCGAAGCTGTTGCTGAAAAAAACGGGCAACTTTTTCCATCAACGCGTAGTCATCTTCCTGTTGCTGTTTTTTGGCCTCGCTCATGGCCGGCGGTCCGCCTTGCTCACGGGGAACTTCCAACCCGTGATGACGGGCCAGCTCTTCTATCGCTTCTACAAACTCAAGCCGATCAAATTCCATCAAAAACGAAATTGCGTTGCCGTGAGCACCGCAACCAAAACAGTGATAAAACTGTTTATCCTGACTGACGGTAAAAGACGGCGTTTTTTCGTTGTGAAAAGGGCAACAAGCCTGGTAGTTTTTTCCGGCTTTTTTTAATTTGACCCGGTTATCGACAATATCGACGACATCGGTTCTGGATAACAGATCGTCTATAAAATCCCGTGGTATTTTTCCGGCCATGAAGAGAATTCAAATAAGAAAAGTGTAGCTACTTTAACAAGCTAAAGGAAGGACGCAACCATTGACAGTTGCATCCAGAATATCAGGCCGCCAGACGGGCCTTAATTTTACCGCTCAGTGCGCCCATATCGGTGCGTCCCTGAACTTTAGGCTTCAAAAAGCCCATTACTTTACCCATATCCTGCATGCCGGTGGCACCGGTTTGGGTCATAGCATCATCAATAAGCGCGTTAAGCTCTTCGTCACTTAATGGCTGAGGCAAAAAGGTTTCAATGACCGCAATTTCTTTGCGCTCAGTTTCTGCCAGCTCAGGACGTTCAGCCTGATCATACTGTGAAGCCGCATCCTGACGCTGTTTAACCATTTTGGTTAAAACCCCCAGAATAGCAGCATCGTCAAGGGTGATCTGCTCATCGATTTCGCGCTGACGTATTGCTGCAACAGCCATTCGAATAGTGCCTAACCGCACTTTATCTTTGGCTCGCATTGCGTCTTTTTGCGCGTTCTTTAAATCATCAATTAGCGCCATGCTTATACACCTGACAGTAAGATTTAAAAACTCAGGTTGCTAAAACGACAAAGGTGCCTAACAGCACCTTTGACAGCCAACACTAACTTAGTAGAGTTTTACGCGACGTGCGTTTTCACGAGACAGCTTTTTCATGTGACGCTTTTTCGCTGCAGCTTTCTTGCGCTTGCGTTCCCAAGTCGGCTTTTCGAAATATTCACGACGACGGACTTCAGATAGAACACCGGCTTTTTCACAAGAACGCTTGAAACGACGAAGTGCAACGTCGAAAGGCTCGTTTTCTCTAACTTTAACGATGGGCATTAAGTTCTCACCTCAAAATTTTTGATGTTGAACCGGGGCGAAATGTTGTACACAAAAGGGCACCCGGGTTAAAAATGGTGCGAAATTCTAATCATTCGCTTGTCAAATGTAAAGCCGCAATTGTCAAAAAATAAACAATTTATACTAAAAAACCGGCATGACCATTCCCACTACGGTGCAATAACGGTAAACTCAGCGCCTTCCCACTATCAATGAAACAACCGGATCTTAACACTATGCGAATACTGGGTATAGAGACCTCTTGCGATGAAACCGGCGTTGCGGTCTACGATGATGCCAGCGGATTGCTGTCGCACGAGCTCTACTCACAGGTAAAACTACATGCCGATTATGGCGGCGTGGTGCCAGAGCTGGCTTCCCGCGATCATGTCCGAAAAATTATTCCTTTGATTAATAAAGCATTGGCCGACGCTAACACCACCAAAAACGAGCTGGACGGCATCGCTTTTACACAAGGACCGGGGTTGGTGGGCGCGCTGTTAGTGGGTTCGTCGGTGGCGCGATCGTTGTCTTATGCCTGGAATTTGCCAGCGGTAGGCGTACATCACATGGAAGGCCACTTGCTGGCGCCTATGCTTGAAGACAATCCCCCGGCGTTTCCTTTTGTGGCGTTGCTGGTTTCAGGCGGACATTCAATGCTGGTGAAGGTGGCAGGCATTGGTCAGTACGAGGTGCTGGGCGAGTCTATTGATGATGCCGCTGGCGAAGCATTTGATAAAACTGCCAAGCTGTTAGGGCTCGATTACCCTGGCGGACCATTGTTGGCGAAAATGGCTGAGCAAGGCGAACCAGGCCATTATAAATTTCCCCGCCCGATGACCGACCGTCCGGGTCTGGATTTCAGCTTTAGTGGGCTCAAAACTTTTGCGGCCAATACAATTCGCGCCAGCGACAATCAACCTCAGACCCAGGCTAATATTGCTTACGCTTTTGAAGAAGCGGTGGTCGATACCTTAATGATAAAATGCCGTCGGGCACTAAAGCACACTGGTCTGAAGCGGCTGGTTATTGCGGGCGGTGTAAGTGCGAATACCCGTTTGCGGACAAAAACGGCTGCGATGATGTCTGACTTACGCGGAGAAGTATTTTACCCTAGTCTTGCATTTTGTACCGATAATGGCGCCATGATCGCCTATGCAGGCATGCAGCGTTTGAAGGCAGGGCAGTTTACCGAACTCTCAGCCTCGGCCAAACCGCGCTGGGCACTAGACAGCCTACCCGCGGTTTAGCCCATATATACAGCGAATAAGCTGAAGACACTCGTATTAACCGGGGCGGCGTGTATGCTGATGTTTTATACAATACCGCGTGAACGAAAGGATGCTAAGTAATGGTGCGTATACTCATGTTGTTGGTAGGTTTGAGTTACGGATTAAGCAACGTTGTCCTGGCAGCGCCAGAACAACATGTGGTGCTTATTTCACTAGATGGCTTTCGCCACGATTATATCGAAAAACATGACGCTAACGCTCTTGGGCGTATTGCCAAAAATGGGGTGCGCGCTGAACGTATGACCCCGGTCTTTCCTGCCAATACGTTTCCTAATCATTTATCGTTGGTAACCGGTCTGGTGCCAGCTAATCATGGCATAGTTAATAATGCTTTTTTAGATAAACAGCGACTTACCGACAAGGGGTATGCGCGCTACCATATGGGCAAAGGCTACAAAGACAGCAGCTGGTTGTCGGGTATTCCGTTATGGACTCTGGTAGAGCTTAATGGCCGCAAAGCCGCCAGCTATTTTTGGCCAGAGTCTGACGCACGATTTTTTGGAATGATTCCCACCTATCATTATCATTATTCCAAACACGCCAGTTACCAACAGCGCATTGATCAGATTATCGATTGGTTAAAGTTGCCTGAGCCTGCCCGACCTCAATTTGTGGCGGGATACTTTTCTTTGGTCGATACCACCAGCCATGATTTTGGTCCTGATAGCCCCCAAACTTATCAGGCAGTTCAGACAATGGATGCGCTTATGGGGCAATTGTATGACCGGCTACAACAATTGCCGATTGCAGTAAATTTGGTGGTGGTTTCAGACCATGGCATGCTGAACGTAAGCAACAGCAATAATATTCTGGTCCCCGAGCTAAAGATTAACAGTGAAGATTTTGAACTGGTAAACGAAGGCGCTCAACTGCATATTTACGCCCGGCCACATACCTCGAAAACGGCTATCACCACTTTGCACCAGCGGTTAACTGAGCAAAACAAAACGGGCGTAATTGTGCTGGATTCAAAACTACGCAATCGCTACGCGATGAGTAATAAGACGCGTGGCGGCGACATTTTACTACAGGCTAAGGCCGGGCATCGGTTTGTTGATAATGCCAATAAAAAAGTTAGCCCGGGTGGGCATGGGTATTTACCCGAACATAAAGATATGGGTGCGCTGTTTGTGGCAAGTGGTCCGGCATTTAAAACCAACTATCAATTAAAGACGATTCAAAATATAGATGTCTACCCTGCATTGGCTCACATATTAGGCCTCAATATTTTACAGCCTGTAGATGGCAACGCCGATGCGCTTAATGAAAGTCTGACAATTCCGCTTAAAACCCAGCAGTAACTTGACTGGGCGAGCGCTTAGTTACTATTTTTAAGTTTACCGCGCTTGTCCCACACCCGGGGTTCCTGGCCAGAAAATAAACGCAGAATATTGGCCTTGTGGCGCACTATAATTAATAGCGCCAGCATGGCAACGGGGAGGGTGTAATCAGGCTTTATAAAATAGGTGTAAAAGGGCGCCAGAATCACTGCAATAATAGCGGCCAGCGACGAATAGCCCCACACAAATAAGGCTGCCAGCCAGCTGAGTATAGTCAGTCCCGCCAGCTCAGGGCCTACCGGCAACATAGCGCCAAACGCAGTGGCCACCGCTTTGCCGCCTTTAAACCCAAAATACAGTGGAAATATATGGCCAAGGCAGGCGGCAATAGCAACAAATCCTAACGCCACTGGCTCAAGACCCAGCCAGTAGCTGCAATACACCGGTACTGTGCCTTTTAGAATATCCATAACCAGCACCAATAGTGCGGGTATACGTCCGCCCAGACGGTAAACATTAGTGGTACCCGGGTTTTTTGAGCCGGCGGTGCGGGGATCGGCCAGCCCATAGAGCTTGCATATCACCACCGCGCTTGACAACGAGCCACACAAATACGCCACGCCAGTCATTAAAATTATTATGGGGATCATGTCATACTGTTAAGGTTCAGGTTACACTTGCCTCACACTACTAAAAAGTATACAAATGCGCCAGTAATTCGGTTGGCAAGTATCGTAATGCGACCATTTTGTTTTAGGGCTCACAGCATCATATGGAAGAAATCACAATATCTGGTTTGAAGGTCAGTAGTTTAATTGGCGTTTACGACTGGGAGCGCACGCAGCAAACCACACTGCTGGTTGATGTCAGTATTAAAGCCGATCTTAGCCAGGCGCGACGTAGTGACAACGTTACAGATACTATCGACTATGCCAGGCTGGCTGAATTTGTTCAGCAGCATGCTACCCGGGCAACCTTCGAATTGCTTGAGGCGTTAGGTCATAGTTTGTGTCATGCAATTTTAAATGCATTTGCCGTGCAGGAGGTCACATTGGCGATTACCAAACCCAATATTCTGGCAGACGCTCAGGCGGTAACTGTAGTTATTTCCGCTTCGCGCTAATGGCACATAATAAAATTCTTATCAGTGTTGGCTCAAACATTGATAGAGAAAAACACACCCGGACAGGCTTACTGTCACTAAAATGTCATTTTGCTAATCTAAGTTGTTCTTCAGTATACGAAAGTGAAGCAATTGGCTTTGACGGTTCCGCATTTTATAACTGGGTAGCGCTGGCTTATACCGACATTTCGGTGGCGCAAGTTAGCGACACCCTTAAACAAATAGAACGCGAGCACGGACGCACCCATACCGAAAAAAAGCGGTGTTCGCGCACTCTGGATCTCGATCTTTTGACTTATAACCAACTTGTATGCAGCGAACCCGTACTGCTGCCCAGAGCAGAAATTCTTTACAGTGCTTTTGTATTGAAACCTTTAGCAGAGTTACAGCCAGAGGAAGTACATCCTGTAACAGGTCAGTCTTATCGCCAACTATGGCAACAATTTAATGACACAGGTCAGCATTTATGGCCTGCAAACTTCACGTGGAGAGAAGTATAAGCGATGACGCTTTTTGAAATTATTATTCTGGCGATTGTTCAGGGCATTACCGAATTTTTACCCATAAGCAGTTCAGCTCATTTAATTTTACCCGCCGAACTTTTGGGATGGGTTAGTCAAGGGCTGGCATTTGATGTAGCGGTGCATGTGGGCAGTTTATTGGCCGTTATTATTTATTTTCGACATGATATTAGCAATATGGTGCAGGCATGGTTTCGCCATGGTTTTTCATCCAGGCAGACGCAAGACAGCAAGGTGGCCTGGTTTGTCGCCATAGGGACGATTCCGGCGGTGATTGCCGGTTTTATGTTTAAAGACTGGATTGAACTGTATGCGCGCTCGGCCTTGGTGATTGCCTGTACCACTATTGTTTTTGGCTTATTACTTTGGTACGCCGATCGGGCGGCCCGCCATCGCAAAACCCTGACCGCATTATCAATCAAAGACACGATTATTATTGGTTTAGCTCAGGCCATGGCGTTAATACCCGGAACCTCACGCTCTGGCATTACGATGACCGCAGCATTGATGCTGGGTTTTGATCGAGAAAGCGCGGCTCGTTTTTCCTTTTTATTATCGATTCCGGTAATTCTTGGCGCCGGGACATTAGCCACTATTGAGCTTATTGCGTCGGGCCAGGCTGTCGATTGGTTAGCGTTGCTGTATGGGGCGGGCTTTTCTTTTGTTAGTGCATATTTGTGTATCTATTTGTTCCTGAGCTTTATATCCCGAATTGGCATGCTGCCATTTGTACTTTACCGGCTGGCATTGGGCTCAGTGCTGTTGTGGTTCGTATTTGCCTGATACAGTATAAATTCTTGTTTATTCATTTTGCAAAAGGAGCTTAGCTGTGTCTGAGACCATTTTTACCAAAATTATCAATGGCGAAATTTCTGCTGATATTGTGTATGAAGACGAATTATGTCTGGCGTTTAACGACATCAATCCGCAGGCGCCGGTACATTTTCTGGTGATTCCCAAAAAGCCGGTTGCGACCATCAACGATATCACCGAGGCTGATCGGGAAGTGGTAGGGCATTTGACTTTTGTGGCAGCCAAAGTCGCTAAGGAAATGGGTATTGACCATGAAGGTTACCGGACGGTAATGAACTGTAACGAATTTGGCGGACAAAGTGTCTATCACATTCATCTGCATGTTTTAGGTGGCAAACTGCTAGGCTGGCCGCCCTACACCGACAAGCCAAAAAACTTAGAATAAGTGTTATGAAACACAATGCAGCGGTGGACTGAAGGCGTTTTTTATCAGGCCTACCAGACATAAACCAATGCCAATATAACTCAGGTTGCGTTGTGTTTTTCGGCGAGCGGGCACAGATAAACCGGCCCGGGATAAACAATGGTAGCGGTAAACTTTTACCAGTAATGAGTTTGCCGAGGCCTTTTCAGGCAAAACAGCCACAAGACCACCGCAAACTTTATCAGTATCCCATCACTCTATTTGCAACATGCCATATTAACGTTGCAAAGCAAACGGGGGCAAAACGCTACAATCACATCTCCAGCAGACGTTTGGCTGTGTACTCGTTAGTAATTAATCCGGTTATTAATCCAGATTTCATCGCCGCATAAATTGGCGTCACCTTGTCTTCTCCAGCGGCAATACCTATCACGGGTTTGGGTGAAAACTCAGCAATAGCTACGCTGGTAACGTGTTGATTGAGACTGCAATCGATAATGTTTCCGTTGTGATCATAGACCCAGCTGATGATTTCTCCGGCCGCGCCTTGCTGATGCAAAGAAACAAGCTCTTCATCTTCTACAAAACCATCATCATGGAGCGGAGAAACGATACCCAGGTTACCAATGCCGACAAACGCGATATCTGCTTGCTGTGCAAGTTGCTGTACTATTTTAACATGAGGAAGAGAATGCAATTGTTGCTTATTAGCCTTTGAAACTGCCACTACAGGCAAGGGCATGGGGTAGTGTTCAGCACCTATTCTTTCTGCAATATGCACCGCCACATCGTACCGGCTTGCTGCCCCGTTGCGGGCAATATTTCCTACCATAGATACTATTTTGTGTTGCGGGTAGTGCATGGTCGCTATTTCATCAGCACAGGCACGCAATACACGTCCAGTACCCAGCGCTATTATCTTTGGTTCGGTTTGTCTAAGGTGACGTTCAATCTCAGCAGCGCCTGCCTGCGCTAAGCCTGCGGTTGAGGAGGCGCTATTGTCATCACTGGGAACAACTTCACAATGATTAAGGCCAAAGGTTTTCTGTAATGCTTCAGCCAATGCCATACATTGCCTGATAGGGTGTTCAACCCGTACTTTAATTAAGCCTGACGATATTGCCAGGGCCACCAGTCTTTGGGCAGATTGGCGAGAGGTACTGAGTTGTTTTGCTATTTCGTCCTGCGTTTTTCCAGCAACATAATACAGCCAGCCTGCGCGGGCGGCATCTTCTAGTTTTCGTTGCTCATTAACCGGTAAACCTGACATAAACGGATTCCATCTATATTGAAATAATTCTGAAAAAACTCACGATGAACTGTTTCCAGTCTTTCTTTGCTTACAATCCTGAGCCTGAAAGGGCGCTTTTGTCAGGATTATAATGTTACTGTCTATGCCCATCAAGATGGCATTGAAGTTAAGGTAATGCTTTGCTTTTTAAGAATAAATTAATACTATCCACTCTTTTTTCGGCGTTGTTATAACTTACTTTTCAAAGCTGGCTTTAGCCTTTATCTTTGATAAAAAACAGCGGGTGTCTTCACGTTTGCTGGTGCTTTGATTCGCCCCCGCACACCGGCTGCTATTCAAGGCAACACAGTCTAATGCCTTTTTAAATTCAGAGATAGACTTGCTACTTCAAGAGGGCATCCCTAGGCAAGCGTACAGAAAAGGCGAACACGTTAATTCGTAGCCATATCCATTCAATTATAGCCTCGACGTATCGGTTGCATTGCGACCCCGGCGAAAGGTATTTTTAGCCTGTTAAATACCCCGCCAGGCTCAATACCGTGTTTTTAGTCAGTGCAACCGGTCTGGTGTGCGCGAATGACTTTGAGCAAACTGGGCCTAATCAGATGTTCAAACCTTATTCCAGCACACACTATAAGAACAAGGGGAATTAAGAGTCTGCCGTTTTTGAAATAGACGACACCGAGGCAGTTGTTCTTGCAATAGATTCGTTGCAAACCGCGTTGCCGATGCTATCAAAATAATGCACCTGATTAGGAATGGGCGATACGTAAACCTCGTCACCATACTCATAAGGGCAATTGCCATCTGCGCGTACGGTAAGTTTCACTCCCGGTATATCTACATGCAAAAACGTATCCGATCCTAAATGCTCAAGCACACCTACTTTGCCTTTCCAGGTTCCGGCGGTATCAGATAATACCAGGTGCTCTGGTCGAACGCCCATACAGGTAACAGGCTGACCTTCAACGGTTTCTTCAATATCGATAAAGTTCATTTTGGGCGACCCGATAAAGCCTGCCACAAACTTGTTCACCGGATGGCGATACAAAGCCATCGGCGAGCCGACCTGCTCAATATTGCCGGCATTAAATACCACAATTTTGTCGGCCATGGTCATCGCTTCCACCTGATCGTGGGTAACATAAATCATGGTGGTTTTTAAATCTTTGTGCAGCTGAGAAATTTCCAGGCGCATATTTACCCGCAAGGCCGCATCCAGGTTTGATAACGGCTCATCGAACAAAAATGCCGAAGGTTCTCGAACAATTGCGCGTCCGATGGCTACACGCTGACGTTGGCCCCCGGACAATTGTCCCGGACGGCGATCCAGATAAGCTGCCAAGTTCAGGGTTTCAGCCACTTTTTCTACTTTGTCTTTTATTAACGCCGCATCCATTTTGGTGCGCTTAAGCGGAAAAGCAATATTATTGCGTACACTCATATGCGGATACAATGCATAAGACTGAAACACCATCGCCAGTCCGCGTTTGGCGGGCGGGGTTTCGGTGGCATCCTGACCATCAATCTCTATCTTGCCACTACTGACATCTTCAAGACCGGCTATCATTCGAAGCATGGTCGATTTTCCACAGCCAGAGGGCCCGACAAAAACCACAAACTCGCCATTTTCAATGCTTAAGTCCAATGGCTGAATGACTTCATGGCCATCAAAATTTTTAGTAACTTGTTTTAAAGTAATGTTTCCCATAACAAATCCTTATTTCACCGCGCCAAAGGTTAAACCACGTACCAGTTGTTTCTGGCTAAACCAACCGATGATTAAAATAGGAGCAATTGCCAGCGTAGAAGCGGCAGAGAGTTTTGCGTAGAACAGACCTTCAGGGCTAGAGTAACTGGCAATAAATGCTGTTAGCGGAGCGGCTTTTGCCGCGGTCAGAATCAACGTCCAGAAAGCTTCGTTCCATGCCAGAATGATGTTGAGTAACAGCGTTGACGCGATACCCGGTAATGCGATAGGCAGCAGCACATGTACAATCTCAGAGCCAATGCTGGCCCCATCCATTCGCGCAGCTTCTAATACTTCTGAGGGTATTTCGCGAAAATAGGTATACAACATCCAAATCATGATAGGCAGGTTAATGAGCGTCATAACAATAACCAGGCCTAACTTCGTGTCGAGCAGGTCAAAATCCCGAAAAAGCAGGTAGATGGGAATCAGTACGCCGACAGGGGGAAGCATTTTTGTCGACAGCATCCACATTAGCACGTCTTTGGTGTGCTTATTGGGAACAAATGCCATTGCCCATGCCGCTGGTATAGCGATTAGTAGTCCCACTACGCTGGAGCCTAGTGAAATTACAATCGAGTTCCAGAAGTGCGAAAAGTAACGGCTTTCATTTAAAATGGTCTTGTAATTTTCAAGCGTCCAGTCGAAGAACAGAAACGATGGGTCATTTGCCACTGCTTCTAATTCGGTTTTGAAGCTGGTCAGTATGGTCCACAAGATAGGAAAAAAGATTGCGATACCTACTGTCCAGGCCAGTAATGAATAAAGTACTTTTTGGCGTAATAATTGCGCTTGTCTCATGGGTTACTTCTCCAGGTTTTTGCCAATCATTCGCATTAAAAAGATGGCAACGATGTTCGCCAGAATTACGGCAATAATTCCACCTGCAGAACCTGCACCCACATCAAAATCGAGCAACGACTGTGAATAGATAAGATACGTAATGTTGGTAGACGCGTAGCCTGGCCCGCCGTTAGTGGTTACCAGAATTTCAGCAAAAACAGACAATAAGAAAATGGTTTCAATTAATATTACTGCGGTAATCGCCCGAGACAAATGTGGTACCACAATAAGAAAGAAACGGGCCATTGGACCTGCACCATCAAGTTCAGCCGCTTCAAGTTGTTCCTGGTCTAACGACTGGATGGCCGTTAACAGGATAAGCGCCGCAAAGGGAAGCCACTGCCACGATACAATCAGAATAATGGACGCTAAAGGAGCTTGCGAAAGAAAGTCGTAAGCTTCAAAACCAAAGAACGTGAATAAATGAGCAAACAACCCATTTACCGGGTTCATAAACATGTTTTTCCATACCAGCGCAGAAACCGTTGGCATAACAAAAAACGGGGCCAGCACTAAAATACGAACAATATTGCGTCCTACAATAGCCTGGTCGAGTAGTACGGCTATAGCAGTCCCGCCGATAATGGTTATGGCCAATACACCACAAACCAGTAGCAAAGTATTATAAAACGATTCCAGAAATGCAGGGTCGGTTAAAAAGTACTCATAGTTTAACCAGCCGATAAACTCCTGCATGCCAGGCATAAGCAGGTTGTAGTTTAGAAATGAATAATAGATGGTCATGGCTAACGGCACGATCATCCAGATAAACAGCAGTACCACTGCCGGACTGACCATGGCGCGGCCGAGGAACCGGGAACTGGTTGTTGCCATAGAAATACTCCTGATAAAACCTGTTACGACAAAGTCAGACCAGCCGGTGATAGTGCCGGCTGGTTTCTTCATCAGTCTTTTGGATACCCTGCTTTACGCATGGTTCTTTGTGCCAAACGCTGCGCCGTTTTCAAAGCTTGCTCTGGGCTAACGTTGCCAGCTACTGCCGCCGAAAACTGTTGGCCTACTGCGGTGCCTAATCCCTGGAACTCTGGAATTGCCACAAACTGCACGCCCACGTAAGGGACAGGTTTAACCGTGGGATTGTTAGGGTCTGCCAACTTAATAGATTCTAAGGTGATTTGAGCAAAAGGCGCTGCTTCAAGATATTCTTTGTTTTCATACAAAGACGCGCGCGTGCCCGGCGGCACGTTTGCCAGACCTTTTTCTTTTGCAACTAAAGCCAGATAATCTTTAGACGTGGCCCAGCTAACAAACTTTTCAGCTGCGGGTTTGCTATCGGTGCTGCTAGGAATGGCAAGGTTCCACGCCCACAACCAGTTCGCCCGTTTTTCCATACCCGCGTCAGGAGCCAACGCAAACCCCACTTTGTCAGCCACAGACGACTCTTTAGAGTTAGTGACAAACGAGCCGGCTACAGTGGCATCAATCCACATACCGCACTTACCTGTTTGGAACAGTGCCAGGTTTTCGTTAAAACCGTTTGAAGACGCGCCAGGAGGGCCGTAGCTTTGCATCAGGTCAGTATAAACTTCTAAGGTTTTCTTCCATTCAGGTGTATCGAACTGGGGTTCCCACTGCTCGTCAAACCAGCGCGCACCGAAAGAGTTTGCCATTACCGTAAGCAATGCGACGTTTTCCCCCCAACCCGCCTTGCCGCGTAAACAAATGCCGTAGACACCTTCATCTTTATTGGTCATAGCCTTGGCAGCTTTGCGGATGAAGTCCCAGCTCGGCTCTTTAGGCATCTCTAAGCCGGCTTTTTCAATCAGGTCGGTGCGGTAAATAACCATCGAACTTTCAGCATAAAAGGGCACCGCGTACAACTTATCTTCGTACGATAAACCACCACGAATAGAAGGCAGAATATCGTCTACATCGTAGTCAGCCCCCAAGTTATTCAACGGTTCAAGCCAGCCCTGCTTAGCCCAGATAGGCACTTCATATGTACCAATAGTAACAACATCGTACTGACCACTTCCTGTGGCAATATCAGTCGTCACACGCTGACGTAAAATATTTTCTTCCAGTGTTACCCATTCCAGTTCAATGTCCGGGTTAGCATCGGTGAACGCTTTACTTAAACTTTTCATTGTAACCATATCGCCATTATTTACGGTGGCGATGGTGACGGTTTCGGCCGCTGCCGGCATGCTTATTAGCAAGGCAGAACAAATGCTGGTGGCAAGTCGTTTAATCATTTTTCTTTTCCTTATTTTGTGTAGCCCTATTAAAAACAGGGCGTTATTTGTAGGTAGAGCGATTTCAGGGATTAGAAATTTAAACTTAGCTGTAAACCAACGATTAATGCGTTATCAGCATCCTCGTCCCCGTATGGGTTAATAACATACTGCAAGCTAGGCATAACGGCGATGGCCGGCGTGATGACATAATTGTAGTTCAGTTCGATAGGATATTCGTGATCTCTGACGGTGACACTTTCGCCTTCAAAATTAGCATTGTATAAACGCTGAGCGTCGGTTAAGTCGCTGCTAACACTGTTGCGGCCAATAGCTAAACCCGCGCGGTCATGGGGGCGACTGGCAAAAGGACCATTAATGAAGCCTCCAATGGCCAGTACTTCGCCCACTGAACTCACATCATTGTCTGAGCGAATCATACTGGCAAATAAGCGTAAACCACCGCCGGCAGCATTGCGGGTTACCTGCTGTTCCAGATTGATGTAAAACGCGTTGTCGGTATCCTGATTCATTACAGCATCGTCGGTCAGGCCTACAGGATAACCGGCTTTGTTCACAAGTCTGTCTTTGTCCAGACTGCTGCGCACAATACCTACCCGGTAATCACCATCCAGACCGTTGTCATACTGTACTTTGTATTCAATTTCGCCCACGGCGGTGGTCCCGCTGGTTTCACCAGAAGTACCGAACTTCAGGCCTTGGTTAAGCGAAGTTGATTCAGGATTTGCATCATAAGCACCGGCTTTAAATAACAGGTTATCACCGACTTTATAGGTAACTTGTGCACCCAATGCACTTAGCGGATCGCCATACCAGCTACTGCTGATGTAGTTGGACGAACCGCCGCTACAAAAGGTCAGATGCTGGAACGCACAGCTCATTGCAAAAAAGTCAGCGCTGGGGTAAATACGCCCCACTTTAATGCTTAATTGATCATCAAAAAGATGCTGGGTAAGTGAAAATTGTGTTAGCCGGGTGACATTGCCCCGCCCAAAAATTTGCTGTGATTGAAGCAGAAACGGCATATTTGCTTTGTTGTTAATAAGCTCGCCATTACGGTTAGTCACCTCAATTTTTAACTCAGCGCCAGGCCAGCTTACCAACTTTTCCAGGTCAAAATAGCCTCCCACAAAGAACTGATCGGCGTAGGCAACTTCTGAGCTTTGACCGCCTTCAATGTTGTAAGCGGTTTGGCTGAAGTGCCCCAAACGAATATTCACACCCTTTTCTGCCAGCTCTGCACGCTTGCCGCCCCAGTCACCCGTGATATAGCTATCAGCATTAAAATCGGCAGCCTGACTGCTAAATGAAGCCATTAACGCTAAAGCGACCGAAGAAGCCAATAGGTACTTCTTCTTTTTGACAGAGTGCTTCATCGCGATAGAAGGTGATGTCGCGTGGTCTTGTGAAAGGTTTTGCATGAATTCGATCCTCTACGTTCTATTGATTGTCGTTCCATTTAGCGTATTTCTTTTCTAATTCAGCGTGGCGAATTACGGATAGAACTTTGAAATACACATCTTGAGCATATGATCACTGTGCGGGCATATTCCCTCAAATGTTAAAACTATGTCAACAGTAATTTTTTATATATTTTAAAAATGTTGCATAAGATCGCTGTGAAAGTTAACGCTGGCGGGGGATAGATGAATTTACAAACAGCCAAACTTTATTTGTTAATCTTTTGATTAAACAAAAAAGCGCGCTTTAAGCGGGGCGGCTTGTTATTTTAAAAGTGGGTGAGCAACAACTTGCGGGTTTTGCGGGGATTTTTTTTCACAAGAAAGTTTGTTGTCAATTTCAGGCCCATCTTGGGGGGCTGACAAAAGCTGATACGTAAAGCTGAGGGGGAAATTTAACAAAAGGGGCGCAGGCTAAAACACCAGGTTTGTCATTGCATTTTGGGAGGGTATAGCGTGTATTGTGGTACCAAAATGCAACATTGATAAGTACGGTTTGTTGCTAAAAATAGAGAAATAAAATCCAAAAAGGGGAGGCCGAAGCCTCCCCTTTTAAAGTCATCTTATTTTGCCGTTATGGGCTGGCAAATATCACCACTGTTTACAGGCCCAGTACCTCTTTACCCTGGGTAAAATGGATATCGACCGGAATACTGGCTTTTTCTAATTTTGCAAGATCTTTGGCAAGCGCCGGCTTAATTACGCCCATTTCCTCAACCAACTGATTCACGCCCTGATAATCACCGTCGCCCTGATAGGTTAGAATCAGTTGAGATAAAGCTTTTACCGCATCGCCCATTTTATCTATGTTAACCCGATATAACCCTTCTTCTGTTTTTTCAAATGCCCCTTTTTCAGCAAAAAAGTTAAATCGAATCATGTTAGCTTTGCCGTGGGCACTTGATGCCCCAAAACGTACCGAGCGGAAAATACCCGCCATAAATGTAACGTAGTAATCGTCTAAGGTGCCTTCAGTAATTTCACCTTTTTCAAGCAAGCTTTGAATCATGTACAAACCCAGAATGTCAGCCTTGCCTTCTTCTAACGCCGAAGCATGTTCTTTTAATGCATTACGCACGGTACCGTTGTCATTGATGGTGTTTTTAATGCCCAATCCGTGAGCCACTTCATGGAACATAGTATTGGCAAAAAACGCATCAAAAGTGATGTTTTCGCGCTGTTCTGCCACAATTAATTCGTCGGCAATAGGTTGAAGAATATGTTCAAACTTTGCTTTCATCGCGTTTTTAAGCTGCAGGCGTCGTGTGCCTTTTTCCAGCTGAACCTGCTCATCATTGGGCAAATTAATCGCAATGGTTTTACTGCCTGCATTTGAATGACCGGCGTAATAAATAACATCATATGCATTTAAGTCAGCATCAGACCCGGGCATTTCTGCTTTGTACTTATCGGCCACCGGCAGGCCTTTTTGAAGCTCGGGTAAAAACTGAGCAAACTTCGCCAGCTTATCGCTCCACTGTTTATCTTTAATTAACACATAAGACTCGAAGGCTGCGCGGTAACCAAATAGCTGATCTTCATAGGTTTCAATAGGCCCCAAAACTAATTCTACCGGATTTGTTTTCATGTCCATCCAGGCCATATCTGAAGCCAGATAATCGTCGTTTAATAAGGCTTCTGCGCGCAGGGTAAGATAGTTGGCAAAGCTTTTATCTTTTGCCAGTTCTGCAGCTTCACGTAATAAGTTTGATGCTTCGGTGAGTTCTTTTTTATACGCCTGTGAATAGGGCTGCGTGTATAACTTACCGTTTTCGTCACGGCGAACCAAAGAGTACAACCCTTTTTTATCTTCAAAAGAGGCTTTTTCAAACTCTTCTTTGGTCATGTCTTCAGGATAAAACTGAGCCCCGGCTGGCTTGCTGTCGTAGCCGGATAAAAAAGCCGCATCACCGTTTAATCGGTCCCATGGTCCATAGTTGATATTGGCAAAATGTTTTACCTCATCACGCGTCAGCGTATCAATAAAATCTGTTTTGCTTTCAGAAAATGCCTGTTTCCAGAACAAGTCGTCCATTATCTTTGACGCGGCAATCAGCTTTGAAATCATCTGCTTTTGTTGATCGCTTAAATGGCTCAAATCGGCATTAAGCTCAACCGGCTGGTATATAGACAAACGTTGCTCATCGACCAGTAGCGAGGTGTCAGCGTGCGCTTGTTCACTGTTTTGATTTTGTTGCGAGCTGTCTGAAGATGGGGCTTCAGAGCAGCCAGACAGAGCGAACAAAGCGGCTGTCATTGCCATGGTTAATTTTTTTAGGGTAAATTTACGCATGATTGTCTTCTTTTATTTTTTGGTTATAAACAAAGTGTCGCAAACGATGTGTCTATGTGTTCGCAACGCAGCGGGCAAATAGCATATAGAACGCTGCAGCTTTAGGCTATAGGCTGAGCAAATTGAATAACACAAGAAAAATAGACGGGTGAGGGTGCGTACCAGCCATTTCACTGATATATTTCAATAAGCTCCTGATCATTGACCAACCGGCCATATTAAGGGACTAATCGGTCAAAATTTACGATGTTAAGTCATCTCACAATTATCAGCCGCTGGCTTTTACTAACAATGAGAAAAATAGGTCTATGTCTACACAAAATGCACTGCTTACGATTCTGGTAGAAAAAATCAATAACGATACCTTGGTGTTACCCACTCTACCCGCGGTGGCGTTAAAAGTTCGTAAAGCAGCAGATGATCCTGATATTAACTTAAACGCCATGGGCGATGTTATTGGTCAGGACCCCTCGTTAACAGCACGCATTATAAAAATTTCAAACAGTGCGTACCTGGGTCGAGCGGTTAAAGTTACGTCTATAAATCAGGCCGTAACCCGGGTAGGTCTGCATCAAATTAAGAACATTTCTACCGCACTGGCGATGGAACAACTGTTTGTGTCAAAAAACGACTTAGTCGGTCAGTACATGAATCGTGAATGGGACAAAACCATTGAAGTGGTCGCCAATGCGATGGCGGCGATGCAAATGTACGCAAAAGCGACCAAAAGGCGTGATTTAAGCCTGGACACCATTACTTTAAGCGCGCTGGTACACAATATTGGGGTTCTTCCCATATTAACCGAAGCTGAGCGTCACGAAGAAGTATTTGCGAATCCCGAATTTCTTGATGACGCGATTAAAAAGGTATCGGGCCGCATTGGCGGTAACATTATGAAAGTATGGGGTTTTGATAAAAGCTTAATTAACGTTGCTCGCTATTGGAACAATCTGGCTTACATCCCAGAAAAAATAAGTTACGTCGATTTTGTTCGTATTGGGGCGGCCTTGGCCGGACGCATGGATACGCAAAAAGAGGCGGTGATTAATCTGGCAATACAGCGCGGCGTACTAAAAAATGAAGCCGACTTAGAGTCCGAAGACTTTAAAGTAGCTCGTGACAGCGGCATGCAAATTTTTACTTAACGCACCAGCCTGAAACATCAAACCCCGCCTATTGCGGGGTTTGTTCAATTATTTGTTTAATTATCAGCCGCGGCAATTAAACATCGTCAGTGAGTTTAAGCGTAGTACGCATGTAATCTAAAAACTGACACAGCTCTGCCGACATCAGTGTAAATTCAGCATCAAGTCGGGCATGAACCTGGTCTTTAGGTATATCACCGGTTTCTTCTTTCACCCGGTCGGTAAACTTTATTCGTTTGAACGAACCATCTTCAGCAGCAACGGCACTTAAAGACTCCTGCCAGGCAAAGCCAATTTTTTGCACCAGTTTTCCAGAATTTAAATGAAGTTCGATTTCTTCGCTGTCCAACGGCTGATTTTTACAGCGAATAACACTTTCAAGATCGTCTGTCGATTTAAGCTCGGCTTCTTCTAATAGCTCAATACCATCAGGCGCACCATCGGTAAGCCAGTGGGTTAATTCACTTTGCAAACTACGACGAGCCATCGGTACTACCGGTAATGAGGTAATGGCTTTACGCACCATGGCCAAAAATGCTTCGGCCTTACCATCAGACGAACTGTCGATAATCACCATTTTATCTGGAATAGAGATAAACCCATGGGTATAGGTGTTTTTGGTAAAAGCCTGAGGTAATAAGCGGGTAATAATTTCCTGCTTTAAATCAGACTGAGCTTTTTTGCCCACCGCAGCGCCGGTTTCAGCTTCAATTTGAGCTACTTTTTCCGCCAGTTCGCTATTGATGACCGTGGCGGGCAGAATACGTTCCTGTTTTTTCAGTGTTATCCAGTAGCGCTGCTGTACCTGGTGAAACATCATTGTGCTTTCGCCAGCCGCAGACAGGGGCGGGACAAAACCCATGGTATTCAGATCCTGACTACCACAGGGACGAAAACTGAATTCACTTAGCGCATTTTGCAAATCATCTTCATCTAAAGATAAAGGTTGAGTAAGTTGGTAGGCTTTTATATTTTTAAACCACATTGCCAAATTCTTCGTTGTTCACTACGGGCGGCAAGCGTACCAATCACCGAGATTTGGCGCAACGAACTTTGGCTGAATTTGTCCAGAATATCAGGCTTGCTACGGCACACTCGATTCTGCTCTTTATGAGGTAGACATAACGGCTTTTTTTATAATTGATACTGGGGAAATTTGATATCGTATCGAAGCCCTTCTCCCGGCACACTGGCTGCGCTGATGGTCCCATTTAAAGATTGCGTTACCAGATTATACATAATGTGGGTGCCCAGCCCGCTGCCACCTGAATCTCGACGTGTGGTAAAAAAGGCATTAAATATTTGCGCCAGATCAGACGCCGCTAAGCCTTTGCCATCATCCTGATAAACCATATATAACTGAGAACCATTAAGCTTTACTGAAACCGTAATCTGGCCTGGTTTGTCCGCCTCGAAACCGTGAGTAAGAGAATTAATCACCATATTGGTCAGCAATTGCGCTATAACCCCTGGGGCGCACCGAACAAAAATATCAGGCGGACAAGAAACAGTAATTTTGTGTACGTTGGAGGTAAAATAGGGCGCCAGCGTCTGAACAATTTCCTCCAGATAGGTGTTGAGACTGAAGGTGCGTTCTGCTTCGCTGGTTTGGTCGACCGAAACCTGCTTAAAGCTGGCAATTAAGGAACTTGCCCGTTGTAAGTTCGACTGTAACAGGTTGGCTGATTGACTTGCATTGTTCAAAAATAATTGCATTTGAGAATGCGTGATAGTCTTATTTTCATATTGCTGCTGTAATTGTTTAATGTTGTCCTGCAGCACGCTGGTTGCTGTCAAACTGGTACCTAAAGGGGTATTTACCTCATGGGTAATGCCGGCAACCAGCCCCCCTAGTGAAGCCATGCGCTCTGACTCAACAAGCTGATCTTTGGTTTGATTTAACACCTCGATAGAATTGTTTAATTCTGCGTTACGCTTCAGTAGCTCTTGTTCAGCACGTTTACGCTGGTCGTTTTCTTTACGCAACTGTCGCTGACTGGCAATTAACTCATCTTTTTGTTGCTCAAGGTTGTGCATCATCTGCGACAGCGAATGGGTTTTCTTCAACACTTCCTGTTCAAGCTGAGTATTTTGTTTGTCTAACTGTTGATACGCCTGTTCTAATTCTTTTTGAGTACCCTGCAATTTATTTTGAGAGCGCGCCAGATTATCGAGAACCTGGTTATAAGAGCGTCTAAGTTGCTGTAGCTCATTATCGTCTTCATCTAAAATGACGATTTTTGATTGCTGCGGATGATCGGCGTCAAACGCACCCATCTGGGTTGTCATCTCGACAAGCGGCTTTGACAGCAACGAGCGAAATGCCAGCATAAATAAAAAAACCAGAAAAGCGGTTTTGATGATGGCATTACCAATTAAAAAGAACACACCCACTTCAATACGGCTGAATACCACATCAAAGCTTGAGTAAAGAGTGACTTCACCAACTTGGGTTCTGTTTCCGGAAAACTGAAACACCAGCGGAAAACTATAACCAAACAAACCGTCCCGGTGCTCTTGTATTTCATCATTTTTAAGTGAGGTGGTGAGCTTTTCTTTGGTATTGCCCAGGTTAGCTATGTATTCGCCGGTTTCGTCGCGAACCTGAACGCCTTCGACAATAGGCAGCTGCACGAGGCCTTCGGCAATAGACAACGCCTGCGGGGTATTAAGCTCCCAGATAGCCCGGGTAAGACTGACCGAAAAAGTATTTTTGAGGGTGCTTAGCTCATCCTCTATACGATGCTTGGTACTCAGGTATTCGGCAAATATCTGGCTTCCGGTAACAATAACGGTGAGAATAAAATAAACCGACAGCACGCGGGTCAGTAACTTTCTCGAGAGTCCCGTATTTGTTGTAGGTCTAGACAATGGAAATTCCGGCGTAGTCAAAGGCCTAAGAGTATGTGTAAACAGCGGTTTAGACAAGTTTCTTTGCTTTACTCTACATCTCAGGATACAGCCTGAAACTTGACACGGCAGCGAATGTGTTTAATAAAACTGTCATACTGATTATGAATAATGGTAGCGTTAATAATGAGCAGGGTCCCCCCGATGTCACGAACTGTGTTGTTAGTAGAAGACGAAGCGCCTATTCGCGAAATGCTGAAGCTGGTGTTAGATCAAGCGGGATTCACTACCGTTGAAGCCGAAGATTATGATATAGCGAAAGAAAAAATCTGTGAGCCGTATCCTGATCTTATTTTGCTGGACTGGATGCTGCCGGGTGGCAGTGGTGTTCAACTTGCCAAAGGATTGAAACAACACGAATTTACTCGTGAAATCCCGGTTATTATGCTGACCGCTCGTGGTGAAGAAGACGATAAAATTCGCGGTCTGGATGCCGGAGCAGATGACTACATCACTAAGCCTTTTTCGCCCAAAGAACTTATTGCCCGTATTAAAGCGGTGATGCGTCGTGTTACCCCCACTGCAGGTGAAACCCCGATTGAAATAAACGGGTTAACACTTGAACCTGTATCGCACCGGGTTACCGCCAATAACGATCCAGTAGAGCTTGGACCCACCGAGTTCAAACTTTTGCACTTTTTCATGTCGCATCCAGAGCGGGTTTACAGTCGTGAGTTGTTGCTTGATAAAGTTTGGGGCACCAATGTTTATGTAGAAGATCGCACAGTAGATGTGCATATCCGACGTCTGCGTAAGGCCATCTCTATCCACAATCACGACGCTATGATTCAGACCGTGCGTGGGGCTGGGTATCGCTTCTCGGTAAAGTAATGTGTGTTGGCAACACCCCCACATAAAGGTTTTGGGGGTGTTGTCATTTTTGCAGGAGTTAACATTCACCCCATGTATTACCCGTTTTCGTGGCTGAAAAGCTGTACAAAACTGGCGCTGTACCTATTGAGCTTTGGGTTGGTCGGCTGGTATGTAGAGGCGGTGTGGCTGTTATTGTTATTGGGTGTAAGTATTTTGCTTGCTACCAGTTACTGGCACATTTACAAGTTAAACCAATGGTTGTGGTATAGCCGAAAAATGTCGCCCCCCGCAGTTACCGGCGTTTGGGAACATATTTACGAGGGTATTTATCACCTGCAAAGACGTAACCGAAAGAAACGCAAAGAACTGGGCCGACTGGTTAAACGCTTTCGCGAAGGCTCTGAAGCACTACCTGATGCCGTAGTAGTGGTGGATGCCAATGCCTGTATTGTATGGTGTAATCGTTTGGCTCGACTCGATCTGGGCTTAAAATGGCCTAACGATGCGGGGCGGCGTTTGGATAATTTAATTCGTCATCCTGCTTTTATCGAGTATTTTCATGCCGATAACTTTGATCATCCGATTGAAGTTCCGTCACCTACAAACCCCAATAAAACCTTTGAATACCGCATCATGCCGTATGGTGAAGAGCATTTGCTGCTGATTGCCCGCGATATTACCCGGGTTTCTCAGTTAGAGGGCATGCGTAAAGACTTTGTGGCCAATGTGTCTCATGAATTGCGTACTCCGCTGACCGTTATTAATGGTTATCTGGAAATTTTGCCTGTGGATCGCGAAGCGAATCCGATGATGGGAAAGGCGTTTGACGAGATGACCGCCCAAACCCAGCGTATGCAAAATTTAATTGAAGATTTGCTGGTGTTGTCCCGTATTGAAGCCAGTTCAGAACGTATTTATGAACATGTGGTCGATATGCCTACAATGTTACAACAATTAGAGCGCGAAGCGCAGACCCTGAACAAAGACAAAGGACATGCTATCGTTTTTCATATAGACCCGTCACTTAAAGTGTATGGCGTTGAAACTGAATTACGAAGCGCCTGTTCAAACCTGGTGTTCAATGCAGTGCACTATACACCTACAGGTGGCAATATTAATATTTACTGGACGTCTACCCCCGCCGGGGCCAGCTTTAAGGTAACCGATAACGGCGATGGCATTTCGCAAAATCATCTTGTCCGCTTGACCGAACGTTTTTATCGGGTAGATAAAGCCCGCTCGCGTAAAACCGGAGGGTCGGGGCTGGGTCTGTCTATTGTTAAACATGTATTAAGCCATCATAACTCGCAACTTGAGATCCACAGTGAAGTCAGTAAGGGCAGCCAGTTTTCATTTGTTCTGGATCGGGAGTTAATGGTGCAGTCATGAAAAGCGTTTGTCTCATAGCAATAATCTGGGGTTTATGCAGCTTTGGGGTTCAGGGCCAGACCGAAGCTATGTCTAAATATCAGCGGCAGCCCGGGGTTACAGGTAAGATAACCTCTGTAGGCTCTGACACCCTGGCGAACCTTATGGCGCTTTGGTCTCAAGAATTTAAAACGCTCTATCCGCAGGTGAAATTTCAGATTCAGGCATCAGGTTCATCAACAGCCCCGCCGGCTTTAACCCAGGGGACCGCCACCGTTGGACCAATGAGCCGGGCGCTAAAACCCAGTGAAATTCGAGAATTTGTCCAGCGCCATGGTTATCCGCCTACTGTTTTAAAGGTCGCAATGGACGCCATTGCAATTTTTGTAGAGCAACAAAATTCGTTGGCGGGTCTGACATTAGCTCAGGTAGATGCATTGTTTTCACAAACCCGATTTTGCGGTGCAGCAACAACACTGACCCATTGGCATCAATTACAACCTGAGTCTGCTGGGCTAAATGAACCCATACAGCTGTATGGCCGAAACTCGGTCTCGGGCACTTACAGCATGTTTAAAGATATGGCACTGTGTGATGGTGATTTTCGCCCCGTAGTGAATGAGCTGCCAGGGTCTGCTTCGGTTGTATTGTCGGTAGCCTCAAGTTCGGCAGCCATCGGCTATGCTGCCTATGGTTATAAGACTGCGGGGGTCAGAGCGCTGCCTATTGGTAAAAGTGCACAGACATTGACTGCATTAACAACCGAAAGTGTCAGTGATGAGTCTTACCCTTTTACCCGATACTTGTATTTAATGGTCAATAAAGCACCGGACACACCCCTGCCGGTATTGGAGCAGGAGTTCTTATGCTATGTGCTATCGACCCAGGGCCAACGTCAGGTTAAACGAGATGGTTATTTCCCGGTAGCCCCTGAGGCCTTGCAACAGCAGCAGCGTTTATTAGGCTGTCCTTGAAGATAGCATCTTCTGCTTTTCTTTTTTAAGCTTCATTTCAACTGCCTTGCCTTATCTCCAAATATAAAACTTTTGTGACAGCGGCCTGATGTAACAAAAGTGTCATCAAAATTATATAGGCTTCTTCAGGTCTTATTTAAAGTAATAGTCTTAGTGGAGAAACGAATGGCTATCAAACAGTTTTTTAAAATATCAGCGGTAGCCGGTGCCTTAGTATTGGCAGGATGTGGCGGCGACATTAATATCAATGAAGGTGATGTTACTAACCAGACCGGCACAGATACTACCCCGGACCCAGCACCGGGTGAAGGCACCGATAATGCTTTAATCGAAGCGGGCCTGGCCACTGATGTATCTGCTAGTTTTCCAGAGATTACTGATAAGCCGGTGTATCAACTAAACGCCAATACAGAATTTAACGATGATGCGACGTTAAGCGCCGATGCCCATTGGGTATTGAATGGTCGTACGGCTGTGGGCGGCGATAATGAAAACTCTGCCGTATTAACTATCGAAGCAGGAACTACTCTTATTGGTCAGGCCGGTGAAGACTTTTTGGTAGTGCGTCGCGGCTCACAAATTATGGCTAACGGCACCGCCCAGGCGCCTATTATAATGACGTCTATACAGGATGTCACCGGTCAGGAAACGGCCATTGGCCAATGGGGCGGCATAGTCTTACTGGGTCGCGCTCCGGCCAATTCATGTGGTGACCAGGTAGGCGAAACCACCGAAGATGAGCTAAACAATTGCGGAGTCTCAGCAGAAGGTGATGCCGGACAGTTTGGCGGCAATATGCCCGAAGATAATTCCGGCGTGCTTAATTATGTTGTTGTCAAAAACGCAGGCCGTACGCTGGGCAATGGTGATGAGCTAAACGGGATTAGTTTTGCTGGTGTAGGTTCGGCCACCGAGGTCGACTATATTCAGGTTCATCAGAATTTGGATGATGGTATCGAGTTCTTCGGTGGGACCGTCAACGTGAAACACGTGGTATTAACCGCCAATGGCGATGACTCATTTGACTGGTCATTCGGTTGGACGGGTAAAGCTCAGTATGTGGTGATTAAACAGGATGCTTCAGACGGTGATAATGCCTTTGAATCTGACAACAGTGAGTTTGATGCCGCGGCCACTCCGCTGACTAATCCTACTATCGCCAATGTCACCATTATTGGTGCTGATGATGCCAACGGTGTTCGTCTGCGCGCCGGTACCGCCGGTTCATTGGCTAACTTTGTGATCACCGGTCCTGATACTTACAACAACTGCCTGCGTATTAACGGCACTGAATCTCAGACCAATGCTGATAATGGCGATTTGACCATGACCAACTCAGTGGTGGCCTGTGCCGAAGGTAACAACTTTAGCGATGACGAGAGCACGCCGGGCTTCACCCAAACCTGGTTTGAACAGCAAGCTGGTAATCAGGTAGTAGCACAGGATGGTCTGGGTCTGGCAGCAAACGGCTATCAGCCGGCTGAAGGTTCGGTATTACTGGAAGGTGGGGCCGATTTATCTGCTCAGGACAGCTACTTTGAAGCCACTACCTTTATTGGTGCCATGGATGCGTCTGATGACTGGACCGCTGGCTGGGTTACTGTGGGCCTTAATTGAGTAGTGTATTGCTTAGGATATTGATACTTAGGCGCCTGCACGGCGCCTAAGTTATTAGCAACACAGCATTTCAGTTACAGCTCTCACGGAGTGTTTTAGATGAATCAAAAAAACCGTTCAATGCCAGTCAAATCGACGTTATGCGTAGCGGTCTCCTCGGCGTTGTTTGCCGGTACCCTTACGCCTTTATCTGCATATGCTCAGGACAGCGAGCAGGCTGATGAACAGCAGGCTATTGAAGAGGTCGTGGCGACCGGCACTCGCTTAAAAGGCACCGCTGAAGCGGTCATGCAAGAACGACAAAATCAGGCCTTTGTAGCAGATATCTTAGGCGCAGACCAAATTTCACGTACCGGTGATGGCGATGCGGCCGCGGCGTTAAAGCGAGTCACTGGACTAACGCTTGTGGACGGCAAGTTTATCTATGTCCGTGGTTTAGGTGAGCGTTATTCCAGCACCCAGCTTAATGGCATGGGGGTACCAAGCCCCGATCCAACCCGCTCAGTGGTACCACTGGATTTATTTCCAGCCGATATCATCGAAAGCCTGAATGTTCAAAAATCATTTTCCCCAGATATGCCTGCTCACTTTGGGGGGGGTAGTGTCAATATTCGTACGAAATCTATCCCTTCTGAGTTTGTTTTCAATGTTTCTGGGGGGGTAGATTACAACACCAATAATTCGACCCAAGGCTTTTTTTATAGCGGTGGGGGTGATGACTGGACCGGTCGTGATGATGGTACCCGGGCATTGTCACCGGTGATCCAGAATAATCTGGATCAGGCCCAGGCAGATGATGGAATCGAAGGGTCGGGTACTTATCCGCTTACCCTGGCTCAGCGTCAGGAAATGCTTGGTTCGATGTTTTGGGATATCGGCCCGGATGCCAAAGATGTGGACCCGGCGTTTGATATTGGCGTCACATTAGGTGATAGGTTTGTCACTGACTACGGTGAGTTTGGTTTTTTGTCCAGTATTTCCTACGAAAATGAATGGAATGTGGGCGAGGAGCAATCGGGCACTAACTTAGGAACCGTGGGCTGCTCAGATTTACCAGACGAAAAAACCGCCGGCGCTAAATGCTTTGCCCAGTCATTTGATGGTGTCGAAACTGAGCAAAGCGTCAGCTGGAGTGGCATGTTCAATGTGGGCTATGAGTACAACAGTAATCATCGTCTGGAACTGACCAATGTCATACTGCATGATATGAACGATCGGGTTCGTGTACGCGACTTTGTGGACGTGAATGAAACGATATTCGGGATTCGTGAATTACAACGGGTAGATATGTTGTTTGAGGAACGTCGCATGACCTCAAGCCAGATTGAAGGAACGCATAACTTTCCTGAGCTGAACTTTTTGTACTTTGACTGGTACGCCGGCACCAGCCGGGCAAACCGTCAGGCACCGGGCGGATTATCGGCAACCTACCAGATTAACCTGCAAGACGGAGAATTTTTATCTCAGCAGTTGCAGGATGTCTCGGCCACCAACGTCAGTCGCCAGTATCAAAGTCTGCGTGATGTTTCAGATACCTGGGGCTGGAATGCAGGGTACCCCATTAATATCGACGGCGTAGACTTAGAAATAAAAGTCGGCGCCGACTTTTTTGAAAAGGCCCGTAAAGCAGAAAACATTACTATTCAGGTACCACACCGGGCCATCGCCGACGACGCCCTGGTGGGCGATCAGATTGACGAAATTTTCAATCCCGATGCATTGGCCAGTGATGAATTTTATGCAAGCAGTACCGGGGCAGGTATTTTGCAATCCAATATGGCCGATGGCGACGAATACGCTGCCGGTACCAAAATTGATGCCTATTATCTGATGGCAGATGCGTTTATCGACAACACCTGGCGGGTTTCAGGTGGCGTCCGTTATGAAGATTTTCGGCAGATATCGGTTCCGTTTGAAGCGCACGCCAACAGCTTTTCAGTGACCCGTGATGAAGTGGCTGAACTGGCGTTTATGGAAGATGACTTTTTTCCTGCGCTGGCGCTGACCTACATTATGGATGATGAAATGCAGTTTCGTCTGAATGTCAGCGAATCGGCCATTCGTCCCGATTTACGGGATATCAGCACGACGTTCTTTATTGATCCGCTGACGGAGTTTTTGGTACGCGGCTCGCCGTTACTGAAAAGCTCAAAGCTCACCAATGTGGACTTTCGCTGGGAGTGGTATCGCGAAATGGGTAATAACCTGTCTGCAGCCCTCTTTTATAAAGACATCGAAAACCCTATTGAACTGGTTGAGCTGGGCACAGTAGGCGGCGCGGCGCCTAACCTGCTGACTGCCAATGGCGAGTCAGGAGAGCTGTATGGGGTAGAAGTTGAATTTTTACAGGACTTAAGCATTATAGATAAGCGCCTGGTCGACTTCTTTGTTACCGGCAACGTCACCATGTCTGATTCTAACGTAGTGATTGGCGCCGCCGATGACGGTGTTACCAGTCTGTTTGAAGAACAGTTACTGGATGCGCTAAATGCTACCAGTGCTTCGAACATTGTTACTAACAATGAGCGCCGGCTGGTGGGCCACTCCGAATGGGTCTTAAACCTGCAAATGGGCTATGACTCTCCTAATGGCGAGCATTCTGCCACCCTGGTATACAACGCTTTTGGACCACGCATTATTGTGCCTGGCACCCGGGGCAACGAAGATGCTCAGGAAGAAACGTTCAACTCAATAGATTTTAACTATTCTTACTATCCGGATTTCAATTCGCAGATTAAATTCAGCGTAAAAAATCTTTTAAATGAAGAAAAGCAAATTACTCAGGAAGGGCTTGATTTATTGCGCGAAGAACGCGGTATCGAATTTGGACTCAGTTATAACTACAACTTCTAATCTTACTTAAAAAGCCGCCATTAGCGGCTTTTTTTCTGCTACTTGCATCTCCCGCTCACTTCCTTTAAGTGCGACTGTTTGTCATAAAACTGTCACAGAAAGCTTCTATTCTACGGGCAGATTTTTTAATGGTCGGTGCAAACCGATTTCTTATCCACAAATAGGTTTGAATGTATGAAGCTTTTAAACTCCTTGCTACTTGTTGGTGCCATGATGTCATCAACTGCTCTGGCCCAAGACAAGGATAACCTGAAACCGGTAGTCGATGAAGCCGCCAAAATCAACAAGTCTGCCGCGCAGTCTCAGGAAAAGATTAATAAGATCACCGATCAAATTGACAGCAAACTTCAGCAGTTTAAAACACTGAACAAGGAAATCGAAGGGCTTAAGGTTTACAACAACCAGCTACGCAAACAAATTGACAATCAACAGCAGGAAATGACCAACCTGAATGATTCAATTGACGAAGTGTCGGTAATTGAGCGTCAGATCACACCGTTGATGATCCGAATGATCTCTGGCTTAGAGCAATTTGTCGCGTTAGATGTGCCCTTTTTGCAACAAGAACGTGCTGATCGCATTGCCGGCCTGAAAAAAATGATGGATCGCGCCGATGTTTCATCCTCTGAAAAATTTCGTCGTGTCATGGAAGCCTACCAGGTAGAAATGGAATATGGCAAAACCATGGAAGCGTATAGCGGCATGCACGTAATTGATGGTCAGGAACGTGATGTCGAGTTTTTACGTTTGGGCCGCACAACATTGATTTATCAAACCCGCGATGCCAGTCGTCAGGGTGTGTGGAATAAGCAAACCGGTGAATGGCAACCGCTGGATGGTAGCTACCGCACCCAAGTGACCAAGGGCCTGAGAATGGCAAAGAAACAACTTGCGCCAGACTTGCTAATGTTACCCGTCGCAGTGACCGACTAAGGAGAGATGAACATGCTTAAACAATTCAAAACACTGGCAGTTTGTCTGACTGCATTAAGCTTCAGCGTGAGTGCTATGGCACAAGAGAACAGTGCATTAGATTTAGATGCGCTGCTTAAAAAGCTGGAACAAGGCCAATCTGCGCAATCTGAGCAAAACAAACAACGTGAGCAACAGTTCTTACAACAGCGTAGCGAACAAGATGCCATGCTGGCAGAAATTCGCGACCAACGCGATGCCATGTTGGCGCAGTCAGAACAACTTGAAACACGATTTGAAGAAAACGAATTTAAACTGGCAGATCTTAATGGTGCGCTGGATGAGCGTATGGGCTCGCTGAAAGAATTGTTTGGTGTACTCCAACAGGTGGCGGGTGATACCAAAAGCAAATTTCAGAACTCGGTGATCTCAGCCCAAATTCCGGGGCGTTCTGAATTTTTAAGTAACATGGCGCAGGAAATGGGTAAAAGTTCCAAACTGGCTTCAATTGAAGAGATTGAACGGGTTTGGTTTGAAATGCAGCGCGAGATGACCGAATCGGGCAAGGTAACTAAGTTTAACACCTCGGTAGTTCAAGCTGGCGGTGAAAAAGTAAATAAAGAAGTGGTTCGCGTAGGGCCCTTTGCCTTAGTCTCAGACGGTAAATACCTTGATTATAACGGGGTAACCGGCACGGTAGCGGAATTAATTCGCCAACCCGCAGACCGTTATAATGACTCTGCTGAAACCTTACAAGAGTCTTCAGGACGAATGGTTGAGTTTGGGATTGACCCCACGGGCGGCTCTATTCTCGGTCTACTGGTTCAGGCGCCCACATTGAAAGAACGGGTCGAGCAGGGCGGTGAAGTTGGCTATATCATTTTGATTGTTGGCGCTATCGGCTTGTTACTGGCATTGGAACGTTTGGTTTCACTGTCAATCATTCAAAACAAGGTAAAACGCCAGCTTAAACGTAAAAAATTGAAGAAAAGCAATCCACTGGGACGTGTATTGTTAGTGCGTGATAAATACCCGAATGCGGATACTGAAGCTCTGGAGCTACACTTAACCGAAGCAATTCTGGGTGAGGTACCCAAATTGAGCCGAAATCTGACTATCATCAAAATTATTTCTGTTGTTGCACCGCTAATGGGTCTGCTGGGTACGGTTACCGGTATGATTAATACCTTCCAGGCGATTACCCTGTTTGGTACCGGTGACCCTAAATTGATGGCCGGCGGTATCTCAACGGCGCTGGTAACCACGGTACTTGGTCTGGTAGTGGCAATTCCCATGACCTTGTTGTATGCCATTTTGAATACCCGCAGCAAAAACATTGTTTATATATTACAGGAGCAAGCCTCGGGCGTTATCGCAGAGCGCGCTGAGCGGAGCTGATTATGTTGGCCTTTCTTGAAGCAATTCGCGATTTCACCGAAACCGGTGGCCAGGTACTCCTGGTCATTGGCCTGCTGATCTTTGTGATGTGGCTGCTTATTCTGGAACGAGCGATGTATATCCTCGTATGGCACAAAGCTAAGAAAAAGCGAGCAGTGGCTGCATGGCAGGCTCGCTCAGAGCGTAAGTCATGGAATGCGGAGCAAATTCGTCAGAAAACCATCTCATCGCTCAGTTTGGAGCTTACCGGGAGTATTCCCATTATTCAGGCGCTGGTGGCGCTGTGTCCGTTACTCGGTCTGTTAGGTACCGTAACCGGCATGATCGAGGTGTTTGACGTGATGGCTATTTCGGGTTCAGGTAACGCCCGGTCAATGGCATCCGGGGTCTCTAAAGCCACGATACCTACTATGGCGGGCATGGTCGGTGCGTTATCCGGCGTGTTTGCCTCAACCTGGTTAAACCGTAAAACAAAAACTGAACGGGCGCATCTTGAAGATGCCATTATCATTGAGCGTAAACTCAACTGAGTCGCTAAGTTAAGGTAAAAATTATGAAGCAGCATTTCCAAAATCTGGTAGATGAAGAAGAAGCCCAAATTGATATGACCCCCATGTTGGACGTGGTATTTATCATGTTGATTTTCTTTATCGTGACGGCCTCTTTTGTGAAAGAAGCCGGTATTGATGTGAATCGCCCAGAAGCGTCTACCGCGGTACAGAAAAACCGGGCAAGTGTATTAGTGGCAATTTCTGACACCGGTGAAATTTGGATTAACAAACGTCGAGTAGATGTTCGTGCCGTGCAGGCCAACATTGAGCGTCTGCATGCCGAAAATCCGCAAGGCACCGTGGTTATTCAGGCTGATAAAAAAGCGACCACAGATACCTTAATTAAAGTGATGGATGCATCGCGCGCAGCGGGTGTGTATGACGTTTCGATCGCCGCACAAGAGTAATTAGTCATGGCAGCTCGATTTTTAATTGCCCTGGTCGTTTCGCTGGCCATCACCCTGGGTTTGTTTTTTGTGATGCAATCATTGATAAAAATGGGAGGCAGTGCGATGACAGAGCCTCCTCGTGGCAGTGTGCTGGATTTTGTTCGGGTGAAACAGGAAGAAACGGTGGAGCCAAAAGAACGCAAACCGCGCAAGCCTCCTAAGCCTCAGGAACAGCCGCCACAAATGCAACCACAGCAAATGGACTCGCCATCGCCGGATGCCCAAGGCTCTTCAATGGACTTTAGTTCTGATGTAGGTGATGCCGGCGAACTGGATGGTGGCCTTGCTCTGGACTCCAGTGATGGGGAATATTTACCAATTGTTAAATCCTCACCGGTATATCCTCGCCGTGCGCTTCAACGTGGCATAGAAGGATTTGTTATTGTGGAGTTTACCGTGAGCAAGCAGGGTGCGGTAAAAAATCCAATTGTGATTCAAGCTAAGCCAGAAGGGATTTTTGAACAGGCTGCAGTTGATGCTGCGCTGAAGTTCAAATACAAGCCTAGAGTGGTAAATGGCGAAGCAACAGAAGTATCGGGTGTGCAAAACCGGATCACTTTTCAGATTGACGGGTAAGAGGACATGAAAAAATCAATTGCTAAGCGCCTGACTACCGCGATGACATTTTGGGCGTGGGTGGGCCTGTCATTGCCCGTGGTCAGTCTCTATGCTGAAGCGCAAACAGCTAGCGAGAAAGAAACGCGCGAAGTGCCGACGCTGCGCTCAAAAGTATATGATCAATTTTCTCGTGCGCAATCCGCAGCCGATAACGGTGACCTGCCCGAAGCTATTTCGATTCTCGAAGAAGTGAAAAGCAAAGACTATTCGATGAATAGCTATGAGCGGGCGATGATGTTCAATTTTTATGGGTTTATCTATTATAACGATGAGCAGTATGAAAATGCCCTGGATGCATTTTCACAGGTTATCGAACAACAACCCATACCGGTAAAATTTGAAATGTCGACACTGTATACCCTGGCACAGTTACATTTAATGCAGGGTAACTACGAGCAGGTGGTCGATTATCTGGACCGATGGAAAACGCTTAATAATGGCGATGTGCCGGCCAAGCACAAAGTATTGAAGGCGCAGGCCTTGTATTCTGATGAACAATATCAGCAGGCCGCAGAATATATACAGCAGGCGGTCGCTGAACGTGAAGCGGAAGATCAGGCGCCGGACGAAGGCTGGTTAATTCTGCAGCGTGCCATTCATTATGAATTAAAAGAGCCAGTGAAAGTTAAAGATATTCTGATCAAAATGGTCAAATTATTTGATAAGCCGAAATACTGGATTCAACTGGCGAGTATGTATGGTGAGCTGGGCGAAGATCGTAAGCAGCTGGCTATCATGGAAACCGCGCACCAGAGAGGATTTGTGGAAAGCGGTACCGATATCTTTAATCTGGCACAGTTGTATTACTACCACCGCGCACCTTACAAAGGCGCAAAGCTCATGGAGCAGGGTCTGGAAGACGGTGTGCTTGAAAAAAACTTACGTAACTGGAAGTTTTTAGGACAAAGCTGGCAACTGGCCAAAGAAACTGACAAAGCCATACCGGCACTAACCGAAGCCGCGGCTTTAGCCGATGACGGAGAACTGGAGGTGCAGCTGGCCCAGATCTACCTGAATAGCGAGCAGTGGGAACAAGCCATTGCAGCTGCCGACAAAGCCGTAGAGAAAGGCCAGCTTCGTAACCCGGGGATGCCGCATCTGGTTAAGGGGATGGCGCTTTACAATACGCAGCAATATGTGGCGGCAATGGAACAGCTGGCTCAGGCAGAGGCTTATGATAAAAGCCGCGCTATGGCCCAGCAGTGGCTGAAGTTTGTAGAAACAGAGAAAACCAGTCAGGAACAACTGTCGGCTGAGTTGTCTTTGTAAGTCTGTAAACAAATAACTCAGAAAAAACCGCGTATATACGCGGTTTTTTTATCGGCAATGTACGATTAGGTTTGATGGCTACCGCTTTAACTAAGCTACGCGAGGAACAAGCTTCGATCGTACGAAGGCGTCGAGTTAGCGCTGTGTTAGCTGTCTTTCCCTAAATCAACCTCGGCGTCTTCGATAAGAGTAAAATACCCGTCGTCTTCATCAAGTTGCAGCAAAATTGAAATATAGACAGATTGCCCTTCTTTTGGCTCTTCGTTAAAGCCTGCACCAATTGAGAAAGAATATTTGCCGTTTAAATCTTCTGAAAGCAGATTTTGCGTTTCGGCAAAACTTGCAACTGCCTGTTCCGAGAGCCTGAAGGTGTATTCAGTTTTCGCGGGGGTCGATGAAAAGAAGCCCTCTTGTGAAGCGATTAAATGCTGGTCTTCGAGAACAAGTGGAAACAGAAAATTCCTGAGCCCTTTTTCATTTTCTAAACTGAGACTTAGCTTTATTTTCTCGAGTTTTAGAGTGAAGGGGTCTGACACCCTGATTTTCGAGCGTATTTGAGAAGGGTTTAGCGAAGCGAAACTTTGTTCGTTAAAGTTACGATATTTAAGCATGGTCGAAACAGGAATGCTTGAACATCCATACAAAAACAGTACAAGAAGAACTAAAAAATTTTTCATTATCTATCCATGATTGATTGCTAGAACTAAACTAACGAGCAGTAACGTCGCGGCATAAGCGCTCACATCATTACGCCGTTAAGCAGCATACCAGGCACGAAAAAGCTAAAGGCAAATATACCCGAGCCTGTCAAAGCCAATGCCAGACAACAAAATGATGCTTGCAATGCGAAGACACCAGGTTTAGCTGAGTTGCTATACCTAATAGAAATTATTGCGAGGCTAATAATGTTTTTAAATTGCACATAGAAACGTTGTAGCCAGGCCAAAATAGGCTGAAAAGCGACAAGCAGAAATGCGAATGCTACCTCGATACCGCCAAACTGGACAAGTAGCGCAATTTCAGGAGCAAACGCGGCAGCCACCACTATGCTGATGCTTATTACAGCTTTTTGAATGAATGTTAAATCTTCCCACTTTTTCATGTAAATCCTTTTAATATGTTACTTCCAAATATGGTCGCTGGCTCTTCAGGCATAATCGCGAAGCGCTCCAGGTGTCTGCGGCTTGGCGAGCGGCAGCGAGTACCATTATTTACTTGTTATATTTCTTTATTGTCTTTTCCTATGACCTTTTCCTTGTTTGGCTCAGGATTGATTGTTTCTTTTTCGGAGTTGGCTATATCAGCATGCCCTTTTCCTGACAATGCTGTAGTTCCAAACCAGAACAAAGCACCTGTAAATAAACTAAATGAGAGTGATTCTAAGAGTAGAAAATAAATACTGGATGATTCCCCCTCTGAGGTTTTTTGGATAAGGTAGCCAAGAAATCCAATAGCTGCCCCTAGACGAAATCCGCTTTTTGTTTTACTTGAACTCACTGGTTCTTACCAGAAACAAAGCAATCTTCGCCTTTTTCTGCCATGACATACTCACTTTTGCTCTTTCACTATTAATAGCAAACAAACTCTCGTATTACTACATATCGGGAAGTTGGCAGCTGGGTAAAATGCGACCGGGCATAAGTGCGTGCTCGGGTGGTTTTTTGAATATGGGGGCACCTACTTGCAAGGTGAGGGTTGCGTAAATGAATTCATGTTCACTTAATGGGATGATGAGCTAATTTACGACATCGAGCGGCCGGGAAAAAAGCGTTATTTCTCAAGCAATCAGAGAATAACGACCGTCCCCCCTTGTGATTTGAGCCAGGCCGCTCCCATCAATATAAGCTATGACATCATTTCTTACAGTGTTCTCGCCAGCACGGCTTAAAATACGTCGACGCTGGTCACACAATAGGCTACATTTTGGCAAAGAATAATTATTAACCATCTGACAATTCAGGGAGAATTACGTGAGTGTATTTAGAACGCTTGTGATAAGTGGCGCGGTGGCTGCCGCGCTAGCCATGCCAGTGACCGCACAGCCGCAATCAGACATCAACAGTAGTGTAGCGGGACAACAGCAAAGCGAGCATGAGCGTTTATTCGCGTTATTTGCAGCTGCAGATGAACGCCAGCTGGCGCTGAACCCTATTGCTGGGCTGTTCCGGGGCGATATGCGTCGTGCCGACCGGCTTGGCGACTTTCTGACCGACGCCCATACTATCGCGACCCGGACCAGTACATTGTTAAACCTCTCTGAGCTGTCAAAAATAGATCGCTCACAACTAAATACCACCGACCAGCTGGCCTACGACGTATTTGAATACGATCAGCAAACGGGTCTTAAAGTTACCAGTGATGAAATACGTGCGTTAACAGAAGTGCGCCCGGTGAATCACTTTAGTGGTTTCCATACTTTTTACCCTACGTTTGCCAGTGGTAAAGGGGCTGCTCCATTCAAAACCATTGAAGATTATGAAAACAACCTGTCACGGCATCAGGATTATATCGACATCGGCGAGCGGGCTATCGCACGATTTCGTGAAGGTATGGAAACGGGTGTACTGGAAACGAAGCTGACGATTGATCGGGTTATCAAGCAGTTCGACACCCAACTGGCGATTCCGATTAAGGAGTCACAGTTCTGGGGGCCAGTAACGATGTTCCCCGACAGCTTCAGTGAACAAGACAAAACTCGTTTGACCAAAGAGTATATGAAGGCGACTAAAGAGATATACGCCTCAACTGAACGTCTGCGTAATTTTCTGCACGATGAATACCTGCCTGTGGCCAGAGAAAGTATCGGGCTTAGTCAGATGAAAGGCGGCGAAAAGCTTTATAACCACCTGATTGAGAAGACCACAACTTTACCGCTGACCGCCGACTACCTGCATGATCTGGGGATGCAGGAAGTAGAGCGAATTAAAGCTGACATGGTTGAGATTATGGAAGAAGTGGAGTTTGAGGGCACACTTAATGAATTTTTCGATTACGTGCGGACTGATCCTCAATTTAAACCACAAAGTCGTGAAGCGTTAACCGAAACGTATTACCGTATCGGACGTGAAGTTGACAAGAAAATTGCTGACTATTTTTCATTGTTGCCCAAAACGGAACTCGAAATTAAGCCTTATGATCCGTCTATCGAACAATTCAGTGCTGGCGGCTCGTACCAGAGTGGCACACCAGATGGGTCTCGTCCGGGTACGTTTTACTTCAATGCCTATGATTTGCCCAGCCGGCTAACCACTGGCAACGTTACTTTGTATCTTCATGAGGGCGCTCCAGGACACCATTTCCAAATCAGCCTGGCTCAGGAGAACGAAGAACTGCCGGCATTCATGCGCTTTGGCGGTAACAATGCTTATGTTGAAGGGTGGGCGTTATATTCTGAAACGTTGGGTTACGAAATGGGCTTCTTTGATGATCCCTGGAACCGCTACGGTACGCTACAGGATGAACAGTTACGCGCCATGCGGTTGGTAGTAGATACTGGCATACATGCCAAAGGCTGGAGCCGGGAACAGGCGATTGACTTTATGCTGGAAAACTCTGGTATGACCCGCACCGAAGTAGTGGCAGAAGTAGAGCGCTATATTGCTATTCCGTCACAGGCGCTGGGTTATAAGGTAGGCGCACTGAAAATTCAGGAGTTACGCCAACAGGCAGAGGATGCGCTAGGTGAAAACTTTGATATTAAAGCATTCCATGCGCAGGTATTGGGCACAGGTGCGCTACCCCTGCCAATACTGGAACAAAAAATAGAACGTTGGATTGCCAGCGAGAAAAATTAACGAGTAATGCTAAAAAGGTCGGCAGGGCATAATGGTCTGCCGACCTTTTTTATGACAAATGAATAGCAAATGAATATGACAGTCACTTTCTATAGTTAGCCGAAGGCAGGTGACTGTCCTGTTTATACTATTAAGAATTTTTAGTTAGCGAAACTTTTATGAATAAAGATATAAATTACGATAACTACACTGTAAAAGAGCTAATGGAAGCAAAAGAGTCGATTGACCGCCATTCTTTTCCTGAGAGGTATTGTAAAATTATTGAATTACTTAAAGAAAAGAATTCTAAGGTAACTTGCAATGGAGATTCTAGAGAAGCCGAAAGAAAAGAAAAAATTTCAGTGATTTTTACTTTTTTTCTATGGCTTTTTGTAGCTGTTTATTCTGTTTTTGTATATTTTAAAACGAAGGAACTACTAGAAACAGGTGAGTTTACCATTGGAAGTGCTAGATATTCGTTCCTGAAAAATTTGTCTCCTGAAAGTTCTTTCGCTGTCACAATGCTTAATCTATTAATTTTAATATTATCGGCTATTTATTTGACAAAAAAAATAGTTTCAAAAAATTGATAGAGTAATCTTTTAGCCGTAATGGTTTTATGTGGTCAAACAAGGCAGGTGAGCAGGACAGCTACTTTTTCTATCTACGTCGAATTTTTCAATAGCACTTGATGACCTTAGGTATTTCAAAGCTACTGTCTTGGCGACAGGGATGGGGACAACTTGATACTGAAGAACTATTGTGAAAAATTCACTTCATGGACGTAACTTATAGGTAGAATTTATATGGATATTAAGTGTTCTCTATTGGTTGTTAGTGCTTGCTTTCTTTTTTTCCTGTGGTTCCTCATCTGACAACAATTCTTCACCCACACCGTCGCCACAGCCCCCCCAAAGCGAAAATATACTTCTATCCTACAATTTTTCAGTAAGCACTCAAGACTTTGAAATTGGGGTCGCACATTATAATGTTGATCACGAAGAAAATGATGAAATTGTTTCGAAATTATCTCAACTCGCGGAGCCTTTTGAGTATAGAAATGGAATAGGAGAAGTAAATGACGGTCCTATTCTCCGTCTCCGGAAAATTTTCCTCGAAAAGAAGCGTTCACACTTCATTTTTCCTATCAGCCAACCAACGCATTATATTAAGTAAAAATTCCTCGTTTTGCTCGGCGCCCACCGAACGTAACCCAAGCTTTTTACCTGTGCTTGTAATTAATTGCGAAGAAAACATCATACCTTCAGAAAAAACCGCGACTCGCCCTTTGCCAAGCTTAAGGACCGCGCCCTGACTCCATCCCTTCATTGAAACCCGCGGTGTGTCGGGCTCTACCTGAAACGGGATCTCTGGTGCGGTTGCGCTAACACCAGGACCTAAATTCAATAGGGACACGGCATTCTCTGGCGCTTTAAATGCTGAACCACCAAATGATCTCACCTGTTGTATATCAGATGAAACTTGTCCAAAACTTTGTAGAAAGACAGGTTGCTCTTCTTGTGTACTTTCGCTTTTGTATGTAGTGACATGTTCAGAAAGTGAATGATTAAGTCTACTAAAAGTGATATTCCCAACGTGCCCGTTGATGAACTGAAACCCAAGAGCAAGTGTCAGATTGTTTATAACTTTGGGAAACGGAGTATGATCTGCGACCAGAAATAGTGAACCGCCTTGCAGTATCCAGCTCTTTAATACTTCAACTTCATTTTGATTGAGTGCTTCCCCAAAGGGGGGCAGCCAATCTTCCCGATATCTGTCAAGCGCGTTTGCAATAACTAAAATATCGACATTTTTTAGCTGCTTTTCACTAATTTTTTTAGTATTTGAACTGACTCTGAATCCGTCACTTTTGAGGACTTGTGCGAATGGCTTGTACCTGCCGTCTTTTGTCAGAAAATTATTATGAGCTTCGTCTATTGAAACAATAGGGCCATGCTCAGACGAGAAGTGAGCGACTCTGCTTTTAGGCCTGAAATCGGGGTCAGCTTGTTGCGGGCTATCAGAGCAGGCCACCAATATTATAGCTAAACCAATAAAAATTAAGTTTTGAGCTAACCTCATTAACAACTCCATTTGTTATTACTTTTTACCATTGATTTGTGCCAGTTACATATAGGACGATAGCATGAGAAATGTTGAGTAACGGTATATCGTGCCCGGCGAATAAATAAATGTGTGCTGCTTTACCTAATCATTCGTTGTAGGTTCGACTTTGCTCATTCGCTCTTAACAAATCAATCGCCCAAAACGAAACCCTTTTAACAGCGCTAACGACGTTTTTTACGCTCCTTCGATTTGCCTTTACGCTTTGATTTATCGTCAGCTTCAAAATTACCGTATAAGTCTTCTTCTGCTTTAGCAACAGGAGGTCTGGGTGTTGATGCAAATCCTGGCACAAATACTTTTTTAAATTGCCGTCCGATAAAACGCTCAATTGCCCTCAACTGCTTCGACTCATCGTCGCTAAATAGCGAGATGGCTAAGCCCTTGGCCGACGCTCTGCCGGTGCGGCCTATTCGGTGAATATAGTCTTCGGGTACATAGGGCAAATCAACGTTAATCACGCAGGGCAATTGCTCAATATCAATGCCTCTTGCAGCAAGGTCTGTTCCAATCAACACCTTTATACGCCCACTTTTAAAGCCATCTAATGCTTGTGTACGTGCTTGCTGGGTTCTGTTGGCATGAATGGATTCAGCCGCAATGCCGGCTTGTTCTAATTCGTTTCTTAAGCTGTCCGCGCCGCGTTTGGTGCGCGTAAATACCAATATTTGAGACCAGTCATTATTTTTAATCAGGTGAAGAAGAAGCGCGTTTTTTCGCTCTTTGTCCACCGGATGCAATACCTGTGTGATGCTTTCAATATGATCCTGCGCCTTGGCTAGCTCAATAGTCACAGGGTTATTGAGCATCGTTGTTGCCAGGGCTTTGATTTCTTTAGTAAAGGTGGCAGAAAATAGCAGGGTTTGGCGTTTTTCAGGCAGTAAGCTTTGTATGTGATGAATATGCTCAATGAAACCTAAGTCCAGCATGCGATCGGCTTCATCCAAAACCAATATTTCGAGATGCTCGAAATTAATCACACCTTGCTTATATAAATCTACCAAACGCCCGGGGGTGGCGATGAGGATATCCACACCTTGCTCTAGCTCAAATTTTTGTGGCTCAATCCGCACCCCGCCAAACACTGCCGTGGTGCGCAAATTCATACTCTGGCTGTAAGTATCAACATTCGCGGCAACCTGTGCAGCAAGCTCTCGGGTAGGAGCAATGATTAAGGCTCTCACATTATTGGCTTCAGGGTGGGGCTTGTCTTCCAACAGATGCAAAATCGGTAATGAAAAACTGGCTGTTTTGCCCGTGCCTGTCTGGGCAATGGCGATAACATCGCGTCGACTCAATACCGCTGGAATGGCTTCTTGCTGAATGGGAGAGGGCTTGGTATAGCCCTTTTCGGCAACGGTGTTTAAAAGTTTAGTGCATAGGCCTAAGGCGCTGAATGACATAGGGGAAGAGCCCACAACTTACGGAAATTGCGCCCATAATACTTGGTGTCGGTGAGCTTTGTGTCACTATTTATTGGCTTTTTTGCAAGTGACACAATAAGCGGTAACCAAAACCGCTTAAAAAGGCAAAAACAGGTTCGGCTCAATTGGCGCGCAGTCAGGTGGTTTTTTTCGCCAGGAATATTGTGTGCTTACTTCCTTTACCTTTACGAGCGCGGGCAATGTGGGTGGTAACGTTGTAACCCGCTTTTTTAAGACGCACAGTAAACAGGTAATCAGGCCCTGCAGACCAAATGGCTAGCATGCCTTTGGGTTTGAGCACCTCGTAGATATCTTGTAAACCCTCCAACGAATAAATCCAGTTGTTATCAGAATGGGTTAAACCTTCAGGACCATTATCAACATCGAGCAAGATGGCGTCATAGGTTGGTTTTCTGGTATTCAAAAGGTGCTTTACATCACCTACTTTAACCGTAGTTCTGGGGTCCTGAAGCGGATTTTTAGCGCATTTGCCTAATGGTCCCTGATTCCATTCCACCACCTCTGGGATTAACTCAGCCACCGTGACCTGCGAACTTGATGTGACTTCTTTTAGCGCAGCGGCAAGCGTGTATCCCATCCCCAGACCACCCACTAACACATGCGCGTCAGGGGTCGATTTAAGATGAGCACAGCCCATCTGTGAGAGTTCTTTTTCTGAGTTATAGACACGGCTATTCATTAATTCGCCGCGAATACCAGAAAGCCGGATACTGAATTCTTCATCTCGCTGAGAAAATGTTAATTCACCACCATTATTTGGAATTTGAGCTGTGCCCAATTTAACCCATGGAACCATCTGCAGGCTTATCCTATGTTGATACACTGTTTAACAGTGATATTGGCTGATACTGAATGTCGGCGCGCAGAGTAGCACATTTGTCAGACATCCACGGGTTTGGAATTAAGGCTAAGATTGTACTGACTCATTATGCTCTATGAATATTGAAAACCCTTACACAGATCACTCACACGCATGCGATAACCGTTTATCAAGTATGTCAGTCAGCTTTAGGCCAAACAGACTCGTTAACTGACTGTTTTTTCAGACAGCAGCCTGCGTCTCCAGAAGACCCGTAGGTGCGAGCTGACTCTGCCCGATTGCTATAAACTTGCCACTCCTGTTGTGGAGCGATTGTGCTACCAAAATTAAAAAAAGGCTGAATCTGACAGACTGGTCTATTCTTTCTAAGTAGGTGCGGACACGGCTTATATCAATTACCGGGGGCTGATATGAAACTAGGGATTAAAGCACTTTTGGGCTTGTTTATAACCCTACTTATGCTTGTTGTGTGGGTGACCGTGTCGGATAAAGAATTTACTGAAACCAGCAACGCCGCTTATATACAAAGTAGTAGTGCCTTATTTCAAAAAGCTGGAATCACCCCTCAATCCAATTTTGTGCAAACACAAGGGCCTGTTAAACGTATTCATTATCTTGAAATGGGTCAGGGCGATCCTTTAATTCTGATCCATGGAGGGGGCGGCTACGCTTCACAATGGTTTACTGTTATGGAAGAACTGGCTAACTCTTATCATTTGTTTGTTTTAGACCGCCCGGGAAGTGGCTTGACGGATAACTTTAACTACGAAGGCGTAAGCCTGCCAAAACATGGTGCAGAGTTCATTCGTTCTTTTATGGATGCGTTAAATTTACCCAGCGCGCACCTGGTTGGGCACTCTATGGGTGGGCTTTTCAGTGTGAATTTTGCAGCTATTTATCCAGAACGCGTCAAACAACTCGTATTGATTGGTCATCCAGCAGGTGGCACTGTAGAAATACCGCCTCAGGTCATAATGATGGGCCTGTCCGGGGCCAACAAGATTCTCTTAAAGTTAATTGGGCAGCCGTCGATCGAAGGAAGTAAGGACTTTCATAAAATGATGCTGGTTCATAAACCAGAACAATTACCTGATGTATATTGGCAAAACGACGTTAATGCTCAGCTTATTCCAGGAAATGCTCGCACATTTAATTCATTGCTTGAAAATTGTGTGGAATTTGGAGGTTTCAAAGAGGAATACCTGATTCAAAATGCGCTATTCAACTTGCCCCATAAGGTTACGTTTATCGTGGGCGATAAAGATGTTTGGGACACTATTGAAAATGCAGAAAATTTAGCAGCGAAAATGCACAATGCCTCTGTTCATGTTATTAAAAATGCAAGTCACTTACCGTGGCTTGATGCACCTGAAAAAAGCGCGCAACTGATTTTGACGGCCTTTGCCCCACCGACTCAGCATCAACAGACCCAGAGCCAATGATTTTTTAACGCGCCAATAAGAAATTAATTCAAACGGAGCAGGGTAAACTCGTTAACTTTGAATCTTTAATAAACACGGTATTCGCCTCAACTTGGGCATGCGGTACCCGGGAGGCAACCTCGTATTACACACTAATTAAAAAAAGCAGGGTTTATTCAGCGGGATAGGGGCAATACTTTTTCAGAACTACAATGCTTATTAAAAAGGCCGTCTCCAAGCTCTGAGACGGCCTTTGTGCTAGGTAACGATTATTAGGTAACGATTATTAGGTAACGATTAATTGAAAGTGACGCCGCCCTGATTAGGAACAATTTCTAGATTGTTCTGCCCGAAATCTTCACTGCCAGGGCAATTATTAACTACGCCGCTAAGCACAATAGTGCCAGTGTGAAGATTGCTGAACTGCCCCGTTCCTTTTACCAGGTTAATGTGTTCGTTGATCACTAATGGTGTGCCACCTGAGCAGATGAAATCGCCGGATTGTGGAATAAGCACGTCATTCTCTGAACGCAATGTATAATCCCGCTTCTCTCCTACTAATCTATGCGAGGCAAGCCCGGTTAAAGGATCAATTGTACCTACCAAAACGCCTTCAACTTTTATCTTACGATGCGTGGTTTTGCGCTCTTGTCCGCTAAGGCTCTTCCAGTCTTTATTAACAAGCTTAATTTTGTAGGTACCCAATTGCTGGGGCGCTTCTCCCTGAGAAGGATCAGACACGGTGAATGTTTCCACTGTACCCTTTACCGGCACGTAGGTGCCTTTGGCCATTTTTGAAGATGCCATTGACGAAAATGAGAAACAAAAGAGAGTGGCCAGTAAGGCTGATTTGATTATATTTTTCATGGGGTCGAGTTTCCCTTGCTGTGGGTTAAATGTGCGCATCAATCAGCACGCCTCGGATACAATGAAATCTTATACGCAAGAAAACACAAAAAAAGCTTATGGTTTCTAAAGTTTTTTTTGGGAAGACGAATAATACTAAAATGGCCGGCCAAAATGGCCGAAAAGCGCTGATGCTTTTTCCTTTCTATCAGTATGAAAATAGGACAGGCACTTTCTGCCCCCTTGCTGCGCCTTTTATGACATTCATTACTTAGCGACAGCCATTCAGGCCATTTAATGTATACTCTACAAATTAGGCTTGTAGCAGCGTTATGTATGCGGCTTATTGGCAAAAATAACCCTCAGTTAAGATTATTTAGTGCGAGAAAAAGCTATGTTTACTGAAGGGGCTGTAGTGATTGGATGCAGTGGCCCGCAAAAGAAACTAAGCAGGGGGGAGTGTTGGCCAGACATGATGGCGTCAATGCGTTTTTTAATACTGAGAAACACAGAGTTCTGAGTCGCTTTTTCCCAGCAAGCGTCCAGGCTTCATTTACACGCTGCTAACCACACTTCATTTACACATTCGTGAGCCATTAAACCTTGTCACAAAAACGCCCTGAGCAGACAGCCAGCTTGCAGGGCCGGGCTCTGGGGTTAATCTGATTTTTGCTGAGAACAACTTGTCCCAATTATCGCCTAGCCTTTGTGTTGAAGCTTTATCAAGCGTCCGCCTTCTTTGTCCTCAAGTACGTATATATTGCCTTTGTCATCCTGCTCTACTTCACGAACTCGTTTGCCCCACTCGTACCGTTCAGCTTCCTCAACGTTCCAGTCACCCTCGTCATTCTGGCTAAAGGTAACACGTATTAAAGCCTTAGAAGACAAGCCGCCGATAAACCCGTTGCCTGTCCAATCACTATATAAATCGCCTTTATAAATAATGAAGCCGGCGGGGCTGATGGCGGGTACCCAAGCCAGTTCAGGAGCTTTAAAAACAGGATTATCTTCATGATTTGGTATTTTCACGCCTGAGTAATGGTCACCCTGCGAAACAATCGGGTAGCCATAGTTGCGGCCTCTTTCAATAATATTAAGTTCGTCGCCATGCTTGGGTCCCATCTCATGGGTCCACAGATTGCCTTGTTTATCAAAGTCGATGCCAAGCAGATTGCGGTGACCTAGTGTCCATATTTGGTTAGTCACGCTGCCGTTGCCAAAAAATGGATTGTCTTTTGGCGCGCTACCGTCTGCATTTAAGCGCAAGACCTTCCCAAGATTCATCGCCATATTCTGAGCCGGCATAAACTTTTGCCTATCGCCAGAAGTGATAAACAGGTAGCCATCAGGCGAAAAAGCCATGCGATGAGAGTAATGTCCGTTTCCGGTCATTGTGGGTGACTGGCGCCAAATAAGCTCTCTTTCAGACAAGCTTGCCCCGCTATCAGAAATACTTAGTTTTGCCCGTTCAATCACTGCGCCACTATACGCATCGTTTTGCGGATCGCGCTCTACGTAAGAAAGATATAGAGTATTGTTGGTGTTAAATTCGGGATGGATGATTACATCACCAAGACCGCCCTGGCCGCGTGGGGTAACGTCAGGCACATTGCTTACTGAAAAACGTTTTTGCTGGTTTTCATCAAGTAGCCACAATTTGCCCGTCTTTTCAGTAACCAGACTATGACCATCAGGCAAAAAGGTCATTGCCCAGGGTTTATCAAATGATGTCATCACAGCACCGGTCAGCGAGGTGCCCTGGCTGCCATCTATCTCGACCTGTGCAGACGACTCAGACTGAGCTACAGCAACAAAAGATGTCGCTAGCATCGTGAAGAGAAACGCTATTTTGTGACGCATATTGAATCCACCCTTCTTGACATTCGCGTAACTCCCACCATCTATTAGTGTGGCACGCAAACAATGAGTAATAATCGTATTACGTGTATTACACGCTAAAGCTCAAAATAGACAAAGCGCTTTAGTGTTATTCAGGAAAATCTGCGTAGTTACCATGATGACGAGCTTGCCCTTCCTAATCAGTTATATCAACAATCAGATGTTTCGGTCGGCACAGGCTGAATTAAATGACGTTGGTGGGAGGCACTTCAAAATCGGTCTTGCATGTTTTTACGACGGCATCAGGCGTCGTCAGGTCTGTTTAACCAAAGCCCGGCTGTCCGTTGTGCGGGTTAAGCTCGTTTCATCAGCAAAAGGCGGTTCTGGTAAAACCGATAGAGCAAAGTGGCCGAAAAGCGACAATGACTCTTCATTTGTGTCAGCGCCCGCGACGGCTAAACGCCAACACTTAATTGCGATCAGGCTATCGGTGTTTACTGGGCGCCGCTGGTTTAAAGCAATAATGAAACACCACGCCTCCAATTGCTCCGGCTAAACATTGCAGAATAATACCGGTGGTTTCCCGGGCGCCGGCAATTAAAGTTACGCCCATGATGGGCTGCATTGACAGCAGCATCACCAGCATCGCAACCCCACCGCCCAGTGCGGCAATATAAGGCGAGGGTTTTATCCAGCGACCGAGCAGAACCACTACCACCATACTTAAAACCAAGGCTAAAGCTATGGCTGGGCCATAAGTGGGTAATAAGCCCCACACATCGTAAGCGCTCATCGATAGGCGTTCGCCAAAGGGAACCTTCACATCGACCTCGGTCAGCGCATGAATAACCCGCTGTGAATGAAACACACAGGCCAGCACATAGGTCACTACCCAGGCCGGCATCAGGGCCACTACAAAGCGACGCAAGAGGGACAAAAAAGACATAAATGGCTCCGCCAAAAACATAAGTGGCGGTCAGTCTAGCCTGCCCGGCGTGCAGAATCTATGCCTTCAACGTATATCACCTACTTTACATGAATTTCGTGTTACGCTAATGGCTCTTGTTATTTATCAGACTGGATTTTATATGCATTGTAAATGGCGGGTTTGGCTTGGCACATGGCTAATGTTGCTGGGCACGGGTGAGTTATTTGCTCAGGCCGATTATCAGGTTCAAAGCCTTACTTCCAAACCTTTACATAAGCCCTGGACGTTACAGCAACTGCCCGACAACCGTTGGGTTGTTACTGAACGTAAAGGTAACCTGGTGTTTATTGATGAAAACGGACAGCTTAGTCGCTCAAAGGTAGAGTTACCCGGTTTGTATTTTAAAGGGCAGGGCGGTTTGTTAGATCTCGCGCTGGCCCATGATTTCGCACTTTCTAACCGGGTGTTGATTTCATATGCTACCGGTAATGATGCGGCAAACCAGCTGGTGGTCGCCACCGCCGTGTTAGAAAATGACAGCTTGAACCAGATAACACCTATTGTAACTGTTAAGCCGGCCAAGGCCACGCCGGTACATTTTGCCGGTCGGCTGGCTAAGTTGCCCGATGGCACCTGGCTGGTAAGCTCAGGCGATGGCTTTGACTATCGGGAGCAGGCTCAGGTCAAAAGCAGCCAGCTGGGTAAAATTTTGCGCTTTCGCGAAGACGGTAGCGTCCCTAAAGACAACCCTTTTGCCGATGCGCCTTATGTTTTTTCGATAGGCCACCGCAATACTCAGGGTTTGTTGGTTCACCCAGACTCCGGAGCTATCATTTCTCATGAACATGGCCCCGCCGGTGGCGACGAAATTAATATTATTGAAGCGGGCAACAATTATGGCTGGCCGGTCATAACCAATGGCAAAGATTATTCTGGTGCCCGAATTTCACCTTACGAAGATTATCCGGGCATGGAACATCCACTATTTGATTGGACACCTTCTGTCGCACCCTCGGGCATGGCACTTTATAATCATGACCTCTTTGCTGCGCTTTCGGGTCAGTTGCTGGTTACTACATTAAAAGAAAAAGCCTTATTAGGGGTAAATATAGATGCTGCCCCCGCGCGTAGTGAGCGAATTTTTACCAAGATAGACCAGCGCTTGCGCGATGTAGCGGTAGGCAAAGACGGTGCCATTTATGTACTTACAGATGGCGCCAAAGCCGAAGTGCTTAGGGTCACGCCTGCCCAGACTGCACCGCAATAATTGCGCTTTTCAATAGTGATATAGGCAGGCTGAATACCGGTTATAAGTAACTAAAAGCGTATTATCATTCAAATTAATGCTATATGCCGATATAATTCCGGCGTTTTATTAGTCACGTCCTGTCGCCAAGACCGTTAACTTATTCCGGCAGGACTAACCATGAGGAAGACATCGTGTTAGAAGAGTATCGCAAACACGTAGATGAACGTGCTGCACAAGGTATCCCTCCTAAGGCCTTGAATGCTGAGCAAGTGGCCAGTCTGGTCGAATTGCTGAAAAATCCACCTAAAGGTGAAGAAGAAACTCTGCTTGAGCTTATCTCTGAGCGTGTTCCTCCGGGTGTAGATGAAGCTGCGTATGTAAAAGCTGGCTTCTTGAGTGCACTAGCCAAAGGTGATGATAGCTGTGAGCTAATCAGCCGTGAAAAAGCGGTAGAACTGCTAGGCAATATGCACGGCGGTTATAATATTGTTACCTTAATCGAATTACTCGATGACGATGCACTGGCGCCATTAGCCGCCAAAGAACTAAAGCATACATTGCTAATGTTTGATGCCTTTCATGATGTGGAAGAAAAGCATAAAGCAGGCAATAAGTACGCAACCGAAGTCATCGAATCATGGGCCGAAGCCGAGTGGTTCACCCAGCGTAACAAGATGGATGATAAAATCACCTATTCTGTGTTCAAAGTGACCGGCGAAACCAATACCGACGATTTGTCTCCGGCCCCTGATGCATGGTCACGTCCAGATATTCCATTGCATTCATTAGCCGCCTACAAAATGACTCGTGATGGCTTAGAGCCAGAAGAGCACGGTGTTACCGGCCCAATGAAGCAAATTGATGAAGTGAAAAACCAGGGCCACCCGGTTGCCTTTGTGGGTGACGTAGTCGGTACCGGTTCTTCACGTAAATCAGCGACCAACTCGGTGTTGTGGTTCTTTGGCGAAGATATGCCTGGTGTGCCCAACAAGCGCGGCGGCGGTGTGTGTATTGGTAGCAAGGTAGCCCCTATCTTCTTCAATACCATGGAAGATGCTGGCGCACTGGTTTTTGAAGCCGATGTAGAAAAAATGAATATGGGCGATGTTATCGACATTTTCCCATATGAAGGCAAAATCACTAACCACGAAACGGGTGAAGTGCTGGCCGAATATAGCTATAAGTCAAAAGTGATTTTAGATGAAGTACGCGCTGGTGGCCGTATTAACCTTATCATCGGCCGTGGCCTGACCGACAAAGCGCGCGAAGCATTGGGTCTGGGTCCAACTGAGATGTTCCGTACGCCTGAACAGCCTAAAGACACCGGCAAAGGCTATACGCTGGCGCAAAAAATGGTGGGTAAGGCCTGTGGCGTAGATGGCATCCGTCCGGGAACTTACTGTGAACCTAAAATGACCACCGTAGGCTCGCAAGATACCACCGGTCCAATGACCCGTGATGAACTTAAAGATCTGGCGTGTCTGGGCTTTACTGCCGATTTGACCATGCAGTCATTCTGTCATACCGCAGCGTATCCGAAGCCAGTTGATATTGAAACTCAGCACACTTTGCCTGATTTCATTATGAACCGTGGTGGTGTTAGCTTACGTCCGGGTGATGGTATTATTCACAGCTGGCTAAACCGTATGTTGTTGCCTGATACCGTAGGTACCGGTGGCGACTCGCATACTCGTTTTCCATTAGGCATTTCATTCCCGGCGGGCTCTGGTCTGGTTGCCTTTGCGGCGGCCACAGGGGTTATGCCTCTGGATATGCCAGAATCAATTTTGGTTCGCTTTAAAGGTAAGCGTCAGCCTGGTATCACTTTGCGTGATCTGGTACATGCCATTCCACTTTACGGTATTAAGCAAGGCCTGCTGACCGTAGAGAAAAAAGGTAAAATCAATCAGTTCTCAGGTCGCATTCTTGAAATTGAAGGGTTAGAAGACTTAACGGTTGAACAGGCTTTTGAATTATCTGATGCCTCTGCCGAGCGTTCAGCTGCAGGTTGTACAATTAACCTGTCAGAAGACTCGATTGCCGAGTACCTGCGTTCAAACATCACTATGCTTCGTTGGATGATTAACGAAGGTTACGGCGATCCGCGTACACTTGAGCGTCGTGCTCAAAAGATGGAAGAGTGGCTGGCTAACCCAGAATTGATGCGTGCTGATAAAGACGCCGAGTATTCTTCGGTTATCGAGATTGACCTGAACGACATCAAAGAGCCTATTGTTTGTTGTCCGAACGACCCTGACGATGCGAAAACATTATCAGATGTGGCGGGCGACAAAGTTGATGAAGTATTCATCGGTTCTTGCATGACCAACATTGGTCACTTCCGCGCTGCCGGTAAACTGCTGGACAACTATGGCAAAACGCTACCTACTCGTTTGTGGATTTCTCCACCAACAAAAATGGACAAAGCGCAGCTAATGGAAGAAGGCTACTACAACATTTATGGCCGCGTGGGTGTACGTACCGAAATGCCAGGCTGTTCACTGTGCATGGGTAACCAGGCACGGGTTGATGCCGGTGCTACGGTATTATCTACTTCTACCCGTAACTTCCCTAACCGGTTAGGTGATGGCGCCAATGTATACCTTACCTCTGCTGAGCTGGCGGCGGTGGGTGCCATTGTGGGTCGTATACCTACCGTAGATGAGTACATGGAATACGCCGGCAAAATTGATTCAATGGCCGCTGAAGTTTATCGCTATCTGAACTTTGATAAGATTGAAAGCTTCATGAAGGCAGAAGAAGATGCCAAAGCGAAGATTATTCCTACCCTGAATATCGCCTAGTTTACCTAACGCGATAACGAAGCCGGCGTCCTTTGTGAGCCGGCTTTTTTTATGCCTGACAGATTACTGGATAATTATTTAACGCATAGGTAGACTGCGGCGTGACGTAAAATTTTTCGGCTATTTGTCTCTGGCTTTTTTTCAGACCTTCGCATAGGAAATAACAATGCATAATACAATGAAAGCAACATTTCTTGCTGCTGTGCTAGGTTTTTTGCTGGTGACATGCAGTACAGCACATGCCCGCCAGCCGGTTGAATTTGAGCAGGCTACGGTGGTTCTAAAGGGACAACCCTACACCGTAGAGTATGCCAAAAGCATGCGGCAACGAGCTCAGGGGCTCATGTTCAGAAAATCATTATGCGATGACTGTGGCATGTTGTTTCAGTTTTCGCCGCCCAAACAAGCCAGTATGTGGATGAAAAATACCTTTGTGGCGCTTGATGTTGCTTATATCGACAGTAACGGGGTGATTACTGATATCAAACCCTTACAACCTCATGATCTGAACGCCGTGGCGGCATCTACAAAAGTTCTGTACGCACTGGAGATGAACCAGGGCTGGTTTGCCCAACAGGGAATCAAAGTCGGCGATTCAGTAACCATCAAGCCATAAATCAGACTGCAATAGCGATAACCGGAGGAAAGTTGTGTCCCAATCATTAACAATCGCGAAATTTGGCGGTACCAGCCTGGCCACGTTTGACGCCATGCAAAACTGTGCCCGTATTGTTCTGAACAATAAAGCGACCCGCATTGCGGTTGTCAGTGCCTCAGCCGGGGTTACCAATCATTTGGTTACTCTTGCGCATACTGCAATGACCCAAGAGCAAATAAAAGATATTTGCAGTGCGATAAAAGCAATTGAAATGGCGATTGTCAATCAGCTCAATGAACCCGAATTGGTTCAGGACAAGCTCGACGATCTGTTAGACGAAATGGCAGGTCTTGCGCATCATGAAGAAATACTTCATCGGGATGATTTAAAAGATCAGTTGTTGTCGATGGGCGAAAGAATATCCTCGCTACTGTTTAGTGCGGTTATTAACGAAATGGGGAATCAGGCAATAAACTTTGACGTACGCAAAGTGCTACGTACCGACAGTGAATTTGGCGCTGCCAGTCCTGAGCCTGAAACCATCGCTGCATTAAGCACGGCGTTGTTGATGCCTGAAGCCAACAACGCAATTGTAGTGACTCAGGGCTTTGTCGGTGCAGATGAACACGGCAAAACCACAACACTGGGACGGGGCGGTTCAGACTTTACCGCCGCTTTACTTGCTGAAGCGTTACACGCCCAGGTGTGTGAAATTTGGACTGATGTAGCCGGAGTGTATACTACCGATCCGCGTATTGCCCCCAATGCTCACCCACTGCCTGAACTTAGTTTTGAAGAGGCCGCTGAAATGGCTACGTTTGGTGCCAAAGTACTGCATCCGGCAACGATGGAGCCAGCATTGCGCGGTAATGTCAAAGTGTTTGTCGGGTCAAGTAAAGCTCCCGGGCAGGGTGGCACCTGGATTATGCGCGATTGTGAAGACGAACCCCCTTACCGGGCTATAACACGCCGTAAAGAACAGGTTATGGTTACGGTAAAAACACCTAAGATGATGTACGCACAAGGCTTCCTGCAGCAGGTATTCGCCATTATTGCCAAGCACCGGTTAAGTGTTGATTTGGTCACTACCTCTGAAATTTCGGTATCATTTACACTCGACAACCCAGCAAATTCGGTAGCCCAGCGATTGAACAAAGAAACCATTGCCGAACTTGAGACGTTGTGTGATGTAAAGGTTGAGCATGGCTTTGACCTGGTCACTGTGGTGGGTAACCATATGCAAAGCGCAAAAGGGGTTTCAAGTAAAATTTTTGCCGCGGTGGCTGACTATAATCTACGTATGATTTGTTTTGGGGCAAACCCACACAATATGTCATTTTTAGTCAATGAGAAAAACAGTACCCCCATTGTGCAGCATCTGCACAAAGCGCTGTTTGAATAAAGCCTGTATACAGATAAACATAGAGAGTCAGCGATTTTTAAGCTGGCTCTGTATGATTTTAATTAGCTTCAGACACTTCACTATGAAGTTTTAGCACTTTATCGCCATCGTCTTGTTCAATTAAATATGCAGGATTGTCGTTATCGGCTTTGCGGGTCACTTCTGAGCCTTGCAGCGTACGGCTTACTTTTTCCCAGAATACTTCTCTAACCTTACCGCTACCTTTGCCATTTCCCCATTCCCATTCTACTTCGGTGTTAGTCTGGTATGCCTTGCTCATCGTAGTCTCTTTGCTGCTTGCGATAGGGTTTACTACGCGCTCAAATTCACTTTAGTTTGTTTTAATCAAAACTGAGGGTGAAATGGCTGAGCATAAAAAAGCCGGGCCATAAAAAAACCGGTGACTATACACCGGCCTTTTATCGTTGTTATTCAGTTCAGACTTTAAACTGACGTATAGAGTGCTGAAGCTCTTCTGCCAGCCGGGCCACCTCATGGCTTGACTCCGAGGTTTGCTGAGCACCAATCGTCGTCTCCTCGGCAATACCCACAATGGTCTCGAGCTTTTCGCTGATTTCTAGGGACACGGTATTTTGTTCACGCGCAGACTGCTCTATCTGAGAGCTGACATCGTGAGCCTGGTGTACCGCTTCTGAAATAATATCCAGCGCTTGAGTGGCCTGGTCGGTTTGTTCAACACACACTGCAGTTTGCTCTTTGCCCTGATTCATAACCGATACTGCGCGTTCGGCTCCGGCTTGCAATACTTCAATCATGGCGTTTATTTCCTGGGTCGACTTCTGCGTACGACTTGCCAGGGTGCGAACCTCATCAGCCACCACCGCAAAGCCCCGGCCTTGTTCACCGGCTCTTGCCGCTTCAATAGCCGCGTTTAACGCCAGTAGGTTGGTTTGATCTGCCACTCCGCGAATAACATCTAAAATACCCCCTATGCTGGCGCTATCCTGATGCAATTTATTGATAACTTCAGCGGCCTCTTCAACGTCACGAGCTAAAACTTCAATCGTTTGCTTGTTCTCCTGAGAAATCTGACGCACTTTTTTAGCTTCGCTGTCAGCGTGGCGTATCTGGCTCAAGGTGTCTTCAGCATTATGCATCACCAGTTCAGAGGTAGAGTGCATTTCAGTGGTAGCCGTTGCCACCTGGGCAATCTGCGACTTTTGATCTTGTATAGAATGTGTAGTCTGCGCCGTAACTGTTGAGGTTTGTTCAGATGCCGCGGCCAGCTGTTCAGCGCGATCGTTTATCGCCAAAATCAGCGTTTTAAGGTTAGCGATAAGCTGATTACAATTGCGCGCTAATAGCCCAAATTCATCCTGAGCAGAATCATCCAGACGCTGAGTCAAATCGCCTGAAGACGCTACATTTAATAGCTCGTTTACCCGGTTTAACGGTCGGGTAATCGCGCGTACGGTAAAGTAGCCAATAACCACCGCAATAATAAGTGAGATAATAACCACAACAATGACAATCAGGTTGCCGCTGGCTACTTTTTCGCTGACCTGTTCGTCAATTTGCTGCGCCCGAAGCTTTGTTAGTTGAAGCAGCTTTTCTAACTCGACAATGGCTTCTGAAATATTAGTATCAGATTTTTGTAAGCTAATTTCGGCAGCATTTCGGTATTCAAGTCTGTTGACATGCAACTGCAAAACGCCATCTTCGGCAGTAATAGCATTCAGTGACCCGTTTACCAGGTTATTAATTTGATCAAGCGTGCCCGATGAATCCTGATTATTTGCAGCGCTTACCATTGACGAAAGCTGCTCTGCAACATTATCGACAATCAAGGTTACTTCATTGCCCAGGGTTTGAGCGCGTAATAGTGTCTGGGTTTTAACATACTCAGAAGACACGGTAAGTAGCGACAACAGCGTGGTTTCTAACTCGCTGCCTTCACGGGCTGCATTTTGCAAGGCGGTATTGTTTTGGACCGATTGCATATCGGAAAAGTCGAGCAGATACATAGACGCATCATCGGCATTATCTTCAGCATCAGCCAAACGATCTTCAATCGTATTACGCAGATCCATGTATTGAAAATGGTTGCTGTACATGTTTTCTACGTTTTCAACATAGGTGTCGTAGCTGGACTTCACTTTTACCAAAGACTGTTTTAATTCTGCATCATTGCTAACAATCTGGCTAAGCTTTGTATAAGTGTTATCAAAAACCTGTTTGTTTTCCTCAAAAGCGGCTTGCTTGGCTTTAAGACCAGAAAGCTCTTCTTCAATGTAAGACTCAAAGGTTAGCCGTCCCATATTGACAAACGTGGTCTTGAGGGTATGGCTGCCTGAGAGCGTAGGAATTGCAACCTGATTGACCTCTTCTGTCGCCGAGCCGACGGAGTTAAGGTTGTATAAAGAAGAAACACTAATTACGACCAATAGTAAGCTAATGGTGAGGAAGCCACCTATAATGCGCTTAGCAACCGTGATTTTCATCGAAACTCCTGATGCGGGTATTAATATTTGAATTAGGGTCGGCGCGGTCAGAAATTCCGCTAATCTTTTCCTGATTAACACAAGCTAACTGACTGAATTATTAAGCCAAAAAAGCACAGTCTGAACTGGCCTGAAATTGTATCGGCTATCCTAAAATATACTTTACCGTATTTTGATTTCTGGGGTAGGCGTTGTTATCTATTCTTACGTATAGAAAGACGTTCATTAGCCGGTTTACACAGGTTGATGGGAGAGAAGCGGGACAAATAATACGTTTTGCTTACATCAGGTACAAGCGAAGGACGGGTTTTTGCAGTATTAAAGCGACACTTTACTACTGCTGTGTGAAAAAACCATTATGCTGACACCGAGATACGGTCTTTCGAGTCTACCCGGTACGCGGTTAACGTATTGCCCCAAACATAGCCCGTATCCAACCCAATAATTTGTTTAGACGACGTTTGTCCTTCTAAAGCAGCCCAGTGGCCAAACACTATTCTTTGTTTTTTAGGAATGTGTAAGTCGGGATGCTCAAACCAGGGCATAAGCTGATTATCAGAAGACGAGGTGCCTTTTTCCTGCATATTCAGATGCAAATCTTTGCCTACAAAGCGCATTCTGGTGCAGGCATTAACAATAAAGCGCATTCGCTCAACTTCGGGTAGGTCGTATTGCCAGATATCGGGGCCGTTGCCGTACATCTGGGTTAAAAAGGTGTGGGGGTCTTGTTGTAATGCCTGACTTACTTCATCGCTAAAGCGCAACAATTGCTCGGGTGACCAGCCAGGGTATAGCCCGGCGTGTACCATTATATGCTTTTTATCAATAGCCATTGCTAACGGAAACTGCATCAGCCAGTCACAAAATTCGTCAAGACGGTCGCTGGTAAGCAGATTCTTCAGCCGATCTTTTTTATTCGACGACTTTATATTTTTGCTGACCGCCAATAAGTGCAAATCATGGTTTCCCAATACACTTTGAAAGGCCGTGCCCAAACCTTTTAAAAACGACAAGGTGGCCAATGAGTCTTCACCCCGGGCCACTAAATCGCCAACAGCATAAAGCCGATCGCGTCGGTCATCAAACTGGCATTTATCCAGTAATTTCATCAAGCCGTCGTAGCAGCCTTGAATGTCACCTACTATCAGGGTTTGGGCAGAAGATTGCTTCATAATGCTGACAACTATGTGAAGTTAATTAATACTATTAGGTACTGCTAAACGAAATACCTCGATGGGTACCCGAATCATTTGACCCTCGTCAGGCAGCATTTCGTAAAAGCCTTCCATTGTGCCCACAGGTGTATCTAAAATAGCACCACTAGTGTACTGAAACTCTTCTCCGGGCGCCAGGCAGGGTTGCTTTCCTATCACCCCGGCACCTTCAACTTCACTTCGCTTACCGGCGCCATCAGTAATCAGCCAGTACCGGTTGATAAGCTGAACTTTTACGTCGCTGTGGTTAGTAATTGTAATTTGATAGGCGAAAGCAAACTGGCCTTTTTTAGATGCCGGGTGATCTGCTAAATGCCGTGTACTAACATGAACATTAATCACGGCGTGAGCGTCCACTGTTTCGGCGTCCCATGTTCGTAAATATAATTGGCTATGGTGGCAAAATTCTGCAGCGATAGGGTTTCGGCGCGCACCCCCGGATTAATATCCAGACTGGCAAGATTTTTCTCACTGATACAATCTTTCAGGCTGTTACGAATGGTTTTTCGGCGCTGGTTGAATGCCTGTGCGCAGACCCGTTCAAGTGTGTTCACCGAATCAACCTCAACCGGCGGTGCAGCATGAGGTATTAGTCTGACCACCGCCGAGTCTACTTTTGGGGGTGGCTTAAAAGCGCCGGGCGGGACCGTAAGAACAGGAGCAACCGAACAGTAGTACTGTGTCATTACCGACAACCGCCCGTAGCTTTTTGAACCAGGGCCTGCTGCCAGTCTGTTGACTACTTCTTTTTGCAACATAAAGTGCATGTCCTGAATACTATCGGCGTAGTCAAACAGGTGAAACATTAAAGGAGTAGAAATATTATACGGCAGGTTACCGAATACGCGTAGCGACTGTTCAGGGTCGGGCAGGTTATCTTTTACGGTGGTGAAGTCCAGAGTAAGGGCATCCTGCTCTATTATATTTAACTTTGAACCGTTAAAAGGGTGATGCCGCAGTCTTTTGGCTAAATCGCGATCTAGCTCAACCACGGTCAGCGCACTGACCCGCTCGCACACCGGGTCGGTCAGAGCGCCTAAACCAGGGCCTATCTCAACCAGATTTTCGCCGTCACGCGGATTAAGTGCATTTACAATTTTATCGATGACATATTCGTCGTGTAAAAAATTTTGTCCAAACCGTTTTCGCGCGGTATGGCCCAGGTGGGTTTTACTCATAGGTGGCTGTTCGCAAGTTCTATGGCTTTTTCTAACGCCTTTTGAAAACTGCCGGTGTCTGCCTGGCCAGTGCCAGCCAAATCTACCGCAGTGCCGTGATCAACTGAAGTGCGGATAAATGGCAACCCCAGAGTTATATTCACAGCGGCGCCGAAGCCTTTAAATTTAAGTACGGGAAGACCCTGGTCGTGATACATGGCTAGTACCACATCGGCATCTTCTAAATATTTTGGCTGAAAGATTGTATCAGCCGGTAATGGGCCAGTAAGCTTGATGCCTTCAGCACGTAGGCCTTGTAACGCCGGAATCATGGTTTCGATTTCTTCGCGCCCAATATGGCCATCTTCGCCTGCATGAGGATTTAACCCACACACATAAATATGAGGTTCAGCAAGCCCGAATTTTTCTTTTAAATCGGTATCGATAATTCGGATAACCCGGTTAAGGCGCTCGGCGGTAATGGCTTTTGATACATACTCTAAAGGAATGTGGGTGGTAGCCAGCGCCACATTAAGGCCTTCGGTAGACAGCAGCATAACGACATCAAGGGTATTTGACTGGTAAGCAAAATATTCGGTATGCCCGGAAAAAGAGACCCCGGCTTCGTTAATAATTCCTTTGTGCACCGGGCCTGTGACCACCGCCTCAAAACCCTCATGCATATTGGCATCACATGCCTGACGCAGAGTTTCGACCACATAGCGCCCATTCGCCGAGTTTAATTGACCGGGCACAACAGGTGCTTCAATATCAACCTGGCGTATAAATAACTCACCGGGCTCGGGGGCGCGGGTTATATCGCCGGTGTGAGCAGTTAGTGTTAGTGGCAAGCCAAGAAGCTGCGCGCGTTCGTGCAACATTTGGGTATCAGCAAATGCCACCAGTTGTATAGGCCAGCGTTGCTGGGCTAACTGAATGATAAGATCGGGTCCGATCCCGGCAGGTTCGCCGGGAGTTACTGCTATTTTTTGAATAATCATCAACTCTTAATGGGGCCTTACCTACAAAACTTCAATGTAGGCAGCATCGCGCATTTCACGAATCCAGGCTTCTGCTTCTTCTTTGAATTTACGGCTGTAAATAAGTTGTGAGGCTTTATCTTCCTTACGCTTGTCAGTGGCATCGTCTAAACGACGGTCTTCAAGCTGAATTAAATGCCAGCCGTGGGTAGAACGAATGGGTTTGCTGTACTCGCCTGGTTCAAGATTGGCCAGGGCTTCTTTAAAGGCCGGAACGTACATATTAGGATCTGCCCAGCCAAGTTTACCACCTTTTAAAGCAGAACCCGGATCGTCTGAATGTTCTTTTGCCAGGGCCGAAAACTCCGCGTCGCCGTCAATTACCTGCTGCCGAAAATTACTCAGCATTTGTTTGGCTTTTTCTTCACTAAGAATAATCGAAGGTTTAATCAATATATGCCGGGCATTGACTTCTTCTACCGTAACTTTTTCAATACCGCGGGTGTCTTTGATTTTCAGAATATGAAAGCCGGCACCACTTCGAATAGGACCGATAAGCTCGCCAGTTTCTTTGCCCTGAACCGCTTCAGCAAACAGCGTGGGCATAGAATTAATATTCAGCCAGCCCATATTACCGCCTTCCAGGGCTTCAGAGCCTGAAGATGAGGTAATTGCAATACGGGCAAAATCGGAGCCGTTATTGAGTAAATCCAGTACTTTCTCGGCCCGAGAACGTGCATCTTCAATCACTTCTTCAGACGGTTCAGACGGAAGGCCTATTAATATATGACCAAGCTGATATTCAGCTTGCTCGGCGCCTTGTTCATCCATCAACTCCACTAATGAGTTAATTTCCTGAGGGGTAATGTAAATACGACGACGAACATTTGCCCGGCGAACTTCACCTACAATTAATTCTTCGCGTACATCTTCACGATAATCGTCGTAGCTAATGCCTTCTTTATTAAGCTCGGCGCGAAGCTGATCCATACCAATACCCTGACCCTGAGCAATGTTGCCTATGGTCTGCTCTAGCTGAGGGTCGCTTACCTGAATCCCCATGCGCTCTGCCATTTGCATTTGCAGGCTTTTAAGAATTAAACGCTCAATTGCCTGGGTACGTAACACACGGTCAGCCGGGAGAGTTTGCTCCTCGTTCTGCGCATTGCGTTTTACCTCTGTTACCAGCGCCTCAATTTCGCTTTCTAAAATTACGCCCTGATCCACAATAACCGCTACGCGATCCAGTGAAACCTGCTGAGCCAAACTAGAAAATGTCAGTAGGGCAGTTAAATACATAGCCCGAATAATGAACTTCATAATCACTCTTTATTGTCGTTTGTATCACTACACCCTTAATCGGCATGTAGCATGGTAAATTAATTCAGGTTATAAGGTTGCCGATAGCCAAACATGCCATCTTCAAGCATGCGTCGGCTAGACTTGGACGAGCCTAAACCCTTAAATATAAACTGCAAACCAAATCCAGAATCGTATTCGTCGGTCGATTGTTGTCCATCGTCTGCAAATCGATTGCTTAGTTGACGCTGAGCTACGAGCTGTATCGCCCAACAACAGGATTCGTACTGTAAACCAAAATAAGATTCGATACTGCGATTTCTTTCTAAGTCGCGGTAGGTACGTCCCACCCAGTGCCAATTCTGGTTAATGGGCCAACTTGCCGACAGACCTACCTGGTCAATAGTTTCGCCGCTAAGTTCGCGGACGTAACGATGACTCACCTGTACCAGGCTTTCTGCATCTCGCCGGTACTCAAGCGAATGGCTACTGCGCTCAACTTCATTCGTTTGCGTTATTATTTGCACATCTGAATGAAAATACCACCGATCAGTAATGCGCCAGTCTAGCTCGGCTGCCAACGCAGATCGATCCCGATTCTGGGTGGGTGATTCGACCTGGTTATTGCCAAGGTAGAATATCTGACCCAGACTCAGGGCAAATTGTTCCCGATGTGCATCATCTAAAATTCGGGAGGTGGCACCAATGGTAATTTGGTTATTGTCGTTGATGCGATCCAAACCAATAAATTCACGGCCTCTGAAGATGCTTTCCATATCGGTCAGCAGCACCGTAGTATCATATATACCAATATCGCTCTGATCTTCGTAAGAAGTATACAGGTATTGCACTTTCGGTTCTAAGGTTGTGGTGCCGGTATCACTTAACCAGCCGCCGTCGCGCTCAAAATACAAGGTGCCATATAGACGCCCTTGTCCCAGGGTACGGTTAACCTCGCTGCTTAACTCGGTATCTTCAATATTGCTTTGCCGATAATACGTATTCAACAAAGTGGCTTCAGCGGTAAGCTCTCCCCAGTTGCGCTGGTAGGGCAAGGCCAGGGTGGGGGCAACATGAAATCGCATAGCAGTAGGAGCAGACTCATCGGTATTGTCAAAATAGGCAATTTCAGAGTCTAGTGAGAGCTCAAAATAACGGGCAAATGGTTTACTGATACGTAATCGTGCTTCGGGCAGGGTACGGTAAGAGCCGCTTTGCACCCCAATGGTTTCAAAGTCGCGCAGGTGAATGTCAAGCAGCATATCGGGCGTATAATAATTCAGGCCAACGGTACGGGCAAGGTGCGTGTCGGCCCGGTTATAGTATTCTGAACCCAAATCGACAAAATAGTTATCATCGCTGAGACCATTTAAATCGAGCCCCACTGTCCAGTTCTCGTTTAAATACCCGTCATGGGTAATTCGGTAAAAATAACGGTCATCTTCATTGGTGGTGTCTTGGTCAGAAGGCAGGTATTCAACATCGACCATGCTGTAGCCTTGTTCGCTTAGATGGCGAAACTGGGTTTTCAGCTGCACGCCTCTGTCGGTCATCAGGCGGGGCGACAACGTCATGTCGTAGTTAGGCGCCATGTTCCAGTAAAAAGGTTGTTCAATATCGATACCGGTATTTGAGGAGCTTGAAATTTCAGGAAACAATAAGCCCGTTTGCCGCTGGTCACTGACCGGAAACGCAAAATAAGGTAAATAAAATACCGGAACATCGCCTACATAAAACCGCGTGTTTTTGGCCTGGCCCCATAACGAACCGCGTTCAATCGAAATTTCTGACGCTTTAATCATCCAGTCACGACTTTGTATTGGACAAGTAGTAAAACTTACATCGGACAGGATTAAACCGTCGCTTGATGTCAGGTCAATTTCCTGGGCGGTACCCCGGCCGTTAGAGCCGTTTAGCTGATAGTTAGTATTAGACATATTCAGCGTTTCGCTAACCGAGTCCAGTAAGACTTCATCGCTGTTTACCTGCAATTGGGCATCCTGATATTGCACATTGCCCGACGCCTCTAACTGCCGTCCATTGTTTTTTACCTGAGCCTCGTCAGCCTGAATAATCGCCGCATCTGAGGTAATACCTACATTACCGCGAAAGTGAGCCACCCGCTGAGACAAAATTTCGGTAGAGTCAGCTTCAACCTTCACCTCGCCTGGCGACATCAATTGTTTTGATGAAAACTGAACAGGCGAAGTCGGACACAGCAACGCCGTGTCTGAAGCATTTTGTGGCTCAGCATTAGTCGAACGAGTTTGTCCCTGAACTGGCTGCCAGCCCAGAGAAAACAACAAAAGTGATGCGCAGGTCTTTTTCATGCGGGGGTGAATGGCCTGTAAGTGATACTGTCTGAAAGGCGTCAGCTGTACAAAATAACATTTTGCAAAAACTAATGCGCCCAAATGCCGTCCATTACGAAATTGATCGTTTGCGTTCCTGGCTAACGTACGTAAATACTTACTAATTCTAAGCACTTTGGTATCAATAACCAACCACCAAGTGCAAAAAAGCTTTAGGAATTGCATTATTACAGGCATATTCAGCGTTATTGATGAACCATTTGTGGCCTGGGTAAACTAAGTGATTTATGACTGTGGAACCTACGGCAGGGTTTATAACCTATATACTGCAAACTTCACATATAGCTAACGATTTGCAATGACCCACGTCATTGCATACAAGGGGGATATTGGTAATGCCATTTTGGGGCAAAGTACTGGGGTTAGTTTTCGGCTTCATGTTTTTAAAAATACCTGGCGCTATTTTGGGGCTTATCGTCGGACACTTGTTTGACCGGGCTTACAGTCAGGATTTCAACAAGCTCGGCGGATTCGGCCGCTTTTTTACCGACCAGTCAGCACTGAAACAACAAGCGATCTTTTTTCATAGCTTATTTGCCTCGCTCGGGCATCTGGCTAAATCTGATGGTCAGGTGACTCCCCGTGAAATCCAAATCGCCAATATGCTTATGGATGATATGCAGTTGCAGGGAGAAGCCCGAAAAGAAGCGCAGGATGCGTTTCGTGAAGGTAAAGCCCCTGATTACCCAATTGCCGATACCCTGTCCAGTCTTTATGAAAATTGCCACGGACGCCGCGATACCTTACAGGTGTTTCTGGAGATTCTTATTCAGGCCGCGTTTGCTGACGGCAAAGTTACTCACGGCGAATTAAAAGTATTGGAGAAAGTGGCAAAAGCGCTGGGTTTTAAACGCAAAGATCTCGACTTTCTTTTGGCGGCTTACGATGCTGAGCTGCGTTTTCGCCAACGAGGACAACAACAGCAACAGGGCAGTCAAAGCACCTACAGTCAAACCCAGACCCTGGCCGATGCCAACCAGATTTTGGGTGTCAGTGATACCGACGATGAAAAAACCATTAAGCGCGCTTATCGTAAACGTATGGCCGAACATCATCCTGACAAACTGGCTTCAAAAGGCCTGCCTAAACAAGCTCTGGAAATGGCGAAAAACAAGACGCAGGACATACAAGCCGCCTATGAATTAATTAAAGAGCGCCGAGGGTTTTAGGTGAACAAAAAAGCCGAAGTGCCGGCGGCAAGCCTGAGTCATATCAACCAATTTATTGAAATGTTGTGGCTGGAGAAAGGACTCAGTGAACATACCCAGCAAAGCTATCGCACCGATTTGACAAAGTTAGCGGTGTTTTGTGCCGGGCAAAATCAGCCTGATATTGGCGTTTTGCAAACCGAGGATATTTTAGCCTACCTGACTTACCGGCATGAGCAGGGGTTATCCACCCGCAGTACTCAACGCGCGATGAGTGCAATGCGGGCTTTTTATGTGTATTTAATTAGCCTGCACAAGCGCAACGACAACCCGGTGTCGGTATTAACCAACCCAAAAACACCCAAAAGCTTACCGGTCACTTTAAGCGAGCAGCAGGTTGACGCCTTATTGGCTGCCCCTGATATAGACGAACCTATTGAGTGTCGCGATCGATGCATGCTGGAAGTGCTGTATGCCACGGGCCTGCGGGTCAGTGAATTGGTGGGGCTACGCCTAGAACAGATTAATGTTCAGCAAGGTGTAGTGCGGGTGACCGGTAAGGGCGACAAAGAGCGCTTGGTCCCCTTAGGTGAAGAAGCCATCGACTGGATTCATATTTATATGAGTACCGCACGCCCCCAGCTGCTAAAAAGTCAAAGCGACATAATGTTTGTCAGTTCTCGTTCACGACAAATGACCCGACAAACTTTCTGGCATCGCATAAAACAGTATGCCATCAGGGCTAATATTCAACAGCCTTTGTCACCGCACACTCTGCGCCACGCCTTTGCCACCCATTTACTTAATCATGGCGCTGACTTGCGGGTAGTGCAAATGTTATTGGGTCATAGCGACCTGTCGACCACTCAAATTTATACACATGTAGCCACCGAGCGTTTACAGACACTGATTGCCGAGCATCATCCCAGAGGCTAGAAGTAAACCGTAACCAGCTTCGCCGACAATCGTTTGCTTCGCTGACTTGCTACAATAATTCACGACAATAGCCTGGTTTGTGCCAACCCTGATTGTGTTAGTATATTCAACGTTAATGCAACTAAGTGCAGGTGAAACCGGTCTGTTGCTGTACCAGATCTTTTAAGGAGTCTATGTGTTTAAACCAGCTATAAAACTATTAACCTTAAGTTCGTTGCTACTGAGCTCCTGGGCTTTACAGGCCCAAAGTACCGATAAGGTAAAAAACAAACTGGAAAACCAGTTAGGTCTTACCGTTGAAACCATTAGCGATGCTCAGGTTCCGGGGCTGCTGCAGGTTTCGTCCGACCGTGGACTGTTCTATGTAACCGAAGATGCTCGCTATTTCATGCAGGCGCGAATCTTTGATATGAACAACGATATGGCCAATGTGACCGAAAACGCGTTGTCTGACATGCGCTTAAAAGGCGCAGATAAATTTGCCGACTCTGCGATTCAGTTTAAAGCAAAAAACGAAGAGCATGTGATCACAGTATTTACCGATATTACCTGTGGGTATTGCCGCAAAATGCATAAAGAGATAGACCAGCTAAATGCATTGGGTATTACGGTAAATTATCTGGCGTTTCCCCGCGCTGGTTTACAGTCACCAGTGTACGACGAGATGGTATCGATATGGTGTGCCAGCGATCCACAAAAAGCATTAACGGCGGCTAAGCAAGATAAAAGTATTGAGTCAAAAACCTGTGAGAACAAAGTGGCTGAGCAATTTAAATTTGGTCAGTCGGTAGGCGTAAGTGGGACCCCAAATATCATTTTAAGCGATGGCACTTTGATACCAGGTTATCAACCTGCAGGTGTACTGGCGCAGGCGCTTGATAACGCCAGCTAAACAAAGCTTAAGCCATGGTTTAAAGGCTAAGTCAAACAGACTACAAGTGTGTTGTGACCCCTGTTATTAAACGCTGTTTATTCCTGCTACATCAAGGTGACATTTTTTATGGAATTGCCGATTGTGCGGCGCACAGTGAGCTCAGAGCCGCTGTGCCATACTTTGCACCCCATATTAGACCGGGTTTATCGTGGACGGGCTATTGCCAGCCTTGACGAGCTTGAAATAAAAGCCCAGGCATTACAGCATTATGCTGAGCTAACCGGAACAGAGCTGGCCGCGCAGCTGCTATGCAAGGCTATTTATACTGATCAAAAGGTGGTTATAGTAGGCGACTTTGACGCCGACGGCGCCACCAGTACGGCCGTGTGTATGCTGGCCTTAAAACAGATGGGTTTGCAGCACATTTCGTATTTGGTACCTAACCGGTTCGATTTTGGTTATGGCCTTAGCGAACAAATTGTCGATGTAGCCTGTGATGAAGGCGCCGAAGTCATTGTTACCGTTGACAATGGTATTGCGTGCTTGCCGGGTGTTGCGCGGGCAAAAGCACGCGGAGCGACGGTGATTATTACCGATCATCATCTTCCAGGTTCTGAGTTACCTGATGCCGATGCGATAGTAAACCCTAACCAACCTGGCTGTGAGTTTTTATCAAAAAATCTGGCGGGTGTGGGCGTGGCGTTTTATCTGATGCTGGCCATTCGGGCGCGTTTACAGGCCGACAAATGGTTTGAAAAACAACAAATCGCCGTACCGAACCTGGCTAATTTATTGGATATTGTGGCTGTGGGTACAGTGGCCGATGTGGTGGCGCTGGACAAAAACAATCGTATTTTGGTGTATCAGGGGCTACAGCGTATTCGGGCCGGAAAATGCCGCCCTGGTATACGGGCTTTATTTGAGGTGGCAAACAAAACGTTGCAGCATGTTAGCGCAACTGACCTGGGCTTTGTGGTGGGTCCCCGGTTAAATGCCGCCGGTCGGCTTGATGATATGGCGTTGGGCATTGAATGCCTATTGTGTGAAGACGCAATGCAGGCACGGTTTTTAGCTAGTGAGCTTGACCAGCTTAATCAGCAGCGCAAAACCATTGAAGGCGATATGAAAGCCGAGGCTGAAAAAGTGATTGCCAGCCTAACGGTTGAGCAACAACAAATGCCACCGGCGTTGGTGTTATACAATGCTGATTTTCATCAGGGCGTGATTGGCATAGTGGCCGGACGCATGAAAGAAAAATACAAATGTCCGGCTATTGCTTTTGCTCATCAGGATGACGAAGAAATAAAGGGGTCAGCCCGGTCTGTGCCTGGCGTGCATATTCGCGATGTGCTTGAAGAGGTTAATTCACAAAAGCCGGGGTTAATCCCCAAGTTCGGTGGTCATGCTATGGCGGCGGGTTTATCTCTGCCGGTGGCCTCACTGCCAGAATTTGAAACCCTGTTTATGCAAGTTGTTACCCGCCACCTGCAAAATATCGATTCGCTACACACTATTATGAGTGACGGCGAGCTTGCGCCTGAAGATTTGACATTGCCGCTGGCAAGGTTACTTAAACAGGCGGTGCCGTTTGGTCAGGGTTTTGAAGCGCCGTTATTTGATGGCGTGTTTGAGATTGCCCATCAGCGTCTGTTAAAACAGCAGCACCTTAAGCTGGTATTAAAAACCGGCGATCAGCAAGAAGTTGATGCCATCGCCTTTAATGTGGATACCAACATTTGGCCTGACACCAGTATTACCCATGTTCAGCTGGCGTATCAGTTAGACGTGAATGTATTCAGAGGTAAAGAAACCGTGCAGTTGATTGTGCAGGAGCTGGCACCACATGGTCACTGACGCCGATAAATTGCTGAAACGCCACCAGCAACTCATTCATTCTGAAGGTCTTAAAGTAATCTCACATGTTCAGCGCAATGAAGATGACTGGGTGCGCCATACATTGATGTTGCAAGGCTACGAGGTTCCGTTTGTGTTTAAACGCAAAAAGCAGTACCGGTCGCTGCAAGGCGCGACGGTCAATCTGACGTATTACCCCATTGAAGAGACCATCGCCGGTATGGCCTTTGAGCAAATGAAAGTGGTGCGTGTTAAACGTGCCTGACGTTAAGCGTTATCTGCAATGAAGTCCTTATGGCAAACTGCTTTTGTGCTGCATCGACGCGCGTATCGTGAAACCAGTTATCTGGTTGACTTTTTTACCCGCGACGCTGGCATTGTCACAGCTGTGGCGAAGGGCGTTAAAAACAGTAAAAGCGATCGTAAAAGTCTGCTGCAGCCCTTTGCCAGAATCAATGTCCAACTGGCCGGGCGTTCTGAGCTTAAAAACTTAGCTCAGGTTGAAAGCAGCGCCGCCATGCTGTTTTTACAGGGTAAAAATTTGTTTTGCGCCCTGTATGTTAATGAATTACTGAGCCGGGTACTGCCTAAAGGCTTAGCCTGCGAAGAACTGTTTGACCATTACCAGACAACCCTTCATGCACTGGCAGGGGACGCGCCGCCTGATGTTGCGCTGCGCGATTTTGAGTTTGCCTTGCTTGAAGAGATGGGCCAACTGCCTGATTTGCTAAACGATGCCGCTACGGGCGAGCCGGTAACCAAAGAACACTGGTATCAGTTTGTTCAGGAGCTGGGTATAGTAAGGGCATCAAAACCCGGCCAGTCACGAAGTGTACCAGGCACAGCGCTGTTATCTATGCACCATCGCGACTGGGATTCGCCTGCCCGTCAGGCGGCAAAACTTATCGCTCGTCAGGCGTTGCTGCCTTTGTTAGGTGACAAGCCATTAAAAAGCCGTGAATTATTTCGCTAAACCCTGCTGTAGCGGCGGTTTTTTGATACACTTGCTTCATTCCAACCTCAATCAGATTACGCCATGAACGAGATTTTTCTAGGGGTCAACATTGACCATATCGCCACCTTGCGAAATGCCCGTGGTACCGCTTACCCTGATCCGGTTCATGCCGCTGATATTGCAGAGCGTGCAGGCGCAGATGGCATAACGGTACATTTGCGCGAAGACAGGCGCCATATTACCGACCGTGATGTCAATTTGCTGGCCCAAACAATCAATACGCGGTTAAATCTTGAAATGGCCGTTACGGACGAAATGCTGGGCATTGCCGAGCAGGTGGGGCCGGCATTTTGTTGTTTGGTACCCGAAAAGCGTCAGGAGCTCACTACCGAAGGCGGGCTGGATGTAGCCGGAAATTTGTCGGTTGTAAAAGCGGCCTGCAAACGACTGGCCGCGGCCGGTATTGAAGTTAGCTTGTTTATTGATGCACAGGAGCGCCAGATTGATGCGGCTTTAGAGTGTCAGGCGCCTTATATCGAGATTCATACGGGGCAATATGCTGAAGCCGGCACGCCAACAGCTGTGGTCACCGAACTAGAGCGGCTAAAAGCCGGGATCAGCTACGCCCATACTCAGGGACTCAGGGTTAATGCGGGTCACGGTTTGCATTATCATAATGTAAAACCCATTGCGGCGATTTCAGAGGTGGTTGAGTTAAATATTGGCCATGCCATTGTGGCGCGCGCGGCGTTTGATGGTCTTGCTATTGCGGTGGCCGACATGCGTAAACTAATGCAGGAAGCCCGTATGGGCAGTTATATGGCAGAGTAATTATGGCCATTGCAGGAATTGGCACCGATATTATCGAGCTTAGCCGTATTGAACAGACTTTGGCAAAAAGCGACCGGCTGGCCCGGCGTATTTTAACCGCGCGTGAGTTAGAGCTGTTTGGTAGCCACAAACAGCCGGCTCGCTTCCTGGCAAAGCGATTTGCCGCTAAAGAAGCCGCAGTAAAAGCACTGGGCACCGGTATTGGTCACGGCATCAGCTGGCAAAATCTTGATGTGCATAACAAAGTGAGCGGAGCACCTTATCTGGTGTTTAGTGGCGGTTTTGCACAAGCATGTGCCGCCCGGGCTATTGTACACAGCCATCTGTCTATTTCAGACGAACGTCATTACGCGGTGGCTACCGTGGTATTAGAGTATTAAATTTTACGGATCGCATTATGGTCAGTTTTTATAAGCCAGAAAAAAAAGCCTCCCGGAATACCTCCAAAGTACTAAAAGATGTGGTTATCGACAGCCTTGATATGCAGGGTAATGGCGTATGCAGCACACGTCAGCCGGTATTATTTGTGGAAGGGGCCCTGGCAGGCGAAACAGTAAACGCCCGAATTATCAGTACCCAAAAGCAGTCCGCTAAAGCGGTTACAACCAAGGTGGTGTCAGCCAGCAGCGAGCGCCAGCAGCCCTTTTGTAAGGTGTATCAGCAGTGTGGTGGGTGTCAGTTGCAACATATCGATGCTGACAGTGCGCTGACACAACGACAGCAAGCTATGAGCGAATACTGGACGCGTCAGCTTAAAATTGACAACCTGCCCTGGCAGCCGGCTGTTACCGGTCCCCGACCCGAGTATAGACGCAAAGCACGTCTGGCTATTGATGGCCGAACGCCTGGGTCGGTAAAACTGGGATATCGCCAACAAGGCAGTAACGCCATTGTTGATATTCCTGGCTGTCCGATTTTGGTGCCTTCATTACAAGCACTAATCTCACCGTTAAAAAACTTGCTCAATCAGCACGCTAATAGCCGACATTTGGGTCATATACAGCTATTGGCGGGCGACAATGTAGTACAGGTTAGCGTAAAAACCAGCCGTGATTTAAGTGAGCCAATGAAAAAAGAACTGGCTGCTTTTGGTCAGCAGTATCAGTGCAACTTACTGCTTGAGGATCAACAAGGTCTGCAACACACCTTGCATCATCAGGATAATTTGGTTTGCCATACTGAAGACAATCTGACTCTGTCACCAGGCCCTGCCGATTTTGTCCAGGTAAACCGTGAGGTGAATCAGCGCATGATACAGCAGGCAATGGACTGGCTGAACCCACAGCCTTCAGAAGTGATTGCCGATTGGTTTGCCGGTTTAGGTAACTTTTCATTGTCGCTGGCTCGGCGTGGGGCAACTGTTCAGGCGGTTGAAGGGGTTATGGCGATGGTGGAAAAGGGGCACCGTAATGCACTGGGGCAGGGCATAAACACCATAAACTGGCAGCACCAGGACTTATCTGATTCTACGGCAGTGACAGCCGCCCTGTCGCAAAATATCGATAAACTGGTGCTTGACCCCTCGCGTGAAGGGGCCCAGGCAGCCTGTATTGCCTTAAGCCGTAAGCCCGTTAAACAAGTATTGTATGTTTCTTGCAACCCGAATAGCTTTACCCGCGACCTGCGCTATTTACTTGAAGCTGGATATCAGGTTGAGAAAATCGGATTAATAGAAATGTTCCCCTATACCCGCCACCTTGAAGTCATGGCATTGTTGTCGTTGTGCGGCAGTAGCACAGCTAAAGCGAGTTGATAAATTATGGTATCAACACGAAAAGTACATGAACCCCAACGCCCCCCTTTTGAACAGTGGCTTGATAGCCTCTCGTTAAGCGATACTTCCAAACAAAAATTGCAGGCAATATCCCAACACCCCGAGCGTTTATTGGTGGGTCAGGAAATGGTCGAAATTCTACATCAGCTTAATATGGATGATGCCACACTGCAGGCGGCGCTGGTGTTTCCATATTGCGAGGAGCACCAGCTTAGTGAAGAAGATATTGAGCAGGAATTTGGCCAGGAGATTTTACAACTAATAGTGGGTGTGCGCCGAATGGACGCCATTAAAGCCCTGCATGGTAGTAAAGCGACATCAAATAAGGCCGGGAACGAACAGCACATAGATAGTATCCGGCGAATGCTACTGGCTATGGTAGAAGACGTACGTGCTGTTGTGATTAAAATGGCCGAACGAATTTGTACCTTACAGCAGGTAAAAAAAGCTGACGAGGAAACCCGGGTAATGGTGGCGCGTGAATGTGCCACTATATATGCGCCGCTGGCGAACCGCCTGGGCATAGGCCAGCTGAAATGGGAACTGGAAGATCTGGCGTTTCGATATTTGCATCCGGTTACCTACAAGCAAATTGCCAAACAACTTGATGGCAAACGCAAAGCGCGTGCGCAATACATTGACGATATTGTCGATCATTTGCAGTTACTGGTAAACAACGAGCAAATTCGCGCTCAGGTGTATGGCCGGCCTAAACATATTTTCAGTATCTGGAAAAAGATGCAGAAAAAGCGGCTGACCTTCGAGCAGCTTTATGACATCAGAGCAGTACGAATTATTGCTGAACGTTTACAGGACTGCTACGCCGCATTGGGCACTGTACATGCCAACTTCAGGCATATTCCCAGCGAATTTGACGACTATATTGCCACCCCTAAGCCCAATGGGTATCAGTCTATACATACGGTTATTGAAGGGCCTGGAGATAAATCAGTAGAAATTCAGATTCGAACACAGCAAATGCACAATGATGCTGAGCTTGGCGTGGCTGCGCACTGGAAGTACAAAGAAGGATCGGCGGGTAAGGCGTCAGGCTACGACGAACGCATCAACTGGTTGCGCCGCATTTTACAATGGCAGGAAGAAGTCGCCGAGTCGGGCGATGTGGTTGAAGAGCTTCGTAGCCAAGTGTTTGATGACCGGGTGTATGTGTTTACACCCGACGGCGATGTCATTGATTTGCCGCAGGGCGCGACCCCGCTGGATTTTGCGTATTATGTGCATAGCAATGTGGGGCATCGGTGTATTGGCGCTAAAGTAAACGGCCGTATTGTGCCATTTACCTATCAATTGCATAGCGGCGATCAGGTAGTTATTCACACCGGCAAACAGCTTAACCCTAGTCGTGACTGGATGCACCCTGGCTTAGGCTACGTGCATTCTTCCAGGGCTCGGGCCACCATTCATTCGTTTTTCAAAAAACAAGACAAAGAAAAAAATCAGCTGGCGGGTAAAGAATTACTTGAGCGTGAACTTCATCGCGCCCATGTGCCGTTAAAAGAGGCAGTTAATGCCTGCCAAAAGTTCAATATGCAGCAGCTAAGCGATTTGCACGCGGCAATTGGCGCTGGTGATGTTCGGGTTATGGGGGTGGTGCACTTTTTACAGCAGCGTCTTGAACCCGCCTCGCCCGAGCCGGCGATAAATCCTAAACTTAAAACTCGCAAAACCGCCGGAGCCTCCACCAAGCAAGATACTGTGGTCGTTGAAGGCGTGGGACACTTAATGAGTCAGTTGGCCAACTGCTGCAAGCCAGTCCCCGGAGAGCCTATTATGGGTTACATCACCCAGGGACGTGGAGTGAGTGTGCATAAATCAAGTTGTGAACAGCTTCAGCATTTAAGTGCCGCGCATCCTGAGCGGCTTATTGACGTCAGCTGGTCGCATACCTCAAACGTAGGATTTGAAGCGGGAATTGACATATTTTGTAGCGATCGTGATGGTATTTTACGAGATATCACTACGGTATTGGCTAATTGGAAAGTGGCGTTACTAAAAGTAGCCAGCAACAGTGATAAGTCCAGACAAACAGCTTTGGTCACCATTTCGGTCGAGGTGCCCGATATGCATGTATTGTCTAAATTAATGGACCAGTTAAATCAGTTAAAAGGGGTGGTCAGTGTCAAACGAAACGTCAGCTAGTTTAGGAAATCTTCAGCGTTTGTTAGACATCATGGCACAACTACGCGATCCGCAAACCGGTTGCCCCTGGGATCAGCAACAGACCCTGCAAAGCCTTACTCGATTTACGTTAGAGGAAGCGTATGAAGTCGTGGATGCTATTGAGCAAAACCAACCTGATGAAATTTGTGACGAATTAGGAGATTTGCTGTTTCAGATAGTTTTTTATGCACAGCTTGCACAAGAAAAAAGCTGGTTTAACTTTGATGCTATAGCCGGTGCTGCGGCCGATAAAATGGTGCGCCGCCACCCCCATGTTTTTAGCGGTACTGTAGTGGGTACAGACCAGCTACAGCAACAGTGGGAGGCTATTAAAGCCCGGGAAAAACCCGCCGGTGCTGACAGTCTCGGGTTATTAGCCGATGTTCCTAAAGGCATGCCCGCGCTTATGTATGCGCAAAAGTTGCAAAAACGCTGTGCTAAAGTTGGTTTTGACTGGCACGCACCCGAACCGGTGTTAGACAAAGTTCGCGAAGAGCTTGATGAAATTAACCAGGAGATTTCAACACGGGTGGTTGATGAAAAGCGGGTAGAGGAAGAAATTGGCGATGCGCTATTTGCCATGGTGAATTTAGCTCGGCACTGTAACGTTGATGCTGATAGTGCGTTACGCAGGGCCAGCAATAAATTTGCCCGCCGTTTTAATGGGGTTGAGCAACTGGCAGCCAAACAGCAAACGGCGCTAAGTTCGCTAAGTCCGGAACAGCTCGATACATTATGGCGTTCAGTTAAAAAGCAGGAAGCTTAGCCGGGCCCGGTTTGTTAGTATCAGTGTTACCCGATTGGACATCGTCGCGATTACCCGTCTTTATCACAGGCACTGCCATTACCGGTCCTGACCTACCAAGCGGGTTATCAGTAGCGTAGGTTTATGCCATCAAAACTCCCCCAAACGTTTTTCCTGGCAAATTTGTTTAAATTAATTCTTATCTGGGGTTCGCTTTTTGGTCAAATCCTGTATAATTCGCGCCCTGCCCAGAACCCACCTTTGGGAAGGTGGAAGAATCAATAGGCTCGAAGGGGTCAATACATTGATTTTTTAGGTGATTTCAAATAAGAAATCAGTAACGACGATTTTTTTTCGGGTGAATTTAAATGAAAACTTTTGTTGCAAAGCCAGAAACGGTACAACGTGACTGGTTCGTGGTAGACGCCACTGACAAAACATTAGGCCGCTTGGCTTCTGAAATTGCGCGCCGTCTGCGCGGAAAGCATAAGCCAGAGTATACGCCACATGTAGATGCGGGCGACTACATCATTGTAATCAATGCTGACAAAATTACTGTAACTGGTAATAAAGCATTGAAGAAAATGTACTACTCGCACACTGGGTATCCAGGTGGTCTGAAAGAGACAAACTTTGAAAAATTGCTTGCTCATAAACCTGAAATGGTTATCGAGAAAGCAGTTAAAGGAATGCTGCCTAAAGGACCTTTGGGTCGTGCAATGTTCCGCAAGTTGAAAGTTTACGCTGGCGGCGAACATTCGCACGCAGCACAGCAACCACAAGTTTTGGACATCTAAGGAGCAACTGACATGGCAGATACTCAATACTACGGCACTGGCCGCCGCAAAAGTTCTACTGCTCGTGTGTTCCTGCGTCCAGGTACAGGTAACATCACAGTAAACAAACGTGTTCTTGACGAGTACTTTGGTCGTGAAACCGAGTGCATGGTGGTTCGTCAACCACTAGAACTTGTAGAACTGACTGAAAAGTTTGACGTTTACATCACCGTAACCGGTGGTGGTTCTAACGGTCAAGCAGGTGCGATTCGTCACGGTTTAACTCGTGCTCTTATGGAGTATGACGAGACCTTGCGCTCATCTCTGCGTAAAGCAGGCTTCGTTACTCGTGACGATCGTCGCGTTGAACGTAAGAAAGTGGGTCTGCATAAAGCACGTAAGCGTCCACAATTCTCAAAGCGTTAATTTTTCGCTTTTTTGCAAAAACCCGGTTTTCACCGGGTTTTTTTATGTCTGCAGAAAAGCAAAGGGTACTCTGTCGCTACAATATACCTCGTTTCCACTAAAACCTAAGTGCGAGTTATTTATCTAATAGGGGTTACTTTGGTAAACCCTCTGAGTTTACTTTTTAAAATTAAAATAATCGAATCACGAAGCAAAGATTTGTGCAGAAAACGATTGTTTTTCTAACTGCCGAGCGCTTAATTATGTGTAATCAAAGCTCTCCAAATGTTGCTCACAGACGACATTAGCAAGACAAATCTTGTTAATTTGGTTATATCGCATACTAAAACCTTGTAACTTGAAAGGCTTTTCCCGTATTATTTTGTACGAAAAATAACATATTATAAAATTAGCAATGCATTTAGGTATCGACGGTTATGACAACCTAACGCACTGCTAAGGCTGAAAATGATAAGGCCTGCACCAATAAAAGCCTGTTCAGCATTTAACCTGGAGAAATGTGGATGAGCGATGTATCTGTAGATGCAAAAACCTCTGCACCCGGCCCTAACGGGCCAAAGGACAACACGAGGCGGCGTTTTTTAACCGTCGCAACGTCGGTGGTCGGTGGCGTGGGGGTTGCTGGTGCAGCCATTCCGTTTATTGCGTCATGGAATCCAAGCGCTAAAGCCAAAGCGGCGGGCGCCGACGTAGAGGTCGATATCAGTGCGATAGAGCCTGGCCAATTAATACGGGTGATGTGGCGAAGCAAGCCAGTATGGATTGTAAGACGCACCGAGCAAACCCTTGCAGAGCTTGGTCAGCACGAAGACAAACTCAAAGACCCGGGCTCCGAAGCAGAACAGCAACCTGCATTTGCACAAAACCAGTATCGGTCTTTAAACAAAGAGTATTTGATCCTGGTGGGCATCTGCACTCATCTAGGCTGCTCTCCGCAGTATCTTAAAAATGGCGCGTTCAATGAAATTGTACAGGGCGTGCCTAACGGGTTCTTTTGTCCGTGTCATGGCTCAAAATTTGATATGGCGGGGCGGGTTTTTGAAAGTGTTCCGGCACCGTTAAACTTAGTGGTTCCGCCGTATCAATTTGTAAATGATACCACCGTTATCATTGGCTCAGTGGCGCAGGAGGCATAATGAACTCATTTTTAGCATGGATTGAAGCCCGAATCCCGATGATGCGCGTGGCGAACATGCACGCCATTCAGTATCCCGCTCCCCGTAATATGAACTTTTGGTATGTATTTGGTTTTTTGGCCACTATTGTGCTGGTAAATCAAATCATTACCGGCATTTGGTTAACCATGAATTTTGTACCTACCGCTGAAGGGGCATTTGCCTCGGTAGAGTACATAATGCGTGAAATAGATTATGGCTGGATTATTCGATATATGCACAGTACCGGCGCTTCAGCGTTCTTTATTGTGGTGTATATGCACATGTTCAGAGGCATGATTTATGGATCCTATCAAAAACCCCGCGAATTGCTGTGGGTGTTTGGTATGTTTATTTATTTGGCACTGATGGCCGAAGCTTTCATGGGTTATGTATTGCCATGGGGGCAAATGAGCTACTGGGGCGCCCAGGTCATTGTTTCATTATTCAGTGCGATTCCGGTTATTGGTCCTGATCTGGTTATCTGGTTGCAGGGCGATTACGTTATATCGGGCGCTACTCTGAACCGGTTTTTTGCATTGCATGTCATTGCCCTGCCGCTGGTTATTGTGATTTTAGTGTTTTTACACATTATTGCTTTGCATGAAGTTGGGTCTAATAATCCTGATGGTGTAGCCATAAAACATAAAAAAGGCTCGCTTTCAGAGACCGAGAAGACACCTTATAAAATTCATGAATACTACACCGACAAATACGATATAGCCGATGACGTGGTGCCGTTCTTTCCTCATATTGTGCTTAAAGATTTGGTCGCATTCTGTATTTTCTTATTAGGTTTTTGTTATGTCATGTTCTTTGCCCCAGAAATGGGAGGGAAATTTTTAGAACATCCTAACTTTGAAATAGCGAACCCGCTAAAAACACCTGAACATATTTTCCCTGTTTGGTATTTCACGCCCTTTTACGCCATATTGAAAGCGGTTCCAGACAAACTGTTTGGTGTGTTAGCCATGTTCGGCGCGATTGCGGCTTTGTTTGCCATGCCCTGGATTGACCGGGGCACGGTAAAATCCTGGCGTTATCGCTGTGGTCTGCACAAAGTTAACTTGTTGGTCTTTGCGGCAGTATTCGTATTTTTAGGTTATTTAGGCGGTACTCCACAAGAACCATGGAAAATTATTGCATCGCAGATTGCGACCATTATGTATTTCGGTTTCTTTGTGGCCCTGTTTTTATATAGCAGAAACGAAAATACCAAGCCTGTGCCTGCGAGGATCCCACGATGAGAAAACTGATTCTATTAGCAGCAATGTGTTTTTCGTCTATAACACTGGCAGCATCAGGAAATTTTCCATTAGACGAAGCACCTATCGATTTATCAGATAAAGCATCGTTACAGCGCGGGGCACAGACGTTTATGAACTACTGTGCGGGTTGTCACTCGATGCAATATCAACGGTATAGCCGTACGTTTGATGATTTGAAAATACCTGAAGAGTTAGGTCAGGAGTATCTGCAGTTTACGGGCGATAAACCTACCGACTATATGAAGCGGGCGATGCCCGCAGAAAGTGCAGGTACCTGGTTTGGTGCAGCCCCCCCAGATTTGACATTGGTAGCAAGGGTTCGTGGTGCAGACTGGTTGTACACGTACTTGCGTACCTTTTATGTGGATGAAAACCGGCCTTTTGGGGTAAACAATAAGGTCTTTCCTGAAGTGGGTATGCCACATGCATTGCAGCCCCTACAGGGAACGCCTCTTGAAACTTACGAAGAGGTTATGATAGACGGCGAAATGGTTAAGCAGTATTCAGGCATTCGGTCAGCAGGCGACGGGGCGTTGTCAGCTGACGAATATGACCAGGCTGTTGCTGATTTGGTCAACTTTCTTGAATACACTGGCGAACCCTTCAGACCCCAGTCTGAGTCCATAGGAAAATGGGTGCTGGTTTTCATTATTGTGCTGTTTGTATTTGTTTTTCTGTTGAAAAAAGAATACTGGCGAGAAGTACACTAATACCTATTGTTTCGTGTATAATACATCAAGGGGGCGTTGCCCCCTTTTTTAGCTTTTACGATATTGCTTCACTAGGAGCAGTATGAGTGTCTCTCGACGGAGGAAAATTAATGGCCGTAGCCGCGAATAAACGTTCTATCATGACGTTGTTCTCAGATAGTATTGATATTTACAGTCACCAGGTACGCATTGTTCTGGCCGAAAAAGGTGTGGGTGTAGAAATCAGTTATGCAGACCCCAGCAACTTGCCAGAGGATCTGCTTGATCTGAATCCCTACGGTACTGTCCCGACGCTGGTAGACCGTGAACTGGTTTTATATAAATCACACATCATCATGGAATACCTTGATGAACGCTTTCCGCATCCACCACTTATGCCGGTATATCCAGTATCTCGTGGTCAAAGCCGTTTAATGATGCACCGTATTGAAAGCGACTGGTATTCACTGGCGGCGCGAATTTTTCGTGGCGAAGGCGATGTTGATGCTGCACGTAACGATTTGCGTGAAGCGTTGTTGTCACTGGCGCCGGTGTTTGCTGAAATGCCTTATTTCATGAGCGAAGAATTCAGTCTGGTTGATTGTTATCTTGCCCCACTGTTATGGCGTTTACCGGCTTTAGGTATTGAACTTAACGGGGCAGGCGGTAAAGACATTAATGCATATATGACACGCATTTTTGCCCGAGGCTCATTTAAAGCCTCGTTGACCGACCAAGAACGTGAAATTCATAATCCTTTATGAGTACTATGACACCAAATCAGCCCTATTTGCTGAAAGCGTTTTTTGACTGGATAGTTGATAATCAGATGACGCCCTACATAGTGGTTGATGCTACAAATAGGCTTGTTGAAGTACCGCAAGAATTTGTGAAAGAGGGTCAGATAGTTTTAAATGTCTCGCCTTCTGCCTGCGTAAATTTTGCAATGGATTTAGAGTTTATCTCTTTCCAGGCACGTTTCGGGGGTCAACCGCAAAACTTAAGCATGCCATGTCAGGCTGTATTAGCTATTTATGCGCGTGAAAACGGCGCAGGCACTGTGTTCGCTGTTGAGGAAGACTTAGCGTCTGCAGATTCAGCAGATAGCATAGAGCGGGAGATAGAGCCCTCTAGCCGACCGTCAGCCGATGTTAGCGAGGCCGATTCAGATAATGCGCCGGTACCGCCGAAAAAAGGCAAACCTAATTTAAAAATTATCAAATAGAATTAAAAATCCGGCTACTGAGCCGGATTTTTTTTAGGCAAAGCACTCACCTCAGTCCCCTTTTGTTAATGAACCAAAGCAATACTTTAACAGCGTCGATATCTTCGACTTTTACCAGCCCCTTTGTTCAGGGCAAAAGACCCCTTTAACTCTTTTAAGAATAAGCGTTTGATATTTCAAATTATCCTAAGAGTGAAACTAACGGCACGACTCAAAAGTTGACTTCAGATTGACTTTCAAAGAGGACTTTAAAAGAGACACCCACCGTTTTCAGATCTGTTTCCCTTCATCTTCATATAGCCCCATTTCATTAAATTTAGCTGGACACCCACAACTCATTAGCTGGACACCCACCTTTCACTAAACCGTCGCACACCCAAAAATACAAACGCTCAAATCAATCTTTGGAACTAGTCATTCAGTTTGAATTTAGTTGAGCGAATTTAATAGGACACCCACTTTTTACTAAACCGTAGGACACCCACAAAAAATTAAACAGTAGAAAATCCATCACAAAAGGCCGAAAATTTATAAGCTTTTAGGAGTTAAAAATCAGAAGAATAAGAAATCAGAAGAATAAGAAATCAGAGGGGAGGGGTTATAAGACCTGGCGTATTCAAAAGCTATTATTTTCCTTATACGCATAACCAGCAATAATGAATTGTGGCGCAGTTATTCTCAAGAAATACCCAAGCCCTGTAATAAAGACGTAAGGTAGGATCGACAGCAAGAACGATACAACCGAGGAAGGTTTAGCAGGGATATAGTTACGTTCGCCGCCTGGTTACCAAGCGGTGCCTTAACCTGCTTTAGCGCTGCTCTTGCTTGCTGTAAAAACAATTAATACCGCTACCGTAGCATTACACCAGGAACAAAGTAGCGGTGCCAAGAAAAGCAAATATACCCACGACGTCGGTAATGGTTGTTAAAATAACACTGCCTGCCAGGGCGGGATCTATTTTAAGTTTTTTCATTATGATAGGTAGTGTGGCACCAGCCAACGCGGCGGCCACCATATTTATCATCATGGCAAACGCAATGATGAAACCCAACGTAATATTTTGCTTCCACAAAGCGATAACAGTGGCAATGAGTACCGCCCAAATCAGACCATTTAAAAAGCCGATGGCAATTTCTTTGCTAATTAGCCATCGAGAACTGCTTGGATTCACATGGCCTAATGCCATCCCCCGAATAACCAAGGTCAATGTTTGGTTACCGGCCACACCGCCCATACTCGGAACGATGGTATTTAATATTGCCAATACTGCCAGCTGACTTAAGGTTGCCTCGAAAAGATCGCTGACCATTGCGGCGAGCAGGGCGGTTACCAGGTTAACGCCCAGCCATACTGAACGCCGCTGCGTACTTTTCCATACCGGAGCAAAGGTATCTTCTTCATCATCAAGACCGGCCATACTCATCATTGAGTGTTCGGCGTCTTCGCGAATAATATCCACCACATCATCGATGGTGATACGGCCGACCAACCGATAATTGTCATCAACCACCGGAGCAGACAACCAATTATAGCGTTCGAATAAACTGGCTACCTCATCGTCAGGCATATTCACCGGAATAGCCTGAATTTCTTCGTCCATGATTTCTATTATTTTATCTTCGGGCGTGGCGGTCAGTAAACGCGCAACGGGCACCGAGCCCACCAGATTGTCAGTGCGATTTACCACATAAAAAGTGTCTGTATTCTCAGGAAGGTTGCCTTTAACACGAATATACCGAAGCACTACATCGACCGACACATCAGGACGCAAAGCAATGGTATCGGTGTTCATGATGAAGCCAGCGGTTTCCTCACCATAAGACAACGCTTGCTCAGCACGGTGTCGGTCCTGAGTATCCATTGACTGCAAAATATCATGCAGTACTTCATCTGGCAGACTACTTAACGTCTCTGCCAGATCATCGGTGTCCATTTCTTCAAGAGCATCGGCAACATTTCGCGGAATCATCTTGGAAATAATGCCGTTTCTCACATCCTCAGACAGCTCTTCAAGCACATCCCCGTGCGAGTCTCCATCAATAAGCTCCCATAGCTCATCACGGGTTTTGGTGGGGCTTGATTCAAGGATTAGGGCTACGTCTGAAGGGGGGAATTCGTGTAGCATTTTTCGAACAGATACAAATCGACCGTTCGCCAGTGCCGCATTTAGCGTACGTAGCTGACTTTGAGCGAATTTTGATTCAAGTGCTTCTGCCACAAACTTAACCTATAGACCCAACCAGGGTATGAAACAAGGCAGCAAACTCAACAAATTTAAAATTGTATGCTGCGAGGAAAAACGCGATTACTTTACTATTACATAAAGGTGGCCAGAGATTATTCAGCTTCGTTGAAGCGCCCGGCGATTAGGGTTTCAATAGCGTCCATAGCCGCTTCTGCATCAGGCCCTTCACTGACGACTTTAACCTGTTCACCCTGATGACTTTCTAACATCATTAACCCTAAAACGCTGTTTGCATCTGCCGTTTTATCTTCTTTTATAAGTGTAATTTGCGCATCAAACTGATTGGCCAATTGCACCAGCTGCGTGGCTGCCCTGGCATGCAGGCCTAGTTTATTAACTATGGTAAGTTGTTTTTCTACCATCATTCTTTATTAAGCTCCCGGTGGCGTATCTGAACATCAGGATGAAGGTCACGAAACGTTTTAGCCAGGGTTTCTGAAACAAAAACCGAGCGATGCTGACCACCGGTACAGCCGATAGCTACGGTTACATAGCTTCTGTTGTTGCGTTCCAAATGGGGTAGCCAGGTGGTAATAAGATTTTGAATTTGCCATACAAACTTAGTCACAATCGGTTGCGAACCCAAAAATACCTCTACCGGGCCATCCAGACCATTTAAGTGCTTTAAGTCAGGCTCCCAATGTGGATTGGGTAAAAAACGGGCATCAAAGACATAATCTGCATCTTTGGGAATACCATGTTTAAATCCGAATGATTCAAAGACCAATACCAGACGAGAGCTTTTTTTGCCCAATATTCGTTCACGAATAAGCTCGGCTAATTGGTGTACAGATAACGAGTCGGTATCAATGTACAAATCGGCCCGCTCGGCGATAGGTGCCAGCAATTCTCGTTCAGTATGAATGGCTTCAGCTAACGATTTTTTTAGTCGTGCAAGGGGGTGCAACCGACGTGTTTCACTAAACCGTTTAACCAGAATATCGTCACTGGCGTCAATATAAACGATAGTCATTGACCAGGACTCGGGTAAGTAATCGAGAATCTCTACCAGTTCGGTAGGATCCTTCGGCAGGTTTCGTACATCAATGCTAACCGCAACCTGATCAAATTGCTCGGATACTGAGTGGGTAAGGGCTGGCAGCAGGTTCACCGGGATATTATCAACACAATAATAACCAAGATCTTCTAACGCGCGCAACGCAACCGACTTACCCGACCCCGACCTTCCGCTAATAATAATAAGCTTCAAAACGCAGCTCCCAGATATACGCGTAAGCGAAGAGTGTTATTGTAATGCGGCGATTATATCATCACCTGTTTTAGCCCGGCGAATGGCTTTTACGGTTTCTTTGTTGCTTAATCTACTTGCTACCATAGCTAACGTTTGAAGGTGTCCTTCGGTTTGCTCTTCGGGCACCAGCAGAGTAAAAAATATATCTACAGGTTTGTTATCAATGGCGTCAAAATCGATGGCCGGTGAACTGGTCACTACAATTGCAATGACCCGATCTAATCCTGGCAAACGCCCGTGTGGTAAGGCTATACCATTACCAATGCCGGTACTGCCCATCTTTTCACGAGACATAAGGGCAGTGAGCACACCGGTTTCTTCAACTTCAGGGTTATTATCTGAAGCGATACCGCTGATAATTTCCAGTATTCGTTTTTTGCTATTGCACTGAACCGCACATTTCGTGCGGTCCAGGCTCACGATGGCTTGTATATCCATAATGACAGACTAATGTTTTTTTAGTTTTTCCTTATGCTTGATAACCTGCCTATCCAGTTTATCTACCATGCTATCAATGGCTGCATACATATCGGTGTCTTCTGCTGAAGCAAAAACCTCGGCACCACTTAAGTGAACCGTAGCTTCGGCTTTTTGCGTTATTTTTTCAACATTTAAAATAACATGAACATTGGAAATATGATCAAAATGGCGTTCCAGCTTACCAAATTTTGTATCGACATAAGTACGCAAAGAGTCAGTGATCTCAACATGATGACCGGTAAGATTGATTTGCATAGTTCGTCTTCCTTATTGTGAGGTAGCCTTATTAAATCAGGCTTTTGCGTTGGTTAGACGGTGGAATCGATAATGATTCCCGATATTTTGCAATTGTTCGCCGGGCAACTTTTATACCCTGCTCGGCCAACAGGTCTGCAATCTTGCTATCGCTCAGCGGCTTACTGGGTGTTTCTGCCGCTACCAGCTTTTTAATCAACGCCCGAATGGCGGTAGAAGAGCACTCACCGCCCGAATCAGTGGCAACATGGCTGGAAAAGAAATACTTCAGCTCAAAAATTCCACGCGGCGTATGCATGTATTTTTGGGTTGTCACCCGTGAGATGGTCGATTCGTGCATATCTACCATTTCAGCAACATCGTTAAGCACCATTGGCTTCATCATTTCAGGGCCGTGTTCAAAAAAGCCCATTTGTTGCTGAACAATACAGTTTGCTACTTTTAAGAGCGTGTCGTTGCGCGACTCAAGGCTTTTAATAAACCATTTAGCTTCTTGCATGTGCGAACGAATAAATTGTGAATCGCTGCTATTACGAGCGCGTCGGCTCATCGCCGCGTACTGTTGGTTGACACTGAGTTTAGGCAAGCTGTCAGGGTTAAGTTCAACTGACCATCGACCGTTTTTCTTGGCCACTGATACGTCTGGTATAACGTACTCGGGCTCTTTAGTCACCAGCGCGCTACCCGGTCTGGGGTTCAGCGTTTGCAACAAGCGCATGGCTTCGCGAAGCTGGTCTTCCTTAAGCTTACTTTTACGCATTAAGGTTCGATAGTCTTTGCTGCTCAACAGGTCAGCGTAGTCTTGAATTAGCACACGGGCTTCGTTTAACCACGGCGTATCGGGTGGAAATTGTTTTAACTGAACCAACAAACACTCTTGCGGTGTGCGCGACCCAGAGCCAAGTGGATCAAAGAACTGGATACGTTTTAATACGCACTCGACTTCATCTTCTTCAACCGGTTCTTCGGTATCTTCGCTGTTTACGCTTTGCAAAATATCTTCAACCGTTACGGTTAAATAGCCTGACTCGTCGATAGAGTCGATAATGGCCATAGCAATAACGCGGTCAATTTCAGAAAAGTGAGTCAAACGCATTTGCCACAACAGGTGGGCCTGAATATCGTCGGTGGTTTCGCCTTGAAATACCTGATCTTCATCGCTACCAGGACCCGGAGCAGGGCCTGAAGAGGCCGAATAATACTCATCCCAGGTACTGTCGATGGGTAACTCATCTGGCAAATCATTTTTTTCTAGTGCTTCACCTGAGTCCATGTTCTCGCTGTTAGATGCTGAAGCCTCAAGATTGTCTGAGTCATTGTTATTATCAGAGTTATTTTTCTCGGCCCCGTCGTTGTCATTAGTCTCATCAACTTCTAGCAGCGGATTAGAGTCCAGGGCTTCCTGAATCTCTTGTTGCAGATCCAACGTCGACAATTGCAATAGCCGAATGGCCTGCTGCAATTGCGGGGTCATGGTTAACTGTTGACTAAATTTTAGCTGTAAAGATGGTTTCATCTACGTCTTATTTAAACTCGGGTGCATGTGTAATTTAATCGGTGAATCACCGGGCATAAGTTCGTCCCTAATACCCACTATAGCTTGAATTGTTCACCAAGGTATACATCACGCACTTTCTGGTTGCTTAATACATGCTCCGCACTGCCTTGCGCGATGAGCTCTCCATGACTGACGATGTAGGCTTCTTCACATACATCCAGGGTTTCCCGTACGTTATGGTCGGTAATGAGGATCCCAATACCCCGGTCTCGCAAATGTTGAATAATCTTTTTTATATCGTTGACCGAAATTGGATCAACACCGGCAAAAGGCTCATCTAACAGAATAAACTGTGGATTAGCGGCCAACGCCCGGGCAATTTCAACCCGACGCCTTTCGCCCCCCGACAAACTCATGCCGGTACTATTACGTATATGGTTGATATTAAATTCATCAAGTAGGGCGTCGGCTTCTTCTTCACGTTTTTGGGTGGTTAAATCGCTGCGGGTTTGCAATATAGCCATAATATTGTCGTGAACCGTTAGCTTGCGAAAAATAGACGCCTCTTGCGGCAGATACCCAATTCCCTGACGTGCCCGCTCATGCATAGGTTGATGAGTCAGTTCATTATCATCAATGGTAATTTTGCCTTTATCAAGCGCTACCAAACCTACAATCATGTAAAAGGTAGTTGTTTTGCCAGCGCCGTTAGGACCCAATAAACCTACAATCTGACCGGTAGATACCGACAAGCTTACATCAAGAACTACCTGTCGGGATTTATACGATTTTGCCAGATTACTGGCGGTCAGTGTTGCCATATTTATTTGTTACCTTCAACATCTTTTTGGGTCTCAGCGCCATTGTCAGATGAGTCGTTTGATGTTTCGTCGCTTAGTTTTTTTACAGCCTGTGGTCGAAAAACGGTAGTTACCCGGCTGTCATCGCTGTTATCACTACTGGTGGCCATCAGCTGTTCTTTCATCATGTCATAGGTAATGCTATCGCCGCTAACCATGCTGCTATTTTGGCTAATCTGGGCGTTGCCCTGCATCGATATAGTGCGTTGATTAACTTCATAACGAAGCTCGTTAGCCTGGGCCGTTACCTTGCTGCCGTCGTCCATAGTTTGCGAATATTGGGCGGGTGTACCGCGGGCAATCATAATTTCTTTGCCCTCGCCCTGTTTGGCATTAACTTCAACTTCGGTTGCTTTGATTGTTAAGGAACCCTGCGTAATCAGTACATTGCCCTTAAAACGGGTAATCTTATTTTTACCGTCCATAGACTGAGTACGTGCATCTACTGTAATAGGTTTTTGAAAATCTGAACTGCTTGCATAAACCGGTGCAGCAAAGCACAGCACCATTAGCAAACTAGTTGCCAGGAGAGAACGTAGTTTTAACATGATCAATCAACTCATACTGTTGTGAACTAAGGTCGCCCTTAATACCATTACTGTTTACTACAAATTCTGAACCGCGAATTAACACAGGTTGATCAGAATAGAGCGTTTTATCGTTCAGATTTATTTTAATAAAACTGGTTTCAATACTACGAACAAATTCGTTTTCCTGAAGGTTACGAACCCTAACTGCTGACTCCAGTTCAATTAAGTTAGTGTTATACAAGGTACCTTCATTCGCCGTAACCTGCCAGGGAGTCTGTCCGTGTTCTAAATAAACCGTATATTTGGGTTTTTCAAAAGTAACAAACCCCAACTGATCGTAATGCTCCATTGTTTCGGCAAATACCCGATGATTCAATGAGCCTTCGTCATCGTATAATGTGGTGGTGATATTTTTTGCCGTATAAGCAGGTTTTAATACATCGTCTTTTGATGAGTTAACGGTATTGTCTGAATCACTCATCCATACGGGCATATAAACCAGCAAAACCAGCATAAACAGCGACGCGATACTTATTCCAAGTCGACTCACACACTGGCTCCATGAATTTGGTCAAGCTTGCCATGGGCCTGTAAAATAACATCACACAGTTCGCGTACCGCCCCAAAACCGCCGGGTTTATTTAGTACCCAGTTTGCCGCAGCGCACACCTGGGGGTGGGCGTCTTTAACCGCTATTTTGGTGTCGGCATATTGATACATACCAATATCAGGAACATCATCGCCAATAGCGGCTACCTGCGTAGAGTTAATCTGTAGGCTCTCACATAACGTTTTTAGGGCTTCTGCTTTGTTTTCTTCGCCCTGAATAATATGCTGAACCCCTAAAGCCTGCATACGATTCTGTACAATTGCGGAGCTTCGGCCAGTAATGACTGCAACTTCAATGCCACTTTTTATTACTGCCTTTAACCCGTACCCATCGCGGGTATGAAATGCTTTTAACTCTTCGCCCTCATTACCCAGGTAAATTCGGCCATCTGAAAAAACACCATCAACATCGCACACCAGCAACTTAAGCTGCTTTAAACGATTAAAACTTTTTTCTTCCAGCATGCCGTACAGCGTTACGGTATGGGGCATTATAAAACTCCTGCTTTAAGCAACATGTGCATATTGAAGGCGCCGATAGGACGGCGCTTGTCATCCACTACCATTAGTGCAGTTATGCTACACGCTTCCATTGTGTTAAGGGCTTCTACTGCTAATTCGTCCGCGCCTATGGTTTTGCCATTGTGCGTCATAACCTCAGCAATACCGGTGGTATGTATGTCTGCTTTGCTATCCAGTACGCGGCGTAAGTCGCCGTCGGTAAACACACCTGCTAACAGGCCTGAATCATCAACAATGCCGGTCATGCCCAGCCCTTTACTTGAAATTTCTAATAGTGCTTCAGTAATAGTGGCGGTGTAGGGCACCAGGGGCAAGTCTGGTGCTTTTAGCATAATGTCGTTTACTTTTAAAAGTAGCTTACGGCCCAGGCTTCCGCCCGGATGCGATAAGGCGAAATCGTCCGAGGTAAATCCACGCGCATCTAATAAAGCGATAGCCAGTGCATCGCCCATCACTAACGTGGCAGTGGTGCTTGAGGTAGGCGCTAAACCTAATGAGCAGGCTTCTTCTGCTACACTGATATCTAACATTACGTCGGCATGCTGGCCCAGACTACTCTGGCGATTATTGGTCATCGCAATAATGGGTACATTCAGACGTTTTACAACCGGCAGTAAGTTTACGAGTTCGGCTGTTTCGCCCGAATTTGAGATTGCCAGCAGCACATCTTCTTTACCCAACATGCCAAGGTCGCCATGGTTGGCTTCGCCAGGATGCATGAAAAAAGACGGCGTTCCGGTACTGGCCAGTGTGGCAGCAATTTTATTGCCAATATGACCTGACTTGCCCATGCCGCAGACCACTACTTTGCCACGACACGTGTATAGTTGCGTACAAGCTTGAACAAAGTCGTCGTTTAGTCGTCCTTCTAAATCGGCAATTGCCTGGGTTTCAATATTGATTACGCGCCGCGCTGAGGCTAAAAACGTGTCCTGCATGGTGTGTTATCTCACCCAAATAACCAAAATTGGTACCCTAAAAAACAAACCAGAAGCAAACTGCCTTCTAGTCGGCCAATTTGTTTTTTACCAATAATGCTAAAGCTAAAGAAAAACAGTAGGGCAGTTAACCCAAACATAACGTACATATCGCGGTTGTAAACATCCGGGTCAATTAATCCTGGGGCAATCAGGCCCGGCATACTTAATACAGCCAGCAAATTAAAAATGTTCGAACCGATAATATTTCCCAGCGCCAGGTCGTCTTCTCCTTTCATCACACCGGCGATACTGGCAGCCAGTTCAGGCAGACTGGTACCCAGTGCAATAATGGTCAGACCGATTACAAGGTCGCTAAGGCCGAAATACTTTGCAATATAAACCGCCGAATCTACAATAAAATGCGCACTTAAAGGCAGCAGAACCAAACCAACTCCTATCCAAAGTACTGCTTTGCCGGTATTTTCGTCTGAAGGGATTTCATCTACGGTCTCGGCCATCAGCGGATCTGACTTTTCAACGTGCAACGAAAGCCAGGCCATACCTGCCAGCACAAAGATGAACAAACCGAACAAAATCAGGCCTTCAATATGCGCCAGACGTCCATTGAATAAAAAAGCCATGGCAATAAGGGTAATAACGATAAGCGCAGGCATTTCGCGCTTCAAGGTAGTAGAAGAAACAACCAGAGGCTTGACCAGGGCGGTAATGGCCAGTACCAGTCCAATATTAGTGATGTTAGATCCTAATGCATTTCCTACCGCCGTGTCGGGGGCACCATTGACCGATGCAATGGCTGAAACCACAATTTCAGGGGCAGAAGAACCCATGGCCACAATCGTAAGGCCGATCATCATAGGAGAAATACCGATATTTTTGGCCAGAGCCGAAGCGCCGTACACAAAACGGTCGGCTCCCCAGCTCAATACACATAAACCAGTAACAAATATAAGAACCTGTAACAGCACGCGTAATCTTAATAGTTGGGAATTTCAGACGATTGTCTCAGAATCTGCTTCTTTTGCCTATGCTTATGTTATTTTAAAGGGGGGTCCTAATGCTGTTTTTTCAGATAATTTAATCCTGCAACATCTACACAGATTATGCCTGTCCCACCGACATCTTTAGAACGGGCGTATATGACTCAGTGGTGGTATTACATATTAAAAACATTGATTTTTGACCCGCCACTTTTTAACCGATTATCAGTCGTAACCACTGGCTCGTCGTATAGTTAGCCTAACCGACTGATAATGAATAAGTTTCTATTATAGTGCGCGCCCTGAGTGCGGTCGGTAAATAGTCTACAATAACAATCGCATTGCGCTTTTGTAATATTTCTAATATTGGCGCGGTCATTGCTGTATCACCCATTATAAATTTCGGTTAACAAAACCCGACAGATGAATGTTGGTAAATAGTTGCAAGTTCCTGGTACAGAAAATTCGCATATATCTAGCATCCTAATCGCTAATATTGAACATACCTTGTAACTATTTCGTTTTGGACGACATTTGAAAAACGCGTACACTATCGAAGTTCAATGCTCGGTAAATTTTTTTCGCTTGTTCATCACTGTTTCACAGTGGTCTTAACAGGCGTTTGTTAAGGACTCCTTAGATATATTGGTATGGATAATATAGTCGATATAGACAATATGACGTTTAGTCGTAGCGGCCGGGTCATCTACAATGACATTTCGTTAAAAGTGCCTAAAGGTAAAATTACGGCGGTTATGGGCCCCAGTGGCATAGGTAAGACAACCTTGTTACGGTTAATTGGTGGGCAACTCGCCCCAGACGCTGGTGATATTCGGTTTGCAGGCGAATCGATTGTATCGATGAACCGCAGCACCTTATATAAAACCCGGCGGCGTATGAGTATGTTGTTTCAAAGCGGTGCTTTGTTTACCGACATGACAGTACATCAAAATGTGGCGTTTCCACTTAAAGAGCATACCCGTTTAGACAGCGATATTATTGATACTATTGTCGCATTAAAATTGCAGGCAGTAGGCTTGCGCGGTGCTGCAAACCTGATGCCCAGCGAGTTGTCTGGTGGTATGGCGCGACGCGCCGCCTTAGCAAGGGCTATTGCGCTTGACCCCGATTTGATCATGTACGATGAGCCTTTTGCTGGGCAAGATCCTATTTCAATGGGCGTGCTGGTAAAACTTATTCGGCAACTCAATGACGCATTGGGTGTAACCAGTATCGTGGTGACTCATGATGTTACTGAAGTTCTGACAATTGCCGATTATGTTTACATAATGGCGGACAAAAAAATTATTGGAGAAGGGACGGCCGAACAAATTCGTAACAGTGAGTCGCCATTGGTACAGCAATTTTTGCAAGGCGAAGCAGACGGTCCGGTGCCGTTTCATTATCCGGCTGACAAGCTTGAGAACGCCTTGTTTGGAGAAAAGACATGAATCCAATTCAGTCATTAGGCGCAGGTGCTATAAGTCAGGTCGCATCTATTGGTCGGGCTGGGGTTATGCTTTTCGGGGCTATTTTCGCCATACCCAGATTAAAAAATGTGCCACTTACCCTACAACAAATGTTTGTGGTTGGGGTTCAGTCTTTATTAATAATTGTTGTGTCAGGCTTGTTTATAGGCATGGTGATGGCGCTTCAGGGATATACCATTTTGGTCGACTATGGCGCCGAAGGCAGCCTGGGGCCCATGGTGGCGTTGTCCTTACTACGTGAGCTGGGCCCCGTGGTAACGGCTTTGCTGTTTGCCGGTCGCGCTGGTTCAGCGCTGACCGCAGAAATAGGTCTGATGAAGGCTACCGAGCAGTTATCCAGTTTGGAAATGATGGCGGTGGACCCATTAAGAAGGGTGGTTGCTCCTCGTTTTTGGGCTGGGTTTATTTCAATGCCAATGCTTGCATTGATATTTAGTTCAGTAGGCATTCTAGGTGGTCATTTGGTGGGTGTTGACTGGTTAGGCGTTGACGCGGGCAGTTACTGGTCACTAATGCAATCTTCGGTTGAATTTGGTAGTGACATAGGTAATGGCATTATAAAAAGTCTGGTGTTTGCCTTAGTAGTCACCTGGATAGCCATCTTTAGAGGGTATGATTGTACGCCCACATCAGAAGGTATTAGCAAAGCGACCACACAAACTGTGGTTTATTCATCATTAGCAGTATTGGGGCTGGATTTCATTCTGACCGCCCTTATGTTCGGAATTGAGTAGGGGATTAAAATGAACAAGTATAAAGCGGAACTTATGGTTGGGGTTTTCGTCTTATTGACCATAGGCGCTTTGCTATTGTTGGCGCTAAAGGTAGCTAACCAAACTATGGCTACTCAAAGTGATACCTACACTCTGTATGCAAAATTCGACAATATTGGTGGTTTAAAAGAGCGTTCGGCGGTCAAGGTCGGCGGTGTAACAATCGGGCGGGTTAATTCTATTTCGTTAGATAAAAAAGATTATACCCCTGTTGTCGAGCTTAGCATTTTAAATAAATACAAAGAATTTCCGGAAACCAGCTCGGTGTCAATTTTGACATCCGGTTTGCTAGGCGAGCAATACGTAGGTTTTCAGCCAGGCTTTTCGTTTGATGGTATTGCCAATCTTCAGGATGGCGATTACTTGCAGGACACAAAGTCGGCTTTAGTACTGGAAGATTTAATTGGGCAGTTTTTGTTTAGCCGTGGCAAAGACGAAGAATAGGTTAACCCAGACCTGATTGTTTTCGACATTTTTAGGAGAGATACGTGAAGAAATTTATCGCTTTAATAGGACTTGCCACTATGCTGGTTGCAGGTTCTGTGAACGCCCAGCAAGTTAGTGAAGAAAATCCGTATGTGATGATTAAAGAGGTTGCTAACAAAACCTTTGAACGGATTAAAAATAACCAGTCAACGCTGGAAGATAATCCTGAGCAGTTACGCACAATTATGAAAGAAGAGTTACTGCCTTACACCGATTATCAGTTTGCTGCATTTAAGGTATTAGGTAAGCACGCGGCCTCGGTGCCAAGAGACAAGCTTTCTACCTTTGTTCAGGTTTTCCGTGAATACTTGATCACCACTTATGCGGTAGCAATGAGCTACTACGACAATCAGGAAGTGATTTTTGAGCCCGCTTCTGAGGTGGGTGACAGCACTTATGTAGTGGTACGTGCCATTATCAAAGACCCCAGTCGTCCTGAAATAAAAGTTGCATTCAAGGTACGTAAAAATAGCAAAACCAACGAGTGGAAAGCCTTTGATATGGTTGCTGAAGGTATTAGTATGCTAGACAGCAAACGCAGCGAATTTGAGTCAATCATTCGCCAGCAAAGTATTGATAAAGTCATTGAGCTTATGCGTGAAAAAATCGACAATCCTCTGGAAATGAAAGAAGAAATGGAAGAGGCACAGGGACCAGCGTGAGTTTATTCCAGGTCAGTGAAAAGTCGGTAGTCAGTATCCACGGTCATCTTGACCGTGATACGCTTAGCGATAACTGGTGGGCGTTATTGTCAAAAGCTCAGCGACAGCAATTGAAAAAAGCCCAGCGCAGTACTTTTGATCTAGCCGATGTTGAACGGGTAGACAGCGCGGGGTTAGCCTGGTTAATTAATGCTATTCGTGATGCTAAAGCACATAATATCGATGTGACGCTGACCGATGTGCCAGACAAACTCATGAAATTGGCTAAAATTAGCGATGTCGATCGCCTTTTGCCGGTTAAATAATTTTTTTGATTAGAAAAGAGCAACGAAGTTTATGGATGTAGCCGAAATCGAAGCCATTTTAAAAGATGCCCTTAATTTAACTGAAGTTTATGTTAAAGGGGACGGCTCTCATTACACCATTATTGCGGTAAGTGATGAAATAGCACAGTTAAGCAGGGTAAAGCGTCAGCAAGCTATTTACGCACCACTGTCAGATAAAATTGCAGATGGCAGCATGCATGCTATCTCTATAAAAACATTTAGCGAAGTAGACTGGCAGCGTGAACGTCAGTTTAATATTCCGCAATAATTCAGGCTGTAGCTGTGGATAAACTAGTTATAAAAAAATCGCCGGCATTGCACGGCGATGTGCAAATTTCAGGCGCGAAAAACGCCGCATTACCGTTGCTAATGACCTCATTACTTACCGAGCAGCCCTGTCGATATACCAATGTCCCCGCCCTGCGCGACATCAACACAACAACTGCCTTGTTACAAGAGTTGGGCGTGAGTGTTGAGCGTGAACCTAATATCGTACACCTGACCGCTGACGCTCTTACCAGTGTTACAGCTTCGTACGAACTGGTTAAAACCATGCGGGCTTCTATATTGGTTTTGGGGCCTTTATTGGCGCGCTTTGGGAATGCGAATGTTTCGTTGCCCGGCGGTTGCGCTATTGGCGCACGCCCGGTAAACCTGCATTTAGCCGGGCTGGAACAAATGGGCGCAAAGATTGAGGTAGACGAGGGGTATATTCGCGCTCGGGTCGACGGCCGCTTGAAAGGCGCACGCATATTTATGGATATGGTCAGTGTGGGGGCCACAGAAAATCTTATGATGGCCGCAGCCTTGGCTGAAGGCGAGACTATTCTGGAAAATGCCGCACGTGAGCCAGAAATTGTCGACCTGGCTAATTGTTTGATTAGTATGGGGGTTAAAATAACCGGCGCTGGATCAGATACCATTCATATTCACGGCGAAAAAAACCTGAAAGGCTGCGATTACCGTGTGCTGCCCGATCGTATAGAAACGGGGACCTTTTTAGTTGCCGCGGCGGTGTCGGGCGGCAAGATTCGTTGTGTAGATGCAGCGCCAGAAACCTTAGAGGCGGTGCTGAACAAATTACGTCAGGCCGGAGCCAAAATAACTTGCGGAAACGACTGGATTGAGCTGGATATGGAAGGTCGTAAACCCGTCGCTGTTAAGGTGAAAACCGCCCCCCATCCGGCGTTTCCAACCGATATGCAAGCCCAGTTTGTCACCCTGAACTGTATTGCCGAAGGTAGTGGGGTTATTACCGAAACTATCTTTGAAAACAGGTTTATGCATGTTCCAGAATTACAGCGAATGGGTGCTGAGATTGCACTAGAGGGAAATTCAGCGTTAACTAAGGGGAGTTCGTCGTTGAAAGGAGCGCCTGTTATGGCGACCGATTTACGCGCCTCTGCCAGTCTGGTAATTGCCGGGCTTGTTGCTGAAGGCGACACCCATGTTACGCGTATTTATCATCTTGACCGTGGTTATGAGTCTATCGAAGAAAAACTTCGTGGACTGGGGGCAGATATCCGCCGCGAAAAAGAATAATGGACTAACCGGGTGTCGTTACGGCGCCCGCTGTTTTATTTAGCCGTGGCATTGCCATCATGGCAATATCGGCAGTCTGGTCTATCGCTGTGTCTTTCATTTGTCCCTTCCTGATTTTTAAAAGCGAGCGTTGCCGTCATCTTTATTCTCAATAGTGTGGCAAGCTGCCGGGTCTGATATGACCTGTTTGTCAGGTCAACTAAAGTATAAGTTTTGCGTAACTTCTATACCTTTTTTTGCGTTATTTTTGTTATCATTGGCGCTTCTTTAAAGAGCGGCGATAAACCAAAGCAGTTTTTTGAGTTTATTTTTAAAACATAAAAACCCTGCAAGTTGTCTGTAAATTAGCCGAATTGTTCATGTTTTGCATTCAAATGATGCATCTTTGAAAAAATACAGTATACTTTCGTCACTCTTTTGCCATGATGACAAAAAATGAAATCAGGTGTTGAGTTTTGGCAGGATGCCAAAGTATAAGTTTAGCAGTGGTTTTTAAGACAAATAATGTAAATGAGAGGTTGTTAAACAAACAAATGAAGGGAAAACTAGGTTTGAATCAGACTATTTGTCAGCTACGTCCATTTTTATCACTACGGCGTTCAATCCCTACCGTACTGTTCGCAATGATGGTTACGACTATGTTGTTTATTGGTGAGCCGCCCTACGCAATGGCCGGCGCAAACAACAATCCAGACATAAAAACCGCTCAGCAGCGCTCAAAGCAGAATCAATCTTCGCGGCCAAAGTATGACAACAGTATTTAGTCGATTGCTTTGATAAGGAATCTAAGAGTAGCGTAGTACGAACAAGTCAGATTCGATCTTGTTTTTACGGCTAGTCTTTCACGCTAAAAACCGTCCCAACCTTTGATCCGCTAGCTACCCAGTTCGGCAACAGTGACGGTAATATCGATAGTTTCTCCGTCACGGCTTATCAGTAAATCAAGCTGGGTGCCGGGACGGGTTTCTGCAATCATATCCAGTGTCTTTGCCGAGCTTTCTAGCGTGGTACCATTAATAGCCATTATTATGTCGTTAGGACGCAAGCCCGCCTCAGCCGCCGGACTTTGTTTTGCTACAGCGGTAATAATTACGCCAGAGCGCCCGCGAATTTCTCCACCAATAAAACCAAGCTGCCCGCGCACCACTTTACCGTTAGTAATAATTTCGTCCATTACCCGATGGGCAAGTTCGTAAGGTACAGCAAAGTTGATTCCATCGACATTTCGAACCCCGTTACGGGAGTCGCGTACCTGAAAGTTGGCATTCGTAATGCCCACCAGGTTGCCGGTAGAGTCGACCAGCGCCCCCCCGGAATTCCCCTGATTTAGTACCGCATCGGTTTGAATAAAGTCGACAAAATTGGAAAGTCCATTGCGGCCGGCCCGACTGACAATACCGTGGGTAACTGTTTGCCCCAAATCAAATGGATTGCCGATGGCCATTACCATATCGCCTACATCGACCTGTGGCTGTTCGGACTGAGGGATTTTATGTAGGTTTTCGCCTTTAACCTTTAACACGGCCAGGTCGGTGTAAGGGTCAGTTCCGACTATTTGCGCATCGAGAATCTGACCGTCCTGTACGGCCACCAAAATACTGTCAGCGTTTTGCACCACATGGTTGCACGTTAAAATATAACCCGATTCGGTCATGATGACCCCAGAGCCAAGACTTGTGCGCTCACGGGGACGGCTACGATAGATACCCACATCATTTTCTATGCTGACGCTGTAGATATTAACTACCGCCGGAGCAGAGCGACTGATGGCCTGACTGTAGCTGTGCCGTGAAGCTGACACCGACTGTGAGCTAAACCAGTCAGTTGATAAACCCTGACCATTACGCAGGTTAGGCATTAAAAAAAGTATTAAGGCAGCTACAAAAACGCCTAATATTACAGATTTGATAAGGAATGAAAGAATTTTCCTGCCAGCCACGATGTTATCTTATTGTTGTGCCTCTGAAAAAACAGCAAGAGAGGCAAAAAAAATTACTATTGAAATAGAGAATAACATTGATGAAAAAGATTACCAAAAGAATATAAAGCCGGGTTTCTTTCGCTATGAAATTTCACGCATTCGGCTTTTTCAGACAATAAAAAAGCCACTTCACAAAGTGGCTTTTACACGCTTCAGCGGATGTAGTTATTTTAGCGAATTAGCAAGTACAAGGTAGAGCTGCCGCGTTTCACATTTAAGGCAATCACACCTTGCGCTTCTTCCAGTGCATTTCTGAATTCAGAAACCCCGGTAATACGATTACGATTTACGCCCACGATAACATCTTCAGGTTGCAGACCAATTCGCGCAGCAGGGCTGCCACGTTCCACTTCAACCACCTTCACCCCTTCGGTGCCAGAAGCGTCAGTACCGCTGGCCAGCTCTGCGCCCAGCAGGGCAGGGTGAATTTGAGCCGCAGTTACCTGGGTGTCAGACGCGTTATCAAGTACCACATTCACTTTTTCAGTGTCGCCTTTGCGCAAAATAGTGAGTTTAACTTCAGCGCCGGCCCCCATGCTAGATATGCGCGCGGCCAGTTCGCGGAAGCTACGTATAGTACGGCCGTTAACCTCGGTAATAATGTCACCTGCCTGTAAGCCGGCTTTAGCGGCTGCAGTGTCGGGCTGTACTTCGCTAATAAAGGCGCCTTTATTAACCTGTGCGTCCATCGCATCAGCCAGACCAGCATCAACATCGCTGCCTAAAATACCCAATAATCCGCGACGCACTTCGCCGTATTCAGCGATTTGATCTACCAGGCTTTTCATCATATTGCTGGGTATAGCAAAACCAATACCTACATTACCCCCATTAGGCCCAAAGATAGCGGTATTAATACCGATTAGCTCGCCACGTAAGTTAACCAGAGCGCCCCCGGAATTACCCCGGTTAATAGCCGCATCGGTTTGAATGAAGTCTTCGTAGCCGCCAATATTCAGTCCAGAACGCCCCAAGGCACTGACAATACCCGAGGTCACGGTTTGGGTAAGACCAAACGGATTGCCAATAGCAATGGCGTAATCACCCACCCGAATTTCGTCAGAATTGGCAATAGGTAACGCGATGAGTTCATCAGGCTCAATTTTTAACAGGGCAATATCGCTTTTCTCATCAGCGCCCAGCTTTTTGGCTTTGAGTTCGCGGCCGTCTTTTAGCTTAACGGTAATATCGTCAGCGTTATCGACCACATGGTTATTCGTCACCACATAGCCTTTTTTGGCGTCAATAATAACGCCCGAGCCCAACCCTTTAAATGGGCGCTCTTGTACCTGTTCTTGAGGGGCATTAAAGAAATAACGAAACATTTCAGGCACCTGGCGACGGGCGGTCTGGGTGCCTTCTACTGCAATACTGACCACTGCAGGTGTTGCTTCTTCTAGCATCGGTGCCAGTGAAGGCACCTCTTGCTTGCTGTCACTAAAAAAGGGTAAGCCTGCCTGTGTAGTGGCACTCATACCTAATGAACTGGCTACAACAGCCGATACCAGGGCAACCTGTCGAAAAGACTTTTTCATGTTCGCTAACACTCCTCATGATAATTGCGAAATATCTATTCCCCAAAAAGACACAAAAAATGCATAAAAAGTTCTATTTTTTCTCTTTTTCTGCGTCAGATGACTCAATTGTACCGACGAACAAGCCTGAACCGGTGTTGGCAAAATCTTTTGGCTGAGCGCTGTGCACTGCCTTTACCGAGGCTTTCTCGCGGCCTTTAATGTTATTACGCAAGTATGAAGATGCCTGCTCGCCATAAAAGGGGACCGAGTCGTCTTCTTCATTGCCCTGCTTTAACAAATTTTCGTATTCTTCTACCTGAGAGCGCAACGTATGGCATTTTGCTTCGATGGCTTCAACAGTTTGGCGCGTTTGATAAAGATGGTGCTCAGCCTGCTGATTCAAAATCTCTTTTACGTTCTTTTCAGCTTGCTTCACCGTTTTGCTGCTGCTGTCTTTGGTGTACATATAGCGGGCGACAAAAAAGCCGATAATCAGACCAACTAAAAGTAAAGCTACAGGAATTAGTACATCCATTGAGTTCTCCGAAAAAACAAATTGCTCACTACCCCTTGTAGGTAGCCAGCGATAAAATTAATACTGTTGGTAACTATACCAAGTTCAGTTGGTATTTGTGTAAACATTTGCAGTTGTACCAGCGTGTTAGCCATGCAGCAATCACAATAATGGTTAGTATGACAGCGCCATGTGAACTTTTTAAAGTCAGCTATGAATAAGGTATAATAGGTGATTAACCGCCCCGCTCAAAAACGTATCCGTGGCGTAATGCTTATTCATAAACAGACATTATGTTCACCCGCTTCACTTTTCAAGCTTATGCAGTGAAGAAAAACGGGATTTAGTGGCCGCTTTTTTATCAGGAGAAGTAACTTTCATGACACCATGGGAAAAATATCAGGAAGATTTATCTGACCCTGAGTTTTTGCACGATTCGGCCCAGGAAAATGCGGTGAAAGCATTGCAGCGTTTGTACGATGACTTGCTGGCTGCATCTACACCGCAAAAACAAGGCTTTAAAGCCAAGCTCAGTAAGTGGCTAGGCCAACCTGAAGATTCCCGGCAGCCTGTCACCGGCTTGTATTTTTATGGCGGCGTAGGGCGGGGCAAAACCTACCTGGTTGATACCTTTTACGAGTGCTTGCCCATTGAAAAAAAAATGCGGGTGCACTTTCATCGGTTTATGCATCGGGTTCATGCTGAGCTTAGACAGCTTCAGCAACAGTCAGATCCACTGAAAATTATTGCCGCCAAACTGGCGCAAGAAACACGGATAATTTGCTTTGACGAATTTTTTGTTTCAGATATTACCGACGCAATGATTTTAGGTACGCTGATGGAAGAGTTATTTGGGCATGGTATTTCGTTAGTGGCCACCTCAAATATTATTCCGGATGATTTGTATAAAAATGGCTTACAGCGCGCGCGTTTTATTCCCGCCATTGAGCTTATTAAGCAATACACCGATGTAATTAATGTAGATAGTGGAGTGGATTATCGGCTACGTACGCTAGAGCAAGCGGAACTGTATCATTATCCGCTGGACGCTGCCGCTAACGAGAACCTTCAATCGTATTTTTCGCAACTGGCCCCTGAAAAAGGCACAAAGAACGAAACCATTGAGATCAACAATCGAAAGCTTGATACATGTTTCAATGCCGACGGAGTGATGATGATTGAGTTTAAGGAAATATGCGAAGGCCCGCGCAGCAATAGTGATTATATTGAAATCAGTCGGTGCTACCATTCGGTATTGGTGGCCAATGTGAAAGCAATGGGGCAGAACAACGACGATGCTGCCCGGCGCTTTATTGCGATGGTTGACGAATTTTACGAGCGCCATGTTAAGCTGATTATGTCGGCCGAAGTCCCTATGAACGAATTGTACGGCGAAGGTCGTTTGTCATTTGAATTTAAACGATGCCTGAGCCGTTTAAAAGAAATGCAGTCGCACGATTATCTGGCCACTGAACATCTGCCATAAAGCTCACTAGCCAGCTTTACGGTTTATCAGTAAACTTAATTAAAACAAGCGATAGTTGCCGGATGTGGTGCGCACCGGCATAGCAAATAAAGAGAAAACGTCTAATGGGTAGAGCATTTGAAGTAAGAAAAGCTGCAATGGCCAAAACCGCCGGCGCAAAGACCAAAGTGTATTCAAAATACGGTAAAGAAATTTATGTTTGCGCTAAAAATGGCGGAGCTGATCCGGATACTAATTTGTCATTGCGCCGGTTGATGGACAAAGCCAAAAAAGATCAGGTACCGGGTCATGTTATCGACAAAGCCATTGATAAAGCAGCAGGCGGTGCGGGTGAAAACTACGAGTCAGCCCGCTACGAAGGATTTGGTCCTGGTAACTGCATGGTAATTGTTGACTGTTTGACCGACAACGCTAACCGAACTATTACCGATGTACGAAACTGTTTTACCAAAACCGGCGCTAAAATTGGCGGCCCGGGCTCCGCTTCTCATATGTTCGATCACCAGGCGGTGTTTCAGTTTGTTGGCGACGATGAAGATGCGGTTCTTGAAGTGCTTATGGAAGCAGATGTTGATGTCACCGAAGTAGAAGGTGAAGACGGTAAAATTACAGTTTATGCGCCTCATACTGAGTTTAATAATGTAAAAACTGCGTTAAATACGGCTTACACCGATTTAGAGTTGGATACCGAAGAAATCACGTTTATTCCTCAAACAGAAACACAAATCAGCGAAGAAGATTTGCCTATGTTCGAAAAGTTCATGGACATGCTAAACGATTGTGACGATGTTCAGGATATTTATCACAACGCAATATTGCCTGAATAAAGTGTTGAGAGTAACGAAATAAATCGCATTTTGAGCCCACTTGTAGTGGGCTTTTTTTGTTTTTTAATTTGGGAAACAGAAAAAATAGACGCCGGCTCAATAGCCAGTATTAAACGTTCACACCTTTGTGGACACCCACCTCGGTAGTTTCAAAATGGACAGTCACAATATCTCGTTTGTTTATGGACACCCACCTCGGTAGCTTCAAATCGGACAGTCACGATATCTCTTTTTTTAATTATGGACACCCACCTCGGTAGTTTCAAAACGGACAGTCACAATATCTCTTTTATTTTTGGACACCCACCTCAGAAGCTTCAAAACGGACAGTCACAATATCTCTTTTTTAATTATGGACACCCACACTTATTTGTTGCCAATACCCAGATTTAACTGAAAATACTAAACTGCATAAGCCTCAGTGAAACTTCGGTTTTGGTAGGTTGTGCGAAATGCGGCAATTTTAACGCAAGAATGTCGCAATCAACGATCGCTTGCGGTAGAATCCGCTCGCGGAGTTGGCCAGGCAATCGCCGCCTTCTACTTGTTAGAAGGGGGAGGAAAGTCCGGGCTCCATAGGGCAGGGTGCCAGATAACGTCTGGGCGGCGCGAGCCGACGACCAGTGCAGCAGAGAGTATACCGCCTAAGCACGTAAGTGCCGGTAAGGGTGAAAGGGTGCGGTAAGAGCGCACCGCGCGTCTGGCAACAGTTCGTGGCACGGTAAACTCCACCCGGAGCAAGACCAAATAGGATCCCATAACGTGTGGCCCACATGGGGATCGGGTAGGTTGCTTGAGCCAGTGAGCAATTGCTGGCCTAGAGGAATGGTTGCCTTAGACAGAACCCGGCTTATCGGCTGACTCCGTACTTTTAATCTGCTTTTTACCAATGGCCGAAGGGTGACAAACGTGCCGATGTAGCGACGTTTCGACCGGTAAAAGATATACTCATCAAAAGAAAATCTTCCAGGCCTCCAGGGCTCTTGGCATACACCACTATTAACGCGATGCGGGTAAGGTAAACCAAAGCGCTTCGAAGTTATCACTAAGAGAGCTAATCTGCTGGTCTTCACAAGCCTCAATACTAAATGCATCACCCACATCAAAGGTGCGATCTTTAACGCTTAACCGGCCCTTAATAATGTGTAAGTAACCCGCCTGCTCTTGAGGCGACAATGTGAATGCTTCATCTTTATTCAATACCAGTCGAAAAATACTCGCTTGCTGATTAATCGATAACGCTCCTTGTGTACCTTGTGGATTCACCAAGGGCGTCAACGTTTCAGTTTGAGTAATACTCTTTTGTTCATAGTCTGGGGCGATGCCTTTTTTTTCAGGCATTATCCAAATTTGAAGAAACTTAACCTCTTCGGTGTCAGAGGCGTTGTATTCGGAGTGTAAAACTCCGCGACCGGCGCTCATTCTTTGTATATCGCCGGCAGGAACCACATAATTATTACCAGTGCTGTCCTGATGTTTTAAGGCGCCCTGGGTAACATACGAAATAATCTCCATATCTTTATGCCCGTGCTGTTCAAACCCGTGGCCAGGCGCTACTGTGTCGTCGTTAATAACCCGAAGTACAGAAACCCCCATATGCTGCGGGTCGTAATAATGCCCAAACGAAAAGCTGTGTTTACTGTCAAGCCACCCAAAATTTGCTTTGCCCCGTTCGGCTGCGCGTCGAATGTAATTCATAAACTTTCCCCTGATACGGTGTAGAAAGAAGTCTATCGTTCTTTTCTGTTGACGAAAATTAGCAGTTTTAGCATGTTATGTTCTGCTCAGTAGAATGATAGCGCAAAACATTATCCTACTCCCTGTGGGTAAAAGCGGAACATTGTCGCATTATTTCTTTTGCAAAATATTTAGCAGCCGGGCCTAGCTGATCGCTATCTTTGATCGTCAAGAAAAGCTGAGTTGTTCTTTTAGTACTGTTTTTAAGGTTCAGGGGCTTTAACGTTTTATCGTTTAAATATGTAGTTATCAGGTGTACCGGCAACCATGCGTAACCTAACCCATTACAAATAATATCGATAGAGCTATGCAAGTGTCCTACTGTCCAGCGGTGATTTGCTTCTAGCCAGCCTTCATCAACACGAGTATTAGGACCATCGCGGGCCGAGTCACGAACCACTATTTGCCGGTAACTCTTCAAATCTTCCAGACTCAAAGGCCGGTCGATAGCATGTAACGAATGAGCGGCGCTGGCCACCGCCTGAAATTCAACATAGGCCAGACTTTCGCTTAAACCTGCCCCCAGCGAGATGGGCGATATAGCAATCTCGACCTCATCGGCTTTTAACTGTTCATTAGACCCACTTAAAACCGGCTCAAACAGCTCTATCTGAAGTAGCGGATACATTTTCGATACGGTATCCAGTGCATTATAAAGCACAGTTCGCGGGAAAACTTCGTCTACCGCTAGCTTTAGTTTTGTTTCAATACCCTGACTAAGGGTTAAGCCCACTGTTTCAACTTTTTCGGCTTCTGAAAGCAGATAGCTGGCCCGGCGTAACATCATATTGCCCGCTTCGGTAAGTACCGTTTTTCTGCCAATTACCTCAAATAGTCTAACGTCCAATCCTTCTTCAATCTTTTTTACGGCATGATGAATACTAGACTGACTTTTAAAGACCGCCTCAGAAGCCTGATTAAATCCGCCGTGCTCGACTACCGCCAAAAACATGCGCCATTGTTCTAAAGTAATTCTCAGCATTAATTGTTCACTTATTTTTTAATTTGAGCGTAAAAAATCGGGTTAACACACAGTCGAATTTGCTACCGCCTGGCTGCCTGAACTTTCTTCTTCCAATCTTTCAGATTTCTACCCGCCATTACGTTCTATAAAATAGAACGGTATAGCCAAAATTAACAAATTTCATTCTTTTAAATAGTATCTAATAATAACATTTATCAAGACAGTGATTTTCCAAAATGTTATGAGGGTCGTTATGAAAAATATTCTTGTTATTAAATCGTCACTAAATGGGGAGCAGGGACAATCGAGCCAGCTAACCAACTTGCTGGTAGCTCAGTTAAAAAAGCAATTGAGTAAAGACAATGAAGTTAACGTTACCGAGCGGGATTTGGCTGCACAGCCATTGCCACACCTAACTCAGGCTGAAATGTCAGCATGGAACGTGTCGCCGGCACAACGTAGTGGTGAACAAGCCCGGCTATCTATACAGTCTGACAAGTTAATTGAAGAGCTACTAGCCAGTGATGTGGTTGTGCTGGGGATGCCTATGTACAACTTTGGTGTTCCTTCGACTTTCAAGGCGTGGATAGACAGAATAGCCCGGGCGGGCGTTACCTTTAATTACACCAATACCGGGCCGGTGGGGTTGTTGCAGAATAAAAAGGTATTCATTGTGGCGGCCAGAGGCGGAATGTATGCAGGCAGCACGTCAGATTCGCAAACACAATATTTAACCGATGTACTGGCATTCGTGGGTCTCACCGATGTTCGGTTTATCTATGCTGAAGGGCTAAATATGCCAGAAAAAGAAAAGCAACTGACAAAAGCTAAAACCGAAATTGATCTCTTAAGTATTTAAATTACGAGGGTAAAAATGAAAACGTTATTTAAAACAGCATCAACAGATAAAAGCTATGGTCCTTTGGCCTTACGCATACCTGTAGGCATAATATTTATGGCTCATGGTGCACAAAAATTATTTGGGTGGTTTGGCGGTCCCGGGCTAGATGGCGCAGCAGGCTGGATGGAATCTATAGGTCTGTCACCGGGCCTCTTGATGGCATTACTGGCCGGTAGCGCCGAGTTTTTTGGTGGGCTTGCGCTGATTTTAGGATTGTTGACGCGACCTGCAGCCGCGCTTTTGTCTGTTACTATGCTGGTGGCCATATTTTCAGTGCATATCCAAAACGGCTTTTTTATGTCAGCGAATGGTTATGAATTTGCATTGGCTTTACTCGCAGCAAGTGTGTCGCTGTTACTATCGGGGGGTGGCAAACTATCGGCAGACAATATGCTTTACAAAAAGATGAGCCAATAGTCTTTTATCGCTAAATCTAACAAAGCTACGAAAGTTCGTTTTAGTAGCTTTGTTGACCCGCTGCTCGCGCTAACAATTTAAAAATGTTTTATACAAAACACATTCCACGCGTTGTACTGACTTATCGAGCCACAAAATATTCCTGTGAAGCCTTTTTTGGAACGCCGCATAAGCCAGGCTTGTCAGCGATACCAAAAGCTAATTACTCGACTTAGTCAGCCTGCTGTGTATTCTTTTGGGAAACGCGGGCATTTTTACGCTCAATCAGTGAATACACATGTGCATGAGATGCCAGTAAGGTATAGGCAGGAGCCAAAAAGCCTTTTTCATGCAGCATTGCTACGGTTTCGCCACACAGCTTGCTTAGCTTGTCTTCATCTATAGTGTACAACCCATTAACGTTGCGGGTTGAGTTATCGGCAAGTGTAATTTCAAGTGAAATTGGTTTTAGCAAATCAAGGCTGGTTAGCGCTTTTATAAAATTACGGGTTTGCGGCTCGCCTTCTAACAATAGCGCCAGCACTTCTTGCTTATCTGACATTAGTTCAGTGGGCTGGCCCTTTTCATCAAACAAAGGTTCACCTTCGGTTTCACTCAAAACGTCGCTGTCGGTATCAAGACACACCAGGTGCTGTTCTTCTTCATCGGCTTTTTCTTCGCTCTGGCCAATATAAAAAGGCTGACGCTCGATTTGTGCCGGAATATACAGCCCGTCCCAGTGGTCTGTTTCCCAGAATAAGTTTTCACCTTTTTCAAATCCAAGCATTGCCGAACAAACAAACTGGTCGGTGGCCAAATTTCTAGTAAAAACAATGGGATACTGAACAATGAGCTGGTTAAACTCGCTTAAAACTACAGGAACATGCTGATCGTTAGCGCCTGTTTCTGCGACTTTATTAGGAAGTACCCGCAAAGATTGATGCTGTTTGGGATTCAGTGCGACAAAATGAGACATGCCTGGTTCCTTATTGCCCTATAAAATTGCCCGCCTGGATTTGTTAAACGGGATGTTTGGCTTTGTACGCATAAAGGCGGGTAATTTGTTCATTGTAATAATTATTGGTGGCTTATTGAGGTAAATAAATAAGCCGTTGAGGCAACGATTGGGAAAAGCACAATAAGCGGATTTGTCTTTAAATACGCTAAGGGGCAATGTATAAGCCTGGGTACGCGACTCTTACAATTCTAAACTATTGTTAGCGGGGGCTTGCTGTCCGAGTATATGCCCAATTACCCAGCCTGCAGACAATACTACAATAAAATGCACCGGAAGCAGATACACGCCTATATTTACATCAATAGCAGCTTGCACCAAATATGCGATAACACTGGCCTGACAGGCCAAACGCAAGCCGGTTAGGGGCGAGTCTGAATACTGTCGGAACAGTCTTATCATCATCAAACCTATCGGCACTGCCAGTAACATAAAACCCAGCGCGCCCTGCGTAGCGACGGTTTCAAGGTAGTCGTTGTGGGCCCGTTTAGACATTTGTGTATTGCCAAGCTCAATAGGTTTGTAATTATGCTGAATAAACGGATACGTACCAGGCCCAGTGCCAAAGGCTGGATAATCGTTAATGACCTGCATAACAGTGCTGCGTAACAGCGCCCGGCCATTGTCTTCCATCTTTTGCTCGCTAAAACGCTGATAAACGGCAGATTGTGAAAAAGCGACCGCAAGCAGAATGGTAAACACCGTTATTAAAGCCAAAACTTTAGGTTTCAACCAACGTTTAAGCAGCACGGGCTGGCGTACAAGGTATAAAACAGTTACAGCAACAGAGCCTGCGAACAAAGACACCAGTGCCCCTCGCGAACTGGTATTAAGTACCGTTGCAACCAGTAACATCAAGCATGCCAGATAAAACGCGCCCATTAAGGTGAGGCGTTTGTAACCTACCGTACGCTGATGGTCGAACCACAAACCTGAGGTAAGCAAAATACATATAACCATGTACATTGCGTACTGATTTTTGTAACTAAAGGTGCCGCGAATACCTTTATGCCATGTAAGATCCCATGGCGGGATGGCCGACACCCATTCCATAGCGCCACCGGTCACAAAATTGATTAACGAATACACCGCGGTTAACGAACCAATAGTTACCACGGCCCGGCATAACCCGCGAATACGATCAGGGGTTATAAAAAACCGGCTTATAAGCAGAAAAAGCGCAACTAACCCTGCATACTTAAACAACTCAACAAGTGAAGCTTGCCGGTAGAGGCTAAGGTAGCCGGTATTTTGAGTAGTGTTCTGGCTGTACCAGGCATAGGTATTTGGACTGATAGACGCCATCCACGACAAAGGTAACGGCACTAAATAAACCAGAGAATACAAAAGCCAGATGCCGAACAGAAGCACAATGAGCAGAGTACCGGTGGGCAATGCCGATAATGCCCGTTTGTCTGATAACATTAATACCGTAGCCACCAAAATACATCCGGCAACAACAAGCTGTTCCCAACTGCGCTCAGCACCATGCAGCCAGGGCATTACAAATAAAATGGCCAGTAAAAGCCACCGGGCTATAAGCGCAAACGGGGTAACTGAATTATTCATGGGGGGCATTGGCTGTAGTGGCTTCCATAACTCTTAGCTGAGCAGAGGTTTCGCGATTGGGCGAACAGCACGTGAACGGAGAAACAACATTGTATTGCTGCATGGCTTCAAACAATCGGGCTTTTGTTGCTGCTTCACGCAAGGCACTGCTAATCAGAGGCTTTGCCATTGTCTGAAGCTCATCAGACAGCTCAAACCAGCGTTTTACCAACACGGGGCCTATCAACATCTGTACCTTTTTTTCGTAAGGGCTTAACCCCAGTAACTGTTTTAACCGAGCATGGGTAGTGTCATTAAACCCATAGTAATAGTCATCCAAATATACCTGTAACGCTAAAGCCTGATAGTACGAGGGTTGCAAGGCTTGCGCCTGATTCAAAGTCGCGCGCGCGGCATCAAAATAATAACGGTCTGACTGGCTTTTACCCCGCACAATGTACAGCTGGGCGAGTGAATACTTTATATTGGCATCAAAGCTAAGTGTGCTTTCAAACTGCTCGAGTTTTTGTTGAGCTTGTTTTAACTCAACCGGCCCGGCGATAGCTCCACCTGCAAACCAGCTAGCCACCTTAGGGGCCAGGATATGTGCTCGCCAGTACGTTACCCCCGTAAAAAGGCACCAAGCGGCCAGCCACAGGGCAGCCATAAGTAAAGCAATACGCAATACCCGAAGATAAAGAGAAGGGGGCGCCACCTTATTGGTAGAGTATAGGTTTTTAATATAAGCAGAAGGCAAGGGCATGGTTAAATAACTAGCATTAATAAAGAGCTATACGGCAATAAGCGATTATTGTTTCAAAAAAACAATTCACCCTCAGATTTAGGCATTTAGCATACCAAAGTTTTAGATTTTTTAGGTAAGAACCTTTTGTGTTTACCAACAAAATGTCTATTTCCCTTTTAGTCCTATAAACTGACAATAGAATTAACACGTAGAGACGAAATGTGAAAAAAGCACTTATTTCTGGGGTTACTGGTCAGGATGGCTCTTATTTGGCTGAGTTTCTTCTGGGGAAAGGATACGAAGTTCATGGCATAAAACGCCGTGCTTCATCGTTCAATACCCAGCGTATCGACCACATTTATGAAGACCCTCATGATGATCCTAATTTCATTCTGCATTATGGCGATCTAACCGATACCTCTAACCTGACACGGATTATGTCAGAAGTTCAGCCTGACGAAGTATATAACCTGGGGGCTCAGTCTCATGTAGCAGTGTCGTTCGAAGCGCCAGAATATACCGCTGATGTAGATGCGATGGGTACACTGCGTTTGCTTGAAGCGATTCGCTTTTTGGGGTTAGAAAAGAAAACGCGCTTTTATCAGGCTTCAACGTCTGAGCTGTACGGTGAAGTGCAGGAAACACCACAAAAGGAAACCACGCCGTTTCATCCTCGCTCACCCTATGGCGTAGCTAAGTTGTACGCTTACTGGATAGCCGTTAATTACCGCGAGTCTTATGGCATTTATGCGTGCAACGGTATTTTGTTTAACCACGAGTCACCCCGCCGTGGCGAAACCTTTGTAACCCGTAAAATTACCCGTGGTATTTCTAATATCGCTCAGGGTTTAGAATCGTGTTTGTATCTTGGCAACATGGATGCGTTGCGCGACTGGGGTCACGCAAAAGATTACGTGCGTATGCAATGGATGATGCTGCAACAAGACCAGCCAGAAGATTTTGTTATTGCTACCGGCAAACAAATATCGGTACGCGAATTTGTTAAAATGGCGGCGCAAGCGGTGGGTATCGGGCTAGAGTTTTCTGGGTCGGGCGAAAGCGAAGTTGCAAATGTTGTTAGTATTGATGGGGATAACGCTCCCGGTGTTCAGGTAGGCCAGACTATTATTCGTGTTGACTCCCGATATTTTCGCCCGGCTGAAGTGCATTCCTTGCTCGGCGATCCCTCTAAGGCTCGCGATAAATTGGGTTGGCAACCTGAGATCAGTGTTTCTGAACTGTGCCGGGAAATGATGCAATCTGATTTGGAAAAAGCAAAGCGCCATGCTCTGCTACAACAGCACGGTTATACTATTTCAATGGCTCGAGAGTAATATGAAAAATGTATTTGTAGCAGGTCATCGGGGAATGGTGGGGTCTGCTTTGTGTCGTCAGTTACAGCATCAATCAGATATCAACTTGATCACCCGAAGCCGCACTGAGCTTGATTTGCTGAATCAGGCTCAGGTTTCTGATTTTTTTGCTGAAACGCAAATTGATGAAGTGTACTTAGCTGCTGCCAAAGTAGGGGGAATTTATGCAAACAATACCTATCCCGCCGATTTCATATACGAGAATCTGATGATTCAGTCTAATGTTATTAGTAATGCTCATATTCATGATGTACCTAAACTGCTTTTTCTGGGTTCTTCATGCATCTACCCCAAATATGCAGAGCAACCGATAACTGAGGAAGCTTTACTAAATGGTAATCTTGAACCTACCAATGAGCCCTATGCTGTGGCTAAAATTGCTGGTATCAAATTATGCGAAAGCTATCATCGACAATATGGCAGAGACTACCGGTCGGTAATGCCAACGAACCTGTATGGTTCCAACGATAATTTTCACCCCGAAAATTCTCATGTTGTTCCTGCGCTGCTGCATAAGTTTCACTTAGCTGCGCAACAAAAAAAACGCTCGGTAACATTATGGGGCAGTGGTAAAGCATATCGGGAGTTTATGTATGTCGAGGATATGGCCGCGGCTTGCTTGTTTGTAATGGGGATAAGTGACAAAGTATTTTATCAGTCGGTTACCCCACAGTGCAGCCATATCAATGTCGGCACCGGCATAGATTGCAGTATTCAGGAATTAGCAAATACTATTGCGCAAATAACAAAGTTTGATGGCGAGATAATATGGGATACCAGTAAACCCGATGGGGCGCCCCGAAAGCTTCTTAATGTAGCACGGCTTAAACAGCTAGGGTTTACTGCTTCTGAGACACTAGAAACCGGACTTACCAAAACCTATCAATGGTTTTTAGATAACGACCAACAATTACGCAGCTGAAAGCCTACCTATTTGGCGAAGATGTTAATCACAGCTTATCCATGTTTGTTGCCCACATTCTGATAACCCGTTGCAGGTCGGTGGCGGTAAAAGGTTTTGAGATGTAGTCAGACATGCCGGCAGCCACACATGCCTCGCGGTCGCCTTTCATAGCGTTGGCGGTTAACGCGACAATCGGTACATTGGTGTAGCGTTCGCCTGCATCGCCGTGGCGAATGCGGCGAGTGGCTTCAAAGCCATCCATTTCGGGCATGTGGCAGTCCATCAGTATCATATCGAACTGAAGTTTCATTTGATTTAGTGCGTTAATCGCCTCTTTACCATTGCTGGCGGTCATAACCTTATGCCCATTTAAATTTTCACGTGCAATTAACTGATTTATTTCGTTGTCTTCTACTAATAAAATTTTCGCCGCTGGAAGCTTTTCAGCGGGTTTCAGGTCATCTGCGTGGTTATTGTCTGTCAGCTCTTGATAGGCTTTCGCCAGCTGAATAGTGAAGTTGAAAGTACTGCCCTGACCCTTTTCGCTGTTTACCGTAATATCGCCCCCGCACAGCTGACAAAGCTGACGGGTAATGGCCAGCCCTAAGCCGGTGCCACCAAAACGACGGGTGGTGGTATTGTCTTCCTGGGTGAAGACTTCAAAAATATTGTTAATTTTATCTTTGGCGATACCAATACCGCTATCGCGCACAACGCCCCGTAGTTGCCATTGATGACGCTGATCAACCAGTTCGACCAACACCGATACCGCGCCTTCTGAAGTAAATTTAACCGCGTTGCTTAACAAATTGCCCATGATTTGTCTTAACCGCACCGCATCCCCGGTGACATAGTTTGTCTCTTTCAGATTAAGCTGAACATTAAGCTCAATACCTTTATTGTTGCAGTTGATGTAGTACTGCTCGAAAATGGTTTCCATTAACAAGGAAAGATTAAACGGAACATGTTCAATATTAAGCTGACCGGCCTCAATTTTTGAAAAGTCGAGAATATCATTAACAATATGTTGCAGGTTATGCATGCTTTGCAGCGCCAAAGACAGATATTTACGCTGCTTTTGGTCAAGCTTTGATGCGTCAAGCAATTGCAGGGTGCCTGAGATACCATGAAGTGGGGTGCGAACTTCGTGGCTCATACTGGCTAAGAAGCTAGACTTCAGGCGGGCAGATTCTTCGGCTTTAGCCTTAGCCTCTTCAAGGTATTCCCGGGTTTTTTCCTGTTCGGTGACATCCTGGAAAAACACCACATAGTGAGTCACCACGGTGTCTACCCGGACTGGAGTCATGGCCAGACGCCCATAAAAAGTTTGGCCATTTTTTTTGTACAGTAAAAGGGTTTCTTCAAAAGGCTGGCCTACTTTTACCTTTTCAAACATTCGCTTTAAAGTAGGGCGTTCTGTTTTAGGCCCTACCAGTATAGTAGCCGGTTCACCCAATGCTTCTGAGGCCTCAAAACCACTTAACTTACTAAAGTACTCATTTACGTACACAATTGGCATTTGAGTGCGGGTAATATCGGCAATCGCAATAGAAACGGTTGCGCTTTCCATTGCATGGGTCATTAACCGGTTGCGGCTTTCTAAGTCGCGCTGGTGGCTAACATCATTACCCACCAAAATGGTTCCAATCACTTCTTTTTTATCATTTACAAAGGGTAACAGCGCCCATTTAATTGTAATTTTTCTGGGCACGGCAACATCGGTATAAGTGGCATCCAGCGTTTTACTGGTTTGAGCTAAGTAACCACTGATGCGCTGTAATTCAGTCGCACCCAAATTAAACTGTTCAGCAACCCGCGCATAGCGCTGATTACAGGTCACCATTGTATTGTGGTTATCAAGCACCACCAATAGCTCTTCAAGCGAGTCAATAACATTGGCAAATTGCTTATTAGACAAGGTGATGGTCATTAAATTAGCAGCCAAATTGTCAAATGCCGAACGAATTTGAGCCAGTTCGGCAGGCTCATCTTTTGGTGAGCCTGAATGAATGACCGTGGTTTGCTGCATACGAACCAAAATAGACTTATATAGCGCGTCAAGGGTATTGGCGGTAAGACGCGCAGCCCGGTTAACACTGTGCAAACTAACCGCCAACGTTGCAATAATGCTAAGCAACAGCACGGCAATAAGCCACAATACTGCCCCATAGGCTTGGGGAATCGGCGACAGGCTGTAAAGCGTCAAATTTTGCCACTGACTTGAATGCACGGTTGAGTAGGGGTATTGGTCTGGTAAAAAGACACTTAGTGGCGCAACCTCATCAGGTTGCGTGCTGTAAAGAACCTTATTGCCGGGGCCGACGATAATTTGGGTGGCGCTGTTCTCTCGCTTATTTAAAAGCTGGCCTATATCTTTTACGTAAAATACCAAAGCACCTTCTATTGACGCGCTGATATGTACCGGTACGGCCATCACCATGCCATATTCGTACATCTGCCAAAACTGCTGACCTTGTTGAAGGGTAGGCGCATGCCAAAGAGTGTTTATTTCTGGTGGGACCGTATTTTGCCAGTTTTTACTGATAATGGGTTGACCCGAAAAATCGAATAATGCCAGGCTTACATCGGTGGCGCGCGACAGTCTTAATGTTCTGAAAAAAAGCGGCAGGTAATTATCTCGCTGCTCTAAGTCTATAAAGCTGTTAACTACCAAATCGTTACCGGCAATGCTTTCTAATAATAACAGGGTATCGCGAACACTGAAGTTAATATCAGTACGCAGGTTATCGATGTATTGCTGCTGACTGGACGACACTTGTTGATGTGCAAAGTACACCACGGCTGTGCAAATGAGCAGGCTGAAAGCAAAAATCGCCGCCAGCAGTTTTGGTAACAATATCCTTTGTAGAGTACTTGCCAGCGAGGGTCTTGCAGACATCTTTACCTCATTATAGGAATTAGATTTCCGTTGGCGTTAAAGCGCGCCATAAAATAATCATCTGCCCACAAGGCATCGTGCCGTTTGCGGGTAAACGCTGGGTGATACACTTTTACTGTACCCTGGGTTTTTGGCAAATTTTCCATGGCCTGGCGAATATCGGCTATCTGAATGCTATCGGCCTGTTTAACCGCTTGGGCCAGTAATAACACTAAATCGTATGCATGAGCCACGCCCACCACGGCCGGTACTGCGTCAGGCGCCGCTTTACCATAAGCTGCCTGATAGTCTTTATAGAGTCTAGCAGCTGCCGGGTTGTTCTGGTAAAGAAAACTAAAAGTCTGGATAACCGATATATCAAGCTCGGATAAAATCTTTGGCCCCACAGTGGTAACAAAGTTACCACTAGCAATGCCCCAATGCGAAATAACAGGCATTTTGCCGCCCATGGTGCGGTGCAAGGCTTTGCTGACCACCGCGCCTTCTGGTGCGTTGGCAACCATAATAACAGCGTCTACCCCAGCAGCATCAATGCTGATTGCTGCGTCGTCAAAATCTTTTTGTTGCCAGTTTATCCAGGTGACTTTCTCAACTGAAATATCGTTGGCCTGAGCTGCGTTTTTGATTGACTCCAGGTTAGAGCGACCCCAGCCTGTGCGCTCTAATGCTAATGCCACACGTTTGAAACCCCGCGCCTTTGCGTGCTTAATTAATACCGACGCAGCTTCGCTGTCGCGTATTGAAATACGAAAAACATTACCAGGTTCAAAGTTGTTGTCTACCACTGCGGTCCCTGCAGCCCAGGGGCCAAGGTACAACAAATTGTGTTTGTGTAACAATGGCAGCTCAGCAATAGCGACTGGAGTATGAATGCCACCCACTATCGCCAATAAGTCTTTTGTTTGTGCTAACTGACGGATATTTGCCACGCCCCGGGCCGGATTACCCCGGTGGTCTTTATGAATAATGCGCAAAGGCCGTCCCAACACCCCCCCTTCCTGGTTTATTCTTGCCACCGCCAAAGCTACGCCTCGGGCAATTGCGTTGCCACCCTCTACCGCGACTGTGCTAAAATCTGCATCTATAGCGATAAACAACGGCTCTTCATCTGGCTCGGTCGCAAATGCAGTACCTACAAATAATAAAATAAACAGCAAAATACAGTTTAACGTTCGCACTCGCACAACCATTAAATTTTCATTAAATCTTAATCAATGTATCAATCGTAGAGCTTTTCTGTTGTTTATCAATTAGACAAACGGCGATGTTAGGTAATACAAGGCTGTAAGTAGCGCATAAGTAAGCCGTTTAAAAAGGGAATAAAGGCGGCAAAACGAACGAAAAATACACTCATGCGGTATAAATCGTGTTTAGCCCCGCGTTGCCTGATGCGTTGCACCAGGTTCCTGGCCTTTATCGCTACACACTTAATCAGTCAGTAATCATAAGGAGTCTTATCGCGGTATGAATAAACAGCCACCCTCATTCATAGATGTCGAAGCGTCTGGGTTCGGTTCGGCCAGCTACCCTATAGAAGTTGGAGTAAAGCGTGCAGACGGCGCTCGCTTTTGTCGGCTTATTTATCCTTTAGAAGACTGGACTCACTGGGACGCTCAGGCCGAAAGTCTGCACGGTATCAGTCAGCAGGATTTGTATGAGCATGGTTATCCTATTCGACAGGTTTGCAACGAGCTTAACCAATTTTTGGAAGGGCAAACGGTGTATACCGACGGCTGGGTGGTTGATTACCCCTGGTTAATCAAGCTGTTTGATGCGGTACGTTTAACGATGGCTTTTAAAGTAACCGCGTTAGATTATATATTGAACGAACAACAGATGGAAAACTGGCATCTAACCAAAGAGTCATTGCAACACCGTTTTGACGGCCAGCGCCACCGGGCCAGCGCCGATGCTGAATTAATTCAATTGACATTTTTGCACTCTCAAGCGCAAGGTAGGTCAAAACACATCTTGGATTAGTACTATGCAACAGTTACAACAGCGGGTGGGCATTATTGGCGGTATGAGCTGGCAGTCTACGGCGTTGTATTATGCGCTGCTAAACAAACAGATACATGCCCGACTAGGCAGCTTGCATAGCGCTGATGTGCTTCTTCATAGTGTCGATTTTCAGCACATCAGCAGTTTACAACATAATCAGCAATGGGGAGATCTGGCCGACTTAATGGTGCACAGCGCCCAGGCACTCGAAAATGCCGGAGCAACAGCCATCGCAATAGCCACCAACACCATGCACAAGGTGGCACCCCAGGTAGCACAAGCTATTTCTATCCCATTGCTAAATGTCATCAATGCCACCGCAGATCATTGTCGGGCCGACAAGCTCCAGCATGTGGCCTTGTTGGGTACGCGTTTTACCATGCAGGATGACTTTTACCGTGACGGCTTAAATAATTACGGGCTTAAGGTGTCCACACCTGACCCTGATGCTCAGGACCTCATTCATCGCATTATTTATGATGAACTGTGTCAGGGAGTGGTGACCGATACCGCGCAGCAGCAGTTTTTGGCGATTATGAAAGATATGTCAGAGCAGGGCGTGCAGGGGTTTATTCTGGGATGTACTGAAATTGGGCTGTTGATCAATTCGCATATTACCCGGCATACATTAGTTGATACGACCGAAGTACATACCCGCCAGATAGTCAATCATTTGTTAGGGCATTAAAAGTAATACTGCACACCTAATAATACACTGTTGATGTCTTGTTCGGCCACTTCGCGGTATTCGTATTCGACCGCCATATTGAACCGCTGGTACTCGCCAAGTTGCCAACCTACGCTGGCTGCCATGCCGGTAGCCGAGATATGATAAAGCTCAACCGGAAGACGCACAGCCTGTACGTTGCTGGTTTGAAACGCAGCAAACAAGCGTTGCGACCGATCGTACGGTAGGGTTCGGCTGGCGCTAAAGCGTAAGGTATCAGGCAGACCAAACGAGTGTAACTGAGAAGCCCAGGCCGGGTGATGCAAAAAAGCTTTGTCGTATTTGATATCAAACGACCATTTAGGCATAGCTTGTGAGCGATACAACCATAACTGATAATTTGATGCACTCAAAAGCTCGGCTGGGGCAGCGGTTGGTTTTGCAGATTCAAAATCATTGGCTAATGCAGACGCGCTGGTAATCGTATTAAACGTTGCGATAAGTACACAAATTAAAAATATACGCTTCATTTGGCCAGCATCCATAGTTGAAAAATCACACAAGCATCTGCGCGCTACCCTTTTTAATACTGATAAGTATAGGCAGGTCTTTTGCTCTTTGTCGTTTAATTGTGACAACGTAGTTATGTATTACAATATGTTTAAAGATTAAGTTTGCCTGACATGCCCTATTTTTTAGAGCGTGAATCTTGCTAAACCCATCTTTACAGTGCCTATTAAAACAAAAAAGCGCTGATAGCCCAAGCCGGACTATCAGCGCTTTTGTCAAAACCTGCTAATTATTGCGCTAAGTAGTTGCTATACCGACGCTTTTAGTGCTTCGGCCCGGTCGGTACGCTCCCATGGGAAATGTTCACGACCAAAGTGACCATAAGCCGCAGTTGCGCGGTAAATCGGACGCTCGAGATCCAGCATTTTAATCAGCCCATAGGGACGTAAGTCAAAATGTTCACGCACCAGTGCAACTAGAGCTTTTTCGTCTACTGTTGCTGTGCCAAAGGTTTCAATACTAATTGAGGTGGGTTCAGCCACGCCAATAGCATAGGAGATTTGAATCTCGCAGCGCCGTGCCAGACCGGCTGCCACAATGTTTTTGGCAACATACCGACCCGCATAGGCCGCAGAACGATCTACCTTAGACGGATCTTTACCCGAAAACGCACCGCCACCATGACGTGCCATGCCGCCATAAGTATCCACGATAATTTTACGGCCAGTAAGACCACAATCGCCCACCGGGCCACCAATGACAAAACGACCCGTCGGGTTAATGTGAAATTTTGTGTTGCCGGTTAACCATTGTTCAGGCAGTACCGGCTTGATAATTTCTTCCATCACCGCTTCACGGACCTGCTCGGTGGTAACACTGTCACAATGTTGGGTTGATAACACCACAGCATCAACGCCTACCGGCTTGTTGTTTTCGTATACAAACGTTACCTGACTTTTGGCGTCTGGGCGTAAAAAGTCAAGTTTACCCGATTTACGTATTTCGGCTTGTTTTTGTACCAAACGATGCGCGTAAGTGATTGGAGCCGGCATAAGGACGTCGGTCTCGTCACTGGCATAGCCAAACATCAGGCCCTGGTCTCCGGCGCCTTGTTCTTCAGGGCTGGTACGATCTACCCCCTGGTTAATATCCGGCGACTGCTTACCAATAGCGTTAAGCACCGCACACGAGTCAGCATCAAAACCCATGTCTGAATGAGTATAGCCAATCTCTTTAACGGTTTGCCGGGTTAACTCTTCGATATCAACCCAGGCTGAGGTGGTAATTTCGCCGCCAACCAGTACCATGCCGGTTTTAACGTAGGTTTCGCATGCCACCCGAGCTTTGGGATCCTGTTCCAAAATAGCATCCAGTACCGCATCAGAAATTTGATCGGCAATTTTGTCTGGATGACCTTCTGATACTGACTCGGATGTAAATAACTGCGTAGCCATAAATTCTCCGTTAGGTTTTGACCTCAATAAAGGGGTAATTGTACTGGATATACTTAAAAACACCAGTCTTTACATCTGGACGTCTAAAAGTCTATTTGTTACGTTTGGTTGACAGCAAGCGCGTTACTGTCAGCCAAAATGATAAACAGATGGTGACATTTTTTTACAGGGGCGTCTGCTATTCCAGTAAAACACATTGCAGTAGTGGGGCGCTTAGGTAAGAATAGTTGCTATTTTCACGTATAACAGACCAAACCCTACGTGTAAGCGTAAAACAACCATGCTTGCGTATACCCTTGGCTGTAGAAACACAATAACCAGGAGACATCATGCCCACTCGTCGTGAACTTGCCAATGCTGTCCGTGCTTTAAGCATGGATGCAGTTCAAAAAGCCAAATCGGGCCACCCGGGTGCGCCCATGGGAATGGCCGACATTGCTCAGGTACTGTGGTGCGATTTTTTATCGCACAACCCGACTAACCCCGACTGGGCTAACCGCGACCGCTTTGTTCTGTCAAACGGCCACGGCTCAATGCTGCTTTATTCGTTATTGCACCTTACCGGTTATGACCTGCCCATTGAAGAGCTGAAAAATTTTCGTCAGCTGCATTCAAAAACCCCGGGTCATCCCGAATACGGTTATGCCCCCGGCGTAGAAACGACCACCGGCCCGTTGGGTCAGGGTGTCAGTAACGCGGTAGGTATGGCACTGGCCGAAAAAGTAATGGCCGCACAGTTTAACAAGCCAGATCACGAGATTGTTGATCACCACACCTATGCCTTTTTGGGGGACGGTTGTTTAATGGAAGGTATCTCGCACGAGGTATGTTCATTAGCGGGTACGCTGGGTCTGGGTAAACTGATTGCGTTTTACGATGACAATGGCATCTCGATTGACGGTGAAGTAGAAGGCTGGTTTACCGACGACACCGCGGCTCGCTTCAAAGCTTACGGCTGGCAGGTAATCGAACATGTCGACGGTCACGATGCCGATGAGGTTCGCAAAGCCATTGAAGAAGGTCGTAGCAATACGTCTGCACCTACCTTAATTATTTGTAAAACCATTATTGGTTTTGGTTCGCCTAACAAGCAAGGGTCTGAGTCTTCTCATGGCGCGGCGCTAGGCGAAGATGAAATTGAAGCCACTCGCGAAGAACTTGGCTGGACCGCTGCCCCCTTTGAAATTCCGGCAGACGTTGCAGCAGAATGGACCGCTAAAGATAAAGGCCAACAGGCGCAACAAGCGTGGGAAGACAAATTTGCCCAGTACCAAAAGGCATTTCCTGAAGAAGCGGCAGAGTTTTCGCGCCGTATTAAAGGTGATTTGCCCGGCAACTTTGTTGAAAAAGCCGACGAGTACATTGCTAAATTACAAGCCAATCCAGAAAAACTGGCTACCCGTAAAGCCTCGCAAAATGCATTAAATGCGTATGGTCCGCTATTACCAGAAATGGTTGGCGGTTCAGCCGACCTTGCAGGCTCTAACCTGACCATCTGGGAAGGCAGTAAAGGGGTAATAAATGACGATGCCAGCGGCAACTATATTTATTACGGCGTACGCGAATTTGGTATGTCAGGTATTATGAATGGCATGGTGCTACACGGTGGTTTAAAAGCCTACGGTGCCACCTTCCTGATGTTTATGGAATATGCCCGTAATGCGGTACGCATGGCTGCATTGATGAAAGCCCCCTCTATTTTTGTGTACACCCACGATTCGATTGGTTTAGGTGAAGATGGTCCTACGCATCAACCGGTAGAACAGCTGGTGGCCTTGCGTTCAACACCTAACCTGGATAACTGGCGTCCGTGCGATCAGGTTGAGTCGGCGGTAGCCTGGAAACAAGCGATTGTGCGTAATGATGGTCCTACCTCGCTTATTTTTACCCGTCAGGGTGTTGCCCAGCAAGAGCGCAGCAAAGACCAGGTCGCGGCTATTGAAAAAGGCGGTTATATTTTAAAAGATTGTGACGGCACACCTGATGTTATTTTAATTGGCACAGGTTCAGAGGTTCAGCTTGCGGTTGAAGCCGCCGAGCAGCTTGCCGGGCAGGGTACCAAGGCGCGTGTGGTTTCTATGCCTTGCACTGATGTGTTTGATCGTCAAAGCAGCGAGTATCGTGACAGCGTATTACCCTTGGCGGTAACTCGCCGCGTAGCGGTAGAGGCGTTGTCTAAAGACAGCTGGTACAAGTATGTTGGCTTTACCGGCGCCGTTGTAGGCATGGACACCTTTGGGGAGTCAGGCCCGGCAGACGATCTGTTTAAACATTTTAATATTACCACCGAGGCGGTTGTCGAGGCAGCTAAATCACTGCTTTAAACGCTAAATACAGGCGGTAAATATGGTCAGAGTTGCCATTAACGGCTTTGGTCGAATTGGCCGCAATGTGCTTCGCGCCCTGTACGAGACAGGGCGCAATCAGCATATCCGCGTTGTCGCCATTAACGAAATAGCCAAGCCACAGGGCATTGCCCATTTATTAAAATACGATACCGCCCATGGGCGGTTTCCCTTTGAGGTGACACTAAAAGACCGTCACCTTGAAGTGGCGGGCGATAATATTCAACTGTTTGCCCAACACGATATAACAGGTTTGCCCTGGCGCGAGCTTGGGGTAGATATTGTGCTTGAATGTACCGGAGTGCATCAGGATCGCGCCGCCGGACAAGCTCACCTGGATGCCGGTGCGGGTAAGGTGCTGTATTCTCAGCCAGGCAGTCACGATTTAGACAATACCGTTATCTTTGGCTGTAACGAAGAAACTCTCAAGCCTCATCATCAACTGGTGTCTAACGGCTCGTGTACCACCAATTGTATTGTGCCGGTTATTCAGATACTAGATGAAGCTTTTGGCGTACAAAGTGGCACCATCACTACTATCCATTCTTCAATGCACGATCAAATGGTGATTGATGCGTATCATGACGACCTGCGCCGCACCCGCGCCGCCAGTCATTCAATAATACCGGTTGATACCCGCCTGGCTCGGGGTATTGAACGTATTTTGCCAAAGTTTGCGGGTAAGTTTGAGGCCATTGCGGTGCGTGTGCCTACTATCAATGTCACCGCCATGGACTTAAGTGTGACCCTGGCCGAAAAAGTATGCATAAATAAGGTCAACACCGTATTGAAAAAAGCCCGGGAAGGGCGGCTATCGGGTATTGTTGATTACACCGAAGAGCCTCTGGTATCGATTGATTTTAATCATGATCCTCATTCAAGTATTGTAGATGGCACCCAGACCCGGGTCAGTCACAATCAATTGGTGAAAACATTAATCTGGTGTGACAACGAGTGGGGGTTTGCCAATCGCATGATTGACACCGCCCAGGCGATGTATCATGCCGGACAAGCTAAATAAACCGTATACGTATGGCAGTATTGCGCTACACACAGTTCATTATTAGGGAGACGCTATGACAATTCCAACTATGCAAGATTTTTCGTTAGACGGCCAGCGGGTATTGATTCGCCAGGATTTGAACGTACCGGTTAAAAACGGCAAAGTAACGTCAGACGCCCGTATTAAAGCGTCAATTCCTACCCTTAAAACGGCGCTTGAAAAGGGCGCTGCGGTAATGGTGATGTCGCACCTGGGACGACCCACCGAAGGTCAGCCAGAAGACGAGTATTCTTTGCAGCCCGTGGTTGATTATCTTAACGATGCGCTGTCGGTAAAGGTGCGTCTGGTTAAAGATTATCTGGACGGCGTTGACGTTAAGCCGGGCGAGCTGGTTATTTTAGAAAATGTTCGCTTTAATACAGGCGAGAAAAAAGACGACGAAACCCTGGCCAAACAGTATGCTGCTTTATGCGACATTTTTGTAATGGATGCGTTTGGTACTGCTCACCGGGCGCAGGCGTCTACCCATGGCGTAGCCAAATTTGCTCCTAAAGCGTGTGCCGGCCCGTTATTAGCCGCCGAACTTGATGCATTAGGCAAAGCACTGGATAACCCTGCGCGCCCCATGGTGGCTATTGTGGGTGGCTCAAAAGTATCTACCAAACTTACGGTACTTAAATCACTGGCTGAAAAAGTAGACCAGCTAATTGTCGGTGGGGGTATTGCCAATACGTTTATTGCGGCTCAGGGGCATAATGTGGGCAATTCTTTGGTTGAAATGGATCTTGTCGATGACGCCAAGGCATTAATTAGCGGTGCGCAGGCAAACGGTGGGGATATTCCGGTACCTACTGATGTGGTGGTAGGCAAGGAGTTTTCAGAGTCAGCCGAAGCTACCCTTAAAGCGGTAGACAAAATAGATGCAGATGACATGGTTTTTGATATTGGTCCCGAGTCCACAAAAGCGCTGGCGTCAATTTTAAAAAATGCCGGTACTATTGTATGGAACGGGCCGGTAGGCGTATTCGAATTTGACCAGTTTGAAGCAGGCACTAAAGGCATTGCTGAGGCTATTGCCAACAGTGATGCATTCTCAATTGCTGGTGGTGGTGATACATTAGCAGCGGTAGATAAATACGGTATTGCTGATAAAGTATCGTATATTTCAACCGGCGGTGGCGCGTTTCTTGAATTTCTTGAAGGCAAAACGTTACCGGCAGTTGCCGTGCTGGAACAAAAAAAACAATAATCCAGCAGCAACGCTATACAGTTTCAGATTAGCTGTTTAGACAACCGGTGTACCTTTCAGGTGCACCGGACAATAAATATAAACCCTACACCTGCCGTCACTGGCAGTAACAAAAAGGAATGTTGCTCATGACATCACAAGCTCAAAACGCGATGTTGGAAAAAGTAAAAACCGCGGATGGTTTTATCGCTGCATTAGATCAAAGTGGTGGTAGTACTCCTAAAGCTCTGCGTTTATACGGCGTAGAAGAGTCGCAGTATAGCAACGACGATGAAATGTTTTCTTTGGTCCACGAAATGCGTACCCGCATTATAACTTGCACCCCCTTTAATGGTGAAAGAGTGTTAGGTGCTATTTTGTTTGAAAATACACTGGACCGTGAAATTGAAGGCAAGCCCAGCGCCCGCTATCTGTGGGAAGACAAGCAAGTTGTGCCCTTTTTAAAAGTCGACAAAGGGTTAAATGATGAGGCCGACGGCGTGCAAACGATGAAGCCTATGCCTGAGTTGGATGCACTGCTTGAAAAAGCCAACCGTCAAAATGTATTTGGCACCAAAATGCGCTCGGTTATTAAACTGGCTAATGAAGCCGGTATAAAGTCAGTGGTTGAGCAGCAGTTTGAAGTTGGCCGCCAAATATTGTCAGCGGGCCTGGTTCCTATTATCGAACCTGAAGTAGACATCAACAGCACTGAAAAAGCACAAGCCGAGACGTTACTTAAAGCGGCTATTGTTAACGAGCTGGATAAACTCAGTGACGACCAGCAGGTTATGCTCAAACTTACCCTGCCTGAAGAAGATAACTTTTACACTGAATTGGTAAAACACCCAAAAGTATTAAAAGTGGTCGCGTTATCGGGAGGCTACAGTCGCGAGCAGGCCAATGAAAAACTGCGTTGCAATTCTGGCATGATCGCCAGTTTTTCACGTGCACTGACCGAAGGCATTAATGCAGCACAAAGCAACAAAGACTTCGATAGTGTGATAGATGAAACGATAGAATCAATTTATCAGGCCTCCAAAGCCTGATAGCCTTTCAGGGCCGCCGCACCGGCGGCCTTTTTATTATTACTTTTCTGCCGTTAGGTTTGCCATGCTATACGCAGGTAAACATTCGGATGTACCGATTTTGACGTCACCCTATACAATTGCTAACTTATTAAGTAAGGCTGACCGTTTTTAGCGGCAACCTATTTTATTACAAACATTCCGGGTTTAATTTTAATCCGACCGTGGTGATAAGTGCATATAAACGAACTACTCTTCTTGCAGGTGGCGGTGCTGGGCGTAATTGCTACAGTCGGCATGATGTTCACTTATGCCTTGCCCGCTCCCTCATTAAAACGAAACCATAAATCCAGTACAGGTTTGTTTGCCCGTTTATTCCTGTTCTTTTTATGGTTAAGTTACGGGTTTTCTAATCTGCTGTACGTTGAAACCACCCTGTTTTATGGATTGGGCCAGAATCTATGCGCCACGTTGGCCGCCTACATGGTCTATCTAACGGTATTAAAACGCTTCGGGCGTCCTTTGCCCACCCCCCATCGTTTATTTATTTTAGTGCACCTGGTTACGTTAGAAACCTTAACGGTACTGGTACACAATGCCGGCGATAATTTCTTTCTTTGCCAAATGTTATTTTTAATCAGCACACTGATACCCATATTCGCAGCAGCGCTTAAAATGAGGCAACTGATGGACCAGCGCAGCGTAGGCGATAAGGTACTGTTTTGTATTTTAAGCGGGGCAGTGGCGGTTCTGGTATTGGGTGGGCCGCTTTATATGTTTGTTATTTCAGTAACGTCGCAGTACAAAAGCTTTATAACCTTTGGGTTAGCGGTTATTGCCATGATTATCTTTATGCTAGGCTTTGTTATCTCGTTTATGCACTCTTTGGTTATTCGCTTGCGTAAGCAAATTTACCGAGACCCACTGACGGCCTGCAAAAATCGTAATTACTTTTATGATGTTGCGCCGGCTTTGGTTAAACGTGCCGAATCGCAAGATTTGCAAGTGTGTATGCTGGTCTGTGACATTGACCACTTTAAACAAATTAATGACAAACACGGACATTTGGCAGGCGACAAAGCCCTGAACCATTTTAGTCAGTTATTGCGCAGTCAGCTGTGCGGCGATGATGTGCTTATTCGGATGGGGGGCGAAGAATTTTTGATATTGCTGATAGGTTACGACATCGATAAAGCCGCTCACTGGGCTAATGCGTTGTGCCGCTATGTAGCCGCACATCCGCTAAATTACAAAGCCCACGATATTCAGCTTACCGCGTCGTTTGGTTTGCTGGCCATGCCGCCTAAGGCCGATTTGTTTGAAATTATTGGCGAGGCAGACCAGGCGTTATATCAGGCCAAAAATCAGGGTAGAAACCAGGTCGTAATGTTTCAGTCGGACACTACTCAAACACTAGCTGCATGTCCATTGCTTTCCAGTAACGCTGCTCCTGCATCAGGTCAGCATGTAGAATTGGCCGGTGTTCCAGCCAGTCTGCAGGAAAAGTAAGCACAAGTTTGGCTCTTTTTGCCTGAACAATAAACTTTGGTAAAAAACCTTCCTGACGCTTTTTATTTAACAATACTCCCAGTCGCAATAACCCTACAAGTCTGCGTACACTGTTTTGGTCGTAAAGATGAAACGCCGGAATTTGATTAGGCTTTATTTTCTTTCGGTGAAAACGCACCAGTGAAGCCAGTAAGCCCTGTTGTTCCTGGGTGAAGCCTGGCATTTCAACATTGCCAAGAATGTAGGCTGAATGACGCTGTACGCCTCTTGAGTTAATCTGTAGGCCAACTTCATGCAATGTAGCAGCCCAACCTAATAAATTACGAAAATCATGGTCTTTGAGCTTCCATGGTTTAGTGCACTGATCGTACAAATACCGGCAGGTATTTAATACCAGGTTAGCCTGCGTAATATCAACATCGTAGCGGGTTGCCAGACTTGACGCTGTGCGACTTTTAATATCGGCATTGTGTAGCTCATCTTCCATCTGATACAGCACACCTTCACGCAGCGCTGCCGGTGAGTAAACCAGCCCATCAATTTTTAAAGACCGAAAGATACCAATTAATATTGCCAGTCCGCCCGCAATTACGTGGCGTCGGTCCTCACTAATTTCAGGCATTATTAACTTGTCTATGTGCCCGGCAGTAATAAATTGTTTTTTCAGATTTTTTAAGCACTTAAGGGTGATGGGTACGGTGTGGCCATTATTGCGCTCGCGCTGAGCCAGGTTAAATAAGGTTTTAATGGTGCCTGAAGTACCCAGACACTGTGCCCAGCCTAGTTTGCGATAGCGCTGTACAATATCTTCAAGATCTTGTCCGACACTGGTTATGGCTTTATCAAATGCCTTACTGGTAAGCTCGCCGGTGGCAAAAAATCGCTCGGTATAACTAACGCAACCCATTTGCTGACTACTACACACCAATGGTGTAAAGCCGTCGCCAATAATAAATTCGGTTGAACCGCCGCCAATATCAACCACAAGACGGCGCCCCTCGGTGTGATTGGTATGGGCTACGCCTGAATAAATAAGCCGGGCTTCTTCGTGACCGGGTATTATCTCGATAGGATAAGGCATAATTTCACGGGCAGCTTCGATAAAATCGCCTGCATTTTTAGCCTTTCGAAGTGTATGTGTGGCGACAATACGTACCGAGTCGGGAGCAAAACCGGCCAGACTTTGCGCAACAATACGCAAAGTATCCAGACCCCGGTTTATGGCTTCTTCAGAAAGCATATTATGCTCATCAAGACCTGCCGCCATACGTACTTTTTGTTTTACCCGGTGCAGTATTTGTACTGAGCCAGCATTGATGCGGGCCACCACAAGGTGAAAGCTATTGGAGCCAATATCCAGCGCGGCTACCTTGGCGGTCTCACGGCTAGCGACACTGCCTAATGCGGATTCTTGTTGAGTCATTGGGGTTATTCGTTCTCTAGCTGGTTAAGGTAGTCGTATATTTCAATCTGTGAGCGTAACTTTTTACGGTTACCACGACGCACATATCGATTGGTTTGTTCTTTATCTATGACTCTGGCCTTCAAGGTATCGCAAAACTGAATTTCGGTCATTTCAACAATACGCTGTTGTAAGCGTTTGTCGTAAATAGGGCAGCCAACTTCAATTCGGTTATCCATGTTACGGGTCATCCAGTCAGCTGACGAAATAAACACTTTCCGATCGCCGCCACCTTCAAAAATCATAACCCGCGGATGTTCCAGAAACCGATCGACAATAGAAATTATTTCAATGTTATCGCTAATGCCGGGCAAACCCGGAACCAGCGAGCACATACCCCGGACAATGCCGCGAATCTTTATGCCCGCCTGGCCGGCCCGGTACAAATCGTCAATCAGCTCTTTGTCGACCAGGTTATTAATTTTAAAGGTGATACCGGCAGTGTGCCCTTCTTTAAGATGCTGAATTTCTTTACGAATAAGCGACTGAATTTTGGTTCGGGCATTCAAAGGCGAGATTTGCAGATGCTGAAATTTATACCGGCGATAGGGGTACTGAATCAGGTCAAATACTGCCACGGCCTCTTCTGCCAGTTCCTGATTACGGGTAAATAGACTGTAGTCAGTATAAATTTTTGCGGTTTTTTCATTAAAGTTACCGGTACCAAAGTGGGCATAATGCACCAGCGATCCTCGTTCTTCACGAGTAACCAAACACAGTTTACTGTGAATTTTTAAGGTAGGAACGCCCAGCACCACGCGAATGCCCGCGTCGGTCATGCGCTTTGACCATTCAATATTGGCTTCTTCGTCAAACCGGGCGCGAATCTCGACCACCACGGTCACTTTTTTCCCGTTATCGACTGCGTCAATCAGCGAGTTAACAATTCTTGAATTACTGGCCACCCGATAAATATTAATACGGATAGTTTTTACACTGGGGTCAAAGGCGGCCTGGCGTACAAACTCAGTAAAATGCAAAAACCGGTGATAAGGGTAATACAGCAAAATATCATGCGCTGTAATGGCATCAAAAACGGTATTGAACTTAGAAAATTCTTTGGTATCGATCGCTGGCAGGGCGGCGTGTTCAAGATAATCACGACCTACATTCGGAAAACCAATGAAATCTTTAAAATTACGAAAATGGCCAGCCGCGTGCATGGTATCCAAAGAGGTGATTTTCAGCCGCTTGCGCAAGTCATGCACCATATCAATAGGCATACTATTGTCATAAATTACCCGAACGGGTTCGGCAATCAGGCGCTGCTTCATGCTTTCAGACATTTTTTCGACGTAACTTTCATCAATTTCATCATTGATAGAATATTCAGCGTCACGGGTCATTTTAAATGAAAACGCCTCTAAAGAGTCGTACTTCACAAAGCCCCGGAATATCTCTTCTAAACACAGCTGAATGATGTCATCCAACAAAATAATATGTTTTTTCTTACGACTTTTTTGCGGAGGAATTTGTACAAAGCGCGACATTTCTTGCGAAGGCACCTGCAATGCCGCATAGCGGGTGTTTTTGTCTTTACGTCGAATCGCGACATACAAATACACCGCAGACCCATTCAAGCGACTCAGTAGGTCGGTTTTCTTGTCGATCAGTACCGGGGCAATATGACGCAGTATTTTATTGACAAAAAAGTTACGGGCCCAGGCTATCTGGTAATCGGTAAGCTCGTTTTTGCGTAATATAAAAATATTATAGCGTGCCAGTGCCTTAACCACATCACGGTGAATCTGGTCAAACTTGTTAGACAATGACACCACTTTTTTCTGAATTTGCTCCATCAGCTCAATTTTACTGCGCGCTTCATCTTCCACCCCATCGTTTTGCGCGATAGTGATGAGTCGTTTTACATCGGCGGCGTGCACCCGGTAAAATTCGTCAAGATTGTTAGAGTAAATGCCTAAAAAGCGTATACGCTCAACCACAGGCGTATTTTTGTCAGCGGCCTCCTGCAAAACGCGTTCGTTAAACGCTAGCCAGCTTAACTCTTTGGGATAATAAAGCGCGTTGGGTTCCATAGGTGTCTTTGTTCACAGTTAAACCAATAAAGAGGCAGCGTGCCGCTACACAAGCACGCCGGTGACACTACCGCAGATATATTAACTTTGCGTGTTAATGTCGACTACCAGATCGTTGGCCAGGTTTTCCAGTGCGCTTTGTAAAGCATCCTGATTAAACGCTTCAGGTACCGCTAATCGGGCCCGGGCCTTAAACATCATTGAGCCCCAGTTAGCCGCACTCTCAACCGTTGAGTCAAAAGATACAATATTTAAATTAAACTGGTTCAAAGTGGCGGTCAGTTCTTGCACAATGCCGGGTTTGTCATTACCCATAACTTCGACGGTTAGCGTGTTACCCAATGCTTTTGAACTATCCGGAGAAGACACCGCCTTCACTTCGAGGTCGGGTAAGCCATTTAGTGCAGCAACAAGCTCGTCGTGTTGGTTTTGAGGTACCTGCACCTCAACAAAGCCGGTAAACATACCAGCCATGTGCGCAAAGCTACTACCCTGCCAATTACCGCCATGCTGGTATACTGCCTTGGCAAGCGTATCTACAATGCCGGTTTTGTCTTTGCCCATTATAGTAATAATTACTGGTTGCATAGGTGCTCCGGTGTTTGGTTGTGACTGAAATTTAACAGACCAGGTGAAAGATGGCGCGCCGCGCTCTGCCAGAATTCACTTGATAATAACTCATAAAATACCACATCATTAGCGCCTAACCAGCCCAATTTTGAGCGTAACCTGTTGTCAGACAAGTATGAATCTTAAAATTTCCAGCAGAACCCGGCAACGTCAACGCAAAGACCATCGCATGAAGGTCCTGGTGACGGCATTTGGCGCACTGGTATTATTGACCCTTATCGTGCTGGTAACACAACTGCTGAGTCAGGCGGCGCCGTTGTTATTTACGCCTGCGGTCACACTGCAAAGTCAGCATCCGGTTAGTGCTACGGCGCAGTTAGTGGCGGTTGACGATATGCTAGAACGTGAGTCTGCAGTATTGATATGGCCCGGCTGTCGGTTACAGCAGGTAAGCTTGGCACATCAGGCGTTATCACAAAAACAGCGAAGTTCTGTGCCCACAAATATCAGCCCGTTAAACCCAGCTAATACCCCCCGGTCGCCCGCGGCAACACCGACGCTATGTCACAGGCAGGCAAAAACGGTTGAGCATTTAAATAACACATTTGTGGTGGCAGTAACGTCCAGGGCTGAGGTAACGTTGTATAACGTGACAGCATCTAAGGGGATAACTTCTACCGGGGCTGCTATTGATAAAACCGCTTCTTCAGATGTTGACCCGGCACCATTAGCACAACCCCCTTTGTTGCAGGCTTCATTACCTGTGGGCCAATGGCAGCAGGTTAAGACCTGGCGTGCGGCAATAGGTCGCAACTGGCTGGTTTTACAACTACAACAGCCCGACAGCACGACCGTACACTGGATAAACCGTCAAAACCCGGCTGAGGTTTTCAGCTCAACATTCACGCCATCACAATCGGTGTTAACACTACCCGATACTGGTTTACAGTTAGTTACCACCGGCTCCGGTTTGGTTATGCAAAACTACCAGGGGCAAGAACAAGGCGAGGCCCCCCTTGAAGAAAGTATCAGCTGGTGGCAGAGTTTACCCAAAGATCGTACGGTTCTTATTGCTAATAATTCAGGCAAAATAACCCGTTGGGTATTGCAAAATCACAATGGCAAAATGATTTATCAGCCTACCTATTCATTTGCCCTGAACCCTTCAGAGCAACCTTTGGCGGTGGCAGCGCATCCTACCGCTAATGCTTTGGTTTTATCCACCAATAGTAAGCGTTTACTTATCATAAATCGTGTCACGGGTGAGATAGTTACCCAGTCTTACAGCGAGCAATTGATCACTGGCTTACGCTGGTATGCTACGCGTTTATATGCTTTTAACTCCCGACATCTCGACATTTATCAAACCCGTAATTTATCGGGCATCACCACGTGGGCCTCGCTATTTGAACCTCAGCAATACGAAGGGTATTTATCACCACAACAGACCTGGCAAAGTTCCACCGCCACCGATTTTCAGGAGCAAAAGTTCAGCCTTACGCCACTGCTGATGGGCAGCATTAAAGCTTCGTTTCTTGCTTTAATAATTGCTATCCCTATGGCCATCAGTGCTGCTATTTACACGGGGTATTTTGCCCACGCAACGTTACGCGCCTGGGTAAAGCCGGCCATAGAGATGCTAGAGGCAATACCCTCAGTGGTTATTGGTTTTATAGCCGCAATTTGGCTTACACCAATGGCGACTCATCTGTTAGTGGGTGTGGTCTTTTTTATTCTCGCCCTGCCTTTAATCTTAGTGGCAACCTTGTTACTAAAAGCCGTTGTGGCAAGGCGTTGGGCCTATATAAACAGAAGCGTAGAATTATTACTGGCGGCGATAACCTTACTGGTATTAGGCGCGGTGTGTTTTATGGTGGCCCCAGAGGTGCTGCATTTTTTAAGCGACGGTCAGGGGGCGCAGGCATTTTTTGCAGACACGCAAAGCCCTATCGGAAAAACCTCATTGGTGGTAGCCATTGCCCTGGGGCTGGCAGTGAGCCCAGGTATTTATTCTCTGGCTGAAGATGCCATACACAGTGTGCCGAGTGACTTAAAGCGCGCATCGTTTGCGTTAGGCGCGACACCCTTACAGACCTTGTACAGGGTAGTATTGCATGTGGCGATGCCCGGTGTATTAGCCGCAATTATGCTGGGTTTTGGTCGGGCATTTGGTGAAACAATGATAGTTCTGATGGTAACAGGTAACACGCCCATCGCTTCATGGAGTCTGTTTGAGGGTCTGCGCGCGCTCACCGCAAATCTGGCTATTGAGCTGCCCGAAGCTGAAGTAGGCAGTGCGCATTATCAAATACTGTTTCTTACAGCCTGCCTGTTGTTTGGTTTTACTTTTATAATAAATACGGTCGCAGAGCTATTGCGCCAGCGTCTACGCAGGTCACATTATCATGGATAAACGCTGGTTTTACCCATGGCGCAACGCTGCTCAACGCCAAACTCTGGTCATAAGTTTGTGTGCGTTTTTTACGGCAGGTTTACTGCTAGGGCTTGTCGGTATTATATTACTTATTTTTGCGCGTGGGGGTGGTTATTTTTGGCCTGAAGATATTTATGAGTTTGGCTTACCCATCGACAACAAACCCGAGGTACGCGTTTTTGGCGAATTTCAGGGATCTCAGGGGCTCGCCTCACTGGGTGACAAAAGTGCCAGGTATTGGCTGGTGTATTCACACTCAAATCCGCCTTACAAAAGACGGGCACTGGTAGCCGCCCACCGGGTACAAAATGCAGATATTGCCCGCCACGCAGCCCGGGTTTTACTGCACGATGGGCGCACATTTCTGGCAAAACCGGTATTTTTAAATAAACACGACGAACGTGGCCGGGTACTAGATAAATTGCCTGCGTATCAACAACAAGTGCAACGCCTGACTGATCAGATAGAGACCATTCGCGACATACACCTTGGGCCCCTGCACCGTAAGATAAGCACGCTTACCCTAAAAGATAGTCAAACAAATTCCGGTGAATTACTTGCGGGTAAAAGAGCGTTTGAACGTTGGCAGAGCAAAGTTATACAACTTGAGGCTACCCGAGGGCAGTATACGCTCACACTCGAATTTGCCGACACCAACACCATAACGGTTCCGCTTAATCAGCTTAAGCAATTGGTGTACCCAGGGCAGCTGAATCAAGTCGAGAAGCTGTGGCTGACATTAGGCAATATCTGGCAATTTTTAAGTCAGCCACCCCAACAGGCGAATACCGCAGGGGGCATTTTCCCGGCTTTATTTGGTACCGTGCTGATGGTGTTCTTGATGACCCTGATAGTCACTCCGTTCGGAGTATTAGCGGCGGTTTATCTAAGCGAATACGCCCCACGAAACGCTGTGACTACCGCCATTCGCGTTGCCGTGGCCAATATGGCCGGTGTGCCGTCAATAGTGTATGGCGTGTTTGGGCTGGGGTTCTTTATTTATGGTATAGGGGGGCAATTGGACGAATGGCTGTTTGGTGATAGTTTACCCGCACCTACGTTGGGCACCCCTGGGCTTTTCTGGGCGTCACTAACTATGGCGTTGCTAACCTTACCCGTGGTTATTGTTGCCACTGAAGAAGGTTTACGCAACGTGCCCGCCGAGATTAAAGCCGGTAGTTATGCTTTAGGTGCGACCAAAGCTGAAACCATGTGGCACACTGTGTTGCCGATGGCTTCTCCGGGCATTATGACAGGGGTTATTTTAGCCATTGCCCGGGCAGCCGGAGAAGTGGCGCCGCTTATGCTGGTAGGGGCCGTAAAGTTTGCTCCCAATTTACCTGTTGATAGTGAGTTTCCGTTTTTACATCTTGAACGCCAGTTTATGCATCTTGGGGTGCTTATTTATGATGGTGCGTTTCATAGCCAGACCCAAACAAGTGGAGCATCGATGATGTTCGCCGCCTGTTTGTTATTACTGCTGGTAGTATTTATTCTTAATATTATTGCGGTAGTGCTGCGCAACAAGCTGAGAAAACGTTATCAAAAAGAAACATAAAAGAGGCGCAAATGCTGACACTGTTTGAGCGCGAAACGTTAAATTTAGCCACACTGAATGATGAACAGACAGCAATCAGGGTTGAACAGCTTAATCTGGCTTTTGATAAAAAGTCGGTGCTAAGTGAAATTAGCATGCGGATACCGGCTAATCGTATTGTGGCGTTAATAGGCCAAAGCGGCTGTGGAAAGTCGACACTTATCAGCTGCTTTAATCGTATGAACGACTTTTATCCTCAGTGTCGGTACGAAGGCAAAATTATTATTGATGGTCGCAATATTAATCACCGCAACGAAAACGTGGCGCAGTTACGCGCCCGGGTGGGGATGGTTTTTCAAAAGCCTAATCCGTTTCCTATGAGCATATTTGACAATATTTGTTACGGTCTGCGTTTACAGGGCGTGACGCAGCGCCGTCAACTTGATGAGGCAGTAGAACAGGCTTTAAAAGACGCCGCTCTGTGGAACGAAGTAAAAGACCGGTTATTTGACCCCGCCAGTGTTTTATCGGGTGGGCAGCAGCAACGCTTAGTTATTGCCCGGGCATTGGCATTGAAACCTGAAATTTTGCTGCTTGATGAGCCTACCTCGGCGTTGGATCCTTTAACTACATTGCATATCGAAGAGCTAATGGCACAGCTCAAAAAGCGTTGTACCATTGTTATTGTGACTCACAATATGCAGCAGGCCGCGCGTGTGTCTGACTATACCGCCTTTTTACACCAGGGACGCCTGATTGAATACAGCGACAGTGATACCTTGTTTACTACTCCACGCAAAAAGCAAACCGAAGATTATATTACTGGCCGGTATGGTTAAAGTTATAGCAAGAATACGTCTTATTAGAGGTGATCATGCAACAAGTTGCATTTAATACTCATATTTCCGGAAAATTTAATACCGAGCTGGAAAACCTGCGCAATTCAGTGCTAACCATGGGGGGAGCAGTTGAGCAACAACTCATCGATACCATAAAGGCAATTCGCTACAATATGCCGGGCCTGGCAGAAAAAGTAATGTTAAATGACGCGGCAATTAATTCTATGGAAATGCAGATTGACCAGGAATGTTTGCGAATTATTGCCAAACGTCACCCTACGGCGTCTGATCTGAGGCTAGTAATGACCATTTCAAAAACCATCACCGATATTGAGCGCATGGGCGATGAAATTGAGCGTATTTCCAGGCTGGTGACCAAGCAGCAGTTGCCGTCTTCAGAAACCGTAAAAAGCAGTATGCTGCTTATTTGCGAACAGGTCGCGCAAATGATGCGCGGTACCTTTGATGCTTTTGCACGCCAGGATGAACAGTCGGCCCTTGAGGTGTATGAGCAAGATGATTTGATTGACAATGAATACAACAAATTGCTGAGTTACATTGTCGGAGAGATAGAAAAAAACACTGAGTCGATGCGTGACTGGCTAGAAATTTTGTGGGCATTACGGTCAATTGAACGGGTAGGCGATCGATGCAAAAACATCTGCGAATACGTGGTGGGGCTTGCCAGGGGAGAAGATGCCCGACATTCGACGTTAGAAAACATGGTCAAAAGATTAAAAAACTTTTCGTAACTTTTCGCCTAACCGTCATAAAACTGAAATATTAACCGCTAAGATCATCAACCTGCTTTGAATTTTTCTAAAATTTAGAAGATCATTAAGTTTGGACTATGGCAACTGCATTGATTACGTTATCATGCGCGCAGACTAAAAAGATCAGTACAATTATTGACCTATGCGAAAAACAGAATTTACTTTGTCACCGAGCACTAATGTCCAGTTAAACGGGCGCTCTATATTCTTAACAAGCCTGACGTTGTCTGGCCAGTTCAGTAAGTAACTCAGGAGCAGATACCTGTGGAATTATTGCAAAATTACGGTACTACACTCATTATTCTGGCCGGTGTTGTAGGCTTTATTATGGCGTGGGGCATTGGCGCGAACGACGTAGCTAATGCCATGGGGACCTCGGTAGGTTCTAAAGCACTAACAATCAAACAAGCAATTTTTATTGCCATGATCTTTGAATTCGCCGGCGCCTATCTGGCGGGAGGCGAGGTTACCGCTACCATCCGTAAAGGAATTATTGATTCCAGCTTCTTCATCGACAAGCCCGATTATCTGGTGTTAGGCATGATTGCCTCGCTATTTGCTGCAGGTGTGTGGCTGGCGCTGGCATCCTGGCTAGGCTGGCCGGTTTCTACCACCCATTCTATTGTGGGCGCGATTGTAGGCTTTACTGCCACAGGCGTAAGCATGGACGCGGTATCGTGGGGCAAGGTAGGAGGTATTGTTGGCAGTTGGGTGGTGACCCCCGCTTTGTCAGGTCTTATTGCTTACCTGATTTTCATGAGCGCACAAAAACTTATCTTTAATACCAACCAGCCACTGCAAAATGCAAAACGTTATGTGCCTATTTACATGGGCATGGCGGGCTTTGTAATGTCGCTGGTTACCATTAAAAAAGGTTTGAAACACGTCGGGTTAGAACTGTCTGCAACCAATGGCTATCTGATGGCTATTGCCATTGCTGTTTTGCTTGGCCTGGTAGGTAAAGTCATGATTAAACGTTTGAAGTACAGCGAGTCAGAAGACGCTGATTTGCAGGCTGCGAATGTAGAAAAAGTCTTTGCCATTCTAATGGTAGTCACCGCCTGTTGTATGGCATTTGCCCACGGCTCTAACGACGTGGCCAATGCAATCGGGCCTTTGGCCGCGGTGGTTAGTGTGGTTAGTTCTGGTGGTGAAATCAACGCCAATTCGCAGTTGTCACCCTGGATTCTGCCGTTAGGTGGTCTGGGTATTGTAGCTGGTCTGGCATTGTTTGGTCACCGGGTTATCAAAACCATTGGGCAAGGTATTACTCACTTAACGCCCAGCCGGGGCTTTGCCGCTGAGTTGGCAGCGGCCTGTACTGTAGTTATTGCTTCAGGAACAGGTTTGCCTATCTCAACGACGCAAACTCTGGTAGGCGCTGTATTAGGTGTAGGCTTAGCCCGCGGAATTTCCGCCTTAAACCTTGGTATTGTGCGTAATATTGTGGTTTCGTGGGTGATAACCCTGCCCGCGGGTGCCATTTTGTCGGTTATCTTCTTCTATTCGTTAAAAGGTATTTTTAACGTCGCCTGATAACCCGCTCAATATAACCAACCTCAAAACCCCTGATATTTTGGTATCAGGGGTTTTTATGCGTTTAGCGCTTGCTCTTTGGGTTGTTGTCTCTGATTCTACCCGAGTAAACTCTTAGCTGCCCGCCCACCTAAGTTGCCGAAGGCTGTCAACATGCTTGTGGCGAGGTTGTGTAGATATTTAATACGCTAAAGGGGGAATTATTATAAAAATAATATTACTAAAGCTTATCTTGCTTTCGGTGGGATAAGCTTAAAAGTAAAATATATAAGCGTTAGCGATAGTTCGGTATCAAAATAGTAGGATGTTAGTAAGTAAGCACTTAATGAGCAGACAAGCAATCAAGGGTAATGAGTAACCCGCCCTGAGGCTTCTTACTTGCACTTCAGGGCAGCAGGCAACCAAGCTTAATCGGCGTTAGCTTCCACCGGCGATACAGGCGAAACAAAGCCTTCGGGCTTAATCCCGATAACCGAACAAGTAAGCTTTTGTAATGTTTCTTCGGCGGTGCCGCCCATAATAAACCCGGGGACCCCCAAGCGGGCGACCGTACCCATGACCACCGCTTTTGCTCCGACCGCGGTGGCGGTGGTAGCAATTTCACGACGCGGATAGCCATGCACAAGATGTGTCTGGCGGCGCAATTTCTTCATAGTGCCTTTTTTAAATTGTTCTTTTAACTCGGCCTTTACTGCTGTTATCAAGCGCTCCAGTTCGGCTTCACGTTCTTGATAGATATTGTTTAAATCATTCTCAAGTGCGTTTTCATCTACCGAGATAAACCCACCACGCAAAATATTGTCTGGCACTGCATCAAACACATGCACTATGCGCAGTTGGGCTGACTCCATTAAAGCGACATGAGCAGCATATCGTAATATATCCATGTTTAATGCCCGGCGAACCGATACTTCGTGTGCAGGATAGTGGTAGTTGAGATCGAGCGCTGCCACAATGGTATCGTATTGCGCTTTGTCGTTGCGCGGGACCACCCACACCGGGCAGGGGCATTTACGCAATAACTGCATGTCATCTGCACCACACAGGCGATCTTTATCATCTGCATCAGACAATTTTATGACTAAATCTATCTTGTTAGCCATAATGTACTGAATGATTTCAATCGACGACTGGCCAACTGTCACTTTGCCTTTAACCGGATATTGCTTAGACCACTGCGCGATCTGTTTATCAAGCCAGATCTTAGCCGCATTCTCCATAGAGTTGTGGGTTTCAAGATAAGCAAATGACTGCATCACCATATTTGCATTGGGCGGCAGCGCATCAAGCTTTAGCATAACGGTCAACTGTGCATCATGATATTTTGCGACCTGTATGGCATGCTTCACAATTTTATCATGGTGATGAGCATCACTAAGAATACAAAGAATATTTTTACTGTTTCCGGTCATTGCTGCCTCACCTGGACTCTATCAGTAACAGGCGTTCTGCGGTCCTGTTATCAAGCGAAAATGTTGGTTTGCTTACCATAATTATAGAAGTATTGCGTAAAGATGTGGCAACAAAACTAAGAAGCTTTTATGACAGCCTACGCTCTAACCTGTTGACCATTATAATAAACCAGAGTTCGCACAATTATACCGGTTATTTAGCGATTTGCGTTTTTGCTTCTATGATTCTTATGCTAGATTAAAATTCCCTGTTTTAATCAAAAAGATTACTGTATGAAATGGCCAAACCTTAAACATCTTCATTATCTGGTCACTCTGCACCAGGAACAACATTTTCACCGGGCGGCAAACCGGTGCAATGTCAGCCAGTCTACCTTAAGTACCGCTATTCAAAACCTTGAAGAACATTTTGGGAGCCAGTTACTTGAACGTGAGCATAAAACATTTGTTTTTACTTCGTTAGGTCTGGATGTGGTCGAGCGTAGTAAGCTTATTTTACAAGAGGCCGGCGAACTGGTTGAGTACGCTCAAAACGCGGGTGACTGGCAGCGAGGCAAGCTAAAGCTGGGCGTAATACCTACCATAGCGCCATTTTTATTTGAAGGCTTAATCGGAGCGTTCAGTACATTTTTGCCCGACATTAGTCTTGAGCTACAAGAAGACACCACCGACAATCTAATGCGCCAGCTTACCGACGGGCAACTCGATTTACTGGTATTGGCACTGCCTATGGATACTCCTGGCTGCAAGCAAATGATACTGGGGCACGATCCATTTCATTTGGTCGCTCACCATGAGCTGGCCCATAACCTGCCAGAACCTTTGGATTTGTCCTCATTGCCGAAAAAAAGTATTTTTCTGTTGCAGCAAGAACACTGCATGACCGGTCATGCCGTAAGTGCCTGTAATCTGCAACATCAGGAACAGGTCAGTAGTTTAGCGGCCAGCAGCTTGTACACACTGGTACAACTTGCAAACAGCAAACTGGGTTATACATTTTTACCCGAGTTGGCTTTAAACCAAAAGATATTGCAGTCAACCGAGCTTACGGCTATGCCGGCAGAAGATAAAGCTTATCGGGAAATTGGACTTGTATGGCGTTCAGGTACCACACGGATGAGGCTGTTTCGACGCATTGCGGAAGTTCTCGCGCCGCTGCTTCCGGTTCCTACCTTACGTTAATAAATCGCAGCTTGAAGACACTGGCCTGCATGATGGCGCAGGCCAGTTATCTAGAGTAATAATTTTCCTAATAGACGTGATTACCCGACAACCCACCCGTAATGGTTTTAATAATAATTTTTAAATCAAACCACACAGACCAGCGGTGCATATAATCAAGATCAAACTCGACCCGTTTGGCCATTTTATTCACGGTTTCGGTCTCGCCGCGCAAACCATTAACCTGTGCCCAGCCGGTAATACCCGGTCTAATCTTATGCCGCAACATATAGCCAGTGATAAGTTTACGGTATTGTTCATTGTGCGCCACCGCATGAGGGCGAGGTCCTACAATGGACATACGGCCTTGCAGCACATTAATAAACTGTGGCAGCTCATCGAGTGAAGTACGGCGTAAAAACGCACCCAAAGGGGTTACTCTGGGGTCATTTTTTGTAGCCTGTTTCACTTCACTGCCGTTATCCTGGGTCGACATTGAGCGAAATTTATAGACCGTAATTTCTTTGCCATCAAGCCCATAGCGTTTTTGTTTAAAAATGGCCGGACCCGATGATGTCATTTTGATGGCTGCGGCAATACACAGCATTGGAATGGCAATAATAGCCAGAATAATACTGCTAACCACAACATCTTCAATACGTTTAAGCACATCGTTTGAGCCTTGAAACGGCGTGTCGTAAATACTTAATGCCTGTACATTGCCCACCGACTGCCAGCGTGAATTCAACAAAGAGTACATAAAGAAGTTTGGAATCAAATAAACATTAGCGGTGGTATCGCTGCACTTTTCCAATATGGCTTTAATGCGGTTTTCGGCTGCTGTAGGCAGGGCAATATAAATGTAGTCAACCTGATGCAGACGCGCCATTTCAATTGCATCGTCAATGCTGCCACAAATATCGTGCTGTTGCTCACCCAGTAAACGCTCGGCAGGGCGATCGTCATACATGCCTTTAAAGTGAATGCCCAGATGCTCGTTTTGTTTCATCTGCGCAGCCATGTTATAGCCTGTGTCAGTGGCACCGACAATAATGGCCGAACGCGAGTTCATACCGTTGCTGCGTACCTTAAACAAAAACTGACGCATAATAGCGCGCCATATCGTGAGACTAACAAACGAGGCTGCAAACCAGAACATCACCATAGACGGCGACAGGGTAACACTGTGCGAAAACATAAAGCCTAAGGTCATAGTGACAAAGAAGCTTAGCAACCAGGTTAACACTGTATTTTTCAGCATTGAACTGGTGGGGCTACTACGCCATGACCGGTACAAATCCATCGCTTCTGCTGCCATCTGAAATGACACCACATTGATAAATAGCAATATCATGCCGGTAGTGGTGATGGTTAAATCGTAATAAAACAGCGCCGCATAAAAGCATACTGTGATAAGACAAAGATCTATCAAACGATATAGGGTCGAAAAGCTGCTTTGATAATGCCCGGTGATTCCACTTCTGGTTTCGTCCCGTGTCGGACTGTTGCTATTTAGCGCCTGACTTTGCAGCAAATTAAATTTCATTTCATTCACTCCAGCTAAGTGGGAAATCAGGAAAATAAACGGCTCTACTGAATTCACGCATTTAGAAAAAAAGAAATACAGTTATGTTGCGAGATTCAATGCATAAATTGAACCATATATTTCAACTAAGGCTTTCTCTAACGTTTTTGGCTCATTCAAACATGCAAGTATAGGGCCTGAGTCAGGCAGGGCTAAGCCTGCCGCGATCTATTATCGCGATTGAAATGACCTACTGTCAGCCTTTAAAGCAGGCTAAACGCTGATTCAATAGCGGGTTATCAACATGGCCTCGTCATCAAGATCGCACTTTAGGTCTGTGAATCGGTAAAAAATTCCCCAGGCGTACCTGGCACGCTCTTAGCATACGGCCTTCACCTAGCCTTTGCCCCAATAGTATAGGCTGACTATTACAGAAATTGGCGTCAAACAGGTAAATAGCTCGCTAAGCAAAAAATGTTTATCAGGCATAGCAGTAGACGCAGCCGGTGCTAACTACCTTACGCCACTCAAATTTTTTGTTCTTTTTATTTAATTTCGCAGGAGAGATCATGATTAACAGGACTTCCAGTATCGTAGCCTTGTCTTTAGTCGCGTCGGGGGTAGCCCAGGCTCAGCAGGCCGGACGATACGAATTCGGGAGTGCAGACCTGATCCCTGTGCTGAATACGGAATTTCTTCACATTGATAATGTCACCTACGCTAATGCGGGGACGCCCAGCATCAGTAGCTGGGTAGGGGTTGTATCGCCTTCGGTTAAAGCTGTTACCCAGGTGGCGGGGAATGAAATAGAGCTGGGCTACCGGCTAGAGCGTGGTGAGTATTTTTCCAGTGAACAGGATAATTACACCGACCACTTTATTCATGCCGACGGCGATTTTGTGATAAATGATCGCAACCGGTTTTCGGCTCGCGCTAATTTTGAAGATGGGCATGACGAAAGGGGGCGCGTCTATTCTAATGGCTTTGGGCAAGCATTAAGCGAGCCAGACACCTTTAAAAATACCCAGGTTGCGGGTATCTATTCTTATGGTGTGGCCTCGGGTAAAGGAAAAGTGGATGTTAGCGCGGGCTATGAAGTCATGGACTACGACGATCGTCTGCAGGTGTCCGATTTTCGAGACAGTGCATTTTTAACCTTTCGCGACCGCGATTATCTTCGGTATGGCGCTGCATTGTATTACAAGATTGCCCCTAGCACTAAGCTGGTGCTGGATGCCGTTCGCCAGAATATTACGTATGACAAAGCGGCCAATTCTCAAAGTTCGCTCGATTCAATTGAAAACAAAGTACTGGCTGGGGTTACCTGGGCATCAAACCAATATACCCGCAGTTATGCCAAGGTAGGGTACAAGCAGAAAAAGTTTGATGCTGCTTCGCGCGAAGACTTTGCGGGCGTAGCCTGGGAAGTGGGTATGACCTATCAACCCCTGTCTTACTCGACGTTAAAAGTGGCGACTAGCGCAGATACCCGCGAAACCAATGGCCTTGCAGACTATATTCGAAATCGTTCGTATCAGGTTGCCTGGACTCATGACTGGGTAGAGCGACTGTCTACCACCGCTAAAGTTGCCTATGTCACCGACGATTATATAGGCCAGGCGGCCGACCTGCGCGAAGATGACACTACACGATTTAGTCTGGGCATGGATTATCAGTTTCGGCGCTGGCTGACCCTGGGTGTGTTTTACCAAATCAACGAAAGAAACAGTAACCGTGACGACGTGGTTTTTGACCGTAATGTAGCAGGCATCACGGCTAAGGTTACCCTGTAATGAAAAAAAACCTACGATTGATACTGGGAATATTATCCGCGGTGTGGGTACTTGGTGTGTCTGCGCAGCAAGGTAACCCCAGCATGAGTCAGTACCGGCTAGGAGTAGGTGACGAAATTCTGATTGAGGTTTTTGGCCAAAGCAATTTGTCTATGCAGTCGCGCCTGCCCGATGTAGGAACCATCAATTATCCTTTTTTAGGTGAGCTTAAACTAGTAGGGCTGACAGTCTCTGAGGTAGAAAAAACGATTTATCAGGGGCTTAAGGGTGACTATTTAGTGAATCCTTCGGTGGCAGTGTCAATTGTAGAGTATCGACCGTTTTTTATTGACGGCGAAGTCAAAGATCCCGGCGGTTACCCCTATCAGCCGGGATTAACCGTAAATAAGGCGGCAGCATTGGCGGGCGGTTATACCGAACGGGCGGCGCGTTCTGATGTTCAAATTATCCGGGAAAAAAATGGCCGGCAAACATCACTGGAAGTCGAGGTAGGTCAGATGATTCAGCCCGGCGACATTATCACTATTCCTCAACGCTTCTTCTAACGAAGCCCTGAGAGTTTTTTTCGCTCTATTTCGAAGGAAAAGCTATGTCTAATAAAATGAGGGACTCGTTGCAGGCCAACATTCTTGACGATGAGACCATTGATTTTGCACATTATTGGCAGGTGTTCAAACGCTATGCCGGAAGAATTATTGTGCTGGCGGTACTATCTACCATTTTAGTCGCGCTTATTGTCATGAAAATGAAGCCAATTTATTCGGCCACGGCCAGCCTGCTGATTGAGTCGCAGCCCGCTAACATCATGTCAATTGAAGAGGTGTATAAGTCGGATACGTCGCGCAAAGACTATATGCAAACGCAATATGAGATTATCCAGTCGCGCCAGGTTATCGCCCGGGCGGTAGATGAGTTAGACTTATCTAACGATCCTGATTTTTTACCTCGCACCTCAGGCGGCTTTGCCGCAGTAAAAAAAGCAAAACAATGGGTTAGATCTAAGCTTACCTTTTTACCAAAAAATGAAAAAGTTGAGTTAACTGCCACGCAAAAGGCAGAAAAGCGCCGGCAAGCGGCTATTAACAAATTAAAAAACTCCATTTCAGTGAAACTGGTGAACAATACTCAGGTTATTGAAATAACTGCAGTAAGTGGTTCGGCGCAGCTTGCCGCACGTATTGCCAACACCATGGGCGATGTGTACGTAGAAAATTACCTTCAGGCAAAAGTGGATATGACCACTAAAGCTACGTCATTTTTGAATGAAAGCATGGAAGGCCTGAAAGACAAACTTGAAAAAGCTGAGCGCAAACTGACCAATTTTTACGAAGATAACCAGCTGGTGAATTTAAGCAACGGGGTTGTGGGGTTGGCCGCTGAAGAGCTTGAAGAATACAGTGACCAGTTGTTAAAAGCTCAGACCACGTTAAAACAAAACCGGGCTATATACCAGCAAACCCAACGCAATGGTACCGACTACGGTGCCTTGGCACGGCTGCCCGAAGTGCTGAACCATGCCAGTATTCAAAGTGTTCGCCGCCAGGAAGCCGAAGCACAAGGTCGGGTGTCTGAGCTAAGTAAAGTCTTTGGACCTAAGCATCCCAAAATGGTAGCCGCCAATGCCGAGCTAAGCTCGGTACGTGAAACCCTGCAAACTCAGATACGCGATCTAATTTCCAGTATTACTACCGAATATCGCGCCTCGCAGGAACGGGTCGCCAACCTTCAGGAAGATGTGAGCCAGGCAAAATCGGAATACCGCAAATTATCGAGTCTGGAGAACCAGCGCCGGGCACTGCAACGCGAGGTAGATATTAACCAGCAGCTTTACAGCAGCATGTTTACCCGCTTAAAAGAAACCAGTGAGATGGGCGGTTTTAAATCGGCGAATGCCCGCATTCTAGATCCAGCATTTGCACCTAATAATCCTTCAGCGCCTAACCGGTCACTGCTGATTGGTGCTGCTTTTGTCGTAAGCTTTGGCTTTGGGGTTCTGTTAGCCTTTGTACTTGAAGCCCTGAACAGTGGTGTACGCTCGGTTGAGGATGTTGAAAGAAAATTAGGTCAGCGGATGCTGGGGTTAATTCCGGTTATTCCTAAAAAACGGAAAAAACAGATGCCACTGCGTGCCTTTTTTGACAGCAAGTACCATCAGTTTTCAGAAGCGGTTCGTACGCTTCGAACCAGCTTGTCGTTAATAAATCTGGAAAGAACCAACCAGGCTATTTTAGTTACATCAAGTGTCCCCAAAGAAGGTAAGTCGACCGTATCAACCAACCTTGCTTTTGCTTTGGGACAATTAGATAAAACCATTCTGGTCGATGCCGATTTGCGTCGGCCATCAATTGGCAAGCGCTTTAATGTTCCTAACTATCAGCCGGGTCTGTCGAATCTGACCATGAAGACCCATTCGCTGGATGAATGTCTGGTCCATGATGAACAATCGGGTATTGATTTGATTTGCGCAGGCAGTATCCCGTCTAACCCGCAGGAACTCCTTGCCGGTGAAGGATTTAATGCACTTATCACCTACCTGAAGAAACATTATACTTATGTGGTGGTAGACACGGCACCTACTCAAGCGGTTAGCGATGCCATGGTAGTTTCAAAAGCGTGCGACTCGGTGATTTATGTTGTGCGCGCTGACAGCACCAGTGAAAAAATGATCCAAAATGGGTTAAGCCGCTTTTTACAAGTGGGTCACCGGGTTGATGGTGTAGTACTGAATCAGGTAGACCTGCGTCGCTCTGATGTTTCTCAGCGATATGGTGGTTTCTACGATCAATACGGTTACAATGCCGACTCTTAAAATAAGAAAGGATTTGCTTTGATAGATGTTCACAGTCATATAATTCCCGGTATTGACGATGGCGCCCGGTCAATGGAAATGGCCCTGGATATGGCGCGACAAAGCGCAGACTGTGGCGTCACTCATTTAGTTTGCACCCCCCACATGCACTGGGGAACCTTTGATAATACCGCAGAGATTATTGAACAGGGATTTGTGCAGCTGCAACAGGCGGTGAACGAGGCCAAAATTGATCTGAGTCTGTCGTGGGCAGGAGAGATTCGCATTAATGAAATGGTACCGGCCTGGTTTAAGCAAAATAAGCTGCCCTACCTGGGCCAAAAAAATGGTAAAAATGTATTATTGTTAGAAATGCCCCACAGTAACATGCCCGCCGGGTTAGACCAGTTATTTCGGTGGCTTATAAATGCTGGGGTACAGCCGCTTATTCCACATCCAGAACGCAACCGGGATGTGTGGAAACGGCCTGAAAAAATACAATGGCTGCGTAATCAGGGGTGCTGGTTACAGGTAACCGCTGGTGCGTTTACCGGACGCTTCGGTGAGCAGGTTCAAGACATCGCGTGGTCTATGCTGGCGAATAACCAGATTGACGTGGTGGCCTCTGACACCCATGACATTCAAAGACGTCCTAACGATATGGGCGATGCGTTTGAGCTGATCAGTAAAAAGGTGTCTAAAGAACAGGCTGAAAAACTGTTTATTCACAATCCTGCCAGTATCGTTGGAATTGCTGTTTAGGTTGATGGGTGGACAATGTCGGTGTTGATACGGCCATCATCGGTGCCGGGTGCCTGTCGATAAAGTGCCAGGCCCAACCATGACTAAAAAAACAGTGGCGCCATTTCCTTTTTCGGCTAGTTGAGCGTACTGAAACAAAACTAGCAAGCAGTAGAATTACAAGGATATTTTATGCAGCAAGCATCATTGAATGTCGCCTTTATGATTAACTCTTTAGAAGGCGGCGGAGCAGAGCGGGTGATGTGTAATCTGCTGTCGGCGATGGAGTCGTATTTTACGTCGAACCAGCTTTGTGTTTACCTGATTTTGCTGGACGATTTGCCCGAAGCTCATACCTGCCCGGCTTACGTAAATAAGGTCACATTAAACACGCACGGCTCGCTGTTAAAAGGATATAGAAGCGCTCGCCAAATGCTGGAAGCGATTAAACCTCAGTTTTGTTTTAGCTTTTTAACCCGCAGTAATATGGTAAATATCGCGCTGGCGCGTAGTTTCGGTTATCAAGCCATAATCAGCGAGCGCGTAAATACCAGTAGTCACTTTGCCGGTGGTTTTAAAGATACCGTGAGTAAATTGATGGTAAAAATGTCTTATCGTTTTGCCGATAATGTGGTGGCGGTGTCTCAGGGTGTAAAAGCCGATCTGCAGCAAAACTTTGGGGTGCCCGAAGCTCGCCTGCAGGTTATTCATAATCCTTATGATATTGCGCAATTAAAACAATTGGCCGACAAACCTGTGGATGATTTACCACCCCGATCTTATATTATTGGTACCGGCCGTTTGGTAAAAAACAAAAATTTTAGTCTGTTGCTTAACGCTTTTGCCCAAAGCGAGCTTACTGACGACCTGCTTATTTTAGGTCAGGGCGATGAGCAAGCGTCTTTAGTGGCGTTGGCCAGGCAATTGGGTATTGCAGAGCGGGTACACTTTAGCGGTTTTCGCAGCAACCCCTATCCTTATTTAAAGCATGCCCGTTTTTTTGTATCTACCTCTAATGCCGAAGGTTTCCCCAATGCGATTGTAGAAGCTATGTGTCTGGGTAAGCCTGTGGCAGCCACTAATTGTGAGTCGGGACCGGCAGAGATTTTGTCGGGTGAGTATCCGTTCAACGTAGATGAGTTTGAGGCTTCAATGTACGGCTGTTTGTGTCAGGTAAATCAGATTAACGGCGTCGTCCAGGCCCTTAATTTTTTAAATAATGAAAGCAACCTTGATTATTACGCCGGGCAAAGCCGCCTGCGAGCACAAGATTTTAGCTATGCAGTTTTTCGCGAAAAAATTATTCAAACTATAAAAGGGCGCCATCGTCAGTCAGAGGAAATGAACAATGTTCATTCTGGTTAAAATTGTTTTTGCGCTACTTAGCGCGTTTTTGGTATACCGAGCTGTATCGGGTCGCTGCAATAAATACCTGGCGTTCGTTATTATTGCTATCTGGCTGCGTTTTTTCTTATCGGCGTTTCATCAAATCACTTATACCCCGCTAGTGGCGGGGTTTTCTATAAATGCATTAAGCTCAATAGGTATTGCTGGCTGTGGCCTGTTGTTATTACCGCGAACGCTATGGTCACTGCGTTCGTTAGCATTACTGTATGCATTTTTTGTCAGCATAATCATCAGCGGTATGTTAAACGGTAATTTGCTGGGACTGGTGAATGTACTGGTAAAATGGTGCTTTTTTCTGTCATTGGCGGGCGCCCTGCTTATGTCTATACGTAAGGTAGGCAAAGATGAGGTGTTACGCAAAATGCTGGTGGCGTTCTTTTTACCGGTCAGCTTACAAATTATGTCGATACTGTTAGGTGAAGCAAAGGCTACTGAAGCTGACGGTTCTACCAGCTATATTGGCGGCTACAACCATGAAGCTGCTTTTTCGATGATTATGGCCAGCTTTATTCTGGTAGTAGGCTTACTGGCGCCGGGCTATATAAGGTTTCGGTCGCTGCTGTTTGTTACTGGCTGTGTATTGCTGGTACTGGCGAACTACCGAACCTCGGTACTGGCTATTTTGCCGATGGCGATTATCTTTGCCTATTCCACGCTGGAAGCGCGGGTCACGCCACGGTACAAACCGGTTTTTTTAATTGCTTCGGCCTTCGCAACCGCACTATTATTTTTATTGATGTCTTACACCATGCAAGACCGGTTTGCCGATGTTTTTGTATTTCTTACGAGTCTGGATGACCTGATCAAAGCGCCGGTGTATTACACCGAAGCAGAAAAAGATATTTTTTCAGCCCGGGTTTATATCTGGAGTCAGTATATTTTTGCTTTTAGTGAAGGGCCCTGGGTTAATCTTATTGTTGGCTGGGGGCCTGAATCGTGGAGCGGCCGCTTTCCAAAATACGCGCATAACACCTATGTATCGTTTCTTTTTGAATACGGTTTTCTTGGACTAGGCTTGTTTTTACTCGCCGTGAGTCGTTTTTTGTGGCAATCACTGCGGATTATAAACCGTCGTTTTGCTCTGATGCTATTTGCTTCTATGGTGGGGTTTCTCATCATGTGCTTTGCTACCATGCCACTTTGGAACATTGAAGGCTTGATTCTCTATGCAATTTTAGTCGGCCATACGATAGCCCCGGTACGATTGCTGCATGACAATTCTCATCATGCGCCTGAATTCATTTCGAAACAGGTTCGCTAACCAAGTTATCGCCGCGCCTTGTACAGGCCTTTTGGAGAGAATTATGAAACTTTGTGCCGTTGGTTTACGGGGTATTCCCGATGTAATGGGCGGTATTGAATCTCATTGCCAGCAACTGTATCCGAGGTTGGTGAAAGCGGGTATGGACGTTACTGTGATATGTCGCTCGCCGTATGTGGATAAAACCCGTCAGCAGTTTCAGGGCGTACAATTACGCTCAGTATGGACCCTTAAACACAAATTCTTCGAAACCTTTATGCACACGTTTCTGGCAATATTTTATGCCCGGTTTGTGGTTAAACCTGATGTGCTGCACATTCATGGTATTGGCCCTGCGTTATTTACACCGCTGGCTAAATTGCTGGGAATGCAGGTTATGGTGACCCATCATGGCGCCGACTATGATCGACAAAAATGGAATCAGTTTGCTAAAAAGATATTAAGATTTGGCGAGTCGATGGCCATGAAATTTGCAGACCGTGCAATTGTAGTAGGACGCACGCTTACCGGGCGTTTGAAAGCCAGCAATCTGAAGCGGGCTAATAATATTTCGTTTGTGCCCAACGGTGCGCTTACTGGCGTTGATACGTCGTTAAGTGCAGACAAATTACCCAGCGAACTAAACCTTGAGCCAGGCAATTATATTCTGGCAGTCGGGCGCTTAGTACCAGAAAAAGGGTTTCATGACCTGGTTGAGGCTTTTTCTAAAAGTGACTCCAATTTAAAGCTGGTAATCGTTGGCAGCGCTGACCATGAAGATGAGTATTCGCAATCTTTAAAGAACAAAGCGTCGGATACCATTATTTTCGCCGGGCGCCGTAGCGGTGATGAATTAAATGCCCTGTACAAATTTGCCCGGGTATTTTGCTTGCCGTCTTATCATGAGGGTCTGCCTATAGTGGCATTAGAGGCCATTGCAGCAGGTACCGATGTTCTTATTAGTGATATTACTCCTAATACGGATATTGGCTTACCACAAGACTGCTACTTCAAAGTTGGTGATACTGACCAGCTGGCCAATAAGCTAACCCAGGTCGAAGCATTAGCATTGCGAGTAAACAAAGAGACATTTTTAAATATGTTTAACTGGGACAGTATTTCGGTCGACACTTATCATATTGCCAATGATCTGGCGATAAGACCCACTATTACAGGGCCTACCGCGCACTGATGTCAGGCTCTGATACTTCACGCTTATTCTTATACCCTATTGAACACAGTAATGGGTTTATTAGCCGAACCAAAGGCGTATTTAGCCAGTTGGGTTACTCGATTGCGCCGTTGAAGCAGCTGTTTCGGATAGGTAATATTACCCGGCGCAAACACAATGCGGTAGTGCTTAACTGGTATGAAGATCAGCCGTACCGGCGCGGGCTTCACGGTATAAAGCGCTGGGTGTTTATTGCTGGTTTTTTTATCAGCCTGATAACCATGCGGCTTTTCAGCGCCAATATTATATGGCTGCGTCATAACTTTAAGCCCCATAATGCCAGTGGACCAACATTCCTGTTTAACTGCATAACCGGGTTGATGCAAAGGGTAAGTCATCGAACAGTAACCCTTGAAGTAACAGATGCTATCGAAGCCAGTCTGGTTAAGCATCCGCTTTATCAAAGTGACGACCAACTGGCTGAATTTTTTCAGCAGACTGTTAATCGGCCACGCATAATCGATTATCTATATTTTGGGGCAATTAAGCCCTACAAGCGGCTGGATGCGTTGCTAGAAGTCTGGCCACCTGCGCAGCGTCTGCGCATAATGGGGTATTGCTCGCAGGCCGATTATACCCAAAAAATTCAGCAGATAATTGCTCAGCGCGGGCTGTCTGTTGAATGGGAAAATGCGTTTGTTGAGCAGTCTTTATTAGAAGAGGCGGTAGCCAATACCCGTTTTGTTATTATTCCTCATGATGACGGTGCAATGATATCGTCAGGCACATTTTATATGGCACTGAGCCTGGGCGCTAACGTGCTGTGTTTTGACTCGCACTTCGCCCGAACAAAAGCTAAAGAGTTCTCGTTTGTTCAAATTTTAGATAAACAGGACTTAGGTTCGCAGTTAGCGCAGCTTAACTACACCAGCGCCGGGTTAGTGGTCGAGCAAGCAGTCAGGCACTATGGCGACCGGGCGGTAAAAGAGTCGTGGCGGGATGTTTTGGAGAAACCCGTTTAATGGCCTGAAAAGTAGGGCCCACGACCCACCACAAACTGTTAGGCAGCAGTTTGTGGTCATTACCGTGCCAAATTGCTTATTTTTTGAGCAGCGCTTCTCAGATGGATGCCAGTTCGTACTAATGCCTCGTAGCTATTCCTTTGTACGCTAGTTCTTCGGGCGTCAGTTCTTTATACATTATTAAGGCGTAGTTTGCATTGTCACAACCTGCTGGTAAATAGCCTGGTCTATGGCGCACAACTGCTCAATTTTTTTCATCGCCGCAGCATCTTGAGTCACCTGTGAAGAAGCCTGTTGATTAGGGCTTTTATTGTTACTGGCAATGGCTATTTTAGTATTAAAGGTACGGTTAAAACTGGCTTGCCACTGCGCCATATTATCCAGCGTACCAATCACCGAGAACTGTCTTAGATTTGCAACAGCACTTTCTATAACCTGCTCTTTATTCGCAAGAATATCCTGAGAGTTTGTGAAGCCTGAAAAATACCTGGCGTAGGTAAGCGCTGAATTTACCCCCTTTGGAGAGTCGAGGTAAGTGTGTATATCGTCATCATGCTTTTGCCACTGTGAAGGTTTGAACTTATTGTAAACAAACTCAGAGATAAAACGATCGGTGGGGTCTCGCAAAATCGTTAAGAAGTGCCAGTCAGTGTAATACTTACGTGTTACCTCAGGCCGCGCTATACAATGACCGTTGGTATAGCGCATGTACCGGTCGTTTAAATGCGTGATAAGCTGGCTTTCACGTGCGCTCATCATCTCGATACCTAATAGCTCCTGACTTAAACGACTGCTGGTTAAATCGATATGGCCGGTAAAGCGCGTGGCTTTTAAAAAAGCGGGGTAAACTGCCCTGTAAATTGCCTTAGACAAAGACACACCAGCGCACTTAGGAACATGGCAAAAAAAGATTCTGGGATAGCGAGTCAAATACTTCTGTGACTGCTGTTTCAACATTTCTTGCATGATTCTTGCTCCTGGAGGTTCATTGTGAAAGAGTTTATTAAATAATTAAACACGCTTTTGATATCTATTAACCGTTGCAGGGACATTATGAGCTATACAGTCAGTGTTGTGATCACAACCTATAACCGTCCCAATGAGCTTGATGAAGCTTTAGAGGGCGTGTTCGCTCAAATTGTTAAGCCACTGGAAGTTATGGTAATTAACGATGCATCATCCTTGCCATATGATGAGGTTATAAACAAATACAGTCACTATGAAAATTTCAGTTATCACTATTTAGAGCAATCGGCCGGAGCAAATAAGGCCAGAAATACAGGGGTCGATAAGGCTCGTGGTGACATTATTGCCTTTTTAGATGATGATGATATTTGGATGCCTGACTATTTGTTAGAGCATATTGCTGCTTACGAAGAGGGCGCTGATGCGGTGGTAAGCGGGTATCAGAACCTGGGCAAAGAAAGCGAAGTTTTTGTGCAAACCACTACGCAGGTTGAAGCCGACATTTTAAAAACCGGTAATCAGTACTGTGGAATGAGTGGGTTTAGCATAAAACAAGAATTAGCATTAAAAGAACGCTTTGATGAGTCGCTGCCCAACGGACAAGACTGGGACATGTATGTTCGACTGATTCAGCAAGGCTACAAAATTGCGAATATACCCAAAGCCATTTTTATGTATCGGTTTATGAATATGGACGGCATTGGCGCTAAAGTGGCAAACATGACGCCCGATGAGGCCGTGGTAAGACTACGCTCGGCCGACAAACATCGTGTGTTTTTGGGCGAAGACAATTACCGAAAACGAGTGGCTGCGCAACTGTTGGTTTATTTGCCACTTAAAAAACAAAAAGTTAAGTGGGTGTTTATGTCGATGCGATTGGCCGGATTTAAATGGACTGTTTCGCATATCGCCCAGGTGACGGCAAAAAAGCTGCGTAGCCGTCAGGCATAAGGAGATTGCATATGGCGCTGTATGAAGACCAGTTTGATGAACAACACGACTTTTCGCACCAGACCGATACCAGAAAAACATTAATTGTTGCTTCTACGGTGCGCTCAGGTAGCCACATGTTGGGGCATATTTTACATCAAACCGGCGGATTTGGTTTTCCGCTTGAGTATGGTAATAAGCAAAACTTGAAACAATGGAAACAGCGTTTAGGTCACACTTCTACTTCACAGTGTATGAAAGCGCTGATGCAGCGCCGTACTTCGCCCAACGGGGTATTCGGTATAAAGGTGCATTATTCGCACTTGCCTGAATTTGGTGGATTTGCCAACTTATGCAAACTGTTTCCCAACCCACATTTTATTTTGCTTACCCGAGAAGACCTTATGGCTCAGGCCGTGTCGCTGTCGATAGCGCGGCAAACGGGTTCGTGGATTGCTAAACACCAGGACTCTACCGTTGAACCTCAATACAACTTTAACGATATTGATGAAGGGTTACGCCGAATTATATTTGAAAATAGCTCATGGCGTTACACGCTGGCCGCGTCAGGGGCTAAATATATGGAGCTTAATTTTAGCGAGGTAAAAACCAATACGGCAAATACCGTATTGCGTATTGCCGATTTTATAGAACAGGATATTGATGCCACTCGAATCCCTATTACGCCGGTAACGCAAAAGCAAAGTAACGAGTTAAACCAGCAATGGCTATCACGCTTTACCCACCAGTTTGACCCCACCCACGAATTAATGCGCTACAACCAGCAAAGTATCTGGCGAAAGCTAATGAAAAAGCTAGGTAAATGATAGTGCGGGCTCAGTGGTGCCAACATTTTATTGAATGCAATAACCTCAGGAATGTCTTTCATGTTTTATAAATGGGCCGAGAAGCAAAAATTGGCAAAAGAAAAGTCACTGATTTTTTGGTGGCAGTCGAAAAAAGATCCCCGGCCTAATATTGGCGACTATGTTGCCTATGATTTAGTAAATCGTATTCTTGCCAACAAAGGTAAACAGATTACCGATAAGCATTCGCACCATAACAAACTGGTGAGCGTGGGGTCGGTGCTGCATTTTGCTAACACCAATGATTGTATCTGGGGCACCGGCCTGAATAAAAAAATGGACGATAAGGTCAATAAATTCAGGTCGCTGGATGTAAGAGCGGTAAGAGGTCCGTTGACTCGTGATTATCTTTTAAAGCGCGATATTGACGTTCCTCAGATTTACGGCGACCCAGCACTGTTGCTGCCTTATTTTTATCCCCGGGCTTTAATGGAAAATACGGTAAAAAAAGATTACATCGTTATTAATCATATGAACGACGATATGCAAAAATATCAGGGGCACGAAGATAAGCTGGTGACACCGATGCAATATCCGGGGTCGTTTATCGAGCAAATTATCAATAGCAAACGGGTTATCTCCAGCTCGTTACATGGCGTAATTATTGCTGAAGCATATGGGGTACCGGCGGTATTTTTTGACTCGGGTAGCGGCGAGTCAATGTTTAAATACGAAGATTATTACCAGGGCACAGGGCGCACCGATATTCCTAAAGCCAGCAGCATTAATGAGGCGCTGAGCAAAACAATTGCACCCTTGCCAGACTTTACACCGATTGCCAATAAGCTGTATCAGGCTTTTCCATTTGATTTGTGGGAAACACAGAAAAAATAAACACCCAACACAATTAGATTTTCAGATAAGGGGTTGTCACTGACAACCCCTTATCTGTTTTATCAGGAGGAGACGGTTTTTTTCACAGCACGCTGTGTTTTTAATTCGCCAATTACCTCGAATGTCTGTGATTTGAAAAACAACAGCAAAATTGCGCCATAAATACTTGCTCCTGTTGCGACCAGAGCAATCAGTTCAAGGTAGATATTATCAATTCCATAAGCCTGCGTGCGCTCGATAAACAGTACCACCGCATACATAATGATAGAAGCCAGTGAAAACATCCAGGTGTTACGCAGGGCATCAGTTACGCCAATACCCAGATGGCGTTTTACCAAAGCAAATTTCAAAAACAAACTGATATAGTTAGCAACTACCAAGGCGCTAATTACCGCAAACAAGCCCCAGGGCACGGCGGCTAACGGCAAAGCAAAATTAACGGCTAAATTGATAAGGTTTAAGTTAAACGCTTGTCGCGGTAAACCTCTGGAGATAAGCAGATTAGGCAGATAGTAAGCCATAACCTGAGTCGGGGCCATAACGGCCATGATAGACAATAAGTAAGCGCTGGTTACCCATTTATCTCCGAACACGACATCAATGAAAGGGTGTGCTATTGCCCCCACACCAAAATAGACCGGCGAAACAAACAGTGCGGTAATACCCACAACCCGGCTAAACACGCCGCTAAGCCGGGGCGTGTCGACTCGCGATAAGCCAGCTAATGCAATACGGTTTAAAGGCTGAAAGGTCAGATTGTTAATCACCGAAAACCCCTGGCGAGCTACAGAAGCATAGGCAAAGGTAGCAGCCCCCAGAAAAGCAGCGATAATGATATTAGAGGTTTTTTGCGAAAAGAAATTCACAAAAGACATCGCAATAAGAGGTTTGGCGAACGTAATAATTTCGGCCAGATGCTCGGTATCAGAGATTTTTTGGGGTCGAAAGTCAGAACGCCAGCAGGTTAACAGCGTTGAGATTAGCGCCTGTACAATTTTTCCGTAAATAATGGCCCACGCTCCAAAACCCTGAAGCGCCGTAACAACCGATACAATTCCGCCTACAAATATGCCCGCTACCTCGTAGACGGCCAGTTTTTTGTTTTCAAAATTACGTTCAAGCTTGGCTTTGTGTACCAGCCTGAAGCCATTAGCAATGGGCACTACAGCAAGCGCGGCAATCAACTGAGCAGCAAGTTCTGAATAGGTATAGTAAGCAATGGGGACGGCAACCACAAAGATTAGCACCGCAATGGCAGCCGATACCCCCATTAATACCCAAAACGACAAACTGGCAAACTTGTTGTCCCAATCGTCTCGCTGAATCAGGTTCTGACTGATGCCTACGGTGATAAATAAGTTACAGAACTCGACGACCATCAGGCACACTGCCACCAGACCAAATTCTTCAACACCCAGAATTCTGGCCATAATGGCGTAGACTACGAAATTGACAACCTGGGCAAAGCCATTTGCCGATAAGTTGAAAAAAGCGCCCGTAATCGATTTTGCTTTTAGTGACATGAACTACCGCATAAGGTTATTAGAAAAGAACAGACCGGGTTCACGTTAAGCAAAAAACCTGCCTATTGCACTATTCCATAAATAAAATCTTCACCATCAGCTGTTAACTGGCTAAAATTATTTATATGAAAGGCTGGCGCTACCGGAAGTCGGGTTTGTTGGCCGTTGCTGAGAATTTGCCGTGCTTTTTCAACATTGACTAACTCAGCAAACGCATAAGGTATAGTAATTGAACCCATTACTTTAGGCTCGGCCCGTTTAAGGTTTATCAGGTAGTTATTTACAAACGTACTCCCGTCAAAATCTTCCTGGTCAAGCAGATTATACCCTACTGCGTTGTTGTCGTGTTTAGTGATAACCACATTATTTTGAGCATGAGTAAGCAGCGTACTGTCTTGTTGAAATCGTGACGCGGTAAAGCCATTCCGATTTACCGCGATTAAGTTATGAAACAGATAAGACTTGCCAAACGCGCCGGTGAGCAAGCCGCCCAGCTTAATAGCAGCCCATTGCTTTCCCGTAGTGTCGCCCAGGTCGTGAATATAGTTATTAAACACAAAACTTGGCCCCACCCGGGTAGGGATAGCGCTGACCCCGGTGTAGGTATGAGAAATATCATTGTTATAGACCAATACATTGTATTGCCCACCATCAATCTCAATACCATCATCGTTGCTGTAGGCAAGTGTATTGTCATAAATGGCTGAATCGCGCACAAAACCGCCCAGCGCAGAGGCATTTTTCCGTCCTTCAATAACATCGTTAAAACGGTGCTCAGGTTTTCCGGTAAACGTATTATTACGGATAATTACCTGCCCTTTGTACTGCGGATCTGGGTGGTTCGCGTGAGCGAAAAATGCATTCGGTCCTTTAGGATGGCCGCTACGCCAATCATTCGCCATGGGGCGCGGGTCGTGAATGGTGCAGTTTTCGATAGTAATCACACCACTTTGGCGTAAATAAATAGCCGAGTCGTAATTAATTGGCGCGGCGTCTTCAAGTTCAAACGCGACTCCATTTTTCATAACATTAGGTGCGCGCCCCCAATTAGCAATATCGCATTGATTAATCCAGATATGATGCGCCTTATTGGCGTAAATACTGTGAGTACGGCCCCCGCGAACGGTGATGTTCTCAAAATAAATATAACTGTTGTCGCCAATATTAATGGCATGTTTTTCGGGATCGTCTGCGCGAATAATGGTATCCGGGTCGCCGACGATCTTGACCCAGCCATTTTTGTCGCCCTCAATGCCAAGGGCTTCTAAATCTAATGTGCCGCCCTGGTAAATGTCTGACAGGTGATACACTTTGTCAGGATTGATGGGGGGCGTATCAGCTTTGGTGGTAAATATTTTTTTAAACTGGTTTTGCTGTTTGTCTGGTAAGTCGATGGTCAATTGCAGCTCATAGCGAGTGGCGGCTGATAAGTACACTAGGGGGCCGGTATGTACGCCAGTTACTGGCTCGTAAACCAAAGAACGCGCTGCTTGCCACGTGTTACTGCTATTTGCAGCATTGTCACCGGCAATACGAAACTTCACTGACACTTCGGCTTCTTTAGGTAAGTGCTGCACAGTAACACTGGCTGACTCTATCAGCGGTTGTACAAAAATTGTATCGCGGGTCATTGAGTCAGGATATAGCGGCTTCGTTAATACCCCGGTAGACGCTGCCCATTTGGTCAGCTTTTTAGAATCAAAGGCCTGTTGCTGTGCTAGCTGACGATACAATGCGTAGCGGTCAAGTGGAAACAACAACATGGCCGAGCGCACGACTGAACGGGTCTGATAGCGTGAGTCTTCAGCCACTTGTTTAACCGCTTCGGTAAGGCTGTTTTTGGCGTACACCGCCATTAAAATTGCAGCAGCCTCGTCAAACTCAGAGGGGTTGAGCTTTTTTAGCATGTGCTTATATTGACCGTTTTTCTTAAGTTCGGCTACCACACGCTTTGTGTCTGCGAGCGCGCGCTCGCCTTGCTTATCCATTGCATCAAACGCGGCTTTGCCGGGCTGGCCGGCGATCAGGCTTTCACGGGTAAGCTCAGAATAATCAGGCTGTGCCGCTGCTTTTGCGCCACCAATCAGAAAAACAAATGCGCACAAAATGCTGAAGATAACGGTTTTTTGCATGTAACAAGGCTCCTTCAAAGAAACAACAGCGCCACAGTGACAACAACAGAAGTGGTCTTGTAGCGCCAATCAAACATTGCGCGACCACCACTTTGTATCGATACCATAAGTTATATAAAGGGTATCGATAATTATGTTTGTCACTATAAAATGTTGAGCAGTTAGCTCAATAGCCTGTTAAGCAAGTTACATGCACAGTAAAAGTAATGGATATAATTACCCATAGAACAGGGCACCCACCACATTAGCTTTTAAAACTGATGTTTTACCGAGGCGCCTAAATCGGCAGCCCACGCCAGATCGTTACGAGCGATAGTATGGACTGCGCTGCATTGCAGGCTATACAAAGCGCTGTAAGCACTGGACGAAGGCAGGCGAAGATGATGTAGCAGCGCATAAAGAAACAACGAGCAACGATTTGCAGAGTCATTACAATGAACATAAATACTGGCACCACTGGCCAGTAATTTTTGAGTTTCATTTAAATACTGTTGCAACATAGCCACATCTGCGGCTTTTGAAGGCCGGCTTATCTCTATTGGCATCCAGCGCCATTGTATGTTGCTTTTATTCAGAAGCTTTTCAAGCGCTTTACTATCTTCCGTAGAGGTTTGTAAGGATACAATATGACTGACCTGAGCCTGTTCTAAACCAGGCAGGTCTTGTTGTTGAGGACGAGGCCCCAGCGTGATCCGGCCAACACTGGTATTAAACCAGCTAAGCGCAGCTGGAACGGTACAACTTGAATCAGACTCAGTCATGGTTCTCCGCGATGACTCACATTACAAAATAATAAATAGACAAATAATGACAGAGACAACCGCCAAGAACAAACAAATGCCATATTGCGTGGGTGTATTTTACCTTTTTTGCGACGTAAAACAGAACCCCTATACTAAAACAAAGTCCGCCACCTACAAGCAGCCACAGGCCGGGCCCCGGCATCGCAATATATAATGGGTAAATAACGCCCAGTGCAATCCATCCCATTAATAAATAGGTTGCTACCGACACTTTGGGAAACCGATGCTGAGCCACCAGTTTAAAGGCTACTCCGCCTAACGCCAGCACCCAGATTAGCGCAGTCATAAAGATGCCCAGCCAGTCACCAATAGTGACTATTAATAATGGCGTGTAGGTACCTGCTATCAATAGATAAATAGCGCTGTGGTCAAAGAGTTTCAGCAACCCTTTAGTACGTTGATGGTGAATAGCGTGATACAGCGTAGAGCTTAAGAACATTAAGATTAAGGTAGAGCCGTAAACGGCGGCTACTGACATTGCCAGTGGATCTTGCGCCTTTAACAACATAAAGATGAGCCCGGCCACCGCCGCCACAAACCCTATGCCGTGACTAATCGTATTCATCCACTCTTCAGCCAGCGAATAAGCCTGAGATTTAACAGAGGTCATCAAAAGGGCCCTTTTGCGGCAAACATGAAAGTAGATTGCATTCTAGCGTACAAGTGTACACTCAAAAAGGAAGGTCAATCAATATTAAGCGTAAAGCCAACGCTGCCAGCCAAAGACTGTAGCGGCGCTAATGCGCTATCTGGCAGGGCCAAAATAAGATGTACATGTTGGTCGTAATTTACACTTGACACTTTACCGCCATGTTCGTGGGTAAAGTGGCGTAAAAACTGCTCGTGTTTAAAGTCGGTAGTTACACAACACTTTGTTAAAACAACATGTTCAGCAATAGGTAGGCTTTCTAATGTGGTTTGTGCGCTGCCAGAATAGGCTCTGACTAATCCCCCGGCTCCCAGTTTAATACCGCCGAAATAGCGTACCACCACCACCATTACATCTCCCACCTGATTATGCTGTAACACATTCAGTATGGGCTTTCCTGCGGTACCAGAGGGTTCGCCATCGTCGGCCATGGCAACACTTTTCGGTTGGTTTGGGTCTCCGAATAAATACGCCCAACAGTGATGACGAGCATCAGGATAAGCAGCTTTAGTTTGTTCAAGAAACGCTTTGGCCTGCTCCCGGTCACTGACTTTTTGAGCGATACCAATAAACGCGCTTTTTTTGATCTCCAGGCGGGTCTGATGCCAGCCTGTAGGAATAAAATAGGACATAGCCAAAGATTATACCCGGGTCACGACCTGGTTGCTATGTATCGGTATAGCAAATTTATACTTAGGTGTGCGTGATTACACGTCTTTGCATACACGAAGTCTAAAGCATGGTCTATGCTTTAGGTTTATCCACTATAGATACTGATTTAAGAAGTATGCGAATAGCCACCTACACCGGAAATAGCCTGATAATTGGCGCTGTGCTTATGCTGGGCTCTTTTTTTATTTCTTATGAGCTAATACAAAAAGAACGGCAAGTTTCCTTCGTAGGGCCGGTACGTGAATTTGTAGAACTTAAAAACGAACGTTTTGAAAATCTGAATTATGAACTCATGTCTATTGAAAGCTTTTTTTTATCCTCTACCGGGGTGGATGAAAAAGAGTTTGGCAGTTTTATCGAGCCTATATTCGAGCAAAGTATTATTGTGAATACAATTTTGTACTATAACGCTCAGGCTGCAACTTTACAGCTTAAACAGCCTACCTACTGGCACTCTTTTAACGGCGAGTTACCTGTAGAATTACATGATTTAGAAGAAAATCTTTCGTCTATTAATCCTCAGCACATGCGCACATCTGAGGCCATCACCTCTCCCATTATCACAGGTAAGCAAGATACGGTGATCCCGGTAATTTATAAAATGCAAAACAACGAAGGAGTGGTTGTTTTGTTAATAGACTTTAAGCGCGCTATGCGCAGCATTCTTAATCATGAAGTGTCTAAAGAGTTTTTTGTCTATAACGAAGAAGAGAAGGTTATCTTCAAAAACATTGAGGAAAGCACATTAGGTTCTCAATATTTTGAAGAAGATCTGTTCTTTTTTGATGATTACTGGAAAGTCAGAATCAACGATAAAAACAGTTTCAGATACTACCTGTACTATCTGATTCCAATGTTTACTCTGCTATTTTCGATATTTTTGTTTTATCTGTTTCGCTATTCGGTCCGTCTCAATAAGGCGAACAAAGAAACCGATGAAGCCATAACCAAGCTGCAGTTTGCCCAGGAAAAAATCATCGAATCGGAAAAAATAAGCGCGATGGGCGGGCTGGTTGCCGGCATCTCGCATGAAGTTAACACCCCTGTAGGCATCAGTATCACCAGTGCATCGCATCAGCGCGACCTGCTTGATGAGTTAAAACAAGATTTTGAAAATGGCGTACTGGACTCGGAAAAGTTTGAAGACTTTCTATCTGCCAGTTATGACATGGTTGATATGACCTTAAAAAATATGCAGCGGGCTTCAAAACTGGTCGCCAGCTTTAAACGGGTCGCGGTTATCAACGCAGACGAAGCCGCCGATATTGAACACATAAATTTGAATACGCTAATTGATGACTTCATTGCAGATTATGCGCTGCATAATTCTGCGCAGATAATACAGTTTAGTACTCGTTTTCCTGAAACTTCATGGGTAAATACTTATCCTGCAGTAATCACCCAAATATTGTCTCATTTAACTTCGAACACGCTTTTGCACGCTTTTAAACCAGGTCAACGCCAATGTGACGTGTTAATTGCGATACGGGCATACAAAGATGGCTATGCCGTTCGCTTTAGCGACAACGGCGTAGGGGTTCCGCAACACGAGCTACGTAAAATAACAGAGCCATTTTTTACCACAAAACGAGGCGCGGGTAACGCCGGTTTGGGGTTGCCGGTGGTTTACAATCTGGTCAAAAGCAAACTAAAAAGTGACTTTAACCACGGCAGTGTTGAAGGTCAGGGGTTGTGGGTGTCTTTTACCGTGCAGAATTTAGAAAAGGAGTAAAATGTGGGAGCGAATCCGTTATTTGCAAAGAAAACCGGGGTAATAGCACCCAAAGCAGAGCCTCAGCCTGAAGTGGCACTGGGCTATAAAGTGTTGATTGTTGATGATGAAACCGAAGTACATCGGGTAACCGACCTGACCCTCAAACGGTTTCGGTTTGATGGCAAAAAAATTCAGTTTCTTCACGCTTATTCAGCTAAAGAAGCCATGGAAGTGTTTCAGCAAGAGCCTGATATCGCACTGGCATTGGTTGATGTGGTGATGGAGAACGATCATGCAGGGCTGGACCTGGTGCACTGGGTACGGACTGATTTAAAAAATCATTTGTGCCGGCTGGTGCTACGTACAGGTCAGCCGGGCCAGGCGCCAGAGCATGAGGTCATCGAAAAGTACGACATAAACGACTACAAAGAAAAAACAGAACTCACCAGTCAAAAATTAAAAACACTGATGTACGCGGGTCTGCGCTCCTATCGTGATATTTATACCATTGAAGAACACCGCAAAGGTTTAAAGCAAGTTATTGAAAGCACCGGCAACATGCTGAAAACCAATTCAATGAAGGTTTTTGCTACGGCCGTATTAAGCGAGATTATGAATTTATTACAGCTTGAGTCGAGTGCCGTATATTGCTCAACTCACGTGGGCCCTGAAGATGATGAATCGAAAAGCAGAATATTGGCCGCCACCGGCGATTTGGTCGAAAATCTGGATAACGCAGATATGTCGCGCCTGCCTGAAAAAGTCAGGCAACAATTTGAGCGTGCCTTAGCCGAAAAAAGCTCGTTTTATTCGAGCGAAGGTTATGTGTTTTATACCCGGACAGACGGTGGGCACGAAAACCTGCTGTATATCGACTTATGCGAAGACCTTAGTGCGGCGCAGCGCGAATTTCTAGAAATATACTGTGTCAATGTTGCTTTAGCGTATGAAAATTTGCAGATGAGTGAAGAAATTTTCGAAACTCAGCGAGAGTTGGTTTACCTGTTAGGCGACGCGGTTGAGATGCGCAGCAAAGAAACCGGTGCTCATGTGAAGCGCGTCTCTTTAGTATCTTACAAGCTGGCACAATTGTACGGGTTGAATGAAAACGAATGCCTTACTGTAAAACGAGGCGCGCCACTGCATGATTTAGGCAAAGTAGCGATACCCGACAGTATTTTGCACAAGCCGGCTAAACTTGACAAAGAAGAGTGGCAACTGATGCAGGAACACGCGCAGGTTGGCTACGATATTCTCAAAAAATCCAAAAAACCGATATTAAAAGCAGCAGCTCAAATTAGCTTAACACATCACGAGAAATGGGACGGGTCGGGGTATCCACAGGGGCTCAAGGGTGAAGAAATTCCGGTGGCGGGACGGATTACCGCACTTGCTGATGTATTTGATGCTCTGGGTTCGAAGCGCGCTTACAAAGATGCCTGGGACAAAGACAATATTAAACAGTTGCTTACCGAGCAGCGCGGTAAACATTTCGAACCAAAGTTAATAGATTTGCTGTTAGAGAACTTTGATGAGTTTTGGCATATCCGGGAATGCTTTCCAGACAGCAAAGCGTGATTGTTGCCCTAATAGCAAACAAGGAGTAAATATGGATTGTGCACTGGAAGCTCAGTTTATCGACAACGGAGATAGCTGGTCGCTGTTGCAAATGTACTTCAAGCATTCGACAACATTAGCCCCTATGCAGGCGTTGACATTGTGGTGCCAGTTTAATGATAACGATTTTGTGCAGGTTACCAATGATGAGGCAACTTTTAATACAGTACCTGCTGACGAAGCCCTTTCCTGGATAGACACCCCATGTTCATATCGTTGGTGTGCCCCTGAACACCTTCCCACCGCTATGCGCAGCCTGCACAGCGGCGGCTGCCTGGTTGGGGCCAAAAAAACGGAACATGCTACGTGTATTCTTATCGGTTTTACTGACTCCAATGATGCGCAATATCATGCCTCTACAGAAGCCGCATTCGAACACTATTTAACCCATCTGTACCGGGCTAGCTGTATTGGTCAGATGGGTACACAACAAAAATACATTGATAACTTACAAAAGCAGCTGTCTAAAAACGAATCTATGTCTGCACTAGGTGAGATGGTAGGCGCAGTAACCCATGAAATTAACAATCCTATGGGGGTGGCGATTACCGGACTGTCGCATCTGAAATGTGAAGTAAAACGGTTGGTGAAAGATTTTGAAGAAGGTGCTTTGACCGAGGTTTCATTTGGTGAGTTTGTTGAAGAATGCACTGACTGCTGTCACTTGCTTGAGTTTAATTTAGAGCGGGCTGTCACTTTATTAAAAGGCTTCAAAAATACCGCGGTAGACCAGTGTGCTTCTCAGCAATGTATGTTTGACGTAGGTGAAAATATCCGCAACTTAATGTTGAGCATATCGCCTGAAATTAAAAGACAAGGCATTGATTTAGAGATTTCGCTTCCTGAAAACCCTGTTTATATAAATGGTTACCCGGGGGCGGTATCTCAAATCATTACCAATTTAAGCTTTAATGCAATGCGTCATGCCTTTGAACATACTACACATCCTCGTATTTGCATGAGCGGAAAACTCGACCCCCGACTGGCTACATTTACGCTTATATTTGAAGACAATGGCAGCGGTATCCCCCGCGAAATTCAGGATGCTATTTTTACTGCCTACTTTACGACGAAAACAGGATGCGGTGGCAGCGGATTAGGTATGTCAATTGCCAAAGAGCTGGCTGAAGTTAAACTGGGTGGAACTCTGGTGTTAGACCCCGACTTTACCTCTGGAGCGCGATTTATAATGTGTGTGCCTATTGCCAGCCAATAGGCCGTAGTTTAATAAACACAGGTTAAATAAATCCAAAGTAAACAAAATACGATAAGAATAAAAAAGGCAGAACGTTATCCGTTCTGCCTTTTTTGGGCCTGTCGCTTTTGCGATTAGATGTCCAGAGTTGTAGCTCCTCCCAGCAAATTAAGACTGACCAGGTCACCCGATACTATGTTCGCTTCGGCGCCGCTATTGGTCCCAGAGGTAGTGGTTGACTCTGATACGGATACAAAATTACCCGCTTCATCAATAATTGCGATTGTAGCAGATACTGGCCCAGCGCTAAGGTCGGCGATTGGGCCTGAGCTCCATGAACCGTCGGCCAATATGGTGGTATTAATGTTCAGCGTAGTTTCAATACCCAGTATATTGGCAGTTACGGTAATATCCAGGCTACGACCTGCCTCGCTAGGGTCGGTAAAACCAGTAACCACAGGTGACAGTAAGGTTGGCATAGATGTTATTTCAAGCGCCGGGGCAATAGTATCAATTGTTGCATCAGTAACTGCATTAATAGTATTGCCTGCAGCATCAGATACGCTAGCTTCTATGGCCAGAAGACCTTGCGCAACGGATACCGGTATATCCAGGACAAAATCGCCGACATCATTAGCCAGAACACTAAGTGTCTGGACAATATTGTCTGCGTCAGTGACCACAATTTCTACCAGCCCGTTGACCTCATCGGTAGTACCACTGATAGTTGGCGTGGCGTCGTTTATCAAACCTATCGCATCAAGCGTGAGAGTAGGAATGGTTATATCAATAAGGCCGGTGACATTGGCAGCTGAAATATTGCCAGCGTCATCCGCTACCGTGGCTGTAACCGTTAGCTGGCCTTCTGCAACGGCAGCCGGAACCACACTAAAGGCCCCTGATGTATCTACCTGGGCACTGAGGACCTGGCTTTGGCCAAGAGCATCTGTAACTGTTAAAGAAACCATCGCCCCAATTTCGTCGCTGTTGCCGGTGATCATCGGAGTATTGCTATCAAGCTGGTTCAGCTCTACGGCCAGGCTAGGCGGTGTCAGGTCGATAATGGCGTTTAAACTATTTAACGTAACATTGCCTGAACCATCTTCAATAGTCACCTCTATTGCAATTTCACCTTCAGCCAGGGCGGCCGGTGTAACCACAAAGTTCCCATCAATATCGGTAACTGCTGACAAACTTTGGCTATTGCCTGCCCGATCGGTAATGGTAACGGTGACCAGAGCATCACTCGTATCACTGCTACCCGAGATTAGCGGAGTTGGACTGTTTAATGCTAAATCATTCAGGGTAAGAGTAGGGGCGATAATATCAATCAAGCCATCTACTGATGCTGTGGCGATGTTTCCTGCCGAGTCTACCACCTGAGCAGAGACAGTAATATTACCCTGCGGTAGCGGTGGCGGCGTTACACTGAAGGTACCGTCGCTTTGCACAGTGGCGGTCAACACATGTTTACCCCCCTGAGCATCGGTTACCGTAATATTAACTGTAGCCCCAATCTCGTCACTCATACCCGATATTAAAGGAGTTGTATTAGCCAGCTCTACAGCATCCAATGATAAGGCCGGTGGTTGTAAATCCACCCGTCCTGTAATCAGAGCATCACTGGTAGAACCGTCCGTTACCTGAGCATGAACTGTAAAAGTACCTTCAACCAGTGGGTTAGGAACAACTACTGAAAACTCGCCATTGGCATTCACCGATGCATATAGTGTTTGAGTAGTACCCAACAGGTCAGTAACTGTAATGGTAACAGTGAATCCGACACCAACACTGGTGGTACCCTCAATAAGAGGTGTGGTGTCGCCGGTGTCGCCAATAACCTCAAGATTTATCAACGGAGCAGAAGTATTTACGTTACCGCTATTGTCCGATACCGTAGTTTGATTTCCTGCAATATCCTGCCCCTTGGCTACTACGGTGTAATTACCATCGGCAATGGGCAAAGGAACATCAGCGCTGAAGCTACCATCCCGGGCTACCGTAGCATCAAAATTTTGAGTACTGCCGGCGCTATCGGTTACCTGCAATGAAATAATGCTGTTTTCGGCTAAATCGGTAGTACCGGCAATAGTCGGTGTGTTGTCACCTGTGGTGCCTTGCGCGGTAAGTTGAAGTACCGGCGGGGTAGTATCTAATATACCGGTTTGCGACGTAGTAGCGGTGTTACCTGCGGCGTCGGTGGTCGAGGCAGAAACGGTATAATCACCTTCGGCAAGCGCCGTGACCGGGCTAACCGTAAAGTTTCCATTAATATCCACCGTGGCACTCAGGCTCTCGGTGTTACCGGCGCTGTCGGTCACGGTAATCGCCACCGTGCTGCCTTGGGCGGCATCGGTATTACCGCTGATCTGTGGGGTGGTATCGTTGCCAGTACCTAATACATCCAACACTAACGTTGGCGCGGAGGTATCAATATTGCCGGTTTGCGACGTAGTGGCCGTGTTACCTGCAGCATCGGTGGTCGAGGCAGAAACGGTATAATCACCTTCGGCAAGCGCGGTGACTGGGCTGACCGTAAAGTTTCCATTAATATCCACTGTGGCGCTCAGGTTTTCAGTGTTACCGGCGCTGTCGGTCACGGTAATCGCGACTGTGCTGCCTTCGGCTGCATCAGTGTTACCGCTGATCTGCGGCGTGGTGTCGTTACCGGTACCTAATGCATCTAGTGCCAGGGTTGGGGCCGA